>JARLIO010000046.1 GCA_031291675.1 Azospirillaceae bacterium
AGTTGAGCGACGCAGGAAAGCCCAAAAAGCTCATCCGCGTCGCTCTGGCTCACAAACTTCTGGTCCGGCTGAATGCCAAAGCCCGCGATGTTCGTCTAAGCCTTGCTGTTTCGTCTTGACATGCCAGACAGTCGCTCCTCACGGCGCTTGTTGCCGCAGGGGCAACCTATGTATTGACCAGGAGGAGAGAGTACGATTCGGATTGGCGGAAGATAAAATTTGCCCAATATCAGGAATTTATCAAAGCACTATCTGGGGTGGTAGACGATAGATCCACGCGAGAGAGCCAGGAGAAATTTTCAGACGCCAGAAATAGCATGATGCTCGTTGCGCCAGCACCAGTATATAAAGCGTTACAGATGTACGAATCAGAGATTACTGTCACGAACGCAAAGAAAAATAAGGCGAGACATGACGAGTTACTGAGCTCTTTGATAATCGCCATGCGCGCAGACATGCATTCATCCGTGAAATCCAGACAGAAACACCTGAAATTTATCCTGCTTAATTCTCAAGGATAGACAAAACTCGCGCCTTTTGTGAAGTAATGATCCCGTGTTGTCCCAAATGTTACGTTCCTTGACGTTGCCGTAGTGCGCTTCCGACCCTTGGTTGGCTGGTAGCAAGGTGTGCTTTCCCTTCGCGAAAACCGTCGATCACTCCCTTGGGGCGCGTTCAGCGGCTTGCCTACCCCGGGGGGCCAAGGATGCCATCGCAAGAACGTCGAGGTCGAGGAAGGCGACCCCGTCGCCTTGCACCACGCACCGGCCGAGTGTCTGTGTGCCTGTCGTCCGATGAGCGCGCCCGGCTGTGAAGAGGCGGCCGGTCAGCGCGGCATCGCCGAGTACCTGCCCGGCAGCGACGACCACAGCGGGGAGGAGCGCCCCCGGGGTGGCCGTACGGGGCGGGCCTTTGGCTATCCGCGATGGGTTAAATTCGTTGCGGGTTGGTATTCTTCCGGGATGATTGAGCGCTCGGTTCCATACCACAGCTGCGAGCGGCCAAGATCGACGAAGCGGCGCTCGTCCTCAATCAAGAGCTGAAGCGCTTTTGCACCTTCCGGGGTTTTCCGCGCCGCCAAATGGGCGTCCAGGCTATCCCACCAGAGCTCGGCGCAACCGTCGAAATCGACGGCTTGCGTCCCCCGACTGGCCTGGATTGCCATTTGAGCCGCCGGATTGGCCAAAAGGATGGTTTGGACGTAACGATTGATTCCGAGTACCCGCTGATGGGCGCGAACCAATGGCGCGTGGTGTTCGATCCAATGATGGTCGAACTGCTCGCGGGTCAGATCGGCCCGCCTTGTGACGCACATGATCAATTTCAACATGATGCACCTTTCATCGTAGGACGCGGCACGCTACGCTGTGACAGCACTGTCAGAGTCAAGCGAGGCGTGGTGCAGATCGGACAGCTATCCCGCGAAACCGGCGTCAGCGTCCGCATGCTGCGCTATTATGAGCGCGAGGGCCTGCTTCGCCCGGACCGGACCCATGCGGGTTATCGGCGCTACAACGAGGACGATGTCGCCATCGTCCGGCGCATCATCTTGCTGAATGGCGCCGGGCTCAGACTTGCGACAATACGGCCGCTGCTACCCTGCGATCTTCCACCCGACCCGGATTTCGAGCCTTGTCCGGCGTTGAAAGCCAGCCTTCGGCAGACACTGACCGCGTTGGATCAACAGATGGCGCAGTTGTCCGAGAGCCGGAAGCTGCTGGCATCCCTGCTGCATCTCGGGTGATCGGTGACACACCGCGATCCGGGCGGTTGCTCCGGCCTGCAACCGTCGGGGCGCGTGATACGCAGGCCTTGTTTCTGGATGTCGGACAGGGCAGGCTCGGTTGCGGCTGCCGGTTCAGCGTTGCCCGACGGCAAGTGATCGGGGATCAACCGGTTGGGCGCGTCGCAATCGGGATCGATGGTTGGATATGAACGAAGACGACAATCGGGCTCCCGGGGATTCGGCGACCGATGCCGCGCTGCTGGAGCACGGGCTGCAAGCCCACCGCGCCGGGCGCCTCCGTGATGCCGACACCGGTTATCGGCGCTATCTGCAGTGTCAGCCGGCGGCGGATCGGGCGCTGCATCTGATCGGAATTGTCGCCTATCAGGGCGCGGATCCCGGGCGCGCGGCGATCTGGGTCCGGCGCGCGATCCGCGTCCATCCGGTCGCGGATTATGTCTCCAATCTCGGCCTGATCCTGGCGGCACAGGGGCGGCCGGATCGGGCGATCATCGCCTACCACGCGGCCATCAGCCGGCAACCGGAAATCCCTGACGCCTATATCAATCTTGGCGTCGCCCTTCAAACCCAGGGTGGGGCCGAAGCGGCGGTGGTGGCGCTGCGCCGTGCTGTGGCCCTCGATCGGTCGGTGCCGCAGGCCCATTACAATCTCGGGCTTGCTTTGCAGGCTGTGGCACGCTGGCCGGCGGCGGCGGCGGCCTATCGCGCCGCAATCGATCTGCGCTCCGATTTCCGCGAAGCCCATGTCAATCTGGGGAATGTCCTGCGCGCCCTTGGTCAGCACGACGCCGCCATCCTGGCCTACCAGACGGTGGTCGAACTGGCGCCGATGGAGAGTGCGGGCTGGGTCAATCTCGGGTCGGTTCTCCGCTCGCAGCATCGGTTCGATGCGGCGGCGGCCGCGTTTCGCCAGGCCCTCGAACGGGATCCGGCACATCCCGAATGCTGGTGCGCGCTGGCGGCCGTGCTGTCTGACCAGGGGTGTCCAGAGCCCGCGATCGCAGCCTATCGGGTCGCGCTCCGGCTGCGGCCTGATTTCGGCGACGCCCGGCTGGCCTGCGCCGTCATCCTGCAGCAGCAGGGCCGCTGGGGCGAGGTCATCGCGGCCTATCGGCAGGTCTTGAGGCAGCGGCCGGATTTTCCCGAGCTTTACAATGATCTCGGCATCGCGCTCCGGGCCCAGGGTTTGCTGGATCCGGCCCTGGCGGTGTGCCGGGCCGCGGTCGCGCTGCGGCCGACCGATCCGGCGCTGTATCAGGGGGTGGGGCTGACGCTGCGGGCACTCGGCCGCAGTGACGAGGCGATGCGGGTCTACCGCCATGTTGTGACCCTCAACCCCGGCGATAGCGACGGCCATCTCGGCCTTGCGGCGGTGTTTCGCGAACGGCGCCAGCCGGGGGCGGCGGCACAGGCCTATGGCCGTGCCATTGCACGCGGCGCCGGGTCGCCGGAGGCGTATTACAATCTGGCCAATGCGTTGCGCGCCGATGACCAGCTGGTGGCGGCGGTCGCGGCGCACCGCATGGCGTTGCAGTTGCGGCCGGACTACACCGAGGCCTGGGTCAATCAAGGCGTCGCATTGCAGGAACAGGGGCGGCTGGCCGAGGCGCTGGCTGCCGACCGGATCGCTTTGCGCATTGCGCCGGACTTCGCCCATGCGCATTGGAACCACGCCATCGGCTTGTTGCAGGCCGGGGACTACCCGCGGGGCTGGGCGGAATATGAGTGGCGCTGGAAATATGACGGCTTCCTGTCCCCCGATCGCGGTTTCGCCGAGCCGCTGTGGATTGGCCAACCCTTGGCCGGCAAGCGCTTGCTGTTGCACGCCGAGCAGGGGCTGGGTGACACGCTTCAGTTTGTGCGCTTCATTCCCGGGATCGCGGCGTCCGGCGGCACGGTGTTTCTTGAGGTCGCCCCGTCGCTGGCCGGGCTGATGGCGGATATTCCCGGTGTAACCGCGGTGATCATCCGCGGCCAGCCGCTGCCGGATTTCGATTTTCAGTGTCCGCTGATGAGCCTGCCCCATGTGTTCGGCACGACCCTGGCGACGATCCCGGCCACGGTGCCCTATCTGCCGCTCGATCCAGAACGGGTGGCGCGATGGCGCGACCGCTGGGGCCCGGGCTTCACCGTGGGCCTAGTCTGGGCCGGCAGTGCCGGTCACAAGAATGATCGCAACCGGTCGATTCCGCTGAAGCGGCTGGGGTCCTGGTTCGACATCCCCGGGGTGCGGTGGGTGTCGCTGCAAAAAGGTCCGCGTGCCGCCGAGATTGCCCAACTGGGATGGAGTGCCAAGCTGATCGATCTTGATCCGGCGATCCTGGATTTCCGCGACACCGCTGCGATCATGGCCCATCTGGATCTGGTGATCTCGGTCGATACCGCGGCGCTGCACCTCGCCGGTGCCTTGGGCCGGCCGGCCTGGCTGCTGCTGCCTTTTGCACCGGATTGGCGGTGGCTGATGGTGCGAACCGACAGCCCGTGGTACCCGACGCTTCGCCTGTTGCGCCAACCCGGTTTGCACGACTGGGACAGCGTGATCGAACAGGTCTGGGCAGACCTGGTGGCCGTGGCGGGGCCATGACGCCGGTCGACCGGAGCCCGGGCCGAACCATCGGCAAGGTTTGCACGGCGTAATACATCGCGGAATGATCTTGTCGCGAATTTCCAGGGGGGGCGGGACTCCGTGCCCGCCTCGCCGCGGAGCGGCGAACCAGCATTTCTCATTTTGGCTGTCGGCCCGCGGGCTGCCGCCCGCGCCCGCTCGGGGTGAACGGTGAGGTAGGGACAGCCATTGCTGGCCGCCCCCCTCCCAGGACCGGACGTGCCCAATTAAGGCATCCGGCCCCCAGGTTTCGACGTTCATTACCGAAGTGTGGGATCAGGAAGCGAGTTGAACCACGGACG
>JARLIO010000047.1 GCA_031291675.1 Azospirillaceae bacterium
GCGTCGCCGATCTGATCCCGTTCATGCTGGACGCCTTCCTCGACAGCGACCGGGGCTTTGCCAAGGCCAGAAAAGACGCCGTGCCGCAGACGGAGACCGAGAAGCCCGTCCGCCGCTCCCGCGCTCCCAAATCGGGGAATGTCGAGGTCGCACCGCCCGTCGTTCCATCCATCCCGCAGACACAGGAGGAATAGATGCAGATCGGCACCTTCACCCTGGCAAAAGATGGCGGCTGGACCGGGGCCATCCGCACCCTCACCATCGACGCCAAGATCCGGCTGGTTCCCAATGATGACCGGGTTGGCGATACGGCTCCGGCATTCCGCGTGTTCGTCGGCACGTCGCGGATCGGCGACGCCTGGGAAGCCCACACGTCCGGCGATACGCCACGCACTTATTGGCGGCTTAAATTCGACGATCCCAGCCTGCCCGAACCGTTCACCGCTGCTTTGTTTCCCGCCGATGATGGCGACACGGCCCATCTGGTGTGGAACCGGCGGCGGGAGGGATGAATGGGTATAATCACGGGAGCGCTGCCGAGATCATTCGCAAAACTCATCGAAATATGATATGTTTTGCCCCTGATCACGGAGTTTCCATGTCGGACACCAGAAGTTACATCGACGGGCTGGCAGCCAATGGCCGCTATCATTTCACGGCCGAGGAGGCGCGGGCGGAGCTTGGCGGCAGCGAAGTCGCCGTCAGGCTCGCCTTAGGTCGGCTCGCCCGGCAAGGACTGGTGGCGCACCCGGCGCACGGTTTCTACCTCGTCATCCCGCCTGAATATAAGCGGCTCGGCTGTCTGCCTGCCGACCAATTCATTCCGGCGCTGATGGAGCAGCTTGGCCTCGGCTATTATGCCGGATTGCTGTCCGCCGCTCAATATCACGGAGCAGCCCATCACCGGCCTCAAGAATTTCAGGTCATGACCGAGTCGAAGCGACGCGAACTTGTTTGCGGCGCTGTGCGGGTCTCCTTCATCGTCCGAAAACGCGCTGCCGAAGTGCCGATTCAGACGTTGAACACCCCGCGCGGGGTGATCCAGGTTTCCACGGTCGAGGCTACGGCGGTGGACCTCATCGGCTATCCGCATCACGTCGGCGGCCTCGACAATGCGGCGACGGTCATCGCCGAGTTGGCGGAACAGATTGATCCTGAGCGCCTCGTCGCGGCAGCGCGAACGGCGCCAGTGCCCTGGGCGCAAAGGCTTGGGTTTCTGCTGGAACTGGCGGGGGCGGGCGATAAAGCCGTGGCCCTCAAACATCATGTGCGGGAGACTGCGCGGGACAACACGCCACTGGTGCCCGCTCTGCCGTGCGACGGAGCCGCGCGCGACGCCGGATGGAAGCTCGACGTCAACGCCGACGTGGAGATCGAGGCATGATCCCGCGCGACTTTATCACCGAATGGCGGGCGCGAGCACCTTGGGTCGAAGATGTCCAGGTCGAGCAGGATCTGGTCATCAGCCGGGCGCTGGTGGACATCTTCTCGCATCCCCAGTTGCGCGACAGTCTGGCCTTTCGCGGCGGCACAGCCCTTTACAAACTGCATGTCGATCCGCCCGCCCGCTATTCGGAGGATATCGACCTCGTGCAAATCCGCGCCGAACCGGTTGGGCCGACGCTCGATGCCTTGCGCACCGTGCTCGATCCCTGGCTCGGCAAGTCCCAATGGAAGCAGACCGAGGGGCGGGTGACGCTGAATTACCGCTTCGAGTCAGAAGGCATTCCGCCGCAACGGCTGCGTCTCAAGATCGAGATCAATTCGCGGGAACATTTCACGGTGTTCGGCCTGATCCAAAAGCCGTTCGCGGTATCGTCGCGTTGGTTCAGCGGAACGGCAGACGTTACCACCTATACCTTCGACGAACTGATCGGCACCAAGCTGCGCGCCCTTTACCAGCGCCGCAAGGGACGCGATCTGTTCGACCTTGCCGTGGCGTTGAAGCAGCCATATCTCGATCCCGCCGGTGTCGTCGCCGCCTTCAGCCATTATGTGGCAATGGAGGACAGCACCATCACCCGCGCCCTTTTCGAGCGCAATCTTGCCGGAAAACTCGACACGCCGCTGTTCGCTGCCGATATCGGTCCGTTGCTGTCCTCGGGCTACCGCTGGAATATCCACGAGGCCGCGCAAGAAGTTTCAACTTATCTGATCAAGCGGCTTCCCGGAGAGGCGTGGAAGGGAGAATAGTCCGTGCAATCGTGACGGTATCAAAGGTAATGGTGCCTGGGGCGTAGATAAGGGCTATCAGTATTTCTCTGTTTTTGGGCGATCCTATTCCAATTGTTTTCCACACTGGAAGAGGTGCGTCCATGAAACAGGAGGATGAAGACGGTATTATTGTTCCGCCAGCGGCGAACAGCAATGGTTCGCCAAATGGGGGTTCGCCAATCGGAGGTCTGGACCCGCGCCTCCGGATTATCGCCCGTGCCATCGGACATCAGATTGCCCGCGAGCAGTGGGCGGCCTGGGAGGGGAAAAACCGGCGGCTGGCGGCCAACGACAACCGGCCAGAGGAAGAGGGACGGCCGGATGGGTGAGATTGGATTTTAGAGAAGGAGTGCCCCATGACCCGCATCGCCCTGTACGCCCGTTATTCCTCCGACATGCAGAGTGCGTCGTCGATCGAGGACCAGTTCCGCATTTGCCGGGAGCAAGCCGCGCAGGAGAAATGGAAGATCGTCAGCTCCTATAAAGACGCCGCTATTTCCGGTGCCAGCATCATCCAGCGCCCCGGCGTTCAGGCCCTGCTTCAGGATGCAGGGGCTGGTAAGTTCGAGATCGTGTTGGCCGAGGCGCTGGATCGCATCAGCCGCGATCAGGCCGATGTCGCCACCATCTTCAAGCACCTCAAATTCGCCGGAGCCAAGATCGTCACCTTGTCTGAGGGGGAGATTTCTGAACTGCATGTCGGCCTCAAGGGCACGATGAATGCGCTGTTCCTGAAAGACCTCGCAGCCAAGACCCATCGCGGGATGCGGGGCAGGGTGGAAAAGGGCAAGGCCGGCGGTGGATTGTGCTACGGCTATGACGTGGTCAAACGATTGGACGGTAACGGCGAGCCGGTGCGCGGCGAACGGAAGATCAACGAGGCGGAAGCCGCCATCGTCCGCCGGATATTCCGTGAATTTGCGGCGGGCAAAAGCCCCAAGGCCATCGTCACCGATCTCAACCGCGACGGCATTCCCGGCCCGTTCGGCCATGCCTGGGGTCATACGACGATCCGGGGGCATGTCAACCGGGGCACTGGCATCGTCAACAACGAGCTGTACTCCGGGATGCTGGTGTGGAACCGGCTTCGTTACATGAAGAACCCGACGACCGGCACCCGCGTGCCTCGGATCAATCCCGAATCCGGGTGGGTCAGGACCGAGGTGCCAGAGTTGCGCTTGATCGATGAGGATCTCTGGCAGGCGGTTCGCCGACGTCAGGAACAGATCGCCAAGGAGTTCGAGAACGTCACCAGGGGCGTGCGGGCCGCGATGGCGCAGAAACTGAATGGCCTGCGCCGCCCGGCATTTTTGTTCTCCGGTTTGCTCACCTGCGGATGCTGCGGCGGCCAGTACGGCATCGTCACCACCGACCGCTATGGCTGCCTCAACCGCTATCGGCAGGGCACCTGCGACAACGGCCACACAATCACCCGCGAAAAGATCGAACAGCGCATTCTGTCGGGCCTGACCGAAAAGCTGGTGTCCGCCGACGCGGTGGCCGAAGCCGTTCGCGGCTATGCCGAGGCGATCAACCAGCAGAACCGGGAGCGCCGCGCCCAGACCGACCTCGACCGCAAGGTGCTGGAGAAGATTGATCGGGGAATCGCCGGCATCATGGCGGCGATTGAGGACGGCATGTATCAGCCCGCCATGAAGGTCAGGATGGACGATCTCGAACGGCAGAAGGGCGATATCCTGGCCCGCATGAGGGATGTTCCGGCCGATGCTCCCGACATCCACCCGAACATCGCCGAACTCTACCGGACCAAGGTCAACCACCTGACCGCAGCCCTGGCCGACCCGGAACTGCGGACAGAGGCCGCTGAAGCGATCCGTTCGCTGGTGGGCGAGGTGGTGCTGACCCCTGGGAGCAAGCGGGGCGAGATCCACGCGGTGTTACGCGGCGCGTTGATGGGCATCCTCGACGTCGTCGCGGAACCAAGGGGGAGCCGAAGTCCGGGAGTTATAACGAAAGCGGTTGCAGGCCCCCGCATCCAAATACAAAAAGCCCTTGAAAGCGAACAGCTTTCAGGGGCTTTTTGATTCAAGGCTCTTTCGCGCGCCACTTGGTTTGACAATTTGCGCCAAACGGTTTGACAAAACGGCACGTTGGACAGTGCCCCCTGTTGGCCCAAAGTTGGTCGAGATTTTCGTTCTTCCGTGTTGCATCGGCCGTCACGCCAGGCGGCGACCGGTAGCCCGGTCAAACAAATGCAATCCGCCTGGCTGCAGGGTCACGAAGGCCGGTCCGGGCGCCGTGGCGATCCGACCGGCATGGGCGATCATTATCCGGTGCTTGCCGAGGGTGCCGGCAACGTAACTTTCAGCGCCTGTCTGTTCGACCATTTCGATCGCGAAGGGCATGCCGCCGGCCGAGGCATCGCGGCTGATGTCGAGGTGGCCCGGGCGCATCCCGAGGGTCAGGGCCACGCCCTCGGTGACGCCGGCTCGCCCGTCGAGCGGAAACCGCAGACCGTCTTCGGTCACGGCGACGAGACCTCCGGCGTCCCGCGCGGCAACGGCCTCGATCAGGTTCATCGCGGGCGAGCCGATGAATGTCGCGACGAACAGATTGGCCGGCTTGTCGTAGAGCTCCAATGGCGCCCCCGACTGCTCCACGCGCCCGCCATTGAGGATGACGATCCGGTCCGACATCGTCATCGCCTCGATCTGGTCGTGCGTGACATAGATCGAGGTGGTGCGCAGCCGCTGCTGCAGCGTCTTGATTTCGCTGCGCATCTGCACGCGCAGCTTGGCATCGAGATTGGACAGCGGCTCATCGAACAGAAAAACGCTCGGTTTGCGGACGATCGCCCGGCCCATGGCGACACGCTGACGCAGGCCCCCCGAGAGCTGGCGCGGATAGCGTGCGAGATACGCCGTCAATCCGAGCATCTCGGCCGCCTCCGCCACCGACTTGCGGATCTCCGATTTCGTCACGTTGCGCAATTTGAGGCTGAAGCCCATGTTCTCGGCCACCGTGAAGTGCGGGTAGAGCGCATAGTTCTGAAAAACCATGGCGATATCGCGGCTCTTCGGCGGGACGTCGTTGACCACGCGCCCGCCGATCGCGATCGTGCCGCCCGAGATCGGCTCCAGTCCGGCGATCATGCGCAGCAACGTGGATTTGCCGCACCCCGAGGCGCCGATCAGCGAGACGAATTCGCCGTCGCGAATCGTGAGATCGACGCCTTGGATCACCTGATGGCTGCCGTAACGCTTGACGACCCCGTTGATGTCGACTGTGGCCATGAAAGCTCATTCCTTGCGACGAGTTGAGAACCGGACGCGAGACCGGTTCCCTGGATCTTTCTCATGTCACTTCGTCGCCCCGGCCATCAGGCCCGAGACGAGATAGCGATTGAGCAGCAGGACGATCAGGACCGGGGGAACGATGGCGAAGATGCCGGCAGCATTCATCAGTCCGTAATCGACATAGTTGCGGGTGACGAACTCGGGCAGCAGCACGGTCAGCGGCTTGGTGGCGAGCGTCGGCGAAAACACCAGGGGCACCATGAATTGGCCCCAGGCGTTGAGAAAGGTGAGGATGGCGCTGGCGATCAACCCCGGCGCGGCGAGCGGCAGGACGATGAAGACGAGCGTGTAGAAGCGTCCCGCCCCGTCGAGCCAGG
The DNA here is from genome assembly GCA_031291675.1 of Azospirillaceae bacterium. Taxonomy (GTDB): domain Bacteria; phylum Pseudomonadota; class Alphaproteobacteria; order Azospirillales; family Azospirillaceae; genus JARLIO01. The sequence goes on from JARLIO010000047.1 coordinate 5,849, forward strand.
CGGCCTCTTCGAGCGAGATCGACATCGCTTGGTAGACCGACCGCATCAGCCACAAGGCCAGCGGCAGGAAGGCCGAGACATAGATCAGCACAATGCCGGTGTAGGTATCGATGAGCTTCAGGGAGATCATCAGCCGGTAAAGCGGGATCATCACCGTGTAGGCCGGGATGGCGAGGGTCGCGACCACCAGGTAAAAGCAGATATCCCGTCCCGGGAACCGCAGCCGGACAAAGGCATAGGCGCCGGTTGCCGCCACCGCCACGGTCACGGCGGTGGCACCCGCCGCCGTGACGATGCTGTTGAGGAGAGCCGCGGAAAATTGCGGCCAGACCGACTGAACGGCATTGCCCTGCGACAGGCTGGTGGAGCCGAACAGCTTGGCATAGTGCTCGAGTGTCGGATGCTTTGGCCAAAAGGACGGATCGCCAAACAAATCCACGGGTGGGGTGATCGACGTCACGAACGACCAATACACGGGCCCGAGCGACCAGCAGAGCAGCAGACCGACGGCCAGAAGGATGCCGAGCCGGCCCAGGAGCGAGGATAGGGGACGCAACATGATCAATCGAACCTCGTTTCGCGATAGACCCGCAGCACATAGACCAGCGAGACGACGAGCGAACCGATCATCGCGAGGATCGACAGCGCCATGCCGCTGGAAAGCCGCATGTTCTGAAACGCGGTCAGATAGATCTGGATGATCACCGAACGCGTATCGATGCTCGATCCGGCCAGAATCCAGGCTTCGTCGAACAGGTTAAAGGCGAAGACCGTCGACTGGCTCAGCGCAATGGCGAGACCACTGGCGATCAGCGGCAGCGTCACGAGCCGGAAGCATTTGACCGGGCCGGCGCCGTCGAGCCGGGCGGCTTCGTAGAGGTCGGCCGGGATGCTCTGCAGCGCGGCCAGCATGATGACCGCGGTCAGCGGCATCATGCGCCAGACATGGACGAGGGAGATCAGGAACAGCGCCGTCGCTTGGTCGTTGAACCAGACCTTGTTCTCGGCAATGATCCCGAGGCCGAGCAGGATTTTGTTGAGCAGCCCGTAACTTGGATTAAAGATCCACATCCAGACGATCGCATTGACGACCGGCGGCAGGCACCAGGGCAGGACGGTGGCCGCCAGCAGCCACTGCCGCCCGTACCGGACGCGGTCGAGCAGCAGCGCGGCGCCAAGCCCGCCGATCGTTTCCAGAACCACCGCGGCAGCAACATAGGCGAGGGTATTGAACCACGAGGCCTGGACGCTGCTGTCGGTCATCAGCCGGGCGTAATTGGCAAGGCCGACGAACGGTGCGTCCGGCTGCATCGGGTTGATCCGGTACAGGCTATCGACGGCCGAGATAACGAGCGGGTAAAACACCAGCCCGCCCATGATTACCAGGATCGGCACAACGAAGACGGCGGCAAGCGCAGCCTCGTCCGCCTTGAAGGTGGATCGCATCATCAGTTCTGGCTTATCTTCGAGCGTTCGTGTTCCCCTCGACCGGCGGGCGAGGCGGTAGCGGCGGCAGACATGCCACAGGCGCCGCCGGCCGAGGCCGGCGGCGGCCTTATCAGTCTGCCTGCGCGTCCACGGCAGCTTTGGCGATGTCGACGACCGCTTTGTCCACGCTGATCTGACCCTTGGCGGCCTGATTGATGATCGTTGAAACCGCGGTCGAGAAGATCGGATACCAGCCCGGCGTGCCTTGCTCAAACAAAGGCTCGACCAGCACCGCCTGCTCCAGCAGCACATTGCCGTCCTTCAGCTTGCCGCTGTCGTTGAGCTGTTTCAGCACCGACAGACGCGCCGGCATGTCCCCGAGCTGCTCGTACAAGACGATCTCGTTCTCGGGCTTGCTGAGCCAGGCGATGAAGGCGGCGGCGGCTTTGGGGTTGCCGGCCTTGGCGGGAATGCCGACCGCCTCGGGCAGGCCGAGTGTCCGGGCCTTGCCGACCGTGGAGGGCATCAGCGCGGCGGCGACATCATTGGCAACCTGCGATTTGCTCGGATCGCCATAGAGCGCCATGTTGCCGGCCCAGCCGGCCAGATCGAAGGTGACCTTGCCCGCCTTGAACAACTCCTGCACGTCGACGTCCTTCAGGCCGGTGGCGGCGGGATCGATCAGACCCTCCTTGAGGGCGGTGATTTCGAAGCTCAGCGCCTTGTAGCCGGCGGAATTCGGCTCGGTAAAGCGCGGCTTGAAGTCCTTGTCAAACAGATCGCCGCCGAACACTTTGGTCAGGAGATACCAGGCCGTCGACGTGCCTTCGGTTGCCGACAGCGGCAGGCCGATCGGATAGTTGGCGATCTTGGCAGCCTTGACCGCCTTGGCGGCGGCGATCAATTCGTCGGGAGTCTTGGGCGCCGCGGCAATATTGGCCTTGAGGAGCTGCGCCTTGTTGTAGATCAGCACGCGGAAATCGTTGGCGTACGTTACACCCAGCAAATGTCCATTATAACGGAAGATCGAAGTCGTCGGAATATCGGCGATGATCGCAGGATCGATCAGTGTCTCCAACGGAACATACCAGTTGGCGGCACCGAACCGGCCCATCCACGACCAGTCCAATTCGGTTGCGTCCGCCGGGGCGGTGCCGGCGACCGACGAGGTGACGATCTTGGTGAGAATGTCATCCCAGCCGAGCGTCTGGGCGTCGAGCGTAACATTTGCCTGGGCGACGAACTGGTCCGTCATGTCCTTGGGCAGCGTGCCCCAGGGCGGCAAAAGTACCGAGAGATTGTCCGTGGCCGCGGCCGGCCCCGCGAGTGCCAGGGCCAGCGGTATGGCCATGGCCGTTGCCAGGAAGAGACGTCGTTTCATCGTGATTTCCTTCCGTCGTTGCTTATTGGTTATTGGCAGCCCTCAAGGTCTCTGGCGAGGCGTGCGATCCACGCCGCGTCGGTCTGCCAGCCCGCGATTTGGGCGGCGCGCAACAGGGCGCCGCCGATGGGCGGCAGCCGCGGTGCCACAGGGGGCGTGCCGAGGTACCGGCTCATCGCGGCACGCAGGCTTTTCGAGCGGAATGTTCCGCCGGCATGGCTCCACAACATCGGCTGTTCACCGCCGCAGGCGCGCCAGGCGGCGGCGAGTTGAACCGCCAACTCCTGGGCCGCCCGGTCAAGCAAGGCATTCGCATCGACATTGCCGGCGGCGGCGAGTGCATCGACCGCACGGGCAAGAGCGGCGATGCCGGCGCGGCGGTTGGGCTGACCATCGCACCAGTCCATCAGCTGTTCGGCGGGGACACCGATTGCCGCCAGAAGGCCCTCGGCAAAGGCCGGGACGGCGGCCCGTCCGTCCAGGTGGCGCGACACCAGCGTGAGCGCCTCTCGTCCGATCCAATAGGCACTGCCCTCGTCGCCGAACAGAGGGCCCCAGCCGCCGACACGGACATGGGGGCTGTCGGGCCGGCCGAGGCTGGCCCAGGCCATCGAGCCGGTGCCGGAGAGGATCAGCGCCCCGGGACCGCAGGCGAAGGCGCCGTCGAAGGCGACACGGACATCGTTCACGACCATCGGCCGCGGGGCGAAGAGCGTTGCCGCCACAGCGATCTGAGACTGCGAATAGGTCGCCACCTCGCCATGGAGCGGCAACCCGAACACCGAAGCCTGCAAGGTGTCGTGATGATCCGACACGAAGTCCGCGATGCGCCCCAGTTCGTCCTGCCAACCGTCGCCGACCGAAGGATCGAGTGTGGCGAACGGACGGAAAGCCGCAATCCGGCCATCCGCCGTCGCGAGCGCGGCGAGGGTCTTCGTGCCACCGCTATCGATGCCAAGGACGAACCCGGTCATGTCTCCTCCCCGGGATCATCGGCGGGATCGAACGAGGCCATCGGCGCCAGGGTGGTGGCGCAGCCTTTTTGGGTCAGCCGCCTGATCCATTCCGGCGCCAGTCGCTCATCTGTGATCAGATCCAGGCGGCTATCGAGCTCGACAACCCGGTAGGTGGCACAGGTGCTGAATTTACTGGCATCGGCCAGGATGGTGCTGCGGGCCGCGCGTGACAGCATTTTCTCGTTGAGCCGCGCCTCGTCCTCGTCGGGCGTATAGGTCCAGGCATCGTCGCCGATGGCACTGGCCCCAAGAAACAGATGATCGAACCACAGGCGGTCGAGCATGTTTTCGGCAAAGGAACCGAGGATCGAGGCATTGCGCGAGCGCATTCGCCCGCCGAGGAGCGTCACATCGACGTCGCGCAGATCCGCGAGCATTTGCGCCACGGGAAGGCAATTGGTGAAGACCGACAGCGGGATCGGCTTCATGAGAATATGTCGCGCCACTTGCAGCACGGTCGTCCCGGCATCGAGAAAGACCGCCGTTTCCGGCTGGATCAACGCGTAGGCCGCGTAGCCGATGGCACGCTTTGCCGCGATGTGGGTCTGTTCACGCACCTCGAAGGCCGCTTCGACGCCCGCGGTGTCGGCGATCCGGGCTCCACCGTGGGTGCGTTGGATCGATCCTTCCGCCTCGAGCGCCAGGAGATCGCGGCGCACCGTGGGCAGTGACGCGCCGACCGCATCGGCAATCTCGTGGACGGACGCTGATGTCTTGCTGAACAAATAGTGCCGGATCGCGGAAACGCGTTCGATTTTCACGATATGATCCACTTTGATCTACTGTCACCATCTAATCCGCCGTTTCGATCTGAGTCAATCAATAAAATGATGAGATTATGATCGTTTCACGATCCGCTGGATCCGGCGGACCGCGAACGGCGGCGCCATCGATCTCGCCCTCGGGCGTCCGGGGCGTTTTCGATTCGGGATGAGGCGTGTGGAAATCAATGTGAGGAGGACGCCGGTTTCAGTCTGACTCTCGGCAACGACAAAAATGTAGTGCGACTAACATTTTGTGATGTCTCGAAGCGCCGTGAGCGCGACGCAGCGCGACAACAGGGTCCATTTCGCCCAATCCGACGCATGTGTTATACGGAAAACTAAATTTTTGTGGGTCTCTCAAACTGCCTTGTTGTAGTTTTCCGTGCATTCCCCTATACCCTCAGACATTAGGAGACAGACAGGAGGAGCGTCACGCCATGCCTCAGAAGTCGTCGCGATCCCGCCTTGCGGCCCTGGCCGTATGTGCCGGCGCCGTTGTGGGCGCCAATCAGGTTCACGCCTCGGAGCTTGTTTTCTGGTCGGTGTGGAACGAGCCCGAGCCGCAGGCGGTTGCGCTCCGCAAGATCATGAGCGCCTATTCGCAAAAGCACCCCGAAACCTCGTTCAAGGTGGTATGGAACGGCCGCCAGAACCAGACAAAGCTGCGCGGCGCCCTGCAAGCCGGGATTCCGGTGGATCTCATGGACGCGGACGCCGACCAACTGGCGGGCGGTCTGCAAATGGACGGTCTCGGCTATGATCTGACCGGCGAACTGACCGGTGAGACGAAGTCGGCCTTTCTCCCCGGCGTGCTTGATCTTTATGCAGTCAAGGGACACTACATCCAGTTCCCCTACATCTATAATACAGTCAATTTCTGGTACAATAAAGACCTTCTGAAGAAGGTTGGCGGCAGTGTGCCAGCCACGTTCGATGAATTGCTTTCGCTTTGTCGCACGACCCGGAAGGCCGGCAAGGACGCTTTGGTTATTGAAGGAAATGTCGGTTTCTATAACGTTCTTTACTTTTCGAACTATCTGGAACGGCTCAAGGGCAGCGGCGCCGTCGTCAAGGCTTTCGAAGACAAGTCCGGGGCAGGATGGTCCGATCCCGCCGTCCTCGCCGCAGCGAAGGCGAGCCGCGCCGTGTGGGACGCCGGCTGCATCGCCGCCGATGCGCCAGGCTTCCAGTACCCCGCCGGCCAGCAGACGATCGCCCAAGGCGACACGCTTGGCGAACTCGTCGCCTCCTGGCTTCCCACGGAATTGAGCGAGAGCACTGGCAAGGACTTCTCCTGGGGGGCCTTCAACTTCCCGGCGGTCGCCGACGGCAAGGGCAAGGCCACCGATCTCGAAGTTGGACTCCTGTCCTTCATGGTGCTGAAGAATTCCGCCCATCCGAAGGAGGCGGCGTCTTTTCTCAACGACGTGATCGGCGAGGACTCTCAGAAAATCCTCGTTGCCGAGGGTGGCGTCGGCGTCCCCCGCCGGGGTGTCGCCTGGCCGGCGGCTCTTGCCGACGGACAGACGGCGGCGGCCAACGCCACGGCGCTCTCGCCGTTCGGCGGTGGGCTCACCACGGCCTATCCGGAGTTCACCTCAAACGTTCTGCATCCCGAATTCAACAAGATGTTTCTCGGGAAGACGACGCCCGAGGAATTTGTCAGCACGCTCGTCGCGAAAACGAAGGAATACTGGGATAGTCACAAGTAACATCTGACGAAACGGGCGAGATGATCCCGCCGGTTCCGGATGGCCATCGCGTTCATCCGGAGCCGGCGGTTCAAAAAAGAGGCGCGAGCTCTGGATGGAGACCGAGGCTCCGGCAATTTGTGTGTTTTCTCCGATGCGGAAATGCCCGTTCCCGACCCATCGGAAACGGTCGCAGTGACAGGGAGCGGATTGATGCGTCGGCGGATGATCGTGGCATTCCTCGCACCTGCGGTCGGCTTGTACACCGTATTTCTTGTGGCGCCGGCAATACAGGCGTTCTATTTGAGCCTGTTCCAGACCTCCGGATTCGGCGACCAAACAGTGTGGCTGGGGCTTGGGAACTATGTCAAGTTGTGGAGTGATACCGTCTTTTGGCGGTCGCTTTACAACATGGCGATCATCATGTTCGTCGGCGGCGTGTTCATCTTTGGGTTGGCATTCGTTTTCACGATGCTATTGAACTCGGGGATGTGGGGAAAGAAGCTGTTCCGCGCCTTGATCTTCATGCCGAACATCATCGCCGTGGTGGCGATCACCACATTCTGGTCGTTCGTCTTCATGCCGCGTTATGGATTATTGACAAGTTTTCTGAAAGAGCTGGGACTGGCCAGTCTGGCGACGACGGCCTGGACCGCGCCGCAAAATGTTTTCTTCTCGATGCTGGTTGGTCTTGTTTGGATATCGACCGGCTTCTTCACCATTCTGATACTCGCGGGCGCCGACAAAATACCAACGGACATGTTTGAAGCGGCCCGCCTGGAAGGGGCAAGCAATCTTCAGATATTCACGCAGATCACCATTCCCATGATGTGGGATGTGATCATCATCACTCTGGTTTTGTGGGCGACGCAGGCGATTAAAATGGTCGAGTTTCCCTACGCATTCGGCGGGCCGAACATTGACCAGAATCTTTATACACCGGGTATCTATCTCTACATCATGGGTTTCGGTCAGAGAGAGCCGGTCTACGCGCTTGGTTATGCCACGGCGATCGGTGTGGTTCTGTTCGTCCTGACCGTCCTCGCCATCGTCGCCATCCGCATCCTGTTGCGCCGCGACCGCGTGGAGTTTTGACAATGCGCTCCTCACAAATTGTATCCTTTCTGAAGCGTTCGGCCTCTTACCTGGTCGTGGGATTCTGGTCGATATTTTCAGTCTTCTTCGTGTTGTGGATCATTCTTGCGTCCCTGAAAAAAACGCGGGACCTGTTCGGCTCTCCCTGGAGTCTTCCTGACAATCCGGTTTTTGGGAACTACGTCAAGACATGGATCAGCAATCGCTTCGGAGATTACTTTCTGAACAGCTTTATTGTCGTCAATGTATCGGTCGTCTCGATCCTGCTCGTTTCGGTACCGGCCGCCTATGTTTTGAGCCGGGGCAATTTTAGGGGCCAGCGTGCCCTCTCGAACTTCATTGCCTCCGGCATGGGCGTTCCCTTCCCGCTGTTGTTCGTTCCGTTGTTCGTGATCATGGCGACGCTTCGACTGATCGACACGCTGACCGGATTGACGATCGTCTACGTGGCTCTCTCGATACCCTTCACGATCTATGTCCTTGAAGGCTTCTTCTCGTCCCTGCCAAGCGAACTCGAGTCCGCTGCGATCATGGATGGCTGTACCGATTTCGAGGTCTTCCGTTGGGTCATGCTGCCATTGGCCGCCCCCGGCATTGCGACCGTGGCGATTTTGAACTTCATCGGTCTGTGGAACGAGTACCAGTTGTCTCTGGTGCTCATCAACAGTCCCGAAAAACGCACACTGTCACTCGGCATCTACTCGCTCATTACGTCGATGCAGTATTCCGGCGGCGACTGGGCCGGTCTCTTCGCCGGCGTTACCATCGTTATGGTACCGACAATCGCCCTCTTCATCGCTTTGTCCGAAAAAATGATCAGTGGGATTACGATGGGAGGCGTCAAGTGACCGCCGAAACCGCAGCCTTTCTCATTCTGGCTTTCGCCAGCGGGCTGCTGCCCGCACCCGCTCGGGGTGAACCCCGAATCCCCCCTTGTTTTGACAAAAACAAAGGGGATCTGGGGTATGGCCCCTGGTGGGCTGGGGTGAAAGCCCAGGGTCTCGTGGCCAAAATGACGGCTGCTGACGCGCGCGAAACTGAGGTTGCCTGATGGTCCATGTGGAACTCAAAGGGGTTCGAAAATCGTTCGGTGCCGTAGACGTTATTCGCGGCGCCGACCTGACGATCGCCAACGGTGAATTTCTTGTTCTGGTCGGGCCCTCGGGATGTGGCAAATCCACGCTGTTGCGCTGTATCGCCGGATTGGAACGTATATCCGCCGGCAAGCTGCTGATCGACGGCAGGGATATGACCACGGCCGAACCGGTACAACGCGGTGCGGCCATGGTCTTCCAGTCCTACGCGCTCTACCCGCACATGACGGTTGCGGAGAATATCGGCTTCGGTCTCAAGATCGCCCGAATGGACAAGGAGGCCATCCGCAAGCGTGTTGTCGAGGTCGCCGAACTTCTGAAACTCGACCAGTTGCTCGATCGCAAGCCAAAGGCACTGTCCGGTGGCCAGCGTCAGCGCGTGGCGATCGGTCGCGCGTTGGCGCGCAAGCCACGCATCTTCCTGTTCGATGAGCCGCTGTCGAACCTTGACGCCTCGCTGCGCGCGGAAATGCGCGTTGAACTCGCCAAACTGCACGCCGCGCTGGGTAACACGATGATCTATGTCACGCACGATCAGGTGGAAGCCATGACGCTGGCGAACCGCATGGTCGTGATGCGCGCCGGGATCATCGAGCAGGTCGGATCACCGCTCGAACTCTTCAATCATCCTGCCAACAAGTTCGTGGCTGGTTTCTTGGGCCAGCCGCCGATGAACTTCATCAAAGTTGCCGCCCGGCGCAGCCCCACCGGCCGGTTGGAGATACCCCTGGCGGGCGGCGTTCTGGCGTTCGATGCTCCCCCGGCGCTTGGCAATGGGGATCTCGAACTGGGTGTGCGTCCGGAAGACCTCATATTGGACGGACAGGGCCTCCTGGAGGCCAGGGTGGAACTCGTCGAACATCTCGGTGGCGAAACGATCGTTTATGGCCGCACTCTCGATGGTCAAGCCTTGATCGTGAAGATACCGGGGCAATCCACGATCTTGGCTCAAGATGTGGCGGCGTTTGCCCTGTTCCCTGACAGGATTCACATCTTCGGCCAGGATGGTGCAAATCTCGGCGCGGTAAACGCCCGAATAGTGCCAGAGCACGTCTCGTGTTCCGACTCTAACGGACCGTACCCGGTCCGTTAGGCCGTAACCCTAGCTTATTCTTTGGTGTTGTGTTCCGGCTCCGACACATTGGCGGGTGTCAAGCGTCTGCGCCGGAACACGAGAGGTCTAGTGGAAATGGAAAAAGACAACGATTTGGCAGGCGGCCCGTTTGACGGAGGCGACCGTTCCGACGAAGAGGCCGTGCGCGGCATCATCGTCGAGGAGGGCCCGACCGGCGCTGCAAATCCGCTGGATCCGTCTCTTATCGAAACGATTTCGGTTCAAATGCCGAAACTGCACAAGGCCTTCCAAGCCATTGCGGCCTACGTCACCGCCTCGCCCGACGAATTCATGCGCAAGTCCCTGCAGGAAATGGCGCGCGCCGTCGCGGTCAGTGAGCCCAGCATCCTGCGGTTTTGCCGGCATTTCGGGTTCAAGGGGGTCCCCGACTTCCGAATTGCCCTCGCCATGTCGCTGGCTCGCGAAAGAACCATCGGGAACAGTTCTTTCATCGAACCGGCGATCACCGACAAGGCGGTTGTCAATCGCAAGATGAAGCGGGCGATCGCGCAGTTCGCGGCCACGCTGACGGTAAGCGACCGGTCGATCATCATCGACTCCGGCTCGACGACGCAGCTCTTCGCTGAAAGACTGCGCACCGCCCCCGGTCTGATCATCATGACGACAGGCCTCAACATCGTCGAGACGCTTCGTGGCACCCCGCAGCACACCGTCATGTTGCCCGGCGGAACCGTCCGTTTCGAATCCAACTCCGTCTCCGGGCGGCTCGTCGAGAGCACGCTCGCGAACATGTGTTTCGACACCGTATATCTCGGCGCCGACGCCATCGATCCGGCGCTGGGATTGAGCACCTTCAACGAGGCCGAAGCACATCAGAATGCTGCAATGATCAGTGTCAGTAAAAATGTCGTCGTTCTCGCCGACTCGACGAAATTCAGGGCGCCGAGACTGCATCGTTTCTGTGAAATCGAACGCATCAATGCGATCGTCACCGACACAGGCCTGAGCGATGAGCTCGCCAACGCGATAGGCGTACATGGCGTGACGGTTCATCGTGTCCAGCCTTCCGAAGGAGATTATGAATGAACACAGCAGCATCCGGGCTTGACGGCGTCGCGCGCTGGGCCACGACCGGGGAAATCAAGCAGCAGCCGGCGGTTTGGCGCGCCTTCGCGCCGCGGATCGAGGTCATCGCTGCCGAAATCAAGTCCTGGCGGGCGACGCGCGATCATGACGAGGTTTGGTTCTGTGGTGCGGGCTCATCCGCCTTCATCGGCGAGACCCTTGCCGCGCATCTCAATCGCGCGCCCGGACCGGCCATCTACCGTGCGGTGCCGACGACCGACATCGTGTCCTCGCCCACGCACTATCTCCGGCCCGGGCTGAAGCTGCTGGTCGTCCTGTTCGGACGAAGCGGGAACAGCTCCGAAAGCATCGGCGTCCTGAACCTTCTGGCCGAACACGCGCCCGAAGCCGACCGGCTGCACATCACCTGCAACGCCGACAGCGCCTTGGGGCAATCGGTCGTCACGGAACCCGGGGAACTGCGGACGATCATTCTTCCGCCGCAAACCAACGACACCGGTTTTGCGATGACCTCCAGCTACTCGACGATGTTGCTGACGGCGCTTGCCTGTTTCGATCCCGCACCGCCGGCGGGCGTCTCGGAACTCTTCGAGGGTCTCGCCGCCGCGGCCGACGCGATCATCGAACGCGGCTTCGCGCAATTGCCGGCGCGCGCGCTTCCCAAGCGCGCCGTCTTTCTGGGTGCCGGCCCCATGACCGGGTCCGCACGCGAAAGCGCCCTCAAAGTCATGGAACTGACGGCGGGTACGATTGCCGCATTGTGGGATGCGCCGCTCGGCTTCCGCCACGGCCCCAAAGCGTTCGTCAAGGAAGAAACAACCGTCTTCGTCTTCCTTTCGCCCGATCCCCATGCCCTTCCCTATACGATAGACCTCGCGAACGAAATCGCCGCACAGTTCGGTGCGGACGCCGCCGTGCGTGTCGGTGATGCCTCGGCCGGCGCGGACATCGAAGTGCCGAGTGTTGGCAACGATGCGTGGGGATCGGTCCTCTTCGTGCTTGTCGCGCAGATGCTGGCGGTCATCTGGTCGGACCGGCTCCGCTTCAACGTCGATGATCCGTTCCGGGGCCGGAACCTGACCCGCGTGGTCGCCAATGTGAAGCTGTACCCTTTGCCGTCCAGCCGGCCGAAGCTGACCGGGGCGATCGATCTCGGCGGTTCGAAGATCGAGACCTGCCTGTTCGACGCCAAATTTGTTGAACAGCAGAAGCGGCGGGTGGCGACCCCTCTCGACAGCTATGCAGCGCTGCTCGACGCGTTGGCTGACGAAGCCCGCTGGTTGGAGACATTGGCCGGCAGTCCTTTGCCCATCGGCATTGGGATGCCGGGGTTGGTCGAACAAGTCACCGGGGTGTGCACGGCGGCGAATCTACCCACCACGGGACACCGGCTCGGCGCCGACCTGGCCCAACGCCTGGGGCGACCGGTGTCGGTCGAGAATGACTGCAAATGTTTCGCGCTCTCCGAGGCGACCGGCGGAGCGGGCTCGGGTTATCGCACCATGTTCGGGATGATCCTCGGCACCGGCGTCGGCGGCGGGGTCTGTGTCGATGGCAAACTCGTCATGGGTCGCAATGGACTGCCCGGAGAGGTCGGCCACATGGGGATCCCTGCGGATCTGATCAACCGGTATCGGTTGCCCGTGGTTTCCTGTGGCTGCGGCCGGACCGGATGCTATGAAACGTTGGTCGCTGGTCCTGGCATGAGCCGGATCGCCCTGCATCTCACCGGACACGCCGCGGAACCGGCCGAAATCGCCGCCGGCGTGGCCTCGGGTGACCCGGCGCTGGGTCAGGTCTTCGATGTCTGGCTCGAGCTTCTCGCGGAGTTGCTCCACACGGTCCAGCTTACCATCGATGCCGACTGCGTCGTGTTCGGGGGCGGGCTTTCGCGCATCGAGGGTCTCGCGGATCGGATCAAGGCCATATTCCCCCATCATCGATTGCCGGGTCTCCGTGATCCGGAGTTCCTGTCCGCCCGGTTTGGCGACGCCAGCGGTGTCCGTGGCGCGGCCATTCTCGCGTGCGGCGCCACCGGCGGGAGGATCGTCCAATGAGAGAACTCAGGGAACTTATCGCGCGCAATTTGGCCGGTTCGGCGGAGGCGATGCCGTCGGTCTGCTCGGCGCATCCCGATGTCCTGGCCGCGGCCATCCTGCTCGCCAAAGAAGCCGGCGTGCCGTTGCTGGTCGAGGCGACCAGCAATCAGGTGAACCAGTTCGGCGGCTACACCGGCTTGAATCCGGCCGGTTTCATCGCGTTTGTGAACGCGATTCGGGCCCGGATCGGTGCCGCGGAGACCACGGTCCTGTTCGGCGGCGACCATCTCGGGCCGCAGGTCTGGCGGGCGCGGCCGGCGGACGAGGCCATGGCGATGGCGCGCGACCTGGTCGCCGCCTTTGTCGGCGCCGGCTTCACGAAGATTCACCTGGACTGTTCCGAAGGCTGCGCGGGCGAACCGGCACAGGTGGCCGACGCGGTCAGCGCCGCCCGATCGGCCGAGCTTGCGGCGATTTGCGAGGCCACCGCCGCTGATCCTGAAGCGGTCACCTACATGTTCGGCACCGAAGTGCCGCCGCCGGGCGGCGTACGCGCCGAGGACGGCACCCACAAGGTCGTTCCCACCACACCAGAGAGCGCACGCGCCACCATCGCGGTGCATCGCCAGGCCTTCGCGGCGTTGGGACTGGAGAACAGCGCCTGGTCCCGCGCCGCCGGATTGGTGGTGCAGCCCGGTCTGGAGTTTGCGCCGGACTACATCGAGCGGTTCGACGTCGATGCTCCCGACCGGTTGTCGGCCGTGCTCGACGCGCACCCCGGCCTGTCCTTTGAAGCCCACTCGACCGATTATCAAGCGCCCGACGTCTTTCCCGCGCTGGCACGGCGCCATTTTGCGGTGCTCAAGGTCGGTCCGGCACTGACACACGCCTACCGCCGGGCGGTTTTCGGGCTCGATGCGATCGCGACCTGGGTCGTTCCCAGCTTCCAGCGCATTTCCGTCACGACAACGATGGAAACGCTGATGCTGGAAAACCCGTCCTATTGGACGAAACACTACACGGGGGACGTCGCCGAATTGCATCTTCTGCGCCACTTCAGCTACGCCGATCGCATCCGGTATTACTGGCAACAGCCCGCCGCGGTCGAAGCGGTGGACCGGCTGCTGTCGGCTCTCAGCGGCCGAAAGCTGCCTCAGCCGATCCTCGAGCAGTATTTCACGTCGTCGGTGATCGAGAGGGCCAACGCGCTTCTGGCGAAGGGTTTTGAACAAGACCTCACTCGGGCGCTGATCCATGCCCAGATTCAAACGGCGCTGCTGCCCTACTTCGCCTGCTACGGGGTCAAGGGGTGAGCGTGCTGCAGGCAATTGGCCAACAGCCACCCTTCGATCTCACCGAAACCGAGGATTGGTGGCTGGTTCCGGCGCAATTGTTCGACGGCCGGGCGTTGCTCGCCGGTGCCGCTCTGCGGGTCAGCGGCGGCCGTGTGAGGGGCGTATTCACGTCCCATCCGGTGCCGGCCGACGGGAATCCGGTGTGGCGAACCCGGCATTTGGCCGTGCCGGGCTTCGTCGACTTGCAAATCAACGGCGGTGGCGGTGTTCTCTTCAACAACGCACCGACAATCGAGGGTTTGGCGACGATCGGGGTGGCGCATCGTGCGAGCGGAACGACCCGTTTTCTGCCGACGCTCATCACCGACGAGCCCGGCATCCTGGATCGCGCCGCCCAGGCCGCTATCGCCGCCTTCGGTCGTTTCGGGGTCGCCGGCATCCACCTCGAGGGGCCGCACATCAGCCAGGAGCGCAGAGGCACGCATAAGGCGGCGTTCATCCGGCCGATCGACGAACACACCTTCGATGTCGTCGGGCGACTCCGGGCGGCCGGACTGCCGGTGCTCATCACCCTGGCGCCGGAATGCGTCCCACCCGGAACCATCGGACGCCTCTGCGCCCTGGGAACGGTGGTGTCGCTCGGGCATACCGCGGCGTCGAGCGCGGAAGTCCGGGCCGCCATCGCCGAGGGCGCCCGGTCCGCGACGCATCTGTTCAACGGCATGCCTCCCATGACATCGCGGGATCCGGCTGTCGTCGGAACGGTGCTGGACAGCGATGTCTTCTGCGGCTTCATCGCCGACGGTCATCACGTCGCCGACACCATGATCCGGATTGCGGTCCGGTCCCGGCCACGGCCCGGTCGCATGGTGCTGGTCTCGGATGCGATGCCGACCGTGAACGGACCCAGCGATTTCACGTTGTACGGTGAGACCATTCGCCTGGTCGACGGCAGGCTGGTCAATGAGGCGGGATCCTTGGCGGGGGTTCACATCGACATGGCGGCGTCGGTACGGCGATTGGTGGATACGGTCGGATTGCCCCTCGAAGACGTCTTAATGATGTCGAGTTCAACACCCGCCACGCTCATGGGACTCACGGCAGACGCCGGATCATTCGCTGCCGGCACCCGGGCCGACATCGTGCTTCTCGACCAGGAGATCAAGGTATCAACGGTCATTACGGCCGTTTAACCCGAAATTTGTCGTGTCTGCGTCGTCAGGGTCCTGATCCGACGTCGTTTTTTGCTGGCTTTCGTGTTTCAGTCACGGGACACGGGCGGCGTCGAGCCCCTGACGAGCGATCGTTTCGCCCTTGTCCTGTCCGGCGGCCTCCACCATCGTCACCAGCCGTTGTCATTTTGGCTGTCGGCCCGCGGGCTGCCGCCCGCACCCGCTCGGGGTGAACCCCGAATCCCCCTCTATTTTGACAAAAACAAAGAGGTCTGGGGCATGGCCCCCCCCGTTGGGTTTGGTGTTTGGGCGAAAGCCCAACGCATCGTCGCCAAAATGAGAACCGGTGCAGGGTCATGCCGGCATTTCAGTCGACACGGCCGACTCGGCCGACTCGATTCCGGTGTCTTCGCTGGGGACATTGCGCCTGCCTAATCATGGAAGTCCTGTTGGATGCCTGCGCGGGCCGCGCCAAGCGCAGTCACCTCCGAAAGCCGTCAACCGCCAGTGCCCGGGCCGAGGATGCTTTTCGACGCATGATCTTCAGCGATCCGTTTTCGGGATCATCGTACATCTGGTGAATCGCCTCGCGACTGGGGAACTGCTCGATCAGTATCCGTTGCGGCCGCCAATTGCCTTCGATCACGTCATACCGGTCGCTGCGAACGAGAAACGCCCCACCATGTTTCTGGACCATATGGTTGGCAGCCTCGAATTGCTTCATCAGCTCCGGATCGAACACGGTCATGTCGATCACGAAATACGCGCCATCCGCGCGCGTGCTGGGAACGCCTTCGACGGCAATCGCATTGGCGACGGCGCCCGGCACGGCCTGACGCGCTTTCTTCGCCGGCTGGAACTCGGGATCATTGTAGAATTGGTGGATGGCCTCAAGGCTCGGATATTCGAGGATCACCAGCCGACGCGGTCGCCAGTCGCCCTCGATCACATCGTAATCGTCGGCTCCGGCCCGAGTCAGAGCCTTGGCTCCGTGCTTCTTGAGCAAAGGATTTGCCGCAACTTCGTATTCCGCGAGTTTCTGCGGGTCTGGCACGTTAAGGTCGATCACGAAATAGGCTGTCATCGTCTTTCTCCCGAGAATATTGCCAGTCCGGCGCTACGAGCCGATCCGGACGATCGGCATGGCGGCGAGGTCGCTGGTCGTGATCAGCGCACCTTGGTCGCGCAAAACTGTTTGGATGCTCCCTGCATCCGCAACGCCGGTATCGGCGAACCGCGCCGCCGCGACGCCGGCAGCCTGGCCGGTGGCGAAGGCCGTCCCCATGACCCGAAGGCTGGCCCCCGCTCGCTGGTCGCCATCGGCGGTGCGTCCAGCCGCAAAAAGATTGGGCGTGTCCCGGCTGATCAAGCACCCGAGTGGAATCTCATACGCGCCCCCATCCGGCGGTGCCGTGAAGCGGCTCGCGTAAGTTTTCCGGTCATGCCATTCGACACCCCAGGCGCCGAGCGCGACGCCGTCGTCGCGCGTCCGCCCCTCGCAGACAGACTGCCAGGTCAGCGGATCGACCGCGTCGATGTGACGCGATTCGCGTGTTCCGAACTCAGGTCCGGTCGTCGCGATATAGGCCTTGGAACAGCCGGGCAGGCCGCGCAGAATCTCAAGATAAGCCCAGGCCTGTTCGCGACCACGCGCCTCGGCCCGGCTCAGACTGTGCCCGTCGCGCGGGTCGTAATCCTCGGACGCGAGATAGCAGCAGAGATCGCCGGAGAAAGGCAGACGCGCGAGCACGCTCGTCGTCTTGCTCAGGGGTCTTGCGCCACGCGCCTGCGCGCTGGTGATCGCGGCCTCGAAGGCTTCGGGGATGATCGCCGCATTCGGATCGATGCCGCCAAACCGGATGCCAAGCGTGCCGAGATTGACCGCCCCGTGATTGCCATATCGTGTCGAGGCGCCGGCAAGGAAAGCGAGATCACAATCGCCTGTCGCATCGACGAAAGCCGCCGCTTCGAGGATGTGCGCGCCGCCATGATCGCAAAACGTCAGGCTGCGGATCCGGTCGCCATCGCGGATGGCGTCGCTCACGAAGGCATGGAGCAGGACATCCACGCCCGCTTCGGCGCAGAGCGCGTCGAGCGACAACTTGACCGCCTCGGGATCGAACACGACGAAGACGCCGCGGTGACGGATCGGCGGCGTCACGGCGCCGAGTGTCCGCAACTTTGTCAGAAGCGCATCCGCGACGCCACGGACGGCCTGACGCGGTTCATGGCCCAGCGTGTAGAGGCCGCAATAGGTGAGGACGTTCCGCATGGTCGCGGCGCCGCCGAGACATCCGGCGCTTTCGACCAGGGCGGTGCGCGCTCCCGCGCGCGCGGCGCCGATTGCCGCGGCGACCCCTGCGCTGCCGCCTCCCGCGATCACGACGTCGTATCTCTCCCGTCGCGCCATAAAGCCTCCAAAAAAAATCGCCCACCGGACGGTACGGCGAGGTTCAGCAATCTCAGGGAACCGACATGTTGAGCGTTCACTAAAGATATTGACCAGACCGACTTGGCGTGTCAATATTTATTGAATGATCACTATAGAAGCTAAGACCGGAAGAACCGGACGCCCGCGTGAATTCGATCGCGACACCGCGCTTGAGAGGGCGATGATGCTGTTCTGGCGCTACGGCTTTGAGGGCGTCTCCATTGCGCAGCTCACGGGGGCGCTCGGCATCGCCCCCGCCAGTCTCTATGCCGCCTTCGGCAGCAAGGCAGACCTCTACAAAGAGGCGCTCGAGCTCTATCTCCGACGGGTCACGGTGCAAGCGACCTACGCGCTGGAGAGTGATCGGCCGATATGCGAGACCGTGGCTGAGCTGCTCAAGTCGGCCGTCCTGTCGGTGACCGATGATGAGGCGGGCATTCGGGGCTGCATGATATCGCTGAGCATGCTGTTCCACGCGCCGGACAATGCTGCGCTGGCCGACCATGTCGAACGGCTGCGGCGGCAGTGGCAGGAGCGGATCGCTTCACGACTGCAGCGGGCGATTGATGCCGGCGAACTTCCGACCTCGCCGGGCGCCGACGCGTGGGCGCGCTATCTGGTATCGCTGATGCAGGGCATGGGAATACAGGCCAGGGACGGCGCTTCACGGGAGGCGCTGATGGTCGTCGCGAATTTGGGCTTCAAGACGATGTTTGGCCCCATGGAGGCAGCCGGCGGCACTTCGCCGCCAGCGGTCTGTCAGACTTAACGGTATTGCGCAATAATAAAAAAGGAATTCCCCGAATATTGGACGATATGATACGATACAGCACAATAATTTAACGTAATATTCCAAAATCTCGCGATTTTTCGTTAAGTCCGACAGGCTGCTAGCGCTCGGTCATCGGCGCTTTACGGTTCCGTCGCTGAACCTGAAACCGGACGGCCAGAACGGACCGGCCTCGTCGGAGCGGATCGCGGCGGCGACTTATGACGTGGCCACGGCGCGGCTGAACGGCTACCGGGCCGCCCTCGCTGCGGCCGGGGTGGCGCCGGCGGTGGTGCCGGTCCTGGAGTGCGCGCCACGACCATCCGGCAACCGCATGCGGAGAAAGGCCGGACCGCGGTGCGGATGTTGACCGCTCCTGTCCTCGCGAACGCGCATGTGCTGGCGACCGAACTCGTCGTGCGAACGTCCAGCGGAAGACGGCCGGATCTCGGCTGACGCGACGCCAGAATGGCCTTCGGGTGGCCAAGGATGAAATCAGCGACAAGGCGTTCCGCCAATCGGCGTGGCGGTGGGTGATCCCGCTGCGACCAGCTCCTCGCCGAGACAGGCAAGGAAATTGGCGATAATGCGGTCCCCCTCCGCCGATCGCCAGGCCGCACCGACCGACCAATCGGCGGCCGGATGATCGATTTCGCGATAGACGATCGGGAGATCGTCTCGCCGGGCCGAGTGCGGCACCAGCGAGGCCCCGACCCCCGACGCCACCAGTGCCAGGGCCGTGGGAAATTCCGCCACCTCCTGGACGATGTAGGGGGTGACGTTGAACGCGGCGCAGAGCGCAATCACCTGATCGAAGACGGAATGGGTCCGTTCGCGGCTCAACAGGACGAGCGGCAGGCCCTGCAGGTCGGCCAGGGTCCGGATGTCCTTGGCCGCCGGTGGCAGGGCGAGAATCAGCCTTTCTGTGGTCACCGGGCAGACGGCCAAATCGTCGGGTGCCGGCAGACGGATGAAGCCGATGTCCAGGCGCCGGCCGCGCAGGGCCTCGACCTGGCCGATGGAGGGCATGTCCCGGAGCGAGACGTGGATTTCGGGATAGCGGGAGCGGAATCGTGCGATGACCCGTGGCACCAGTTCATAGGTCGCCACGCCGAAACCGATATCCAATGTGCCGATTTCGCCGCGCCCCGCCCGTTGCGCGCGCAACAGGGCTTCGCCGCAGCGGGCCAGGAGATCTCCGGCATCCTTGGCGAGGACCGCTCCGGCGGCAGACAGGGATGTCCCCGCCGTGTCGCGATGGAACAAGGGCGCGCCGATTTCATCTTCCAGCTTGCGGATCTGCTTGCTGAGCGCCGGCTGGCTCAGATGCAGCAGGCTGGCTGCCCGGCCGAAATGCAGTTGATTGGCCAGCACGACAAAGGATCGCAGGGCGCGAAAATCCATGGTAATAACCAAAAGTTATCAGTGTCTTGATCTTATACCATTGGACGAATGAGCGGGCGAGAGGGATCATCGGCGGCAGGGGGATCCCATGACCCGTCCGAGAAAGGTTCCTGAGATGAAGACATTCCAAATTCGCGACCTGCTGGGGATGGGGCAGAGTGTTTCGCTGACCGCGCCGCTGGCTGGTTGGCTGGCTTCATTGGCCGATGTGCCCGACCCGGTCTGGAGTGGCCAGATGCTTGGCAGCGGGTTGGCCATCGATCCCGTGGAACAAATGCTCAAGGCGCCCTGCGACGGTGTTGTCACGCTGGTGCATCGCGCCCATCACGGGTTGACGATGACTTTGGCGAATGGCGCCGAGCTGCTGCTGTTGATCGGCGTCGACGCCTATGGCCTGGCGGGCGATGGCTTTGTGCCCCATATCGCCGCGGGCCGGTGGGTCTGGACCGGGGATCCGTTGATCTCATTTGATGCGGCCGCTCTCGCCCGCAAGGCCAAAAGCCGGCTGATCTCGGTGATCGTTCTGGGCGAGGCCTTCCGGATGTCGCCGGTCGTTGCCGGTCGTCCCATCGCCTTCGGCGAACCGCTGGCGACCGTCCGTCCCAATCGCGTGGTCCGCGCGGCGTGAGCCGGGGCGGCCGCGAACGACCCCGGTTTCGACGGCAGAAGCGCCCGAGCGTGGTCGCGGCAGCGAACGGTGATGCCGCGAGCCACTAGCGCTGTTTCCGATCCCCGTTGGATCGGAAACAGCGCTAGGTCTTTGTTTTGTCGCATTTTCGACGCCCAATCGGAACCCACTTGGTCGGAAAATGCTCCAGGCGCCGCTCGTTCGGCCCACTCCAAGCCACCGGCCCGGCAATCCCCGCGATCATCACGCCGCGTTCGAGCCCGGATGGGGGAACATAGGTAGTTTCCGAAGCTGCCATCCTGTCGGATAAGTTCCTAAATAGCTGATTCACGGGCATGAACGGGTGGTCGTCGACAAGGCGTGCCGGGCTGGGACCGGTGCCGGGTGAAGGTTTTGACCGTTCGGGCTGTTCAGGGGACGTGGCAGGGGCATACCGTGCATTCTTCGATGTCGGCCAGATCGTTTAACGTTGCTCGCGAGCCAACTTGTGGTCATCGTCGATGCGACGTCCCGTTTTCCCGTGATGAGGGCGTTGGCCAGACCGGCAGGCGGGTCGCCGAAACCCTTGCTGTGCCGCGCCACGACGTCAGCCCCTTGTCCGCCGTTCCGTCATTTTTGTCCGGGAACGGCGGATGAAACCAGAACCGCCGGGCTCAATCGATTTCGCGCCGTGCATGACTCTAGAACGATGGCCCATGAAAAAAAAGCTGATTGAAACGCCTGCCTCGCTCGCCAAGACGCTCACGGGTATCGATGGGCTTGATGAGATTACCGGCGGTGGTTTGCCGACAGGGCGGCCGACATTGGTCTGCGGTTCCGCGGGATGTGGCAAGACGATGCTCGCGATGGAATTTCTCGTGCGCGGGGCGATGCAGTTCGGCGAGCCGGGCGTCTTCATGATGTTCGAGGAAAATGCCGCGGAACTGACCGCCAATGTCCGCTCGCTCGGCTTTGATCTGGAAACTCTCGTGGCCCAGAAAAAGATCGTGCTCGATTATGTCCGCGTCGAGCGCAGCGAGATCGAGGAGACCGGCGCCTACGATCTCGAAGGCTTGTTCATTCGGCTCGGCCACGCGATCGACTCTATCGGCGCGAAACGGGTGGTGCTCGACACCGTCGAGGCTCTGTTCGCCGGACTGCCCAATCATGCTGTTCTGCGTGCGGAACTCCGGCGCCTGTTTCGCTGGTTGAAGGATCGCGGCATGACGGCGGTCATCACCGGGGAGAAGGGCGACGGCAATGCGATTACGCGCTTTGGCCTTGAGGAATACGTGGCTGACTGTGTGATCATCCTCGACCAACGGATCCGTGAGCAGATTTCCACGCGTCGGCTTCGGGTGCTCAAATATCGCGGCACCGCCCATGGCATGAACGAGTATCCGTTCCTCATTGGCGCCCACGGATTTTCGGTGCTGCCGATCACGTCGTTGCTGCTCGATCATCAGGTTTCCGCGCAACGGGTGTCGACGGGTATCCCGCGGCTTGACGAGATGCTGGGCGGCCAGGGCGTCTTTCGCGGCAGCAGTGTGCTCATCTCCGGTTCGTCAGGCACCGGCAAGAGCAGCATCGCCGCGAAGCTGACCGAAGCGGCGTGCCGGCGTGGCGAGCGGGCGCTGTATTTCGCCTACGAGGAATCGGCAGCACAGATCGTCCGCAACATGTGCTCGGTCGGCATCGACCTCGCGCCGCTGGTGAAGGCGGGATTGCTCGAAATTCATTCGTCCCGCCCGACGCTGCAGGGTTTGGAACAGCACCTGGTGATGATGCATGACGTGGTGCGGACCTTCCGCCCGACCGTGGTCGCCGTCGATCCGATCAGCGATCTCACGATGGCGCGCGACGACGCGGAGGTGAAGCCGACGCTGATGCGACTGATCGATTTCTTGAAGAAGGAGCAGATCACCGCGGTCTTCACCAGCCTGACCAGCGGCGGGGACGCAACGATGGCACCCGAGGAATCACAGGTCGGCGTTTCCTCGCTGATGGATACCTGGTTGCTGTTGCGCAATGTCGAGTTCACCGGCGAGCGCAACCGCACCATCTTCGTCCGCAAATCGCGCGGGATGGCGCACTCGAACCAGGTGCGCGAATTCGTGCTGAGCGACAGCGGCATCGACCTGGTGGATGTCTATCTCGGCGGCGACCGCGTGCTGACCGGCAGCGCCCGCATCACGCAGGAGGCGCAGGAACAGGCCGCGACAACGCTGCGCGGTCAGGATCACCAGCGCAAGTTGCGCCAGCTCGCCAGCAAACGAAAGGCGATCGAGGCACAAATTGCCGCACTTCAAGCCGAGGCCGAGGCGGAAACCGAAGAGGTTCATTTCGCCATCGCCCAGGAAACTTTGCAGCAAAAAGCCAAGCACCAGAACATCGATGCCATGGCGCAACGGCGTGGCGGCGCGGCCGGCGCCAATGGCGCGTCGAAGGAACGGCGATGAATTTCTCCGATCGCCAGCCACCGATCAAAAGGCGGGCGCCGCGCGGGCGTTCCACCGGGCAACGCGTGCTGATCGAACGCGGCGTATCGATGATCAGGCCTGAATTCACATGAAGAAGAACGTCCCCACTCCCGTCCGAGCCGATCCGATCAACGCCGTCGTGGTGCCGGATGCCACCTACTACGTGCTGCGGCTCTATATCATCGGTTCGACGCCCCATTCCGTGCGGGCGACCGCCAACATCCGGAAGCTCTGTGACCAGCATCTGGAAGGGCGCTACGATTTGGAGGTCGTGGACATCTCCCAATATCCGGCCCTGGCGGGAAGCGCCCAGATCATCGCCGCACCGACCCTGATCAAGGAATTGCCGCTGCCGCTGCGCCGGTTCATCGGCGACATGTCGCAGACCGAGCGCCTCCTGCTGGGGCTCGATCTCGGCGACCCGTCATCGTCTTCGGCAAAAGCGGACTGAGCCGTCATGCCTGCGAAATCGCTCTCCGGATTGACCCTCCGCGCCGAAACCGTCGAATTGCGCGCGCGGCTGGAGGAGGTTGAGGAAACGCTTCGCGCCATCCGAAGCGGAGAGGTCGATACCCTCGTCGTCGAGAGCGGCGCGGGCCCGCAGGTCTACACGCTGCAGGGCCTGGACGCCGAAACCAACCGGTTTCGCGGCCAGATCCTCGCGCAGGTCAGTGACGCTGTGATTGCCGTCGACCGGGAGGGGCGCATCACCTATCTCAATGCCGCCGCCGAGCGGCTCTACGGCCTGGTCGCGTCCCGGGTCCTGGGACAAAGTTTATCGACGATCTATTCGTCGCAATGGCTCCATCCCAAGGACGAAGCCGTCGCGGCGGCGGCGCTGTCCGAGCGGGGTGAATGGCGCGGCGAAAACGTCCACGTCACAAACGACGGCCGCAAGCTCAAGGTGGAGTCGGGCGTCACTGTCATGCGGGAGATTTCGGGACGATCGACCGGCATGCTCGCCGTCATCCGTGACGTCACCGAACGCAAGCAACACGAAGATCAGGTTGCGGTGTCGGAGATCCGTTATCGCCGTCTCTTTGAGACGGCCCATGACGGCATCATCCTCCTCGATCCGGGAACGCGCAAAATCATTGATGCCAATCCCTTCATGACGAAGATGCTGGGTTATCGGCGCCACGACTTGATTGGAAAAGAGCTCTTTGAGATCGGCCTGCTCGAAGACGAAGACGCGAGCCGTGAAATGTTTCGCAAACTGACGAATACCAACCAGGTGCGCTACGAGAACCTGCCGCTCGAAAGTCAGGGAGGTCGTCATCAGGAAGTTGAAGTCGTGGCCAATCTCTACGACGAGAACGGCCATTCCGTCATCCAATGCAATATTCGCGACATCACCGAACGCAAGCGCTCCGAGGAGCACGTCAAGCTGCTGATGGCCGAGGTCAATCATCGCGCCAAGAACCTGCTCGCCGTGGTCCAGGCCGTCGCGCATCAAACCGCGAAGCACGGTGACCCGGCGACGTTTTCCGAGCGCCTGTGCGACCGCATCGCCGCGCTTGCCGTCGGCCAGGATCTGCTGGTAAAAAACCAATGGCACGGTGTTGATGTGTTGGACCTGGTTGAGGCCCAGCTTTCTCATTTCAGAGATCTGATCGGCAGCCGTGTGCTGATCGACGGCCCCGTCGCGCGTCTGACAGCCGCTGCCGCCCAGGGCATCGGCATGGCGTTGCACGAGCTTGCCACCAACGCCGCAAAATATGGCGCGTTATCGACCCCCGAAGGGCGGGTGCATATCGCCTGGACCGTGACCGCTGGCGCCGCGCCGCGATTTTCGATGTCGTGGCGCGAGGAGGGTGGTCCGAAAGTGATCGTGCCGACGCGAAGGGGCTTTGGCCAGATGGTGATCGGTCGGATGGCCGAAGCCGCGATCCAGGGCATCGCCGACATCACGTTTCGGGAGGAGGGGCTGTTGTGGATTCTGAGTGCGGCGACGGAGAACGCACTGGTCGTGACCGGTGGAGAGGCATGGATGAGCGGAAACATGACAAGACTGGATGGTCCGCACCGGGCACGGATCCTCATCGTCGAAGACGAACCGATGCTGGCCTTCACCCTGGAAGAATTGCTGATCGAGGCCGGTTTCGAAATCGCCGGCGTGGCCGGAAGGCTTGAAACCGCCCTCGCGCTGATCGAGAGCGGTGTTTGCGACGCGGCGATCATTGATGCCAATCTCGCGGGGGTCAGCGCCAGCCCCGCGGCAACGGCATTGACGGCTCGCGGATTGCCTTTTCTCGTGCTGTCGGGCTATCTGCCCTCGCAGCAGCACAGCGCCTTTTCGGCGGCGCTCTGTCTTCAGAAACCGTGTCGGCCGGATGATCTCATCCGAAGTCTGCGCAGCATCCTGCCGGCTTCGTGACGAGCCTCACGCGGCGCTTTGGGCTTTTCGGGAGGGGCCTTTGTGTCACCGTCGCCCTGAAACGCCGCCGAGACAAGGATCCCCCGGTGCTCGCTGCACGACCCGGGATGGCAAGGGTGACAAGGTTGTGATCTTTTCCGCTGGTGCGCGGGCCGGGCGCGGCGTGATTGATACGGCGGTTTTTGAGGGTGACGAGACAATCGCGAACGCCCGTCAGGACGACAAGATGATGGCCCGCTCGCGGCTCGTCCGCGTGTGGTCCGGGAGGACGCCTGATAGCGGATGGCATGATGCAGCAAGCTCTTGACGAGGTTTCATCCAGACCGGTGACGAGCAGGACCTGGGTCGGCTTTGCCGCGATGTGCGTCGGCATGTTCATGGCGATCCTCGACGTGCAGGTCGTCGCGACGTCGCTGCCGACGATCCAACGGGCGCTTGCCATCCCGCCGAACTGGATGAGCTGGGTCCAGACCGCCTATCTCGTCGCCGAGGTGATCGCGATTCCCCTGACGGGCATTCTGACGCGCCTGCTGAGCATGCGCTGGCTGTTCGTTCTGGCCATCGTGGTTTTCACCGCGGCGTCATTGGGCTGTGCCGCCAGCGATCATTTCGACGTGCTGATCGGCTGGCGGATCGTGCAGGGTTTTTCCGGTGGTACCCTGATCCCGGCGGCTTTCTCGGCGGTCTTCCTGGCGTTTCCGGTCCGATGCCAGGGTGTCGCCACCATGCTTGCCGGTGTCTTGGCGGTATTGGCGCCGACGGTGGGACCGGTCGTCGGCGGCTGGATCACCGAGACCTATTCCTGGCACTGGCTGTTCCTGATCAATGTCGTGCCCGGCATCATCGTGGCGGCCCTTGCGAGCGCGCTGCTGCCGCGGATTCCGATGCGCATCAGCGAAGCCCAAAAGTTGGACATCCTGTCGCTGGTGGTGATGGCGCTGGCGCTGGCGGCGCTGGAGATCGCGCTCAAGGAAGCGCCGGACCGGGGCTGGACGAGCGGCATCGTGATCGGCCTGCTGGCCGTTAGCGCCCTGGGCGCGGCCGGCTTCGTTCGGCGCACGCTCCGGGTCAGCCATCCGATCGTCGATCTGCGAAGTTTCGGCGACAGAAGTTTTGCGATCGGTTGCATTCTGAGCTTTGTGCTGGGGATCGGCCTGTTCGGTTCGGTCTATCTCATGCCGGTATTCCTCGCTTTCGTCCAGGACCAGGACGCGCTGGAGATCGGGAGGACCATGCTGGTGACGGGCCTGGCGCAATTGCTGATAGCAGCGATCGCCGTCACGCTCGAGCAGCGCCTCGACCCGCGTTTGCTGACGGCGGCCGGCTTTGGGCTGTTTGCCATTGGTCTCGGCCTCAGCGCCGTGCAGACGCCACAGACCGATTACGATGGCATGTTCTGGCCGCAAGTCGTGCGGGGCTTTGCGATCATGTTCTGTCTGTTGCCGCCAACGCGGCTGGCGCTGGGCAATCTCGACAAGAGCCGTATCGCCGATGCGAGCGGACTGTTCAACCTGATGCGTAATCTCGGCGGCGCCATCGGCCTCGCCCTGATCGACACGGTCATTTTCAGCCGTTCGATCACCCACGGCGCCGAAATAACCAGGAGGCTGCAGGCCGGCGACATCGATACCGCCAAATTTGTCGGCCTCCCGATCAGCCTCTTTCTTGCGCATCATGGCGAACCGCTCGACGCCGACACCCGGGACATGCTGCAGGCCCTGATCGAAAAGGCCGCGTTGGTGCAGGCGATCAACGACGCGTGGCTGATGATCGCGATCTTGACGGTGGCGGCCTTGCTCTGCGTGCCGTTCGCCCGGCGATCGGTGGTGCCGCGTCAGGCGGAGCGTTTCGTAACGACGATTGATCGCGATCGACCCGAAGGCCGAAACGCCGACCCCGTCGAGGGGCGTTGATTTCAAAATAGATCGGCTTTTCCGAAGGTCGGCGCCGTGGCCGGAGATCATCCGTAAGGGCGCCGGGATTTGTTGCAGCCGTTGTCATTTTGGCTGTCGGCCCGCGGGCTGCCGCCCGCACCCGCTCGGGGTGAACCTCGAATCCCCCTCTATTTTGACAAAAACAAAGGGGGTCCGGGGCATGGCCCCCGTTGGGTTTGGGCGAAAGCCCAACGCGTCGTCGCCA
>JARLIO010000048.1 GCA_031291675.1 Azospirillaceae bacterium
GTACGCGGTATAGGTCGCCCCACCCGTCTCCGCCAGCACCTTGGTGATCGCCGCCGTCAACGAGGTCTTGCCATGATCGACGTGGCCGATCGTACCAACGTTACAATGCGGTTTCGTCCGCTCGAATTTCGCCTTGCCCATGTCCTGGTCTCCGTATCGATCTCTCTTGCCAATCCCTCAAACCATCTTCGCGCGGACTTCGTCGGCGATCGCTTGAGGCACAGGCTCGTAATGATGGAACTGCATGCTATATTGCGCGCGGCCCCGGCTCAGGGACCGCAAACTGTTGACATAACCAAACATCGTCGCCAACGGCACCCGGGCATCGACGACCCGGGCGTTACCCCGTTGGTCCATGCCGATGATCTGACCCCGTCGGCCGTTCAGATCGCCGATCACGTCGCCCAGATACTCATCCGGCGTCACAACTTCGACCGCCATGACCGGCTCCAGCAAAACCGGACCCGCCTTGGCGATCCCCTCCTTGAACGCGGCCCGACTGGCAATCTCGAACGCCAGCGCCGAGCTGTCGACGTCGTGGCAGCCCGCGTCGACCAGCGAAATCCGCATATCGACAACCGGGCACCCGACCACAACGCCAGCGTGCAACGACGCTTCAAGCCCCTTCTGCACCGCGGCACCGAAATCCCGCGGCATCGCGCCGGCAACGAGCCGGTTGTCAAAGACGAACCCCTCGCCCCGCGCCAGTGGCTCGAACACCAGACGCAGCCGCGCAAACTGCCCGATCCCACCCACCTGCTTGCGATGGGTGAAATCAATCTCAGCCCGCCGGGTGATGGTCTCGCGATAAGCCACCTGCGGCGCACCGATATTGGCGTCAACCTTATATTCGCGCTTCATCCGGTCGACGACGATCTCCAGATGCAGCTCCCCCATACCCTTGATCACCGTCTGCCCGCTCTCGGGGTCGATGGCGATCTGCAGCGACGGATCCTCCTGGGCCAGGCGCCCCAGCGCCGCAGCCATCCGTTCCTGATCGATCCGGGTCCGCGGTTCGACCACAATCTCGATCACCGGCTGCGGAAAATCCATCCGCTCCAGCACGATCGGTGCGGCGACATCGCACAGCGTGTCACCGGTGGTCGTCGCCTCCAACCCGGCCAACGCGACGATATCGCCGGCATTGGCCTCCTTGATCTCTTCACGGGCATTGGCATGCATCAGCAGCATGCGCCCAACCCGCTCGCGTCCGCCTTTGACCGGGTTCAGCACACATGCCCCGGACACCAGCGTTCCCGAATAAACCCGCACGAAGGTCAGCGAGCCGACCTGAGGATCGACCATGACCTTGAAAGCCAAGGCGGCAAACGGCGCCGCATCGTCGGTCTGCCGGATTTCCCGCTCACCGGTCTCAACATTGACGCCCTCGATATGAGCCACGTCGGTCGGTGCCGGCAGATAATCAACCACGGCGTCCAGCATCGGCTGCACGCCCTTGTTCTTGAACGCCGAGCCGCACAGCACCGGCACGAAGCGCAACCCGATCGTACCCTTGCGGATACAGCGCCGCAGCACTTCGGGCGACGGCTCGCGTCCCGCCAGATAGGCCTCCAGCGTCCCGTCTTCCTGCTCGGCGGCCATCTCCACCAGGATCTGGCGGTAGCGCGCCGCGAGCGCGGTCATCGACGCCGGAATTTCCGTCTCCTGGAATTCTGCGCCGAGGGTCTCATCCTTCCAGATGATCGCCTTGTTGCGCACCAGATCGACGACGCCGACAAAGTCCTGTTCCGTCCCGATCGGCAGCTGCAGCACCAGCGGCACCACACCCAGCCGGTCCTTGACCATCGCGACACATTCGAAGAAGTCGGCGCCGACGCGGTCCATCTTGTTGATGAAGCACATCCGGGGCACGCCATACTTGTCCGCCTGGCGCCAGACCGTTTCGGTCTGCGGCTCGACACCGGCAACCGAGTCGAACACCGCAACCGCACCATCGAGAACCCGCAGCGAACGCTCCACCTCAATGGTGAAATCGACATGCCCCGGGGTGTCGATGATGTTGATCCGGTGATCACGCCAGAAGCAGGTCGTCGCCGCTGACGTGATCGTAATCCCCCGTTCCTGCTCCTGCTCCATCCAGTCCATCACCGTGGTGCCTTCATGCACCTCGCCAATCCGATAGGACTTGCCGGTGTAGTAGAGGATGCGCTCCGTCGTTGTCGTCTTCCCGGCATCAATGTGGGCCATGATGCCGATATTGCGATAACGCGGGAGCGGAGTGATCCGGGGCATGGTTTATGCTCTCACAATCGCCGGCTATTACCAGCGATAATGAGAGAAGGCCTTGTTGGCCTCCGCCATGCGATGGGTATCTTCCCGCTTCTTGACCGCCGAGCCACGCTGCGCCGCAGCATCCAGCAATTCGCCGGACAGACGCTCGGTCATCGTGTTTTCGGACCGGGCCCGCGCCGAGGCAATCAGCCAGCGGATCGCCAGCGCCTGCGCCCGGTCGGAACGGACTTCAACGGGAACCTGATAGGTCGCACCACCAACACGGCGCGACCGAACCTCAAGGTGCGGCTTGACATTGCCAAGCGCCTCGTGGAACACGCCGACCGGGTCGGCCTTGGCCCGCCCCTCAACGCGATCCAGGGCGCCATAGACGATGGCTTCGGCAATCGACTTCTTGCCGTCAAACATCAGGCAGTTCATGAACTTGGTCAACACCCGATCGCCATATTTGGCGTCCGGCAGGACTTCTCGCTTTTCGGCGCGACGACGACGCGACATGGCCGGATCTCCTTATTTAGGCCGCTTGGCGCCGTATTTGGACCGGCGTTGACGACGATCCTTGACGCCCTGGGTGTCGAGGGTACCGCGGATGATATGATAGCGCACACCGGGCAAATCCTTGACGCGACCGCCGCGGATCATGACCACCGAGTGCTCCTGAAGGTTGTGACCTTCACCCGGGATATAGCTGGTGACTTCGTAGCCATTGGTAAGCCGCACCCGGGCGACCTTACGCAGGGCCGAGTTGGGCTTCTTTGGCGTCGTGGTATAAACGCGCGTGCAAACGCCCCGTTTCTGGGGGCACTCCTGCAGCGCTGGCACCTTATCGCGCGCGGCCAAGGGGGCGCGCGGCTTACGGATCAACTGGTTGATCGTCGGCATTGAGAGCCCTTCTTCGTCCTTCTGGCGACACCAGCCCGACCCCGGCCGGCATCGTCGTTCCAATGGTTCGCGCCGAATTTCGCCGGGCGAATGATGCAAAAAACCGCCGGCGAAGCGACAACCGCCTCGTGCGGGAAACGATCCGAACGCCGTCCGAAAAAGCTCGGGTGCGGCTATGTCTTGGGTCTCGCGGGACAGCGTCTAGGCAGAACACCTACCACCAATCCCCAAGCGGAAGAGCGCGGATCATAGGGGCGACCAGAGGGGCCGTCAAGAGATGGTTTTGCGAATTTATCGGGAATCTCCGGCGACAACCATGCCAGCGATCCGCACCACCGCCCTCGGCGCTGAGGCCCCGGCACCGCAATGCGGCACCGGGGCCGGCGCATCAGGCGATCACGCACTCGGCGATCTGGACGGCATTGAGCGCCGCCCCCTTGAGCAGTTGGTCGCCACACAGGAACAAATCCAGCCCGTGGGCGCCAAACACCAGGTTGCGCCGAATCCGGCCAACCTCGACATTATATTCCCCGGTCGCCGTCAGCGGCATCGGGTAGGCCGCCGCGGCCGGATCGTCGACGACCGTCACGCCGGCGGCATCCATCAGCACCGTGACCGCCGCGGCCGGTGTGATCTCCGCATGGGTTTCGATCGTGACGCTCTCGGCATGGGCCCGGAAAGTCGGGATCCGGACCGCGGTGCACGACACCGCCAGCTCGGGCCGGCCCAGGATCTTCTGCGATTCCCACACCACCTTCATTTCCTCACGGGTGTAGCCGTTGTCCTGGAAACTATCGATGTGGGGGATGACGTTGAACGCGATCGGGTGCACGAAATGCTTGTGGCCCACGGGGCGACCGGCCAGCGCGTTGGCGGTTTCCTGGCGCAGTTCGGCCATGGCCGCGGCGCCGGCACCGCTGGCCGCCTGATAGGTCGACACGATAACCTTCTTCAGGCCGAAGGCCCGGTCGAGCGGCGCCAGGGCGACCACGAGGATCGCGGTCGTGCAATTGGGGTTCGCGATCAGCCGGGCACCCTTGGCCAGATGGCCATTGATTTCCGGGACGATCAGCGGAATGTCGGCATCGAGTCGAAACGCCGAGCTGTTGTCGATCACGACAGCGCCGCGTTCGGTCAGGGCGTGACCATATTGTTTGGCGAAATCACCGGAAACCGCCAGCAGGATAATGTCGGCCTCCCGGGCCGCCTCAAGCGAGAACGGATTGACGGTGAGGACGCCATAGGGCGTCTCGAGCGTTCGCGCCGCGCTGCGTTCGGAGGCGAACAGCTCGATCTGGCCCACGGGAAACTTTCGGGCGTGCAAGGTCGTAACCATTTCGGTGCCAACGGCACCGGTGGCACCGACCACGGCGACTCGTTTGCCAACACCGATTTCGACCATGACAACCTCCTGCAAGAATGATGAAGCAAAGATCGTTTGCGCGAAAAACGGGTCCGGACAGCCTGTCCGCACCACAGCAGCATGGCACAATATCCGATTCGCCAGCCTCTGGCACCTCGAAACGGCGGGATGCAGCGGTTCTCATGTTGGTGACGAAGCGTTGGGCTTTCGCCCGAACCAACAGGGGCAATTCCCCAGGCCCCTTTGTTTTTGTCAAAATAAAGGGGGATTCGGGGTTCACCCCGAGCGGGTGCGGGCGGCAGCCGGCGGGCCGACAGCCAAAATGAGAACGGCTGGGCGGGATACGGGGATCGGGTTGGTCCCAACCCCCGCACCGTTTCCGCGTCAGGCGACGTTCGCCTGCGGATCCTGCGGCACCGCCACCGGCTGGCTCTCCGACTGCAACGCCGCCGCATCCCGATCGCGTTCCGCGGCGATCAGTTTCATGCGGTTGACGACACTGCCGGTGCCCGCCGGGATCAGACGTCCGACGATGACGTTTTCCTTGAGACCATCGAGATTGTCGACCCGACCCGACACCGCCGCCTCGGTCAGCACCCGGGTGGTCTCCTGGAACGAAGCCGCCGAGATGAACGAACGGGTCTGCAGCGACGCCTTGGTGATCCCCTGCAGCACCGCCTTGCCCCGCGCCGGCCGCAGATCCTCCGCTGCCGCCTTGTCGTTCGCATCGTCATACTCGTGACGATCGACCTGCTCGCCGACCAGGAACGTGGTGTCGCCCGCGTCTTCGATCTCGATCTTTTGCAGCATCTGGCGAACGATGACTTCGATGTGCTTGTCGTTGATCTTGACGCCCTGCAACCGATAGACGTCCTGGATCTCGTTGATGAGATAGTTCGCCAAAGCCTCGACCCCCATCACCGCCAGGATGTCGTGCGGCACCGGGTTGCCATCCATCAGCAGATCGCCCTTCTGGACGTAATCGCCCTCCTGGACGCTGATATGCTTGCCTTTCGGGATCAGATATTCCCGGGGCTGCTCGGCCTCGTCGACCGGAACGACCAGGATGCGACGCTTGGTCTTGTAGTCCTTGCCGAACTCGACCCGGCCATCGATCTCCGCGATGATCGCGAAGTCTTTGGGGCGCCGGGCTTCGAACAATTCGGCGACGCGCGGCAGACCACCGGTAATGTCACGGGTCTTTGACGATTCGCGCGGAATACGGGCCAGGACGTCACCAGCCCTGACCAGCGCGCCATTCTCGACCGACAGGATCGCGTCGACCGACATGTAGTAGCGGGCTTCCAGCCCATTGGCGAGCTTGATCAGGTCGCCGTGCTCGTCACGCAGGGTGACGCGCGGCTTCAGATCGGCGCCTCGGGGCTGCTGACGCCAGTCGACAACGACCTTCGACGAGATGCCGGTGGCTTCGTCGACAACCTCACGAACCGACACGCCCTCAACCAGGTCGACATAGGTACAAATGCCTTCCCGCTCGGTGATGATCGGCAAGGTGTAGGGGTCCCATTCGGCCAGCTTCTGGCCGCGGGTCACCATGGCACCGTCGTCGGCGAGCAACTTGGCGCCATAGGGCACCCGGTGACGCGCCTTCTCGCGGTTGGTTTCGTCGACCAGCACGATTTCGCAGTTCCGACCCATCACGACCGGGATCTGCTCGCTGTTAAGCACCACATTACGGTTCTTGACCTGGACCTTGGCCTCGAATGCCGCCTCGACGGCCGAGACCTCGGCACCGCGCTGGGCGGCGCCACCGATATGGAAGGTCCGCATCGTCAACTGCGTGCCCGGTTCGCCGATCGACTGGGCCGCGATCACGCCGACGGCCTCGCCGACATTCACCGGCGTGCCGCGGGCCAGATCGCGTCCGTAGCAACGGCTGCACACGCCTTCCTTGGTCTCGCAGGTCAGCACCGAGCGGATCAGCACGCTGTCAATCCCGGCGCGTTCGATCAGATCGATGGTTTCCTCGACGATCATGATCCCGGCGGGAACGATCACCGCGCCGGTCAGCGGATCCTTGACGTCGACCGCGGCCATACGGCCGAGGATCCGATCGGCCAAGGGTGAGATCACCTCGCCGCCATCAATGATCGCCTTGACCGTGATCCCGAGCTGGGTGCCGCAATCATCTTCGACGATGATGGCGTCCTGGGCGACGTCGACCAGACGCCGGGTCAGGTAACCCGAGTTGGCGGTCTTCAGCGCGGTATCGGCCAGGCCCTTGCGGGCGCCGTGGGTGGAGTTGAAATACTCCAACACGGTCAGGCCTTCCTTGAAGTTCGAGATGATCGGCGTCTCGATGATCTCGCCCGACGGTTTGGCCATCAGGCCGCGCATCCCCGCCAGCTGCTTGATCTGTGCCGGCGAGCCACGGGCGCCGGAGTGGGCCATCATGTAGACGGAATTGACCATCGAGCCCTGCTTGTTGGTGTCGGAGATGGCTTTCATCATCTCCTTGGCCACTTCTTCGGTGCAGGTTGACCAGACGTCGACGACCTTGTTGTATTTTTCACCCTGGGTGATCAGGCCGTCGAGATATTGCTGCTCGAACTCGCGGACCCGATCCTGGGCGGAACCGACCAAGCGTTCCTTGGCGGCGGGAATGACCAGATCGTCCTTGCCGAACGAAATGCCGGCGCGGCAGGCATGGCCGAAGCCCAGCTTCATCAGCCGGTCGGCGAAGATCACCGTCTCTTTCTGGCCGCAATGGCGGTAGACCAGATCGATAACGTTGGTGATGTCTTTCTTGGTCAGCAACCGGTTGATCGTGCTGAACGGCACATTGGGATGCCGGGGCAGGATTTCCGACAGCAGCATGCGGCCCGGGGTGGTGTCGACCCGGATTGTGATCGGCTGGTTCTGGGCGTCGACGGTGTTGTAGCGCGCCTTGACATGGGCGTGCAGCGTGACCGCCTTGGCGTCGAGCGCCTGCTCGATCTCGGCGACGCTGGCGAAGGACATGCCCTCACCGTGCTCATTGGCACGATCCATCGTGATGTAATAGAGCCCGAGCACGATGTCCTGGGACGGCACGATGATCGGCTTGCCGTTGGCGGGTGAGAGGATGTTGTTGGTCGACATCATCAGCACACGCGCTTCGAGCTGGGCTTCCAGCGACAACGGTACGTGAACCGCCATCTGGTCGCCATCGAAGTCGGCGTTGAACGCGGTACAGACCAGCGGATGCAGCTGGATCGCCTTGCCTTCAATCAGGGTCGGCTCGAAGGCCTGAATCCCGAGTCGGTGCAAGGTCGGCGCCCGGTTCAGCATCACCGGATGCTCGCGGATCACTTCCTCCAGGATGTCCCAGACCTCGGGACGTTCCTTTTCGACCATCCGCTTGGCGGCCTTGATCGTCGAGGCCATGCCATAGAGCTCAAGCTTGGCGTAGATGAACGGCTTGAACAGCTCCAGCGCCATCTTCTTGGGAAGACCGCACTGATGCAGCTTCAATTCCGGACCCACGGTGATCACCGAACGGCCGGAATAGTCAACGCGCTTGCCCAGCAGGTTCTGACGGAACCGCCCCTGCTTGCCCTTCAGCATGTCGGACAGCGACTTCAAGGGCCGCTTGTTGGCGCCGGTGATGACCCGGCCGCGGCGGCCATTGTCAAACAGGGCGTCAACCGCCTCCTGCAGCATGCGCTTTTCGTTGCGCACGATGATGTCGGGGGCCTTCAGCTCGATCAGGCGCTTCAACCGGTTATTGCGGTTGATGACGCGGCGATAGAGATCATTCAGATCCGAGGTCGCGAAGCGGCCGCCGTCGAGGGGAACCAGCGGGCGCAATTCCGGCGGGATCACCGGAATGACATCGAGGATCATCCATTCCGGGCGCGAGCCCGATTCCATGAACGCCTCGATCAGCTTCATGCGCTTGACCAGCTTCTTGCGCTTGGTCTCGGAATTGGTATCGCGCAATTCGTCGCGGCAGCGCGGCTTCTCTTCCTCGAGGTCGATCTGCGACAGCATGTGCTTCAACGCTTCGGCGCCGATCTTGGCTTCGAAGGAGTCGTCGCCATACTCTTCGGTCGCGGCGATATATTCTTCCTCGCTCAGCAGCTGGTGCTGCTTCAGCGGGGTCAGACCGGCCTCGACCACAACATAGTTTTCAAAATAAAGGACGCGCTCCAGATCCTTGAGCGTCATGTCCAGCAGCAGGCCGATGCGCGACGGCAACGACTTCAGGAACCAGATGTGCGCGACCGGAGAGGCCAGCTCGATATGGCCCATCCGTTCCCGGCGGACCTTCGACAACGTCACCTCGACGCCGCACTTCTCGCAGATGATGCCACGATACTTCATACGCTTGTACTTGCCGCACAAGCATTCGTAGTCCTTGATCGGACCAAAGATCCGGGCGCAGAACAGGCCGTCGCGCTCCGGCTTGAACGTGCGATAGTTGATGGTCTCCGGCTTCTTGATCTCGCCGAAGGACCAGGATCGGATCCGTTCAGGGCTGGCGATCGAAATGCGGATCTGATCGAAGCTCTGCGGACCAGCAACCTGGTTGAAAATATTCATCAACTCGTTCATCAATCTCTCCCCGTCGGGGACCGGTCACCACCGGCCTGTGGGGGGAGAAGGCAGAGCCCCCTCCCCCGGGATCGCTGGAATTTGATCAGTAGGTCCGCTGGTTCAATTCGACATTGAGCCCCAGCGACCGCAGTTCCTTGACCAACACGTTGAAGCTTTCCGGGATACCGGCCTCGAAGTTGTCGTCGCCACGGACGATCGCTTCGTAAACCTTGGTCCGCCCGGACACGTCGTCGGATTTGACGGTCAGCATTTCCTGAAGGGTATAGGCGGCGCCATAAGCTTCGAGCGCCCACACCTCCATTTCGCCGAACCGCTGGCCACCGAACTGTGCCTTGCCGCCCAGGGGCTGCTGTGTGACCAAGCTGTAGGGACCGATCGAACGCGCGTGGATCTTGTCATCGACCAGGTGATGCAGCTTGAGCATGTAGATGTAGCCGACAGTCACCTTGCGGTCGAAGGCCTCGCCGGTCCGGCCGTCGATCAACGTGACCTGACCCGACCGATGCATCCCGGCCATCTCGAGCATGCGGCAGATGTCCTCCTCCCGCGCGCCATCGAATACTGGCGTTGCGAATGGAATGCCAATCCGAAGATTGCCCGCCAGTTCGGTCAGTTCGGCATCATCGAGATCGCCGATGTCCTGATCATAGTCGCGCTCGCCATAGATCCACTTCAACTTGTCGCGCAACGCGGCACGATGCGCCGCGACATCGCCGGTTCCAAGCCGATTGGCGAGCGCGATCTTGTCGAGGGCGTCGCCGACCTGCCGACCCAGACCGGCCGAAGCCCAGCCGAGATGGGTTTCGAGAATCTGTCCGATATTCATCCGCGACGGCACGCCGAGGGGATTGAGCACCAGATCGACGGGACGCCCATCCTCGAGATAGGGCATGTCCTCCATCGGAATGATCCGCGACACCACGCCCTTGTTGCCGTGCCGACCGGCCATCTTGTCGCCCGGCTGCAACTTGCGCTTCACCGCGACGAAGACCTTGACCATCTTCATCACGCCCGGGGGCAATTCGTCGCCACGCTGCAGCTTGTCGACCTTGTTCTCGAAACGTGCGACCAGGGCTTCGATGCTGTCATCAAAGACACGGCCGACCGCCTCGATATGCTCCATGACCTGTTCGTTCTCGACCGAGATCTGCCGGGTCTGAGACACGGTCAATCCCATCAGATCGGTATCGACGATCAGGTTTCCCGTCTTGAAGCCGCGCGGCCCGCTGACAGCGACCTGGCCGGCCAGCAATTCCTTGAGGCGACCAAAGAAGCTGCGCTCCAGAATCTTCTTTTCGTCGTCGCGGTCCTTGGCCAGCTTTTCGATTTCGGCCCGCTCGATCGCCATCGCGCGTTCGTCCTTGTCGACGCCGCGACGGGAAAACACCCGGACCTCAACCACGGTACCGGCGACACCCGGCGGCAGACGCAGCGAGGTATCACGAACATCGGACGCCTTTTCGCCAAAGATCGCCCGCAACAGCTTCTCTTCCGGGGTCATCGGGCTTTCGCCCTTTGGCGTCACCTTGCCGACCAGAATATC
This sequence comes from Azospirillaceae bacterium, assembly GCA_031291675.1. GTDB lineage: Bacteria > Pseudomonadota > Alphaproteobacteria > Azospirillales > Azospirillaceae > JARLIO01. The sequence goes on from JARLIO010000048.1 coordinate 10,602, forward strand.
GCCCGGTTTGACTTCGGCGCCGATATAGACGATGCCGGCCTCGTCGAGATTCTTGAGCGCCTCTTCGCCGACGTTCGGGATATCCCGGGTGATCTCTTCCTGGCCCAGCTTGGTATCACGGGCCATAACCTCGAATTCCTCGATGTGGATCGAGGTGAACACGTCGTCGCGGACGATCCGTTCCGAAATCAGGATCGAGTCTTCGAAATTGTAGCCGTTCCACGGCATGAACGCGACCAGGACATTGCGCCCCAGGGCGAGTTCGCCGAACTGGGTCGACGGCCCGTCGGCGATAATGTCGCCCGCCTGGATCCGGTCACCGACCTTCACCAGCGGCCGCTGCGTGATGCAGGTGTTCTGATTGGAACGCTGGAACTTCAACAGATTGAAGATGTCGACGCCCGAAGCCGCCGACGCGGTTTCCTCGGTGGCCCGGATCACGATGCGGGTGGCATCGACCTGGTCAACCACGCCGGAACGCCGGGCGGCGATCGCAACACCGGAGTCGCGGGCAACCGTGGCTTCCATCCCGGTGCCCACCAGCGGGGCATCGGCCTGAAGCAACGGAACCGCCTGACGCTGCATGTTCGAGCCCATCAGGGCGCGGTTGGCGTCGTCGTTTTCCAGGAACGGGATCAGCGCCGCGGCGACCGAGACCAGCTGCTTGGGCGAGACGTCGATCAGCTCGATGGTTTCTTTGCGCGCCAGCACATACTCGCCGCCGCGCCGGCAGGTCACCAGATCGGTCGCGAACTCGTTGTCCTCATTCAGCTCGGAATTGGCCTGGGCGATAGTGTAACGCCCCTCCTCCATCGCCGACAGATAGACGACCTCGTTGCTGACGCGGTGGTCGATGACCTTGCGGTACGGGCTTTCGATAAAGCCATACTGGTTGACCCGGGCATAGGTTGCCAGGCTGTTGATCAGGCCGATATTGGGCCCTTCCGGGGTCTCAATCGGGCAGATACGGCCATAATGGGTCGGGTGAACGTCACGAACCTCGAAACCGGCGCGCTCCCGGGTCAAACCACCCGGCCCGAGGGCCGAGAGACGCCGCTTGTGGGTGATTTCCGACAGCGGATTGGTCTGGTCCATGAACTGGCTGAGCTGCGAGGATCCGAAGAACTCGCGCACCGCCGCCGCAGCCGGCTTGGCGTTGATCAGGTCGTGCGGCATCACCGTGTCGATCTCGACGGAGCTCATCCGTTCGCGAATCGCCCGCTCCATCCGCAGCAGGCCAACACGATACTGGTTTTCCATCAACTCGCCGACCGAGCGCACCCGGCGATTGCCCAGGTGATCGATGTCGTCGATTTCGCCCCTGCCGTCCTTGAGGTCGACCAGGACCTTGAGGATTTCCAGGATGTCCTCTTTGCGCAAAACCCGAACCTGATCGTCGGTCTGCTGATTGAGGCGGGCATTCATCTTGACCCGGCCGACCGCTGACAGGTCGTAGCGTTCAAGGTCGAAGAACAGGCCGTTGAACAGCGCCTCGGCCGACTCCAGGGTCGGCGGCTCACCCGGGCGCATCACCCGGTAGATATCGATGAGCGCGTCTTCGCGGCTGGCGTTGCGGTCGGCCGCCATCGTGTTGCGGATATAGGCGCCGACATTGACATGATCGATCGCGAGCAGCGGAATCTCGGAGACGCCGGTTTTCTCCAGCTTTTCGATGTCGTTTGCCGACAGCTCGTCGCCCGCTTCGAAATAGACCTCGCCGGTGGCCTCGTTGATCAGATCGGCGGCCAGGTAGCGTCCGGCCAGCTCGTCGGTCGGCACCAGGATTTCCTTGATATCCTGTTCGGCCAGTTTGCGCCCGACGCGCGGCGAGATCTTTTCGCCAGCCCGGACCAGCACCTGCCCGGTGTCGGCGTCAATCAGATCCGACGTCAGCTTGACACCCTTCATGCGCTCGCCATTGAACGGCGTCTTCCAGCCGTTCCGGGTGCGAACATAGGTGACCTTGTCATAGAAGAAGTCGAGGACCTCCTCCCGCGACATGCCCTGCGCTTCGTAATTGTCCAGGGTCCGGCTCTGGCTGGCCCGTTGAGCGCGCAGCTTCTGCGTCGCGGCGCTGTCAAGCGCCAGCAACAACGTCGTCGCCGGCAGCTTGCGGCGACGATCGATGCGCACATAAACGAGGTCCTTGGCGTCGAACTCGAAATCAAGCCAGCTGCCGCGATACGGGATCACGCGGGCGGCAAACAGAAACTTGCCCGACGAATGGGTCTTGCCCTTGTCGTGGTCAAAGAAAACGCCGGGGCTGCGGTGCATCTGCGAGACGATGACGCGCTCGGTGCCGTTGATCACGAACGTCCCGTTCGCCGTCATCAGCGGCATGTCGCCCATATAGACGTCCTGCTCCTTGATGTCGCGGATCGAGCGCAGGCCCGTCGCCTCCTCGACATCAAACACGGAGAGGCGCAACGTCACCTTGAGCGGTGCCGCAAAGGTCATGCCGCGTTGCTGGCATTCCTCAACGTCGTATTTCGGCTGCTCGAGCTCGTAGCGAACGAAGTCGAGGACGGCGCGATCCGAAAAGTCCTTGATCGGGAACACCGACCGGAAAACCTCTTGCAGGCCGATGGCGACCCGCTTCTCCGGGGGCACATCCATCTGCAGGAAGTGGTCGTATGAACTCCGCTGGACCTCGATAAGGTTAGGCATACGGGCGACTTCCGGGATACGCCCGAAGCTCTTGCGAACCCGTTTGCGTCCGGTGAAGGATTTGGCCATGGTGCCCCCGAACCTCTTGTAACTGGCAAACTCAGCGCACACCGGCGGCCGCCGGCATGCTCAAAATGACTCTTGCATCCACACAACGATCGGGCCAGAACCGTCCCGACCAGAACCGCGCCCGGGACAGCCGCGGCGCGGTGCCGCGACAGCGCCCGCCCCCGACCGTCCAATCGATGCCGACCGGGCCTTTAACATCGCCGTCGCCACCGGGCGCGCCCGAAACGGTGCCACCATGAACAGAACGACCCGTCGCCCCACGACCCGCACGCGCGGTCGAGGCGCCATCGCCGACCCATCGCCGACAGTGATTCTGAACCTGTCGTCCTGGTTTCCGCCCCGGCTTCCGCTATCTCGCATGCCACCCAATAGACCCGTCGAACGCCACCCGGGCATAACACCGGACTCGATAAGCCGCGTCGGCAATGCCGCGCGGCTGACCCTGTCGCCGCAGTCGTGATCTCCGGCGAGCAGTTCCCCAATTTTTGCCAATGCCTTCGGGCGGCAGCCCCACAAGGGGCTACCGCCGTTTAGCACCGCAATGTCATTCCTGGCAATTAGCAAGGCGACATTACTTAACTTCGACCGTTGCGCCCGCGTCTTCAAGCTGCTTCTTGATCTTCGCGGCGTCTTCCTTGGACACGGCTTCCTTGACCGGCTTCGGCGCGGCTTCGACCAGGTCCTTCGCCTCTTTCAGGCCCAGGCCGGTGATGGCGCGGACTTCCTTAATCACGTTGATCTTCTTGTCACCGATGGTGGCGAGAATCACCGTGAATTCCGTCTGCTCCTCAACCGGAGCCGCAGCAGCGGCCGGCGCGGCAGCGGCAGCGGCCGCAACCGGCGCCGCGGCAGAAACGCCCCACTTCTCTTCGAGCAACTTGGACAGTTCGGCCGCTTCGAGAACGGTCAGAGCCGACAACTCGTCGACCAGTTTGGCCAGATCAGCCATTGTAACACTCCATCAAACGCTTGAACTTCGGGGTTGATTGACTGCGGCTCACGCCGCCTCGTCCTTCTTGGCATAGGCCGCCAACACGCGTGCGATCTGACCACCTGGCGCCTGGAGGACGCCAGCGATCCGGGTCGCCGGAGTGTTGATCATGCCCAGAAGCCTGCCGCGCAGCTCGTCGATCGACGGCAGCTTGGCCAGCGCCTGGACGCCTTCGGGATCGAGCAGCTGGGTTCCCAGGCCGGCGCCAACGATCTTCAACTTTTCGTTGGTTTTGGCAAAGTCCACCACTACCTTCGCCGCTGCGACCGGGTCGCGGGAGAAGGCAATCGCGGTCGGGCCGGTGAACAGCCCATCCAGCTTCTCGTACTTGGTGCCCACAAGGGCGCGGCGGGCGAGCCGATTCTTCGTCACTTTGAAGCCAGCCCCCACGGCGCGCATCTTGCGCCGCAGGTCGGTTACTTCCGCAACCGTCATGCCAATCTGGTGGGCTACGACCACCAGACCAACCCCCTGCAGCGTCGTGTTGAGCGACGCGATGGTCTGTTCCTTCTGAGTGCGATCCACGGGAACGCCTCCGTTGCTGTGGTGCCCGACAGCACCCCTTGCGGGGCAGTATCAGGCTCCGGTTCAGTAGGGGCCGGTTGCCCGGCCCGTGTAAACCTGTCCCAGAAGTTCAAGCCGCTTTGCTTGGGGCGGCATGCCGCCCGAAAAAAGTGGTTGCAACTCCTGTCTATGCAGGACGATTAAGCCGAACCCGGCACCTGCAGTCTCGGACAGGGCGGAAGCTTTGGCAGATCATCCGACCCCCGCAGCCTCCTGGCGACCACCGGGTGACCCCGGCGGGACGATTCTGTTCAGGCCGCCGCCAGCACGGCGCCGAGGTCGAGCTTAACTCCCGGCCCCATCGTCGACGACAGGCTGATCTTCTCGATATAGGTCCCCTTTGCCCCAGCCGGCTTGGCCCGGCTGATGGCATCGACGAAGGCCTGGATATTCTGGACCAGGGCATCTTCGCTGAAGCTGACCTTGCCGACACCGGCATGGACAATTCCGGTCTTCTCGGCGCGGAACTCGACGGCACCGCCCTTGGCTGACTTCACCGCCTCGCCGACATTCGGCGTCACGGTGCCCAGCTTGGGGTTCGGCATCAGACCACGCGGACCGAGGATCTTGCCCAGCTTGCCAACCACCGCCATCATGTCCGGCGACGCGATGCAGCGATCGAAATCGATCTGGCCCGCCTGGATCTTTTCCGCGAGGTCCTCGGCACCGACGATCTCCGCCCCGGCGTTCAGCGCGTCCTGCGCCTTGGCGCCGCGGGCAAAAACCGCAACGCGCACCGTCTTGCCGGTTCCGTTGGGCAACTGCACCATGCCACGGACCATCTGGTCGGCGTGACGCGGATCAATTCCCAGATTCATGGCGATTTCGACAGTCTCGTCGAACTTTGCCGTCGCGTTGGTCTTGACCACCTTCACCGCCTCGCCAAGAGCGAGGAACTTGTTGCGGTCGAGCTCTTCACGGGCCTTGCGCAGGCGCTTACCAATATGGGCCATCGCCTTACTCCACCACCTGCAGACCCATGGAACGGGCGGAACCGGCGATCATCCGGGCGGCGGCGTCGACGTCCGCCGCATTGAGATCAGCCATTTTCTTCTCGGCGATCTCGCGGATTTGATCCATCGTCACATTGCCGACCGTGCCACCCTTGCCGGGGGTCTGGGACCCCTTGGCAACGCCGGCCGCCTTGCGCAGGAAATAGCTGGCCGGCGGCGTCTTGGTCACGAACGTGAAAGTCCGGTCGCCATAGGCCGTAATCACGACCGGCACCGGCATACCGACTTCCAGATCCTGGGTACGGGCGTTGAACGCCTTGCAGAATTCCATGATGTTCAGGCCGCGCTGACCCAGCGCCGGCCCGATGGGCGGCGACGGATTGGCCTTGCCGGCCGGCACCTGCAGCTTGATAAAGCCGACGATTTTCTTTGCCATTGATCACCTCTGAAAGAGCAGGCCCGATCCGGACCCGCCCCGGGAGTCGCGCGGTGCGGCTCTGGCATCGCCTCCCGCGCGCAGAAAGCGCCGCGCACGATAGTCCGGCACGACGTCATCGAAACAGGGCGCGGAGGTTAACCGCAACGCCCGCCAAACGCAATGCAATATTTCAGCCTTGTTGTCCGGTCACACCTTTTCAACCTGGCTATATTCGAGCTCAACCGGGGTGGAACGACCAAAGATTGAAACTGCGACCTTCAACCGGGCCTTCTCCTCATCGACCTCCTCGACCGAGCCGTTGAACGACGTGAACGGACCATCACAGACCCGAACCTGCTCGCCGACCTCGAAGGTGATCGTCGGCTTCGGCCGCTCGATGCCTTCCTGAACCTGGTAGATGATTCGGTCCGCTTCGGCCTGGCTGATCGGCTGCGGCTTGCCGTTACCGCCCAGGAAACCGGTGACCTTCGGCGTATTCTTGACCAGATGCCAGGACTCGTCGGTCAAATCCATCTTGACGACGACATAGCCGGGAAAGAATTTCCGCTCCGAATTCACCTTGGCGCCGCGCCGCATTTCCACGACATGCTCGGTTGGAACCAGAATCTCCTCGAACTTGTCGTCGAGTCCCTTCTGGACCGCCTTCTCCTGGATCGCGGCGGCGACCTTCTTTTCGAATCCGGAATAAACATGGACAATGTACCAACGGGCGGCCATGGCGCATCACCCTCCGATGCCAAGCAGCGCACGCATACCGATAGCGAGCACCTGATCGGTGACCAGGAAGAAGATCGCGAACACGAGAACCATGACGAAGACCATCCCGGTCGTGACCAGCGTCTCCTTCCGGGTGGGCCAGGTCACCTTGGCGATCTCGGCGCGGACTTCGCGCACAAATTCTGCGGGATTCACTTTCGCCATTTGCGGTATCGCCGCCACTTCTCTGCAATGCCAGCGCCGACGGCGCATGACGTTAATCTCAAACACGTAAGCCAGGGCCAAACCCCCGGCCACCATGCATTGACCGGGATACACACCCCGGCGAAAACTCCACCGCGGACGCGGCAGATCCCGTCAACCCGGCGGTCACGACGACAGACCAAAAGCGCCGATCCTGATCGGCGCCATACCCTCCGTCATCGACCGCTGTTACCCGACGGCGCCTGCCCGAATGGCAGGAGTGGAGGGGATCGAACCCCCAACCCCCGGTTTTGGAGACCGGTGCTCTACCAATTGAGCTACACTCCTACACGCTGGAACTGATCGATCGCACCCACGATGTCACACCCAAGGCGGGGTGTTGGTGTAATCGATCCGTTCCGGAAACGCCAGACCTAAATTCGGGGCCACACTTGCATTTTTCGGAAGGGGTCGATTCCCGGCGACACCGCGCCCGGCACCGACCACCCTCATGAGCCTCGGCGAACGCTTACGCGATGATCCCGGCGACGACACCGGCGCCGACGGTACGGCCACCCTCACGGATGGCGAAGCGCAGACCTTCGTCCATCGCGATCGGCGCAATCAACTCGA
>JARLIO010000049.1 GCA_031291675.1 Azospirillaceae bacterium
AATCAGATCTTCCTTGCAAAGCGGGGCGAGAGCATCGCGAATCTTAGAAGCATGCAATGAGCCCCATGTCGACCATACATATGGCATCGCACCTGCCGACGACACCAAACCTCCGCCACCCCAGAAGGGGTGAGCAGTTACCTTATAAATGCGTTGTTGTCGTCGATGGATGATGACATCCCCGCGATCAGCCCATTGAGATTTTTCAAGGCATCATTCACGAGGGCGCTGGTCTTTTCTCCCCTATTCTTAACAAATAAATCCAAGTCATCGGCGAACAAATCGTCCTTCTGATATGAATTTTTCTTCGCCGTGGCCCCGGCCTTCAATCCTTCAACAAGTGAAACAAGCGTGCTCGATAGGGCTTTCAGACCGTTCGCACCGGACATTCCCTTTAACGTCGCCAAAGGTCCGCCACCGGGCATCCCTCCTAATTCGGCAAGCGTGGTCTCATTGTCCGTGAGGTGATGCTTATTTTTGAAGGGCTCGGTCTTTCCCTTGGCGATCTGCTCAAGTTTCAGAACTTGATGCCTCGAGGGCGTCCCGCCGACATAAGCGATTTTGTGTTGCCAATCCCTCCGACCTGATGCCGGAACTCCCCTGACGGCGACGACGCCTGGTGCCACAGCCAAGGTCTCGGGTGTGCATTCCTTCGGCCAGCCATAAAATGCCACCAACCGCTTCAGGACATTCTCCGAATTGATGAAGACGACTTCATCGTTCTTGGCCCATCCGGCGTTTTCGTGCTCAAGTAAATAAAAAAACCTGCGCAGGAATGCTTCGCTGAAATCCTCCCGGTTATAGGGAGACGAACTCGGATTATCGATGCCGAGTCCCCCTTCGTATGTCGCAGTTTTGTCCTCGAACGCCGCCGTCAAAAGTCCATACTGATCGGGCAGATAGCTTTTCGGGTCCGATTTCGTCAGTTCATCCCGGCGTTGGGATGAGAATGTCTGCCCCTCCGTCTGCCCGCCGGCCAGGCGCGCCAGCGCCGAATGACGGCGGACCCGATTGCGCGCTCCGATTGCAATGCTATTGAAGAACTCGTAACCGAATGCCTCTTTGAATTTCGTCGCGTCGATGTCGCCACCCTCCCGCAAGGCGATATCGTCTACGGCTTGGGCCGGATATGACACGGCTCTATGCAACCCAAGGGCGAAGTCATCGGCCAGCACCTTGGTTTTTTTGACGGGTGATGATGGTGATTCGGACATGGCGAGTGCTTCTGTGACGATAATGAAAAGGCAGCATCCACATACCCGGTGCTGGGCGCGCGAAATCTATAAAGTATAAGGGCGGGAGCCGAAAGCGTTCAACAGTAATGAATCTTCATGTGCGACGCTGCCTTTGCGGGGACGGGTGTGGCGCCCTTTCGTCATTTAATCCCAGGCACTCGGCCTTCCGCGGCTGAACCGTGACGCCGCGGCTATTCCCAGTAAGGCGGGTCGCCGAAGGTCGCGCGCAGATGCGCCGCCAGGGCGCGCAGCTTGGCCGAGGGCCGGCGTCCGTCGGGGTGGGCGATCATGATGAATTCCTCGTCGACCCCAACCCCGATATCGATCGCCGTCAAGGTTCCGGCCCTGATCGCGGCACCCGCGATGAATTTCGGCAGCAATGCGATGCCCAGCCCGGCGATGGCAGCGTCGCGCATCATGTCACCATTATTGACCCGCAGCCCGAATCGGGCCCGCACGACGACGCTGCCCTCGGTGCTCCGGAAGCGCCAGTCGTCGATACCGCGATAGGTATAGAAAATTCCGCGATGCGCCTCCAGAGCGGCGGCCGTCGCGGGCGTGCCATGTCGTGCGAGATAGTCGGGCGCGGCGACCAGCACCCGCCGGCTTGACGCCAAACGCCAAGCGATCAGCCGCGACGCGACCAGGGGCCCGTGGCGTACGACGCCGTCGTAACCTTCGGCCGCGGCATCAATGCGGCGGTCGTCGAGATCCAGGGTCAATTCGATCGCGGGATGGCGCAGCAGAAACGGGTACAGCGCCGGGCCGAGATGCAGACGCCCAAAGGTGACGGGCGCCGACAGGCGCAACGGCCCGGCCAGGGTGCCGCGTCTTTCGGCCAGGGTGCTGGTGGCCTCCTCGACCTCGCGGACGATCCTGATCGCCCGTTCCAGAAAGGTGGCGCCATCCTCGGTGACAGAAAGCGCCCGCGTCGTGCGGTGCAACAGCGGAGCGCCCAGGCTGCGCTCGAGTTCGGCGAGCCGCTCGCTGACGACCGATTTCGAAAGATGGAGCCGGCGCGCTGCCGCGCTGATCGATCCCGCCTCAACGACGGCGACGAAGGTCGTGATGCCGTCGAGCTTCATTGTTCGGTTTTCCCGAATATTTGATCCAGAAGTTACAGCCTAATCCAGACGCGGCGCGGACGCCACATTCTGTGACAGGCCCCGGGACGCCACGCGCCCGGTGGGACCAAACCAACGGAGACATGTCATGGGACGTCTGGATCACAAGGTCGCTCTTATCACCGGCGCCAGTGCCGGCATTGGCCGGGCGACGGCCAGGTTGTTTGCCGCCGAGGGCGCCCGCATCGTCGTCGGCGCCCGCCGCGCCGCCGAACTGGCGGATCTCGTCGCGGAAATCGAGGATGCCGGCGGGCATGCCGTCGCCCTGGCCGGGGATGTTCGCGCGGAAAGCTATGCCCAGGCGCTGGTCGCGCTGGCGGTCGAACGATTTGGCGGGCTGGATATCGCCTTCAACAATGCCGGCACGCTGGGCGAAATGGGGCCCAGTACCACCGTGTCGGAGTCCGGCTGGAATGCGGCCCTTGCGGTCAATCTGACCGGCGCCTTCCTGGGTGCCAAGCACCAGATCGCCGAAATGGTTCGGCGCGGCCGGGGGTCGGTGATCTTCACCGCGACCTTTGTCGGCCACACCGTTGGCTTTCCCGGGATGGCCGCGTATGCCGCCAGCAAGGCCGGCCTGATCGGCTTGACGCAGGCTCTTGCCGCCGAATTCGGGCCGCAGAATGTGCGGGTCAATGCCATTCTGCCCGGTGCGGTCGATACCGCGATGTATCGCGACGCGAACGGTACGGCCGAATCGCAGGCCTTCGTCACCGGTCTGCACGCCCTGAAAAGAGTGGCCGCGCCGGAGGAGTTGGCGCGCGCCGTTCTGTACCTGGCCTCCGATGAGGCAAGCTTCGTCACCGGGACGGCATCGCTGGTCGATGGCGGATTGTCGATCACCCGAACCTGAGCGCGATCGGGACAGCGTCGCCGTGGTGATCCGCGATCGGGACCGGGGTTTCCGGTCCCGACGCCTGCGCCTTCGGTTCAGAGATCTCAGCCGCCGCCGGCGGCGGCGTAAATCGTGACCAGATTCTCGCGGAGCTGGGCGTTTGACACCGCGAGGCTCGATTCGGCATCCAGCTCGTTATGCTCGGCGACCAGCAGGTCGAGCAGCCCGGAATAGCCACTGGTATATTGTTCGGTCGCCAGCACGACCGACCGCTGGTTCTGTTCCGCGGCCTGCTCGAGATCGTGCTGGCGGGCGGTTTCATGCAGATAGCGCGACAGCGCGTTCTCCATATCCTCCAGGGCCTCGAGCACCGTCTGCTGATATTGCAGCAGAGCTTGCTGTTGCCGCGCATCCGCGGCATCGATCTTCGCCTGGATCCGGCCGAAATTCAGGATCGGCTGGGCCAGGCTGGCGCCGACACCCCAGGGGGTCATGCTGAACGGTGTCGATTGCTGGACACCGAACAGCGCGGTCAATGAAATCGTCGGATAGATTTCCTTGGCCGCGGCGTCGGCCGCCGCGACGCTGGCGGCGAAGCTGCGTTCCGCCGCCCGCACGTCGGGACGGTTGGCCAGGACCCGGGCCGGGGCCGCGACCAGGATATGGGGATCCAGCGGGCGCAGCGGTTGCGCCGGCTTGACCATTTTGTCCCGGGCTCCCGGCGGTTGGCCGAGCAGGACATTGAGATGATCAAGCGTCACTTCATAGGCCGCCTGCAGCGCCGGCAGTTGCGCCGAGGTCGTTGACACCTGCGCGGCCGCGCGTTCGACATCCAGACCGCTGCTGAGCGCCCCGGCCTGCTGCGCTTTGATCAGCTCCAGCGTTTTGCGCTGGGTCGCCAGGTTGGCCTGGGTGATGCGGATCTGTTCCTCGTCATTGCGCAGTTCGAAATAGTTGCGCGCGATGTCGGCCAGCAGTGTCACCAGCGTCGCCTGGCGGCCTGCGTCGGTCGATTGCAGGATCGCCGCCGCTTCGTTGGCATGGGCCTGGTTCTTGCCGAACAGGTCGATTTCCCAGGACGCCTGAAGATCGAGCTCGGTGATACTGACGGCCTTGTTGTTGGTCGCGTAGCCCTGATTGCCCCGGTTGGCGGCGCCGGTGCCGCTGATCTCGGGCAGCAGGGCGGCATCGGCCCCGGAGCGGTTCGCCCGGGCCTCGGCGACCCGGGCCTGGGCGATCTGCAGCGTCTTGTTGTTGGCCAGCCCTTCGGCGATCAACTGGTCGAGAATCGGGTCGCCGAAGGACCGCCACCAGGCCTGTTCGATCGTGGCGGCATCGTTCGACGCCAAAGGACGATCCGCGGTCTTGGCGCCGGTTCCGGTGCTGTCATCGGCGCTGCCCAGCCGCATCCACGACGCCGGGAGCGCCACGCCGGACGCCGAAGGCGCGATCTCGGGCGTGCAGGCCGCCAGCGCGAGGGCCAGGGCCGACAATGTCGGCACGAGCCTGGTCATCATTTTCATTGGACTTGGGCCCCCTTGGTCCCGGTGAGGTACTTTTCCGCGGTCCGCAGCAGCACATAGAAAACCGGTGTCAGGAACAGGCCGAACACCGTGACACCGAGCATGCCGGAGAACACGGCGACGCCCATGGCATGGCGCATTTCGGCGCCGGCGCCGGTCGAGACCACCAGAGGCACGACGCCCATGATGAAGGCGAACGAGGTCATCAGGATCGGGCGCAGCCGCAGCCGGGCCGCCTCGATCGCCGCCGGGACCGTGGCCGTGCCGGCACTCTCGCTCTCCCGGGCGAATTCGACGATCAGGATCGCGTTCTTGCAGGCCAGACCGGCCAGCACGAACAAGCCGATCTGGGTGAACATGTTGTTGTCGCCGCCACTGAGCCAGACGCCGGTGATCGCCGACAACAGGCACATCGGCACGATCAGGATGATCGCCAGCGGCAGGAACAGGCTTTCATATTTCGCGGCCAGCACCAGGAACACCAGCAGCACGCAAATCGGGAAGATCACGATCGCGGTATTGCCGGCCAGAATCTGCTGATAGGTCAGTTCGGTCCATTCAAAGTCCATGCCCTTGGGCAGGGTTTCCGTCAGGATTCGGGTCATCGCCTGTTGTGCCTGGCCGCTGGAGAAACCCGGGGCCGGCCCGCCATTGAGATCCGCGGAACGGAAGCCGTTATAGCGCATCGCGCTTTCCGGGCCGGTCGTGTCCGAAACCGAGAGGACGGCGCCGAGCGGCACCATGCGGCCGTCGGCGTTGCGGGTCTGGAGCCGCAGGATGTCATCCGGTTGCGAGCGGAATTGCCGGTCGGCCTGGGCGATGACCTGGTAGGTTCGGCCGAACTTGTTGAAATCGTTGATATACAACGATCCCAGATAGATCTGCATCGTGTCGAAGACGTCCTGGATATCCAGGCCGAGCTGCATCGCCTTGGTCCGGTCCAGATCGGCCAGAAGCTGCGGGGCATTGATCTGATAGCTGGAGAACACCCCGGCGAGTTCCGGGGTTTGGCGCGCCTTGGCGACCACCGCCTTCATGGCGGCATCGAGCCGCTCATAGCCCAGGTCGGTGCGATCCTCGACCTGCAGCTTGAAGCCGCCGATGGTGCCCAGACCCTGGACCGGTGGCGGCGGGAAGATCGCAATGAAAGCGTCCTGGACGCCGAGGAACTTATGCTGGAGGCTCTGCGAAATCGCGAAGCCGGACAGGTTCGGGGTCTTGCGTTCCTCGAACGGTTTCAGGGTGACGAAGACGATGCCGGCGCTGGCACTGTTGATGAAGCCGTTGATCGACAGGCCCGGGAAGGCCACGGCGCCCTCGACCCCGGGTTCCTTCAACGCGATGTCCGACATGTCGCGGATCACGCGCTCGGTGCGCTCCAGCGTGGCGCCATCGGGAAGCTGGGCGAAGCTCACCAGATATTGCTTGTCCTGCAGCGGCACGAATCCCGGCGGCACCTGCATGAAGCCGTAATAGGTCGCCGCCAGCAGCGCCAGATAGCATCCGACCGCCAGCGTTTTATGGCGCAAGGTTTTGTTGACGCCGCGGCTGTAGCCGGTTGAACTGCGATGAAACACGCGGTTGAAGAGTTTGAAGAAGCCGCCGAACACGGTATCGACGGCACGGGTCAGCCAGTCCTTGGGGGCGTGATGGGAGCGCAGCAGGATCGCCGCCAGGGCCGGGCTGAGGGTCAGCGAATTGAACGCCGAGACCACCGTTGAAAAGGCGATGGTCAAGGCAAACTGGCGATAGAACTGTCCGGTCAGGCCGCTGATGAAGCCGATCGGGACGAACACCGCGCACAGCACCAGGGTGATGGCAATGATCGGGCTGGTGACCTCGCTCATCGCCCGGATCGTCGCTTCGCGCGGGGCGAGCCCGCCCTCGATATTGCGTTCGACATTCTCGACAACCACAATCGCATCGTCGACGACGATGCCGATCGCCAGCACCAGGCCGAACAGCGACAGCGCGTTAATCGAAAAACCGAACAGGTGCATGATGGCAAAGGTGCCGACGATCGACACCGGCACCGCCAGCAGGGGAATGATCGAGGCCCGCCAGGTTTGCAGGAAGACGATCACGACGATCACGACCAGCGCCAGGGCTTCGAGCAGGGTGTGCACCACGGCCGCGATCGAACCGCGGACGAACACGGTCGGGTCATAGGCGATGGCGTAGTCGACGCCTTCGGGAAAATGCTGCTTCAGCGCCGCCATGGTGGCGCGCACCTGATCGGAGATCGCGATCGCGTTGGATCCGGGGGACTGAAAGATCGGGATCGCGACGGCGGATTTGTTATCCAGCAACGAACGCAGGCCGAATTCCGCCGCATCGATCTCGATCCGGGCGATATCGCGCAGCCGCGTCACCGCGCCGGTCTCGCTGCGCTTGACGATGACCTCGCCGAACTGCTCGACATCCTGCAGCCGGCCCTGGGTATTGATCGGCATCTGCAATTCGACGCCCTGGTCATAGGGCGGGCCGCCGATCACGCCGGCCGAGACCTGGACGTTCTGATGGCGGATCGCGGCCACGACCTCTTGCGGGGTCAGTCCGCGCTCCGCGACCTTTTGCGGATTGAGCCAGACGCGCATCGCGTAGTCGCCCGAGCCGAACAGGCCGACATCGCCGACACCTGCGATCTTGGCCAACTGATCCTTGACGTTCAGCACCGCGTAGTTGCGCAGGTACAGCATGTCATAGCGGCCGCTCGGCGAGGTCAGATGCACCACCATCGTCAGGTCCGGGGAGCTTTTGGTCGTCGTGACCCCGAGTTGGCGCGTGACATCCGGCAGGCGCGGCAGCGCCTGGTTGACCCGGTTCTGCACCAGCTCCTGCGCCAGATTGGCGTCGGTGCCGAGCTTGAAGGTCACCGTCAGCGTCAGCAGACCATCCGAGGAGGCCTGGGAGAACATGTACAGCATGTTTTCCGTGCCGTTGATCTGCTCCTCCAGCGGTGTCGCCACGGTTTCCGCGATGACCTTCGGATTGGCGCCCGGGAACTGCGCCTTGACCACGATGGTCGGCGGCACGACTTCCGGGTATTCCGAAATCGGGAGCTGGAACAGGGATGCCAGACCGGCCAGGAAAATGATGACCGATATCACGCCGGCGAAAATCGGCCGGTCAATGAAAAACCGGGAAAGATTCATATTGTACTCCGTCCGCATGGAGACCGGAAATATCAGATCCGGTCACATCATCGGGATCGCAAAGTCATGGCCGATTTTGCGCCGCCGTCATCACGGGGATGACGGCGGCAGGCTGTGTCGTGTGCTGTTGTCTTCGGCCGTTGTGCAGACGAAGCTGTTCTGCGGTGCGTGGATTATTTTGCGGTGTCGCTTGCCGACGAAACCGTGATTGGCGTGACTTCATGGGGATCGACGACGACCTCGGGGAGGACGTGCTGGATCCCGTCAACGATGATCCGGTCCCCGGCCTGGAGCCCTTTCAGCGCGACCCGCTGGGATTGGACCTGCATGCCGAGTTCGACCTCGCGGTAGGCAACCTTGTTGCCGTCGCCGACGACAAAGACGAACTGCTTGTTCTGGTCGAAACCCAGGGCCCGTGTCGGTACCAGTAGGGCATGATCCTGGGTTTCGCTGGCGAGGCGGACCGTGACGAACATTCCCGGGACCAGCGCGGCATCGGCATTATCAAATTTGGCCCGGGCCCTGATGGTGCCGCTGGTGGCGTCGAGGCGATTGTCAAAGCTGTAGATCGTCCCGCGATAGAGATGATCCCTGTCGCCCGAGACCGACAATTCGACCGGAATCCGACGTTCTTGATCCCTGGCTTGATCCCTGGCCTGATCCTTGACCTGATCTCTGGCCTGGTCCTTGATCTTGTCCTGGTCGCGGATGGTATGGAGATAGGTTTGCTCGTCGACGTCGAAGTCGGCGTAGATGCTGTGGTTGGCGACGACCGTGGTCAGAAGCGGCGCGCCGGGGCCGGCCTGAACCAGGTTGCCCAGCGTGATTTCAGCGCGGCTGGCACGACCGGTGATCGGGGCCCGGACATAGGCATGTTCCAGGTCCAGGCTCGCCTGGCGCAGGCTCGCCTCGGCCTCCTGCACCGCCGCGGTGGCGACGCGGCTGCTGTTGGCGCGTTCGTCAAAGACCTGACGGGCGATCGCCTGGTTGTGCATCAGGCCGGCGGCCCGGTCCTGCTCCAGCTTGGCGAACCCGGCATTGGTCCGCGCCGAGGCCAGATTGGCCTGGGCCTTGGCCACCGCCGCTTCGTAGGGCCTTGGATCGATGACGAACAGGATGTCGCCCGCGGTCACGTTCTGGCCGTCTTCGAAACGCACCTCGGTGATCCGGCCGCTGACCTCGGGCTTGATCTCGGCGGAATCAACGGCATGCAGCCGCCCCGAGAATTCGGCCCAGATCTGGACATGCTGCGGCGTCAGGGTCTGGACGGCCACCGGGATCGGCCCGGCCGGCGGTGTCGCCCCCTGGCTGACATCGGGTCCGCGCGCCACAAGGATCCCGCCGGCAACGATCACCGCGAGAAAGACGCTCGCGGTGGCAGGGCGGGCAACAAGATTGCTGACCTTCATCGTATACCGTCCGAATGTAATTTGAAAACGTTTCACAAAGCGGCACCGTGTTCCGCCCACTCCGCACGATATTGGCATTGATTTCGGGGACGCAAGTACATACCTTTTCGTAAGTATGGTGCTCGTGCCGACCCGGGGAGGAAATGATGAAAGAAAAAACCTATTGCTGTGGGCTGAATGCCGCGCTGGATGTCGTTGGCGGCAAATGGAAAGTGCTGATCCTCTGGGCCCTCCAAGGCGACGAGCGCCGTTTTGGCGATTTGCGCCGCATGGTCGTCGGGATCAGCGAAAAAATGCTGATCCAGAGCCTCCGGGAGATGGAAGCGGACGGGATCGCCACGCGCATCGACTACAAGGAGGTGCCGCCACGCGTCGAATACAAGCTGACATCGTTCGGCGGCACGCTGCTGACGGCGCTGGTGCCCCTGTGCCTCTGGGGTGAATCGCACCGCGCCCGGATCGAGGCCGCGAAGCACGATACCGGCACGCACAAACCAGCCAATGCCGGGGCAAAAGACAAATCCGATCGGGAAACGGCCGACGCACCCGTCGGCGCGTAGGCCGGGGTCCGGGTGAGCCGGACCGTCTCGCTCAGGCGCGGCGCGGTGGGCTTTCGAAGAAGAAACGCAGCATCTCGCGCGTGGCATCCGGCCCGCGCGGATCGGTGTAGGAACCGGACCGGCTGCCCCCCGCCCAGGCGTGACCGGCGCCGTGGATCGTCCATTGTTCGCACCATATCCGACCCGCGGCGTCGGCGTGAACCGTGCGGCTGAAGGCATGGCCATCGGGGACAACACCGTGACGCACCGTTGAATGCAATCCGGTCAGCGACGCCGTGGTCTGGCTGACGATCGCGTCACCGTTGCGCGGGTGGACCGTGGCGTCCTGGTCGCCGTGAAACACGATGGTCGGAACCCTCCGGCTGTTGCCGCCGCCAGCCGCAGCGCCCTGGCGCATCGCGGTCAGAGCGGAGGGCAGATCGCTGGCGGCGCCGGCGGGCAGGCCGGAATGAACCCCGACCGCGGCGTAGAGCTCGGGATAGGTGGCGCCCATGATCGCAGCCGCCGCCCCGCCGGCCGAGAGCCCGGCGATGTAGACGCGGCTCGGGTCGATCGGATGGTCGTGGATGATCTGCCGGGTGATCCCGGCGATCAGCGAGGGCTCGCCCTGGTCGCGCCGCTGATCGTCCGGATTGAACCAGTTCCAGCATTTCTGGAGATTGACCGTGGCGGACTGCGCCGGATAGGCGACGAAACAGCCTTGTGCCTCGGCCAGGGCGTTCATGCGGGTGCCCGCGGCGAAGTCATCGGGCGACTGGGTGCAGCCATGCAGCATCACGATCAGCGGACGTTTCTGATCGCCCGACCGGCCGGGGCGGTAGAGCTTGTAGTCGCGCGTTCCGGCGGCGTTGGCGAAGGACGCCGTCTCGAACGAGGCCCCCGCGGCCAGGGGCTCGGGCGCGGGCCGCGCCAGGCCGCCGACGCCGTGATCGAACCCGGCCGGCATCACCCGGCCGGCAAGGCCGCGCAAGGTCTCGGCCAAACCGGTCCGCGGCCGGGGCGGGCGCCGGCCGGCATGTCCAGGGCTCGGTGCGGGCTGCGCCGCTGCTGGGGCCGGCAGGGCTTGCCGGGCGGTGCTATCGACCGTGACGGCCGTCCCCTCGATGATCGGGCTGTCGGCGGCCGGCGCCGGTGGCGAAGGCGTCGCGCCCCGCAGCAGACGCTGGATCAGGGCGGTCGCCTCGCCGAGCTTTCCGGCGCCAACCAGGCGGGTTGCCGCAACCATGTCGGGGAGAATTTGTGAGGCCATGTCGCTGTCTTCCTTGATGTTGCAAACCAGACCCGTGCGGCCCCGGCGGCACGCGCGCCGGCAACCGCGCCGGGGGGCGGTTCATTGCATGCGATCGGCGAGGGCGGCCTTGACGGCGGCGCTGGCATGCAGCGCCCCCAGGACCGTCAACGACAGGATGGTGGCGCGGGCGAGTTCGGCGGTGACATCCGCGGCAATGGTCGCGAGGCCGAGGACGCGGATATCGAGCATCCGCCCGGCCTCCCGCGCCGCTTCGAGGTCGGCACGGCTGATATGGCGCAGGCCCAGATCCACGCTTTTGCGGGTCACGACTTGTCGCACCACCTCGGCGTGGCGTTCGATCTGGTTGCGGATCGCGGTACGGATGAAATCGGTCCGATTGGCGTAGAACCCCTCCGCCACCATCAGGTCGATATGGCCGAGATCGACATAGCCGAGATTGATCGTGATCTTCTCGCTGTCAACGACCTTTGCCCGCAGCCCGGGTCCCATGTCAGTCATCCTTGCACCATCCGAATACCATCCACATGGATGGTAAGTGGGGCGGCGGCCGCGCGTTTCAAGGCCGGCGTGTCGACGACGTTGCCCCGGTCGATCGTCTGCGCGTTGACGCGCCGGTGGGCAGCCGGCTTGTCGAAATATTTCGAGCGACGATGTCGCGAAGGGTGATTCCGGGCTTCAGCGCGCGGTCGCGGTCGCGTAAACTCGATTCCGCCACGTCCCTTTTCATCACCACGCGGTCATCGTGTCCCATGTCTGAGAGCCACACTGAAGCCGGCGCCGATCTCCTGGATCCCGAGATCCACTCGATTGTTCGCGGCGAGGCCGGCCCGCAATCTCCCGGTTGGCGCCGGCTTCGGGGTGTCGGCGCATGACCCGCGAAGTGATTTTCGAATTCAAAAAGTTCGGTCGGAGCGTCAAGGTCACCGTGCTTGACTGCGAAACCCTGCTCGAGGTCACGATTGTCGGCGATGCCGCGGCCGGCGAAGCCCAGATGAAGAAGATCGGGTTGCAAAAGCTCGAATACATGCTGGAAAAACGCAGACAGCAGGCGCTGGACGAGGAATAGTGTCCTGTACCGATAAGGTGAAACCATGAGGCCTGACAACACGCTGAGTTTGGTGACCGTTCTCGACGCGCCAAAGATCCATATAGCCCCAGATTTCATTAGCACGTACAAATTCTAGGAGGCGCTAGAATTTTTCTACAAAGTAAATCGCACATATGATATGTTTTACCTCGCAATCAGAAAAGCCGTCGCAGGCCCTGCCAGCGTAACTGCTCACCCCTTCTGGGGTGGCGGAGGTTTGGTGTCGTCGGCAGGTGCGATGCCATATGTATGGTCGACATGGGGCTCATTGCATGCTTCTAAGATTCGCGATGCTCTCGCCCCGCTTTGCAAGGAAGATCTGATT
>JARLIO010000050.1 GCA_031291675.1 Azospirillaceae bacterium
CGAATCTCCATATCAATAACGTCAATGGCTACCATGGCCGGCTGAAGGAATGGCTGCGGCCGTTCCAAGGCGTCGCGACCGCCTATCTCGATCATTACCTCGGTTGGCGGCGATCCATCGAAGCGCTTGGCAATACCGCCAATTGCCAGCAATGGCTGGGCGCGGCTATGCGAATTCGGGTGTGCCAATAACTAACGCGAATAGAGCCAAGCGGATTGGTATAAGCCATGCCAACGTCGTTCCGCATCGGTCGTGCCGTGCATGTCATCCAATGAGCGTCATCGAATTTGTTGACAAAAGCATGCATATCGTTGACTATTGCATGGAAATTGACGGTCCTGCGAGGCAACGATGGGGGACGAGGTTTTTGCCGGCCGCGTCCAGGCGGTGCGGCGGTTCAGCCGCTTCTATACCCGTCGGATCGGGGTGCTCCATGAAGGCTTGCACGGCGGGCCGCTGTCACTGACGGAAGCGCGGTTGATTTACGAGCTGGCACAGGCCGGGGCGAGCACGGCGGCCCGGTTGGGCCATGAACTGGGGCTGGACGCCGGCTATCTCAGCCGGGTGCTGCGCGGGTTCCAGGAACAAGGCCTGATCGACCGCCGGCCCTCTGAAACCGACGGACGGCAGACTGTCCTGTCGCTGACCGACGCCGGGCGGGCATTGTTCGCCGCGATGGATGCCCGCTCCCAGGCCGAGGTCGGGGTGATGCTGGAAAGCCTGAGCGTGATGCAGCAGCAGCGCCTTGTGAACGCGCTTGCGACCGCCGAGACGCTGCTGGGGGGCGGGCGGACGCCGTCGGCGGTCCCTTACATGCTGCGCCCGCATCGACCGGGCGATCTGGGGTGGGTTGTGCATCGCCATGCCGTGATCTATTCCCGGGACTATGGCTGGGATGAGAGCTTCGAGGGATTGGTGGCCGGGATCGCGGCCCGGTTCATCCAGGATTTCAATCCCCGGTGCGAGCGCTGCTGGATTGCCGAACGCGATGACGCCATCGTCGGTTCGGTGTGTCTGGTGCGCGAGAGCGACGAGGACGCCAAGCTGCGTCTTCTGTATGTCGAGGTGGAGGCCCGCGGTCTGGGCATCGGGCGGCGCCTGGTGGAGGAAACGATCCATTTTGCCCGTCAGGCCGGCTATCGCCGGCTCGGGCTTTGGACCAACGACATTCTGACGACGGCCCGCCACATCTACCAGCAGTTGGGTTTCCGCCTGGTCGCCGAGGAACCGCACCATAGCTTCGGCCGTGATCTGGTCGGGCAGAACTGGCTTCTGGACCTGTAGCCGGGCGCCGCCGCAGCCCGCAAGGGTGGAAGCCGGCGCTGAGCGCAAGGGTATCAGGTTGAGATACCGCGCGGCTGCGCTCATTGGCGTAGATTCTTCGCGCCATTATTGAATAAAAAAACATTTCGGTGGCAATGTTCAGCATCTTGAAGATGTGAGAACCGCGCTCATAATGTTATGATCAGGGCGATGCGGCCAAGACTGCGATGGCTGCCTCGTCGTGATACCAACCCGCCGCTGATCGTCGCCAACGGCGGGGACTGCTGTGAGTTTCTGTGATGCCGTGCACACACACCCTTCGTCGCCACGACCGGTCCCTTATCGTTGCCTTGGCGGGTGACTTTACCTTCGCCGAAAACGTGACCTTCCTGCAGATCGTTGATGAGGTCGTCAATTCGGGTCTGGAAGCGATCACGATCGATATGTCGGCGCTCGCGACGATCGATTCGGCGGGGCTCAGCATGCTGGTTTTGTTGCGCGACCGGTTGGCGAAGATTGGCGGCGTGGTCACCTTGCTCCATCCCTCGCCCCCGATCGCCCGCATCCTGGAGGTGGTCAGTTTTGAGCAGATCTTTACCATCGTCCGCTGACCGTCTTGTCGCGGGGGATTCCATCGCCGCGCGGACGGGATTGGCAGCCTTCCGGGGGCCGATCCTGGGCGACGACGTGAAGGTGCTGTCGGCCGATGCCGACATCGACACGGTGACCGCGGTTCTGGCGACGGCGGAATGTCTGGTTGTCGATGACGGGGTCTCGCCCGGTTGGCGCGATGCTCTGCGTTTGGTGCCGGGCGGTCGGTCCCGGCCGTTTCGGGCGATTTTGTCAACCCGGACAGCCTATGGCATGGCCGCGGTGCGCGGCATCGTGGCCTGGGCGATCGGGCATGGTTATCTGGCGCCAGCGAACCGGTCTCGGGCCGAGTCCGCTTTGCTCGAAGCCATGGCCAACGCGATTTTCCATGGCAATCTGGGTCTGCCGGGCCTCAATCGCTTTGGTGGCGATGCCGACGCCTATTTCAAGATTGCCACCGAACGTTTGGCGGATCCGGAATGGGGTGCTCGGCCGATTTTCGTGACCCTGACGCCGGTCGGACGGCTGCTGATCGTCCATGTCGGCGATGTCGGCTGTGGCTTTCGGCCCGAACCGGACACGCGGGATGTTGGCACCCTTGCCGGCCGCGGACGCCGGATCATGAAGGCGTTGGCGGCCATTGTCCGGGTTTCCCGCGGTGGCCGTTGGACCAGCCTGGGTTTTCCCATGCGTGACGGGTCGATCGTCGCCGGTCGTCGGGTCTGAACGCGGGCTTCGGCCTTTGCCGGCCGCGGCGCCGTCGGGGTTGGAATCCGCGTGTCGGTCTCCGTGGTCTGGCGCTATAGTGGCGCCGATCAGGCAGGGAGCCGATGGACAAACAATATGATGATGCCGACTCCCGGTTGCGGGCGGTTCTTGATTCCGCTGTCGATGGGGTCATTGTCACCGACGCCGGTGATGTCGTCGCTGATATCAATCCCGCGGCGGAACGGTTGTTTGGCGTTACTGCGGCGACGGCGATCGGGACCGCGATCGAGCGGCTGCTGCCGGCGTTCGGCGCGGAGAGGGCGGGCGGTGGGCGTGGATCACCGGCGTGGGCGCGCCAGACCACCGGGCTGACAGGGGCGGGGACCGCGATCCCGGTGACGTTGTCGATCACGGCGACCGCGGCCGGGTGTCTGTGCGTGGTGCGCGCGCTCGCGGCCGGGGAAGCCGGGGATGCCGAGGCGCGGTTGCGGACGATCCTGAACACGGCGCCCGATGCGATTATCGTGATTGATGATCGGGGCCTGATCGAATCCTTCAGCCCCGCCGCCGAGCGGCTTTTCGGTTACGCCGCGGCCGAGGCCGCCGGCGCCAACGTCAAGATCCTGATGCCGGCCCCCTATCAGGAGGCCCATGATGGCTATATTGGCCACTATTTGGCGACCGGTGAACGCCGGATCATCGGCATTGGCCGGGTTGTCGTTGGACGCCGCCGCGACGGTTCGACCTTTCCGATGGAATTGGCGGTGGGGGAAATCCGCGAGCCCGGCGGCCGGCGGCTTTTTACCGGGTTTTGCCGCGATCTGACGGAACGTCAGCAGGCCGACAAGCGGATCCAGGCGCTGCAGGCCGAACTGCTGCACGTCTCGCGGCTCTCGGCCATGGGCCAGATGGCGTCGGCCTTGGCCCATGAATTGAACCAGCCACTGACCGCGGTCGCGAATTATGTCCGTGCGGCGCGGCGCCACCTGGAACATGCCGGGCGGGCCGCGGCAGCACCCGTTGATCCGCAGACCCGTCCCGCCGCAGACGCCCGGATCCTGGAAATCCTCGACAAGGCGGCGGTGCAATCCGCTCGCGCGGGCCAGATCATTCGCCGCCTGCGCGATTTCATTCTCAAAGGGCAGAGCCACCGGGGGGCGGAGCCGATCAATTCCCTGATCGAGGAGGCCAGCGCCCTGGCCTTGGTTGGCACCCGGCATTTCGGTGTGCGGCTCCATCTGGATCTGGCGGCCGATCTGCCGCCGGCCGCGGTGGACAAGATCCAGATCCAGCAGGTTGTCTTGAATTTGATGCGCAATGCGGTCGAGGCGATGGCCGATGATCCGGCGCCGCTCAAGGAGCTGAGGATTTCGACCCGGTTGGCCGCACCCGACCGGCTCGCGGTCGCCGTGGTCGATACCGGCCCGGGCTTGGAACCCACGGTTGCGGCCCAACTGTTTCAGCCCTTTGTGACGACGAAGGCCCAGGGCATGGGGTTGGGGCTGTCGATTTGCCGTTCGATCGTCGACGCCCATGGCGGCCGACTGTGGGCCGCTGACAGCCCGCCACGGGGCACCGCCTTCCATTTCACCCTGCCGATCGCCACCGACCCGACAGAACCGGAGCCACCGGCCGGGGGAGAGGCCGAACATGGTCGGTGAGCGCCATGTCTTCGTCGTCGATGACGATGATGCCGTCCGCGACTCGCTGGCGGTACTGCTGGAAAGCGCCGGTTATCGGGTCGAGGCTTTCAGTGCGGCAGCCGATTTCCTGCAATCGGATGCGCCCCGGCGCCCCGGTTGCCTGATCGTCGACGTCCGGATGCCCGGGATGGATGGGCTGGCGTTGCAGCGCCACCTTAACGCCCAGGCATCGCCGTTGGCGCTGATCGTGATGACGGGACACGCCGACGTGGCCCTGGCGGTGCAGGTGATGAAGGCCGGGGCGGTGGATTTTGTCGAGAAGCCGTTCGACAGCGATGCCCTGTTGGCCAGTCTCGACGATGCGATGGCGCGGGTGGCGCATGCCCGTCGTCCGGCGCCGGAGGCGGCGGCCTTTGCCGCCCGGCTGGCCCTGTTGACGCCGCGCGAACATGAGGTCCTTGACGGTCTGGTCGCGGGGGATCCCAACAAGGTGATTGCCTTCAACCTCAAGATCAGTCCCCGAACCGTCGAGATCCACCGGGCGCGGGTCATGGAGAAGACCCAGGCTTCCAGCCTGTCCCATCTGGTGCGGATGGTTCTTGAGGCGGACGGCGCCTGAGCCTGTTTCGCCCGGATATAGGGGTATTCCCGTATTTCCCGTGAGGACGGAACACGGCAGCATTGATTGTCGGCCGCGTCGGTGCGGTGCGTCACCGGCAATCCCCGTCGCCGGGGAGCGACAGGACGGGCGCGGCCTTGCGAATCGGGTGCCGGAGGTTTGGGTGAGGTCTGTGGATGGCGGGGCAATCGGGGGCGAGGCGCCGGCCGGTCGGACGGTCTTCATCGTCGACGATGATGAGCCGGTTCGCGACTCCCTGAAACTATTGCTGGAATCCTATGACCTGACCGTTCGGGATTTCGGATCCTGCCCGGAATTCCTGGGCAGCCTGACGGGTGACGAGCGCGGGTGCCTGCTGCTCGATCTGCATCTGCCGGTGATGAGCGGCCTTGAGCTGCTGGAGGGCCATCCGGGCGCCTTCCCGCGCTTGCCGGTGATCCTGATCTCCGGCCGAAGCGACGCCATGACGCGGGCGCGGGCCCTGGGCGCGGGGGCGATCGCGGTTCTGGAGAAGCCGTTCGACGATACGGCTCTGATGACGGAAATCGAACGCGCACTCGGCGACAGTCTCTGACAAGCGTTGAGAG
The DNA here is from genome assembly GCA_031291675.1 of Azospirillaceae bacterium. Taxonomy (GTDB): domain Bacteria; phylum Pseudomonadota; class Alphaproteobacteria; order Azospirillales; family Azospirillaceae; genus JARLIO01. Next base: position 5,412 of record JARLIO010000050.1, read on the forward strand.
CATAAGGGGGGGCCGGCAGGCCCTTCCGTCTGGCTGCGCGCCGGCGGTGCCTGTAGGGGGTTTTACTTAGGTACTATTCCCAATACGAAGCCCGTTCCTGCCCGGCGTATAAGCAAGGGGATGCCGCGCATGATGGCCCGAAGACGAGGGTGGAGATGACGATGACGGCGATGCCAGCCTTCCACGACAGCAACAGCGCTCGATTGGATTTCGCGTTTCGCTCCGGTGCGATCGGCGCTATCGGCGCCGACCCGGCGCCGCCACCGTGGAAGGCGACCGCGGATCCTCTGGCCCGGATCGGCCGCAGCCTCGTCCTGGAAAAGGACCAGGGGCTGTTTCGTGAGGCGGACATCGCCGACCGCGTCTTTAGCGTCAGTTCCGGGATGGTCCGGATCCACAAGCTGCTGCCAGACGGGCGGCGTCAGATCATTGGTTTCCTGCAAAGCGGTGACTTTCTCGGCCTGTCGATCGACGCCACCTATCTCTATAGCGCCGAGACCGTGACCGCCTGCGCTCTGATCCAGTATCACCGTCACCAGTTGCAAGCCGTGATCGACAGCGATCCCGGCGTGCAGCGCCGCCTTTATGCGATTGCCGCCCATGAATTGATCCTGGCGCAGGAACAGATGCTGTTGTTGGGGCGCAAGACCGCGATTGAAAAGCTCTGCAGTTTTCTGTTGCGGCTGGCCCGGCGCCAGCGGCGCCCGGGCACCGAGGTCACGACGATTCCCATGCCGATGGGCCGCGCGGATATCGCCGATTATCTCGGCCTTACGGTTGAGACCGTCTGTCGCTCCCTGACCCGGCTGAAGACGACCGGGGTCATTCGCCTTTGTGAAAACAACCGAATCGAATGCCTCGACATGGCGCGCCTCGCGGCTCTGGCGCAGAGCGCTTGAGCGGCCGGTGACACGGCGCAGCGCAGGTTTCCGAGGATTTCTCCACCGATCCGACGGTTAGGGGCTACTCTCGTCGCGGGCTTGATGCTAGCGTTTTTCGCCTGTCGCCCTTGCTGGTGACAACCGTGCGGGAGGCGATGGGGCGTGGTCGACAGTCTTTCGGTCAGGGGAGCCGAGGCTGGTGGCCCCGGCGATCACGACGCCGGCACGAACATCAAGAGCCATTGTCCGAGGGAAAGTGATGACGGATTCGCGTCAGAAAGCGATCGCCGATGTTGAGGCGCTGGTGACGGGTGGGCATTACAACGAAGCCAAGGGCGCCCTTTTCGGTTTGTTGTACAACTTTCCCCATTGGCCGGAACCGCATGTTCTGGAGGGGCGGTTGCTGTTGCTGCTGGACAGCCCCAAGGAAGCGGCAGGGGCTTTCCAGCGAGGGCTGCAAGTCGATCCAACCCGCGATCAAACGGATCCCTATCTGTGCCTGGCCCGCGGCCATCTCGGCATTCTAGCCGCCGAAGACGGGCGGACGCAGCAGGCGCTTGCCGATTTGGAGGTGGCCGCGGCGTTCCTGCCGCGCTGGGCCGATCTTTATGCCGCGCTCGGTGCCGGCTATTTTCGGGTGGGCGACGCGGCGCGGGCCTTGGCAGCGATGTCCCAGGTCGCGACGCTGAATCCCTTTTCGTGGGAGGCGGCCTACAATGTCGCCATGCTTCGGACCGTGGTGGCCGGGCAGGATGAAACGGTCGTTGCTGCCGATTTCGTTCTCCCGGTCTGGGGCGAGGCTTATGTGGATATGGCGCTGGATGCCATGCTGCCCACATTGTTGCACGATGGGAATCTCAATGCCCTTCCGGCATCCCGCCTGCGTATTTTCACCCGTCCGGAAGATGCCGATACCATTCGCCGTTGGTCCCGTTTCAGTACGTTGGCGGCCTTGACCGAAGTGGAATTTGTCGATCTTCCGCTGGCCGGAATGGGCAGTAAATATGATCTGATGACCCGTTGCCATTTGCAGGGAATGATCGATGGTTTGGCGCGCCGGGCCGTGGTTTTTTTTCCGATGCCCGACAATATTTATTCCGCCGGCCTGATGGCGGCGGCCTATGCCCGGATCTGCGCCGGGGCGAAGGCTGTGATGATTGCCACTCTCCAGGTGTCCAATGTCGATGCCTGGACTGCGTGGCAGGCACGTTCCAAGCCGGCGGATTCCCGGTCGCTGGTGGAAATTGCCTTGGCTCATGCCTCATCCTGGTCGCGGCAGTGTTTCTGGGGACAGGAATATCTCGCCGGGTGGCCGTCTCATTTATCCTGGCCGGTCGGTCAGCGCGGTCGGTGTGGGCATTTCTTTCATCTCCATCCGATCGCCGTTGTTCCGCCCCGGGCACTCTTGACCAGGGTTGACACGATTGACGGTGAACTCGTCGGCTGTTTCGATCCGGAAACGGAAATTGACGTCATCCAGGACAGCGATGACGGCGTTGCCATCTCGCTCGATCAGGGCGAAAACTGGGCTATAGTGGCCGGCGATGCCGAGAGCCAGGTGGCTGCGGTCAGCGAATGGGCCCGGATCCACGCGAACCGAGCCCATCGTGCCTTTTTCCGCCAATCGATCCGGATCCATGCTGACGATATTGGTGCGGCGTGGCAGGCCGAGGAGGTGAAAGCCCAGGCCGTCGTTGACGCCATCCTGGCCGCAGCGGACTGATCCCTTCCCGAGGGGCGGTCACACCACGCGGATACCGTCCAGGAAGCTGACAATCTGCCGATTCAGCGATTCGGCGCGGCCGTTGAGCGCAACGGACGCGGTTTTGACCTCCGCGGCCGCGGCGCCGGTCTGTTGCGCGGCCCGGCTGACGCCGGTGATGTTGCCCGAGACGGTCTGGACGCCCAGCGCGGCATTGCGGATGTTGCGGGCAATGCCCGCTGTCGTGACGCCCTGCTCTTCGACAGCGGCGGCGATCGCCGTCTGGCGCTGAATGCCGCGGCTGCCCTTGAAATTTTCTGGATCAATTGCCACGTTCAGAGCCTGCGCCGTTGGTTCAAGGCCGGTTGCGTTGGTCCGCTTGTCCGGCCTTTCGCAATCCTTGGCGGCGCCAGCGCCACGTTGCCGCGTACCGGGGCCCGGGTCATTCCGGCGAGGACGGGGCCGGCCTGCAAGAAACGAAAACAAGTGATCAAGCCTGCCACCGCCCGGGCGATGGATGCGGGGACGTCACAGGGAGAAGAACAGGGGTGAAGACTATCCAATTTATTGGTGATACGGGCCTGTCGCATTACATGGACGAAACCAAGCGTTTCCCCATGTTGAGCGCCGAGGAGGAGTGCGCGCTGGCTCTGGCATGGCGCGACCACGGTGATGCGGAGGCGCTACGCCAATTGACCGGTAGCCATCTGCGATTGGTGATCAAGGTCGCCCGCGGGTTTGGCGGGTACGGGTTGCCGATCGCCGATCTCGTCGCCGAGGGCAATGTCGGCCTGATGCAGGCGGCGCAGAAATTCGATGCCGATCGCGGTTTTCGTTTCGCCACCTACGCCATGTGGTGGATCCGCGCCGCGATTCAGGAATTCATTCTGCACAATTGGTCGCTGGTCAAGATTGGCACGACCGCCGCACAGAAGAAGTTGTTTTTCAATTTGCGGCGTCTCAAGGGGCAGATGAGGGAGCTGGAACAGGGCGATTTGTCGCCCGAGACCGTGACGGCGATCGCGACGGAACTTGAGGTGCCGGAGGCCGATGTGATCAATCTGAACCGTCGCCTGGCCGGTGAGGACAGCTCGCTGGATACGATGGTGACCGCCGACGGCAGCGCAAGCTGGTTGGAAATGCTGGCTGACGAGCGGCCGACTCCGGAGACCGCTGTGATCGATGCCGCCGAGTCGGGGTTGCGCCGGCGCCTGCTGATCGCCGCGATGGCCAAGCTCAATGCCCGGGAGCGGGAGATCCTTCTGGCCCGTCGCCTCAAGGACAATCCGTCGACGCTGGAGGTTCTCAGCGAGCGCTTCAAGGTGTCACGGGAACGGATCCGCCAGATCGAAGCCCGGGCTTTTCAGAAACTGCAGAAGGCCGTGTTGAACGCCTTCCAGAGCCTGCCGCGGGCGCGGGCTTTGGCCCCGGCCTGAGATCGCTCGTCAGCCGTGCCGGGTCCCGGCACGGCGGCGCGGCGCGGTTTTCCCGAGGCGGTCGGTGATCCGGGGGCGCCCCGTGTGGCCGTGCAAGAAAATGAAGCCATGAATCGGTCGTCCCGGTGACAAAAAACGGTCATCAACGGCGGTAGAGTTCGTCGTCAAGGGCGTTCTCTGTCAGACAAGGGGCTGCTGTCTGATGTGACAAGTTTCCGGTCAGCGTCTTTTGTTGTTGGTTGCAGCGCAGCAAATGCCTTATGAACAGGATCAGTTCCGATCCTGTCGTCGACGACCGCTTGGCGGTTGCGCCGTGGCGCCGGTTTTTACCGGTTCGCATCCATCGAAGGCGGTCGATGCCAGCGCGTCGATCAGCAGCAGAAGGAAGATTGATCATGGTCCTCAACGATACCAACCCAATGTCTCTGGTCGGCAAGAAGGGGCTCATCCTCGGCATCGCCAATGACAAATCGATCGCCTATGGCTGTGCCAAAGCGTTCCGGTCCCTCGGCGCCGACTTGGCCATCTCCTATCTCAATGAAAAAGCGAAACCCTATGTCCAGCCCCTGGCCGAAGAGCTGGAGGCCGAGATCTTCGAACCGGTGGATGTTCGGGGCGAGGGGGAGCTGGAAGCGATTTTTGACAAGATCAGCGCCAAATGGGGTCGGCTGGATTTTGCCCTTCACTCGATCGCCTTTGCGCCCAAGGACGATCTCCATGGTCGGGTTGTCGATTGTTCGCGGGAGGGCTTCTCGCAGGCGATGGACATCTCCTGCCATTCCTTCATCCGGATGGCCCACTATGCCGAACCGTTGATGACGAAGGGCGGCACCCTGTTCACGATGTCGTATTTCGGCGCCGTGCGCGTGATCGACAATTACGGCGTCATGGGGCCGGTGAAGGCGGCGCTGGAGGCGTCGGTCCGTTATCTGGCCGCGGAGCTGGGGCCCAAGGGAATCCGGGTCCACGCGATTTCGCCGGGACCGATCAAGACCCGCGCCGGTTCGGGGATCGCGCATTTTGACGAGCTGCTCGACAAGGCGACGGAACGCGCGCCGGAACACCGGTTGGTGACAATCGAAGAGGTCGGCCTGACGACGGCTTTCATGGCCACCGATGGTGCCAAGGGCATCACCGGCCACACGACCTATGTCGATTGCGGCTACTCGATCGTCGGCTGATCATCGCGCCGCTTGAGGCGTGAGGCTTGAGCGGGGACGCGGCGCAGGCCCGTACCGGCTTCCGCGTCCCCTTTGCACGGGGGCTGCGGAGGCGGATCAGCCGGCGTGGTGACCGTGCCGGTCGTGGGCGCGTTCCAAGGCCCAGTCGGTGCAGGCGCCGACCAGACGCTCCAGCACAGGGCGGAGCTGCGCGGCCCGGTCGTTGCAAAACCGCCCCGTGACTGCGTTGCCGCCCGTGACCGCGTTGCCAATTGTGTCGTCGAGAAAGGTGGTACGGCGGACGCCGACACGGACCGCGTGGATATTACGTTCGGGTGCGCCATAGCGGTTCGTCAGGGCGCCGTCACCAAGGTGTGCCCGCATCGGCGTGAACTGGCCAGAGGCACTGATCACGGCATTCAGACGCCGGGGCAATGCCGGTGCCGCGCGATCCGCCCGCAATCCGATATCCCCGGGACCGTCGGCCAGTGTCTGAACCACCAGCAGGACGGCGACACCGAATCGGCTGTGAACGGCGGTCACCTCCTGATCCAGGCGATCGTGGAAAGACTGCCAATAGTGCGGCAGCGTTACGGCCACGGGGCCGTCGTCAGGGCCTGGTGCCCCTCGGCGCGACGACTCGGCGCCTGTGGTCACCAATTCCGGCACGGCCGGTGCCGGCAGGCAATCAAGATCAGCGACGCAACGCGGCAAGCTTCCCGTCAGAAATCCGGCGCCCAGTGCCGGGGCGAAATGGAACAAGCGATCCAGATACCAGTCGGTGTCGTGGTTTCCCGCGCCCCGGTCGTCTGCGGTCACCGGCCGTGATGACGATACGGGCGCGAACGGCGCGATCGCCTGGACATCAAACGTCCCGACATGCGGCAGGACCCCAACATGCGGCAGGACCAGGAGCACCGGGGTTTCACCACGCTGAAACCGAAATGTGTCCATCCGGATTCCCTTGTTTCCCGGGGCGGCAAACCACGCCGCCCACCGGTGACGATGCACCGCGGGGGAGAATAGATCCAAGGACCGGCTGACACAAATGGTTAATCTAGATCGAACGCGCAGGCGAACCCGGATCGCGCTTCAAATGAGCGTTTGATCCCCGGCCGGCCGGGTCAGTTGACCTCGGTGTCGTCGCGGTTGTCGCCACCGCCCAGGGCCTTGATCAGCTCGAAAGCGCGACGCCGCACCTGGGGGTCGGCGATCCGATAATAAGCGCGCACCAGCTCCAGGGTTTCGCGCTTGGCCATCGACTCGAATTCGTCGGTCTCGGTCGGCTCGGAATGGCTCTCATCGCCATCGATCATGGTGCCGCCAGTTGCCATGTCCTCGAAGAAGAATCCGACGGGAACATCAAGGACTTGCGACAGGTGAAACAGCCGGCTGGCGCTGATGCGGTTGGCGCCGCGCTCGTATTTCTGCAGCTGCTGAAAGGTGATGCCGACCGCTTCGCCCAGTTTCTCCTGGCTGAGCCCGAGCAGGGTGCGGCGCAACCGCAGGCGTGCACCGACATGGATGTCGATCGGGTGTGGCCCTTCGCCGCGCCGCGAGAGGGTGCCTGTAGGGGATGTGCCGAGTTTGTTCAGCTTCATTTTCGACCTCGGAATGGGAATTCAGCTTCGGCTCTTCGCCGAGGCCCGGAGGTGGGGGGGAATCGCCTTCTGTTGCACATCGACGACGGTAGTTTTAACCAACCCCGACGCGACATTGCTGCCATACGCTGTCAGACAACCACACCAAAGGATGAATATTTGTTTCAATATACAATCCGAAATTTGATATTTCAAGAGCGTAACGCGTGCTCCGCGATCGACAATTTCAGCGGCAACGCCCGCATGACCCCGGCCTGAGGTCCTGCCCGGATGGGGGCGATGGCGAGGCCGACGACAAACCATTCCACAACCGGCGCCGAACCGCAATCTGGGCGAGCGGATAGGCGGTGCGGTAAAGCCCCTGCACATTAGTCGTAGTCCCTTGGCGTCGCCATTTCCGGGTGCGCTCAGGTCCGGTCGTGCGGTCTCATGCCATCGGCCGAAAGCAAGGGACGGTAGAGCTCTGGGCGCCGATCGCGAAACAGCCCCCAGGCCGCACGCCGGGCCGCGATCGCGTCGAGATCAAATTCAGCGACAAGGACGGCCTCACCCTCGCGCCCGGCCTGGGCGACCAGAGCGCCGGTCGGATCGGCGATGAAGGAGGACCCATAAAAAGTGATCGTGGCTTGATCGCCGACCTCGGTGCCGATGCGATTCGAGGCAACCAGGGGAACCAGATTGGCGCCGGCATGGCCTTGCATCACCCGTGTCCAATGGTCCCGGCTGTCGAGTGTTGCGTCCTGTGGTTCGGATCCGATCGCGGTGGGGTAGAGCAACAGCTCGGCACCTTGCAAGGTCATGGCCCGGGCGCATTCCGGAAACCATTGATCCCAACACACCGCGGCGCCGATGGCGCCATAGCGGGTCGCGAACACCCGAAAGCCGGTATCCCCCGGCGTAAAATAGTATTTTTCCTGATAGCCAGGGCCGTCGGGAATGTGGGATTTGCGGTAGATCCCCAGCAGGCTGCCGTCGGCGTCGATGACCGCAAGTGAATTGAAATAGGCCTGGTTGGCGCGCTCAAAAAAACTGACCGGAAGCACGACGCCAAGTTCCCGGGCCAGATCCTGCATGCGTCGGATCGTCGGATGCCCCGCGGCCGGTGTGGCCCGGGCGAACCATTCGGCCTTCTGGTCCTTGCAGAAATACGGAGTCTCGAACAATTCCTGCGGCAGGATGACTTGAGCGCCTTGCGCCGCAGCCTCGCGGACCAGGGCTTCAATCCGGGCGACATTGGTGGCGACATCATTCCCACAGGCCGCCTGAAGAGCGGCAACCTTAACTGGTCTCATTGGCGTGTTCTCCTGTAGCAAGGAAGCGTCGTCCGGGGAGAACCCGAATGCCCATCCCCGTGGTCCCCGATCCCATGACACGGGCGTCGATCCATGAGGCGCGTTGTCGCATCGCAAGGGCGACGAAACCGATCGGGATCCGACCGGATCGGTTCCTGCTCTATAATATTGCTACCGGGAAAGCATCAAGAATGCACCAGAACGCGTGCCCAATCCGGCGATTCCCGCCCGTTTTGGTCATGCCGCGCCGATTTTCCGCGGCATCCGCGGCCATCCCGGCGCGGCGAAGCGACGGCTGGCCGGGCGCCGGATTTCGTTGCGGCCATGTTGCGGTGCAGCGGCTGCGACGAGTATGGCGCTGAAAATCATTGCGTATCGATGGTAAGAATGGTGATCCTGATCCTAACCTCCGTACCCTGAGTGGGGGCAAAGATCACCCGCCTCGACCGGATGATACCCCTGGCGTCGTCGGGCGGCTTCTGAGGAGAGCCGCTGAAATTGGTTGCGTCAGGATCTGGTCGTGGGGGCGGTGGCTCAAAAAACAAAGAAAGAGTCAGCGATGTCGCAATCCGTGAAATCCCTAAATCAAGCCCTGATATTTCGGGTCGAAGAGGATCCCGATCCTGTCTGCGATCCGGATATCGCAACGATCCTGCCGGATCGCTCGATTGGATATCTGGTTCGCGATGTGCACCGCGCCTTTTCCCGAACATTGCAGAACAGAATCACGGCCCATGGTGTGACAATGGGGCAGTGGTTCTTTTTGCGTGCCTTGTGGGACGAGGATGGATTGACGCAACGGGAGTTGAGCCAGCGGGTTGGGATGATGGAGCCGACCACCGTGACCGCGCTCAACAGCATGGAGCGCTGTGGCCTGGTGGAGCGGGTGCGAAATCCGCACGACCGGCGCAAGGTCAATATTTTCCTGACGCCCAAGGGACGGGATCTGCGCGACGTCTTGCTGCCCTGCGCCGCGGATGTCAGCGGCCAGGCGACGCGGGGAATCACGCCCGAAAAGCTGGCGGCCGCGCTCGACGTCCTGACCTGCGTGACCCGCAATCTCGGCGAGCATCATTAGACGGTGAGGGGATGTTGACCGCCGCGGTTCCGCCGCGGCGCCGGGCGGCGTCCCGTCAGTCGTCGCGGGGTCGGGGTAATGTGGCGCCGGTCAGGATGGCCCCTTCCAGATTGGCGCCGGTCAGATTGGCATCCATCAGGTTGGCGTCGGTCAGATTAGCATGAGCCAGGTTGGTCCCGGTGAGGTTGGCGCTGCGCAGGTTGCAGCGCACCATGCTGGCCCCCACCAGGGTACATTCGGACAGGTTCGCCGGCCACATCCGGCCCGTTGACGTTCCTTGCGGGCTTTTCAACTCGACGTAACCGAGTTCGGCGTGGTCGAGCTTGGCGCCGGTCAGATCGGAGCGACGAAAGTTGACGCCGTCGAGAATCGCGCGGGTCAGATCGATCTCGCGCAATTCCGCACCCGACAGATCCGACATCACCAGCATGGCGTCGACAAATTTCGCGCCCACCAGCTTGATGCCCCGCAGGTCGGCGCCGCTGAGATTGACGCCGCTCAGGTCGATATGGGCCAGATCCTCACCCTGCAGGTTGGCGCGCCCGCCAAGCCCGCCACCGCTGTTGATCCATTCGAAATGCCCGTGCAGGGTTTGCTGAATCGATAACGCGAATTTCTCAGAGGATCGCGCGATATTGGCGCCCGTGGCGTCGGCGCCGCTGAGATCGACACCATCGAGATTGGCGCCCAGCAGGTCGACATTGCGAAAATTCGTGTTGCGCAGCTGAGCACCGGCCAGGTTGGCGTCCCGGAGATTGCTGCCGGCGAAATTCGCCCCGGTCAAATTGGCCCCTTTGAGATCGACTTTGGCGAGATTGGCGCCCTTGACCTGGGCGCCGCTCAGATTGACGCCGGTCATCAAGGCGCCGCGGCAGTCGGCACCTTGCAACGAGCTTTCGCGCATGTCGGCGCCCGACAGATTGGCATTGTCGAGAACGGCGTCATCCAGTTCGGCGCCGGCGAGCGACGAGGGTTTCAGATGGGCGGCGCCGCTGGTGCGCCGGTCGAGCAGGGCGCCGCCGCGGAGATCGCATTCCCGCATGATCGCCCCACGAAGCCGGGCACCTTTCAGATAGGCGCCGCGCATGTCCGCGCGGACCAGATTGGCTTCGCTGAGATCGGCCTTGACGAGCTGGGCCGCGAACAGATCGGTGAAGCTGAGATTGGCGCGTCGCAGGTCGGCATGGTTGAAATTGGCGCCAGCCAGCTTGGCGGACTGAAGATTAGCCCCCACCAGATGTACGCCTTGCAGGTCAACCATCGCCAGATTGGCGCGAATACCACCATTTCTGGTCGCCAGCCACCGCTCGTGCCGCTCCAGAATGGCCACAAGCTCCATCGGGGTCATGCGTGGCAACTCTTTCCGTTCTGACCGGCCCGGCGGTTGTCGCCAGACCTGCTACAGGAAACCGCCAAAATTACTAAAAAGCGATGAACTGCGGGCGGCGTTATGGTGCTGTTTATGGAAAGGCGGTCGACGACATCAGGCGTTAACCCGGCCACCGATTGCTGCCGGTGACCGGACAATGGCACCGCTTGGAGCAGAGTTACCAAAAAATACCACGCGACAGCAATGAAAATTCGAGCGCCAGCGCACAGACCGGCTTGGGAGCGCCGCCCGGTTTGACGTGCGGGCCCCGCCGGTATCAGTCGTTTCCGCGGCCACGGCATCGGGGGCTCCGGCCCGATGCCTTCCGGGACCGGACGGCGGGATCAGCGCTTGCGGGCAGGGGCCGCCGGTGGCAGGTCTTCCTCCAGAATGACCATATGGACATCGTAGGAAACTTCGCCCTCGTCGTCGTCGCGATGAAGCGTACCGATCAACTCGCCAGCGACATTGATTTCGGCGGACTGACCCGCTTTGGCGGGCGGATCGACCGTGATCGTGTCGTTGCTGAACAGCTTGCGCAGGAAGGCCTGGACGCGGGCGATGTCATTGGGGGTCATGGGCGGTGTGGGTGGTGCCGGCGGCATGTCAATTCCGTAAGTTCGTGAGAGCAAAAGAATAGGGCGAGGGCGTCACGATAGAAAGTCCCGGTGGACCGCGGGGCGCCATGTCCAAAGGGGTGCCATGCCAGGTCCCGGGGGCCGCGCGATGCCAGGGCAAATCGAATGCCCGGGCGCACGGACGATAGGGCGTGGCCGGCGGCCAGGACATGGCGCCCCGCGTTCCCGCGGCCCGGCATTCCTGCGCCATTTGGCACGGCGTCTCAAGCGAATTTCCCGCCAAAAAGTCGGCTTCGGGGCGCATGTCCCGGGTCGGCGGCCGATCGCGCGCGGGGTGGAACGGTGCCGCGGAAAATGGATTGGCAATTCATCGTTGACGGGTTCAGCATGGCGTCGACGCGGTTTGCCGGCGTCACGGTCGCACGAATCAAGGATGGAGGGCCCATGCCGATCATCGAAGTGAACATGCTCGAAGGGCGGTCGCACGAGGCGAAGGCGACGCTGGTGAAGGCGATCACCGACGCCGTGGTCACCGCGATCGCGGTACCGCCGGACAGTGTTCGGATCATCATCCGCGATATGGCGTTCGAGGACTATGCGGTCGCCGGTGTGCTCAAGAAAATGCCGCCCCAATCCGCGAGCTGATCGCCGGCGTGCGGTCACGCCGCCCGTTACGAATCGCCTGGCCGCAAACAGGCTGTCGCCGTGCCGGGGCGGCGACAGCCTGTTTGCGGTGCCGTTCGGATCAGAATCGGACCGAATCAAAACTGGACTGGTGCCGGGTGTCGGAATCGAACCGACGACCTACCGCTTACCATCCCGCTTCGGCTTTCGCCGCCTCCCGCCCCTTTCGGGGTGGGCGTTCGTGGGCTGGACTATCCCTTCACCATAACCCCCGCAGGGGGCGTCAGGTGCCGCCCGTCTAGTCTCTACACCTTCCCCCGGACGGGGGCTTGGCTCGGGATTGGCACTGCGCGATCGCGCCGCAGCTTTCCCCGAATTTGGGCAGTTCTACACCCGGGGTTTCCCCCGGGGCACTCGCAATTTCAAGGCGGTTGCTCTACCAGACTGAGCTAACCCGGCATGTTCCCGGTATCTGACATGTCGGCTCGCGATCGTCAAGTCGTCGCGGCACCGTCGCAGACGAGAATTTGTGCGCGACGGCAGCCGTGGCGGTGTCGGGTTAGGCCTTTGGCCGTCCCCGAGCCAGCTCGTAGAGCGCGACGGCGGCGGCGTTGGAGACGTTGAGGCTCAGGATCGGACCCGAGGTCGGCAGGCGGGCCAGCTCATCACAGCGTTCCGCGGTCAGGCGGCGCAACCCGGTGCCCTCGGCGCCCAGGACCAGCGCCGTGCGGCTCGACAGATCGAGTTCGGCCAGCGTCCGCTGACCGGTCTCGTCGAGACCGATGCACCAATATCCCGCTTTTTGCAGCTGGGCCAGGCATTGGACCAGATTGCCAATGCGGATCAGGGGCAGGACTTCGACCGCGCCGGATGCGCTCTTGGCCAGGGTTCCGGTGATTTCAGGGGCGTGGCGGTCGGGTACCAGTACGGCCGAGGCACCGAAGGCGGCCGCCGAGCGCAGGATCGCGCCGACATTGTGGGGATCGGTGACCTGGTCGAGCACCAGAATCACGTCGTTGGGCCGGTCAGCGGCCGCGGCGCAGATGTCATCGAGCGAGGCCTCGGGCAGGGGCGCCGCCTCCAGGATCACGCCCTGGTGGACCGAGCCCGAGGGCACCTGCCGGTCGAGCTCAGGGCGCTCCAGCCGGGTCGCCCCCGGCCGCTCGAGTCCGAGGCGCTTGGCCTCGGCCAGTGCCGGCGCCAGGCTTTCCAGACCGGCGTCGCTGACCAACAGGCGCCGGCAATCGCGTTCCGGGTTGACCCAGGCCGCGGCGACCGCGTGCAGGCCATAGATCAGCAACGGACGGCCGCCGGCATTGCGTCGGCGCGACGGTCCCGCTTCGGTTTCGTCGTCGCTGCTGTCGAGGGACGGGGTCGTGGCGGGTGCCGCCGGACGGGGCGCCCGCTTTGCTCCCGCGCGGCCGGTGGCGGGGCGTCCGGTGTTGGCGGGGGCGGCGCCGGATGAGGCCGCGCCGGAAAGAGGGGCGGCGGCGCGGGGCGGGCGGGCGTCAGGGCGGCGGGGCGGTTTGGCGGCATTCATGGTCAGGGCTCGGATCGGGGCGGCAGTCGGGTGCCCCGGGATCGGGTGCGGTCACGTCGTGAGCCGGCGGCGGTCCAGAAAGGATCCGCAAACCGACCGGCCGCGACGCGACAGCGGATTGGCGCGCTGCAAACGCCCTCTCGCACAAAACCAGCGAATAATCTGTTCAGATGCTGTTGACAAGCGTCGAGAAATTCTCATAGTGCCGATCTCCGTCGCGGCCGCGGCCGCGGTGGTGACGGAAGGGTGGCCGAGTGGTTAAAGGCAGCAGACTGTAAATCTGCCCGCGTCAGCGTACGAAGGTTCGAATCCTTCCCCTTCCACCATATATAGTCGCCGACCGGTTCAGCGCCTGGCGCCCCGGACGGTGTTCGGTGCGGCGTCACGCGGGTGTAGCTCAATGGTAGAGCTCCAGTCTTCCAAACTGGTGACGAGGGTTCGATTCCCTTCACCCGCTCCAACCGACGACACGCCCTGGAGGGGGTGAGTGCGTCGGCCTTGGGTGTGAGCGCGTCACCTCAGCAGTAACCGGTTTAATCAGCTTCGTCAGGAAAGTTGGCGTCGAGCGAGACGGCGGGGATCTAGGAACGATGGGCAAGGCGAAATTCGAGCGGACGAAACCGCATTGTAACGTTGGTACGATCGGCCACGTCGATCATGGCAAGACCTCGTTGACGGCGGCGATCACCAAGGTGCTGGCGGAGACGGGTGGGGCGACCTATACCGCGTAC
>JARLIO010000051.1 GCA_031291675.1 Azospirillaceae bacterium
GACGTCTTCCGTGCTGAATTTGGCAACAAAATCGAGAAGTCCGGCCATCGCTTCACCCCATCAGCAACACACAGATTCTACTCCAAGGCGAGCCTAGCGCCTAGAACATTTCACGAACCTGCGCTACCCAGATAGGGAGATCCGTTCGATCACGCTGCCTTTCCTGGCACCGACCCTGGCGATCACGATCCTGCTGCGGACGGTGTGGATTTCGAATTTTGCCGATCTGATTGTCGTCATGACCGGGGGTGGTCCGGCGGATCACACCCAGATCGTGGCCAGCTACATCTTCACCCAGGCGTTCCGCCGCCTTGATTTCGGCTATGCCTCGGCGGTTGCCCTGGTGTTGCTGGTTTTGCTGATGATCTATTCCCTGTTGATCGTGGTGCTGCGGCAAACACTCCTGCGAAAGATCTGACAATGAGACGACCGCGGCGCGCCACTCTGGCGGTTGCCCATCGACTGGCGATCCTGGCCTATATCATCTTTGCCCTGTTCCCGCTGTTCTGGCTGCTCAAGGTGTCGGTGACACCGAACGATCTGCTGTACAGCGAAGGGATCCGGATGTGGCCGTCGCAGATGACGCTCGACCATTACCGCTTCGTCCTGCGGCACAGCGATTTTCCGCTGTTCTTTCGCAACAGCGTGATCGTCTCGGGATCGACCTCGGTGATCGTCACCCTGCTGGCCGCGGCGGCGGGCTATGCGATGTCGCGCTTCGTGTTCCGGGGCAAGATCTGGATCGTCGGCCTGATGCTGCTGACCCAGATGTTTCCGCTGGTGATGCTGGTGGCCCCGATCTTCCGGATGCTGGCGCCCTTGGGGCTGACCAACAGCCTGGGCGGTCTGATCATCGTCTATGTCGCCTTCAACGTGCCCTTTGCGACGTTCCTGATGCAATCCTTCTTTGACGGCATTCCCCGCGAACTGGACGAGGCGGCGATGATCGACGGTGCGACCCGCTTCATGGCGTTTCGCCGGATCATCCTGCCGCTGACGCTGCCGGGGCTCGCGGCGACGATGGGGTTTGTGTTCACCGCGGCCTGGAGCGAACTGCTGTTTGCCCTGATGCTGATTTCCAGCACCGACGCCAGCACGTTCCCAGTCGGCCTGCTGTCGTTCGTGTCGAAATTCTCGGTCGATTTCGGCCAGATGATGGCGGCCGGGGTGATGGCCTTGATCCCGGCCTGCCTGTTCTTTCTGTTCATCCAGCGTTACCTTGTGCAGGGCCTGACCGCTGGCGCTGTCAAGGGTTGAAGGAGTTCTGCCATGGCATCGATCGACATCGCCGAGGTCCGCAAATCCTTCCTGTCCACCCATGTCCTGCACGGCATCAACCTGTCGATCCATGACGGTGAGTTCGTGGTTCTGGTCGGCCCGTCGGGTTGCGGCAAGTCGACCCTGTTGCGAATGATCGCGGGTCTGGAGGAGGTCACGGCTGGGGAAATCCGCATCGCCGGCCGCCGCGTCAACGAGCTGGAGCCAAAGGATCGCGACATCGCGATGGTGTTCCAGTCCTATGCGCTCTATCCGCACATGACGGTGGCCGAAAACATGAGTTACAGCCTGCGCCTGCGCAAGACGCCGCGGGAGCGCATCGCGACCGCCGTCAACGGTGCCGCGGCCAAGCTGGGTTTGGGACCGCTGCTGGAGCGACGGCCCCGCACGCTTTCGGGCGGCCAGCGTCAGCGCGTCGCGATGGGGCGGGCCATTGTCCGCTCGCCCCAGGCCTTTCTGTTTGACGAGCCGCTGTCCAACCTCGATGCGCGATTGCGCGAACAGATGCGCGCCGAAATCAAGATGCTGCATCGCGAGATCGGCGCGACGTCGATCTATGTCACCCATGATCAGATCGAGGCCATGACCCTGGCCGATCGCATCGTGGCGATGCAGGGTGGCCTGGTGCAGCAGGTCGGCCGGCCGCTGGAGCTCTATGACCGGCCGGCAAATCTGTTTGTGGCCGGTTTCATCGGTTCGCCGGCGATGAACATGTTCGCCGGCACCTACCGTGGTGGTGGCGCTGCCGCCGCGATCGCGGTCCCCGGCGGTGTGCTCCTGGCGCTCTCGAACTCCCTTCAGGTTGCGGAGGGAACCGCGGTCACCGTCGGCGTCCGCCCTGAACACGTCACGATCGCGCCTCCGGGCTCCGAGGGGCTGGCGCACCGGGTCGAACTGGTGGAACCGACCGGGCTGGGCCTGATCATCCATTTCAAGGCTTTTGGCACCGATTTCAAGGCCTTCACCCTGGATCGGAGCGATATTGCGATCGGCGACACGGTCACCGTGTGCGTTGCGCCGCGGCATCTTCATGTGTTTGACGCCGGCACGGAAACACGTTTGAACTGAGCGGGCGGATCAGGGCGACGCCACGCCCCATGGTTTGCGTGTCTTCGGGCTTTCATCTCACCGCTACGCATGGGAGGGATCAGGTGGCTACGAACCGGATAACGGTCTTGCAGGCCCTGGAGCGCCAACTTCTCTGGCTTTCCTGCTGGATGATTCACAACGCCAACCATCGTCGCGAGAAGGGCGCGATCAAGGTCGGCGGGCACCAGGCCTCGTCGGCGTCGATGGTATCGATCATGACCGCGCTCTACTTTCATGTGCTGCGGCCCCAGGATCGGGTCGCGGTCAAACCCCACGCCGCGCCGGTGTTCCATGCCATCCAGTATTTGATGGGCAATCAGACGCGGGCGAAACTCGAAAATTTCCGGGGCTATGGCGGCGCCCAATCCTATCCCAGCCGGACCAAGGATGGCGACGATGTCGATTTTTCGACGGGATCGGTCGGGCTGGGCGTGGCGATCACGGCGTTTGCCGCGCTGATGCAGGATTATCTCGCGGCCAAGCCCTGGGCGGGCCGGCGGATCGCGGAACAGCCCATGGGGCGGATGATCGCGTTGGTCGGTGATGCCGAACTCGACGAGGGCAATATCTATGAATGCCTTCAAGAGGGGTGGAAACACGACCTTCGCAATGTCTGGTGGATCATCGACTATAACCGCCAGAGCCTTGACGGCGTGGTCCGCGAGGGCTTGTGGCGCCGCATCGAAGGGATCTTCACGGCCTTTGGTTGGGACGTCGTGGTCCTGAAATATGGCGCCCGGCAACGCCAGGCCTTTGCCGAGCCCGGCGGGGCGCGCCTGAAGGACTGGATCGATCGCTGCCCGAACCCGCTTTATGCAGCCTTGACCTTTCAGGGCGGGGCCGCGTGGCGCAAGCGCCTGCTCGATGAAATCGGCGACCAGGGCGATGCCACGGCGCTGATCGAACGGCGCAGCGATGATGCCCTGGCCGCGCTGATGAACAATCTGGGCGGGCATTGCCTGGAGACCCTGACCGCCGCTTTCGATGCGATCGATCACGACCGGCCGACGGTGTTTCTCGCCTACACCGTCAAGGGCTGGGGCACGCCGCTGGCGGGCCACAAGGACAATCACGCCGGTCTGATGACCGAGGCACAGTTGTCGGCGTTTCAGGACGCGATGGCGGTGGCGCGCGGCCAGGAATGGGCGCCGTTCGCCACCCTGGCCGATCCGGCACCGGTCCAGGCCTTCCTGCGGACGGTTCCGTTCTTTGCCGGGGGACCGCGCCGCTTCACGGCGGCGAAGTTGCCGACACCCGGACCGGTGTTCCTGGAGGATCGCGAATTATCGACCCAGGCCGGGTTCGGCAAGATCCTTGACGCGTTGGCGCGCGCCGCCGGCCCGCTCGCCGAGCGAATCGTGACCCTGTCACCTGACGTTACCGTGTCGACCAATCTGGGTCCGTGGGTCAATCGCCGCGGGCTGTTTGCGCGAACAGCGATGCCCGACACCTTCCGCAGCGAACGGGTCCCCTCGACGCAGAAATGGGTGTTTTCCCCCGAGGGCCAGCATATCGAACTTGGCATCGCCGAGATGAACCTGTTCCTGCTGCTCGGCGCCGCCGGCCTGTCGCATAGCCTGTTCGGTGAGCGTGTGCTGCCGATCGGCACGCTCTATGACCCCTTCATTTGTCGCGGGCTTGATGCCCTGAATTACGCCTGTTATCAGGGTGCCCGTTTCATCGTGGTCGGAACGCCTTCGGGCGTGACACTGGCGCCGGAAGGCGGGGCGCATCAGTCTATCGGGACACCGCTGATCGGTTTGGCCCAGGACGGGCTGGCGAGCTTCGAGCCGGCCTACCTTGATGAATTGTCGATCATCCTGGACTGGGCCTTCGATTACCTGCAGCGTGACGGCGGGGATGATCCCGATGAACGGACCTGGCTGCGCGATGAGACCGGCGGCTCGGTTTACTTGCGCCTGACCACGCGGCCCCTGGAACAGACGCTACGCCGCCGCGATGCCGCGTTCCGCCAGGGGGTCATCGATGGCGGCTATTGGTTACGCCCGCCCGGCCCGAATGCGGCGGTGATCCTGGTCTATCAGGGATGTATCGCCCCGGAGGTCATCGACGCGGCCGGCCGGATCGGCGAGGAGCGGCGCGACATCGGGGTTCTGGCGGTGACATCGGCGGATCGGCTGAATGCCGGCTGGACAGCGGCGCAACGGGCCCGAAGGCGCGGCCACCGCCCGGCACAATCCCATGTCGAGCGGCTTCTCGGTGACGTTGCGGCGCAGGCCACCCTGATCACGGTCATTGATGGTCACCCGGCGACGCTCGCCTGGCTGGGCGGGGTGCGGGGGCACCAGACGATATCGCTGGGGGTCGAGCATTTTGGACAGACCGGTACGATCGAGGATCTTTATCGTCATTATGGCATCGATGCCGACGCCATCATCCGCACCGTGTCCGAGTTGACCGTGGGTCGGCGCATTCCCGGGTCTTTGCTGGCGCGGCCCGGCTGAACGGACGCACGCCCCAACCTGGGGAGCGACTGTCTGGCATGTCAAGACGAAACAGCAAGGCTTAGACGAACATCGCGGGCTTTGGCATTCAGCCGGACCAGAAGTTTGTGAGCCAGAGCGACGCGGATGAGCTTTTTGGGCTTTCCTGCGTCGCTCA
>JARLIO010000052.1 GCA_031291675.1 Azospirillaceae bacterium
CTTGAATACCGAAGCTTATCTCGCCGATACTTCGCCCGGGTGGTTTCAGTCCAAACCATCTTGTGATCTCCTCGTTGCTCGCAACCACGATTGAATCACAAGGGACTGGAATCACTCAACTCTTTTTCGGTCAGCCTCTAATGAAACCTGGAGAGAACCGTTGAAGGACGCGGATAGCATCAGAAGGTTCCAAGTCGACTTCGACAAATTGCCCGTGCAATTTCCAACGCATCTTCATCCGGCCGAGTTTTGGGAGGCGCTGGGGCGCGTGGTGGCGACCTTCGGCTTTCTGGAGGAAACGCTAGGAAAAGCGATCTTCTCCTTTACCGCAACGCGGCAGTATCCCGAGATGGAAATCCAAGCCGCCTACAAGAGATGGCTGCCGACCTTGCAGCGCGCGCTTTCCGATCCACTGGGCGGCCTCATCGACAGCTATGGAAAAGCAGTACGCAAAAATCCGAAAGCCACAATCAGCAACCTCGATGACCTCACTGACCACCTGCGGAAAGCGTCTACTATCCGCAATGTCCTGTGCCACGGATCATGGAACCGCCGCCCAGACAACCAGGGCCGATCGCTGCCGTTTTTCGTCAACAGAAATAGCGAAGTTTTTGAGACGCCAGTTGATTTGGCGTATCTGAATCAGGTGCAGCGGCACGCAACCGAGCTTGCTTGTGCTGTGATTAGCACGGTTACACAAATGGGGTACCAATTTCCTGGATCAACAGGGCCCGGAGAACCAATCTGGTAATTGCAACCCGGAAGACGGTGCCCTTGGTTGTTCGCGCTCGGCGCGAAATTTTTGTTTGAGCGTGCAACCGGCGGCTTTTGGCGGGCCGCGACCGACGATAAGGGGGGCTATGTCCACGCCATAGCCTTCTGACCAAGTTTCTTCACAGGCAGCCGTGCAATACCCCCGGCATTTTCTTCGCACCATCACCGACACGCATTCCCCGAAAGCCCCAATAGGCCGGCGCATCCCGAGCAAATTGAAACGTGACCCCTACTTCATGGGCGGCTTCGACGCCGTACAGAATGTCGCGTGGCAGGACGAATGTCACAAAGACACTCCCATTGTGAAGGACTGGCGTCCCATCCAGATAGTTCTCGATAGGATATTCTTTATCATCCGCAACAAGAGAAACGGCGCCTATCGGAGGGAGCGGGCCGTTAGCGACTGGGTTCAACACAACTGTGAGGAGCGCCCCCCCCTTGGTTGAGCAAGCCAGGATAAATTTGTTTACGCCAAACGCAGTGTCTCGCTGCCCCTTGAGGTAGATCACTCCGTTTACGCTTTCCACGTTCCAAACTGTAGGCGACTGACCATTGTTGACGACGTTGAGGCGTATCAGTTCCTTCTCCGGTATCAAGGTGATGTCGTCTCTTCCCGCAACCGTCATCTCGGAGAACAGCTCTGGATCAACGCCCATGTCGCGGATGTACTGAATAATCGCGGCTGAGATCATCTGCGCGACATCGCTGTCCTGCCCGGTTGACTTTGCGAAGTAGAACCGATGGACCCCGTAGATCGATCCGCTTCTTAGAAATCTCCACCTGCCCCCGAGAAAAGCCAAGGTGCACGCGCTGAAACACTGCCCAGAACTCGAGGTGGTCTTGTCGGTGGGGTCAGATTGTCCGACTTCTGTATCGAATCCCGAGGCGCGAAAAACTTGGCCCAATTTCATACCCGCCATTAAACTGCCGCCCGGCGAGCTTATTTCCACCGTAGATCCGGCCGGTATGTTGTACTTCTTGATTAAACCTTGCACGCGTTCCGGCGCACCATTGTCGATCGTACCGGTTGCGTAAATTGTCCAAGCAGAGTCGCCGGTAACTGCCGCCACTAGTCGATCTGGCGACCGCAAATCGAACTTCATTGCCTCGGAACTCGGTGCTGCTGCAAACGCGGGGACAGTAGCGCTGCTGAAAAGCGCGCAAAACAGACCAACGATTGCGACAGAGCGTATGTTCGGACGCATCCGATTATCTCCCACGTGCGAGCCCTTACTTATGCGAAATCGCTGCGGTAGCCTCTTCGATTCTTCTCAGCAATTCTACATCTCGATCGTCATGTGAAGCGACGCCAGTTCGGTACCTCGGGAGCACGCTTCGCGCATATTTGCACGCCTCTAGGAATGCGGCGGCCGTCCCCAGCACGACATTGGGGTTGATGTCGTCTGGCGTCCTGTAACTCGTTATGAGTCGAGCCACGCCATCGCGCGCGACGCCGAGCAATCCATAAACTATGACCACATCCATGGCGTCTTTTTCGAGGAGCCCGATCTTGTGCGCGTTCGCCGGATAGACGATCGGGACGTGCATTTGCGACAGGCTTTCCAGCATCCTGGCGGTAATTGGCCCGTCCGTCTTGCTGCCCAGTTTTGTGAGGGAACCATACACGCCGAGCGCTCCGGGAACGAGTTGACGAAGCTCTATGGCGAGTGATTTGCGCAGCGCGTCCAGCTCGCGATCGACCTTCCGTCTCTCGACCTTCAGCGTGACGGCGACCGTGATGACCGCAGCGATCAACGCGATCAGCCCAGCGATCAGAGTTTGCCAGTGATCGACGAAATCAACGAGAGTTGTGTAGTGCCACGGCACAGCGGTAGTCGCCCCCAAGCTCGGTTCACCCCCACGAATATGGCCCGTGAAGCGCCATGTGGCGGTTACTCCGGTTTCGGCGCTTCGCCCTCTTTCGACAAGGAGTTTTTTTTGCAGGACGCGGGCGGGAGAGGGCTTGGATTAAGAGGGCAAGATAAAAAGCCACAATGTTCGGCTCTGGGCGGTCGTTCGTTTTCAATGCGTTGGGAGGCGATTTCGCAATGTGCGGAGTCTCAGCGCAATGTGCATGAAGGCCCAGAAGGACGATTTCCGACCAAGGATTCAATGGGATGAACGCAAGGTGCGGTTCGCCCCCGACCCTCCCGGACCCGCTGCGGTTCTCTTTATGCCACGCCCCGGCAACCGGATGGGAAAGGGTGGACTAACGGCGGATTTTGCGCCAGAGTAATCGGGTGCAAATGGATGGAATAACGAGATGGCGCTCAACACTGCGACGCTTCGCGTCACGCCCGAAGTCCTGTCGCTGATCGCCGAGATCGACGAGTTCAAGGGCGCCTGGCGGGCGATTGGTCGGATCGCGCCGGAACGCCTGTCCGGGCTGCGCCGCGTCGCCACCATTGAAAGCATCGGCTCCTCGACCCGCATCGAGGGCGCGCGCCTCAGCGACCGGGACGTCGAGAAGCTGCTAGCCAATATCCGCATCGGCTCGTTCACCACGCGGGATGAGCAGGAAGTCGCCGGCTATGCCGAGGTGATGGAGACGGTCTTCAACGCCTATGACGCGATCCCGCTGACGGAGAATCATATCCGTCAGCTCCACCGCGACCTGCTGGTCCATTCGACCAAGGACGAGCGGCATCGCGGCTCCTACAAGACGCTACCCAACCACGTCGAAGCCTTCGATGAACAGGGCCAGAGCCTCGGCGTGGTGTTCGAGACCGCCACGCCTTTCGACACGCCGCGCCGCATGGCTGAGCTGGTCGAATGGGCGGCCGGGAAGGAGAAGGACAGGAGCCTTCACCCGCTCCTGGTCATTGCGGTCTTCGTGGTGGTGTTTCTGGAGGTTCACCCCTTTCAGGACGGCAACGGGCGGCTGTCGCGCATCCTGACCACGCTCCTGCTGCTGCGGGCCGGTTATGCCTATGTGCCCTACAGCTCGCTGGAGAGCGTGATCGAGCAGAGCAAGGAGGGTTATTACCTGTCGCTCAGGCGGACGCAGGGGACGATCCGCGCGGACGCGCCAGACTGGAACCCCTGGCTGGAGTTCTTCCTGCGGGCGTTGCAGAACCAGAAGCAGCGCCTCGAAAGGAAGATGGAGCGCGAGCGGATCATGCTCGCCGCATTGCCGGAGCTGTCGGTCCTGATCCTTGAGCTGGCGCGCGAGCACGGCCGGGTCACGGTGGCCGAGGCCGTGAGGGTCAGCGGCGCCAGCCGCAACACCATCAAGGACCACCTGAAGGCGCTGGCCGAGCAAGGTCATCTGATCCTGCACGGCGCTGGCCGGGGAGCGTGGTATGGCCTTGCCTGATACACTCGCGCCCTCGGGACGCATACCACCTCGCCGCCAACTGGCCTCGCCGCGCTCTGGCAAGTATTTTTGCGCCCCGGTGCGCGGAGAAGCCTGGCGCAAATGCGGGCTATTCTCGCTGGGGGCGGCTTCGGCGATTCTCGCGCCATGGCCAGACTTCGCAAGGAACGCCCGCCGACCGCATCCACCCAGCTTGAGACCTTGCTCGGCTATCCTTGGCCCTTTGCGGGCCGGCCGCCGAAGCATGACGTTGCGGCCTGGACCGTCACCGACGATTGGCCGGAGCGCGTGCCCGTCACCGAGACCGAGGTGGAGGTGTTCGAGCGATGGTTCGGCGACCTGTTCGATGAGATATTCGGGTCGGCCTCATGATCTGATTGGGAGACGTGCGCCATGACTGTGCCGCTGCGCGCTGCACTTTATCTGCGCGTTTCGACGCCTAGGCAGGCCGAACACGCCGTCTCGATCCCCGATCAACAACGGCAAGGCGAAGCGTATTGCAAGTCACGCGGCTACCAGCTCGTCGAGACCTTCGTGGAACCCGGTGCCACCGCCACCAACGACCGCCGGCCCGAATTCCAGCGCATGATCGAGGCGGGGACAACCAAACCTGCACCGTTCGACGTGGTGATCGTTCACAGCTTCTCGCGTTTCTTCCGCGACCATTTCGAACTAGAATTCTACGTTCGCAAGCTCGCCAAGAACGGCGTCCGGCTGGTCTCGATCACCCAAGAGATGGGCGATGACCCCATGCACGTCATGATGCGCCAGATCATGGCGCTGTTCGACGAATACCAGTCCAAGGAAAACGCCAAGCACGTTCTCCGCGCCTTGAAGGAGAACGCCCGGCAAGGCTTCTGGAATGGCTCCCTGCCGCCGATCGGCTATCGCGTGGTGGCCGCCGAGACGCGCGGCGCCAAGGTCAAGAAGAAGCTGGAAATCGATCCGCTGCACGCCGACACGATCCGGCTGATCTACCGGCTCGCTCTGGAAGGCGACGGCAGAACCGGCCCCTTGGGCGTGAAGTCGATCACGACCCACCTGAACGCCCGCCGCATCTTCACCCGCGACGGCGGGCGCTGGGGCATAGGACAGGTCCATCGCGTCCTGACCCGCCGGACCTATATCGGCGAGCACGAGTTCAACAAGCGGTCCAAATCCAAGGAATTGAAGCCCGTCAGTGAGGTCGTGACGGTCCAGGTTCCGCCGATCATCGACCAGGCCACCTTCGACGCCGTGCAGGCGCATCTGCGCTCACGCAACCCGAAGGTCACGCCCGCCCGCGTCGTCAGCGGCCCAACCCTCCTTACCGGCATCTGCTTTTGCGCCGACTGCGGCGGAGCCATGACGCTCCGCACCGGCAAGGGCGGCCTATACCGCTACTACACCTGCTCGATCAAAGCCCGGCAGGGTGGGACCGGCTGCAAGGGTCGCTCGGTCCCGATGGAGAAGCTGGACAACCTGGTCGCCGGACATATCGCAGACCGCCTGCTCGCACCCGAGCGGCTGGAGGAGGTTCTGGCCTCCGTGCTCGACCGCCGCCAGGAGCGGACCGAGCGCCGCCGCGAACACATCGCCGAGCTGAACAAGCGGGCCACCGAGACGGACTTGCGGCTCAAGCGGCTCTATGACGCCATCGAGGCTGGCGTGGCCGATCTGGACGACCCGGCGCTCAAGGATCGCATCGCCGGCCTCAAGGCGACTCGCGATCAGGCGCAGGCCGACGCGGAGCGGGCGCAAGCCATGCTGGAAAGCTCAGGCCAACAGGCCATCACGCCCGCAATGGTTCGCAAGTTCGCCGGGGCGGCGCGGCAACGCATGCGGATTGAAGGAGGCGGCTATCGCCGCGACCACCTTCGCGCGCTCGCCCAACGCGTCGAGGTCGCGGACAAGGAGGTCCGCATCATGGGATCGAAGGGCGACCTGCTCAGGACGCTGGCCGCCGCCTCCGGCGTAGCGCCGGCTACGCCCGGCGTTCGCAGTTCTGTTCTGAAGTGGCGGAGGGGGTGGGATTCGAACCCACGGTACCCGTGAAGGCACAACGGTTTTCGAGACCGTCCCGATCGACCACTCTGGCACCCCTCCACCGCGCGAACCAACCCGAACGGCCGGTCGCGAAGAGCGCGGAACATATCTCAGCCCCGATAGCCCGGCAAGGCCCAAATCGGCTTTTTTTTGACCCTGCCGCCGCTCACCAGCCTTGACACGACCCTGCGCATCAGTATAGTTCGGCCCTCCTGTGACGGACCCTAGGGCCCGTCCTTTGGTATATCCTCGTCAAGCGGTGAATTGGGTGGTGGGCATGTTCGCAGTCATTCGGACAGGCGGCAAGCAGTACAAAGTCGCACAGGGCGATGTGATTCGCGTCGAACGGCTTGCCGCCGAAGCCGGCGCGGTGATTCAGTTGGACGAGGTCTTGTTGCTCAGTCATGAGGGCATCACGACGGTCGGTACGCCGCTCGTCGCGGCGGTTCAGGTGAACGCGGAAGTCGTCGCGCAGGATCGTGGTCCGAAGATCATTGTCTTCAAGAAGAAGCGTCGGCAGAATTATCGCCGCAAGAATGGCCATCGTCAGGACCTCACGGTGCTGAGGATTACCGATATCGCCGTCGGCGCCTGAAGTTTCAAGCGGGACGGGACCGTCCGCGCCCGATTGTTAGGAGTAATCAATCATGGCTCATAAAAAAGCTGGCGGCAGTTCCCGTAACGGGCGCGATACCGCCGGGCGCCGCCTCGGCGTCAAGAAGTTTGGTGGCGAGTTCGTCATCCCGGGGAACATCATCGTCCGTCAGCGCGGCACCACCTACCACCCGGGTGCCAATGTCGGAATCGGCAAGGATCACACCTTGTTCGCGATGTCACCGGGTCGGATCGCCTTCCGTACCACGCATTTCGGCCGCACCTTCATCTCCGTCGTGCCGGTGGCCGACGTCGAAGTGACGGCTGTCGCGGCCGAATAAGTCACGGTGCTGCTCGTTGCGTGGGCTTCGCCCACTCGCGCCGGGGTGGATAGCCCCCGCAGCGGGTGGGCGAAGCCCATTGTCTTTGGGTCCCCTTTTCCTTTGGATCCCCGAACGTCGCCCGCCTCCCTGATTCGGGCCGTGCCGCGTCGGAGTTTTCCGTTTCGAGTCGGCCATGAAGTTTCTCGACCAGGCCAAGATCTATCTGAAGAGCGGTGATGGCGGCCCCGGTTGCGTCAGCTTCCGGCGCGAGAAATTCATCGAGTATGGCGGCCCCGACGGCGGCGACGGGGCCAAGGGTGGTGATATCGTGTTCCTGGCCGTGGATGGCCTCAACACCCTGATCGACTACCGCTATCAGCAGCATTTCAAGGGCTCGCGGGGCGGTCATGGCATGGGACGCGACCGGTCTGGCGCCAAGGGCGCCGATGTCGTGCTCAAGGTCCCGGTCGGCACCCAGATTCTTGACGATGACCAGGAAACCGTGCTCGCCGACATGACCGAGGCCGGGCAGCGCATCGTGTTCCTGCGCGGCGGTGACGGCGGTTATGGCAATGCCCATTTCAAAGGCCCGACCAATCGCGCGCCGCGTCAGTTTCATCCCGGTTGGCCGGGTCAGGAGCTTTGGGTCTGGCTGCGGCTGAAACTGATCGCCGATGCCGGGCTGGTCGGATTGCCCAACGCCGGAAAATCGACCTTCCTGGCCGCCGTTTCTCGCGCCCGGCCCAAGATCGCCGACTACCCCTTCACCACGCTGACCCCCAATCTTGGCGTCGTTCTCGCCGGCGGCGAGGAATTCGTCCTGGCCGATATTCCCGGCCTGATCGAGGGCGCGCATGAAGGTCATGGCTTGGGCGACCGTTTCCTCGGCCATGTCGAACGCACCAACATCCTGCTCCACCTGGTCGACGGCACCCAGGACGACGTCGTCAACGCCTATCAGGTCATCCGCGGCGAGCTCTCGGCCTACGGCCACGGCCTGTCGGAAAAGCCGGAATTGATCGGTCTCAACAAGTGCGATGCGCTGGATGAGGAAGAGACCGCCGAAAAGCGCGCCGCCCTCGAAGCCGCCAGCGGCTCACCGGTGATGGTGCTGTCCGGCGCCACCCATCAAGGTGTCGAAACCGTGCTGTTCGCCCTGCTGGCCCAGATCAAGGCCGCCCGGGAAAGTGCCCGCGAAGAGGCCGAAGCCCAGCGCTCCCTCGCCGCGGGCGGCTACGGTCACGGGGCTTCAGGCCCTGATGCCGCTCCCGATGACGACAACAGGGCGTTTGACGGCGACGATGACGATGATGAGGACGACGGCGAATCATGAATGGCACCCTGCTTGACGCTCATCGCCTGGTCGTCAAGATCGGTTCCGCGCTGTTGGTCGATCAGGGTACCGGGAAGATCCGTCTGGATTGGCTGGACAGTCTTGCTGACGATGTCGCGGCGTGCCGCAACCGCGGCCAGGAAGTGATCCTGGTGTCATCGGGCGCCATCGCCGCCGGTCGCGAGCATCTCGGACTGGTGGGACGCGCGCTGCGTCTTGACGAAAAACAGGCCGCGGCCGCAACCGGCCAGATCCGGCTGGCGCACGCCTATCAGGAAACGCTGGCGCGCCATGGCATCACCGTGGCGCAGATCCTGCTGACACTCGAGGATACCGAGGTCCGCCGGCGCCATCTCAATGGCCGCTCGACCCTGGAAACCTTGTTGCGTCTCAACGCCGTTCCGGTGATCAACGAAAACGACACCGTGGCGACCGCCGAAATCCGATTCGGCGACAATGACCGGCTGGCGGCCCGTGTGGCACAAATGGCCAGTGCCGACACGCTGGTGCTGTTGTCCGATATTGACGGGCTCTATACCGCTGACCCGCGCCGCGATCCCGACGCCCGCCTGATCCCCGAGGTTGCGGAGCTGACCCCGGAAATCGAAGGCATGGCCGGCGAACCGCCGCCCGGTTACAGCTCGGGCGGCATGGTGACCAAGATCGCCGCCGCCCGGATCGCGATGAATGCCGGATGCCGCATGGTCATCGCCAAGGGCAAACGGCTCAACCCGCTGGCGGCGCTGGAGCGCACGCCAGACCAGGGTGGCGCGCCTTGCACCTGGTTCCTGGCCTCGGCGGAACCGCGTACGGCGCGCAAGCGCTGGATTGCCGGGCATCTGGTTGTCGCCGGGTTCGTCACGGTCGACGATGGCGCCCTGGCGGCGCTGGCCCGGGGTTCAAGCCTGTTGCCCGCCGGGATCGTCGCCGTTTCCGGGACTTTCGAACGCGGCGACCTGATCGCGGTCCATTCCCCGGACGGCCGCGAAGTCGGCCGCGGGCTTTCCGCCTATAGTGCCGACGACGCCCGCTTGATCATGGGTCATCACAGTCACGACATCGCCGCCATCCTGGGCGATTCGGGCCGTGATGAAATGATCCATCGTGACAATCTGGTGCTGACCTGACCCGCGGCGCGTCCTCCGGACCGAAAGCCGACAACAAGTCGCGTGACCCGCGGTGTTCCTTTGCCTTATGTTTCCGGAATGGCGGTATCGGATCTATTCAAGGGATGTTTCCGTGAGCAGCGACAGCCTGAAGCAGGAGATCACGCAACTGGGCCGCCAGGCCCGTGATGCGGCGGCGATTCTGGCCCAAGCCGACACAGCGACCAAGAACGCCGCCCTGTCGGCGGCAGCCGTCGCGTTGCGCGATCACCGCGCCGCGATCCTGGACGCCAACGCGATCGACCTGGCCGAAGCCCACGACAAGGGCCTGGCGGCGCCGTTGCTCGGCCGACTGCGGCTCGACGACAAGGGCATCGCCGGCATCGCCCAGGGACTGGAACAGGTTGCGGCGTTGCCGGATCCGATCGGAACCGTCCTGGCCGAATGGGACCGGCCCAACGGGCTGCACATCGCGAGGGTCCGCGTCCCCTTGGGGGTCATCGGTATCATTTATGAAAGCCGGCCCAACGTCACCGCCGATGCCGGCAGCCTGTGCCTGAAGAGCGGCAACGCCGCCATCCTGCGCGGCGGCTCCGAGAGCTTCCATTCCTCCATGGCGATCGCCGACTGTCTGAGCCAGGGCCTCGCCGCGGCGGGTCTGCCGGCCACCGCGATCCAACTGGTCGCGACCACCGATCGCGACGCGGTCGGCTATCTGCTGACCCTGACCGATTATATCGACGTGATCGTGCCGCGCGGCGGCAAGAGCCTGATCGCCCGGGTTGCGGCCGAAAGCCGGATTCCGGTGATCAAGCATCTCGACGGGATCTGTCATGTCTATGTCGACGGGGCCGCGGATCCGGCCATGGCCCGGAGCGTCGTGCTGAATGCCAAGATGCGCCGTGTCGAGGTCTGTGGTGCCGCGGAGACCCTGCTGATCGACCGGCGTGCGATCGACCAGGCACCGGGATTGCTCGATGTCCTGATCGCCGCCGGTTGTGCGGTGCGCGGCGACGCGACGATCCAGGCCCTCGATCCCCGGGTCACGGCCGCCGCAGAGCAGGACTGGTCGACCGAATATCTCGATGCCATCATTTCGGCGCGGGTGGTCGATGGCGTCGACGCGGCGATTGACCACATCAATCGATTCGGATCCCACCACACCGACAGCGTCGTGACCACGGATCTGGCGGTTGCCGAGCGGTTCCTGAACCGGGTCGACAGCGCAATCGTGCTGTGGAACGCTTCGACCCAGTTTGCGGATGGCGGCGAATTCGGCATGGGGGCGGAAATCGGAATTTCGACGGGCAAGATTCACGCCCGTGGACCGGTGGGCACGGAGCAGTTGACCAGCTATAAATACCTGGTTCGCGGGTCCGGACAGGTTCGTCCCTGACCTTGTTTCCCGTACCAAGGCCGCTGCGCGGCCGCCCCTGGGTCGGCCTCACCGTCGGATTGCTGGGCGGCTCGTTCAACCCGGCGCATGATGGTCATCGCCATATCAGCCTCTATGCCCTGCGTGCCCTGCACCTCGATGCGGTATGGTGGCTGGTCAGCCCGCAAAACCCGTTGAAGCCAAGCCGCGGCATGGCGGCGCTGGACTGGCGTCTTGCCGCGGCGCACAAGGTGGCCCGGCATCCGCGACTGGTGATTACCGCAATCGAGCAAGAACTCGGAACCCGCTACACCGCCGATACGCTCGCGGCGCTGCATCGCCGGTTTCCCCGCACCCGGTTTGTTTGGCTGATGGGCGCCGACAATTTGGCGCAAATCGCGCGATGGCAGCGGTGGCAGCGCCTGTTTGACTCCACAGCGATTGCAGTGTTCGCCAGACCTACGTATTCTTTGAAAGCGCTGGGCAGCCGTGCCGCCCAGCGCTATCGGCGACGGCGGATCGTGGCAGCACGGGCCGCCACGCTGGCGGCGCAATCGCCACCCGCCTGGTCGTTCCTGAGAAACCGGCTGCATCCGGCATCGGCCACCGAAATCCGGCGCCGAACCGGCGCCGGCAGTCTGCCGACAGACGACAGGCAGGCACAGCACGCAGATCCCGGGCCGAACCCGCCCCAATGAGACCAACAGACCAACCAAACAGAAGGTGACGACCATCACTATCATGACCACCGCGGCAGCCGACGCTGCCATCGCACCCGAGCAGCTGTGCACGCTCGCAGTTCAATCGCTCGATGATGACAAGGCCGAAGACGTGATCGTGATCGATCTCGCCGGCAAGGCCGATTTCGCCGATTTCATGATCGTCGCCTCGGGACGTTCAACGCGGCAGGTCAGTGCCATGGCCGACAAGCTGTGCCAACGCCTCAAAGGTGCCGGCATCGGCGGCGTCCAGGTTGAGGGCGCACCACAATGCGATTGGGTGCTGCTCGACGCCGGTGATGTCATCGTCCATATCTTCCGGCCCGAAGTCCGCACCTTCTATAACCTCGAAAAGATGTGGAGCGGCGAGTCGCCGCGACTTGAGACCGCGGCGCCCCAGCTGGCATGAGGCAGCACTCCGGTGGCAACCGCAGGCGTCGAACGACACCGGCACGGTTTGCGATTCCCCGACAATGAAACTGTGGCTGGCCGCGATCGGACGTTCGCGGGCCGGACCGGCCCGGGCGCTGTTTGACGAATATGCCGGGCGCCTGATTTGGCCGCTGACGGTCAGGGAGCTCGAGAGCAAGAAGCGTCTCGACCCCGACAGCCAGAAGCGTCAGGAAGCGGACCTGCTGTTGGCCGCGATTCCGCCTGGCGCCACGGTGGTGGCTCTCGACGAACGGGGCACGCTGCTGAGCAGCGAGGGTTTCGCGCTGCGGCTCGGCAAATGGCGCGATAGCGGCGTTTCCGACCTGGCCTTCCTGATCGGTGGTGCGGACGGCCATGGCGACAGCGTCCGCCAACACGCCGACCTGCTGTTGGCGTTAGGCCCGATGACCTGGCCGCACCTCCTGGTGCGCGGCATGCTGGCGGAGCAACTTTATCGCGCTCAGCAAATTCTGGCGGGACATCCTTACCATCGCGCGTGACGGAAACAACCGTAGCTGTGCCTGTGAAGGAACACGGAGGCCACAAGCGATGGCAACTCGATTTCTGCCCCAACATACAATATAAGATTTTATTTCCGGAATAACATTCATCACATGAGGGCTTTTGTTGATGAAATTTTATTTTTTTCCGAAAAGTGTATTACAATAAACACGAACGATTTGCCCGAACGCGGCTGAAATCGTTTAGGATTTCCGCAGGAGGAAGGCATAATCAACCTTCGCAGCGGCACCACGGCCGACCGACGTGGCTTCACCACTCAGAATCTCTCATAACACAATCAGAGATTTCAATGCTGGCAGTTTGCTCGAAGCAGGACCTGAGCATTGTTCTCGAAACCATCGCTATCATTGCCTATGCGTTCGATTTGTCGGATGACGGTCATTGGCAGTTCGCGGCGGTGAATGAGCGATTTGAGACCGCGATCGGGGTCAACCGCACGATGCTGGTTGGTCGGCCGGTGCACGAAGCCCTGGCATCGGACCTTGCCGTCCCCCTGCTGCTCCATCTCGACCGATGTGCCTCCTGCCGGATCAAGACCGAATTTGATGAACACCTGCCGCTGTCGGCGGGCTCAACCTGGTGGCATTCAGTCCTGACCCCCCTGTTTGTCGCCGATCGCGCCTGTCGGATCATCGGCACCTCGTTCGCCGTCGCCGAGATGGTCTCGATTGAGCGCTGGCAAAGATCCACCCAGCAGCAGTTCGTGGACATGCTGGCCAGCCTGCAGAATGCGGTTTTGCTGATCGACCCCCGGGACATGGCCATCGTGATGGCCAATCGCACCGCGGAACGCCTGTTCGATAGCGCCCCGGGTGGCTTGGCGGGGCTGAGTTACCTCGCACTTGTGACCCCGGAACAGCGCGGCATCGCCGACCAGATCACGACCGAGATCACCGCCGGCTTCCGCGAAAGCATCAAAATGCAGCGCCACTTCATGCGACGGAGCGGTGATCCGTTCTGGGGTGACGTCATGGCGGTCAAGATCTCCCCGCCCCTGACCCGCCGCACCCTGTGGGCGGCGCTGATCGAAGATACCGACGCGCTCAAGACGACCCGCCAGCGCCTGCGCGACGCGGTGGAGGCCAGCCCCAGCGGCTTTGCCGTCTTTGACGCCGACGACCGGTTGTCGCTGTGCAACACGCGCTACGCGCACGATCTGGGCTACCCCAATGCCGAGGTCATGCAAGGTCTCAGCTTCATGGCGCTGATCCGCCACAGCCTGGCCGGTCCACAAGGGGTCGACCCGGAAGGATCGGACGAGATCTGGCTGGAGCGGCGCACCCAATGGCATCGCCAGGCC
Source organism: Azospirillaceae bacterium (assembly GCA_031291675.1). Classification (GTDB taxonomy): domain Bacteria; phylum Pseudomonadota; class Alphaproteobacteria; order Azospirillales; family Azospirillaceae; genus JARLIO01. The sequence continues at coordinate 13,820 of JARLIO010000052.1, forward strand.
GATGGGACACCGCACGAGGTCAAGACACGCGACGGACGCTGGTGGCTGATCAGCGAGAATTTGACCTCCGAGGGCGGACGGGTTCTGACCCGTGCTGACGTCACCACGCTCAAGACCCGTGAGATCGAGCTGCGCCAGCACGATGCCCTGTTGCGGCATGGTGCGACCATGGCCAGGCTCGGTTACTGGATCTGGGACGAACGTACCGGACAGTGCCTGTTCTGTTCCGATCAGTTGGCCACGATTCTGGGCATGACCGTCGCGCGGTTCCACGACACGCTGGCAACCAGGGACCGGCTGATCGCCCGGATCCATGCCGAGGACCGACAACGCTGCCGCATGGTCATCGCCGAAAGCCGCGCCGAAGCCAGTTCCTATCACATCGAATTTCGCATCCGCACCGAATCCGGCGATTATCGCCATATCCGTGAAACGGCGACATATCTGGCCGACCGGGGCGACGGCGCGCCACACTCGGTCGGCGTGTTCCAGGACATCACCGAGCAGAAATCCCGTGAACTGGAACTGGAACTGAGCAGGGCCCGGCTGGAGCGGCAAACCACGGAATTGACCCGGCTCACCGAACATCTGGACCAGACGGCCCGGGCGGCGCAGGCCGCCAATCGAGCGAAAAGCGACTTCCTGGCCCAGATGAGCCATGAATTGCGCACACCGCTCAATGCCATTGTCGGTTTTTCGGAGATGCTGCTTCTTCAACTGGCCGGCCCCATCGATTCGAAAGCCCATGAATATGCCGGCGATATCCAGACGGCCGCCCACCATCTGCTGGAATTGATCAATAATCTGCTCGACCTGGCCAAGATCGAAGCGGGGCGATTCGAACTCGATGAACAGCCGGTGGATTTGCCGCACCTGCTTCGCCGATCAATCCGGATGATCGAAAAAATGGCCGCGGCGCGAAACATCGACCTGACCACCGAGGTGGCGCCGCTGCCGCCGCTCATCGCCGATGAACGCGGCCTGCAGCGGATCCTGATCAATCTGCTCAGCAACGCCATCAAATTCTCCGAACCCGGCGGCCAGGTCTCGACACGGATTGACCTGAATGACCAGGGCGAACCGACATTGAGCGTCCAGGACCGCGGGATCGGCATCCCCTCCAACGAGGTCGAGCGCATCTTCGAACCGTTTTTCCAGACCAGCTACACACGCACCCATCGCTACAGCGGCACCGGGCTGGGCCTGCCGATCGTGCTGTCGCTGGTCAATCTCCATGGCGGCCGGCTCAAGATCGCCAGCACGGTCGGCGTCGGGACCACCGTCACGGTTCATCTGCCCCGGTCGCGACTGCTATCGCCGCCGCCGGCGTCGTGACCGCCTCCGGAGCTCTCGGCACGCAGGTCTGATCTGCGCGCCGTCACGCCGCGCAGCCCTCGTTGCGATCGTCCCGACACCGGTCGCTGGCGATACCAAACAGGCGCCGCGTCTCATCGAGGAAACACAAAACCGCGACCTGTCAGTAAAACGACGACAGATTCAAAATATGCCGTCGCGTCCGCAATAAGAGAAACGTGTCTGCCAAGTTTCATCATCAACGCGACTTGGCATATCACGGCGCTGGCGGTCATCGCTTATGAAGGTGGATCTCCCCTGAACCACAGCAAGCCATCACATTCCGGTGTTATAAAGCACGGCGACGCCAGGAGACGCGCGGAATGCCACCGCCAACACCCTGTTTTCGGCGAAAACACCGTGCTATGGTGCCGCATCATTCCTGGGCCATAGACCCGTCCCCCCGGTTACTGAGGAGTTCGCCTCGATGCCAAGCCCGCAGCGTCGCCCCGTTGTTCTTTGCATTCTCGATGGTTGGGGTTTTCGCGAGGAAACGGTGGATAACGCCATCGCCCTCGCCAACACCCCGGTATGGGACGCCTTGTGGCAGGATTGCCCGCATGCCTTCCTCCAGGCCAGCGAATTGAATGTCGGTCTCCCCGTCGGACAGATGGGCAATTCCGAAGTCGGGCACATGAATATCGGCGCCGGTCGGGTCGTGATGCAGGACCTGCCGATGATCGACACCGCGGTGGCACGCGGCGAGTTGGCCAGCAACGCCGCGGTCGTCGAGCTGATCGCCAAACTGCGTCAAAGCGGCGGACGCTGCCATCTGCTGGGTCTGTTGAGCCCCGGCGGGGTCCATTCCCATCAGGACCATATCGTCGCCCTGGCCCGGATCATCACCGGCGCCGGCATTCCGGTCGTCGTCCACGCTTTCCTCGACGGCCGTGACGTGCCGCCGCAAAGCGCCCGTGACCAGGTCACGAAATTCGTCGCTGATACCGCTGATCTGACCGGATTCAGCATCGGCACCGTGTCCGGACGTTTCTATGCCATGGATCGCGACAAGCGATGGGACCGGGTCGCGACGGCCTATCGCGCTTTGGTCCAGGCCGACGGCGTCGCGGTCAGCGACCCGGTGTCCGGGATCACGCAAAGCTATGCCGCCAACGTCAACGATGAATTCGTCCTGCCACAGATCGTCGCCGGATATGCCGGCATGACCGATGGCGACGGCGTTCTGATGGCCAATTTCCGCTCGGACCGGGCCCGGGAACTCCTGACGGCGCTGCTCGATCCCGATTTCACCGGCTTCACCCCGGAGCGTCGCGTCAAATTCGCGGCGGCTTTCGGCATGGTGGAGTACTCGACCGATCTGAACCGGTTCCTGACGCCGCTGTTCCCTCCCAAGCAGTTGACCCATGTCCTGGGCGAGGTCATCGCCGACGCCGGCCTGAAGCAGCTGCGCATCGCCGAGACCGAGAAATATCCGCACGTCACCTTCTTCTTCAACGGTGGCGAGGAGCGGCAATATGCCGGTGAGGACAGGATCCTGGTGCCGTCCCCCAAGGTCGCCACCTATGACCTGCAGCCGGAGATGTCGGCGGCCGAGGTGACGGATCGGCTGGTCGAAGCCATCGATTCCGCCAAATATGACCTGGTCGTGGTGAATTTCGCAAATCCCGACATGGTCGGCCACACCGGAATCCTGTCCGCCGCGATCAAGGCGATCGAAACCGTCGATCATGCCCTGGGGCGCCTGGTCGCGTCGGTGCGACGCCAGGGTGGCGCGATGTTCGTGACCGCCGACCACGGCAATGCCGAGCTGATGCGTGACCCGGTGACCGGGGAGCCCCATACGGCCCATACCCTTGACGTCGTCCCGGCGATCCTGGTCGATGGTCCGGCGGGCGAGGCGCTGCGCGACGGCGTCCTGGCCGATATCGCCCCGACATTGCTGCGCCTGATCGGCCTGCCACAGCCCGCCGAAATGACGGGTCACAGCCTGATCGGCGCCGCCGCGGCGACGCGACACGCCGCGGAATAGTCCCCCATGGTCCGGCCGCCCTGCCGAACCCTGGCCATGGTGGTTTCGCGGCGGGTCCTCCGCTTCGTCATCGCCGCGACCGTGGCAGGCGCGACGGGTCACAACGCCGGCGCGCGGGACAGCGGTCCGCCGCCGGCAACCGAACTGGCCCGCACGGCGGAAGCCCACAGGACCGAGCTGATCAACCTGCGCGGCCGCCTGATCCAGGCGGCCGACGAGGAGGCCGGCATTGAGACCGAGTTGCGGCGACGCGAGGCTGATGTCGCAGCATTGCGCACCGCGACCTCGGCGCAGGCCCAGGCGCTGGCCGCTGACCGGACCCAAATCGCCGAATTACTGGCCGCCCTGGTTCGCGTCAGCCTGGCCCCGCCCGAGGTCATGCTGCTGCGCCCGGATGCGCCTCTGGCGACGCTTCGCGGCGCCCTGCTGATGCGTGCTGCCGTCCCGGCATTGCGACGACGGGCCGAGGACCTGACGGCGACCCTCGACCGCATGACCGATTTGCAGCGATCCCTGGAGCAGCAGGACCGCGATCTCGACGCAACCCGCGCCGCCCTGGTGCAGCAACGGCAATCCCTGGCGATCCTGATTGAACGCCGTGAAACATTGCTGCACGAGACGGAGAGCGCGCGCAGCCCCCTGAGCCACAACGCCGAACAACTCGCTGCCGGGGCGAAGGATGTCCACGATCTGACCGAACAACTGGCGGTCCAGCGCGGCGCGATCCTCGGCCGGCGCCCCCCTGGCGCATCCCCGGACCTGGCGCGGATTGAAACCGCGCGTGCCGACGCCGAACAGGAGGCCGCCCGTCGCCGTGTCGCCGCCGCCCCGCGTCCCGGAGCGGAACCGCCGGCAGCGATCCTCCATCCCGAACAGGAAGCAGCCATCGCGACGATACCGCGCCTTCCGGTGGTCGGCCGCATCACGGTCCGCTACGGCGCGCCGGATCGCAATGGCGATATCAGCCAGGGCATCACGATCCGAGCCTCGGCCACCGCCCCCGTCGTCGCGCCGCTGGCAGGAACCGTCCTGTTCGCCGGGCCGTTTCGCGACTATGGCCTGATCTTGATCGTGGAGCACAACGGCGGATATCATAGTTTAATCGCCGGGTTGGGGCGTATAGATGCAGCGGTCGGGCGGCAGTTGGCGCCGGGCGAACCCATCGGTTTGATGGGATCCCCCGGTGACGGCCAGCCCGAGCTTTATTTTGAACTTCGGCGGAATGGACAACCCGTCGATCCACAACACAGTATCGCCGCCACCGGTGGCAGAGGATAAGGCTGAATGATCAGGACACTTCGTGCGTTCACGCCGGCACTCTACCTCTTGTTGGCCCTACCGGTCCTGATGCCCACCTTTGCCGCTGCGCAAACCGCGCCGACGGCCGCCGGGCAAAAGTCCGACAACACGGCGACGTACGACCAGCTCAACCTGTTCGGCACCGTGTTCGAACAGATCCGCGATCACTATGTCGACCCGATCAATGATGAGCAAATCATCGAATCGGCGATCAACGGCATGCTGAGTGCGTTGGATCCCCATTCCAGCTATCTCAACAACAAGAACTTCCAGGATATGGAAGTTGAAACCCGCGGCGAATTTGGCGGCCTGGGTCTGGAAGTCAGCATGGAAGCCGGCCGGGTGAAGGTTGTGTCGCCGATCGACGGCACCCCCGCCGATCGCGCCGGCCTCAAGCCCGGCGACGTCATCGTCCAGCTCAACGGCGAGGCTTTGGCGAATATGGGCCTCGACGCTGCGGTTGAAAAAATGCGCGGCCCCATCGGCTCGGCGATCACTCTGACGATCCGGCGCAATGGAATTGCCGATCCCTTTGATGTCACCCTGAATCGCGCGGTCATCAAGATCCAATCGGTGCGCTACCGCGTCGAACAATCCGTTGGCTACATCCGGATCACGACCTTCACCGAGCAGACGCAAAGCGGTCTCGACAAGGCGTTGGCGGAAATCAAGAAAGAGGCCGGTGCCAAGCTGCGCGGCTATATCCTCGACCTGCGCAACAATCCCGGTGGCCTGCTGGACCAGGCGGTGTCGGTTGCCAATACTTTCATCGAACACGGCGAAATCGTCTCGACCCGCGCCCGCAACCCGGCCGATAGTCAGCGCTTTAACGCCACAACGGTCCCGAAAGCCGAGAAACTGCCCCTCGTGGTGCTGATCAATGGCGGTTCAGCCTCCGCGTCCGAGATCGTCGCCGGTGCGCTGCAGGATCACCACCGCGCCGTCATCATGGGGACCCAGAGTTTCGGCAAAGGCTCGGTCCAGAGCATCATCCCGCTGACCGGCCATGGTGCGATGCGCTTGACCATCGCGCGTTATTACACGCCGTCCGGCCGTTCGATCCAGCAACTCGGCATCACCCCGGACATTGAGGTGCGCCCGGCGCAGATCGAGGATCTGGCCCCGGCGGCCGACGAGCGTGAGGCGGACCTGAAAGGCGCCCTGCGCAACGACACGGTCACCCCGACCGCCCCCGCTCACCCGGCTGCCGGCCCGGTCGCGCCGGCGGCGGCGGGCAAAACACCACCGCAGAGCGCCAATCCCCCGACACCGGCCGCGACCCCGTCCGTCACCGACGACCCGTTGGCCCGGGCGATTGATCTCATCCGTGGCGTCGCGCTGTTCAACGGCCAGACGCTCAACTGACGACGGCGAACGGCCAACCGGCGCTGAGCAGACAGGCAAGCCATGGCGAGACTGAAGTTCCGTATCCCCTGGCCGCCGCTGCGGCTGCGCCTGCCCTGGCCGCGGCGCCGCGCGACCCGTGACGAATCCCGCTGGGGCCGTATCGCCGACGACACCCCCCCCACCCGGCGCCGTCGGCTGCTCCTCGTCGCTGCCGGTGCGACCGCGGTTCTGATCCTGGGCGCCACGGCGTGGGGGGTGTTGAAACACCATCCGAGCGCCTCGAAACAACCGCCCGCCTTTGACCCGAGCAACGGCATCATCATTCCCGTTCCGCCCCGCCCCGTCCCGGCCGAGAGTGATACCGGCAATACCGAGATCCCGCTCTACAACCAGCCCCTGGTTCTGGAGCCGGCGCCGGTCGACGGCCTGACCAGCAACTCGGCTCAGGGTCTTCTCCCCAAAATTGGCGACGACGGCCGCAAACCGTTGTCGGTCTATTCACGTCCCTTCGCGGTTACCGACAAGCATCCCCGAATTTCCATCATCGTCGGCGAAGTCGGTTTGTCCAACGCGGTCACCCAGGGCGCCATCGATGTTCTGCCCGGCGAAATTACGCTGGCCTTCACGCCCTACACCGATCGTCTGCAAGGCTGGATCGATAACGCGCGCAGTCACGGCCATGAAGTGCTGCTGACCCTGCCGATGGAACCCACGACCTATCCCCACGACGATCCCGGCCCCAACACGTTGCTGACCTCGCTGCCGCCGGAGCGTAACCAGGAGCGGCTGGCCTGGACGCTGAGCCGCGCCACCGGTTATGTCGGGTTGCTGGGGTTGACCGGATCGCGTTTCGCCGCCGACGCGGAAAGCCTGCGGCCCATTCTCCAGAGTATCAAGCAGTCGGGCCTGCTGTATGTCGAGGCGGCCACCGGCCCCGGCAGCGTCGCGGTCTCGCTGGCGACGACAATCAAGCTGCCCCGTGCGATCAGTGACATGCTGATCGGTGAAAGCCCGGCCGCACCGGCGATCAACCGGCAACTGGCGGTTCTCGAAGAAATTGCCCGTTCCGAGGGAACCGCGGTCGCCGTGGCGATCCCCTATCCGGTGACGTTTCAGTGTCTGGCCGAGTGGCTGCCCTCACTGCGCGCCAAAGGTATCGCGCTCGCCCCGGTCAGCGCGGTGACCGCCCGACAGCCAGACCGTTGACCGCCCGCTCGATACCTTTGTTGTGCATCTCTGTTTTGTCACGTTCCCTTGGCCCAACCGAAACCCGCCTGGTCGGGCAACGCGCTGGCGCCAGCCGCCTCATCCCCTCCGCGTCCTCAAGGCCCGCATCATGCTCGACCCCAACGACCTGCCCTACCGCCGCAATGTCGGCGTCATGCTCTACAATCCCGATGGCTTGGTGCTGGTCGCCCGCCGCATCGATACGCCGACAGCCTGGCAGATGCCTCAGGGCGGCATCGATGGCGACGAGGACCCGGTGGCCGCCGGGCTGCGCGAACTCGGCGAGGAAATCGGCACCCAAGCCGCCGAGATCGTCGCCGAGACCACCGACTGGCTGCACTATGACCTGCCGCCCGCGTTGCGCGGCCAGGTCTGGGGCGGCAAATATCGCGGCCAGACTCAGAAATGGTTGTTGGCGCGATTTACCGGCAGCGACACCGACATCGACCTGGCCGGTCCCCACCCCGAATTCGACGCTTGGCGCTGGGTGCCGCCCGAAGACACCGTGGCCTTGATCGTCGATTTCAAACAACCGATCTATCGCCGGGTCATCACCCAATTTGCCCCGTTGATTCCGCGACGCCGCCCCGCGGCCCCCTGAAGCGGCCGTCGCACCGGCGCCGTCAGGCGGCGGCTTGCGCCAGCCGCTTGACCCGCCGGTCCAGCATCCACCAAGCGATGCGGCTGGCGCCCTTGAAGATCCAGCTCTGCCCGTTGAACCCGCAAGCCTTGAAGATCATCGCGACGCCACGCTCGACATGGCGGCGCTGATAGAAGCTATAGGCACGACGACTGTAGGCGCGAATCGCCGTGCCCTGATCGTAAGGCTGGTGGGCGCTGTTGGCCGCCCAGAACGCATAGGCCAACTCGTCGTCCTCGGTCTCGGCGATTCGGCCCAACGCGATCCGCAAACGCGAGAATCGCCCCAGCCGATCCTGGGCCAAATAGCGTTTGAGATGATCATAGAACAGCTTGTAGTGCCGATGCTCATCGGCGGCGATATGCTGACAGATCCGCTTCAACACCGGGCAAGCCGCGCGATCGGCGATCGCCGTGTAGTAGGAGCTGGTTCCGGTTTCGACCATGCACCGCGCCACCAGCTCGCCGCACCGCGACCCGCGAAGCGATTGCGTCGCGTTGATATTGACCCGGTAATGCTGGCGAAACAGCGCAAAGGCCTCTTCGAGACGGAAGGCCGGATCGACGATACCGGCCCACTTGCCCAGCGCCGCACCGTGCTGCACCTCTTCCTTGACCCAGGTCTGAACCGCGTCAATGAAGATGGCATCGCCGGCAAACACATTCTCCAGATAGGCACCGTAGTCGCCCGCGTTATATTCCACCAACGCAGCGGCCTTGATGATTTGCAACGTGTCAAGATCGACGAGATGGGGATCGATCTGGTCCCAGGGGAGATCGTCAAGTGACCAATGTTTGTAAGCCATCGGGATACAAACCTTTTTTCACGCGGTCCAAAGTGGTGAAGAATTGGTGCCGATCGGAGCCGCTTGCAACGGGGACCACCTGGATAATATTGACTTCTCCAGCGATCACCACCCCAAAAAAACATCCTTTGGTGACCTCCGGCGTCAGCGACGCGCCCGCCGCCCCCCGAAAGCGCCCCCACGCCCCCGAAATGGCGGCCGGGAACCTCGCCCCCCGATGCCCCCAGCCCCCCGAATGCTCCCTACCCCGCCTTTGCCGCCTGCGCGGGCTCCTTGAAGACTGCCACCGCGGGAACCGGCCCTTGATAAGGCTCGACCTCGACCATTGCGGTTTGCGCGCTGGTGGCCTGGGCCAGTTTGGATGTCGCCTCGCTCACGGTAAGCACGTTGACATCGCCATAACGGCAGAGCGTACCGGGTTGGCGCGGATCGACCGGGTCGTACCAACCGCCCTCGCTGATCCGGATCACGCCCGGGCGAACCTCGTCGGTGAGCTTGATCCCGACCAGGATCTGTCCACGGTCGTTAAACGCCCGCGCCACGTCGCCGTCCTTCAGTCCTCGTGAGGCCGCATCCTTCGGGTTCATCCAGCACGGCTCGCGACCCGCGATCGCGTATTTCTCGCGCAGCGTGGTCCCGCAGAGCTGAGAGTGCAGACGATAGATCGGATGGTTCGACGTGATGTGCAGCGGATATTTCGTTGTCGGCCCGTCCAGGCGCTCCACCGGCTCCATCCAGGTCGGATGGGGCGGACAATCGTCATACTCCATTTTCGCGATGTTGTTCGAGAAGATCTCGATCTTCCCCGATGGCGTCCCCAGCGCGTTCAGCAGCGGATCGGCGCGAAAATCCGCGTACTGGACGTAGTCCTTCTGCGCGTCTTTCAGGGGAAAGGTCAGCGGTTCGTCGTGCTCCCAGAACACGTCGAATACCGGCATCTCCATGCCCTTGGCCCGGGCCTCCAGCCGCGCGGACTCGTAGAAATTCCGGATCCAGTCCATCTCCGTCAGGCCTTCGGTGTATTCATAGCCCTTGCCCAGGCGCGCCGCGAGGTCGGCGAAGATATCGTAGTCGCTGCGTGCCTCGTACATCGGCTCGACCAGCTTTTTCATGGGAACAATGGCGCGAAGCGCATAGTCCCCGACCTGCTCGATATCGTTGCGCTCGTAGGAGGTGGTGACCGGCAACACGATGTCCGCGAAACGCGCCGAGGGCGTCCACTGGAAATCGTGGACGATGAACGTCTCGATCCGCTGCCAGGCTTCGACCATCTCGTTGCGGTTCTGGTGATGCACGAAGGGGTTACCCCCGGCCCAGTAGGCCAGCTTGATGTCCGGATAGGTGACTTTTGCGCCGTTGAACGCGATCGTCTTGCCCGGATTGAGCAACATGTCGACCACGCGGGAGACCGGGATCGCGGATGCCGCGCCGCCGAGGCAGTAGGAGGTGGTGTTGCCGCGCGAACAACCCGGCGGCAGGTTCACCGGCGAACTCGCGGGGGTGTCGGTCATGCCCGGCACGCTCGGTGAGGTGTGCGTCGGGGTGCCGGCATTGTAGTGATAGGCGAGACCGAAGCCGCCACCGGGCAGGCCGATCTGGCCCAGCATGGCCGAGAGCGTGACGAACATCCACGGTGCCTGTTCGCCATGGTGCTGGCGCTGCGTCGACCAGCCCATCGCCATCATGGTGCGGTTTTGGGCGAAGCTGCGCGCCAGCTCCCGGAGCGTCGCCGCGTCGACGCCACAGATGGCCTGGGCCCATTCCGGCGTCTTGGGGATGCCATCGGTCTGGCCGAGCAGATAGGGCAGGAATTTCTCGAAGCCCGACGTGTATTTCGCCAGGAATTCCTTGTCGTGCAGATCTTCCACATAGAGCGTGTGGGCGATGCCGAGCATCATGGCAACATCGGTCTGCGGTCGCGGCGCAATCCATTCGCCGTTGAGATACTGGCAGGTCTCGGTCCGGACCGGGTCGACGCAGATGACGCGGACACCGGCCTTCTTGAGCTCCTCCAACCCTTCGAACACACCGTGATCGGGCACCATCCAGCCGATCTGGCAGGTGTTGATCGGGTTGCTGCCCCAGAACACCATGATCTTCGAATTTTTCGCGACATTCGACCAGGTGGTGCATTGGTTGACGACACCAACCGAACCGACGACATAGGGCAGGATGACCGAGGCGGCGCCGTTCGAGTAGTTGCCGATGGAACTGGTGAAGCCGCCGCCCAGCTTGAGCAGGCGCCACAGCAGCACGCGGCAACTGTGAACCTTGCCCACGCTTTTCCATCCGTAGGAACCGCCATAAATCGCGCTGTGCCCGTGGATCTTGCGCACGCGCTCAAGTTCACCGGCGACGAGTTCGAGCGCCTTGTCCCAGCTCACCCGGACGAAATCACCGGTTCCGCGCCCGGCCGGATCGGCGCCCGGCCCCTGCTCGAGCCAGGCCCGCCGCACCATCGGGTATTTGATGCGCGTCGGTGAATAGATCGAGTTCATCATGCCTTGCAGCATGTCATTGGGATGCGGATCGCCTTCCCAGGGTGTCACCGTCTCGAGCCGCCCATCGGTGACCTGGCCGCGGAACACGCCCCAGTGACAGGCCGAGAGGATCGTCTGGCTCGTCGATGCGGCCCGCGCACCGCGGCTCAGCAGGGAGCCCCCCGAGGCCGCGAGAGCGGCCAGCAGCGCTGAATTCTTGAGAAAACCGCGGCGGCTGACGCCGGCTGTTGCAGGACGGAAAAGAACATCAGACATCGGAGACTCCTGACAACAACTTCCGGTTTTCGTTCGGCCGATCTCCGCCCGATGAGGAGGCAAGGACGGCAACGAAAGCGTCGAGCAGCGTGAAGACGACAGCGTAGAAATCGGAAAGACCGGTGCGGCACACGGCCTGCGTCACCAGCGGAACCCAGCCCGACAGGCGCCGGATCATCGGGGTGGTCAACGCGGCATGGCCCTGGCGGGTGGCCTCGGCCAGCGCGGCCAGCTCGATCGCCAGATGATCGGCGGGTTCGCGACAGGTCCCACCCACCGAGACGTCAAGTGCCCGCAGCAGGGCGAGCATCTCTGTGAACGGCGCCTGGAACAGACGCCCGCCGGCTCCGGCATAGGCGCTCTCGCAGAGAGAAACGGCCTTTGGCCCGGACAGGCCGTCAAAGAGCAGGACGTAGCAATGGCCGAGCTGCCGTTCGATCTGCTCCGGCGCCTGGTCGCTCAGAAAGGGGATGATCGTCCGGGATGCCGCCGGCACCCCGAGCTCATCCGCCAGCCCGGCGACGAAAGCCAGCATCTCTTCGCTGCGATTGGCCCGCACCGCGGCGGCGTCCAGGGGACACAGCACGAGACGGCTGAACCAATCGGCGATCACCGCCTGGCCGAACGGATCGCCCGCGACCAGGATCCCCGCCGGGGGCCTCGGCCGCGGCGCCGACATCGTGACGGTCATGGCGCGGCCACGTCCTGAGCGTGGTTCTGCAGGTAGCCGAGCAGCAACCGGTACTGGTCGCCCGTCAGTGAGGTGTAGCGGCGCATCGCCCCCAGATTGCCAATCCACTGGTTGGCCAGAAAATGCTGCGGCTCCGGCAGGGAATGGCAGACGCTGCAGGTGCTGTTGAACAGGGTCGACGAGTAGCTCCACAGATTGGCAAGAGTAGTGTTGAGGCCGCTGTTATCGATCCAGAAGGTCAGGGTTACCGGCAACCAGGCGGGACCCGTGGCCGACGCCACTTTCTCACCCCGCTCGAGCCGGGCGATCGCGGCATCGTCGAGCACGGCGATCATCATCCGTTGGCCCTTCATGCCGAAGATCGCCGACGGGACGCCATCAACCTGCCAACCCGCGAGCTGCACCTGCAGGAGATTGTCCTTGCGGCCGAGGATCTTCAACGAGGCCGTGGCCAGCACCTTGCCGGCCTCTCCGGTTTTCGCGCCGAGGCCCGTCGCGTCGAGATAGAACGGTTTGGTATTCACGACATAGGCCGTGTCCGCCTTGGCGATCGCCGCGGCATCCGCGGTCGGCAGGACAACGTCGTGGTGCTGCACCGGGACCATGACAATCTGCGGCGTGCGGTTCGGCTCGGGCTGACCCGGCGCCGGCCGGTCAACGCCGGGCACGGTTTTGAGATAGGCGGCCATGGCCCGCAGCTCGCTCGTCGGCAACTGGGACGTGTTCGCGACCACCTCGGCCATGTCACCGCCCGCCGCCTTGTTGAGCGGACCGATGCCGGTCTTGAGGTAATTCACGATGGAGTTCGCGGCCCAGAATTTAATGCCGGTGTCATCCTGGCTGATATTCGGGAAATTTCCGGTACCGTTGGGCGTGGGTCCGCCGCCAAAGCGCATCCCCACCTCGATCGCACCGGTAAAAGCCCGCGGCGAGTGGCACTCGGCGCAATGCCCTGCCGCTTCGACCAGATAGCGCCCGCGCGCCACAAGCTCGTCCGGCGTGCCCGGAGACGGGGCCGGCCGGGAGGCGACCGCCTGGTTTTCGATCGGCTGGCCGTCGAGGAAGGCCAGACGCCACAACCCGATGCCGCGACGCAGAGTGTAGGGAAACTTCAGGGCGTGAGGCGGCGCCTTGCCCGGAACCGGTTCCAGCGTTTTGATGAAAGCGAACAGGTCGCGCACATCGTTGGCGGTCAGGCGCTGATACGAGGTATAGGGAAAGGCCGGATAGAGGTTCTGCCCGTCCGGCATCACCCCGCCAGGGCCAACGCCTTCACGGACCGCCCGGGTGAATTCAGCCAGCGTCCAGGCGCCGATACCATCTTTCGGGTCGGGTGAGATGTTCGGCATCGAGAAGCGGCCAAATGCCGTGTCCAACGCCCGCCCCCCGCCCAGCTTCAGGCGATCCGTCTGATTGGGACTGGCATGGCAGGTGGCACAATCGGCGGCGGTGAAGATGAACTTGCCGTTCTCGAGATTTGCCGGGCCGGCATCGGCAACGTCGCGGGCCGGATGGGTCGCCGACCAGAGCCAGGGAGAGGTGAGAGCGAAGAAGCCAACGGCCCCGATCGCCGCCAGCGCGACGGCGCCGCTCAGCAGTTTTCTTCTCATCGACAAACGTATTTCGGTGTCTGGCATTTCACTCGTCACCCGAAGGGGTCTGGCTCGGCTGTTGCCGTGATGGCGCGCAAATATGCTTACAGCCGTGAGGGCTTTTAGGCCCCGTTTCCGGCCCCGACAATTTCAATCTGTGCCCTGCGGCAAAAATGATAAGGGCTCTACCGACTTGGCGCTAAGCCTTGAAGACGCAGAGAAATCGTCTCATAAGCGGTCCCGGGCGACGTCGCGCCACACCAGAGTTGTGGCCCTTGCGTCCACCGCTACACCGCGGCGGCCCCGAGCAGGCGGGGTATCCTGACTGAGACTGGTCAGACCACGGCACAGGAGAATACGTCCACCCTCCTGACGTTTGGAGCGAGCCCCGGTCCCCCCTCGAACCTTTAAAAAAGGTTCCGGCCCGCCGCGGCTCGGCGCTCCCCGTGGCCCCGTTCAGCGTTACCGCGCCGGCGTGACCTAGCCGTCCGCGCCCCTGTCGAGGGTGAAGAACCGACTCGGGCGCCGAGCCCCGAACGTCGTCGTCGCCCGCCAACGCCCGCACATGAAACAGGCGCCGCACAGCGATGGCGGCGCCTGCCAGGATCAACAGCGGGGTAACGGGACGTTGAAAAAGCTGCGGCTCAGTGCGACGTCGCGGCTGCGCTGTTGACGGCCTCCTGCTTGGCCTGCGCTACCGTCAACCGGACCTGGACCTCGGCGGACTCCTTGTCATCCTTGGCGTCGGCCAGATCTTCCTGCAAGGCCCGGATTTCCTCCTCGACCTTCGCCCCGTCGATCTCCGACACCGGCATCGCGTTCTCGGCCAGAACGGTTACGCCGGTTTCATTGACTTCGGCGAAACCGCCGGCGACGAACAGACGGTCGGTGATCGCGCCATCCCGATAAACCGCGACGACACCCGGCCGGACCGTTGCGATGAACGGCGCGTGGCCGGGCAGAACACCGAAATCGCCTTCGCCGCCGGGGATGACCACCAGATCGACCGGCTGCGCGAACAGCAGCTTTTCCGGCGAGACCAGCTCGAATTCGACTTTGTCGGTCATGCCCGGTTGCTCTTCTTCCGTGAGGGACTATGGGTAAAATCAGCAGCGGCGGTTCACGCCGCTTCCGACATCTTCCGCGCTTTTTCGACGGCTTCGTCGATCGACCCGACCATGTAGAATGCCGACTCCGGCAGATGGTCATAGTCGCCGGCAACAATGCCCTTGAAGCCCTTGATGGTGTCTTCGAGTTTCACCAGCTTGCCCGGGCTGCCGGTGAACACCTCGGCAACGAAGAAGGGCTGTGACAGGAAGCGCTGGATCTTGCGGGCGCGGGCCACGACCAGCTTGTCGTCTTCCGACAGCTCATCCATGCCCAGGATCGCGATGATGTCCTGCAGCGACTTGTAGGTCTGGAGCACCTTCTGCACGGAACGGGCGACCTGGTAGTGCTCCTCACCGACAACCCGCGGGTCGAGGATGCGGCTGGTGCTGTCCAGCGGATCGACCGCCGGGTAGATGCCCAACTCCGCGATCGAGCGCGACAGCACGGTGGTGGCGTCAAGATGGGCGAACGAGGTTGCCGGCGCCGGGTCGGTCAGATCGTCGGCCGGCACGTAAATCGCCTGCACCGAGGTGATCGAGCCCTTCTTGGTGGACGTGATCCGTTCCTGCAGCTCGCCCATGTCGGTGGCCAGCGTCGGCTGATAGCCCACCGCCGACGGCATGCGACCGAGCAGCGCTGACACTTCCGAGCCGGCCTGGGTGAAGCGGAAAATGTTGTCGACGAAGAACAGAACGTCCTGGCCTTCCTCGTCACGGAAATATTCGGCGACGGTCAGGCCGGTCAGGCCGACGCGGGCGCGGGCACCCGGCGGCTCATTCATCTGACCATAAACCAGGGCCACCTTGGACGGCGATCCGTCGGTCTTGATGACGCCCGACTCCATCATCTCGTGATAGAGGTCGTTGCCCTCGCGGGTCCGCTCGCCGACACCGGCGAAGACCGAGACGCCGCCATGGGCCTTGGCGATATTGGTGATCAGTTCCTGGATCAAAACGGTCTTGCCGACGCCGGCACCGCCGAACAGGCCGATCTTGCCGCCACGGGCATAGGGGGCCAACAGATCGACGACCTTGATCCCGGTCACCAGCATCTGGGATTCGGTCGACTGGTCGACAAAGTCCGGCGCCGAACGGTGAATCGGCGAGGTGCGCGTCGTCGTCATCGGACCACGCTCGTCGATCGGCTCGCCGATCACGTTCATGATACGGCCCAGCGTCTCCGGACCGACCGGCACCGAAATCGGCGCCCCGGTATCGACGACATCCTGTCCGCGGACCAGACCATCGGTCATGTCCATCGCAATGGTCCGGACCGTGTTCTCGCCGAGATGCTGAGCCACCTCGAGAACCAGGACCTTGCCCTGGTTCTGGGCGTGCAGGGCATTCAGAATCGCCGGCAACGCGCCCTCGAAATGGACGTCGACGACGGCGCCGAGTACCTGGGTGATCTTGCCGACGATATTGCTCGGCGGGGTGATGATGGACATCGGGTTCGCTCCCTCGGAACCAAGAACGCTGCGGCCAAAGACGATTTCGGACTGCAAGATCAAAGCGCTTCCGCGCCGGAGATGATCTCGATCAGCTCGTTGGTAATGACGGACTGGCGTGTCCGGTTGTAGCGCAGCGTCAAGTGCTGGATCATGTCGCCGGCGTTGCGGGTCGCGTTATCCATCGCGGTCATCCGCGCGCCCTGTTCGCTGGCGGCGCTCTCCAGCAGCGCGCGATAGATCTGGACGGCAAGATTTTTCGGCAACAGATCGGCGAGAAGCTGCTCTTCATCCGGTTCGAATTCGTAGATCGCCCGGGCCTCGGCGCCCTCGGCGGGCGCGTCGGCCGGTGCCGTCATCGCAAACGGGATGATCTGCTGCACCGTGATGATCTGCGAGATCGCCGACTTGAACTTATTATAGACCAGCGCGGCGACGTCGAAAGCCTGATCGCCGAACAACGCCAGCACACGGTCGGCAATCGCCGTGGCATCGGCGAAGCTGAGACGCCGACGCCCGACCTCTTCGAACGAGTCGATGATCAGGGCCGCATGGGTCCGGCGCATCTGATCGCGTCCTTTGCGGCCGACGACCAGCAGTTTCACCGTCTTGCCTTCGCGCTGCAGCCGGTCGATCTGACGGCGCGCCTCGCGCACCACCGTCCCGTTGAAGCCGCCGCACAGGCCGCGATCCGAGGTGACGATCAGCAGCAGATGAACGGCATCCTTGCCGGTCCCCGCCAACAACGGCGAAGACACGCTTTCAGCCTGCACATTGGCCGTCAACGAGGCCAGGATACGCGCCATGCGCTCGGCATAAGGCCGCCCGGCCTCGGCTTGCTCCTGGGCACGGCGCAGCTTGGACGCCGCAACCATCTTCATGGCGGCGGTAATCTTTTGCGTCGACTTGACGCTGGAGATCCGGAGTTTGAGGTCCTTGAGGCTGGGCATTGCACGCCTTCATGTCGCCGGGGTGTGTTTGATCGTCCGCCACGCCGGGCCCCCCGGCGGGCCGGGGTGCCGTCGCCGAACCCTGGGGCACGCCCGCTTGCGCCGGCGCGCCCCATGACGGTCAGACGAACACCTTGGCGAAGTTGTCGAGGTAGGTCTTGAGTTTCTCCTCGGTGTCCTTGGAGATCTGCTTCTCGGTCCGGATCAGGTCGAGAATGTTGGCGCCCTTGGTCCGGATGCCGTCGAGCAACTGCTGTTCGAAGCGGTTGATATCCTCAACCTTGATCTTGTCGAGATAGCCGCGGACGCCGGCGTAAATCGAAACCACCTCTTCTTCGACCGGCATCGGATGGAACTGCGCCTGCTTCAGCAATTCCGTCAGACGGGCACCGCGGTTCAGCAGACGCTGCGTGGCGGCATCGAGATCCGAAGCGAACTGTGAGAACGCCGCCATCTCGCGATATTGGGCCAGATCCAGCTTGATCGAGCCGGCGACCTGCTTCATCGCCTTGATCTGCGCCGCCGAGCCGACGCGGCTGACCGACAGGCCGACATTGATGGCCGGACGGATGCCACGATAGAACAGTTCGGTTTCGAGAAAGATCTGGCCGTCGGTGATCGAGATCACGTTGGTCGGGATGTAAGCCGACACGTCGCCAGCCTGGGTTTCGATGATCGGCAGGGCGGTCAGCGAGCCCGCGCCATGCGCGTCATTCATCTTGGCCGCGCGTTCCAGCAAACGGGAATGCAGATAGAACACGTCGCCCGGATAGGCCTCACGTCCCGGCGGCCGGCGCAGCAGCAGCGACATCTGCCGGTAGGCGACCGCCTGCTTGGACAGATCGTCATAAACGATCACGGCATGCTTGCCATTGTCGCGGAAAAATTCGCCCATGGTGCAGCCGGTATAAGCGGCCAGATATTGCAGCGGTGCCGGTTCCGAGGCCGTCGCGGCAACCACGATCGAATATTCCATCGCGCCGGCATCTTCCAGCGACTTGACGATCTGGGCCACCGTCGAGCGCTTTTGACCGCAGGCGACATAGATGCAATAGAGCTTCTTGCTCTCGTCGGTTCCGGCGTTCGCCGCCTTCTGATTGAGGAAGGTGTCGATCACCAACGCCGTCTTGCCGGTCTGGCGATCACCGATGATCAGCTCGCGCTGACCACGGCCAATCGGCACCAGGGCGTCAATTGCCTTCAGGCCGGTCTGCATCGGTTCGTGAACCGATTTGCGCGGGATGATGCCGGGAGCCTTGACCTCGACGCGGGACATCTTGACGTCAACCAGCGGACCCTTGCCGTCGATCGGATTGCCGAGGCCATCGACAACACGCCCCAGCAGGCCCATGCCGACCGGAACCTCGACGATGGCGCCGGTGCGCTTGACCGTGTCGCCTTCCTTGATGTCCCGGTCATCACCGAAAATCACGACGCCGACGCTCTCGGACTCGAGATTAAGGGCCAGACCTTTGAGGCCGTTCGGGAATTCGACCATCTCACCGGCCTGGACGTTGTCCAGGCCATAGACGCGGGCGACGCCGTCGCCGACCGACAGAACCTGGCCGACCTCGGCGACATCCGCCTCGGTGCCGAAATTCGCGATCTGTTGCTTGAGGATCGCAGAGATTTCTGCAGCGCGGATTTCCATCAGCCAACCCCTTTCATGGCCAGTTGCAGCTTATTGAGCTTGGTGCGCAGGGAACTATCAACCATGCGCGATCCGACTTTGACGACCAACCCGCCCAGGATGGCCGGGTTGACGGTGACGGAGAGCGAAACCTTGCCGCCCAGGGACTGCCGCAGCGCGTCGACCAGGGCATCATGCTGGCGATCCGACAGCGGGCGCACCGCCGTGATATAGGCGACTTTCTCGCCGCGACGGAAAGCCAGATCCGCCAGGAAAGCGTCGATCATCGCCGGTAGCATGAACAAACGACGATTGCGCGCCACCAGCGCGGCGAAACGCCGGACCAGATCGGAGACCTGCGCCGCCTGCAGCACCGCATCAAGGCCGCGGCCCTGATCAGGGCGCGACAACAGCGGACTGCGAATCAGCCGGATCAGATCCGGGCTCTCCGCCAGCATCTGCTTGAGGCTGGTTAAATCCTGGGCGGTTTGGTCGAGCGCCCGCTGTTCGTCCGCCAGCTCGAACAAAGCCGCTGCGTAGCGACTCGCAAGCCCGGAAGCGCGTATAGCTTCGGATGCCACCTGATACCTCAAATATGTCCGGAGTGGACAGATGGATTGCAGAGCTTTCGAGAAGGCGAGACGTCCCGGACAAGCCCCAGATCCGAACGACGGCAGTTACCTAACACAGTCATGACAAGCGTGCAACTGCCTCGGATAATCGGCCCCGCCTTCGCCTCATCGCACGATTTTTATGAAATATCAGCACCTTGGCGGAAAGGGGCCGCCGCCGCGACAGTTTGCGTCAAATCAAATCCTTGTTTGGCCTTGCATTCCGACGACTTCCCGCGAAGGGGCGGCATCGCGGTGTTTCACTTGATGCCAATCATAAGAAACCGTAGGGATCGATGTCGATCTGCAAGCGCACCGCGGGTGGCAGCGAAACCACGCTCAGCCAGGCGGTGATCAGCCCCTGAACCGCGACGCCGCGCGGCGCCTTCAGCAACAGACGGCGCCGATGCCGGCCGCGGAGCACCGCCAGCGGCGCCGGCGCCGGGCCCAGGATCATGACATCGTCGCGGCGCGGGGCGACACGGGCCATCTGCTGCGCCGCCCGTTCGACCGCGGCCTCGTCCTCACCCGACAAAATCAAGGCCACCAGGCGCCCGAAAGGCGGCATGCCGTGGTCGCGCCGCTGCTCCGCCTCGCTGGCCAGAAAACCGTCGCGATCGCCCGCGGCCAGCGCCACCATCACCGGATTCTCGGGCTGCCAGGTCTGCAACAACACCCGGCCCGGGCGCTCCGCCCGCCCGGCCCGGCCGGCAACCTGATGCAGCAGCTGATAGGTGCGCTCACCGGCCCGCAGATCGCCCCCGGCCAGGCCCAGATCGGCATCAACGACACCAACCAGGGTCAACAAGGGAAAATGGTGGCCCTTGGCCATGACCTGGGTGCCGATCAGCAGGTCAACCTCGTGCCGGGCGATGCGCTGCACCAGATCCTCGATCGCATGGCGGCCGGCCAGCGTGTCACTGGTCATCAGCGCCAGACGCGCCTTGGGGAACAACGAAGCGGCCTCCTCGGCAATCCGTTCGACCCCCGGGCCGCACGCCGCCATCGCCGCCTCGGCCTCGCAGGCCGGACAGCGCTCCGGGACCGGCGCGCTGTAGCCGCAGTGGTGACATTGCAGCCGCCGCGCCTGGCGGTGTTCGACCAGCCAGGCGGTGCAATTGGGGCATTTCAGCCGAAACCCGCAGCGGCGGCACAGGGTCAGCGGGGCATAACCCCGACGATTCAGGAACAGCATCGCCTGTTCGCCGAGCGCCAGCGTTTGCGCCAGCGCGGCGCGCAGGCCGGGCGCCAGCCAGCGCCGTGCCTCCGGGGTATCGCGACGCAGATCGATCAGGTCGATCCGGGGCAGCGTGGCGCCGCCGTGGCGCGCCGGCAGTTCCAGGCGGCGATAGCGGCCGGACTCGACATTGGCCAGGGTTTCCAGCGACGGCGTCGCCGAGGCCAGGATGATCGGAATTCGCCCGAGAAAGGCCCGGGTCACCGCCATATCGCGCGCGTGATAAAGGACGCCATCGGCCTGTTTGTAGGCGGCCTCGTGCTCCTCATCGACGACGATCAGCCCCAGCCGCGCGAACGGCAGAAACAAGGCGGAGCGGGCCCCGACGACGACCCGTGCCGTCCCCTCGGCGACCTGACGCCAGGCATCGCGGCGCTCGGCCGGCGTCAATTCGGAATGCCAAACCACCGGCGGCGCCCCGAAGCGCTCCTGGAACCGCACGAACCATTGGCTCGACAGCGCGATTTCCGGCAACAGCACCAGCACCTGGGTCCCGGCGGCCAGCGCCGTCGCGATCGCTTCGAAATACACCTCGGTCTTTCCCGACCCGGTGACACCATCCAGCAGGACGACCTGGTAATCCGCGGCAGTGACCATGGCACGCAGGGCGGTCGCCGACTCGGCCTGGGCCGGTGACAGAAGCGGGCCGGCACAATGCGGGTCCGGTTGCGGCGGGCGATGAACCGGATGCACCACGACCGGCGCCAGAACGCCGGCATCGATCAGGCCACGGACCACGGACGGCGAGCAGCCCGCCGTCCGCGCCAGGTCCGGCAGGGTCCGGGCCGCCCCGTCCGCGGCCGCCCCCGGCTCAAACAGGCCGAGGATCCGGCGCCGCGCCGCGGTCAACGTCATGCCCGCGGGCAGATCAGCGGCGGCGCGACAAAACGCGGTCACCGGCCGCGGCAGGTCGAGGGCGGGCAGCGATCCGAAGGCCATGCGCAGCACGGCGCCCACCGGGGCCATGGTGTAGTTCGCGACCCAATCGATGAAGCGGCGTTGCACCTCCGGCATCGGTGGGACCGGATAGCGGCGCGTCACCGGGCGCAGCCGGTGTTCCTCGACCTGGCCGGCGGCATCGCCCCAGACCACACCGGCGCAGCGGCGCGGTCCCAGCGGCACCTCGACATAGGCGCCCGGTTCCAGCACCAGCCCCTCGGGAACACGATAGTCATAGGGCTCGGCCAGGGGCAGCGGCAGCAGGACCCGAACCCGCGGTGATGGCGGCACTGTCGCCGGCGGCGGTGGTGCGATCGCCGACAGCAGATCGGGGGCGGAACTGGCAAGGGGCTGCGGCATCGGTTAGACTGGATCCAGGTTGATCGGGAAAGACCGTCCGGCACGACGCGCCGCACGATCGGCCTGACGACAGAGCGTAACCAGGGCTGACAAGGCCGGCATGATGGCGCGAGAAAGCGGACATAGCCAACGATCAAACGACGCGCTTCGGGCGGAAGACGTCGCCGCGTTTTTGCGCCTCCATCCCGATTTCCTGATCCAGCATGGCGACCTGATCGCCTGCCTCACGCCACCGACCCAATCGCGCGGGCCCGGCGTCGTCGATTTCCAGCATTTCATGGTCGAGCGTCTGCGCCGCGATCTGGAGGCCAGCCGCACGCAATATCACGACTTGGTGCTGACCAGCCGCGCCACCCTGAACGGCCAGAGCCGGATCCATGCCGCCGTGCTGCGCATGCTCGACGCCACCAGCTTCGAACAGTTGATCCAGACGATCACGACCGACCTGGCGCTGCTGCTGGACCTTGATGTGACCAGCCTGGTTGTCGAATCAAACGGTTCGGACCACGCGCCGGTCAACCGCTCCGGGGTGCGCGTCGTGATGCCGGGGACCGTCATGCGCTGGCTCGGGATCCACAACATTCTGGTGCAGTCGGATATCGAAGGCGAGCCGACCCTGTTCGGCCCCGGCGCCGGGCTGGTCCGCTCGATGGCGCTGTTGCGCCTGCGGATCAGTCCGGAAACCCCCGAAGGCGTGCTGGCCCTGGGATCACGCGACCCGGTGATGTTTCCCCACAGCACGGGAACCGAATTGCTGAACTTTCTGGCCCGGGCGGTCGAACGTTCGATCCGCGGCTGGCTCGACCTGCCGGCATGACCGGCGCGAAAGGCACCCCGGTGGCGCCCGCGCTCGGTTTCTCGGCCGCCCCGGACGTCCTGGACGCCCTCGCGGCGTGGCGGCGCTGGCTGGAACATGAACGCCACGCCTCGCCGCATACGCTGACGGCCTACAGCGCCGATATCGGCATGTTCCTGGACTTCCTGACCGACCATTTGGGCAAATTACCCGCTCTCAACGATCTGGGCGACGCCGGGCTGGTGGACTTTCGCGCCTGGCTGTCGCGACGGGCCGCGGACGGACTGGCCCGCAGCAGCCGGGCGCGCGAGCTGTCGAGTGTGCGCAGCCTGTTCCGCTGGCTCGACCGCTCCGGCCGTCTGCACAACCCGGCGGTGACCCTGGTGCGCAGCCCCAAGCTGCCGCGGCCGATGCCCCGGCCGCTGACCGAGCAGGATGCCATCGGGCTGCTGGACACTGCCGCGGAACTGCAGGACAGCCCCTGGATTGCCAAACGCGATGGCGCGCTGTTCACCCTGCTCTATGGCTGCGGCCTGCGCATTGACGAGGCCCTGTCGCTCGACCGCGATCAGGTCCCGTTCGGCGAGACCCTGACGGTGCTGGGCAAAGGGCGCAAGCAGCGCGTGGTTCCGGTGCTGCCGGCGGTCGCCGCCGCGGTTGAGGCCTATCTGGCGGCGTGTCCCTTCGCGACACAAGCCAACATGCCGCTGTTCCTGGGCGCCCGCGGCGGCCGGCTGGCCGCGGGCGTCGCCCAGAAGCAGATCCGCCGCATCCGCGCGGTGATGGGCCTGCCCGACAGCGTGACCCCCCATGCCCTGCGTCACAGCTTCGCCACCCATCTGCTGGCGGCCGGCAGCGATCTGCGGGTGATCCAGGACCTGCTGGGCCACGCCTCGCTTTCGACGACCCAGCGTTATACCGATGTTGACGTTGAGTCCCTGCTGGAGATCTACCAGTCCGCGCATCCCAGAGCCCGCCGCGACCCCTGAGGGGCGTTGCGGGGCAAGGAAGAGCCGCTTTCCCCCGCCCGCCTACCAGCCCCAGAACAGCAGTGCCCAGCTCGCCACACCCAGCGCCGCGGCACCGGTCATCGCGGCCGTTGCGGCGATCCGGCGCAACCGCTGGCCATAGCGGCCGCTGACGCGCCAGGCCAGGCCCGCCGACCACAGCAAGGCCCCCGCCAGCAGCGCCAGACGCAGTGCGCCCAGCCCCGGGATGACCACGCCCTCGCCCCGCAGCAAACTCACGGTCTGCATCGACAATCCCAAAAAAATGCCGCAGCCGGCGACCGGGATCAGGGCCTGGACCAGATGGTGAAACCGCGGCCAGGACCAGGGCCCGAGCAGCCGGGTCGCCAGCCCGACCAGCGCGCCCAGGCCCAGCGTCATCACCGCCGCGGTCGCCGCGACATAGGCCAGCAGCACGGCGCCGTCGAGCACGGTCATGACATCGCTCTGCGCCGGATAGTCGGTCAGCAACCACCAGGGCAGCGTCCATTCCACCGGCCCGACCACATCGTGATCGATCAACGCGGTCGCGACGACATCCTTGAGCGCCAGAAACCACGGGCTGGCCGACCAATGGAACGCGCCCACGGCAATGCCGAGCATCCCGACCAGGATCAGCACCGATTCCCAGGGATTGGTCTGGCGTCCGGCCACGGCGACGATCTCCCGACCCGGGATCCGCGCCGACAGGGTCACGGCATCGCGAAAGCCGGCGCAGCGGCCGCACATATGGCAGGGACCGGCGCTCTCCATGGTGCGGATCGGCACCAGCGGTGCACAGTTGATCCGCTCGGCCGGGTGGGGCTGATGTGCTTGCGATTCCGCCCAGCGCTCACCATCAACGCGGTAATGGAACGGTGCCAATTTCGACAACAGGGCAAACACGCCGTTGACCGGGCACAGATAGCGGCACCACACCCGCTTGTTGCGGCCATACCACCAGCCGACCGCGATCGCCCCCAGAGTCGAGCCGCCCAGGATCAGCAGCACCGGTTTGGGATATTGATAAACGCTGACCAGTTGGCCATAGACCGTGGTGCAGGCGAAGGCGACGAAGGGCCAGCCGCGCCACATCAGCCAGCGCGGCACGGCACGACCCCGCCCGTAGCCGCTGACAAATTCGGTCAGCGCCCCCTCGGGGCAGAAAAAACCGCACCAGGCCCGGCCGACCACGACCATGCTCAGCAGCACGAACGGCCACCACACGCCCCAAAAGGCGAACTGGGCGAAAACCGTCAGATTGTTCCAGACATGCGCGGTCCGGGGTGGCAAGGGCAACAGGGCCGGTGCCGCGACCAGGACCAGATAAACCGCGACAACCGCCCATTGCGCCGCACGGATCCGGCGCTGGTTGCGCCGCAGCGCTTCACCAAGACGCGCCAGCCAGCCCGGCCGGGTCGCCGGCGGGCCCCGGTCGCACAGCGTCGGCGCACTATCGGGCGACAATGAGAATCCCCGGTCCGCCCGGCTGAAAATCATCGAAGAAGAGATACGCGCCGGCCGACAAACGACGGATCACCAGGACGGCATGTCCACCCGGGGTCACCATTTTTTCCAGATGCATGTCGGAATTTTCCAATTCCGCAGGCGACGTTCCGGTGTTCGTGATCGCAATGCGAAAGGGCGTGTCGGCGGGAACTTCCAGCCGCGACGGTGAGATCGCCCCGTCCTTCATCTCGACCATGAACACCGGGAGATCATCGGCGTGACCTTTCACCACGGCGGCCATGACCAGGCCAAGGGCCAACAGCAGTGCGACAGTCCAGGTCCGCCGGATTGCGGCAACCGGCGCCCTCGACGATAATTTTACCATGACAGGCCTCCATCGCGCCGTGGTGGGGGTCAGAGTCCGCAGTCGGCCTAATAGCCGCCCTTCTTGCCAACGCCGGCATAGGTGAAGTCATAATCGACGGTGATCGGCGTGAACCACGGACCGACCCCGGTTTCCTTGTCGACATGGCGGCCGAAATGCGCGTGCGCATTGGCGGTGGGCGGCAGAATCGTCAATTCGAGCTCGTATTTGCCCGCGCCCATCATCTTGACATTGTCGCCGTAATGCGGACCGTCATTGGCAACCATCGGCATCAAATCGCCGGACAGGGTTTCGGTGGTCCCGACTTTCGACAGTTTGTACTTGACCACGAGATAGGGCAGCCACTCGCCTTCGGGGAATCCCGTGGCATTGTCCTTGACCGCGTGGATGTCGGCTTCAAGATGGACGTCCGAATCGGCGGCGGGGCGCATGACGTCGGGGGGATCCATTTCGATGGGCTGGAGATAGACCGCACCCAGCTCCATACCCTGGACCGTTTTGGCTTCGCCGATCGGATATTCCTTGGCCGACGCCGCGCTGACGCCGCCCGCCAGAATCAACCCGGCGGCGGCGATGGTCGGAAGATGAAAACGCATCAAAACTCTCCTCGGCAGAATAAGGTGCCGGTTTCGGCGGCACGGTCTGCAAGTAAGAATTATTCGCAGAATTCGTCAAGACAAATTTGCACGCTGCCCTGCGGCATCCTGCACCCCATCTCCTACCGCCCCAGAAACGCGCCATCAATCCAAGACCGCTGGAAACGCTCGCCTGGCCGCTTGCGACGGGTTCGGATGGGCGTGGCCCTTCGGGCGCCGGCTTCGCAAGCATCCGACCAGACTTTGGATTCGTTCGCAGAAATGCGCACGTTGATTGTTCAACCGATTATCGACAAAATGTTGCCTCCTGACGGTTTACAGTCTGCTGAGCCTGCGTCCCATTGAACGAACGCAACCTGCCGGGTCCGACCGGTCCATCGCGTTGACAAAAAGGAATAAAGAAAATGCGCTTGAAACACGGGCTTTTGCTATCGGCGGCGATCTTTGCGGCCTGGGCCGCGGGCGCCGCGAACGCGGAAACGATCCTCAACCGAGGCAATGCCGCAGAACCAAGTTCGCTTGACGTTCAACTCGTCAGCGGCATCCCTGAAGGCAACATCCAGCAAGACCTCTACGAAGGGCTGATGGCCTATGGCCCCGATGGCAAGGCCATTCCCGGCGTCGCCGCCAGTTGGACCGTTTCGACCGACGGCCTCGACTATACATTCAAGCTGCGCGACGATGCCAAATGGTCGGACGGTTCGCCGGTGACCTCGGACGATTTCGCCTTCGCCTGGCGGCGCATCGTCACGCCAAAGACCGCCGCGGACTACGCCTATTTCCTCGATGCGGTGAAGAACGCCGAAGACATCCGCAACGGCAAGGCCGATCCCGCAACGCTGGGCGTCGAAACCCCGGATCCGAAGACCTTCGTGGTGCATCTGCGCGCGCCCGCGCCGTATTTCGTTGGCATGCTGGTCCACCAGTCGACCTTCCCGATCGACAAGGCGCTTTTTGAAAAGGCGGGCGACGGCTACTCCAAACCGAACCTGTTGATCTCCAACGGCGCCTATACGCTCGCCGAAGCAATCCCCCAGGATCACATTACCCTGAAGAAGAACCCCTATTTCCACGATGCCGCCAATGTCAAGATCGACACGGTCCGCTATTTCCCGACCGAGGATCTCGATTCAGAGTTGAAACGCTATCTGGCGGGCGAGTTGGACCTCACCTACGATATCGCCTCCCAGCAAATTCCGACGATGTTGAAGGATCACCCCAAAGAAACCCACATCGCCCCTTATTTCGGCACCTATTTCTACGCCATCAACCTGACGCACGAACCCTGGAAGTCGAATGTCGATCTGCGCCATGCCCTGTCGCTCGCCATCGATCGCGATGTGATCGTCAAGGACATCACCAAGGGCCAGCAGATCCCGACCTTCACCTTCGTGCCGCCCGGCACCAGCAATTTCCCCGCCTGGCAGCCTGATGAAGCCCGGATGACGCAGGCCGAGCGCGAAGCCAAGGCCAGGGAACTGATCGCCAAGGCCGGCTACGGGCCGGACAAGCCGCTCTCCGTTGAGTTCATTTACAACACCAACGAAGCGCACAAGAAGGTCGCCATCGCCGTTGCCGCAATGTGGAAACAAAAGCTCGGCATCAACACCACGCTCAAAAACGAGGAATGGGGCACCTTCCAGGCCGATCGCAACAACAAGACCTTCAAAGACGTCGCGCGGCACGGCTGGATCGGCGACTTTGATGACGCTGCCAACTTCCTGGATCTGGAACGCGGCAATGTCGGCGCCAACTCGACGTCGGGTTACGACAATCCCGCCTTCGACAAGCTGATGGCCGAGGCGACCACGGAGACCGACCTGGCAAAGCGCGGCGTGATCCAGCAGAATGCGGAGAAGATCATGATCGCCGATCAGCCGATCATTCCGCTCTACACCTACACCAACAAGCACATGATCAGCCCCGCTGTGCATGGTTGGATCGACAATCTTCCCGGGTTCAACCTCACACGCTGGCTGACCAAGGACTGATAACGGGCTTCCTCCCGAAAGCGGCGCCGCCGGGCTTGACAGCGGAGCGGCGCCGTCTTGGAGCCTGCGATTCTATGGATTAATTAATCGGGTCCAGGGACCGCGTCCCTGGCGGGTGCAGGGCGGCGCCCTGCGACACTTGTTCTTCGTTTTCTCAAACCGATAAAGTACACTATCATTTATTGAAAATTAATGTTTTTTCTCATCCTGACCCGTTTGTCGAAGCGGCGGGCGCTCGAGAGGCAGGCTCATGTTCAGCTACACCTTGCGTCGTCTGTTCGGCGCAATCCCTACGCTGTTTGTCATTCTGACGATCGCATTTTTCATGATCCGACTGGCGCCGGGCGGCCCGTTCGACCGTGACCATCCGCTGCCGGCG
Organism: Azospirillaceae bacterium; assembly: GCA_031291675.1. Classification (GTDB taxonomy): domain Bacteria; phylum Pseudomonadota; class Alphaproteobacteria; order Azospirillales; family Azospirillaceae; genus JARLIO01. Next base: position 42,386 of record JARLIO010000052.1, read on the forward strand.
GAGGTCAAAGCCAATATCGAGAAGACCTATCACCTCGACGAACCGCTGGTTATGCAATATGGCCGCTATCTTGGCGGCATTCTGCAGGGAGACTTCGGCCCGTCGTTCAAATATCGCGACTACAGCGTGAATGACCTGATTTACCAGGGCTTTCCCTATTCGCTTTCGCTGGGGCTGGCGGGTATCCTCATTGCCGGTGTCGTCGGCATCTCCAGCGGCGTTTTCGCGGCGCTGCGACAGAACAGCTCGACGGACTTCATGGTCATGGGATTGGCCATGACGGGCATCACCATACCCAATTTCGTCGTCGCGCCCGTCCTCATTCTGTTTTTCGCCGTCACGCTGCGTTGGCTGCCGGCGGGTGGCACCGTCGGCGGCTGGACCTCCTATATCCTGCCGGTGATCTCGCTGGCGTTGCCGCCGACCGCCTATATCGCACGCCTGACGCGCGGTTCGATGATCGAGGTGCTGCGATCCAACTTCGTGCGCACCGCGCGGGCCAAGGGCATGCCCGAACGGGTGGTGTTGCTGCGTCATGCCCTCAAGGCCGGTCTGATGCCGGTCGTCTCCTATCTCGGCCCTGCCATCGCCGGCATCATCACTGGTTCGGTGGTGATCGAGCAGATTTTCGGCATTCCCGGCATCGGGCGATATTTCGTCCAGGGCGCCCTCAATCGCGACTACCTTCTTGTCATGGGCATCGTGGTTTTCTACGGTTCCCTGATTATTGTTCTCAATTTGTTGGTCGATCTCGTTTACGGTTTTCTCGACCCACGCGTGCGCTACGACTGAGACGAACACATGACGGATAGCGCTTCTCTTGCCACCCCGGACAATCGGATTGCCGGCCGCAGCCTGCGGGCAGATGCCATGCGCCGCCTGCTGCGCAACAGGGCTGCGGTGACCAGCGCGATCGTGCTTGTCCTCGTCACCATGGCCTGCGTGGCGGGGCCGATGTTTCTGCCCTGGGCTCTCGACGACGTGGACTACACCTCCTTTACCACGGCGCCTGACTTCGCCGCCGGGCACTATTTCGGTACCGAGGCGAACGGGCGCGACCTGTTGGTGCGGACGCTTTATGGCGGGCGGATTTCGCTGCTGGTCGGCCTCGTCGCGAGTCTCGTCAGCCTGATCATCGGCGTCTCCTACGGCGCGACGGCGGGCTATTTCGGCGGCGGGGTCGACAACATCATGATGCGCGTGGTCGACATTCTCTATTCGCTGCCGTTCATGTTCTTCGTGATCCTTCTGATGGTGTTTTTCGGGCGCAGCATCACACTGATGTTCGTCGGCATCGGCGCCGTGGAATGGCTCGATATGGCGCGGATTGTCCGGGGCCAGACCTTGTCACTGAAACGCAAGGAATTTATCGAAGCCGCCGAGGCCTGCGGCGTTTCTTCCGCCGCCATCATTTTTCGCCACATCGTGCCCAACACGCTGTCGCCCGTCATTGTCTATGCGACGCTGACGGTGCCGCGCGTCATTATTCTGGAGAGCTTCCTGTCGTTCATCGGTCTGGGCGTGCAGGAACCGATGACAAGCTGGGGCGTGTTGGTGTCGGAGGGTGCGGCCAACATGCAAAACGCCCCCTGGATGCTGTGGTTCCCTGCCTCCTTTCTCGCCATCACGCTGTTCTGCCTGAATTTTCTCGGTGATGGCCTGCGCGACGCATTTGACCCGAAGGATCGCTGATGACAGGCACGGACGGAGCCGCCGACAGGGCTGAAAAAGTGGAGCCGATTCTTTCCATTCGCGATCTGGTGACCCGCTTCGAAACCGGCGACGGAACCGTCAGCGCCGTCAATAACGTCTCGCTCGACATCCGGCCCGGAGAAACGCTCGGCGTGGTCGGCGAGAGCGGCTCGGGCAAAAGCCAACTGATGCTCTCCGTCATGGGGCTGCTGGCCTCCAACGGCCGCGTCAGCGGCAGCGTGCGCTATCGCGGGCAGGAACTCGTCGGCTTGAAGCCCACCGCGTTGGCGGCGATTCGCGGATCGCGAATCGCCATGATTTTTCAAGACCCGATGACGTCGCTCAATCCCTATCTCACCATCGAACGGCAGATGACCGAGGTGCTGATACAGCACAAGGGAATGGACCGGACCGCCGCCGCCAGGCGATCGCTCGACATGCTGGATATGGTGCGCATTCCCGACGCCAGGCGCCGTTTCAAACTCTATCCGCACGAATTCTCGGGCGGCATGCGCCAACGTGTGATGATCGCCATCGCGCTTTTGTGCCAACCCGATCTGCTGATCGCCGATGAGCCGACGACCGCACTCGACGTGACAATTCAGGCGCAGATCCTTGATCTGATGGCCGATCTCAAGCGCGAATTCAACACGGCGATCGCGCTCATTACCCACGATCTCGGCGTGATCGCCGGCATTGCCGACCAGGTCGCGGTGATGTATGCCGGCCGCATTGTTGAAAACGGCAGCATCGAGGATATTTTCTATCGGCCTGGTCACCCCTATACCGAAGGTCTGCTGAAAAGCATGCCCCGCCTCAACGGCGACACCGATGCGGATCTGCCCTCGATCGGCGGCACCCCGCCCAATCTCAACAATCTGCCCAAGGGGTGCAGCTTCCGCCCCCGTTGCGGCTATGCCGAGCCGGTCTGCGAGCGGGAAGCACCGGCACTGCGGCTGGTGAATGATAGCCGCTCAGCCGGACCGCACACGCGGGCATGCCACCTTCAGAGTCATTCCCCCGCGGCGGCGGTCCGCCTGGGATCGGCATCATGAACGGCGTCGCGCCCCTCCTTTCCGTGCGGGACTTTTCGGTCGATTTCCGCTTGCCGAAGAAGTTCCTGAAGCCGCGGCTCATCCTCAAGGCGGTCAGCGGCGTCAGCTTCGATCTCATGCCCGGAGAAACGCTGGGCGTGGTCGGCGAAAGCGGCTGTGGCAAGTCAACCCTCGGACGCGGCATCCTTCGGCTGATACCCGCCGCCGGCGGCGAGGTGATCTGGCTCGGCCAGCCGCTGACGAAGATATCCGCCCGGGACATGCGCCCGCTGCGCGCGCAGATGCAGATCATTTTCCAGGACCCTCTGGCCTCTCTTGATCCGCGCATGACCATCGGCGACATCATCGCCGAGCCGTTGTCGGTGCATCGCAAAGACTTGCCGCCACGGGAACGCCGGGCCAAGGTCGAGGCGATCATGGATCGCGTCGGGCTGCACCCTGAAATGATCAACCGCTACCCGCACGAGTTCTCCGGCGGGCAGGCACAGCGCATTGGCATCGCCCGCGCGATGATCCTGGAACCCAGGCTCATCATCTGCGACGAACCCGTCTCCGCTCTCGACGTGTCGATCCAGAGCCAGATCATCAATCTGCTGAAGCGATTGCAGCGGGAATTCGGGCTGTCGCTGATCTTCATCAGCCATGACCTGTCGGTTGTCCGCCACATCAGCCAAAGGGTCATGGTGCTCTATCTCGGCAAGGTCGTGGAGCTGGCCGACCGTGATACGATCTACGGCTCGGCCCGCCACCCCTACACGAAAGCGCTGATTTCCGCTTCGCCGCTGCCAGATCCCCGAGCCGAGCGCGCCAAGCAACGGCTTGTCCTCACCGGGGATCTGCCGAGTCCGCTCAACCCGCCATCCGGCTGCCATTTCCGGACCCGCTGTCCAATCGCCGTCGAACAGTGTGCCGTTGAGGCGCCAACGCTGGCCAGCGTATCCCCCGACCATCTCGTCAGTTGCCACCGCAAGTCGGAAATTCAACCCGACGAAAAATCAACCTGACGAGCCGGCAGAGACCCGCAGGCCGGACCGCCAGGTCCACCCTGCCAAGTCCGCCCTGCGGCGTTTCATCCATCGCGGGCCGGCAGCCGCCGGATCAAATGTGGATCGTTCGTCCGCCAACCGCCAGGGCGGCTTCCTTGACCGCTTCCGACAGGGTCGGATGGGCATGGCAGGTCCGGGCGATATCCTCGGCCGAAGCGCCAAACTCCATCGCCAGCACCAGCTCGGCGATCAGTTCGCCGGCATTGGCGCCCACGATATGCACGCCGAGAACCCGATCCGTCGTCGCATCAGCCAAAATCTTGACGAAGCCCTCGGTGACACCGAGCGCGCGGGCCCGGCCATTGGCGGTGAATGGAAACCGGCCCGCTTTATAGGCGATGCCCGAGGCCTTGAGCTGCTCCTCGGTTTGCCCGACTTGCGCGACCTCGGGCCAGGTATAGACGACACCGGGGATCGCCTCATAATTGACGTGCCCCGACTGCCCGGCAATCAACTCGGCCACCGCGACGCCCTCGTCCTCGGCCTTGTGCGCCAGCATCGGCCCGATGACCACGTCGCCGATCGCCCAGATCCCGGGCACGCTGGTCATGAAATGGCCGTTGATCTCGACCCGGCCCCGGTTGTCGATGACGACACCGACCGATTCCAGCCCCAATCCCTGGGTATAAGGCCGGCGCCCCACGGCGACCAGAACGATATCCGTTTCCAGCGTCTCGGGGTTGCCGCCCTTGGCGGGCTCGATGGTCAGGGTGACCTGGTCCGCGTCCGTGACCGCCGCGGTCACTTTGCTGCCGAGCTTGAAGGTGAAACCCTGGCGGCCCAGGATCCGCTGCATCTGCTTTGAGACTTCGCCATCCATCAGGGGCAGGATGCGGTCGAGATATTCGACCACGGTGACCTGGGCGCCGAGGCGGGCCCAGACCGATCCCAGTTCGAGCCCGATGACACCACCGCCGATCACCACCAGGCGCCGCGGCACCGCGGGCAGCGACAGGGCGCCGGTCGAAGACACAATCCGCTGCTCGTCGATCGTGATGCCCGGGACCGGCGTCACCTCGGACCCGGTCGCGATCACGATATGACGCGTCGTCACGGTCCGGCTGCCCTCGGCACCGTCGACCACGACGGTGCCCGGCGCACTGATGCGCCCCGCCCCGCGCAGCCAGTCGATCTTGTTCTTCTTGAACAGATATTCGACCCCGGCGGTGTTGTCCTTCACCACCTTGGCCTTGTTGGCCATCATCGCGGCGAGATCGAGTTCAAGATTGCCCACCCGGATGCCATGGCTCGCGAAACTGTGGCGGGCTTCGTCGAATTTCTCGGAGCTGGTCAGCAACGCCTTGGACGGGATGCACCCGATATTGAGGCACGTGCCCCCCAGCGTCGGGCCCTTTTCGACGCAAGCCGTCTTCAGGCCCAGTTGAGCGGCGCGGATCGCGGCAACATAGCCGCCGGGACCGGCACCGATCACGACAACGTCATATTGGGTTTCAGAATTTTGCGTTTCAGAATTCTGCGTTTCAACCATGGGTCATAAATCCGTCATATCGCGTTCGGGAGGCGGCGAGGAACAACCCCGATGATCACCGGCCCGGGCCGGTGATCATCAAGACGCCGATCTCGAAACGCGGATCAAAGATCAAGCAGGAGGCGTTGCGGATCTTCCAGGCCTTCCTTGACCCGAACCAGGAAGGTCACCGCCTCCCGACCGTCGATGACGCGGTGGTCGTAGCTCAGCGCCAGATACATCATCGGTCGGATCTCGATCTTGCCGTTGACGACGACCGGACGCTCCTGCGTCTTGTGCATGCCGAGAATCGCGGATTGCGGCGGGTTGAGGATCGGCGTCGACATCAGCGAGCCATAGACGCCACCATTGGAAATGGTGAAGGTCCCGCCCGAAAGCTCCTCGATCGACAGCTTGCCGTCGCGTGCCTTCTTGCCCAGCGCGCCGATGGCCTTCTCGATCCCGGCAAAGCTCAGCACATCGGCGTCGCGCACAACCGGGACCACGAGGCCGCTGGGGGTCCCGACTGCGACCCCGATATCGTAATAATTCTTGTAGATCAGGTCACTGCCTTCGATCTCGGCATTGACCGCGGGCAGTTCCTTCAACGCCGCGATACAGGCCTTGACGAAGAACGACATGAAGCCAAGACGCACGCCGTGCTTTTTCTCGAAGCTGTCCTTGTAGGCCGCGCGTGCCGCCAGCAGATTGGTCATGTCCACCTCGTTGAAGGTGGTCAGCATGGCCGCGGTGTTCTGGGCCTCCTTGAGGCGTTCGGCGATGCGCTGGCGCAGGCGGGTCATCCGGACCCGTTCCTCGCGCGCGGCGCGCGGCCGCGGACCGGCGGGCTGCGCCGGCTTGGCAACGGGGGACGCCACCGGAGACGCCACGGGGGCAGCGACCGGTGCGGGTGCCGGCGGCGCCACCGGGGCCGCCGCAGCCTGGCGGCGCTCCAGGTGATTCAACACATCTTCCTTGGTCAGCCGGCCATCCCTGCCGCTGGCGCTGATGTCCGCCGCGTCGAGATGGTTATCATCGACCAGCTTGCGCACCGCCGGGGACAGCACATCATGGACCGGCGCCGGCGCAACGGGTGCCGGTGCCACTTGCGGTACGGGCACGGCAAGCGCCGGGGCAGCGGCCGGAGCGGAGGCCGCCGCGCCGTTGGCGATCAGACCCAGAACGGCACCCACCGCGACATTGCCCCCGGTGGGCACGAGGATTTCCGAAAGGATGCCCGCGGTCCGCGACGGAACCTCCAGAGTGACCTTGTCGGTCTCCAATTCCACCAGCGGCTCGTCAACCTGCACCGCGTCGCCGATTTTTTTCAGCCATTGCGCGACCGTCGCCTCGGTCACCGATTCACCCAGCGCGGGCACCACGATTTCAGTCGCCATCACCGTTTCCTTCGTCTTTTCCCGAGCGGGAAGATCGTTGTCCGGCGGAGCGCGGAGCAGACCCGCCTGGGTCTGCCGGCGTCCGGCCGGTCGGCTTGTTCCGGAAAGCCTTCAGAGAGGAGTGTCAGGTCAGGCCTTCACGGTGAGCGCGACATCGATCAGCGCCGCTTGTTCGCGAAGATGCCGTTTCAGAATGCCGGTCGCGGGCGCCGCGGCCTCGATCCGTCCGGCGTAACTCGGCCGCTCGGCCCGATGCTTGATATCGCCCAGCAGGCGCTCGATCCGCCGGTCGATATAGCTCCAGGCGCCCATATTGTCGGGCTCCTCCTGGCACCATACGACATCAGCGTTGGGATAACGCCGCAGCTCCGCGGCCAGGGGTGCCCGTGGGAACGGATAGAGCTGTTCGACCCGCACCAGCGCAACATCGCTGATGCCGCGATTCTCCCGCTCCTGCAGCAGGTCATAATAGACCTTGCCACAGCACAGCACGACCCGCTTGACCGCGGCGTCCTCGACCAGCGTACCGGCTTCGGGCAACACCCGATGGAACGAGCTGCCGGGCCCGAAATCCGCCAGTTTCGACACCACCAGCTTGTGGCGCAGCAGTGATTTCGGGGTGAAGACGATCAGCGGCTTGCGGAACTGGCGCCGCATCTGGCGCCGCAGCACATGGAAGAAATTCGCCGGCGTCGTGCAATTGACGACCTGCCAGTTGTCCCCGCCACTTTGCTGCAGGAACCGCTCCGGCCGTGCCGAGGAATGCTCCGGCCCCTGGCCCTCATAGCCATGCGGCAGCAACAGCGTCAGCCCGGACATCCGCAGCCATTTGCTTTCGCCCGAGCTGATGAACTGGTCGATGATTTCCTGAGCGGTATTGGCGAAATCGCCGAATTGGGCTTCCCACAACACCAGGCTGTGCGGATCGGCCAGCGTGTAACCATATTCGAAACCGAGCACCGCCATCTCCGACAACGGGCTGTCATGGACCTCGAACGAGGCCTGGTCCGGCCGGATATTGTTGAGCGGGACATAGCGCTTTTCGTTGGTCTGATCGATCAACACCGAATGGCGGTGTGAGAAGGTGCCACGGCCGCTGTCCTGACCCGACAGGCGCACATGGGTTCCCTCAACGCACAAGGTGCCGAACGCCAGCGCCTCCGCAGTGGCCCAGTCGATATCGTCGCCGCTTTCAATCGCCTGCTGACGCAGCTTCAATTGCCGCGCGATCTTGGGATTGACATCGTGCTCCGGCGGAACCCGGGACAGGGCCAGCCCGACCTCTTTCAGGACATCGACCGCAACCGACGTGTTGCCCCGGCGGTCCTCGCCACTGGCCGACTCGTTGGCGGCCTCCAGCCCCGACCATTTGCCTTCCAGCCAATCGGCGCGGTTGGGCTTGTACTGCGTCGCCGCCTGGAACTCGATTTCCAGCCTGGCCTGGAAATCGGCGACCAGTTGATTGCCTTCCGCCTCGGTGACAACCTTCTCGGTCTGCAACTGGCGGGCATAGAGCTCGCGCGTCGTCGGATGATTCTTGATCGCCTTGTACATCAAGGGCTGCGTGAAGGCCGGCTCGTCGCCTTCGTTATGGCCATGCCGGCGATAGCAGAAGATGTCAACGACGACATCCTTGAGGAAACGCTGGCGGAACTCGATTGCGATCCGGCTGATATGAACCACGGCCTCGGGATCGTCGCCATTGGCGTGGAAGATCGGCGCCTGGATCATCTTGGCGACATCGGTCGGGTAGGGGCCCGAACGCGAGAACCGCGGATTGGTCGTGAAACCGATTTGATTGTTGATCACAAAATGGATCGTGCCACCGGTCTTGTAGCCCTTGAGCTCCGACAGGGCCAAAGTTTCGGCCACGACGCCCTGGCCGGCGAAGGCGGCATCGCCATGCAGCAGCACGCCGGCGACCCGGTAGCGGTCCTCGTCGGTCAAGGCCAGCGAGTCCGGCTTGTTGGACAGCTGATGCTGCTTGGCGCGAACCTTGCCCATCACCACCGGATTGACCCCTTCCAGGTGGGACGGGTTGGCGGTCAGGGACAGATGGACCGGGTTGTTGTCGAATTCCCGGTCGGCCGAGGTCCCGAGATGGTATTTGACGTCGCCCGAGCCCTGAACATCCTCGGGATTGGCCGAGTTGCCCTGGAATTCCGAGAAAATCGCCTGAAACGGCTTCTGCATCACGTTGGCCAGCACATTGAGCCGGCCACGATGCGCCATGCCCAGCACGACCTCCTTGAGGCCAAGCTGACCACCGCGCTTCAGCACCTGCTCGATCGCCGGGATCAGCACTTCGCCGCCTTCGATGCCGAACCGCTTGGTCCCGGTGTATTTCATCTGCAGGAAGCGCTCGAAGGTTTCCGCGGCGGTCAGCCGTTCCAGGATCGCCCGCTTGCCATTGACGGTGAACTCCGTGTGATTTCGCTCGCCCTCGATCCGCGCCTGAATCCAGGCCTTCTGGTCGGGATCCTGGATATGCATGAATTCAACCGCGATGGTCCCGCAATAGGTCTTGTGCAGGACCTCGAGGATCTCGCGCAGCGTCGCGGTCTCGAGCCCCAGAACCCGGTTGATGAAGATCGGCCGTTCATAGTCGGCTTCGGTGAAGCCGTAGCTCGCCGGGTCGAGTTCGGGGTGATAGTGCCGCTGCTCCAGGCCCAGGGGATCGAGATTGGCCAACAGGTGGCCGCGGACCCGATAGACCCGGATCATCATCAGGGCGCGCAAACTGTCGAGCGTCGCCGTCCGCACCTGGTCGCTGGTCAGGGCCGCCGCCACCCCGCCATTCAGCTTGACGGCCAGGCCGTCAGCGGCGGCGCTCCGGCGCTCCGGCGGACGCTCCGGCTCCCCACCAGCGCCGATCACCGCGTGGTCGTTCGGAGCCCAGCTCGCCCCTTCCAACTCCTGAATGATCGAGCGCGCGTCATCGTCGAGATCGTTGAAAAATGCCGCCCAGCTGCCATCGACCGAGGCCGGGTCGGCGAGATAGCGCGTATAGAGTTCCGAGATGAACGTCGCGTTCGCGCCGAGTAAGAACGATGTTTGGTCGGTCATTCCTGTCATGGGTCCGACGCGGACTTTTGATCGTCCGCGGCCTCTTTCGTTGCTGGTGGACGTTAGCGGCGCGCGCTCAACCCTTCAAGACTTTCACCATCGCACTGCCAAGGCTGGCCGGACTATCGGCCACGGTGATGCCGGCGGCGCGCAGGGCCTCGACCTTGAAGTCGGCGGTGTCATTGCCCCCGGAGATCACGGCGCCGGCGTGGCCCATGCGACGCCCCGGCGGTGCCGTCCGGCCGGCGATGAAGCCCACGGTCGGCTTGCGGTTCTTCGCCCGCTTCAACAGCTCGGCGCCCTGGACCTCGGCGTCGCCGCCGATTTCCCCGATCATGATGATCCCCACGGTCTCGTCATCGGCCAGGAACAGCTCCAGGCAATCGACAAAGCTGGTGCCATTGACCGGGTCGCCGCCGATGCCGATGCAGGTGGTTTGACCAAGACCCGCCGCCGTCGTCTGCGCCACCGCCTCGTAGGTCAGGGTTCCCGACCGCGACACGATGCCGATCTTGCCGCGCCGATGGATATGGCCGGGCATGATCCCGATCTTGCATTCGTCGGGGGTGATGACACCGGGGCAGTTCGGCCCGATCAGCCGGGTCCGCGACCCGCTCAGCGCCCGCTTGACCGTGACCATGTCCAGCACCGGGATCCCCTCGGTGATGCACACCACCAGTTCGAGCCTGGCATCGATCGCTTCCAGGATCGCGTCGGCCGCGAAGGGCGGCGGCACATAGATCACCGAGGCATTGGCGCCGGTCCGGGCCACGGCCTCGCCGACCGTATCGAATACCGGCAGGTCGAGATGCATCGTTCCGCCCTTGCCGGGCGTGACGCCGCCGACCATCCTGGTGCCGTAGGCGATGGCCTGTTCGGAATGGAAGGTGCCCTGCGCGCCGGTGAAGCCCTGGCAGATGACCTTGGTTTGGGAGTTGACCAACACGGCCATTATGCGGCCTCCTTCACGGCATTGACGACCTTTTCCGCCGCATCGGCCAGATTATCCGCCGACAGGATCGGAAGACCGGACTCTTTCAGAATCTTCTTGCCCAACTCGACATTGGTGCCTTCGAGACGGACCACCAGCGGAACATGCAGGCTGACTTCGCGTGCCGCCGCAACCACCCCTTCCGCGATGACATCACAGCGCATGATGCCCCCGAAGATATTAACGAGAATGCCTTCGACATTGGCATCGGACAGGATCAGCTTGAACGCCGTCGTTACCCGCTCCCGGGTGGCGCCGCCGCCGACATCAAGGAAATTGGCCGGCTCGCCGCCATAGAGCTTGATGATGTCCATCGTCGCCATCGCCAGGCCGGCGCCGTTGACCATGCAGCCGATATTCCCGTCCAGCTTGACGTAATTGAGGCCGTGGCGGGTGGCTTCGAGCTCCGAGGCCTCCTCCTCGTCGACGTCGCGCAGCTCCTCGATATCCTTGTGGCGGAACAGCGCGTTGTCGTCGAAATTCATCTTGGCGTCGAGCGCGATGATCTCACCCGCGCCGGTCACGACCAGCGGATTGATTTCGACGATCGAGGCATCAAGGTCGATGAAGGCCCGATAGGCAGCCTGAATGAAACGGACCGCGGCGCCGATCTGCTTGCCTTCCAGCCCCAGACCATAGGCCAACTTGCGGGCATGGAATCCCTGGACGCCGGTGGCTGGATCGATGGCGACCTTGAGGATCTTTTCGGGGCTGTGATGCGCCACCTCCTCGATCTCCATGCCACCTTCGGTCGAGGCCATGATCGTAACCCGGCTGGTCGTGCGATCGATCAGCAAACCCAGATAGAGCTCGCGCTTGATATCGGCGCCTTCCTCGATATAGACCCGCTTGACTTCCTTGCCGCCCGGTCCGGTCTGCTTGGTCACCAGGACATGGCCCAGCATCTCGCCGACATTGGCACCGACCTCGGCGATCGATTTGACGACCCGAACCCCGCCCTTGCCCTGCGGATTGTCGACGAAACGGCCGGCACCACGCCCGCCGGCATGGATCTGCGACTTCACCACCCAGACCGCGCCCCCCAGCGACGTGGCGACCTCTTCGGCCTCCGATGGCGTGTAAGCGACGCCGCCCCGCGGAACGGCAACACCGTATTTCTTCAGCAAGCCCTTGGCCTGGTACTCATGAATATTCATGGGAAATCTGTCCGTCTGGCAGCGAGAAAGGGTGGAACGGATCGCAGCGGCAAAGCGGGGCGCACCATCCCGCAACCGCCTTCGGGCTTCCGGATCGGGCTTCGGGACGAGCGCCTCAATTCCAGCTTATCACCTCCCGAGGGGACCCCGAAGCGGCTTCCGACCGAAACCCGGCCGAAACCCGCTCCCGGTGTCCGGAACCAGCGGTCAACCGGCCGTCTTTTCACTCTGCAGTTTGCGCACCACCGCGACCAGGCCGCGAACCGCCTCAACCGAATGATTGAAGGCCGCCTGTTCCGCGTCGTTCAGGGTAATTTCGATCACCCGTTCAACACCGGCGGCACCGATGATCACGGGAACACCGACATAGAGATCGTCAACGCCATACTGGCCGCTGAGATGGGCGGCACAGGGCAGAACCCGCTTCTTGTCCTTGAGATAAGCCTCGGCCATCGCGATCGCCGATACCGCGGGCGCATAGAAGGCCGAACCGGTTTTGAGCAGGCCGACAATCTCGGCGCCACCGTCGCGGGTCCGCTGGACAATGGCGTCGAGCCGCTCCTGGGTGGTCCAACCCAGCTTGACCAGGTCGGGCAGCGGGATCCCGGCCACCGTCGAATAGCGGGTCAGCGGCACCATGCTGTCGCCGTGGCCCCCGAGCACGAAGGTGGTGACGTCTTCGACCGAGACCTTGAATTCCTGGGCCAGGAAATAACGGAACCGGGCGCCGTCGAGCACACCGGCCATGCCGACGACGCGCTCGACCGGCAGACCCGAGGCCTGCTGCAACACCCAGACCATGACATCGAGCGGATTGGTGATCACGATCACGAACGCGTTCGGCGCGTAGCGCTTGATATTCTCGCCGACGGTCTGCATGACCCCGGTATTGATGCCGATCAGATCATCGCGGCTCATGCCCGGCTTGCGCGGCACCCCGGCGGTGACGATGATGACATCGGCCCCTTCAATCACGGAATAGTCGGCGCCACCCACGACCGCGGCGTCGAAGCCTTCGACCGGCGACGCCTCGGCAATGTCGAGCGCCTTGCCCTCGGGTACGCCCGAGACGATGTCGAACAGGACGATATCGCCCAGTTCCTTGAGCCCCGCCAGCAGAGCCAACGTGCCACCGATTTGGCCGGCGCCGACAAGCGCGATTTTTTTACGTGCCATGGGATGCGTTCCTCAGATTTATTGACTGTGGAAACCGGGATCAAGGCGGGATCCGGCCGGGCCACAGTATGCCCGCAATTAATCCGACCGGGTAGGTACTCCGAATCAACAGCAAGGGCAAGGGTCGACGCCTGTTGCGGTGCAAAATTTGACCAATTCCAGCCAACGGCCTCCCTCTTGACAGAAAGAGGCACCCACCATATATTAGAGAGTTTTTCTTTCAATCTGTGACGAAAGCTGTGCATTCACGGGGAGAGATTCGCCAGCTCGCCATCGCGGTCTACGCGATTTAATTGTTATTCTATCATGTTATATCGACGAATTTGCCGCGCGTTCCAAAATACACGCGCCATAGCCGCCCTTGGCGCAACCTTTGACCTACTGCGGCCGGTGACCGCGGCGGTCCCCAGGCCGCAGAATGACATCCGGCGGATCCCAGCCCGTGTCGCGACGATGCGCCGCACCGACTCGGACCGCACACAACGCCGTTGCTTTGCCAAATCAAGCGGCAGCCCAGTACAGCCCCGATGTTAGCCATCATCCGGTTTCTCAGCCCGGTACCTTCACCAAGACTTGGTAATACCACTTCTCCAACCCACTCTCTTGTTTGGCTACTATCGACGCGCGGGACCGGTGAGCGACCGGAGCGCGCGTCAATAAGCCCGGACCGACTCGTCGGCGCCAATCGCGGCTCGGAACCGACAATGTGGGCCGACGACCGGATCTAGGAATGCGATTTGATCAGCGCGGGATAGTGATGGGGCAGGCGCATGACCATCAGATCCTTGTGCCGGACGATATTGGTCGGATAGGCCGTATTCAAATTGGTCGTATCAATGGCGGCCGTGACAAAGCCGTCATCGTCGAGTACCGCCGATTCCTCGCGTGGAAAAACGAAGGAGTCCGGCCCGAAGACCGCGCTTTTGCCGTCAAACCCATGCTTGGCGTCGAGCACGTTGGCAAAGGCGAAATAGACGTTGTTTTCGCCGCCACGGACGCGCATGGCATGCCAGTGGCAAGGATCGGCACCGGTCGGAATCGGATAATTGTGTCGGACGCGCGTGCCGGCATGGGCGCCGGTGAATTTTCCGGCAATCGCCGCCGGGCAGGCGATCAGATCACAGCCCCGCAGCGACAGCACACGTGCCGCTTCCGGGTACAGGGCATCGTGGCCGATCAGCATGCCAACCCGGCCGATCGGCAGGTCGAATATCTTCCAGTCCGCGCCCGCCATCGCCCAGGATTTATCGGCGGCGCCCAGGTGGATCTTGCGATAGCTTCCGACCAGCCCCTCGGGTCCGACCAGGATCGAGGCATTGAAACAGACATCGCCATCGCGCTCGGCCAGGCCGACCACGATATAGACCCTGAGCCTCATCGCGAGTGCAACAAGACGGGCAACCGCCGGCCCGGTCAACGTCTCGGCACGGGCGGCGGGATCGCCAAGACCGGTAAGCGCCAATTCAGGGAACACGATCAGGTCGGGCTTTTCCGCGGACATCATCGCGCGCGCCCGGGTCTCGATTGCCCCCAGATTGGCGAGAACGTCATCGGTGGGGGTGAATTGGACGACGCCGGCCCGCGACAGCCGGCCCGGCGGAATAGGCTGATAGCCGTAAAGCTTGAAATAGGCGCCGGGATTCCAGGTATAGCTGTTGGTCATCAGATCCATATACAGCGCCGGCCGCCGCCCGGCGAAGATCGGCTCGCCCAGAACCTCCCGGCGCCGCGCCCGCTCAAGGTCGATCGTGGCATAGGCAATGCCGTCGCCGTTATCGATGGCGGCCGCAACCGTGCCATCCGGTTCGATGATGCAACTGCCACCGCTGAACTGAACCGTCCGCTCCAACCCCCAGCGATTGCTTTCAATCACGTAGCAAGCGTTTTCGAACGCCCGGTTGATCCAATAGGGCGCCGGCGCGCGTTCCTGCAGCCAATTGCTAATGTGGCAGATGACATCGGCCCCGGCCAGCGCCTCCAGACGCGCCGTCTCGAAGAAATGCAGGTCCATGCAGACCAGCATCGCAATGCGGCCGATGCCCGTGTCAAAGACCGCGTGCGCGATATCGCCGGACGCCGCCCATTTCGGCTCGGAGATATAAGGGTGGGACTTGCGGTGCGTGCCGATGACACCATCGGGTCCGATCAATACAGCGGTGTTATAGTAAAGGCCGCTGGCCGCATCGACCTCCGGCATACCGATTACGATATAGGTGTCGAATTCATGAGCGACAGCCTGAAAACGATCGGTGGTGGGACCCGGGATCGTTTCAACAAAAGGCGTCACCTCCTGTCGATCATACCAGCAATATCCGGTCGTCCCCATTTCCGGTGTCACGATCAGACGAGCCCCGGCAACCGCGGCTTCACGCACCCGTTCAAGCAGGCCCGTGATATTACTTTCCTTTTGGTACAGTGTCGGCTCGAACTGTATGGTCGCCGCCTTGTAGGATGTCATCGGCATTCTCTATCTCCAAGCAGAGTTGTGGTTATCCCGCGCGATGCGCAGGGGGAGCGAGATCGGTGGCATGCCTGCCCGGTCACCAGGGGACGGACCGGTCGCAATGCCCACTCTTGGAACGGGAGCGTCCCCGCGACGCCGCGGCGTTTCGGGTCTGGCGCGCTAAATCGCCATATGGCGGTGAACGAGATCGTCGCTGAGC
The DNA here is from genome assembly GCA_031291675.1 of Azospirillaceae bacterium. GTDB lineage: Bacteria > Pseudomonadota > Alphaproteobacteria > Azospirillales > Azospirillaceae > JARLIO01. Next base: position 58,097 of record JARLIO010000052.1, read on the forward strand.
GCGTCAATCGGCCCCGAGACCGCGATGCGGCCCTTTTCCATCATGGCGAAGCGATGCGCGACGGCGCGGGCAAAGCTGATATTCTGTTCGACGAGCACAATCGTCAGGCCGAATTCGCGATTGAGGCGCGTGATGACCTTCTCGATCTCCTCGACGATCGAGGGCTGGATGCCCTCGTTGGGTTCGTCCAGCAGCATCACTTTCGGATTGGCGGCAAGTGCCCGGGCGATCGCCAGTTGCTGCTGCTGTCCACCCGAGAGCACGCCGCCGGGACGGTCGAGATTTTCCATCAGATAGGGGAAGAGCACACCGACGAGCGGCGGGATCGCCCGGCTTGAGCCGGGACTGGCGAAACCGCCGAGAAGGATATTCTCACGAATGGTGAAGTCGGCGATGATCTCCCGTCCCTGCGGCACATAGGCCATGCCGGCGCGGGCGCGGCGGAAGGTCGGCTGATCGGCGATCTCCCGACCTTCGAAGGCGATCTGACCGGTAAGCTTGTCGGTCAAGCCCATCAGAGACTTCAGCAGGGTCGTCTTGCCGGTACCATTGCGGCCAACAATGACCGTGACCTCGCGTGCGGGCACGTCAAGAGACACATCGTGCAGGACATGACTGCGGCCGTAGAAACTATCGACATGGGCAAGCCGGAGCATCACGCGATCCCTTTCGAACCGAGATAGGCCGCACGAACTTTCGGATTGGCCTCGATCGCCGCGATACTGCCCTCGGCGAGCACCTGACCGAGATGCATCACGGTGATCTTTTCAGCGATCTCGCGGACAAAGGCCATGTCATGTTCGACCACCAGAATCGTGTGCTGGCCGCGCATCTTACGAATGAGTTCTGCGGTCTTGCGGGTCTCCGCGACGGTCATACCGGCAGTCGGCTCGTCGAGAAGGATGAGCTTGGCGTTCTGGATCATCAGCAGCCCCATCTCCAACCACTGGGTCTGGCCATGACTGAGATAGGCCGCCGTCGTCTCGGCCGCGTCTTCAAGGCCAATCACCGCCAGCATCTGATCGATCCGTTGCCGGGCCTCGGCGGAAAAGCCGAGGCGGAGATTGGCGAAAACCGATGGGTTGCGGCAGCTTGCCACCTGCAGGTTGCGGCGCACCGTCAGGTCGCGAAACACGCTGGGGATCTGGAATTTGCGCCCGATCCCGGCACGGGCGATGGCATGTTCCGGCCAGTTGGTGATCTCGGTGTCGTAGAGGAAAACCCGACCCCGCATACTCCGGGTCTTGCCGGAAATAAGATCCATCAGCGTCGTCTTGCCGGCGCCATTGGCACCGAGCAGCACGCGCAGCTCGCCCTCATTGATGGCGATCGAGACATTGTCAACCGCCTTGAGGCCAGCAAAATCGACACCGATGCCGTCGATCAACAGTGCGGTTACGGCCATTACGCCCTCCTCATGCCGCCGGGTGAGAAATGGTGCCGGTCTTGCCCACGGGGCTTGTCCCGCTGACACGGCGCCGCCACAGACCGCGGCACAGATCATGGGCGAGACCGCCCAGGCCGCGCGGCAGGAACAGCACCACCAGGACGAAGATCAAGCCGATGATGGCCTTCCAAACCTCCACCAGGGCCTTGGTTTCGCTGATTTTGGCCTCGATCATATTGATGAGGATGGCGCCGATGCAGGCGCCGAGGATCGAGGCGCGACCGCCAACCGCCGCCCAGACCACCATGGTGATCGAGAAAGAGAGATCCATGAAAGTCGGCGAGGCGAATTCCGAGACCAGCACATAAAGCATACCGGCGACGCCGCAGATGGCCGCGGAGATGACGAAGAAGAACGTTTTATAGTGGGGAACATTGAAACCGAGATACCGGGCGCGGACCTCGTCGTCGCGGGTCGCCTGCAGAATCAGGCCGGCGCGGGTACTGATCAGCAGGCGGGTGCCGACCAGCACCAGCGAAAGCAGGCCGGCAATCAGATAATAGCTTTCCAGGCCATAGGGGTCGAAGGTGAAATCCCCGATATGGAAGGATCCAAGATCGGTCAACCCGTTGAAACCATTCGTCAGCGGCTGCGCATCGATAATCAGCAGGCGTACCAGCAGGACCAGGGCCAGGGTGATGATCGAGACGAAGGTGCCGGAAATTCGCTTGGCGAAGACCACGGAACCGAGGACCGTCGCCAACACCACCGGCACCGCCAGCCCCATGGCCACACCGAACCATTGGCTCTGAAATGGCAGCCACAGGGCGGAACCCTTGACGATGCAACACAGTTGCGTCGGCGCCCCCGGTTCGGCATTCCACAGCATGAAATCAGGGACCGGCGTCGATGATCCCTGCTGCAGGCTGGTCGGGCTGGCCAATTTCAGCGACATCGCGAGCATATAGGCACCGGCGCCGAAGAAGAGACCCTGACCGAGATTGAGGATGCCGGCATAGCCCCAGGATAACGCAACCGCGCTGCCCAGCATGCCAAAGACCAGGTATTTGCTGAAGCGGTTGAGCCAGAATTCGTCCAGCACCAGGGGCGCGGCAAGGATGGCGGCAATAAAGATCGCGTAGGCCAACGGTTCGTAGTGATTTTTGAAGAGCATGGCTCAGCGCCCCTTGAAGGAAAACAGGCCCTTCGGCTTCAGCAGAATGATCAGGATGACGACGCCGAACACCACGGCGCGGGCAATCGTGTCATTCGTCGCCGTTGCGATGAGCCCGTTGATTTCACCGAGCATTCCCGCCGACATCACCGTGCCGGACAGACTGCCCAATCCACCGGCCACCACAACCAGAAAGCCATCGACAGCAATCGGCGTGCCCATGTCGGGGAAAATGCTCTTGAATCCCGACATCATGACCCCGGCAATACCCGCCAATCCGGAGCCAAAGGCGAAGGTCAACGAATTGATCCGTTTGACATCAATGCCACAGGCGGCCGCCATGTGCGGATTGCGGATGATCGCGCGCACCTGCATGCCGACAGGCGAACGGTTAAGAATGATCCAGGTCGCCAGCGTCGTCACCAGCGTGACCAGGATGACGAAGCTTCGGTAGCTGTTCAGGGCGACCGCCCCGACGGCGACGGTGCCCTGGAGCAGCGTCGGCACCGCGACATTCTGCAAGCCCGGCCCGAGCCCGTCGACATGGATGCCGAAGAACGACAGGCCGAACTCAAGCCGAACCGCCTGTTGCAACAGGATGGCGATACCCCAGGTGGCGAGCAGCGTATCAAGCAACCGGCCGTAGAGGCGGCGCACCACCACGCGTTCGATCGCAAAGCCGATCGCGGCCGTGACCAGAAATGCAATCGGGATGGCGACAAAGAGATTGGCACCCAGCCATTTGCCGCAGAGCACCGTCGTGTAGGCCCCCAGCATGACCATCTCGCCGTGTGCCATGTTGATGACACCCATCGAACCATACGTGATCGCAAGACCAAGCGATACTAGCAGAAGAATAGATCCGAGGCTCAGTCCAATGAATAGAATATCAATCATGCGCACCTGCCCCTTTTTTTCGGCGAAACAGCACAGACAAGCGGCTTCGGTCAGCCTCACGTCTTATGCGTTCTGGGACAAAACAGGGAGCGCAACCGCATAATGCGCCGCACCCCCGGTTCAGTTTAATTTAGTTTCGTCGCATCCAAACCCTTGGCGGTGCAATAGAGGTTCTCCGCGGTTTCGCCATAGGCCGAATAGGGCAAGGGCTTGATGGGCTCAGGATAGGCGTCGACGACTTTGCTCTGGCCATCGGCCTGCCACTGACCGATGCGCGGTTTCAACCAGGCATGAAGATTGTCGGCATCGATCAACACCTTGCCGCCCGGGGCATCGTAGGTTTGACCGCGCACCGCTGCGCGAATGGCATCGGCGCTGATGTTGCCGGCCTTTTCGACAGCCTGCTTCCACAAGAACACCTGGAAATAGGCCGCCTCCAGCGAATGGTAGGTAACCGCTTTGGGATCGTTTGTGAATTTGCGGAAGTTCTCAATGAATTTTTTGTTGGCCGGCGTGTCGATGGACATGAAATAGGGGAAGGATGTATAGCTGCCCGCGGCGTATTCGGCACCCATTGCCGCGATTTCGACCTCGGACGTCACCGTGGCACAGATCGGTAGCGTCTGTTGCGACAGGCCCTGGTTCTTAAATTCACGATAGAAAGAAATGATGGAATCGCCGACGACGTTCGACAACACGACATCGGCACCGGATTCCTTGATTTTTCGGACCATGGCAGCCCATTCGGAATGGCCAAGTTCCAAATATTCGTCGCCGGTCCACTGCGCTCCATTCGCCTCGATCAGCTTCTTGCTGACCTTTGCCATCTCCCGCGGATAGACATAGTCGGAGCCAACGATGAAGAATTTCTTCTTGCCCAGCGTCTTGACGATCCAAGGGATGTAATTGCCAAGCTGCTGGTTGGGGACGGCACCCGAATAAACGACGTTGCGCGAGCATTCAAACCCTTCATAGTGGGTTTGATAGAAAAGCATCGCGTTACGCCTTTCGAAAATTGGCAGTACGGCCTTGCGGCTGGCCGAGGTATGACAGCCAAACACGGTCGAAATGCGATCCTCGATAATCAGCTTCGACGCCTTTTCAGCGAAGGTCTTGGGGTCGGAAGCACCATCCTCAATAATGACCTCGACCTGCCGCCCCAGCACGCCGCCGGTCGCATTGATTTCAGAAACCGCCATCATCACGGCATTGGCCAGCAGTTTTTCGACAATCGACAGCCCGCCGGTCTGTGAATAAAGCGCACCGACCTTGATGGTGTCAGCCGCGCTGGCGGAACGCCAGAGCGACGGGGCGGTGCAGGCGGCAACGGTGGCTGCGGTCGTCTTAAGAAGGGAGCGACGATTGACGATCATTTCCTGTTTCTCCATGTGGAAGCGGCAGCATGAAGCGCACGGGCGTGCAGACGCACGACAGTCGAACCGCTGGCTGGGATTCAATTCGAAGGATTAGGAAGAATTCGCCGACCACGATGGCGGCAATGCGAACAACACCCTTCGTCAAATCCGTTTATGGATTCGCAAAGCGCCATTGCCGCAAGCTGGGAAACATCGACGTCTCCGCAGCCGATCAAAGCGTGGCCTGAGACAGGGGACGCTTTGATGTGTTCAAGAATGAAGCACGGCTGAAATTTAAGCACCTTTCCGGGGAAGGTGCAAGAGGTCTTCTGCGTTTATGATGGCGCTGGCGATTTCCTCCATCGGCAGCCGCTTGGACATTGCCAATTGGCGGATGTACTGATGGGCCTCATCCTCACTAAATCGTTTTGCCGCCATCAGTATCGCCTTCGCCTTGGCTAATTTCTGGTCGCCCTGGACCTTGCGCCGGAGCTTGCGCAATTCCTTCGCCATCACCTGTCGCTCGAGCCAAACGCTGCGGGCGATGGCAAGGCTGGTCAGCAGGCCGAAAGGCTTGATGGGTCGTTCAACAACCGCCAGCGCCCCACTTTCCAGCACGATCTGCAACGTTGCCGGATTTTCATAACTGACAATCGTCAGAATCGTCGGCCGCGGTTGCGGCATGGATTTCAGCAGCCGCTCGATTTCGGGGCGGGACTCATCCTCGATGGTCAAAAAGACCACCTCGACCATCGGCGGCAGCGCTGCAGGAACCGGCCACAGCGACGCGACCATGCAACCAATGCGTTTTAGGTGTTCAACAAGAAATTGTCCTTCCTCATCCGGCGGATGGATGACGATGACCTTCAGATCGCGGAGATCGCGCAGTAGAGCAACCGACACCGATGCCTCCCGACCCTAGCGCTGATGCCTGGCGGCATCCGGTTGGACCGGATCGAGGCGATATTCGAGCATATAGGGATCCGGCGCAACGCGAACCCCCGGATCAGCGACGATCTCGAACTGACCCGCGCCGGTCGCCATGCCGACCCGCGGCCAGAGATGCGTGTGGTTGTTGGCCCGCTCGATCTTCACCCGTCCTTGCGGCGCGTCGAATTCCACATCGTAGAGATGGGGCAACAGATCACCGAGCCGGTCGCTGCCGGATCGCTCCAGCGCGGCCGCGTAGAGATGAACCTGAAAATAGGCAGCCTCGGCACCGGAGGCGATCGGCAGATCCGGGCCGAACATCCGCCGATAGGCGGCGACAAAGGCTTGATTGGCATTGCTTGCCAGGCTGGCGAAATAAGGGGCCGCGGTAATGTGACCCTCGGCAACGCCGGGAGCCATCTGGGCAATTTCAGCCTCGGCTGTGGACAAGCTGGCAATGGGCATGGCCGCCGGATCGAATCCCGCATCGCGATAGGCTTGGTAGAACAGTGCCGCGCCATCACCGACGACCGTCGAATAGATGACGTTAGGTTGGGTCGCCTTGATCTTGCGAATGGTGGCGCTGAAATCGACTGCGGTCACATCAAGTGGAACATAGATCTCATCAAGAACCTTGCCCCTGGATTGTCGAAAAAGATCCGCGATAATCCTGTTCGATTCGTAAGGATAGACATAGTTTGACCCTATGAGCAGAACACGATTGCCAAAATTCTGAACGATGTAATTGACAAGCTGCACCGAATTCTGATTCGGTGGCGCACCCGTGTAAATGCAGTTCTTGGAATATTCAAACCCCTCATAGAGGGTCGGATAGAACAGCAAGGCACCCCGGGCCTCAATCACGGGAAGGGCGGCCTTGCGCGTGCTCGACATGTGGCACCCGAAAATGACCGAGACCCGGTCGTCATCGCAGAGCCGCTCGGCGAGGTCGCGATAACGACGGGGCTGGGACGCCGGATCGTAAACGACGGGTTCGAGCAACCGCCCACAAGCGCCGCCCTTTGCATTGATCTCGGCGATGGCCAGCATTGTCGCCGCATATTGAGTTCGCTCCACGGCGGCGGTCACCCCCGTCGCCGAAAAGAGAACACCAACCCTCCAACTGTCAGAGTTCATCAATGCCTGCCATGTCACAGAACAAAAAGGCTCCCGCCCGCTTCCGGACGAGAGCCACCCTGCTCAAGGTTCATCGCCCGCCAAGCTGACATGCGCTGGCTGGCCAACGCGGCATCTGCTCAGCCCATTTTTCTGGCTCAGATTTCCGACAACCGCTTAACGGCGGTGCAAAACCCGGTGGGACCTCAGGAAAAGGTAAACCGATCGCCCGTCGGTCACAAGCCATTCTGCCGCACGATGTCGACGCGCGCAAACATGGCAGCACGTGCCTGGGATTGCCCGTGCGCCCGACAGAAGTTTTAGCCGACGGTGGCCATGCCGTTGTTATCGGGTTGTTGGAATTCGAGGGACCCATCCGCCAGGATATCGAGGGGCGGTTTGGCAGCAAGGTCACCCGTATCATCGGCCTCGGCGAACTCCTGAGTTCCACCCGCGATGAGTGACATTCCAGGCCCGGCGCCGCGCCATGATCGACGACGGCCCCGCTGCGGGATTGCCATGCGCGATGCCGGGTGGCAATGAGGTTCGCCCATCGCCGCCCGTTTTACATCGCTTTGGGCTGCATATCGGCCCCCTGCTGACCGATGGGCTGGATCGCGCCGCCCACCGGCTGGCCCTGGGCGTCGCCCCGGGGGGCGCCATTGCTCTGCTGCGCCGAGGTCGGCTGCACCGACGGCTGCGGCGCCGGTGCCGGCGGTGCGGTCACCGTCGGCTGCGGCGCGGCCTTGTCCTCCGGCCTTTTGGTCTCAAGCGGCGGGTCCTTCATGACCTTATAGACCGCCTCGGCAACCTTCATCAGATCATCATGGGCGACCGGCCCGACCAGCGCATAGGCCAGCGTGCCCTCGACCCAGTAGAACATGGCCCGATCGTCCTGCTGATAGAAGCGGAACGCGGTCTCCTGTCCGGCCTTCGGCTTGCCCACCAGCAAGGTCAGCACCTTGCCCTGGTCGTTCTGATACATGTACTGGGCGCCGGCACCGGTCGCGATCGGAAATGACCGTCCGCCGACCAGGCGATAGCCAACCGAGCCCAGATCCGGCCCAAAGATCGATTTGCCCAAACGTTCCGACAGGCGGCGATTCAATTCGCCCCGATCATCCGCTGCGATTTCCACCGGTTGCGGCGTGTCCGCGGTATAGAAGACATGGGCCTGAACCGCCTCTTCGGCGAAGGTTTTCAGCCCCGGCTGCGGTTGCTGGCCATCGGCCGTCACGACGCTGGCCGCCGGTGCCGGCACCGGCGCCGCGCCGGTGCGCAACCCATAGCCCCCCACGCCCCCGGCAATCAGCAGCGTGATCGCCGCCAACGCCTGAACCCAGCCTTGTTGCGGCCACAATGACCACACCCGCGACCGATCCCAGCGGCGCAGCCGGGCCCACATCGCGGCAGCGACAGCCGCGACGTCACCCCGCGCCGGCGATGTCCGCCGCACCGGACCACGATCAGGAACCGGGGCCGCCGCCCGATCGTCCAACCGGGCACGCAGCTGTTCCGTCAGATCCGCAAGACCCGGAGGCAACGGTTCCGTCAGCACGCTGTCGAACAGTTGATGCAACGCCTCGTCCTGCGCCCGATAAGCCTCGAGCCGAACTTGTCCCGCACCATCCTCGGCGAGCCAGGCATCAACCTGGATCCGCCGAGCCGAATCGAGCTGCCCGTCGACATACGCGTGCAACTCCTCGTCCGCGATCGGTCGGGTCACCATTATTTCACCCTCCTCAGCGACGCACCGCCCTGGTCACCCATCTTCAACCGGATCGACTCACGCGCCCGGCTCAACCGCGACATCACGGTCCCGATCGGCACCCCCAGCATCGTCGCCACCTCGTCATACTTCAGCCCTTCCAGCGTCACCAGCAACAGCACCTGACGCTGTTCCTCCGGCAGAGTGTCGATAATCCGGGCTACGTCCCGCAATTCGACCTGCATCTCCTGCCGCGCCGGCGACACCAGCAGCAACTCCACGTCCTCGACCGGGACATCACCCGGCCGACTGGCCTTCTGGCGCACCTGATTGACATGCACATTGTGCATGATCGTAAACAGCCACGCCCGCAGGTTTGTTCCCTGCTTGAACTGATCGGCATGCGCCACCGCGCGTGCCAATGTTTCCTGGACGAGATCGTCCGCATCGGCGCGCTCCCGCACCAGGGCGCGGGAATAGCGGCGAAGCGACGCGATTTGAACGTCCAGGTCTGACCCGAGATTGCTCACTGCACCATCCGGACGATCGAGGTGAACGCCTTGGCTTCCGTAGATCGGAAGATCGGTGCCCAACCTAATGGGGCCAATCCTTTTTGCCTAGGGTCACTTGACCACTTCGCGTGCAATCATGGACCATTCCCTGACGCCAACAGCGACGCGGGCGGCTTATTCCTTCATCAACGATAAATTCTGAAAAAAAATTCATGTCGCCCCCCGCGCCGGGCCCCCGAGGATCCGGATCGCTCCAGGGCAATTCGGGGCAATTCGGGGCAATCCGGGCCTCTAGCGACGCGGCGGCGGCGTCCCCGGCAGCGAATAATTCAGCGCGAGGCGGCCACCATCGGCATAGATGGTCTGCCCGGTGACGTAGGAGGACTCGTCGCTGGCCAGGAACAGGGCGATCTGGGCAATTTCCTCGGGCTCGCCGGCGCGCCCCATCGGCGTGCGCGACAGGATGGTATGGCGCGCGCCCTCGTCCGCCATCACCGCCTTCATATTATCGGTCATCACCGACCCCGGGCCGATGCCATTGACCCGGATCGCGTGCGGGGCCAGGCTCAACGCCATGACCCGCGTCAATTGATTGAGGCCCCCTTTCGACACGACGAAGGCGGTTTGCCGCGGGATCGCCAGGACCGCGTTGACCGAGGACAGATTGATGATCGATCCACCCTGTCCCCGCGCGACCATGCGCCGTGCCACCGCCTGGCCGATCAGAAACGCCCCCTTCAGATTGACCCGCAGCACCCGATCGAAATCGGCCTCGTCAAAATCCAGGAAATCGGCGACATGGGTAATGCCGGCATTGTTGACCAGGATGTCGATGCCGCCGAACGCCTTGGCGGTCGCGTCGGCGAGCACCGTCGCGGCGGTGCGATCGCCGACATCGCAGCGGCTGAAGCGGACCGGCCGGCCGACCTCGGTCTCGACCGCTTCGGCCGCGGCGCGCCCGCGCGCCTCGTCGATATCGGCCAGAACCACGGTGGCGCCGGCGTCGGCGAAAGCCCGGACACAGGCGAGACCAATTCCCTGGGCGCCACCGGTGACAATGGCGACTTTATTTTTGAGGCGCATCAACGACATATCCGCGACGGCAGGAAAACGAACGGGCGATGGTCGGCCCCGTCATGATGACATTCCGCCAGGACCACATCCCGGGCGAGAACAGGCGTGGCGCAACAGACCCGGTGACAGCAGGGTATCATGGAATGGCGGCCACGCCAGCCCCTGGCGACACCCCCCCTGGCGGCCCCCCCGGCGACAGGGCCGCGGCGAGCGCGGCCACGGGCCCGTCACGGCTCCCCGTTACGGATCGGCACGGTTCATCCCCGGGCCCGCTCCGGCTCCTCCCCGGCACCGGTCTTCAGCGCAAGACCGACGGTGCGCAGCGCCGCCTCGATTTCCGCCAAAATCGCCGGATCATCGATCGTTGCCGGCAGTTTATAGGTCTCGCTGTCGGCGATCTTTTGCATGGTGCCGCGCAGGATCTTGCCCGAGCGCGTCTTGGGCAACCGTTCAACCACCAGGGCCTGTTTGAAACTGGCAACGGCACCAATCTGATCGCGAATCCGTTGAACCAATTCCCCGACGATCTCGGCATCGGGGCGATCAACCCCGTTCTTCAAGACGACAAAGCCCAGCGGCACCTGACCTTTGAGATCGTCATGCACGCCGATCACGGCGCATTCGGCGACGTCGGGATGCGAGGCCAGGACCTCCTCCATGCCGCCGGTCGACAACCGGTGGCCGGCCACATTGATGATATCGTCGGTCCGGGCCATGACGTGAACATAGCCGTCCTCGTCGATGAAGCCGGCGTCGCCGGTCTGATAATAGCCGGGATAGTCGGTCAGGCATGCGGTCACGAAGCGCTGATCCGCCTGCCACAATGACAGCAAGGCGCCGGGCGGCAACGGCAGCCTGCAGACGATCGCCCCGATGTCACCCGGTTTGACCTCGGCAAGGGCGACGTCGAGCACCTTGAGATCCCAGCCCGGCATCGCCACGCCGGCCGAGCCGTATTTGATCGGCAGCAACTCGATCCCCATCGGGTTGCCGGCAATGCCCCAGCCTGTTTCGGTCTGCCACCAGTGATCGATCACCGGAAGCTTCAAATGGGTTTCCGCCCAGTGCAGCGTGTCGGGGTCCGATCGCTCCCCGGCCAGGAACAGCGCGCGCAGACTGGACAGATCATAGTTCTTCAGCAATTCGGCGCGCGGATCTTCGCGCTTGATGGCCCGGAACGCCGTCGGCGCCGTGAACAGGACCGAAACCTTGTGCTGATCGATGACACGCCAGAAGGTCCCGGCGTCCGGGGTTCCCACCGGCTTGCCTTCGAAGACCACCGTGGTGCAGCCATGGAGCAGCGGGGCGTAAACAATGTAGGAATGACCGACGACCCAGCCGAGATCGGACGCCGCCCAGAACACCTCCCCCGGGCGCACGTCATAGAGCGCGTCCATCGTCCATTTCAGGGCCACGGCGTGACCGCCATTGTCGCGAATGACGCCCTTGGGCTGGCCCGTGGTCCCAGAGGTGTAAAGGATATAAAGCGGGTCGGTCGCGGCGACACTGACGACATCGGCAGGGACCGCGTCGGCGCTGGCCTGGGCCCAGTCGAGGTCACGTCCCGGGATCAGCTCCGCGGTGACCTGAGGGCGCTGGAAAATCACGGTGTGGGCCGGCTTGTGCTCCGACTGGGCGATCGCGGCATCGAGCATCGGTTTGTATTTCAGAACCTTGCTGCCCTCGATGCCGCAGGACGCGGAAACAATGACCCGCGGTTTGGCATCGTTGATCCGGGTCGCCAACTCATGCGGGGCGAACCCGCCGAAGACCACGGAGTGGATCGCCCCGATCCGGGCACAGCCCAGCATCGCGACCATCGCTTCGGGAATCATCGGCATATAGATGATGACCCGGTCGCCCTTGGCCACCCCGAGCGCGCGGAGGACCCCGGCGAAGCGCGCAACACGGTCCTGCAGCTCACGATAGGTGATCCGGGTGATGCTCGCGGTCACCGGGCTGTCGTGGATGATCGCGACCTGGTCGCCGCGGCCGTCACGAACATGCCGATCGACGGCGTTGTAGCAGGTGTTGAGCCGGGCCCCGGCGAACCACCGGTAGAATGGCGGGTTGGACCGATCGAGCACGCGGTCCCAGCGTTGGTCCCAATCGATCCCGGCGGCGGCCTCGGCCCAGAAGCCCTCAGGATCATCGAGGGATCGCTGGTAGATCTGCTGATAGCGACCGGTCATCACGTTTTCTCCCCTGGTCCTGGGCCTGTTGGTTCAAGGCCCGCTGTTTCTGGGTGATACGCAACTGTCAGGCAAACATATGTCTGACAATCCCGCAAAACCGATTGGGATATTGCCTGATCCGATCAAATTTGGCTATGAGGTTGCAGCAGGGATGACACCACGCCGATACGGCCTTCAGTCCGCCGCCGTTTCCCGTCACGGTGACGGCGTGTCGTCCCCGTCCGGCCCGCCCCAGGGCCCGGCCCGCCAGTCAAAGCGGTAGCCATGCAGCATCAGCCACAGCCCGGCCTCCGGGCCTTCGCCGAAGGCGCGCCGCCGTTTCCCGTCACGGCGACGGCGTGTCGTCCCCGTCCGGCCCGCCCCAGGGCCCGGCCCGCCAGTCAAAGCGGTAGCCATGCAGCATCAGCCACAGCCCGGCCTCCGGGCCTTCGCCGAAGGCGCGCCGCCGTCGCTCGAATTCGCTGCGCGTCATCTCCGGCGTCACCTGGCGCATCCGGTCGATTTCCGCCTGGGTACTTTTATGGCCGCTCCAGGAAACCGACAGCCGGGGCATCGGCGATGCCGCGGCGATCAGCGCCGGTCCGACGCGCACAAACAGTCGAACCGTCGCCTGATAGGCCAGATCCGCCAGCACCATCCGGCCGGCACCGCGTGGCACGTCGAACCACTCGACACCGACGATCGCGCCGCTGTCGACCCGGGGTGCCATTTCATGGACCGTGGCGCCGAACCGTTCCGCCCCTTGATAGGCGGCAAAACATTCGGGATATTTCCCGGGAAAGGTTGGCGATCCCGGATGGAAATTGTAGGCGCCCCCGGAACAGGCCGCCAACAGGGTCCGCGGAACAATCTCGCCGGTGCAAAAGCCGACGAGCCGGCGCCAGCGTGGCCCGGGCCGGCCCAGACGATCGCGCAGGGCGGCAAGGGTCGCGACATGGCAGACTGCGAGGTCCGGGTCGTAACGTCGTAGAATCGCGCCGAGATAGGATGCCTCTCGATCGCTCGTCAGTAACATGATCTCACGGGACATGGCGCAAGCACGGCGTAAAGGACAGGAGTTTCAGTGGGACGCGGACCGCAATCGTTGCCCCCCTCACAATGGCACCAGTACCGACGACCTGTACAGCGCCCTGCCGATCATCGCGGCGCCAAATGTCCGAGCCCATAACGATAACAATAAGCAATTTTCACCCGTAATCAGACATTAAAAGCACGAACAACACGCACAAGCCGGAGAAATGCCCATGACTTTGACCCCAAACAATCCTTATGAGGTCGATCTCGACCGCAATGCCGCCAACCACGTGCCGCTGTCGCCGCTGTCCTTCCTGCGACGAACCGCCGCCGTCTACCCAACGCGAACCGCGGTGATCCATGGCACGCTACGCCGCACCTGGGCTGAAACCTACGAACGCTGCGTCCGTCTGGCGGCGGCACTGAACCAACGGGGCATCGGAATCGGCGACACCGTCGCTGTGATGGCCCCCAACACCCCCGAGGCCTTCGAGGCCCATTTCGGCGTGCCGATGGCCGGCGCGGTGCTGAATGCCCTCAACATCCGCCTTGACGCCGCGGCGCTGGCCTTCATGCTGGACCATGCTGGCGCCCGCGTGCTTTTCACCGATCGGGAATTTGCTCCGGTGATCGCCAAGGCCCTGCATCTGGTTCAGCACCGCCCGATCGTCATCGACATTGATGATCCCCAGGGTGCCCGCAACGGCGAGCGCCTCGGTGAAACAGACTATGAGGCGTTCCTGGCCAGCGGCGATCCCCGGTTTGCCTGGACCCTGCCCGCGGACGAGTGGCAGGCGATTTCACTGAACTACACCAGCGGCACCACCGGCAATCCCAAGGGCGTCATCTATCATCACCGCGGCGCCTATCTCAATTCGCTGGGGAATATCGTGACCTGGGCGATGCCGCATCATCCGATCTATCTCTGGACCGCGCCGATGTTCCACTGCAACGGCTGGTGTTTTCCCTGGACGATCACGGCGATGGCCGGAACCCATGTCTGTCTGCGCGCGGTCAACGCCAGATCGATCTATGACGCGATCGCCGACCATGGCGTCACCCACCTGTCGGCCGCCCCGGTCGTCATGGGGCTGCTGGTCAGCGCGCCGGAGACCGAACGCCGCCCGATCCCGGCCGGGATCCGGATGATGACCGCCGGCTCGCCGCCACCCGCCTCCGTGATCGAGAAGATACAGGCCCTCGGCTTTGACATCATTCATGTCTACGGTCTCAGCGAGGTTTACGGTCCCGTCATGGTCTGCGCCTGGCAGGAGGCGTGGGACGAACTGCCTGCGCCAGAGCAGGCGATCTACAAGGCACGCCAGGGGGTGCCCTATCAGGTGCAGGAGGCGGTCATCGTCGCCGATCCCGTCAGCCTGACGCCAGTGCCGGCGGACGGCACAACCATCGGCGAAGTGCTGATGCGCGGCAATGTCGTGATGCGCGGTTACCTGAAGAACCCGACCGCAACCGCGGAGGCCTTCGCCGACGGCTGGTTCCACACCGGCGATCTGGCTGTGATGCACGAAAACGGCTATCTCGAAATCAAGGACCGTTCCAAGGACATCATCATCTCCGGCGCTGAGAACATCTCGACGGTCGAGGTCGAATCGGTGCTCTACCGGCACGCCGCGGTTCGGGAAGCGGCGGTCGTCGCCCGTCCCGACGAAAAATGGGGTGAAACACCCTGCGCCTTCGTGACGCTGCGCGATGGCTGCGACGCCACCGAGGCCGAGCTCATCGCCTTCTGCCGCCAACACCTGGCCCATTTCAAGTGCCCGCGCACCGTGGTGTTCACGACGCTGCCCAAGACCTCGACCGGCAAGATCCAGAAATACGCGTTGCGCGAACAGGCGCAGCGCCTCAATGAGATCTCTGATCGTCGCTAGTGGCTCGCGTCGCTGACAATGAGAGGATCTCTCGCCACCGTCATGCTCGCGAACGCGGGCATCCAGGGCCACAGGCGGGATCGTTCGGAGCGTGCGGCTCTGGGCCCCCGCGTTCGCGAGAGCGACGGTCGCAAATTCGATGCCGCGCCCCACGAGATCTTTGTTTTATCCCATTCTCTACGTCCAACCGGAACCCACTTGGTCGGAAAATACTTTCGCGCCTCACCCCCAACGCGCTGTTCAACCTACCGGCATCCCCGCTCAGAAGAATCGTCTCATGAATGCGTCGCTTGAAATCGTCCCCCGGCATGGTCCGGCAGCGGTGCCGGGGCCCCGGGATCGACGGCCCTTCTGGATCGCCCTCCTGGTCGCCGGGGCCTTCTTCATGGAAAATCTCGACGGCACCGTGATCACGACCGCGATGCCGGCAATGGCCGCATCTTTTCGGATCCTTCCGGTCGATCTCAACGTCGGGGTCAGCGCCTATTTGCTGACACTGGCGGTCTTCATTCCTGCCAGCGGCTGGATCGCCGACCGCTTCGGCGCCCGCCGGATCTTCGCGACGGCCGTGGTCATATTCACCGGAGCCTCGCTGCTCTGCGGCGTGAGCCAGGGGCTGGGCGAATTCGTCGCGGTGCGCGTTCTCCAGGGCATTGGCGGCGCCATGATGGTGCCGGTGGGACGCCTCGTCGTCCTGAAAAACACGCCCAAGGAGCGGTTGATCGGCGCCATCGCCACCCTGACCTGGCCGGCCCTGGTCGCACCGGTCCTGGGCCCGCCACTCGGCGGCATCCTCACCAGTTACGCCGGTTGGCGCTGGATCTTTTACCTCAATCTCCCGCTGGGCATCGCCGCCCTGGTCGCTTCCCTCGCCTTGATCCCCGACAATCCCCCGGCGCCCCGGCGGCGCTTTGACGGAATTGGCTTCGTCCTGGGCGGGCTGGCGATCCTCAGCCTGATGGGCGGGGTCGAGCTGATCGGACGTGACACCGTCGCCTGGGGGCCGGTCATCGCCTGCGGGACGATCGGCGCCATCCTGTTTGCCGGCACGGTGCGTCACCTCAACCGGACTGTCGATCCGATGATCAGTTTCGCGGCCCTCAAGGTCGCGACATACGCCGTAACCATCCAGGGCGGCTCGCTGTGCCGCATGGCGATCTTCGCCGCTCCGTTCCTGCTGCCGTTGATGTTCCAGGTGGGCTTCGGCCTCGATCCGGTTCGTTCCGGTCTTCTGGTCATTGCCGTCTTCGCCGGAAACCTGATGATGAAGCCGGCGACAACCCCGATCCTGCGGCGATTCGGCTTCAAGACCGTTCTGGTCGGCAACGGCGTGCTCAATGCCCTTTCCCTGCTCGCCTGCGCCTTCATCGAGCCGACAACGCCGGTACCGGTGATTGTCCTCATCCTGTTTGTCGGCGGCCTGACCCGCTCGATGCAATTCACCGCGGTGAACACGATTGCCTTCGCCGATGTCGCCGCGGCGGACATGACGGCGGCGAACACCCTGTTCAGCACGATCTCACAGCTCTCCAGCGGCCTGGGCGTCGCTCTCGGGGCGATCGGCATCCGCCTCGGCCACGGATTCTGGCTTCTCACCGGGATCACCGCCCCGCAGGCCGGCGATTTTCGCCTTGCCTTCGTCCTGGTCGCCGTCGTCGCGCTGATCGGCGTGCTGGACTCGCTGCGACTCGACCGTGCCGCCGGCGACCATGTCGCCCGACGTCGGAGCTGACCCCATCATCGGGGATACGCGCTGCCGGCCCGGCCCGCCGCAAACGGCGCAACCCATCCCGGGCCGGGATTACTCCGCCGGTTTCTCCGGCCGCGCGGCGGCCAAGGCCGCCATCACCGCATCCGATTTCACGATATGCGCCGGTGCATCCAGCGACCCGCCCAGCACCAGGATCAAGGCTGGCAGATCGGCACGCCGGACAAAGCTCATCCGCGTCGTCACGGCACCGGTCCAGGACGGCAGGTCGATCGTGCCGGCGAGCGCGGCTTCGCCGCCGGCCGCCGCCAGGCGAACACCATCAAGGTGCACGACGCCACGATCCACCGCGACCGGACCCGTCAGGACCGTGAAGGGCGTTTCACCGGCCGACAGGGCCTGATTGATCGCGGTCCCGGTCGCTGCCGCGGTCGCGGGCGTCGCCGCGTCGATCGCCTGCGCCGCGGCATCGAGATCAAAGCCGCGGAGCCGGCCGTTGCGCATCGTCACGCGCCCGGTGGCCCCGACCCCCGACGCGATGTCGGCGGCGTTGCGGCCGGCGCCATGAACGCTCAGATCCAGGTCCAGGGTGCCGCTCGCGTCGAACCCCCCGCCGCTCAAGCCATGGCGCACCTTTGCCCCCGCGATCGCGACGGTGAGACGGGCTGAAGGGGCCGCACTCGGATCACTGACGTCAAGCTGTCCCTGCGCCCCCAGCTTGCCGTCCAGGAACCCCCCGCCGAACTTCTCGAGCGCGAGATGACCGTGATCCAGTGTCGCCTGCAACGCCGGACGATCCAGCTCCAACCCCGCGATATCGATTTCGGCCGCACTGAGGTTGAGATTGCCATCAATACCGCGCAGCCAATCCAGATTGATCGGTTTCAGTGACCACCCCGCGCGGCCGACTGAGACCCAGCCCTCGGCCGGCGCCGGCAGCCAGGTGTCGATGCCGATGGTGCCGGACTGAAGTTGGGCATCGAAATGCGCCCGGTCCCCGCTCCAATCCAGCACGACCCCGCCGGTGACACCAACCGAGCCGATCGTCCCCTGGAGATCGCTCACCGTTGCTGTCGTCGCGCCTCCCCGCAATTCACCATACAAATCAACACCCCCCGCGGGGTTGCCCGCCGGGCGATAGTCCGACGCGGCCAGGGCGGTCAACCGGCTCAGCTCGGGAAATGTCGTGCGTACCTTGGCCTGCCATGATGGCGTGCCCAGCGGGTCCGTGACACTGCCCGCCAGCGTCAGACTCCCCGCGCTGCTGGTGATTTCAACGCCGAGTTGCCAGGGCGCGGCGTCCACCGCTTGCAGATGGGCCTTCCCCTCGACCGCGCCCAGCCGATCCGCCGGGAAGGTCAGACCCAACGCCGCGATCGACGGCCGCAGCGAATCCGTCTTGATCGACACCAGCACGTCACCGGTGCGCGGCGCCGGCACCCCCTCGACATGCCCGGTCGCCTGGACCGCGACGCCCCAGATATCGTCGATCTGCAACCCGGTCAGCGACAGCGTCCCCGCCGACAAGCCGCCATTCAGGCGCAGGCCGCGGATCGCCGTGCCGCCCACCGTCAGTTCCGCCGCAGTCACCGCACCCGCCAGATCCAACCCCGCCAGCCAGGCCGGATCGAATCCGGCGCCGGCGGGCCGGTAGGCGTCAAGGTCGACCTGGTCGGCGACGGCATGGAGCCGGATCCGGCGCGACGCCCCAACCGCCACCGCGGCGGACCGGTCATAGGACAGATCACCGGAGATCCGGCTGCCGTCGAGCTTAAGATTCAGATCCGACAGGACCACCTCTTTGTCATTGATCCGTGCCCGGCCCGCGGCTTCAAGGCTGCGCAAATGATCGGCAGGCACCGCCGTGGCGTCGATGCCGGCCGCATCGAGCAGGCCACGAAGATTGTCACTGTGCAGCTCAAAGTTGCCGTCGATCTGACCGCGCGCCATCGACCCGGCAACCGTGACGCTGGCCGCACCCGGCAATTCGGCCGAGGCCGCGGTCACCGTCAATGTCGTGCCCTCGAGCCGGCCTTCGAGGCGGACCTGCTGCAGCGTTTGGGCGCGCCAGATCAGACTGTCGACGGAGAGATCCAGGCCCAGGGGCGGAACGGTCACGCCGGCCACCGTCGGCCAAGCCTCCAGCAACGGGCGCAACGTACCCTGCCAGGCATCGAGATCGAGCCGGTCACCGGCCAGCGTCAAAATCTCGGGTGTCCCGGTCGCGGTGACCCCGGGGACGGCGGCCCCGGTCAGGGCCCCGCTGCCATGGTTGTCGCCCAGACGATATTCCAGCCCGTTGACGACCAAGCCCTGCCGGTCGGCAACAATCACGCCCTGGACGGAGAAGGGTTGGCGCAACGATGCCGCAACATCCGGGGTCGCGGCACCGAAGGGGGCCAGCACCGCCAGCAGATCCGCCCCCTGGCCGTGGACATCACCCTGAACCCGATCCCCCGTCACAATGCCGGCGAATTGAACGCGCGCCTTGGGATCGTTGGTCGTCAGGGCCACCCGCAGCGGCGTTGCCGCGCCATTCGAACCGATCCGGCCCAGCGACAGATCGAGGGCACCGGTATAACTGCGAAAAGCGAAATCGAGATGTGCCTGGATCGGCCCGGCCAGACTGGCGGCGACCACCGTCCCGGTGATCTTGTCCGCCTGTTCGACGACGTCGCCGCGGTGCCACACCACGGTGCCATTGCGAATCCGGATCTGATCAAACGCGACAATGTCGGTCAGCGCCGAGGTATCCAGCGCCAGCGTCCAACTCCGTTGTCCGTCGGGCAGGATTTCCAGGGCCATGAGCGGATCCACCAGAGTGACCCGCTGGACCTGGATGCGCCCTTGCAGCAGGGGCCACAGACCGACCTCGGCCTCCAGCCGTTCGACCGATGCGGTATCGGGCACCAGAGCCCCTGGCAAGCTGGCAATGCGCACGCCGGCCACGGTCAATGCCGGCTGAGGCAACAGCGTCAGCTTGATGTCGCCGTCGATAGCCACCGTTCGTCCGGTCAGCGCCCCGAGTCGGGCCTCGATCTCATCCTTGTAGCGGTTCCAGTCCACCAACCCTGGCAGCACGAGCACGCTGCCACCCAGCAGAACCAGAAGGGTCAATCCAGCCAGCAGCAGTTTTTTCACAGTCTTTCGAGCCCCTCCGACATATCGACCTTGGTGCCGGTGTGAACGCCCCCTGTTGGCGCAACCAGCATATGGCCCTCTGGGCCTAAGCTAAGGGAAGCGATAGGGCTTGCGCAAATCGCCAATGCGAAATCAAGGATGATAAACCCGGTGGCCACGCCGTCGGCCTGATCCGGGGACGAAAGGACCCCGGGAAAGCGCCCGGCGTGGCTGGACAGCGCGGTTCAACGGGTCCACCTTGCTGTCTGCCATAAACTTTCCGCTCAAAGCATTGGAATCGGGATCGGAATCGGGCGGCGGGCAGACGACACCGCAGCGCAATCGCCCGGCAGCGCGGGACCGGGGCAACCACAGCCAAGGGTACGGCCATGGGCGACATCATCAATCTGAATCGTGTCCGCAAGCAGCGTGACCGCGTGCAACGCCGCAAAGAGGCGGTGGTGAACCGGACAAAGTTCGGCCGGACCAGGGCCGAGCAGGATCTTGAGCGCGCCGAGGCTGAAAAGCGGCAACGGGATCTCGACGCAAAACAGCGCGACGATCCGAGTTAGGCACCGGCCCTCGCCTGTGGCGCGCACCGGCGGGTTGTGATGCCACCATCCGCAGCCGGAGCATGGTGTCGCAGCCTGCCGCAATTCCTACGACGATAGTAGGTTCCTGCCAGATTGTTGGCGGCTGGTTCCTGTTGTTTGCCTATGATGCCAATCACATCGGCGGTGCCGTGACGCATCGTCGCACCGATCGGGCAGGGAGGCAGAGGCGATGACCGAAGCGATCCATCACACGACACCCCCCATGGCGCCAGGCGAGCGCAGCGGCGACGGCGGGGCTGCTGTCCCGATCCGCCGCATCACACCGGGACAGCAATGGCAGTGGCTGGCCGCGGGGTGGGAAGATTTCGTCCGGGCCCCTGGTGTCAGCCTGGCCTATGGCGCCCTGTTGGTGATCGCCAGTTTCATCCTGATCGCCGGGCTGGCGCTCTATGATCTCGGTTATCTGATCCTGCCGATGGCCGCAGGTTTCATGCTGGTCGGCCCCGTGATCGCCGTCGGGCTTTATGACACCAGCCGCCGCCTCGAGCGGGGCGAACCGGTGTCGCTCGGCACCGCGCTTGCCGCCTTCCACAGCCATTCCACTCAGATCGCGGCCATCGGTGTCGTGCTGATGATCGGCCTGCTGTTCTGGATCCGCTGCGCCCTGCTGTTGTTTGCCCTGTTCTTTGCCGGAACCCCGGCGCCGCTCGACGCAATTTACACCGAGCTGTTCTTCTCCCTGCCCGGCGTTACGCTGATCGCGACGGGAACCGTGATCGGCGCCGGTTTTGCGATCGTCGCCTTCGCCGCCAGCGCGGTTTCGATCCCGATGCTGCTCGATCGCGACGTCGACGTGATCACCGCCGTGATCACCAGCCTGCGGTCCGTCCGCGACAATCTGGTGCCGATGGTGTTGTGGGGCCTCCTGGTGACGCTGCTGACCATGGCCGGCATCGCCACCGCATTCCTCGGCCTCGCGGTGACCTTGCCGGTGATCGCTTATGCCAGTTGGCACGCTTATCGCGATCTGGTCGGCCCGATCTGACCCGGCACCGCTCCGGGCATCAACCCAGGGAGCGGCTACCATGTCGGGTCGAGGTCGCTGATCAGGTCGAGAGCGGTACGGCGGCGCCGGGCAGCAGACGCGTGACATGGCCCATCTTGCGCCCCGGCCGGGCTTCAGCCTTGCCGTAGAGGTGCAGGCGCGCGCCGGGCTCGGCCAGGATCGCCGCCCATTGATCGACCTGATCACCGATCAGATTTTCCATGACGGCCGGCGCCAGGACCGCGACGGAGCCCAGGGGCAGACCACAAACCGCCCGGACCAACTGCTCGAACTGGCTGGTCGCCGCGGCGTCGATCGTCCAATGGCCGGAATTGTGCGGTCGCGGCGCCAATTCATTGACCAGCACCCGGCCGTCGCCGGTCACGAACATCTCGACCGCGAGCAAGCCGACCACCTGCAACGCCGCGGCAAGACGCTCGGCCATTGAAACCGCCGTCGCGGCGAGGGCCGGGGTGATCGCCGCCGGCACCAGGGTCTGGGACAGAATATGGTGTTGATGGCGGTTCTCGACCGGGGGATAGCTCGCCATCTGCCCCGCTTCGGTCCGGGCGACAATCACCGAGATCTCGGCAACAAAATCGACCAGACCCTCAACGATCCCGGCGTCCGAACCCATCGCGCGCCACGCCGCCGCGACGTCACACCCCGGATCGAGACGAACCTGGCCTTTGCCGTCATAGCCCATCCGTGTTGATTTCAGGATCGCGGACGTCCCAAGCCGGGTCAGCGCCGCCGCCGCCGCCGCCGCGTCGGGGGCGTCGAAGAAAGGCGCCGTCGCGATGCCCTGGCCGTTGATAAAGCCTTTTTCGGCGACACGGTCCTGGGCAATTTCCAGCACTTTGGCCCCCGGATGAACCGGGACCTGCCGGGACAACAGCCCGATCGTCTCGACCGGAATATTCTCCCACTCCAAGGTGACAACATCGACAGCGGCCGCGAACGCGGCCAAGGCCTGCGCGTCGCGATAATCCGCGCATGTGTGATACGCGGCAACGGCGGCGCAGGGACTGTCGACCTCCGGGCAAAACACATGGGTGCGATAGCCCAGCCGCGCCGCAGCCATCGCAGTCATCCGCCCGAGCTGTCCGCCGCCGAGCATGCCGATCGTCGCGCCGGGGGCGATCACGATACTGGCTCTTGAGCGACGCTGTCGGTCTGACGCTGGCGCCAGGCCGCCAGGCGCGCGGCCAGTTCCTCATCCTGAAGCGCCAGAATCGAGGCCGCCAGCAGGCCGGCATTGATGGCGCCGGCCTTGCCAATGGCCAGGGTGCCGACCGGCACGCCGCCAGGCATCTGGACGATCGACAGCAGGCTGTCCAGCCCCTTGAGCGCCTTGCTCTCAACCGGGACCCCGAGCACCGGCAGGCAGGTCAGCGAGGCCGCCATCCCCGGGAGATGAGCGGCACCGCCAGCCCCGGCGATGATCACCTTGAGCCCGCGCGCCGCGGCCTCGCTGGCATAGCTGAACAAGCGTTGCGGGGTCCGATGTGCCGATATGATCCGCGTTTCAAGCGCAACCCCGAGCGTGTTCAGCACCGTCACCGCGTGAGACAGGGTATCCCAGTCGGACTGACTGCCCATAATTACGCCGACAAGCGGCCGGGCTGCGGCACGATCCGCCGAAGCGGCGTCACTGGGCATCAAGCGTCTCCGATCTGACAATCCACCGAAAGAGGTGGCGCGCCGAATTATAGCCGCCAGAGCGCTCGCTGCAAGGCATCCGCGAACATATTATAATTAGTGTATATCTTTAACATAATCAACTTAGGCTTGCCCAGCTGTCATGCTGTGTCGTAGATTGATAGTGGGACCGAATAAGTTCGATCCGACTGCCCGATGATTGTCATCATCAAGCAACAAAGGTCATGAACGTCCGCGATCACGGTGAAATCGGAAACCGATTCACCAAAAATTAGGCAAAGGGACTGGCTCCCGGCGAGATCGTCGCCTAATACTAGTGAAGGTCAAGAAGCGTGCTGGAGTTCGTGTCATGGCCGTGCCAACGTCAGAAGCCCCGATGACACCGGCGCCATTTTTGCGAGGATTTGGAGCAGAGTCGGCTTGTACGGTTTCCGACCTGATCCGCTGCGTCGGCGTTCCGGCCCACGAGATCACGCCCAAAATCATGGGGGCGTTCACCCTGCTGATGGCGGAGATCCGGCGCCTGCGCCTGGAAAAGGCCCAGTCGGAATCTCGGATCGAAGAGCTGCGTGGCACCGCGCCCGCCCCGATGTCAAATCGTGAAGCCTTCGACAAGTTGGCGGAAACCTTGCTCGCCGCGGCACGACGCGACGGCCATGAAGCCACCTTGCTGCATGTCGTCGTTGAAGACATCGATGGTATCAACGGGCGCTTCGGCTTTGACGTGGGCGATCAGGTCCTGGTGCAGGTTGCCGGGATCCTCAAGGCGGAAACGCGGGCCAGCGACCTTGTGGGGCGGATCGCCGGGGCCCATTTCGCCGTGTTGCTGGCCGATGGCACCACCGCCGACGCCCGGGTGCTGTCGCACCGACTCGATCACGCGCTGGCACAACAGCCGTTCGACGGTCCCACCGGCCCGCTGTCGATCCGATTGCGCCACACCATCCATCCGGCGACGGGCGCCGTCGCACCGGTCAACCGGTTGATTTCGGCGGCATAACGCCCGCGGCCGCGCGGCCGGAGCCCCGGGCGGTCCGGGGCCAAACCGGCCCGCCGTTCAGGCGATAATGTCGGGCAACAGCCGGCTTTCCAGACGGGCAATCTGATCCTTCAGCGCCAACTTGCGTTTCTTCAAACGCTGGAGTTGGAGCTGATCGAAGGGCGCCTGCTCGGCGAGTCTTGCGATCACGTCGTCCAGGTCGCGGTGCTCGGTGCGGAGCAAGGCGAGTTTTTGTTGCAAGATTTCCTGTTCGTTCATCGTCGATTGGAAGCGGCGCCGGTAAAGTGCAGCGGATCATAGCAGAAACCGGACGCCGGCACCGAGCCCTGCGTGCTTGGCGCTGCGTGTTGTTGCGACAATGCCGCGATCAGGTAGACTGACAGGCTGCGGGTCGATGGTCGCCATCGATCGGAATCGGCGATGGACGGAAACGGCAGCGCGCCCCCCGTGATCGTCGGGAATGGCAACAGGCTGCGTTTAACTGAGGTGATTGATCCATGGTCGGCGGCGAAAAAAGAATTGGTATTCTGACCAGCGGCGGCGATTGTGCTGGATTGAATGCGGCCATCCGGGCGGCCGTTCACCGCGCCACGTTAACCTATGGCTGGCAGGTCATTGGCCTTCTTGAGGGCACGGCAGGGTTGCTGACTCGCCCCGTCCGATACGAGGTCCTCAATCTCAGCATGGTCAGCGGGACCATGTTGCGCATGGGCGGCACCATCCTGGGAACCACCAATCGCGGCAACCCCTTCGCGTTCCCGATGGCCGATGGCACCATCAAGGACCGTACCGCGGAAATCATCGGCGGTTGCCGGGAACTCGGCCTGGATGCGCTGATCGGCATCGGCGGCGATGGCAGCATGGCCATCCTGCGCCGGATTGCCCAGCAGGGCGGCCTCAACCTCGTCGGCGTGCCCAAGACTATCGACAATGACATCGGCATGACCGAGGTCTCGATCGGCTACGACACCGCGGTTGCCGTCGCCACCGAGGCGCTGGACCGGCTGCAGCCAACGGCGGCCAGCCATGCCCGGGTGATGGTCCTGGAAGTCATGGGCCGCGATGCCGGCCACATCGCCCTGGCCGCTGGCATCGCCGGCGGCGCCGACGTCGTTCTGATCCCCGAGATCCCCTACAATATCGACTCGGTCGCGCGGAAAATCCGCGAGGTCCGCAGCCAGGGCCGTAATTTTGCCCTGGTCGTGGTGTCCGAGGCGGTTCGCACCGCCGACGGCAAGGAAATCCAGATGGTGTATCAGGGTGGGGAGACGCGGTTCGGCGGCATCGGCCATTACATCAGCCAGCAGATTGCCGCGGCGACCGGTGCCGAAACCCGGGTCACCGTCCTGGGCCATGTGCAACGCGGCAGCATGCCCAGCCCGCGGGACCGGTTGATTGCCTCGGCCTTCGGCGTCCACGCGGTCGACCTGATCGCCGAGGGCAAGTTCGATCGTATGGTGGCCTGGTCGAACCGCGAAGTGATCGACGTCCCGATCGAGGACGCGATCGCCCGCTATCAGGCGGTCGAGCTTGACGGTGCTCTGGCCCGCACCGCCCGCGGCCTGGGCATCTGCCTCGGCGACTGACGCCCCCGCAGCACAGGACCCGGGGGCTATACGACGAGGTTCGCTCGCCCCAAACCGCGCGCGCTATCCCCGCCCCCCGGGGCAGCGGCGAGGGGTTAAACACGCGGCGGCCGGTATCAGATCTCGGAATCACCGGGCGATGCGGTATCCCGGGCCGGAACATCCTCCTTCCAACGGCGGACCCGGCCACAATCGAGCCCGAACAGGTCGAGCACGCGCCCGACGCTATGGTCGACGATATCGTCGAGGTTCCGGGGCCTAGTGTAAAAGGCCGGAACCGGCGGGCTGACGATCGCACCCAGCTCGGTCACCGCGACCATGGTGCGCAAGTGGCCAAGATGCAGTGGCGTCTCACGAACCATCAGGACCAGGCGCCGACGCTCTTTCAAGACAACGTCCGCGGCCCGCGTCAACAGGCTGGCCGTGATTCCGGTTGCGATCTCGCTCAGGGTCCGGATCGAGCACGGGGCGACAATCATCCCCAGCGTCGGGAAACTGCCGCTGGAAATCGCGGCACCGACATCCTGCACCGGGTAATTCACGTCAGCCAGCGCGCGAACATCCGCAGGTTTCAATATCGTCTCCGCCGCGATTGTCATTTCAGCGGCACGGCTCATCACCAGATGGCTCTCGATCCCCAATTCGCGAAGAATTTCGAGAGTCCGGATGCCGTAGATGGCGCCGGAGGCGCCGCTGATACCAACGATCAATCGCGATGGTTTTGCCATGACACCCGCTATTATTCCCGCAGCAAGCAACGGCCCGAATTCCCGTTCTTGACTCTCTGGTGACGACGTAATAACATTAATATATCGAGAGAAATTCGGAACTTATGTTGCCACATCAAACAGATGGAGCACCGAATGTCCTTTGCGGAGCGGCTGGAATCCCTGCGGACCAAGCATGCGACACTTGATAGCCAATTGAAACTGGAGAGCCAAGGCCCGGCGCCCGATTGCGTCGTCCTCTCGCGGCTGAAACGCGAGAAATTGCGCTTGAAGGACGAGATGACGCGAATCAAGCGCGTTATCCATTAGGGCCGTGGCGCCACGGCCGCGATCCGCGGGCCGAGGCGCCTCCTTTTCCCAACCGGCGGCCCTTAGCCCTGGGCGATCGCCAAGGCGACGAAACGCAGGTCACCCTGGCGATCAACCAGCAGCAAAACCGATTTGCGCCCGTCATCCTTGGCCTTGTTGATCTTATCGACGACGTCGCCCGGCTTGGTGACGTCCTCCTGAGCGACTTCGACAATCACGTCGCCGGGGCGCAGCCCCTTTTCCGAGGCGGGACCGGTGCTGGCAACCTCGGTGATGACGACACCATTGAGCGCCTCGTTGAGATTGTACTGTTTGCGCAGCTCGGTCGTGAGGCTCGACAGCTTCAAACCGAGAACGCTGATCGTCTGGGCCGGGGCCGGGGCCGGTGTTTCATCGCCGCCGGCACTGACCAGACCCGATTGCTCTGCGGCCTCCAGTTCCCCGACCTTGACGCTGAGGTCAATCGGCTGACCCTTGCGCCACACCGTCACCGGAACCGCCCGCCCGATCTCGGTCTCGGCGACGATGCGTGGCAACCGGCGCATGTCCGTCACATCCTTGCCGTCGAAGGTCAGAATGACGTCGCCGGCCTGGATCCCGGCATCGACCGCGGGTCCTTTGGCGGTCACGCTGGCGACCAGGGCGCCGCTGGCCTTGGCCAGACGCAGGGTATCGGCAATTTCGGGGGTAACACCTTGAATCTTGACACCCAGCCAGCCGCGGCGCGTGTGGCCATACTTCCGCAACTGCTCGACAACCGGCTTGGCCAGGGCGGAAGGAATGGCAAAACCGATCCCGACCGAACCACCGGAGGGCGAGAAGATCGCGGTGTTGATGCCAATCACCTCGCCATTCAGGTTGAACATCGGCCCGCCGGAATTGCCACGATTGATCGAGGCATCGGTCTGCAGGAAATCGTCATAGGGCCCCGCATTGATATCGCGCGCCCGCGCCGAAATGATCCCCGACGTCACCGTCCCGCCCAGGCCGAACGGATTGCCGATCGCCAACACCCAATCGCCGACTCGCATGGTATCGCTGTTGCCAAACGGAACCGCGGTCAGGGGTTTGTCCGACTTGACTTTCAAAAGCGCGATGTCGGTTTTGGTATCGCGGCCGACCACCTCGGCCTTCAGGTTGGTATCGTCATGCAGAACCACCATGATCTCATCGGCATCCTGGATCACATGGTTGTTGGTAACGACATAGCCGTCCGGATCGACGATGAACCCGGATCCCAGCGAGGTGGCCCGGCGCGGCGGCGCGTCGCCGCGGCCATCCTGATGATCGAAGAAATCCTTGAAGAAATCTTCGAACGGCGAGCCGGGGGGCAGCTGGGGCGTCTCGGGGCCGGTCTTGGGCGCGCCGGGCTTGGCAGCGATCGTTTGTGTCGTCGAAATGTTGACGACCGCCGGCAGGAGTTTTTCCGCCAGATCGGCGAAGCCATGGGACACATCTCGCGTCATTTCGGCAGCCACGGCCGCCGCCATCGGGACGGCCGTAGAACCCAGCAATGCAGCCGCCAACACCGCGACAAGGTGCCATCGAGGCGAACGAGGCGGCCTCGCGGCCGGTGCCGGACGATTGACAAGGCTGCGGGCAAACATGGTCACGAGAAGTCGTCTCCTTATTCGCTGATCCGGAGGCGCCCGGAAAAGCCGCGTTCAAACGCGACGCCGCTGTTGCGTCGATCGGCGCGCGGGCGCCCGTGCGGACACTCGAAAATCCCGGCCACCGCCGGGACCCGGGTCGCGCGAACCCGGCTGTCTAATCCCGGCCCCGGCGGGCCGATGCATCCGGACACCGAACGTTCCGGGTTCCCATTATTCCGAATCGGCGGTGGCGCCGCGGCAGCAACCGCTTGTCACCGACGACCCGGCTTGTCCCCGTTCTGATTAGAATAGGATGGAACCGCTGGCAAGCGATAGCCGACCGCAGATCCTCAGCAATTCGGCCTGCCGTCGATTCGCGGGTCGTGCCATCCGGCCCATCCGCCCTGCGGTCTCGTGTTCCGGCGCAGACGCCTGGTACCCGCCAACGTGTCGGAGCCGGAACACAAAACCAAAGAATAACCTGGCGTTACGGCCGAACGGACCGGGTACGGCCCGTTCGTGTCGCAACGCTAGTCCGCCGCCGGCTTGTCCCCGACGGGTTTGTCCACAGTTGGCGTGCTGACCGGATCAGGCTTGGAGCCCGCATCGCCGACGCCGGGCGCCGGCAGTGCCGGCGCCGCCCCAATTCCCGGCGCCGTCGACAGGTCGGCAAAGTACCGGAAGAACTCGCCCGTCGGCGTCAGAACCATCGTGGTCGTGTCCCGCGGAAACGATTCCCGATAGGCCTGAAGTGTCCGGTAGAAGGCGTAGAACTGCGGATCTCCGGCTGTTGCATCAGAGATGATGCGCGAGGCCTGATTATCGCCCTCGCCGCGCAGGATCTGCGCGTCGCGTTGCGCCTCGGCCAGGATCACCGTGCGTTCCCGTTCGGCGCGGGCGCGGATCTGCTGGGCCTGTTCCTGGCCCTGGGCCCGGAATTCGGCGGCTTCCCGCTCCCGTTCCGAGCGCATCCGGGCAAAGATCGCCTGGCTGGTCTCTTCGGGAAGGTCGGCCTGGCGGATGCGCACATCGACGATGACAATGCCAAAGCGGGTCGCCTCATCGTTGACCTGCTGTTTGATCTGCGCCATCACCTTGTCGCGTTCCCGCGACAACACCGCTTGCACGGTCACGCTGCCCAGGACGCGGCGCAGCGAGGACACCACGATGGTGTTGAGACGCTGCTCCAGCACCGCCTCGGTGCCAACGCTCTGATAAAAGCGCAGCGGATCGACGATGCGGTAGCGGGCAAAACAATCGACATCCAGCCGTTTCTGATCCGCCAGGATCAGCTGTTCGGCGGGAGGATCGACGTCGAGCACCCGGTTGTCATACTGGACGACATCCTGGATGAACGGAATCTTGAGCTTCAATCCCGGTTGGGTGATCACCCGGATCGGTTCACCAAATTGCAGCACCAGCGCCTGACCGGTCTGATAGACGGTGAACAGGCTGCTGGAGGCGACGATGACGGCAAACAGGATCAGGATGCCGATGGTCGCGAGCCGTGTGCGGTTCATGGCTGGCTCCCCGGCTTCGGTGATGCCGCGCCCGATGCGACCGCCCCCTTGGCCGCTGACGCGGACGTGGATCCGGGGGTCGGCGCCGGCAATGTGCGCATCAGATCCGACAACGGCAGATAGGGTACGACGCCCTGCCCCGCTTTGCTGTCGATGACGACCTTGGGGGTATTGCGCAGAATCCCCTCCATGGTTTCAAGATACAGGCGCCGCGTGGTCACGTCCTTGGCCTGGGTATAAGCGGAATAGACCGACTTGTAGCGCTGAGCATCACCCTGGGCCAGGCTGACGACCTGTTCGCGATAGGCCGAAGCCTCCTGAATCAGCCGTTCGACCTCACCGCGGGCCACGGGAATGATGTTGTTGCGATAGGCCTCGGCCTCATTGCGCACCCGCTCGCGATCGGCGCGAGCCCGTTGCACATCGTTGAAGGCATCGATCACCGCTGCCGGCGGATCGACCTTCTGCAACTGGACCTGGGTGATCTCAACGCCGGCCTGGTATTGGTCCAGGATCTGCTGCAGCAACTGCCGGGTGCTGTTTTCGATGTCCTGACGGGCCTCGGTCAGGGCCGGCTGGATCTCGGTGCGTCCGATGACCTCGCGCATCGCGCTTTCGGCGGCTTTCTTGACCGTCATTTCCGGGTCACGGATCTTGAACAGGAACTGTCCGGCGTCCTTGATTGCCCACAGAACCGTGAACTGGATATCGATGATGTTCTCATCGCCGGTCAGCATCATGCTTTCGTCGGGCATCTCGCGACCCGAGACGCCCCGGGCGTTTTCGCCCCCGGACCGGAAGCCGATTTCGATCCGGCTGACGCGCGTCACCTTCGGCGTCAGAACCGATTCGATCGGCAGCGGAAGATGATAGCGCAAGCCGGGCTGCTCGGTGCGGATCCATTGGCCGAAACGAAGGACGACACCCTGCTCATCGGCCTGAACCCGATAGAAGCCGCTCGCCAGCCAGATGACCACCAGGGCGGCACCGACGACAGCGAAGCCCCGACCACTGCCCATCCCGCCCGGCAACAGGCGCTTGAACCGCTCCTGACCACGGCGCAGCAGCTCCTCCAGATCCGGAGCCTGCGGGCCACCACCGCCACCGGGGCGACCCCATGGATTGGGACCACCGCCGTTGTTGGGTGGCGACCCCCACGGTCCACCGCCGCCGCCCCCCTGATTGCTCCAAGGCATCTGCATCCTTCCTTATCGTCCCGGTCCCGCCGAAATTCGGGGCCTTGCGTCGGCCTCTCCCGGCCTTATAGTACCAATATAGTGGTTTCGGTAGCGGCGGGCAGCATATCCGCTCTTATCGACAGGGTCCGGAGTTTCCAGCGATGACACAGATCACCGAAAATCAGATCTTGGCGGCCCTGCGGACCGTTCCGGACCCCGACCGCAAGGCGGATATCGTCACGTTAAAGATGGTTTCGGGCCTCGCCGTCAAGGGAACGAACGTCACGTTCACGATCGAGGTTGATCCGGCGCGCGGCGCGCAGCTCGAACCGCTGCGTCACGCCGCGGAGAAGGCCGTTCTCGGCCTGCCCGGCGTCACCTCGGCCACGGCCATCCTGACCGCACACCGGACCGGCGTCGCCGCAACCACGGCCCAGGCCAGCGCCGGTGCCGCGGCGCCGCGCGCTTCGGCCCGGATCGAGCTTCCCGGCATCCGGGCGATCGTCGCGATCGCCTCGGGCAAGGGCGGTGTCGGCAAGTCGACGACCGCCACCAACCTGGCCCTGGCGATGACCGCCAATGGCCTGCGGGTCGGTCTGCTTGATGCCGACATCTACGGGCCGTCGCAACCGCGCATGATGGGGATCAGCGGCAAGCCGACCTCCTATGACGGCAAGACGTTGCAACCGATGGAACGGTTTGGCGTCAAGGTCATGAGCATCGGCTTCATGGTCGCCGAGGACACGCCGATGATCTGGCGCGGCCCGATGGTGATGAGCGCGCTGCAGCAGATGCTGCGCGATGTCGCCTGGGGCGAGCTGGACATTCTGGTGGTGGACATGCCCCCGGGAACCGGCGACGCCCAGTTGACGATGTCCCAGCAAGTCCCGCTCGCCGGTGCCGTGATCGTTTCGACGCCCCAGGACATCGCCTTGCTTGATGCGCGCAAGGGCCTCAACATGTTCCGCCGTGTCGACGTGCCGGTGCTGGGTATCATCGAGAATATGAGTTACTTCCTGTGTCCCCATTGCGGCGAACGCAGCGACATCTTCAGCCATGGCGGCGCCCGCCACGAAGCCGAAGCGCTGGGCACGACCTTCCTGGGTGAAATTCCGCTCGACATCGCGATCCGCGAAACCTCCGACTCCGGCCAGCCGATCACGGTCAGCCAGCCGGACAGTGCGCACGCCCAGGCCTACCGCGCCATTGCCGCGCGGATCTGGGATCAGGTCGCCGCCGGCCCGCAGCAGGGGCCCGCGATCAGCATTGAATGATCGCGACGGCGACCGGTGCCCCGTCTGATTCTGTTCAACAAGCCGTTCGACGTGCTGTCCCAGTTCACCGACCGGGAGCACGGACGGGTGACGCTGGCCAACTTCATCCCACTGCCCGATGTCGTCGCGGCGGGTCGCCTCGACCGCGACAGCGAAGGCCTGCTGCTGCTGACCGATGACGGCGCGCTGCAGCACCGGATCGCCGATCCGCGCCACAAGGCGGCCAAGACCTATTGGGCACAGGTCGAAGGGTGTCCGAGCGACGCCGCCCTGGCGCCGCTGCGCCAGGGACTGGTGCTGAAAGATGGCCCGACGCGGCCGGCCGGCGCGCGCCTGATCGAGGAACCACCGGGCCTGTGGCCGCGCGATCCCCCGATCCGTTTCCGGGCGGCGATCCCGACCGGCTGGATCGAGCTGGTGCTGCGCGAGGGGCGCAATCGCCAAGTCCGGCGCATGACGGCGGCCATCGGTTTCCCAACATTGCGGCTGATCCGCTGGGCGATCGGCGATTGGACGCTCGAGGGCCTCGCCCCGGGCGAATGGCGCGAGGTGCCGGCCCCCGCCGGCACCGTGGCACCCGTGCCGGCGGGAAAGCGGCTGATCACCGACAAGCCGGATCGTCGGCGAATCCGATAGCCGGCCGTTGCTGCCCGCTTCACACCGAGAAATATTTGGCGCGCGGGTGGTGCACCACGATCGCCGAAGTGCTTTGTTCAGGATGAAGCTGGGATTCATCCGACAGCTCAACCCCGATCCGTTCCGCCCCCAACAGGCGCAGGAGCGGTGCCTGATCCTCCAGCCGCGGGCACGCCGGATAGCCAAAGCTGTAGCGGCTGCCGCGGTAACCCTGCTGCAACAGCTTGTCGATGTCGCGATCGTCATCCTGGCCGAAGCCCAGCTCGGCGCGGATCCGGGTATGGACGAATTCCGCCAGGGCCTCTGTCATCTCGACCGACAGGCCATGGAGATAGAGATAATCCTGGTAGCGATTCTCGGCAAACCAGTCCCGCGCGACGTCCGAGGCCTTGGACCCCATCGTCACGACCTGCAGCCCGATGACATCGCGCTCGGGGCCATCGATATCGCGGAAGAAGTCGGCAACGCACTCGCCATCGTCACGGGCCTGGCGCGGCAGGGTGAAACGCGCGACCTCCGATCGGGTCTCCGGACTGAACAACACCAGATCATTGCCCTCGGCCGCACAGGGCCAGAAACCATAGACCGCCCGCGGCGCCAGGATGCTCTCGGCGGCGTCCAGGGCCAACATCCGCTTCAGGATCGGACGCAGTTCGATCCTGGCCCATTCCCGGAATTCGTCGAGCGTCCGGCCTTCCTTGCGAAAGCCCCATTGCAGCTGATAGAGCATCCGCTCATTCAGAAAGGGGACCAGCGCCGGCACCTTGACCTGATCCAGCACCCGGGCACCCCAGAAGGGCGGAACAGGAACCGCGACACCCTGGCCCAGGCGCGCCCGACGGGCACGGATCGCCGCAAGATCAAGCGGCCCGCTGGCAGCCTCGGTCGCCTGGCCGATGCGCCGCTTGGTATTGGCGGCGCGACCGCTGCGCTTGGCCTGCAACGCCGCCGTGAACGTGTCGAACTGCCCCTCGACAACCCGGTCCATCAAGGCCAATCCATCGAAAGCGTCCCGGGCATAGGCGACGCGTCCGGAATCATAGGCCTGGACGCAATCCTCCTCGACAAAGGCCCGGGTCAGCGCGGCACCACCCAGCAGGACCGGGATATCGATCCCGGATCGCGACAACTCAGCCAGATTTTCCTTCATCACCACGGTCGACTTGACCAGCAGGCCCGACATGCCGATCGCATCGGCCTTGTGCTCCCGCGCCGCGGCGAGGATCGGCCCGATCGGCTGTTTGATGCCCAGATTGACAACCCGGTAGCCATTGTTGGTCAGGATGATGTCGACCAGATTCTTGCCGATATCATGGACATCGCCCTTGACCGTCGCGAGCACGATCGTGCCCTTCTGCTGGCCCTCGGCCCGTTCCATGTGAGGTTCCAGAAAGGCGACCGCGGCCTTCATGGTTTCCGCGGACTGGAGCACGAACGGTAACTGCATCTTGCCGGAACCGAACAGCTCGCCGACGACCTTCATGCCGTCAAGCAGGATCTTGTTGATGATGTCGAGCGGCGGGAACTGCGTCAGCGCCTCGGCCAGATCCTCGTCCAACCCCTTGCGGTCGCCGTCGACGATGCGCAGCTTCAGCCGGTCCTCGACCCGTTCCGGACGGACCCGGTCCGCCGTTTTCGTGGCCTGTCGGCCGCTGAACAGCCCCATGAACACATGCAACGGATCATAGCCGTCGCGGCGACGGTCCCAGATCAGATCCTCGGCGATCTGGACATCTTCGGCTTCGATCTTGTGCAGCGGCATGATCTTGGAGACATGGACGATCGCGCCGGTCATGCCCCGGCGCACCGCATGCTCGAGAAAAACCGAATTCAGGACGTGGCGCGCCGCCGGATTGAGACCGAACGACACGTTGGACAGGCCCAGGATCACCTGACAATCGGGCATCTCGCGCCGGATCGCCTCGATCCCCTCCAGGGTCCACAGGGCCAGCTTGCGATCATCCTCGTTGCCGGTGGCGATCGTGAAGGTCAGCGGATCAAACAGCAGGTCGGCGGGCGCCAGCCCATACTCGTTGACCGCGAGATCATAAAGTCGCCGCGCCACCGCAAGCTTGCGCTCCGGTGTCTTCGCCATGCCTTGCTCATCGATGGTCAGCGCGATCACCGCACAACCGAACTTGCGCGCCAGTTCCAGACGCTGGCGCGCCGGCGTCTCGCCATCCTCGAAATTGATCGAATTCAGGATCGCCTTGCCGCCGTAACGCTGCAAGGCCTGCTCCAGAACCGTCAGCTCGGTCGAATCAATCACCAGCGGCGCGTTGACCGCACCGACGAACCGGGTCACGACCTCGTTCATCTCCGCGACCTCGTCGCGACCGACAAACGCGGTACACAGATCGAGGCAGTGCGACCCTTCGCGGACCTGTTCGCGCGCCATGTCGACGCAGCCGTCCCAGTCGTGACGCTCCTGCAACTCGCGCCACCGCTTGCTGCCATTGGCGTTGCAACGTTCGCCGATCGACAGATAGGCATTCTCCTGGCGCAACGGCACCTGGCCATAGAGCGACGCCACCGCCGGAACCCAATGGACGGTCCGCGATTTCACGCGAGGCCGGATGCCACTGTCGGCATGCCGCCGCAGCATCGCATCGAGCGCGGCGATATGCTCGATATTGGTGCCGCAGCAGCCACCAACCAGATTGACGCCGTCTTCACGCAGGAAACGTTCAACCCATTGGGCCAACTGATCGGCTGCCAGCGGGTAGCGGGCACTGCCGTCGACCAGTTCCGGCAAGCCGGCGTTGGGCTGCACCGAAATCAGCCCGGGCCAATTGTCGGAGAGCCATTTGACATGCTCGGCCATTTCCTGGGGGCCCGTGGCGCAGTTCAAGCCCATCAGAGGAACACCGAGCGCCTGGATCACGGTCGCGGCCGCGGCAATGTCCGGCCCGACCAGGAGCGTGCCGGTGGTCTCCACCGTGACCTGGACGAAAATCGGCGTATCGGTCCCGGCCGCCGCGCGCGCCGCCTTGCCGCCGTTCACCGCCGCCTTGATCTGCAACGTGTCCTGGCAGGTCTCGATCAGGATGGCGTCGGCACCGCCCGCGATCAAACCGCCACATTGGGTGGTATAGGCGGCCTCCAGGGTCGGGTAGTCGATGTGCCCGAGGGTCGGCAACCGGGTTCCCGGCCCCACCGAGCCCAGAACGAAACGATCGCGCCCGTCCGCGGCGAGCCCCTCGGCGGCCTCACGCGCGATCTCGGCGGCCCGCTGATTGATTTCGAATGCCCGTTCGCCCAGATCGAACTCGCCCAGCGTTATCGGCGACGCCCCAAAACTGTTGGTTTCCACCATGTCGGCGCCGGCCTGGAAATAGCCACGGTGGATTTCCCGGACCAGATCGGGACGCGACAGGACCAGGACATCAGTGCAATTTTCCCGTCCCCAATAGTCACGTTCGACATCGAGATCGAGCGCCTGGACGCGGCTGCCCATGCCCCCGTCACAGAGCAGAACACGTTGCGTCAGGATATCGAGCAGATGGGCCACGGTGTCACCTCGGAAAAACAGGGCAGCGGGATCGGTGGTGGGAACAACAACGACTCAGGGCATACACCGCTCAAGGCAGTGATAACGCCGGCTTGGCCCGAAGGCCCAGCATGTGGCATATCGCAAAGGTCAGCTCCGCCCGGTTCAACGTATAGAAGTGAAATTCACGGAACCCGAGCTCAATCAGTTTGCGGCATTGCTCGACAGCGACATTGGCGGCCACCAGTTGGCGCGTCTCCGGATCCCCGTCCAAGCCGTCGAACAACTCGGCCATCCAGCCGGGAACCCGGGCGCCGCAGCGGCCAGCGAATTCGACGGTCTTGCTGAAATTGGTGATCGGCAGAATTCCAGGAACGATCGGCACCGCGATTCCGGCGGACCGGGCGCGATCGACAAAGCGAATGAACGCCTCGGTGTCGAAGAAGAATTGCGTGATGGCCCGCGTGGCGCCGGCGTCGATCTTGCGCTTGAGGTTGTCCAGGTCATCCGCCGCCGAACGGGCCTCCGGATGAACCTCGGGATAGGCGGCAACGCTGATCTCAAAGGGCGCGACCTGCCCCAATCCCGCAACCAGTTCGGCGGCGTAGCGATATCCGTCCCGCGGTGCGAGGGCGTCATCGGCCAGCGCGCCGACGATGGGATCGCCGCGCAAGGCCACGATGTGGCGAATCCCGGCCTGCCAATAAGCAAGCGCGATCCGGTTGATTTCGGCCCGGGGCGCCCCGACGCAGGTCAGATGGGCCGCCGCGACCAGACCGGTTTCCGCCTGCAGCCGGGTCACGGTGGCGTGTGTCCGTTCCCGCGTTGTCCCCCCGGCACCGTAGGTGACCGAAACGAAGGCCGGTGCCAAGGGGGCCAGGCGACGCACCGCCTGCCACAGGCTCTGCTCCATTTTCTCGGTCTTGGGCGGAAAAAATTCGAAACTGACCGTCAGGCCTGCCGGCTCCGGTTTGACGGAGGGGGGCATGGGGACGTTCATCTCCGTGGCGGCGGTCATCAGGCGGCTCCCGTCAGGGCGAGGGTTGGAACAGCAGGCGTTGTCACAGCAATGGCACCGCTACGAAGTGCCGGCCAGACCGTCACCGTCAGCGGCGTACCCGGCAAATGAACCACGGGGTCGACACGGAGACCGGCCTGATGACACCATCCGGCAACCTCCTCGTCGGCGAAGCCAAGCCGGCGATGCGCGTGCTCGACCCGCAATGTCTCCAGGTCGTGACGCGCAAAGTCGGCAACAAGAAGAAGGCCGCCGGGGCGCAGCACGCGAGCGGCCTCCGCGATCACGACCGCCGGTGACTCGGCGAAATGCAGCACCTGATGGATCAACACCAGATCGAACGTCTCCGCATCCAGTGGCAATTGGTACATGTCGGCCTGACGCACCTGGCAATGGCGCAATCCCGCCTGCTCCAGATTGGCGCGCGCGATCGCCAGCATCTCGCGCGACTGGTCGAGACCCAGGCCGTGGCGAACGCGCGGCCCGAACAGTTCGAGCATCCGGCCCGTACCGGTACCAATGTCAAGCAGGTCGGAGAGGGGCCGATCATCGACCAGACGGAGCAGCACCGCCTCAACCTCCGGCTCGGGGACATGAAGGCGGCGGATCTCGTGCCAACGACTGGCGCTGAGGCGAAAATAGGCGGCAGCCGCCTCGGCGCGCTGGCGTTTGATCGCCTCCTCACGCTCGCTGTCGCGGATGATCTGCAGATCATCGGGCGGAATCGCGGCAATCAGGGTGCGCGCGAGGCTGGCGCAGCGTCCACGCTCCGCCAGCCGATAAAACGCCCAGGTCCCCTCCGGAAATCGGTCCAGCAGGCCGGCATCGCACAGTAATTTGAGATGACGGGAGATCCGTGGCTGGCTTTGACCGAGGATCTGAACCAGATCGCTGACTGTCAATTCCCCCCGACCACAGAGCGCGAGCAACCGCAACCGGGTCGGTTCCGCTGCCGCCTTGAGCGCCGAGAGCAGGAAATCCATGATCGTCCACCACCATTCCACCATCGCATAATCTATATATAAAGATATCCTTATGAATAGAGAAGAACTTTCACCGCGTTCGGCATCGAACCCGCGCATTCTGTGGCGCGATTGCCAGATGAGTCCGAATCATGCCTCGCACTGCGGTCACCACCACCCCATGTTAGCGATAGCCACGTCGGTTCCCAGGTGTTACCGATCTTGCCTTATGCCACCGTGCATCCCCATGTCTTCTGGCAACGCTCCATCGTGCCGGACCGTGATGAGCAACTTTTCGAGACTGACATGACTCTGCGTCGATTCTCCGTCATCCCGCTTGCCGTTACCGCAT
Organism: Azospirillaceae bacterium; assembly: GCA_031291675.1. Classification (GTDB taxonomy): domain Bacteria; phylum Pseudomonadota; class Alphaproteobacteria; order Azospirillales; family Azospirillaceae; genus JARLIO01. The sequence goes on from JARLIO010000052.1 coordinate 97,082, forward strand.
GGGCAGTCTTGGCGCCCCCGACTTACGCGGCGCCCGTCCTTCTTCATTCCGCCGCAACGCCACGGCCGGTCGTGGCCGTCGCCGACGATGCGTCCGGGTTCATCGAGGACCTCGGACGACGGGCGATCGACGTTCTGACCCGGCCTCAGATCACGAAAGGCGCGACCGCTGCAAAATTCCAGCAAATGCTGAGTGAGGGATTCGACGTTCCCCTGATCGGACGCTTTGTCCTTGGACAATATTGGCGACAGGCGACACCCCAGCAGCAGCAGGAATATATCGATCTCTTCACGAAGCTGATTGCCGGCGTTTATGCCGATAGATTTTCAACTTATGCCGGAAAAGATCTGAGCGTCGAGAAGAACTTCAAGATCCTGGGAAGCCATCCCGAGGGCAACGCCGATCAAATCGTCACCTCGAATTTGATCCGTCCCGACGGTCCGGCCTTGAAGGTTGACTGGCGCGTGCGCAATGAGAGTGGCCAATTCAAGATCATTGATGTCGCCGTCGAAGGCGTCAGCATGAGCGTCACCCAGCGGTCGGAATTCTCGTCCGTGATCCAGCGTGGCGGCGGCAACATTGAGAGCCTCCTCCAGGCGTTGCGCCAGCGAGTCGCCGGTACCTGACCCCAAGCCGGCACCGACAGCAGACCGGCAACCGTCTATCCGAACCGGCCACGGCGAGGAACCGTCCCTGAAGGGCCGTCGTCCCGCCCAAGGGTGATCATGTCTGAACACGACGGGCTTTATCACCGCCTGTTCAGCCATCCCTTGATGGTGGAGCAGTTGTTGCGGGACTTCGTGCCTGCGGCCCTGTCGGCCGGGCCGGATTTCGGCCGCATGGAGCGGGTCAACGCCAAATTCCATGCCCGCGACAACCGCCGGCGCGAGGGCGACGTGATCTGGCGCATCCCGATAACTGACGGCGGCGCAATCTA
>JARLIO010000004.1 GCA_031291675.1 Azospirillaceae bacterium
CACGTCTTCCGTGCTGAATTTGGCAACAAAATCGAGAAGTCCGGCCATCGCTTCACCCCATCAGCAACAGACAGATTCTACTCCAAGGCGAGCCTAGCGCCTAGAACATTTCGCGAACCTGCGCTACCCAGATAGGGAGATGCAATGAAGATTGCAACGTCGACTTGGATTGCCTTTGCAAAGGATTAAGTCATGGTTGCCAGTACGAGTGTCGTAGGAGAAAAGCCAACCCACTTTCGCTACTACATCATCATATTGCTGTTCATTATTACGTCCATAAACTACGCTGATCGCTCTGCGATGGGCATTACCGGTCCGCTTCTGACGAAAGAATTTGGCTTAAGTCCGTCCCAACTGGGGTTTGTCCTTTCGGGCTTTGGCTGGGCTTATGTCATCGGCCAACTGCCGGGAGGCTGGTTGCTCGACCGGTTTGGCTCGAAAAATGTCTACGCCGCCAGTATTTTCCTGTGGTCATTGTTCACCTTTGGCCAGGGATTCGTCGGGTTTCTCCCCGCGACGATGATACTCTCGGCCCTGTTTGGTATGCTTTTCATGGTCGGGCTGGCGGAATCGCCATCATTTCCAGCCAACAGCCGTGTTGTTGCCGCCTGGTTCCCGGGAGATGAGCGGGGCACGGCATCCGCGATTTTCAATGCGGCTCAATATTTCGCCACGGTCATGTTTGCGCCGCTGATGGGTTGGATCGCCTACAACTTCGGTTGGGCCTGGGTGTTTCGCACGATGGGATGTATCGGTTTCGTCCTGACCGTATTCATGATCAGAAACCTGCACAGTCCGGCAAAGCATCCTCTGGTCAACCGCGCCGAGGTGGACTACATCGCCGCTGGCGGCGGGCTGGTCGATCTGGACCAGAAAAAGCCGGACTCAGCGGGGAGCGGCGCCAAATGGGACTATGTCCGTCAACTCTTCTCCAGTCGCATGATGGTTGGCATTTTCATTGGGCAATTCTGCATCAATGCGCTGACCTATTTCTTCATCTCCTGGTTTCCGATCTATCTGGTTCAAGCCCGCGGCATGTCAATTCTCAAGGCGGGCTTCGTCGCCTCCCTTCCGGCCATTTGCGGTTTCACCGGTGGCATCCTCGGCGGCCTCTTTTCGGATTTCCTTCTGCGCCGGGGTTATTCGCTGTCGGTCGCCCGTAAAACCCCGATCGTGCTCGGCATGAGCTGCGCTTTGATCATGGTCGCCTGCAATTACACGGATCGGGAGTGGCTGGTCGTCGCCTTGATGGCTCTGGCTTTCTTCGGCAAAGGCGTCGGGGCTCTTGGCTGGGCCGTCATGTCTGACACCGCACCCAAACAGATTACCGGCCTGACCGGCGGTGTCTTTAACATGTGCGGTAATCTGTCATCGATTTCCACGCCGATTGTCATCGGCTTCATCATCCAGGCGACAGGGTCCTTCAATGGCGCGCTTGTTTTTGTCGGCGCCAACGCCGTGCTGGCCATCATCAGCTATCTGGTCATCGTCGGTGACATCAAACGCCTGGAGCTCAAGGTCTGAAGCGGCTCGCACCGGTTTACAGCGTTAGGATGTCAAGGAGAGGTCGATGTATCTCGGCGAACAGTTGATCAGCCCCACCGAAGCGCGGATGCGCCTGTCGGCCCAGCTCGGTGTCGCGGGCATCGTCATCGACACCCGGCCCAATAGCGCCATCCAGGGCCCGGATGGCGCCTGGGATCCGCGGAAGATCGCCAGGTTGCGCCAATGGGTCGAAGGTTTCGGTCTTCGATTGGAGGTCATGGCCCTGGATGTCGGTTCCATTCTGCTCGATTGTCTGCGCCAGCCGGAACGGGCCGCCGCCACGGCCGAGCGTTTGCGAAAAGACATCCGGGCCGCCGCCGATGGCGGGGTGACCACGCTGAAATACACGGTGGCCATGGTTGGCATCACGCGGACCGGCGTGGTCGACGGCCGTGGCGGCATGAAATGCAGCGCCTTCCGCGCCGCCGACTACCACCCCGAGGCCGACGCACGCTTTTCCTATTGGGGCGTCGTCCTGCCCGAGGATGGGACAAAGGGCGCGACGGCGCCGGTGGGCGCGCCGGACACGCCTGAAACCTGCGGCCAGGTGATGGCGACAGAGACGGGCGGCGTCACCGCGGCGCAAGGCTGGCAAGCCATCGAATATCTCGTCGCGGCGACGCTGCCCACCGCCGAGAAAGCCGGTGTGCGCCTCGCCTGTCATCCGCATGACCCGGCCTATCCCCCGGGCGGAATGAACGGCGTCCATCATGTGCTCGGGTCTCTCGACGGGATGCGCCGGTTCATCGATCTGGCCCCGGGAAGCAAATCCCACGGATTCAATTTCTGCCAGGGAACCGTGGCGGAAATGTCGGCCCATCCCACCGAAGCGGTCCTGGAGGCGATCCGGGCATTCGGTCCCAACAGCGGCACCAATCGCATCTTCATGGTCCATTTCCGCAACATCAAAGGCGGCTATCTCGATTTCCGGGAGGCTCTGCCGGATGAGGGTTCGGTCGACATGCTGAAATGCATTCGCGCCTATCGAGAGGTCGGATATGACGGAATCCTCTGTCCTGATCATGTGCCTCTCTCGGACGTGGATCCGGGCCGCGAACGATTCTTTTCATTCTGCCTGGGCTACACGCAGGCACTGCTACAAGCGACGGAGATCCATTCGTGAGTAACCAATCCGCAGCCCCGATCGTCACGGAAATGTCAGTGATTCCGGTGGCTGGCCATGACAGCATGCTGCTGAATCTCAGCGGCGCGCATGCCCCTTTCTTCACGCGCAACATCCTGATCCTGAAGGACAATGCGGGCAGGACCGGCGTCGGTGAGGTTCCCGGCGGCGAACGCATTCGCCAGACCCTGGAAGATGCCAAAGCCCTGGTGGTTGGCAAAACCATCGGGACGTACAACAACATCCTCAATGCGATGCGTCGGCAATTCGCCGATCGCGATGCCTCGGGACGCGGCCAACAGACCTTCGACCTGCGTATCGCGATTCACGCCGTCACCGCCGTCGAAGCGGCCTTGCTCGATCTCTTGGGCCAATTCCTCGACGTGCCGGTGGCCGCACTGCTGGGCGAGGGCCAGCAGCGCAAATCCGTCGAAGTTCTCGGCTATCTGTTCTATGTCGGTGATCGCAGAAAGACCGATCTGCCTTACCTGTCGGCGCCCGGTGCCAAGGATGACTGGTTGCGGCTGCGTCATGAGGAGGCTCTGACGCCGGAGGCGATCGTTCGGCTCGCCGAAGCGACGCATGATCGCTATGGCTTCAACGATTTCAAGTTGAAGGGCGGCGTATTTCCCGGGACGGCGGAAATCGAGGCGGTGACGGCGCTGGCTCATCGGTTTCCGGAGGCGAGGATCACGCTCGACCCCAATGGCGCCTGGTCTCTGGCGGAGGCGATCAGCCTGTGCCGCGGCCGCCACGACGTCCTTGCCTATGCGGAAGATCCTTGCGGCGCGGAACAGGGTTATTCCGGCCGCGAGGTGATGGCCGAGTTCCGCCGGGCCACCGGATTGCCGACCGCAACCAACATGATCGCGACCGATTGGCGGCAGATGGGCCATGCGATCCAGCTCAATGCCGTCGATATTCCGCTGGCGGATCCGCATTTCTGGACCATGCAGGGCTCGGTTCGCGTCGCCCAGATGTGTCATGAATGGGGCCTGACCTGGGGCTCGCATTCCAACAACCATTTCGACATCTCGCTGGCCATGTGCACGCATGTCGCGGCCGCGGCGCCGGGGAAAATTACCGCCATCGACACCCATTGGATCTGGCAGGACGGTCAACGCCTGACCAAGGAGCCGTTCCCGATCGTCGGCGGATTGCTGACGGTGCCGGACAAACCCGGCCTGGGTGTCGAAATCGATCTCGCCGAGATCGAAAAAGCCCATCAGCTCTACAAGGCATATGGTCTCGGTGCCCGCGACGACGCCAAGGCGATGCAGTTTTTGATCCCAGGTTGGACCTTCGACAATAAACGGCCCTGCCTGGTGCGCTGACGTTCAAGGGAAAGCTGTCCTGGACCACCCCGCGATGAGCTTGACGCATCGCGGGGTGGGGATCGGCGGCAACGGCCGCCGCGGCCCGTAAGGGCCGAAGCTTGCGTGGCGTCTGAACGCAACGGTCATTGCCTTTGACCGTTGGTATTCGCTGCAATTTGGAAGAGGAAGATCATGAGCAAGGTAGGTTTCATCGGCTTGGGCATCATGGGAACGCCGATGGCGGCCCATCTCCAGGCGGCCGGCCATCAACTGTTCGTCAATACCATCGGCCCGGTTCCCGAGGTGCTGAGCGCGGGCGGCGCCCAGGTTTGCGCGAGCGGCAAGGACGTGGCGCAGAATGCCGACGTGATCGTCGTCATGGTGCCGGACACGCCGGACGTCGAAAAAGTGCTGTTTTCGCCGGCCGGCGTCGCCGCGGGCTTGTCGGGCGGCAAGCTGGTCATCGATATGAGCTCGATCTCGCCGATCGAGACCAAGGAATTCGCCAAGCGGATCGAGGCCCTGGGCTGCGACTATCTCGACGCTCCGGTTTCGGGCGGTGAAGTCGGCGCCAAGGCGGCCTCGCTGACCATCATGGTCGGCGGCAAAGAGAGCGCCTTCGAGCGGGCCCGGCCGCTGTTCGAGCTGATGGGCAAGAACATCACGCTGGTCGGTGGCAACGGCGACGGCCAGACCTGCAAGGTGGCCAACCAGATCATCGTCGCCCTGACCATCGAGGCCGTCGGTGAGGCGCTGCTGCTGGCGGCCAAGGCGGGCGCCGATCCGGCCAAGGTCCGCCAGGCGTTGATGGGGGGCTTCGCCGCGTCGCGTATTCTCGAAGTTCACGGTGAACGCATGGTCAAACGCAATTTCGATCCCGGTTTCCGCATCGAACTGCATCAGAAGGATCTCAATCTGGCGCTGTCGACCGCCCGCAAGATCGGCCTGTCGCTGCCCAACACGGCCACCTGTCAGGAGCTGTTCAACAGCTGTGCCGCCAACGGCGGCAAGGCCTGGGATCATTCCGGCATGGTCCGTGCCTTGGAAAATCTTGCCAATTTCGAAATCGGCCAGAAGGTGTGATCCGCCTCGCGGCCTCGTTTATTCTTTGGTTTTGTGCCCCGTCCCTTTCCGCGAGCCGGAAGGGGACGGACCCGAGGGAGGATCCATGACCACAAACCCCAAGGACCTGTTGCGCGCGATGTTCGACGCCGCCGTTGCCGCGGCACAGCCATCGCAAGCGATTCCCGCTCATCTGCCGAAGGCGCCGAAGGGGCGTCTGGTGGTCATCGGTGCCGGCAAGGCCTCGGCCGCGATGGCCAAGGCTGTTGAGGACAATTGGTCGGGACCCCTCGTCGGTCTGGTGGTGACCCGCTATGGCTACGCCGTTCCCTGTCGGCGGATCGAGATCGTCGAAGCGGGCCATCCCGTGCCCGACGCCGCCGGCCTGGCCGCCGCGCGGCGCATCCTCGACCTCGCTGCCGGTCTGACCGCCGATGATCTGGTGCTCTGCCTGATCTCGGGTGGGGGCTCCGCTCTGTTGGCGCTGCCGCATGCCGATCTGACGCTGGAGGACAAACAGGCGGTCAACCGGGCGCTCCTGAGCTCCGGGGCGACGATCAGCGAAATGAACTGCGTCCGTCGTCACCTGTCGGCCATCAAGGGGGGCCGGCTGGCCGCGGCCTGTTATCCGGCGCGGGTGGTGACCCTGCTGATTTCCGACGTTCCTGGCGACAATCCGATCGACATCGCCTCCGGCCCGACGGTCGGTGATCCAACCCGTTGCGCCGACGCTCTGGCGATCATCCGCCGCTATAATGTCGTGGTGCCGCCCCAGGTTTTGCGACTTCTCGAAACTGGTCGCGGCGAAAGCGTCAAGCCCGACGATCCGCGGCTCGACGGCAACGAGACGCGGATCATCGCGGCGCCACAACTGGCGTTGGAGGCAGCCGCCACCATCGCCCGCAACGCCGGCATCGCCGCCCATATTCTGGGCGACGCCATCGAGGGCGAATCCCGCGATGTCGGCAAAGTGATGGCGGGCATCGCCCTGCAGGTCGCCCGGCGGGGGCAACCGTTCAAGGCGCCCTGCGTGCTGCTGTCAGGGGGCGAAACCACGGTCACCGTCAGGGGCGGCGGCCGTGGCGGACCCAATGTGGAATTTCTGCTCTCGCTTGGCATCGCTCTTGACGGAGCGCCGGGCATCTACGCCCTGGCCGCGGACACCGACGGGGTCGACGGGATGGAAGACGTGGCCGGCGCGCTGCTGTCGCCCGACAGCCTGGCCCGCGCCTGGGACAAAGGTGTCAAGCCGAGGGACAGTCTCGCCAACAACGATGGCCATGGTTTCTTCGAAGCCCTGGGCGATCAGTTGATCACCGGTCCGACCTTGACCAATGTCAACGATTTCCGGGCGATCCTCGTCCTGCCGCCCGAGTAGGCACTGCTTCCGTTGGCCCTCTACGGGCAAACACACCGTGACACCTGCTGTGGAGAAACCGAAAATGAACACGACTTTACCGGTGAACCGTTTCAAACACGCCATCCAATCGGGCCGTCTGCAAATTGGCTTGTGGTCGATTCTGTCGAGCCATATGACCGTCGAGATCATTGCCGGGGCCGGCTTCGACTGGCTGGTCCTCGATACGGAGCATGCACCCAACGAACTGCCGATGGTGATGATGCAACTGCAGGCGGCTGCCGGCAGCACGGCCCATCCGGTGGTGCGCATCCCCTGGAACGACACCGTCGACATCAAGCGCTATCTCGACATCGGTGTTCAGACGCTGTTGATCCCCTCGATCGAATCGGCGGATGAGGCGCGCGCCGCCGTTGCCGCCACCCGCTATCCGCCGAAGGGCGTCCGCGGCTATTCGGCCGCCCCGCGCGCGTCGCTCTACGGCCGGGTCAAGGACTACCCGCAGATCTGCGAAGCGGAGATCTGCGTTCTGTTGCAGATCGAGACTCGCAAGGGATTGGAGCATCTGGAGGAGATCGCCGCTGTCGAGGGTGTCGACGGCTTGTTTGTTGGCCCCGGCGATCTCTCGGCATCGCTCGGCCATGTCGGCGACCCCAAGCATCCCGAGATGCTGGCGACCATCGATCAGACCCTCGCCCGCATCCAGGCGGCGGGCAAGCCGGCCGGGATGTTGACGGCGGACGAGAAACTGGCGCGGCATTATATCGATATCGGCTGCCTGTTTGTCGCCGTCGGTTCCGATCTCGGGCTGCTGGCGCGGGGTGCCGACCAACTGGCCGCGAAATTCAAGGGGTGAGGATCAGGGGCGGAGCGCCGTGCGGCGGGGCTCCGCGCCCCGATTCCGTGATCAGCAAGTTCGCCTTTTTTGCGGACGATCCGAACTGAAGGAGGGGGGGCCGGGCTGATCCCTTAACCGCCCCTCCGTTCACAGCATTCGCTTCGCTCGCGCCGTCGCCCTCGTGCTTCCCAGCGTTTACCGACCGTCCTCTCGAAACAGCCGTTGGCGTTTCAGGCGGTCGGAACCGTTGTCAATGGCGGCTGCGATTTTCCAATTCGGGGATTTCACGGGGGTTGATGTAGGCGAACGGCAAACCCATGAACAGCACACCGCCCACAATATTGCCGGCCGTCGCGAACACCAGGTTATAGAGCGCATCGCCGATGGTGATCGAGGTCGTGCCCAGCAGCGCGATCGCAAATGTTCCCATGTTGGCGATCGAGTGCTCGCCGCCGAGATACAGGAACATGAAGACCACCAGCACCAGCATCAGGATCTTTGCCACATCCTCCTGACAGCGCAATGCGATGCGGACGGCCAGGCAGACGATCCAATTGGCGAGAATGCCGCGTGCGAAAATGGCCAGTGCCGCCTCGTGAACCTTGTGTTCCGCGCCGGCATAGAGGGCGTGATTCAGGGGCATTTCGGCGATCAGCCCGGTATAATACAGCAGGACGGCAACGACGATGGCGCCAACCAGATTCCCCACATAGCAGGTTGGCCAAAGAAACAAGGCATGACGCCATTTCGTGGAGCCTTCGTAGGATGAGATCGCCATATAAAGGTTGTTACTGGTAAACAGTTCCGTATTCGTCAGTACGATTATGGCAAGCCCAACGCCGAAAAATCCGGAAGAGATAACCTTGCCAAACGGGCTTCCTTGAAGATTGTTCGCCAGAGACCAATAAACGAAGACAACAATAGACAAATACATTCCGGCCAATATCGATCGAACGAGGTATCGACCGGGGCTCGTGATCAGAAGATCGATCTTCGCTCTTCCGCTTTCAGCAGCTTTCTCAACGTATTTGCGATCAAGCATCACTCAGTTCCACTTTATTAACGATAGCGTACAGCCGTCGAGGGCCGGCAGATATCCGAGGATCGGCGTCCGGGGCCGTATCGACAGTCGGGATTCGTTTGTTTGAGGTCCGCGGGCACCGCGTCGCGCTCCGCCCCGCAAATTTCATCATCGGACTGACAAATGACCTCGGGTCACGGTTGTCGCGATCACCGACAGGGGGGAACGGTTTGGCGGCCCGTGGCGCCGCCAAGTCTGGCCCGCCCTGGGGCCAACGGGTCCAGGATCGCATCGTCAACCTTCAAACTCGGGCAGAACGCCAGACCCGCACCGGCGCCCGCTCGGCGAGGGCGGGCCGCACGCTGATTTTGCAGACTAAACCGCGCAATCCCGGGACCGTTTTAGAGAAGGGCGACGCCGTGATCAACCCGAATGTGGCGATGACCACACCGTTCCTGCGGGTTTACAGCACCTTGCCTTCGAACGGGTGGCGGCCCTCACGGTCCTCGATTTCGACGACCCAGAGGTCGGGATCGCGGGCGACGGCCCGGGCGATGTAGGCGTCGGCCTCGGATTCGGCGACCGTGGCGCCCTTGAGCGCTGGCAGCCATGCCAGGAGTCCGTCGTGGTCGCGGGCCTGGGTCAGGACGCGACAGCCGGCGCCCAATAAATTCAGTTTCAGCAGCACGGTGCCGCCGAGGCGGTTGCCGCGGCGGACGACGTAGGCGGGGGTTCCTGTGGCGGTACAGCGGCGGATATGCGCCATGACCCAGAGTTCGGTCGGCAGGCGGTCATCTTCGTCCATGGGGTGCACTTTGCTGATCCGCGCGGCCGAAAGGGCGGGGCATCACCGCTCACCCGGCGGCACCGGCATTGGCCACGACCTGGCTGTTGGCGGTCAAGGGATTATGCTTGCGCAGGGCGCCGGGGTCATCGGGAACCTGCAATTGGGCCAAAACCATCACGGTATAGAGCGACATCGGCGATTTCGCCGCGGCGACCACGCGGCTGTAGGCCGATTCCGATCCGGACCCGCCCCCGGAACCATAGGCACCCGGGCCGCTACCGCTGGCGAAGCGCGATTCGCTGGCGGTACCGTTGAACCGGGACGCGAAATGGTCATAGACCTGCTGCAGGGTTTGCGAACCGCCGGTGTCATTGTAGAACACGGTGCGGTTGGCCGCGGCGGCGTCGGGCAACAGCGAGGACGCGGACTGGTTGGGGTTCTGGCGCATGGCCGTCAGAAACTTGCTGGCGCCGCTGGAACCCAGGAAATGGGCGAGGTACAGCTCGGTCGAGCCGATCGCACCGCCGACCTTTTGCTCCAGGACCGACTGATTCTCCTTGGTGTATTCCGCGGCCATCAGGGCTGACACCTTGGCGTTCTTGCGCAGGTCCATGACCTCCTTGCGGACCGTCGGGTCGGCAATATAGGGCGCACCGTCACTGCGGCGGCCGATGGCGTCGGCGACGTCGCCCAGCCCATATTGCGCCCCGTGCTCCTGGAGCATGTTGAGCCAGGTCGAGTCAATGAACTGGTAGAGCCCGGTTGCGCTGGAACTGCTCGATTTCGCTGAGGTATCGAACCCACTCTCCTGGGCAGCTTTTGCCATCAGATAGGAAAAATTGACCCCGGTCGTGTTCGCCGCGTCCTGAATTGCCGACTTGACCGTCGGCGAGACGGAGGCAACCCGTGCCGCCGAGGCCTGGGTCAACGTCTGAAGGGTTTGGGCAATGGACATAAGGGGCTTCTCCCGTGCGCTGCACCCCCAACGATAAGCAACCGGCGTGCCAGCGCACCCGCTGCCCCCTGATCATCGCGCGGTGAACCCGCGCGGACCTTCCTTCACCAGCATCGTGGCGTCGGCCAGGACCTGGCCGGGAACCAGTCCGCCGGGACAGGCCAGGTATCGCGGCTCCCAAAGCGGCGCGAAGCGGGCCTTATAGTGGCGCAGCGCCGGCATCGCCCCGAAATGTTCCCCGAGGGTGAAGAAGGCGAGGTCAAAGCGTTGCCATAGCATCGCAAAATGGTTTGATTCGAAGTCCGCCGGCGGCGTCAAACCCAGGCTGAAGACCGGGCAGCCGCGGTTCCGGGCCCAGTCGATCCCGGTGACAACCAGAAGATCCAGCAGGCCGGCCGGGGCGCCGGGCAGGACGCGCACCAGGTCAATGCCGCCGAGCTGCCCGTTCAGAAGATTGGCGAAGCCGACGACACGCTGGTCCTGATAGATGACCGCCAGATCGAATTCGGTGAGATAGGCGGCGACCGGCGGTCCCGCGGTGAAGGCCTTGTCACGGTGCCCGGTGATCTGCCGCCATGTCGAGGCCAGGTCCAGCAATTGCGGGATCAGGGTTCCAACCAAAGACTGTGGCACGATCGCGGCGCGGTAGCCGAGCGCCCGGCACTGCTCGACCCGGGCCCGGAGATCGGCGCGATCCGGATGATCGAGCGAAAAGTCGCCGAGGGGGATCCGCGCCTCGTCGCCCATCTTCAGCAGGGTCATGCCGACATCGAGATAGAGCGGCAGCACCGCGGCGCTGACCTCCAGATAGGCCGGCCGGCTGCCGCGGCGATCGCACAATTCCCGAAACCGCCAGATCAACTCCGCCTGTTCCGCTTCAGGTCCGACGGGGTCGCCCAATGCCAGCCAGGTCCGACCCCGTACCGCATACATCACGAATGCCGTACGCGCGTCATTGAACAAGAGACACTTGTCGCCGGCCAGGGCAACCGCCGCATCCGGGCGCGTTGTCGTCGGCAGTACGTGGCGTATGTGCGCCAGATCGTCCAGGTCCGGCAGCGGCGGCTGGACGGCACGTGGCCGCAACAGCGGGCGTGCTGTGGCGTAGAGCACCGCCACCACCACGGTCGCGGCCGCGCGCAGGCTGCGCCCGGCGTCGGCGTCGGGGCCAAACTGCCACCACAAATCCGCGGCATAGCTGACATGCTGAAAGGCGAACAGCGCCAGCCACAGGCTCGCGACCACGGCGGCGAGGATCGCCGCCATCCATCCCGGCGAGAAATTGAGATCGGTCAGGGCCGCCGGGCGCCGGAATTCGGGTCGGCACGGGGCCAGGACCGCCAGCATCACCGCCAGCAGCGCCGCCGCCTCATAATCCAGACCTTTCAACAGCGTCGCCAGGATCCCGATCGCCATCAGAAGTGTGGTCGCGGTGTGAGCCGATTCCAGGCGCCGGTAAAGCCCCCGGGCCAGCAGCAGCAGGGCGGCGCCGATCAGGCTGGCCACCAGATGCGAAAGCTCGACGACCGGCCCGGGCACGACCGCCCGGATTTCGGCCATGCGCCACGGTGTCGACGGGACGGCGCCGTCGATCAGGATGATGACGCCGCCGATGAAGGTCATCGCGGCCATCGCCCAGGGCACCATGATCGATACCCAGCCGCCGACCAGACGCAGGGCCAGGGTCGCAAGGTGACGCTGAGACTTCAGCTCGTTGGCCGCCAACAGCAGGCCGGCGGCGACCAGCGGCACCAGGTAATAGATCGCGCGGAACGCCACCAGGGCGCCCAGCACGGCACTGACCGGAAGATGGGGCGACAAGCCGACAATGATGATACTGTCGAAGACACCGAGACCGCCGGGCAGATGGCTGAGCAGCCCCGATACGAGCGCTGCGCTGTAGACCGCCAGGAAGCCGCCATAGGACAGGCTGGGATCACCGGGCAGCAGGACCCAGAGCACGCCGCCGGACAGCAGGATGTCGAGCGAGGCGATCGCGATCTGCACCAGCAGGAAGGTCGGCGACGGCAGGATCAGCGTCCAGCGCCACAGGCGCAGCGGCCGGCGGACCAGGCCGGCGACGGCGATGGCGGCGAGCAGCGCCAGGATCAACAGGGCGGCGATCGCCTCGACGGCACGGGGTGGCAGCCTTAGCATCGGTGCCATCGTGTCGGCACCCACCAGCAGGCCGGCGGCGCCGACCGCGGTGATCCCGACGGTGAACATCAAGCCGCAAAAGGCGATGACCCTGGCGACGTCGCTGGCGCCGACGCCGGCCGCGGAATAAATCCGGTAGCGAACCGATCCGCCGCTCAGCATCATAAAGCCGACATTATTGCCAATGGCGTAACCGGCGAATGACGCCAGCGCCACGGTGCGGTATGGCAGTTTCACGCCGATATAGTGCAGGGCGGAGACGTCATAGCCGGTCAGGGTCCAATAGCTGAGCATCATCAGCGTCAGTGCCTTGACGAAGGCGCTGACAGGTAATGTTTGCAGGTGGTCGACAACCTCGCGATAACGGAACTCTTTGAGCATATAATGCAGAGCCCACGCCGCCAGGACGAGCACGAGCAGCCCCACGATGAGCGACGCCCGTTCGCGCAGCCATCGGAAGACCAGCGGGTTGCGCGGCGTACGCGGCGGTTCCTGCCGATGGGAAACCGGAGGACGGGAAATTGGGGTGGTGGCAGCAACAGGGCCAGACATCAAGGGGACATAAAGTGGTGGTGACGATCATAGCTGTACGGCACCGTGGAGCCGGGCGCAACCCGCCCCGGCGCGGATGTACGTTATCGCGATCAACCGTCTGTACGCCCCTGTTCGACGCGGAGCTTGCGAATTTGTAATCTTGTGGCAACCCTGTGGTCAGTCACACCAGCCTATGTCTTGATCCAGCCTGATCCACATCATGGAGCTACACGCCGGCCCCGGGTGGCACCGAGCCGGTCGTTCGCCAACAGAGGAACACACGATGATGACCGTTCATTCCCACACGGTGCATAAATCGCTGGTACGGCGGGTGCGCGGCCTGACGGCGGCACTGCTGCTCGGCACCAGCCTGCTGACCCTGCCGGTTTTCCCGGGCGCCGTCCCTGGCGCCAGCGCGGCGGCGATCGGCGCATCAACGGCTCTACCCGGCAGCTTTGCCGATCTGGCGGAAAAGGTGACCCCGGCGGTCGTCAACATCGCGACGACGATCGGCAGCAAGGCCGCGTCGTCCTCGTCGGACGATGAGGAGGATGCCGGGCCCGACCTGCCGAATTTTCCGCCGGGATCGCCGTTTGAGGAATTCTTTCGCCGGTTCCGGGATCAGAATGGCGGTCAGCCTCAGCATCACAAGAGCATGGCGCTGGGATCGGGTTTTATTATCGACCCGGCCGGCTATATCGTCACCAACAACCATGTGATCGACCACGCCGACAGCATTGCGGTGACCTTGCAGGATGGCACCAAATTCGATGCCAAGTTGATCGGCCGTGACGAGAAGACCGATCTTGCGCTGCTGAAGGTGAAGTCGGACAAGCCCCTGCCGTTTCTCAGCTTTGGCGACAGCGACAAGACACGGGTCGGCGACTGGATTCTGGCGGTGGGCAATCCCTTCGGCCTGGGCGGCACGGTGACGGTCGGCATCGTCTCCGCCCGCGGCCGCGACATTCATTCGGGTCCCTATGACGACTATCTGCAACTCGACGCCTCGATCAATCGGGGAAATTCCGGTGGCCCGACATTCGATGTCAACGGCCAGGTGATCGGCATCAACACGGCGATCTATTCACCCAATGGCGGCTCCGTCGGGATCGGGTTTGCGATTCCCTCGACATTGGCCCGATCGGTGATCGACCAGATCCGAACCTCGGGCAAGGTCAGCCGGGGCTGGCTGGGCGTCGAGATCCAGGAGGTCACCCAGGACATCGCCGACAGCTTGAATCTCAGCAAGAGCCAGGGCGCATTGGTCGCAAATGTCAGCAAGGACAGCCCGGCGGAGCACGCCGGTCTGGTGAAGGGTGATGTGATCCTGACCTTCGACGACAAGCCGATCGCGACGATCCGCGACCTGACCCGGGCGGTCGCCGATACCAAGGCCGGGGCCTCGGTTGCGGTGGAGGTGCTGCGTGACGGTCATCAGAAGACGTTGACGGTCAAGGTCGAGACCCAACCGGCCCAGATGGAGACCGCGTCGGCAACCAACGACCAGGATGAGGGTGACAGCGAGCCGTCACGGAGCGCCACCACGAACGTGCTGGGGTTGAAGCTCGCGATGCTTGACAGCGCAACCCGGCGGACCCTCGATGTCGACAAGTCGGTCACCGGTGTGGTCGTGGCGTCACTCGGCAACCGCGATGGCGAGGTTCAGCTCCAGGCCGGGGACATCATCACCAAGGTGGGCGATCAGTCGGTCAGCAAACCAGCCGATGTCGCGCGTCTGGTCAAGCAGGCGCAGACCGACGGCAAGAAGGCGGTGCTGATGCTGATCAATCGGCACGGCAGTGAACATTTCGTCGCTCTGTCGTTGAAAGGCGCGTGACCGGTCGGACGTTGAACCGGCTGGTGGCACGGGAGCGCAGGGGCGGGATCCCCCCGGGATTCCCCCCAACAGCGGTGCCGCGCCGGATCCCGCCGGGCACCGCCGGCACCCGGCAGGCGATGGTCCGATCGCGAAGGATGACCTCAGGAGGGGCAGAGAGCACGCGATGAAAATACTCGTCATCGAAGATGACAATCAGGCGGCCGCCTACATGGTCAAAGGGCTCAAGGAAAGTGGCCACGTTGTCGATCATGCCCCCGATGGCAAGGATGGATTGTTCCTGGCGGGCAGCGAGCACTACGATGTCCTGATCGTTGACCGGATGCTTCCGGGACGCGATGGCTTGTCGCTGGTCGAGCTGTTGCGCGCTGCGGGAAATCACACGCCGGTGCTTTTCCTGAGTGCGCTGGGCAGTGTCGATGACCGGGTGCGGGGATTGCGCGCTGGCGGTGACGACTATCTGACCAAGCCCTACGCCTTCGCCGAACTGCTGGCCCGGGTCGAGGTGCTGGGGCGTCGGCAAACCAGCAGTGGGCCGGTAACCCGGCTGGATGTCGGCGATCTGGAAATGGATCTTTTGTCGCGGTCGGTCCGGCGTGCCGGCAAGCCGATCGATTTGCTGCCTCGCGAATTCCGATTGCTGGAATATCTGATGCGCCATGCCGGCAATGTGGTCACCCGAACGATGTTGCTGGAAAGCGTGTGGGATTACCATTTCGACCCGCAGACAAACGTGATCGATGTTCATGTCGCACGATTGCGCCAGAAGATTGACCGGGATTTTCCGACACCGCTGATCCACACTGTCCGTGGCGCGGGATACTGTCTTCGTGCATGACGCGTCACATGCGGCGCCGGGGCCGATCCGAATGCCGTTGGTCCGTTTGTGGCGGACCACGACGCTGCGTCTTGCCCTGCTGTATCTCGGGCTGTTCCTGACCTCCGTCGCGGTGATTCTGGCGGTGTTGTATTGGTCAACCCAGACGTTTTTGTCGCACCAGACGCGCACTACGGTCGAGGCGGAGATCAATGGACTTGAGGAGCAGTATCGCCAAAGGGGCCTTCCCGGCCTGGTTGACGTCGTCGCCAGTCGCAGCTCGGTGCGGCACACATCGACGATCTATCTGCTGACCGGACCGGATTATCTCCCCCTGGCGGGCAATCTCAGCGCCTGGCCGACCAACGCGCCCGCGCCGGGCGGTTGGATTGACTTTGATATCAACGATAACCGGGACAATGATCGGCATCCGCATCATGCCAACGCCACAGTGTTCACGCTGGCCGGCAACTTTCATTTGCTGGTCGGCCGCGACCTGCGGGAGTTGGAGCAGTTTCAACAGCGCATGATCGAGGCCATGGCGGTGTCGCTGGTCCTGACGATCGGCCTGGGCGGGCTTGGCGGGGTGCTGATCAGCCGGCGCATGATGCAGCGCATCGAGGTGATCAATCGTACCACGCAACGCATCCGTACCGGATTGTTGCAAGAGCGCGTGCCGATGTCGGGAAGCGGCGACGAACTGGATCAGTTGGCCGGCAACCTCAACACCATGCTCGACCAGATCGAGGCGCTGATGGCCGGGATGCGTCATGTCACCGAGAGCATCGCGCACGATCTGCGGACACCGCTGACCCGGTTGCGCTCCCGCCTGGAGATCACGCTGCTGGCCGAGCATGATCTGACCTCCTATCGTCAGACCTTGCAGGACACGATCGGCGAGGCGGATCGGCTGTTGGCGACCTTTGCCGCCCTGCTGAGCATCGCCGAAGCGGAATCGGGCCGGCTGCATAACCGGTTCGAACCGGTGGCGCTGGCCGGGTTGGCGCAGGACGTTGTCGAGCTTTACGAGCCTCTGGCCGAGGAAAAGGGGCTGTCGATCACGTTGACCACCAGCGGAGAACCGCAGGTCATGGGGATCGGTCAACTGCTGTCCCAGGCTTTGACGAATCTGCTCGACAACGCCATCAAATACACGCCCGCCGGGGGACATATCGATGTCGAGGTCGTGGGGCCGGCGATCGCCGCGGGCGAGAATGGTCACCATGGTCCGTTCACGGGCCACAATGGCGGCGATCACGCCGGTGGAATGGCGCGCCTGATCGTCGCCGACAGCGGTCCCGGCATTCCCGAGGCCTGGCGAGACCGTGTCTTGCAACGTTTTGTCCGGCTGGAATGGAGCCGCAGCTCACCCGGCAATGGCCTGGGGCTCAGCCTGGTCGACGCGGTGGCACGGCTGCACGGGGCCCGGCTGCTGCTTGAGGACAACAATCCCGGTCTGCGGATCGCCCTGGTGTTCAACGAGAACGGCCCGTCATCGCCTGCCGGGATCCAGGCACCGGCCGCTCCCTTTGCGGGAGCGGCCGCCGTTGAGGACATGGATCCGGCCGGCTGAACCGCGGTCGGCATCCTGGCATCGGTTATCAGAAATCGCCGCCGCGGTCAGATGTCCCGCCAGCGTCGGCCCTTGCGGGCCGTTACGGCCGGATCTCGATGCTGGCCGCGAAGGCCTTGGCGTCCTCGGCGCTGAGGGGGCTATTGAGCGCCGCACACAGCACCCCTTCCAACAGGTTGTGTTTGCCATTGAAGGCGCCCTGCAGATAGAGACAGGCGGTTTCGCCATTCTTGAAGGCGATATACTCGATCCTGCCGTAGCGGCCCGCAACCGTCTTGGGGTCGCCGTCCAGGTCCAATTCCGGATCGTCGACGAAGAGACGCGCCGCCTCCTTGGTGGTCCAGGTCTCGAACGGCTTGGTCGCGGACCAGCTGATCACCTGGGCATAGGGGTGGGCGACGTCGTCGTAGTCGCCAACGGTGATCGTCTCCTTGCGGCCATTGTCCTTGTCGCTCTGAGACACCTCCACCTTGGTCGGTAGCGTGGCGAGCATTTTTGCGCCGATGAACACGGTCTGTCGTGCCGCCGGATCGGGTTGCCAATCAGCGCGAGCGCCGCCAAAGGGGATCAGCGACAGGGCCACAGCGGAAATGACCTTCGAAGTCCAATTCATGATCGTTGCGATGTCCTGTTCGGCGCGGCGCATCGGGCGAAGAAAGCCTGCCGCAGCGGAATCCCAGGGCGGGGTTCCGGGTCGTAGCGGCCGCATTCTTCGGCAAACATAATTTGCTGTCAAACGGTGAAACCGCCGTCAATCGCCAACTATGGCGGGCTGGTATTAGCGGCCCACCCGCGGTGAATGGAACTTCGCAGTGGCGCGGGCCTCCGTGCCCGCGCCACTGTCTCTTTCTAGCCGTGTTGCAGGGGCGCGCGCTCGATTGAGCCAAGGTCGACCCGGTGCCGATCATCCGTCATTCGGATGTCCGGCGATGCCGCTGCTGTTGGGGAGCCCGACGGAGGCTGGTCCCGTCCCGACGCCGCGCGGGTTCTGCGGCAGCCCCTCGGGGGCGGAATTGTCCGGTTGCTGTCATGCCCACTGGCGGACCGGGCCGACGTCAACATGAACGAAGTTGCTGTGCCCATAATAGTGACTACCGCCGAGACGAAGGCTCGACGCGGCACGATAGATCATCTGGGTATTCTTGTGCAATCGTAAGTCGATTGCCATGCCGCGCATATGATAGCTGTTCGCGGCGACACCGGCGGAGCGCTCGCACATCTCGGCATTGGTTTCGGGTGAACGATAGCCGCACACCACTTGAAGCGGTTCGCCATGGCCGATGTGATGCTGGATCAGTGACATCAGATCGATCAAGCGATGGTCAACCGGATGCATTTCATTGTTGTGATGATCGCGCATGATCCGGACGATCTGATGGATCGCGTCGTTATCGTATCTGCCTTTTTCCCAATACTCGGTCCGAACCTGTTCTCCGGTGAAGGGGTTGATCAGGGCGATCTTTCGCACCGCGCTTCGCGCCGGAAGTCGTGTCGCCGCCGCCCAGACCTGGGTCGGACTTAACGCGGCAAGGGTTGCCGCCGAAGCCGCGCCCCAGCACAGGAAACCCCGTCGACCGACATGAATCGCCTCCGACTCATCGCGTTCCTTCGCCATAATTCCTCCTAATTCATAACTCCATTGCGGTCGCACACAATGGTTTGGCCAATGCTATCGCCTCGCCTTAAATAAGACGCCACGTAGAATCGTCACCAGGCAAAGCAATTGTTGCCGCCCGAGCCAAAGGAAGCTGTGCGATACATGCGCGAAACTTGGTTCACGCCATGATGATGAAAACCGTTCCAGTCAGAAACGACGGAACCGGGTCCGGGAGACTGTACAGAAACCAGACCTTGCCGCCAATTCGCGACGAGAAGGCCCGATCGCTGTCCGTGACGTCAGGCTTAGCAGAACAATCGCCGCCACGGAAGCCCTGATGTTTGCCGAAATGGCGCAGTCGCGCCGTTTTCAAAAAAAATTCTGCCATAGGCCAGAGTTTCAGATTGACACGGTGGGATTCGATTGATCGCCATGGCTCTGGCACGTGCCTGTCTCAGGGGCGATCGCACCGTGGCCGCAGGACGGGGTTCCCAACGGGTGCGGGATTGGGAGGGTGCGACGCGGGGCAAAGTGCTCGTTGAATTCCGGGGACCGTGGTTTGCGTTGAAATATGCTGCTTAAGGATGTTATGTCAGTGTTTCGCACGATCAGAGATATATTCATCAAAGAGAAATATTGGCGCCGCCGCACCCGACCGACCGTTTGATCAGAATATTGCGTCGCAACAGGGGTTTGAGCCTCAAACTGTGGCAAAATGCCCATCCCCAGGACCGAATGCTGATTCCGCGCGAGCATTTCTGGTCTGTCCGCGAAAACCGGCGCCAGGCAGGGGTTCTGGTTGCCGACTCGGGGCCGCTTGAAGCTGGCGTGCGAACCCTATTGAAGCTGTTGCCGTGGTTCGGCGGCTGCGCGCAGGAAATGTTGAGTGGAACGGCGGGGCGGCTCTCTCTTTACGCCGTGGTGCTCCGGGAAGGGCGGCTTTGGCACCCGGGCGCCGTTGTGGCCCAACGGCGACCCCGGGATGTCATGGTCGGGGTAAAATGGAGGGCGATAGACGGGGATCGTAAATTACGTATCCACCTAAAAATGAGACGTTATATTATAAAATACCGCGGCGCGGCCGCCTGGCATCGGAAGACCTTGTTGTTGGTCGCGCGCCGGGCGGCACAAAAGGGGTCGTGGGATTTTTCACATTTGTTTAAGGTTCGGTAAGCATTCAACCTGGATAATAGCCTCGGCAAGACGCTGGGAATTGCGGTCGACGATCTGTTTGCGGCCAGGACTCATGACACCTGAAAAACTTCATCAAATCCTCGCAAAACATGCAAAATGGATCGCCGGTAGTGCCGATGGTCTCCGCGCCAACCTGATGTTGTCGACCCTGACCGGGCTCGACCTGGGGGGGCTCGACCTGCGCGGTGCCTACCTTGCCGGTGCCGAGGTCTCCGATTGCCAGCTCCGTGGTGCCAATCTGGCCGGGGCCGACCTGTTCGGCGCCGATCTGCGCGACTGCGATATGACCGGTGCGGTTCTGGCCAATGCCGATCTGCGCTGCGCGCGGGCGCGCCGCGTCATCCTCAACGATGCGGTGCTGCGACAGGCTGATCTGAGTGACGGGACGGTGACGGGAGACGTCGAAACCGATGCCGCCAGCAGCTTCATCGCCACGGCGCACCGCAACCTGGGCTCGGTTCGTGCTGCCGGGCGGCTGACCGCGACCGATTTTTCCGAGACGCTGCTGTGCCGTGCCGATCTCAGTCACGCTGACCTGTCACAAGCGATTCTGCGGCAGGCGGACCTGTCGAACGCCAATATGCTGGGGGCCGATCTGTCGCACGCCGTCCTGGCCGGGGCCAATTTGACCGGCGCCCAGATGGTCGGCGTCAATCTGCGCCATGCAGACCTGGTCGGTGCCATCCTCACCGACTGCGATCTGTCGGTTGCTGATCTGGCCGACGCCCATTTGACCCGTTCCTTGGAACTGATGTCGCCCGATTTGCAGCGCAAACTGTTCGACCATGAGCAATGGATCGCCACGGGGGGGCGCAAGGGCCAGCGCGCGGATCTTGACGGCGTCGATCTTCACTGTGTTGATCTGCGCAAGGCCGATCTGGCGGGGGCGGTGATGCGCGGTGCCCAGTTGCAGCGTGCCATTCTCAGCGGCGCCAACCTCGTCATGGCCGACCTGTCGGGTGCGGACCTGGAGCGGGCGACGTTGCGCGGCGCCAATCTGTCCGGGGCCAATCTCAGCTATGCGCGATTGGCCGGTGCCGATCTGACCGACGTCCATCTCGGGCCGGCGCAGATCCGCGATGCCGCGGGCAAACCGACCGGTCGGATCTGGGTCGCCAGCCTGATGGGCGCCGACTTGCGTCAGGCTCTGATGACGGGAACCCACCTCACCGCGGCCAATCTCAGTGATGCTGACCTGACCCTGGCCGATCTCGAAGGTGCCGATCTGACCGGTGCCAAGCTGGCGCATTCCCAGTTGCAGAAGGCCCGACGTCAGCGCGCCTGATCTCGGGTCGCGATGATCCTCAGGCCCGGTTGTCAGCGCCAGCGTTCCAGCAGCCAATAACTTCCCGCGATCACGATCAGTGCCAGGGGCACGGGCACCGCGGCGGCGCCGTGGCTCATGAGCAACGCCAGCCAGGAAATACCGACGCCAATCGCGAAAGCGAGCCACGCCTTGATGCCCGCGGAAAATCCGCGCGGCCGCGTCGGGCCGGGGCGGGGACGAAATTCGTAGACTGGCACAGGGTGCCTCCGTTGCAGAAACCGACGCGACTATAGCGCATCGTTGCCGGTCCGGCGCGTGGCGATTTCACGGCGCGAGGACCGCCAGGTGCCGGTTTGGCGGCGCGACGGCCGTCCGGTGCCGGTTTGGCGGGGAGGAACGTCCGCTTTGTCCGTGGCGGCACCGCGGTGGTTTCACCGGCGATCGGCGTCTGAATATTCGCAACGACAGTGAATCACAAGAAATAGCGCTGATGTTCAAAGAATACAAGAAAATGGAAGTCCTCTCATTAACTTGTCCGTGCGACAAAGTGTCACATCACGGTTGCAATTCGAAAAATTTTCGTTAATTTCAGTCCATGTTTGGCGGCAGTCGTGGAGGTGGGGTTAATGATAAGACGGCGCAACGTCTTGAAAGTCGGGTTGGGTGCGTTGGCAACCTGCTTTACTGCGGGTTTCTGTCAGGAGGCCTCTGCTCATGCCGCGAAGTCTGAACGCAAACCGATCTTTGTCCAGCATGGTGTCGCATCCTGGTACGGTGAGCACGAATACGGGCATCGAACCGCGAGTGGTGCCGTTCTGAGCCCCCACATGCTCACGGCCGCACACCGGAGCTTGCCGTTCGGGACCAAATTGCGGGTGTTCCACCATAAATCCGGGCGCTCCGTCGACGTTGTCGTCAATGACCGTGGGCCCCATGTTCCGGGTCGGATTCTCGATCTGTCCAAGGCCGCCGCGGTGAAACTCGGGATCCGCGATTCTGGCGTCGCTCTGGTCATGGTGACGGCCTTTCCCGAAGGCCAAAGCCCGGCGATTCGGGCCGCACTGGCCTCAGCGCACCACCGGCGTACCGCGTAATCGCCGAACCTTGATGAACCTTGATGACCCGGCGCCGACCGTCGGCACGCCAGGTCCCCGGGCTGGTCGCGGCAGAGCCGCGCCCGGTGCCCGAAATGGCGACGGTCGCGAAAGCCGCCTGTGATCCCCTGCTAAAGTCGGAGCCCCACACGCCGAAGATCTCTTCTGGCGCACCTTGACAGGCTGTCGAACCTTGGCAATCATGTCGGATGTCAGACCAATTCTGGCGACCCGATGGGGGGGGGGGAGATGGCGACGGTTCTGCCGATGGCTGCTGTGCTGTCGCAAAATCAGACATTGCGAGCGGGGCGGCAGCAAAATCGCGTCGTGTGGCGGCGATGACGCGACCCGCCGATGACGGCATCGCCAATCGCGGTCTTCAGCCGCTACCGCCGAACGATCGCGCGCAAAACGTCATGACCGCGCTGGCCCGGTTCATCGCCTCGTCTCAATTGCGCCGCGGCGACCGGTTGCCCACGGAACGGGAACTGCTCCAGGCTCTCGGGGTCGGCCGCTCCACGGTCCGTGAGGTTATTCGCCAGTTTCAAGCGCTCGGTGTCGTCGAATCCCGCAAGGGCAGCGGCACCTATCTGTTGCGCCGCGTCACCCCCGACACGGTCCACATGCCGTTGTCGTTCAATCCGCTGCATCTGCGCGACGCGTTGCTGCAAACACTCGATGTCCGTCGCGGGCTGGAGGTCGAGGCCAGCGGGCTGGCCGCGCTTCGCCGGACCACCGCGGATCTTGTCGACATCGAGAACAAACTCGACGTCATGGAACAGCTTCATCATCGCGAGGGCTCCGCCGGGCCGGCCGATCTTCAATTTCACCTCGCCGTCTACGATGCCGCGCACAATCCGCTGTTCTCCCAACTTCTGGAGCAGATGCGCGAAGCCTTTGAACGGTTCTGGGAAAAGCCGTTCGATCGGCCGGATTTCGCCAGCCGCTCCTTTCCGTTTCACCGCGAACTCTTTGACGCCATCGCCGCCAGAGATGCCATTCTCGCGCGTGAAAAAGCACTCGCCATCCTCACTGTTACCGAGGAAGATATCAGGGAAATGTCCAAATGACGAACGGCGCTGATCCTTTTGACATCGCCTCACTTGTGGTCGTTCATGACGATGAACACGCCTTCGATGCCGTGGTTCCGCCCATCGCTCAGACATCTCTGTTCACTTTTACTTCCTTTGCCGAAATGGAGGCGACCTATCGCGGCCTGAAGACGCGCCCGACTTATTCGCGCGGCCTCAATCCCACGGTCCGTCTGTTCGAGGAAAAGATCGCGGCGCTGGAAGGCGGCGAGGATGCGCTGGGCTTTGCCAGTGGTATGGCGGCAATCTCCGCGACGGTCCTGACCTTCGTCAAGCCGGGTGACCGGATTGTCTGCGTCCGCCATGTCTATCCCGACGCCTATCGCCTGTTCCAGACGGTGCTGATGCGCCTGGGCGTCACCACGACCTATGTCGATGGCCGCGACCCCGACGCGGTGTCCCGGGCGCTGGTCGGGGCGACGCTGTTTTATATGGAAAGCCCGACCAGTTGGGTCATGGACAGCCACGATGTCGCGGCCCTGGCCGCGTTGGCCCGGGCGCAGGGCGTGATCTCGGTGATCGACAATAGCTGGGCGACGCCGGTGTTTCAGCGTCCGCTCCTGCTCGGCGTCGACATCGTGTTGCATTCGGCATCAAAATATATCGGTGGACACAGCGATGTCGTTGCCGGGGTCGTTGCCGGCTCCCGGGCCCTGATCGGGCGGATCCGCAGTGAAACCTGTCCCTATCTCGGTGCCAAGCTGTCGCCCTTCGAGGCGTGGCTGCTGATCCGCGGCCTGCGCACCCTGCCGATCCGGATGAAGGCGCATGAGGCCGCGGCCCTCACCGTGGCGCGCCGCCTTGCGGCCCATCCCGCGGTCACCGCGGTCAGCCATCCCGGTCTCGCTCCTGCGCTGCCACCGGGCCTGTCGGGAACCTCGGGCCTGTTTTCTTTCACGTTCGGCGACGGTGTCGATATCCCGGCCTTCGTCGATCATCTGCGGCTGTTCAAGCTGGGCGTCAGCTGGGGCGGGCACGAAAGCCTGGTGGTTCCGGCGCTGGTGGTGCTGGCCCAGGCGGCAGGCCCCAATTCGGCGCTCGATTTTGGCGTCGACCCCCGATCCATCCGCATTCATGTCGGCCTGGAAGGGGCCGATGCGCTGTGGAATGACCTCACTCAGGCCATCGAGTTCGCCACCCATCCCACCTGATTCCGAGACCAACGCATGAGGGGAGATGTCTGTATGATCAGGACGCTGATTGCTACCGTTGCCATGGCGGCGCTCATGGCGGGGACTGCGCGGGCCGACACCAGGCTCAAGCTTGTCGAAGTCATTACCAGTCCCGATCGTACCGAGACCCTGCGTGCCATCGTCAAGGATTTCGAGACGGCCAATCCGGGGACGTCGGTCGAGATCACCTCGCTGCCGTGGGGCCAGGCCTTCGAGAAATTCGCGACCATGGTGTCCGCGGGCGAGACCCCTGATGTTGTCGAGATGCCGGACAACTGGGTGGCGCTCTACGCCAACAACGGTGCCCTGGAGTCTCTCGAACCCTACCTGGCCCAATGGGATCAGACCGCCGATCTCAATGACCGGGCGTTGGAATTTGCCCGCTCGGTCAAGCATACCGCCTACATGCTGCCTTATGGCTTCTATCTGCGGGCGCTGTTCTACAACAAGAAAGTCTTTGCCGAGGCCGGCGTGACCGAACCGCCGAAGACTCTCGATGAATTTCTGGATGTTTCGCGAAAGATTTCGGCGGTGCCGGGCAAGTACGGCTACTGTTTGCGCGGTGGGCCCGGCGGGCTCAATGGCTGGGTGATGTTCAGCGCCACCGAAGCCGGTTCGAACAGCTTCTTCCGGCCCGATGGCACCTCGACCTTTGCCGATCCCGGCTGGGCCAAAGGCATCACCTATCTGGTCGATCTCTACAAGAAGGGCTATGTGCCCAAGGACAGCGTCAACTGGGGCTTCAACGAGGTCGTCGCCGGCTTCTATTCCGGCACCTGCGCGATGCTTGACCAGGACCCCGACGCCCTGATCGCGATCGCCGATCGGATGAAGCCTGAGGATTACGGCGTCGTGCCGATGCCCAAGGGACCCGACGGCAAATCGTTCCCGACAATCGGATTCGGCGGCTGGTCGATGTTCGCCAACAGCAGCCATAAGGACCTGGCCTGGAAGCTGATTGCGACGCTTGAGGGAACCGCCGGTAACATCGCCTGGAACAAGAAGACCGGTGCCCTGCCCGTGCATAAATCGGCGGAGCATGATCCGTTCTATGCCGACGCCAAATTCAAGGGCTGGTTTGCCGAGTTGGGGGATCCCGACGTGTTCCCGACGGTCATGCCGACCCACCTCGAAGAGTTCGCGTTCTTCAAGGATTCACTGGTGATCAAGACCAGCCAGCAAGCCTTGCTCGGGTCAATTTCGCCCGATGATCTGGCCAGGCTCTGGGCCGACTATCTGACGAAGGCCCAGAAGAAGTTCCTGGCGAAGAACTAGGTTCCGACGCCGGAACACGAGCATGACCAGCGTCTGATCCCAACGGGTCCGATGGGGCCCGTTGGGATCGCCGCCGGGCGCTGCCGCCATTTTCCACCGATCGGGACCCATCCGTGTCAATCTGCGAGGATTCATGATCGAAGCCGTTGCCGCGTCCGGGATCGCCCGGGACCAGCGATCCCGGCTGCGGCGGTTTGCCGGAGTCCTGGAGCCGTGGCTCTACACGGCGCCGGTCCTGATCCTGATCATCGCCGTCATCCTGGTGCCGCTGATCATCGGCCTGTCTTATGCCTTTCGCGACATCCAGTTGCTGAACCCGTTCAGCGGCGGTTTCGTCGGGCTGGCGCATTTCCGGGACCTGGCCCAGGACCAGGATTTCCGCCTCGCGCTCAAAAACACTTTGTTCTGGACCGGCGCGTCCTTGTTCTTTCAGGTGATTTTCGGTCTGATCCTGGCCTTGCTGCTGGATCGCCCTTTCCTGGGACGGGGCATCGCCCAGGCCCTGGTGTTTCTGCCCTGGGCGGTTCCCAGCTTCCTGTCGGGTTTGGACTGGGCGTGGCTGTTCAACCCGGTGGTCGGGCCGTTGCCGCATTGGCTCCATGCCCTCGGGGTCATGAGCGAGCCGTCCAATATCCTGTCGGACCCGGCGACGGCGATGTGGGGTCCGATCGTCGCCAATGTCTGGTGGGGCATACCCTTCTTTGCGATCACGCTGCTGGCGGCGCTCCAGGCGATCCCGCCCGACATTCATGAGGCCGCGGCGATCGATGGCGCCAGCGCGTTGCAGCGCTTCCGTTCGTCTTCCTATCCGGCTAAGGCAGGTGCGGCTACCATTGCGGGAATACGCGGATTTCGGATAGCACCACTGTCCATAGCCCCGGCGACAATCTGATCGTAGGTGATTGTGGCGCATTCAACGGCGCGGCGAATGAGATAGGG
>JARLIO010000005.1 GCA_031291675.1 Azospirillaceae bacterium
CACGTCTTCCGTGCTGAATTTGGCAACAAAATCGAGAAGTCCGGCCATCGCTTCACCCCATCAGCAACAGACAGATTCTACTCCAAGGCGAGCCTAGCGCCTAGAACATTTCGCGAACCTGCGCTACCCAGATAGGGAGACTGATGGTTGCTTTACATTCGGGCGCAAGGATTGGAACGGCGTTTACCGAAGCGCCGACGAGGTACACGCGATGTCTCTTGCCAATCTGGACGACGAATACTGCACGGTTCTGAGCACAAATGAGTTGTTGGCGAAAGACTGACCGCTCCTGGCCCGAAGCCGCCGGTGAACGAAGACCCCATTGTCAGCATAAGGTATACCCCAACACCAGGTCAGGAAATGCCCGTCCCCCGCGTCGGAATAGAGCCGAAATCCCATTGATGGGCGCACTTCGTCCACGGGTCAGGGGTTCGTTCTGACACTCGGGAAAGCCGATCATGATCGCTGCCGTTGGCATGTGCTGCCAGCGTTCCCGAAAACAACCAGCAGTTCTCATTCGACCCAAGGCCCGATCTGCGCGGTGCGGTCAGACGAAACGCACCGCGATCGGCGAGGTATAGACTTTGCTGCCGTCGACCTGCCGACCGACCAGATAGACCTGCCGCAGGCCGTGCGGCCCGTTGTCCGCCGTGACGGTGAAGCGTCCCGCGACATCGCGCGGCAAGGCCCGGTCGCTGAGGCGTTCCAGTGACAGCTCAAGACCCGTGCCACCAAGATCGAGATGATGCCGGCCGGCCCGTAACGCGGTGCCATCAATCGCGGTTCTGAAGGTCGGACCATGAATGAAGGGCGCCGGGTGCCTGGGGTCGCCGACCTTGACATAGCCACCGATCTCGCCGCTGACCTCGATATGGCAACCGTCGAGTTGATCCAGCTCGATTTCCAGAGAATCGAGATCACCGAAAGTCTCGGAACGGAAATCGAGGGTGGTGGGCGAGTGGCGCCACACCTGTTCCTCGCGGTGTTCGAAATTGCGCGCGGTGAAACCACGAATGGTCGCCCCGGTGATGGTGATGCGACCGGACCACACCGCCGCCCGATAGCGATCGCGGATGCGGGCACCACCCCAGCGCAGACGCAGACGGCGGCTCGACAGACCCGCCTCGGCCAGCAGGTCGCGGCTCCAGAAACAGCCGCTGTGATCGTAGGCCTCAACCGCCTCGAACCCGGCGGCACCGAGAACCCGATAGTCAAGCTCGAGCAGGCCGGCATGGTCGAAGGCGTCGCCCTGACGATAGGGGCCGTGCCACAGCAGGCCGACCAGCCGTTCGCCGGTGGTTGCGAAGGTGTGACGGGCACGCAAGGCCTTGGCGATGGTCGGGCGATCGAGGGTGTCAGCGAGGATGCCGGTCAGCCCGCCCTTGGTCCCGAATACCGCCGTGCCCGGCACGCCGCCGCCGCAGCGCCCGCGATGCTCATCGCTATTGGCGGTGACGCCGAGGCGATAGCCGCGCTGCACCGCATCCTGCAACAGCCACGGGAATTGCCCCCACGCCGAACCAATCTCAACCAACCGTTCCAGCTCCGGGTGATGCCAGGCGAGATTGCAGCGGCGGCCGCCGACATGCGGGATCATCAGATGTCCCTCGGGATCATGCGCATAGGCGGCATAGACCTCGTCGAGCGGCCAGGCACCGGGGGTCAGTGTCGCGCCGGTCCCCATATGCTCGTGCCATTCGAACGAGCGCACCATCTGGCCGTCCTTGGCGCGCGGAAAATCCGGGGTTTTGCCGTGCAGGAACACGACATTATGGTCGCCCCCGGCCGCGCTGTTGCCGCACCATTCGGTGCCGGGATAACAGACGAAGTGGCCCGGCTGGTCAATCGCATCGATCTGCGTGACGGTCCGGGTCCAACGCTCCTCGGTGATCTGGAAATCATTCGCGGTGTAGCCGAGGACATCGAGCCCGGCGACATCGCGTCCATAACCGAGATTATAGCGGGTGTCGTTGGTCCCTACCGTATCGTCGGAATGCACATGAAGGTCGCCGTAGAACACGCGCGCCACCGGCGAGGCCGGATCGATCGTGACATAGGCGGTAGCCGGGCGGATCGGCGCGGCCTCGCCGCCGGAGACGGCGACATCGGCGGCGAGGATCAACTCGCCGGCGAGATCGGTCGGCAGATCATCAAGCGCGGCGATCGCCCACCCGGCCGTCGCCAGCGTCACCTCACGCCGGGCGACCTCGACCCCGTCCCGCCGCGCCGTGATGATCACGGCGCGACCGTCATTGACGGTGGTATTGCCCCAACCGTCTTCGGTGCGCAGATGGACCGGCAGGGCGGTCCCGGGGCGGATCAGGCGGGGCGCGGTCAGCACCAGCGTTTCGGCCGGTCCGGGCACGACCTGGATCACCACGTCACCGGGCACCGCGGCAAAACGCGACGTGCCGACCGGATCGATATACAGCCGGAAGCGGAAATCCTGCTCGACGAAGGTCTGGACCCGGGTTCCCGGGCCACCGGCCCGGCGGTCACCGAGGCGGATGATGATGTGGTCACCGGGATTGAGATAACCGTCGACGACATCGACGATGATGGCTTTCTGGAACGGCCGCTCGTGGCCCTTCTGGTCGAAGCGACACAGCAAGCCCTGCACCGTCGCCGGTTCCTGGCCGGGGAGCAAGGGCCCCGCCTGATACTCGGCCGAAACATAGTTGGCGGCGCCCGGGTCGCTGGTCTGGAACAGCGCCCAATCCGAATAGAACTTGAAGGTCGCCTTGATCCAGGCGCCATCGGCAAGACCGGAGGCCCCGACCTGATAGTCGAGGACGATTTCCTGCCAGCTTCCGGCGATGATCGTCCGGGCCGAACAGGTCACCGCGCCCAGAAACGGCATCGCCCGCGTCGCCTCGTAATAGCCTTCCGGGGCGACATAGGGTCCAATGACACGATCCCGCGTTGGACGATCCATCTCTTTCATCGCTTCCACCCCTTTTCCTGGCGCAGGCTTCGTTGTCGCCGGCGTCCCGTGCCGGCGCTGTCAGATATCGGAGGCGATCCAGCCGTCGGGCGGCGGGGCCCGGTCACCGGCGATCAAGGCGCGCAGACGCAGGACCAGCTGTGCCATCCGCGGGTCGCCACGGTCACGCGGGCGCGGGCCGACGACAAGATCACTGCGGATCGTTGCCGGTTTGCCGCCGAGGACGATCACCCGGTCCGCCAGCAACAACGCCTCGTCGATATCGTGGGTGACGAACAGCACGGTCTTCCCGGTTTGCTGCCAGATGCGCAGCAGCTCCTCTTGCAGATCGCTGCGGGTGATCGCATCGAGCGCGCCGAACGGTTCGTCCATCAGCAGCAAATCGGGATCGACGGTCAGCGCCCGGGCCACCCCAACCCGCTGGCGCTGGCCACCGGACAGTTCGCGGGGCCAGCGTTCGGCATGCTCGGCGAGACCGACCAGGGCCAGGGCGGCACGGGCGCGGGCCTCGCGTTCGGCCAGGCTGAGCCCGAGCCCTTCAAGACCGAACGTGACATTGCCGAGCACCCGCCGCCAGGGCAGCAATTTGGCGTCCTGAAACACCAGGGCGGCGATGCGGCGCCCCTTGCCGTTGGTCCCCGACAGCTCGACCGTGCCCGTGCCCGGCTTCAGCAAGCCCATGACAATCCGCAGCAATGTCGACTTTCCCGCCCCCGACGGGCCGAGCACGGCGACGAATTCACCACGCCGCAGCGACAGGGTAATCCCCGTCAACACCGGTGTCCCCTGCCCGCCGCGGCCGTGGCTCAGGCTGACATTTTTCAAGGTGACAACCGGGGCCGGCAGGGCCGTCAGTTCTGCCATGCCAGCACCCGACGGCGGATCAGCACGAACACGGTATCGGTCATCGCATAGAGCAGGGCCATGGTCAGCATATAGATCAACACCAGATCGGTGGCCAGCAGGCTGGAGGCCTGCATCATGCGGGCGCCGATCCCCGGGACCCCGAACAGCTCGGCGGCGACCACCGACATCCAGGCCTGGCCAAGGCCGGTGCGAAAGCCGGCGAGCAGGCCGGGGGCCGACGCGGGCAGCAGGATCTTGACCACCCGGCCCCAGAAATGGCCATGACCGAAGGCATCGGCGACCTCCAGCAGGTCGCGGTCGACCGCCTGGACCGCGGCATGCGCCGCGTAGAAATTGATCCAGAACACCGAGATCGCGATGACGAACACCGCCCCGGCCGAGCCCAGGCCAAACCAGAGAATCGCGAACGGCACCCAGGCCAGACCCGGGATCGGCCGCAGCAGGCGGACGATGCCGCCGAGCCCGGCATCCAACCACCCCAGCGTCCCGGCACAGATGCCAAGGGCGGCCCCGAGCAGCGAACCGATCAGCAGACCGATGGTATAATGCGACAGGGAATCGAGCACCGCCGCCTGCCAGTATCCCCCCTCGATCTCGCCGATCCAGGCCACCGGCAGGCTGCTGGGGCGGGGCAACAGACGGTCCGGCAACCAGCCGATCTCCGCCGCCGCCTGCCAGATCCCGAACATCAGCACCAGCCCGGCGAGGCCCGCGAGCAGTCGCCCGGCACTGCCCGACTGACGCCAGCGCAAGAGAGGCCGGTTCATGGCTTCAGCGACGCGTAGGGTTCAAGATCAAACAGCGTCTCGACCGGGGCCGGATTGCGCAGGATGCCCGCAGCGACCTCGAAATCCTGCAACTGGCGAACCGGTTCGACCAGCACCGCCGGATCGGAGATGAAATGGGATCCCGACGACGCCAGGGCTCGTTCGATGGTATCCTGCTTGAGGATCCCGCCCGCCAGCGCCGCGGTAATGAAGGGGGCGGCTTCCTTGGGCTTGTCATTGATCAGGTCGGTTGCGCGCACGAACAGCGACACCAGGGTCCGCACCCAGATCTTGCGGTCGGCCTGATCGGGATTGTAAACGGCCAGGACCGAACCCGGCTGATGGTCCAGGATCTGCGTGCCCGTGGCCAGCAGCCGCGCCTCGGGCACGCGGTCGCGGACGACGGTCAGGGCCGGCTCGCGCAGCACCGCGGCATCGACCGCGCCACTCAGGAACGCCTGCTGTGCGGCGTCGATATCAATGGCAGTGATGTCGGCGGCGGCGGGATCGACCCCGAGGTCCTTCTGCAACCAGAAGCGCAGCAAGGTATCGGGAACCGAACCCAACGGCTGCGCGGCGATTTTCGGCTTGTGCCCCTGGCTGGCGGTAAAGTCCCGGATCAGCGTCTTGACCTGCGCCGGATCGGCCCCGGCCGACGGCAGCCCGGCCGCCAGCGGGCCCCGCGCCACGATCTCCAGCTCCTCGACCGCGGCTGCCGCGACGACTTTGACATCGACGCCCTTTGATCGTGCCACCAGCAACGGCAGGACGCCGGCAACATAGACATCGATCTTGCCGGACGACAGGGCCTGAATCGCCTGCGTGCCGGCCTGAAAGCGGACCAGTTGCAGATCCAACCCCGCCTGCCGCGCCCAACCCTCGCCAT
This sequence comes from Azospirillaceae bacterium, assembly GCA_031291675.1. Classification (GTDB taxonomy): domain Bacteria; phylum Pseudomonadota; class Alphaproteobacteria; order Azospirillales; family Azospirillaceae; genus JARLIO01. The sequence continues at coordinate 5,465 of JARLIO010000005.1, forward strand.
CAATGACGAACAGCTGCGACGACCCGAGCACCGGAATATAGCCCACCTTCAAGGTCTCGGCAGCTTGCGCCATCCCCGCCGTGAATGCCAGGCTGGCGCTGAGAAAGCCGGCCAACATAGCAATTCGCGGGCGGGAAGATCGTACGGCCATGGTCGGTCTCTCGGGCATCGCAGCGGTCAATGAGGGTCGCGACGGTACTGACAAAGAATTACTCAGTCAATAGAGATACATCGGTTCTCATTTTGGCGACGCAGCGTTGGGCTTTCGCCCAAACCCAACGGGGCAACGCCCCAGACCCCTCTGTTTTTGTCAAAAGTGAGGGGGTTCGGGGTTCATCCCGAGCGGGTGCGGGCGGCAGCCCGCGCTGGCGGGAACAGCCGCACCCGGTTTCCGGGACGCTCAGTCCCGACAGATCGACAGCACCAGGCCACGCAGCCAACGGTGAGCCGGATCGGCATCAAGGCGCGGGTGCCAGATCTGCGACACCGTGATCGGGTCGGTTGACACCGGCAGCGGAAAGGCGTGCGAGCGTGGTCGCTCGGCCTCGGACTGACGGCCGCCGGCCACATTGTGAAACGAAGCCGTGACGAGAGCCACTAGGTCGGATGCGCGCGCAATCGCCAGCGCCGCCGAGAAATCGGGCACGACGGCCAGGATGGCACGCCTGAGCCCGAGGGCGGCCAGGGCCTGGTCGACCGGGCCGTCGGTGTTGCCACGCCGCGACGCCACGACGTGACCATACGCGGCATAGCGCGCCGGCGTGATCTCAGCCTCGGCCAAAAGCGGGTGGCCATCGCGCACCACACCGACGAACCGATCGCGGAACAGCGCCTGGACGCGCACCTCGGGGCCGGTCTCGCCGAGAACGCCGACCTCAAGATCCACCAGCCCCTCGCGCAGCGCGCGCACGTCCTTGTCGGGCTTCGGTGCGAAACGCAGGCGCACACCCGGCGCCGCATCGGTCACCGCAGCGATCAGGCGCGCCCCAAAAGCTTGCACGAAGCCGTCATTGGCCCGAATGGTAAAGCTCCGGTCCAGCCTGGCGAGGTCCGGCCCCGCGCTGGCCGGCCGCAGCAATGCGAGCGCTTCCCGGGCCGCCTCCCGGACCCGATCGCGAAGGTCAATGGCGCGGGGCGTCGGCACGAGGCCCCGGCCGGCGCGAACCAGGAGCGGGTCGCCGGTTGCGGCGCGCAGGCGCGTCAGCGTGCGGCTCATCGCCGACGCGCTCAGGCCCAGCCGCCGCGCCGCGCCCGCCACGCTGCCCTCGGCGAGCAGGGCGTCCAGCGCGGTCAAAAGATTCAGGTCCACGTCGATCATGGCACCGAGCCTACCATAGTCGCCGACTTGGTTTCGTCTTGAATGCACGGCCCGCAGCAATACACTGCGTTCGCTGCGTCTGCCGCCCCGCATCAGACCTGCTATCTTGGCTTCACCGGCGACAGGTTGCGTCGTCGCCAAAGGAGTTGATTGCAATGCCCGGTTCAACACCGAAAAAACGTCTTCTGCTGATCGGCGCCTCCCGTGGTCTCGGGTTGGCAATCACCGAAGAGTATTTGCAGCGCGGCTGGCATGTCGTCGCCACCGCGCGCCAGGGATCCGGGACGGCGCTGCACGGCCTCGTCGGCACGGCCGCCGGCCGGCTCGACATCGAGATCGTCGACATCACGGATCCCGTCGCTGTGACAACGCTGCGCGAACGTCTCGGGTCCGATCATTTTGACCTGGTGTTCGTCAATGCCGGCGTCAAGAACGACGATCGCGAAACCATCGCCGATGTCGCGACCGAAGAGTTCGTCCGCGTCATGGTCACCAACGCCCTGAGCCCGATGCGGCTGGTCGAGGCGTTCCAGGATCTGGTGCCCCCGACCGGCACCATCGCGGTCATGTCATCGGGTCTGGGGAGCGTCGGCACCAACGAGAGCGGCGGCTATGAGGTTTATCGGGCCAGCAAGGCCGCCCTCAACACCCTGATGCGGAGTTTTGCCGCCCGTCACCGCGACGACCCGCGCACGCTGCTGCTGCTGGCGCCGGGCTGGGTTCGGACCGACATGGGTGGCCCCGATGCACGACTGAGCATTCAAGAGAGCATTCCCAACCTGGTCGCGGTGATCGAAGCCCAGCAAGGGAAAGGCGGTCTGCACTATCTCGATTATCTCGGCCGGACTGTTTCGTGGTGAACCGGCGGTCTTGGCGCAACAGCCCGGCGGTGGTGCCGCGCCCTCAACACCCCCCAACCCGTCCTTGGAAAGCGCCGTGATGCGGATCGTCGCCGTTGAAGAGCATCTCACCTTCCCCTTCCTGCTCGCCGGGATCGGTCCCGAGACCTTGGCGGCCCATGGCTGGCCGATACCGGGCACGCCCGGTTTTCGGGCGGTGGTCCCGCCAGCCCTGGAAGACGCCGGTGCGGAAAGGCTCGCGGCCATGGATGCGGCCGGGGTCACCACGCAGGTTCTGTCCGTGCCCGGACCCGGCGTCGAGCTCGTTCCGGGCCCTGCCGGCATCGACTTGGCCCGGGCGTGCAACGACAGTCTGGCGCGACTGGTCACGGCGCAGCCCGGGCGCTTCGCCGCGTTCGCTCATCTGCCGATGCACAGTCCCGCGGCGGCGGCGGACGAGTTGGAACGGTCGGTGCGTGACCTTGGTCTCAAAGGCGCGCTGGTCAATGGCACGATCGACGGCAAGTTCCTGGACCATCCCGACTTCGAACCGGTGCTGGCCCGCGCGGAAGAACTCGGGGTCACTCTCTACATTCACCCGGGCATACCGCCGCAAAGCGTCCGGGACGCCTATTACAGCAACCTCCCGGCCGAAGCCCCCTTCATGCTGGCGATCGCCGGCTGGGGCTGGCACGCCGAGACGGCGGTGCATATCTTGCGCCTCGCCCTGTCAGGCGCGTTGGATCGCCACCCTCGGTTAAAGCTTCTGATCGGTCACATGGGCGAGGGACTGCCGGCGATGATCGAACGGGTGGAGCGGGTCTTCTCGCGATACAGCAGTGCCCATCTCAACCGAAACGCGGCACGCGCCATCCTGGATCAGGTTTGGGTTTCAACCAGCGGATTCACCAGTCTCCCGGCATTTCTGGCGACGCTCATGACCTTCGGTTGCGACCGGATCCTGTTTTCGGTCGACTACCCGTTTGGCGATAACCGGGCGGCCGTCGACTTCCTGACGGCGCTGCCGCTCGCCCCGGCCGACCGCCAGAAAATTGCCCATGCCAATGCCGATGCCCTGCTTGCGCTGGCGCCGACCGCCGCGTCATCCCCGGCCGCCCCGATAGGCCTGGCTTGATGATGATCACGGCGATTGGGACGCGCATCTATCCCAGTCCGCCATGACCTTGACTCATCGCGATCTGAGTGGCGCGGGCCTCCGCGCCCGCTCACCGCAAAGCGGTGCCGGCATCTCACTATAGAATTCACGCTGCATCAGCAGCGCAGCAGCGGCTGAGCCGTGATCATGGCGCCTCGCCTATCGACGTCGCGGCGATCAGCGATTTGATCCTCTCCGCATCCGCCGGCGTCGCCGGATTGTAGACCACCATGCTGAGATCCGTCCGGCCGTCGACCGAAAAGGCCGAATATTCAAAGGCCAGCGGGCCGAGAACCGGGTGGCGGATGTGCTTGACGGCTTCGCCAGGGGCGCCGCGAACGTCGTTGTCGCGCCACATCGTCCTGAATTCGGGACTGAGGCGGCAGAGCTCATCCACAAGCGGCGCCACCTCCGCCGCGGCCCCGGCCCGCGCAGCGTCGACACGGAACGAGCCCACCACGTGGCGCGCCACGCTCTCCCAGTCGTACTGCACGGCGCGGACACGCGGGTCGAGGAAGATGATGCGCAACACATTGCGCTGATGCGGCGGCAGAGCGCCATAATCACCCAGCATGACGGTGGCCGCCCGATTCCAGGCGACCACGTTCCAGATCGCCGTCCGAATCAGCGCGGGGCTGGGGTCCAGCGCGTCGAGGACGCGCTGCAGCCGCGGCGTGACACCTTCATTCTCCCGATAGCGGACCTCGGGCAGCCGGCCGAGGCCGAGCAGGAACAAGTGCTCACGCTCGACGTCCGTCAGCATCAGGGCCCGGGCGATCCGGTTGAGCACGTCGGCCGACGGGGCGCCGCCCCGTCCTTGCTCCAGCCAAGTATACCAGGTCGGGCTGATATGGGCCCGTTGCGCCACCTCCTCGCGGCGCAGGCCGGGCGTGCGCCGCCGCTCCAGGGCAAGACCGAACGCGGCCGGATCGAGCTTGAGGCGCCGATCGCGCAGATAGGTCCCGAGGAGGTTTTCGACGGCGAGAGGCTCGCTCATCCTGTTAGTCATCTTACTATGATAAAGTCACTACTTTACCAGAATAGACCGCGAGCCGAGATTTGTCTGCAACGAACCCTGGCGCGCAGCGGTTCTCATTTTGGCGACGGACGCGTTGGGCTTTCGCCCAAACCCAACCGGGGCCATGCCCCAGACCCCCTTGTTTTTGTCAAAAGAGAGGGGGATTCGGGGTTCACCCCGAGCGGGTGCGGGCGGCAGCCCGCGGCCGACAGCCAAAATGAGAACGGCTGCCTGGAGACCTGCTCATGCGTGTTTTCGTCACCGGTGCAACCGGATTTATCGGCACTCCTGTCGTCAAGGAACTGATCGCCGCCGGACATCAAGTCCTTGGCTTGGCCCGATCGGACGAAGGGGCAAAGTCCCTGGCCGTTCTTGGCGCGGAAGTTCATCGCGGTTCGCTCGACGACCTCGATAGCCTGCGTCACGGGGCGACCGCTTCGGATGGCGTCATTCACCTGGCCTTCATTCACGACTGGTCGAATTTCGCGGCGAACTGCGAGATCGACCGCCGGGCCATCGAAGCCCTGGGTTCGGTTCTTGCCGGCTCCGATCGGCCCCTGATTGTTACCACGGGGACGGCGGGATTGGCCGGACCGGGTCAGGTTGCGACCGAAGACGATGACGTGCCGCCGAATTTCCCATTTCCCCGGGTTTCGGAACAGGCGGCCCTGTCGCTGAAGGGCGTTCGTGCTTCGGTCATGCGTCTGCCCCAGGTTCACAACACGGTGCGGCAAGGGCTTGTCACTTACGCCATCGCGGTGGCGCAGCAGAAAGGTGTGTCGGCCTATATCGGGGAAGGACGCAACCGCTGGGCCGCGGCGCATATCTCGGATGTCGCCCGCCTTTATCGGCTGGTGCTGGAAAAGAACGAAGCGGGCGCGAAGTATCATGCGGTGGCCGAAGCGGGCGTGGCGATGCGCGATATTGCCGAAGCCATCGGTCGCAGCTTGAAGATACCGGTGAAATCCATATCTGCCGAAGACGCATCGACCCATTTCGGCTGGCTGGCGATGTTCGCCAGCCAGGACCTTCTGGCCTCAAGCGAGAAGACGCGCAAGAAGCTGGGTTGGACTCCGACGGGGCCGGGGCTGATCGCCGATCTCGAACAGCTGAACATAGCCGATCGCTGAAACCAGCAAGCCAATCCCGGGGCAGCGGTTCTCATTTTGGCGACGCAGCGTTGGGCTTTCGCCCAAACCCAACCAGGGCCATGCCCCAGACCCCTTTGTTTTTGTCAAAATAGAGGGGGTTTGGGGTTCACCCCGAGCGGGTGCGGGCGGCAGCCCGCGGGCCGATAGCCAAATTGAGAACGGCTGGTTCTTCAGAGTTTGACGTAGTGTTGCCAGGGATGGGCTTCGCGGAAGCCAAGAACTTCGCGGGCCTTGCGATTGGAGAGCGGCGCCTCGTCGCGGCCCATCGGGCGGGTGATCGGCGTGTTCGGGCAATACTTCGCCAGGAACGCCGCAGTCGGCATGTCGGCGGTGATGGTATCGTTCACGGCGTTGAAGACCTGATAGCCGAGGCCGTCTTTTTGGAGACAGAGATGAACAATCTCGCCCAGGTCGCGCGCGTCGATATAGCTCCAGGCGTTGCGCTTGCGCGACAACGGGTTGGCAAGATAGCCAGGAAAGTTCACGTATTCGTGCGGCTCGATCACATTGGCGATGCGTAGCGCGTAGATGTCGGCGCCGTAGCGCATCGCGAAGGCGCGCGCGGTTTTTTCGTTGACGACCTTCGACAGGCCGTAGCTGTCCATGGGGTCGCTATCATAGTCCTCCTCCAGCGGGAAGGCGTGGAAGTCCTTGTCACCCTCGGCGAAACAGACGCCGTAGGTCGTTTCCGATGACGCCACGATCACCTTGCGCACCCCCAGTTTCATCGCCGCCTCGATGACATTATAGGTGCCGACGGTGTTGACGACGAAGGTGCGGTTGTCGGGCTCGATCATCACACGGGGAATCGCGGCGAAATGGACCACGGCGTCGGGCGCGCGCGGCGGCCGGCCCTCGTCAAAACCATCAAAACCAAAATGGGTGGTGAGCGCATTGAACACCGCGCCACTATCGCTGGTATCGGTGATCAGGGTGTTGACGCCGGGCAGGTCGAGCGGCTTGAGATCGAGGTTGAGAACGGCGTAGCCCTTGGCCAGCAGATGCTGCACCGCATGCCGCCCGGCCTTGCCGGTTCCCCCGGTGAAAATAACTCTCTTCATCGCGTCAGTCTCCGTTGTTCCTGGCATTCCGGCCTGCGTTGCAGGTCGATCGTCCGACTGTTATCGCCGCCACTTCGGTGGCCCGGTTCACGCCGACGCTACCCTGGCTCAGGACAGGGGTCAACGTACGCCGCTGTGCCAATGACGATCCCCCGTTTGCTCAAGCGGTTCCGTCTCGAACACCGGAGGCCGCATGCAAAACGGCTGGGGATTGCACCACGTCACGCCCCGATACACCTCGTTCGTGGCGCTTCTCATCATTCCCCTTTCCGGCCCGTTCTCGACGACACCGCCAGGCCGAGGAACACCAGCACGGCTTGGTTGAGCCGAACCATGTCCTCGACGTCCAGCCGGCCGATCCGCTCGCCCACCATGGATTTCGGGACGGTGGTGATCTTGTCCACCATCAGCCGGGAGTAAGAACGCAGTCCGTTGCGCTCGTTCGGTTCGACCGGCAGCCGGAACAGGGGCGCCTCTGTCGGGTCCGTGGTGAAGGAACAGACTGTGATCGAGTCCGTTGCGTCGAAGGCGTCGTCCTGGACGATGACGACAGGGCGCAGCTTGCCCGCATCGTCCTTGCCGCCTGAGACGGTCCAGATGTCGCCCCGCCTCATTCATCATCCCCGTCAGACACCGCGTCGATGAACGCCTGATCCTCGGCCGCATGGGCGCTCGCCGCCACCGCCGCTGACTGTCGGTGCGCCTCCCGCCTGGAAGGACGACGCCCGCACATCCGGCACCCAAATCTGGATCGGCCGCAGGCCTTGGGCGCGCAGCCGGTCGCGGTGTTCCTGAACCTTCACCTTGGTGGGCTTCGCGCCCCTTCCCTGCGCCATGACTCGATCCCCCAAACTTAGTTACATGTCACTTTTCGCGAGCCCCCTCGGCAAGGGGGCGATTCGGTTCGGGCGGCCGGTCGTGACCGTGCCCGCCGCAAAATCGGCGGTTCTTGCCGATAGGGGCGCCGGCGGTTCGCCGACGAGGGCGGGGCCGTCGATCCGCATGTCCCGTCTCCGACATCGTTTGTCTGAACGTCGTTATTTAGCGCAATTGGGCCATACTGTATATCCCGAACCATCAAAGGCAGATGATGGAGATCGTCCGATGCTCGATAACTGGATCGACGTGCATGCGCACTTCACGCCGCCCCTGACTCCCGAAGAAAGCGATGCGCGCTGGAAGTCCATGCAGGACGCCGATTGGACGGGTCCGAAGCCGCCCGATTGGAATCTTGAATACACGTTGGATTACATGGATCGCGCCGGATTTGCGATGCAAATGCTCAGCAATATTCCCAGGAATTTGGAGCTTTTGCGGCGTTCCAACGACTATGGCGCCTCAATTGTCAGGCGACATCCGTCGCGGTTCGGGCTCCTCGCCGCACTTCCAACCGACGCCCCGGAAGCGGCGCTTGGCGAAATCGCGCGGGGTTACGGGATATTGGCGGCCGACGGCTTTGCCGTGACGTGCTGCTACAATGGCGTCTATCTGAGCGATCCCCGTCTGGAGCCGGTTTGGGCCGAGCTGGACCGACGGGAGGCTGTCGTCTTTGCCCATCCGAATGCCTACGGGCCTGGCTCGTTCGGCCGTCCGAGCGCCCTTCTGGAAGTCGCGTTCGAAACGACCCGTACCGTCGTCGACATGCTCTACGCCGGGATCTTTCGCAGGTATCCCAACGTCAAGCTTGTCCTCGCCCATTGCGGCGCGGCGCTGCCAGCGCTTTCTGGCCGCCTTCTCTTGCTTGGCACCCAGCCCTGGGTGCCCAATCCGAATCATCTCAGCAGCGACGAGATGCGGGAACAGTTGCGGCGACTTTTCCTTGATACCGCGATGACGGGTTCGGCCCACACGCTTGCGCCGGCGTTGTCCATGACCACATGCGATCATGTCGTCTACGGTTCTGACTGCGGTGTGCCGTGCACGGTGGAGGCTACGGCGTTGGCGAACATCAAAGCCCTCTTGAATTTCGCCGGACTGACATCGGAGCAAATTGAACAGATCGGTCACAACGCCAAGCAGTTGTTCCCAAAAGCGGCAAGACGGATTGCGGGCGGAACGGTCGCGTAACAAGCCACGGCGCGAATCAAAGTGATCGAATGCGGCGACAGCTCTGTTCAATATTATTGCTCAGCGGTCCGCCTTTCCTGAATTCCAATAGTACAGTGCGGCATCTCGCCCAAGGCCGCGGCGACCTCGCGTCGCTGCCGGCTTTCTGTCCCGAAACCAAAAGGTCAGCGCCACAACAGGCGTACCCGGCTGGAGTTGGGTATCGAAAAGGCTTGCCACCTTGGGCATAGGCTTGATCATCAGATAGCAAGTCGCCGCATCAGCGTCGGTCAAATCGCAACAATAGAAATCACCGCGAGTTACGGTCACCCGGGAGAGCTGTCGCGTCCGAAACCTGGCGACCCAGTACGGCAAAGGCGAGATCTCAATCCCGCGGATCTGCGCCGAAGGGAACGCTCGCGCTACGGCGATGATCAAGGATCCCCACCCGCAGCCCAAATCATAGATGATCGCGTCGGCAGGAAGCGTCGCTTCCCGGAGAAGCGCGACGACATCGGACGCCTCCGCGGCGCCCGACGGATGCGGCGGGACACCGGTGATGAATTGAAAGAGCAGGAGCGACAGGCCAAGGGCGAGAACGGCAGATAGAACAAGGATCGACAAGAGGCCCGCCATCACCCTCACGCCCTCGCGAACTGGCGCCGATAACGGCCGCCGGTGACCCCGTCGCGGGCAGGAAGGTCGCTATGGGTTCCCTGTTCGACGATGCGCCCGTCCTGGACGACGAGGATCTGATCCGCCTTTTTGGCGGCAGCGCTTGTCATTTTAGCGACGAAGCGTTGGGCTTTCGCCCAAACCCAACGGGGGCAATGCCCCAGCCCCCTTTGTTTTTGTCAAAATGGCGGGGGATTCGGGGTTTACCCCGAGCGGGTACGGGCGGCAGCCCGCGGGCCGAAAGCCAAAATGAGAACCGCTGGTTTGGCATAGAGAAGATTGTTTCGCATGGTACCGTGGAACAGGTGAGCGTCCTGGGTGACGACCCCGATGCGTTCGCGCAGAGACGCCCGCGTCGCCGCTCGGATGTCCTGGCCGGTGATGTTCACGACGCCTGAGATTGGATCGTATAGGCGAGACACCTGGAAAGGGGAAGGGGCTGTCCCTCAGCCTCATTCTGCCTTGTTTGCCGGGGGAGGCTTCACCAGATGAGCCGGAGCCATCTGGCGCGCAGGAGCGCCGAGGCCACCCGAATCCGAGGGCAGGATAGAAGCCGGCAATGTGCGTGCCCTCGACAGGCGGAAACATCAAACCGAAGCCGTCTGAACAGCCGTCTGAACAGAGGGACGACAGACATGGTCGAAACAATCCGGTTGGCGACGCCCGACGACGTTGCGGCCGTCACGTCGCTGACCAGAGCGGCCTATGCAAAATGGGTCCCCGTGATTGGACGCGAACCTTTGCCGATGAAGGCCGACTATGCCGTCGCGATCAGAGACCACCGTATCGACCTGCTCTGTGACGAGTCGGAAGTGGCGGCGCTGGTCGAGACGATACAGCGCCCCGGCGATTTGCTGATCGAGAACGTGGCCGTCGCGCCGCATTTTCAGAAGCGCGGCTATGGGCGGCGAATGCTGGCCCATGCCGAGCAGATCGCCATTCAAAGCGGTTTGCCGGAAGTCCGATTGTACACGAACGCCAAATTCGCCACCAATCTGCGCCTCTATGAATCGCTTGGATATGCGGTGGAGCGCGTGGAACCGCTGTATGGCGGCATCATCGTCCACATGCTCAAGCGCGTTCCATAGGCACCAGGTCCGCCGCATCGCTCGACATCGCGTTCCTGATGCCGTCCGCCCCATCACCCTGGTGGGGTGCGTCGCTGACAATGAGAGGATCTCTCGCCAGCGTCATGCTCGCGTTCGCGAGGGCGACGCTCGCAAATTCGATGACGCCCCCTGATCGCTCCTGAATTTTTGGACGAGAATGTTCAATCGAACCTCGGCGCCTTCCGTCGGGATCCGTTCAGATTGCACGAGGACGACCATTCCATGCAACGCGCTCCACAGCACCTCGGCCAGGAAGACCCGCTCTTGCCGATCTGGCCCAAGCGCGGTGACCAACGCGGCGAAGGCGGCACGGAGGGCGGGCGGCGTTTCCTCGCTGGCGAATTTGATCCCCGTCGGCAAGACGAACATCGCCTCATAGACAACCGGCCGCGAACGGGCAAAATCGAGATAGGCGGCACAGACGTTGCGGAGAACATCCGGCGCGTCCGTGACGTTCGCCGTTGCCATTTCCAATCGCGTCGCAAGTTCCTCGAAGCCTCTCGTGGCCACGGCGGCCATGATGTCGGCCTTGCCCTTGAAGTGGCTGTAGAGAACCGGCTGGCTATAGTTGATGAGCTCCGCGAGACGGCGCGTGGTGACAGCGTCCCAGCCCTCGGCTTCGGCCAGCTCGCGCGCTGCCACCAGGATGAGTTCATAGCGCTCCGCACGCTGGCGCTCTTTGCGTTCGGCGATTGACATCCAGAAATCCTATCAACGAACGAAATTATGTCAATGCTAGATTTCTGTTGACGCCAAATCCTAGCACCGCTAGTTTATATACAGATGACAGGAGATTCCTCATGATCCAAATCGGCTATGTGCTTTCCGGCCTGATCGCGGCCGCAATTTTGTTCCTCGGCACGCGCTTCTGGTTGGCGCCTGCCACCGCATCGGCCGCCTTTGGCATCGCCGATTCACCCCCACCATCGACAGGGCTTACCGCGTGGCTGTCTGTAAAGGGCACGCGGGATATCGCGGCGGGGCTTTTTGTCATCCTGCTCATGGTCAATGGATCGCCGCGCGTGCTCGGCGAATTCATGCTCGTGGCGAGCCTGATCGCATTTGGCGATATGGCGACAGTCCTTCGGTCGGGCGGCAGCAGAGCCCTCGCCTTCGGCATGCATGGCCTTACGGGGCTGGTCATCGTCGCAACGGGCGCGTGCCTCATCTTCGCCGCCACGTAAAATCTGATCCAACGACTTAAAACGGGAAAGGAACGAAAAATGACGACCACAATGCCGGATGATCTGGTCAAACTCGGCTATCTCTTCGCCGAGATCATGTCCAGCCACGATGTATCGCGCTTCGACGAGATCAAGGCGCCCAACTATGTCAACCACAACGCCTTCGCCGAACCGGGCCTGGAGGGTTCAAAGAAGGTCCTCGGCGCCATCATCGCGGCTGTGCCCGACCTCACGGTGACTGCGGAAGACGTCTTCGTCTCGGCGGATGGCTCCCGCGTCGTCGGCCGCTACCGCTACGACGGCACACACACCGGAAACCTCCTCGGCTACGCCGGCACCGGCAGGCCTTTCGCAATGCGCTCGATCGACATCTGGCGGGCCGAGGACGGTAAATTCGTCGAGCATTGGGACGAGCTCAACACGCTCGACGTCTTCATTCAAATCGGCGCCGTCTCCCCGCCCCGCCAGCCGTCATAACCCCGCGCGCCGCAACGGCCCAGGATCCCGGTCACGACACGGGTTGGCGCGCAGGGAAGCCCCACACGCTTGCTGGTCGCGGTGGCGAGACTGATCGCCATCGCGACGGGGGCGCCTGACTGATCAGCCCTCGACAGGAGACCGCCATGCGAACCTATGAGATGAGAGTCTACTCGCTGCGCACGAAAGAGGCGCTCGATTTCTACATCTCCACAGTCTATCCGCGCCACCTCGATAATTTCGGACTGTTCGGCGTCCAGGCGCATGGCTTATGGACCCGGAAAGATGATGTCGCGAACCGAATCTTGGTGTTAGTTTCTTACGCAGAGGGCGACGATCCTGGTGAGGTCGCCAGGCGCTACATACAAAGCCCGGAGGCTGCTCACGATGCCAGAGGCTTTGATGTCGCCGACATTCTAAGCGTCGAATCAACGATCCTGATTCCGTCAGCGGGTTCACCGCTCAAATAGCAAAGGACAACAGCCTCCGCCGCCTGCCTGCCGCCGTCCGGGGCGTCGAGCGCCTCGGCCCCGGAGATGGCGGCGTCCTGATAAGTGCCGGCGACGCTCCACCGTTCCCGCTTGGCCTGCTCCCGACAGATGCGGAACTGGTCCTCGATCGAGCATGCGCTCTGGTTGTCGGAAAAATAGCGGGCGTAAAGCGCGACACGGGTCATGATCGCCAGCGTCACATTACTTTCGCGACGAATTGCAAAGGCTTGATCAATGAAGCCAATTCAGAATCGGACTCTCATCGTGCCCCGGTTCCGTCCACAACGATGTAGAACTCGACCGGATCATCCGTCTCGTTGTGGAACTCGTGCGTATAGTGGCCATGATAAAATAAAGAACTGCCCTGGCCGACGATGAAGCGCTCACCGTTCACGACGACAACCAATTGGCCGGAGCTGACAAACAAGTACTCTTCGATACCACGGTGATGGGGCGGGAATGCCGCCACGGCTCTCGCCGGCAGCGTATTGAACGCGAAATCCACAAAGCGATCAGGAAATAACGGCGAGAGCGAGCGACGTTCGAATCCTGTGTCGGGATCCCGAAACAGGGGTTGAGAGGCGGGCGGCAGCAGCACCGGGGCACGGGTCCGCTGATCGCCCACAAGTTGGGATAAGCCTACGCCCATCCCCGCTGCGAGTTTGCCCAGCACGGTCGCGGTCGGAACAGCGGTCCCCCGTTCGATCTTGGAAATCATGGCGCGGCTGACGCCACAGCACAGCGCGAGGGCGTCCAGCGTGAGCCCGCGCTCCCGGCGCAGCTGGCGCAGGTTCATGGCCAGGCGCCCGTCCAAATGACCCCGATCGGGCTCCGTTCGCCGCAACAATTCCACGATGATATCTCTCCTTCATCTGCCGGAATCTAGCCGAAATAGGCCGACCAACGCAACGGTTGCGCATGAATTTCTATTATAGTAGAATTTGCTGCGAAGAAGGCCCGCGCCTGATTGATATCGTCGCGGACCCATGCCCCTGGATGGTTGTGCAAGCCCGCGAGGAGGACGCCATGTCGTTTCAAGATCACGACGCCATTTCCGGCCGAGCCGCGACGGTGCCGGATGCTCCCCTGTCGCTGCGGTCGAATATCGTGGCTGCGCTCAAACGCTGGCGCCGACGATATGAATCGGTCCATCTGAGCAACATCATCGCGGAAGCGTGTCGCCAGCTATGGCGTGCCCAGTTCGTGCAGCCGTCCCGGGATTCTGCCGCCCATCTCAGGGAACGCGGCCGTTTCGGAGGGCGGCCATGAACATGGGCTTGTTGGTACGCGGTGCGGGAGGGGTCGGTGGTCACTTTGGAGCACAGCAGGCGGCTGCGGGTGTCGACCTGACCTTTTTGGTGTGGCCTGCCCGCGCCGAGAGAGACAAGACGCCGGCCGAATTAGCGCCGCAATTTGACGTCCACCCGAATCAGATGCCGAAACCCGTTTCCGTGCAACCCTACCCATTTGGCCCGTCCTTCCTCGGGTCGGAATTGGCTTATCATTGTGTCCGATTTTCCGGGGCCACCTGACATTCCTGCTTCCGATCATCGACCACCAGAGCCCACCAAACCAGGACCGCAGCCGAAATGCCGGCGGCGATCCCCAGGGCAGAACGCATCCCAAGATCGAAGGGATGGAGCGCGGCCACCAGCGCGCCAAAGACCGCGACGCCAAGGGCGGCGCCGGTTTGCCGGGCCGAATTGAGCACGCCCGCCGCCATTCCCACCCGGCCTTTCTCCACGGTCGCCAGCAATGCGGCCGTCGCCGCCGGGGTGATGAGCCCGCCACCCAATCCGATCGCCAGCAAAGGCAAGCCCACAAGCCAATAGGGTGACGCCGGGCCGGAGGGCAGCATCCCCAGGAAACCGACAAGGGAGCAGCATAAGCCGGCGAGCACCGGCCAACGCGGGCCACGAGCCTTGGTCCATCGGCCGGAGATCATGTTGCCGGCCGTCACCACAGCCGTCAGCGGCAGGAAGGCGAGGCCGGTGCGGAGCGGTGAATAGCCGCGAACCTGTTGGAAATAGAGGCTGAGCACGAAGATCAACCCGAAGAAGGTCAAGGTCGTCGCCAGCGCAACGATCGCCGCGCCGGAGAAAATGCGGTTCTTGAAGAAGGACAGCGGCAGCATCGGCTGAGACCGGCGCACTTCGATCGTCAGGAATAGGATCCAGGCTGCCGCGCAAACCGCCATCCCGGCCAGGATCACGGGTTTCTCCCAACCGAGCGCCGGTCCCTCGATCAGCACCGCCACCAATGTACCGAGCGCGAGGATCGCGGCGAGCTGGCCTGACAAATCGAAATGACGGGCGGGCACGGGTTTTTCGTCATGGCCGATATGCCAGGTCATCGCAAGACCGATCAGCCCGATCGGGACGTTCACCAGGAAAATGCTGCGCCATCCGAGCAGGTCGATCAGAACCCCTCCCGCCAGCGGGCCGGCGGCGAGCGCGGCTCCCCCGCAGCCCGCCCATACACCGATCGCCCCCGCCCGCTCACCGGCGTCGGGATAGGCATGATTGAGCAAGGTCAGGGCGCAAGGCACCAGCAGGGCCGCGCCAATCCCCTGCACGGTACGCGCCGCCGTCAGGATGGCGAGGCTCGACGCCAGGCCGCAAAGGCCCGAGGCGAGCGTGAACACCGCGAGCCCGATCAAATAGACATTGCGTGCCCCCCCGCGATCTCCCAGCGTTCCGCCGGCCAGAAGCAGGCTGGCGAA
Source organism: Azospirillaceae bacterium (assembly GCA_031291675.1). Lineage (GTDB taxonomy): Bacteria > Pseudomonadota > Alphaproteobacteria > Azospirillales > Azospirillaceae > JARLIO01. The sequence goes on from JARLIO010000005.1 coordinate 20,712, forward strand.
CGCCAGCGTATAGGCGTTCACCACCCATTGGAGGCCGGCAATGTCTGTGGCGAGCGCGGTCGAAATGCGGTCCAGGCCGACATTGACGATCGCGGTGTCGAGAATCACGACAATGTAACTGATGCTGGTCGCGGCGAGCACGCGTCGCTGAACCAGACGGGTCTGAGCAGCCCTGGCGTTCCCGGTCATCATGCCCTCCTGCATCGTCTTGAGGACCCAGGCATACAGGACCGGAAGCATCCGATGTTTCGACCCCTGTCGAAGCATGCGGACGATTTCGGTGCTATCATCAGGGGAACCGCTGGAGACCGAGACATGAACCCGCAGCCGAATGTCGCCGCCGTCGCGTCCCTGATCGCCGATCCGGCCCGTGCCGCCATGCTCATGGCGCTCGCAGACGGCCGGGCCCATCCTGCCGGGGAACTGGCCTATGCGGCGAGCGTGACGGCGCAGACAGCCAGTTCCCATCTTGCCAGGCTGCTGGCCGGCGGGCTGCTGGCGGTCGAAACCGAAGGCCGACACCGCTATTATCGTCTCGCCGGCCCTCAAGTGGCTCTCGTGCTTGAAAATCTTGCATCGATCGGCCCGGCGGCGGCGTTGCGCAGAAAGCCCCTGACGCCCGAGGCGCAGAAACTCCGGTTTGGCCGTTGCTGCTACGACCATTTGGCGGGTCGCCTCGGCGTCGCCGTTGCTTGCGGGCTACAGGCGCGGGGCCTCCTTGTCGCTGTGGCCGACAAACGATTCGAGGTCACGCCTACGGGCGTGGAATGGTTCTGCCGCATGGGGCTGGACATCACGAAAATCAAACCGACGCGACGCGGCCTCGCCCGGCAATGCCTCGATTGGACGGAACGGCAGCACCACCTTGCCGGCCCCCTGGGGGTTCAGTTCACAGCGCTTCTTTGTACGAAGGGATGGATACGGCGGATGACGTCGTCGCGTGTCGTCGAGGTGACCCCGAACGGGTGGTCCGGGCTCAAGGACTATCTCGGGGTCGAAATGCAGGCGTTGTGTTCGCAACTTCTGCCATAGACCGCGGCTTTTCCCCCGGCACCGACGTAAAGCTCGCAACGGCCCCGATGGCCAGAACGGGACGGTGATTGAGTGATTTGCGACCGTCGCCTTCGCGAACGCGGGGGCCCGGAGCCGCAAGCTCCGAACGATCGCGCCTGTGGCCCTGGATGCAAGCGTTCGCGAGCATGCCGGTCGCGGGAGATCCTCTCATTGTCAGCGACGCAGGCCACGCGAGCATTTTCCGAGCCAACGTGATCGGAAACAGCTCTAACGGCATAGCCGCTCTATGTAGCCGGTACGAATGGTCATGGCCCCGCCGCACTTGGCACAATGGATCAGGCCGGTGAGCATCGTCGGGCCGCTGATGACAGCGGATGGCATGATCCTGGGATTGCGAGCCTGCCGCGCCGTCGAGACGCGCAGGTAGAGGGCGGCGCGTCGTGGAATTGCGGAAGAGGAAGCGGTCATGCCGGGCCTCCTTCGGCAGCGGCCTCGTCAGGCGACAATACGGCGACACCGAACGGCAGGAAATGCTTCGTGTTGCAGGTGACAACGACGAGTTCATGCGCGGCGGCGATGCCCGCGATCACGGCATCGGCCATGGCGGGATCATGACCGGCTGCGAGCGCCTTTGCTTCCAATCGCCCACCGATCGCGGCAGCCTGCGCGTCGAAGCCAATGATCTTGTCATCGTATGTGGAGACAAGGCCACTGAGCCATGCTTTCAGGCTCGCGGCTTTCGCCGTCGCCCCCTTGTGGTCAAGGAGCGCGATCCCCTTCTCGATTTCATGAATGGAGACAACCGACAAGAATAATCGGCCGTCGCCGTCCATGCAATCCAGCCAGGTGAGGAAGTCGGCGGATGCTTCCGACTTCGACGGCGCCAGCATGGAGACGACGTTGGTGTCGAGAAGATAACCGCTCAAAGCTCGACATCCCGCGATGGTTTGCGGTTCCGTGTGAACTCACTGCCTGGGAACGTCCTGAGATAGCTGACAAGACCCGCCCGTTTGCGTTCGAGCGCCTTTCGCGCGATCTCCGCCGCCTCGACCGAGACCAGGGCCGCGACAGGCTTGCCATGGCGGGTGATGGTCACGATCTCACCTTTGATGGCTTCATCAACGAGGCTGGAAAACCCAGCCTTGGCGTCTCTGACGTTGATGGTCAGCATGTTGCGCCCTCCATATGTAGCCATATGTGACTACATGTAATCTATTGGAGGGCGGATTTCAACGCCGATTTCAAATCCCCGAGGCGTCAGCCCTCGGAGCCGAACAGGTCATGTTTGGGCGGCCTGATGCGCCGGGAGCGGGGCAACGCGCCGCGATTAGACGCCATTGAGGTCGCGCCCGCTTCCGGTCCGCCATGCCACAGGGTTGGTGACCCATCGGTTGATGTCGGATTCCCGCCCGCCCGCGCCTCTGGATCGTTGGCGTGCGCGCCTTCCAGCACCAGGCAGCCGGCAGCGTCGGGATCGGCGGCATAACGCCGGGCGGCCTCCTCCAGCAGTTCCGAGAGCGATTCGGCCACCGGGCGGTCAGAGTGACCGGGGCGATGCACAGGATTGACGGCGCGTTTGGCGCCTGACCAGCGGAGGCGCGGGGTTGGCCGGGGCGCAGACTGCCCTCGTCCCGTATTTATGCTCTCCCTCTACGCTGCGGGCCTTTGATCCGTATGTCCCGTCTCCGACATCGTTTGTCTGAACGTCGTTATTTAGCGCAAATGGGCCATACTGTATATCCCGGACCATCAAAGGCAGATGATGGAGATCGTCCGATGCTCGATAATTGGATCGACGTGCATGCGCTCTTCACGCCGCCCCTGACTCCCGAAGAAAGCGATGCGCGCTGGAAGTCCATGCAGGACGCCGATTGGACGGGTCCGAAGCCGCCCGATTGGAATCTTGAATACACCTTGGATTACATGGATCGCGCCGGATTTGCGATGCAAATGCTCAGCAATACTGTCATGGCCCGGACTGGCGCGGCGCAAATGTTGCGCCCGCCCAGTCGAGAAACGCGCGCAGCTTGGGGGCTTGCGCGCGGTGGCCCGCGAAGATGATCTGCATCGGGCGCGCCGGGCCTTCGTAGTCCGCCAGCACGCGGACGAGCCGGCCAGCGGCGAGATGGGCAGACAGCAGCAGTTCGGCGGCAAGGATGATGCCGGCCCCGTTCAACGCGGCCTCGATCAAAGCCCGGCTATCGTTGACCAGGAGGCGCCCCCGGGGCGCAATCCCGATCGACGCGCTGGCGGATCGAAAGTGCCAGAGCGCCGGCGCGGGATGGACGGCGAAGGCATAGTCCAGGCAGTCGTGATCGCGCAGGTCGCTCGGCTGCCTTGGCATGCCTTTGCGGCGCAGGTAGTCGGGCGACGCACAGGGAATCAAACGGTAGGGCGCGAGTGCCCGGGTGACGAGGCTGGAATCGGAAAGCTCGCCGATCCGGATCGCGGCATCGAACCCCTCCTCGATCAGGTTTACCCATCGGTCGGTCAGCTCGAAATTCAGGCTGACTTCAGGATACATCGCGAGAAAGCGGGTTGAATCGGGAACGAGGCGCACGGTCCCAAAGGCCACCGGCGCCGTGACACGCAGCGTTCCGCGCGGGGTTTCGCCTTGCGCGGCGACGCGGGCCTCCGCGGCGTCGACTTCGGCCAGGGCGCGCTTGCACCCCTCGAAATAGAGCGAACCCGCCTCGGTCAGGCTTTGGCGCCGGGTCGAGCGGTTGAGCAGCCTGACACCGAGCCGCCGCTCGATCGTGGCCACCTGCTTGCCGACCCGCTGCGCCGACAGGCCGAGGCAAGCCGCAGCCGCGGCGAAGGAGCCCATCTCGACTGCTTTGACGAACACCTCCATCCCGGCCAACCGATCCGTCATTCACGCCCCCTGGTTTCGAAAATCGCGCCGATTATAGCTCTAATCGCGGCCAAGGGCCGGGCTTATCTGTGCTGTGCAAACAGGAGGGACATGATGAAGATTGGTATTTTTGGCGCGGGGTTCATCGGCGCGGCCGTGGCAAAGCTCGCGACGGATCAGGGCCATGCGGTGATGATCAGTTCCCGGCACCCGGAAAGCCTGGGCGCGCTTGCCGCCGAGATCGGCTGCACCGCGGGGACGATCGGCCAGGCCGCGGCGTTTGGCGCGTTATGCGTCGCAGCACTTCCCTTCAAGGCGCTTGACAGCATCCCTTCCGGGCCCTTGTCGGGCAAGATCGTCATCGACGCGATGAATTATTACCCCGAGCGCGATGGCCAGATCCCGGCGCTGGACCGGCGCGCGACCACGACCAGCGCCCTGGTGGCCGAGCATCTGCCGCAAGCGCGGATCGTCAAGGCGTTCAGCGCCATCCTGGCCAGGGATCTGCCCCTGACGGCACGGCCTGCCGTGCCGTCAGGCCGCCAAGCCCTGCCGATCGCCGGGGATGATGGCGAGGCGAAACGGATCGTGGCGGCGTTGCATGACGAATTCGGCTTCGACGTCGTCGATACCGGGCCGCTGGCGGAGAGTTGGCGCTTCGAGCGGGCCAAACCGGCCTATTGCATTCCCTTCGACAGGGACGGACTTCGCGCGGCGCTGGCTTCGGCGACCCGCGAGGGCGAACTGCCGCACGGCTCGTGGCGGCGGTGACGATTTCTGGACGGTGACCACAGCAAGCGGCGACGGGTCCTCCTTGGTGATGTTCCAAGTCGCTTTGGGGGACTCGTGGGGTGCGTCATCGAATTTGCGACCGTCGCCCTCGCGAACATGACGCTGGCGAGAGATCCTCTCATTTTCAGCGACGCGAGCCCCTCGTCTCAGAACAAATATCCCAACAAATCGATGTCACCATCGGGCCATGTCACCGGTTTGAGACATTTATACAGAAAACAGTAAGTCATATCGCGCTCGATCAGGTCGACACTTCGTCGTTCGTCAATTGCAAGCCAGCGACACCGGGCGGGGTTCAGGTTGCGGTATCCCTTCGCGGCGTAGAGGTCATGCCGGTCGGCCATGGCAACCATCGCATCAACCTGCCCCGCCGCCGCCAGGCGTTCCGCCTCATCAATCAGGAACGAACCGATCCCGCGCCCTCGGCTCTGCGGGGCCACGCAGAGATCAACGATGCCAAAAATATTCATAAACGAGTCACCCACCCCGATAACTCTGAAGTCGATGCCCATTTGGCCGATCAACGCCCCCCTCGACTCCGCAAAAATCCTGAAATGCGGCCTTTGCTTGAAATAGGTCCTCCCTTCAAATGTATCAGGAAAGCATGAATCGAGAAGCCTGGCCAGAGCCGCATTCCGATGACGGTTCAACGAGAACTCGGCCTCTTTTGTCAGTATCATGCCGTCTCCAGAACGCATCATATCGTCCCCGAAACATTATTGTACGTCTATTTGACAAGATGATAACGGGAAATTTCCCGATTCTGGCGACAATCGTGTCATCGGCATGTCCGTATCAAAAATACAGCGTCGAAACATAAATTTTCTAACCTTCGACCGGCGGTGCCGGCAATGTCACCTGATTTTCGGGTTACCTTCCCACCAACGCTGTTGACCGCGTTCGCCGCGACATGCGGCGACGGGCCCGTTTTCGGGCTGCCCATGACTGCATGGCGCGGCCTATCGATGTATTCTTGCAAATTTTTGTTATCACCACACGCGGCAAAATCAGCGATCGCTGCGCGTTCACTTCGACTCCCGGGTCAGTAACTTTTGTTCCTGATTCAGGCATCCCGCTGCACGATCAGCAGGTCTATCGACAAAACTGACAAATAGTATAGATTCAGCGGCAGGAGATCGCGACGGATACGGATCAAACCGCCAAAGGTAGGCACCGCTCGGGTCCCGCGGGATGACCGGTGTACCCCCGGTGTCGACGGATCCGGGGAGAAGGAACCAGGAATGAGGTCCCAAGCCTACTGGCGTCCCTTCTTTGCGCTGTTCCTGCCGGCCGCGATCCTGATCCTTCTCGGCGTCATCCTTTACGGCCAGGCGGAGATCCGCCGTGAAATCGCCCAGAGCGGCTCGGTTCAGCGCGCCACCATTGCCGGCGGTAGCGATGTGCTGCGCCACAATCTACGCGATGTTACCGCCGACATCAGCTTCCTGGTCCGGCTCCCCAGTCTGCGCCGCACCATCACCGATCCCAGCCCGGACAATCTCATGTCCGTGGCCTCGAATTTCATCGCCTTTGCCGAGACCAATGCCGTCTATGATCAAGTCCGCTGGATCGACGAAACGGGCCAGGAACGGATCCGCGTCAACTATGCCGATGGCCAGGGCGTGGCGGTGCCGGCGGCACAGCTCCAAAATAAAGCCGATCGCTATTATTTCATAGAAAGCAATCGCCTGCCCGCCGGTGCGATCTATTTATCGCCGTTCGACCTCAATGTTGAGAACGGCGCGATCGAACAGCCCTTCAAGCCGACGCTGCGCTTTGCGATGCCACTGGTTGATGCCGTGGCACATCGGCATGGTATTCTGATCCTCAACTATCTGGGGCGGGATCTTCTGGAAGCCTTCAGCGGCACCGCCAGCCGCGCCGCCGCGCCGCTGATGCTGGTCAACAAGGACGGTTTTTGGTTGCACGCCCTGCAGCCGCAGGACGAATGGGGTTTCATGCTGGGCCACGCCGACACCGGCCTGGCCCGACGCAATCCCCAGGCCTGGGACCGGATCCGCACGCAGACCGAAGGCCAGGTTGAGCTGTCCGACGGTCTCTGGACCTGGGAGACCATCGATCCCGCCGCGGAGGTCAGCCGCGGCTTTCACCGCCCGCCATCGATCGACCCGGCGCCCCACGAGCCACAACCCGCCGTCAACGCCAGCGAATTCTGGAAGGCGGTGGCGCAAATCCCGGCGTCCCGCCTCGACGCCATCCGCGCCGGCGTCTGGAGCACTCTCGTGCCGGTCGCGATCGTGCTGATCGGAGCCACCGCGCTGGGGATCGCGCTGCTGGCCCGATCCCAGCAGCGCATCCTGGCGCTCAATGACGACCTGACCCGCAAGGCCGCCGAGGCCGAGGCCGCCAACCAGGCCAAGGCCCGCTTTCTCGCCAATATGAGCCACGAGATCCGGACACCGATCAACGCGATCCTGGGGCTGACCCATCTGCTGGAGAATGCCCCGCTCGGCGCCGACGAGCTGGATCTGGTCGCCAAGATCCGGGTCGCCGGGCGGCTGTTGCTGGGCACGGTCAATGACATCCTCGATGTCTCCAAAATCGAGGCCGGGCGGCTGGATCTGGAGCAGACACCGTTCCGCCTCGCCGATGTCCTCGATCATGTCGCCGCCCTGCTGGCGCCCAGCGTGGAAAGCGACGCGCTGGAGCTGATCATCGGGCCGCCGCCGCCTGATGCCGCCATGGTCGTCGGTGATGCGCTCCGTTTGCAACAGGTCCTGGTCAACCTGGTCACCAATGCGATCAAGTTCACGCGATCCGGTGAGGTCAGCGTCCAGGTTGCCACGGTCGCCCGCGACGGCGATCGACTGACCCTGCGCTTCACGGTGTGCGATACCGGAATCGGGATCGCGCCCGAACAACTGGCCGTGATTTTCACGCCCTTCACCCAGGCCGACAGCTCGACGACGCGGCGCTTCGGCGGCACCGGCCTGGGTCTGACAATCTGCCGCCACCTCGTCGCCGCCATGGGCGGCACGATCGGTGTCACGAGCGAACCCGAGCTGGGCAGCGAGTTCTGGTTCACCGTGTCTTTGCGCATCGAGCCGGACGAGCCGCCGGTCGCATCGGTGGTGGCGCAACGTCACCTGCTGATCGTCGACGACAAAGCGAGGACGCGCGAGGTTCTCGCGGATATCGTCCGCTCGCTGCACGGCACCGCCGAGACGGTCGCCGACGGCGACGCCGCGATGGCCCGGCTGCAAACCCAGGCCGCACGACCCGTTGATATCGTCCTGATCGACGCGATGATGCCCGGTCGCGACGGCGTGGCCACCGCCCAGGCTTTGCGCCGCATCGCGCGCCCGGCGGCGCGGCCCTGGCTGCTGATCATGGTGGCCCCGTTCGCGCGCGCCGCGCTCGTCGACACCCTGGCGACCCAACCGGGCCTGATCGACGCCGTGGTGACCAAACCGGTCACCGGCTCGGCGCTGTCCGACGCCGTGGGCCGGCTGGTGGGTCGGCGCGACGGCGCCGCGGCGCCACAGGCCGGCGGCCGGGTGGCGCGACGCCAGGTGTTGCCCGGCCTGCGGGTGCTGGTTGTTGACGACAGCGACATCAACCGTGAGGTCGCCTGCCGGATCCTGGAAAGCCAGGGCGCCGTGGTCACCCTGGCCGCCGATGGCCGGGCGGCGCTCACCGCTTTGTCGGCGCGCCCGGCGGCGATCGATGTCGTTTTGATGGACGTGCAGATGCCGGTAATGGACGGTTATGAGGCCTGCCAGCGCATCCGCAGTGATCTTGGCCTCCACGACCTGCCGGTGCTCGCCTTGACCGCCGGTGCCATGCCGGCCGAACACCAAGCCGCGCTGGCCGCCGGCATGAACGGCTTCATCGCCAAACCGATCGATGTCGGCCTGATGATCGCGACGCTGCAACGTGTGACCGGCTGCCGGCCACAGGTTGAGACGATCCCGCCAGCCGCCGCGCCCGACGCGTCGCCCGCCACTGACGCCCGCGAACCCACGGCGCCCGCCGCCATCCTGGACTTCGCCGCCGGGATGGAGGATTGGCAGGACGACGCGCTCTATCGCCACTATCTGCACCGCTTCATCGACGGCTACGGCGATGCCGGGCGGCGGGTTATTGCGGCACTGGCCGCGGGCGACCGGCACGGCGCAGCCCAACTGGTGCACCAGCTCAAGGGGATGGCCGGCAATCTGGCGCTGCCCGAAGTCGCCCGCCTGGTTGGCGCGCTGCAGGCCGCGCTGGCCGATGACCCGGAGGATCCGGCGTCCCCCAACCCATGCGGCGCGGCCGCGATCGTGAAACTGGCGGTCACGTTGCAACAGGCGCTGGACGCGGCGCGCCCGGTGATCGCCGCGTTGCCCGAGACCTCACCCCTGCCATAGCGTCGCAGCTTGGCGGTCCGATTTGCGTACCACCACCGTGGTGCGAGCCCTGACAAGGACCAATACCCGCGACGCGCGGTCGCCGTCGCGACCATACCAGCCCGCCATGAGCCAAGATTATGGCGGGCTGGTATCAGAGTTCTGCGGCCGAATAACCTGCCGGCCTGGTGGCTCGCGTCGCTGACAATGAGAGGATCTCTCGCCACCATCATGCCCGCGACCGCGGGCATCCAGAGTCGCAACCTCCGTGGTTCCAAGCGGAGGTTCTGAGCACGTGGCACTGGACCCACGCGGTCGTAGCGGTGACGAAAAAGACGCTTGAAATGGCTGGTTAGCGAAAAGCAACGCTTATCTTAGCGCCTATGCGCGTTCGCGAGGGCGACGGTCGCAAATCCGATGACGCCCCCCACTGGTACCGATCCGCCGTCGAGTGACGCGTTGACCCGCAAGGGTCAGGTGAAGGCCGCCTGATAGCGGTAGCCTTTTCCCTCCGGGTCCGGTCCGACCGGGACCAGGAAGATCGACAGATCACCGAGAACCGGATGGCTCAGGGTGTGGATGTGCTGCGGCAAGGAGCCTTGCGATTCCAGGAACTCCAACTGGAACGGCTCGGTACGGATCGGGACCCCCGGCGGGCCCGAGACGGTCCCCAGGGTGGACGCCGCAACCAGGGTCAGGGTCACGGTCCGGCCTTCCCAGGCAACCTGAAAAGTTGAGTCTAGGTGGGGTTCGAAATGAGCCAGTGACAGATCAGCCAATGACACGGACGCGGGCATATCGGTTCTCCGCTCAAGGGTTACAACACCATCTTCCGTCGTCGGGAACGGAAAGTCTCGTGAAGATGCACGATCATGATCCATTTGACAATATCGATCCGTCCTGAGCCGAAAATATTCCAGCATACGATCGTCATCAAAGTCATACGATCGTGCACAACGACACACGATCGTAAGTAATATCCTTCATGACTGGTATGGTATTTCGCCAGAAACGGTAATTTTAATTGTTCACATGCAATTCGCGACATGAAATGTCATGATCTGTTTTGCATGGACATTTCTTTTGAATTGTGTTTCTTTGAAACGGTCCGCAGGGCGCTTCCTGCCAAGAGCCAATTCAATGACGGAGGAACGCGTGACAGACAGTTTCGTCGGCGAAATACGGATGTTCGGCTTTCGCTGGGCGCCTTCGGGCTGGGCGCTCTGTGAGGGTACCGTTCTTAGCATTCAACAGAATGCCGCCTTGTATGCCTTGATTGGCAAAACCTTTGGCGGTGACGGCAAAACAACATTCGCTCTGCCGGATCTGCGTGGCCGCACCTGGCTCGGCGCCGGCGCCGGCTTCGTCGTTGGGACGGCGTCTGGCGACGAGACCATCGCGCTTGATCTCATCTCGATGCCGCAACACACGCACGCCGTCGAGGCCTATGACGGCGGCGGCAGCTACAATCCCAACAAGGGTGGCGCGCTTTATGCCACGGCGCCGTCGACCGCGCCGGTGACCAACCTGTACGGCGCGGCAAGCGGCACACCCCAGTTGCTGAATCCCGGCACGGTCGACACCGCCGGCTCCGGGGCCAAACATAACAATATGCAACCCTTTGCCGTCGTCAATTTCTGTATCTGTACTGCGGGAGATTTTCCCACGCGGCCATGATGCCATTGATATCGACAACCTCATCGAATCGGGGATGTTAAACTATGACTGATTATTTTCTGGGGGAGATTCGCCTGTTTTCTGGCAACTATGCGCCAGTAGACTTCCTTCCCTGCGATGGCCGATCGCTTTCCGTGTCGGATAATCAACCTCTGTTTGCGTTGATCGGCACGATCTGGGGCGGGGACGGTGTCACAAAGTTCGCGCTTCCCGATCTGCGCGGCCGCGCGCCGATTGGCCAGGGATCGGGACCGGGGCTGACCTCCCGCACGATCGGTCAGACCGGCGGCGCGGAAACCGTCGCGCTGACCGACGCTTCGATGCTTCCGGCCCATTCTCACGGCTGGAACATCCAGGCGACGGAGGCGAAGTCCGTGACACCGACCAAAAACCTGTTGGCGCAACTGCCGACCGGCACCGCCGGTTTTGTAAAATCAGCTGACGTGGTGGGCACGATCGCGTTCAGCGATACGATGTGCGCATTCGATGGCGGCAACCAGTCTCACACCAACATGATGCCAAGTCTGGCCCTGACTTACATGATCTGCACCAACGGGCTGTATCCGAGCTCGTAAGCGTGACGGGAGGAAATGCACCATGGCTGACGCTTTCATCGGAGAAATCCGTGCCTTCGGCTTTTCCTGGGCACCGTACGGCTGGTTCTTGTGTGACGGATCTTTGGTCCCAACCGCACAATACCAGGCCCTCGCAGCGGTGATCGCCAAAGCATTCGGCAGCCCGGACAACAACAATTTCAACCTTCCAAATCTTGTTGCGCGCACCCCGATCGGCGCCGGAACGGGGACCAACCTAACCCGCCGTCCCTTTGCCTCGACTGTCGGCGCTGCACAGGTGACTTTGACCGAGGCCGAGATGCCCTCTCATCATCATCAGATGAAATTGGCCGCCGGGAAATCGGCAGCCATCGAAATCGCCACGCCGGATGCCACCAGCTATCCGACGCGGGTTTCAAATGTCACGGTCTCCCCGGCGGTCTCTATTCATGCCTTCGTCGAGGCATCGGCGAGCCCCGCCAACACGACGATGGCCCCGAGCACGCTGGCGACCTCCGGTAGCGGCGGATCGCATCCGAACCTCCAGCCCCTGCTGCCGCTGAATTTTTACATCTGCTGGATCGGCTGGTACCCGGTTCCCCCCAGTTGAGCCGAGGCGTTTGTCGATGCCGAATTTCAGCCATAGCCTGGCGCTGCCGGAGTCCCTGACGACGCAAGGTTATTTTGCTGCGGGGCGAGACGGACGCGGACCGGCCGTTCCTGGAACGCCTGTACCAGTCGGTCCGCCGGGATGGGCTGGCGCAAGCCCCGTGGTCCGAGGAGCAGAAGCAACAGTTTCCCTTGTGGCAGTTTGCTTTGCAACACCGGCACCAGAGCTATTTCCGATCACGTTGGATCGGAAATAGCTCTAGATCGTTGTTTTGTCGCATTTTCTACGCCCAACCGGAACCCACCTGGTCGGAAAATGCTCTATCTTGTCCATTACAGCGATGCCGATTTCGGAATCCTGGATCAGGCCGGTGCCCCGGCGGGCCGGCTTCCAGGAAGTCAGCCGGGATGGCGTCTATGCCCGGATGGAACGGCGATTCGGCGATACGGGCGCGACGATTGCTATTGCCTCGGCGATCGCCGATGATACTATCGGCACGGGTTGATTAGGGTGATGGCCGGACATGCCAACGGATGATCGAGAACCGACCGAACGCGGTGACAGTGAGGTTCGCGCGGACAGGGGAGCTGCCGTGGCGCACCGTCCGTTATGGCGACGTCCGGAGGTTTCGGTTTTGAGTATTGAAATCGGAACGGCGACCGGCAGCACCAGCAGTTCTCAGGACAGCGGGTTTTATTCCTCCTGATGCCTGGTCACAACGGGCCCGCATGATCGGGTGTCAAGGTCGTCGGCAATGAGTTCATTTCTGGGGGCGGTATCGTTCGCCGGCGCCGCGGCTGACCTTCCCGGTGATATCGGCTCACCACCCGACGAAATCGGATTGCGGTCCTGCGCACGGTTCCGGGCGGCCCATACGGTCATTGCCTACCGTGACCACGCTGTGACACCGGCGGATCAGAATCGTTCCCGACCCTGCCCGGCATGGGGCGGGCAGGGCTGGGTGTGTTTCACCGGACGCCTGGACGACCGGGCCGTGCTGGCCGATGCGCTTGACCTTGAATTCGCCGAGGGTATTGCCGACAGCCTGTTGGCCTGCCGGGCGCTGGAGCGCTGGGGTGAAGAGGGTATCGCGCGCCTGCTCGGCGAATTCGCCCTTGCCGCCTGGCACGATGGTGAAAGGCGGCTGATCATCGCGGGTGATCTGCTGGGATCGCGGACCATCTATTATTGCCGGCGCGCCGACATGGTCTTGTTTTCGACCACGCTCCGGGGTCTGCTCGCCTCGCCGCACGTCTCCCGGGCGCTCGATGAATGCCACATCGCCGATTTTCTGGCGCGAAATTGCGGCGATGACGATGCCACCTTCTATCGCGATATCCGCAAGGTCATTCCCGGCCACGGCGTGGTCATCGAGGCCGAACGGACGCGGACAATCGCCGGCCGTCGTCTCGATCCCGACCGCCGCCTTCGCCTGAAGGACGACCAGGCCTATGTCGAGGCGGCGCGGGAACTGCTGGACCAGGCGGTCGCAGATCGCCTGCGCGCCGCAGGGCCGGTGCTGATTTCGGCCAGCAGCGGCCTCGACAGTGCCTGCATCGCCGTCAGCGCGGCGTCGCGCGGGGTGCCGGTCACGCTGTTGACCGCGGTCCCGGACCCCGGTCTGCCGACCGTCCAGGTCCGGGGGCGATATGGCGACGAACGCCCGCCGGTCGAGGCCCTGGTGGCCGCGTTGCCCGGTCTGACCGCCGAGTTCCACCCGCCGCCCGTGGACACCGACTGGAGTCCCGACCAGCTAACCAGTATCGCCGCCGGCGGCATTCCCAGCAAGATCCCGTTCCAGATGCCCTGGTTCGGTGGCGTCCACCGGCGTGCCGCGGCGCTGGGCGCCAGCTCGATCCTGGGCGGTGCTTTTGGCAATTTCTTCCTCAGCTGGGACGGGATCCGCGGCCTGCAGACCCTGCTTTGTCGCGGAAGGCTGGTTCCCCTCGCCCGTGAGCTGGTCCTGGGTTCCCACGGCCATCCGAGGCGGTTCCTCGGCCTCGTCAAGCGTGGCCTGGTGCACCCGTTGCTCGGTGGCCGGATCCGCCCCCTTGACCTGGAGGGCTATTCGGCGCTGGACCCGCAGGTGGTGAAGGATTTCGCGGTCATCGAGCGGCTGCGTCAGCGCGGCAACAGCGCCCGTTTCGCCTTCCGCGGTGACAGCCGGCAGCTGCGCCTGCACGGACTGCGGCGGAACCGTTTCTGGTCCGCCGACCAGTTGAGCGTGTTGCGCAGCCTCTATGGTCTGCAGGAAAGCATGCCGCTCGCCGATCCGCGGCTGATCGATTTCTGCCTGGCAATTCCGGAGGATCAGTTTCTGCGCGACGGGACCGACCGCTACCTGGCACGACGGTTGTTGCGGGCCGCGGGCGTTCCCGCCGTGATCACCGAAAACCGCCAGCGGGGATACCAGCATCCGGAGTGGTTTGCGCATATGTCCCGGATCCAGCCCTCGCTGCCCGCCCAGATCGATCGGATTCGCCGGTCACCCACGGCACGACGTCTGATTGACCTTGACCGCCTGGACCATATCGTCGCCCATTGGCCGCGCGATGCGGCGGAGGCGGAACGCCGGAAAGGCGAGGTCAGGACCTTGCTGAACGGTGCGCTGAGCGCCGGCACTTTTATCGCCTGGGCCGAAGGCACGAACTGACCGGCGGCGACCGCCGCGGCCCGCAAGGGCCGAAGCCTGCGTGGCGTTTGAAAGAAAGTGGCGCGGGCCTCCGTGCCCGCGGTCGCAAATTCGATGACGCACCCCCCCTCGATCGGATGCTCAAAGATAGCCGAAACGGGCCATGACAGCGCCGTGATCGCGCGTAATCCGGGCGATCTGAGCGGCGGAAAGCTGGTCGCGCCAGCAACCAGCCCTGCCTTCGCGAAAAAATGGCGCGGTGGCGCAGACCAGCCGCTCTCGAAAGCCAGCGGCCTGTTCCTGTCGCTGCAGATGATCGAACCGGGTGGCCGATACCGCCGAATCAAGCAGCCCGGTCGTCGTGGCAATGCCCAGATGCGCCGCGGCCCGCGCCAGGGACTCCCGCGGCTCGCGCAGCATGTCTTCATATCTGATCACGAGCGCGGGAATCTCGCCCTGCTCGATCCAGGACAGGACATGACCGCTCCAGGAGCCCAGCGGCTGGGGCAATTGTTCGGGGCCGCGGGATCCCGGATGCCCCAGCACAACACCATCATCGGCCATGCGCTCGATGATCGCGTCGATGCTGACGCCATAATGGTGGGACCAGGAAATCGCGACATCGCGGGGATCGCGGATCAGATAAATCGCCCCGATGCTCAAATCGGGCACGAAGGCGGCGATGCCCGCGGGCGTGCGCCAGAAACGGTCATGAACCTTGCGCAGCAGCAGCGCCGCATCACTGTTGGCCAGAAACTCGGCATGAAAGGCCGTCATGGCCGCCGCAATCTCGGTTTCGGTCAGTTCACTTGATTCGATCCCCAGGAACTCGTCCATCTCGGCAAAACTGGCGACGCCGGTTTTGGCGGCCGTCGCGTTGATGTTGACCGCCGCACCGCCGGACAAGACGCAGGACAGCATCAGGCGCAACCAGGTATTGCCGGATTTCGGGTAGGAAACCAACCACCCGAATCGTCCACCGGTCATGGAAGATCCTTCATCATGGCAATCAGCAGCCGCACAATCTCAACATGTTGCGACGGCTGGTCGGTACGCGTCAGGCTGAAAATCGGAACCAGCCCTGCCAGGCGGGTCAGATCCTGGAACAAACCGGCGCGCCGTCCCAGGCGTCGCCCCAATCGCGCGCGATAGAGGATCTCATCCGATTGGCGCAAAGTTGCCATCCCGGACACGCGGGTCAGACACGGTCCCTCGAGACGATTGTCGGTCTGGAGCCGCACCACCGCACCCAGAGGCACCAACCCGGGTGGCATTGCGGGCAGGACCAGAAGTCGTTTGGGATGCCCGGAGCGCCCTGGCGCCAGGGCCTCGGGTGAATGGCCTGACATCCGTGCGCCATCCGGCCACAGACGAAGCCGGGACGAACCCGGCACCGTCCAGGTGCGTGCATCCGAAAAACAGACACGGCAGATATCATCGGTCAACACGGGAAATCCTTGCGCGGCCAGCAGCGCGGCCAGCGTCGATTTACCCCGCCCGGCCGGTCCGGCAATGACAAGGGCGCGGTCGCCGATGACGACGCAACTGGCATGCAGCGCCAGATCGCCCCGCTGATGCAGGACAATGCCGGCAACGCTGCCCAGCAGCATCGTCTCGACATCGCCCGCGTCAGGAAGCGCCGCCGCATTGACAATGATCTGCCGTCCCCCGACGACGCGGAACCGGATATGATCGCCGACGCGCAGCAGAACATCGCCCGCCCCGCCGATTTGCACGAACGGGCCGCGCCAGATCGCGGCGGGCAATTCCACCGGAACATCACCGGAAATCAACTCGATGTCCGCCGGCCCCTCCCGAGGCAGCGACCGCAAGGAGGTCAACGGCAGATCCGTCCGAAGGCGATAGCCATAGAAAAGGCGGTCTTCCGCCTGTGACAGAATCCGATGGGTCATTCAGGCTGACCGGCCGTCCGCGCTCACGACCACCAGATCGAGTTCGTCGAGGCGATCCAGCAAATCGCAGACATCCTGCCGGATCACCGCCGGGTCGCCGGAGAACTCGCGCGCGAGCCCCTCGCACAACGTCGCAACCGTCTGTGGCCGTTCCAGGCGACGCCAAATAATCGAGGCGATGTCGTCAAACCCGACATAGATGCCCTGTGCCAAACCCATCACCACCACCTGGGCATCAATCTCGGCGGCGAGTTGCCCGGCACGCTGGGCGACGATGGTGTCCGGTTCGAAATGCGGCGTTTTCACCATTGCCTCTGCTCCTAGAGCATTTTCCGACCAAGTGGGTTCCGGTTGGGCGTAGAAAACGCGACAAAACAAAGATCTGGAGCCGTTTCCGATCCAACGTGATCGTAAACGGCTCCAGCCCCCGAGATCCCGGCGCCGCGGCACCCGGCGACGATGCCAGGCATGCCACCGCAAGGAACCCCAATTGATTAAAAACACGCCGCCCCGTCGCGCGACGGACCGGAAAAGCAACACTACGTCGTGAATACCGCAATCATCACAGGATCGGCAACCCCATTCTCGCGGTGCCCGCGCCACGCCGGCACAGCTGCCATCGCCAGTTGTGCATGCTGTCCCGGAACGGCATCACGGCAACACCAAACCCCGAACCACGCGATCGATATCAACGGTGTTTCCATCCGGCCCGACGCCACGGTCTCTTGATTTTGCCCCGACGCCGATGGAAACTTGCAGGATCAACGCAGGGAGATGGTGACAATGCCGCCGACCGGGACCGACGACGTTCTGCGCGTACGCATCGGCCGCTTCACCGTCGCCGAACATCTGGCCCGTGCGGTTGCAGCCGGCCACCTGATCGCCCATGATGACGGCACCTGGGAAGTTTCCCGCAAAACCAGAACGACCGAGGCGGACATCTGGATTCGCGGGGAAGCCCCAAACCCGTTTCCCTGCGACCCCTTGTTTTTTTTCCTGTTCGGCCTCGCCTATGGCAAGAGCTGTGTCCCCCAGGGCTGCCGGAGCTGCTTCAAGGTCAAGATCGCACCGGCGAACCTGCGCCAGCTCGTGGCGGTTCGGGACGTCGCCAAGGAAACCGGCTACCCCTTCAAATGCGGGCCCGAGCTTTTCGTCCCCTACTCCACCGGGCTCTATGCCGCCTTCTTCTATCTCGACAGTCTGGATCACGCCCGCATGGCGTTCGCCGAGCTGCGGCGACGGGTCGATGCCGAACCCCGCCTGGGCCCGGGCGTACCCATGCTGATCAAGCGTGGCTGCACCGAGTACGAAATCAATTGCGGACCGTCGGACACCTATGCGTTCGCCCCACCGGAAGTGGAAGCGTGGCTGCTGGCGCGGTTGCGGCGGCCGGCACCGCCCGCGAAGCCCTTGCCGCGCAGCGCCAGCTTCGCCCGGTGGATCCAGATCGCTTTTCAGATCGGCGACGAGACCTATCTCGATTTCACCGGCGGTCGGCGCCTTCACCCCAAAGTGGTGACCTACGATCCGATCGACCGGGCGTCACCTCAGGCCGTTGAGCCCGCCGACGAATCCGCGATCGCGTCCGCCCCTGCGTTATCCGATGCGACGGAGCCGAAGCCGAATCGCTAGTGGGGTGCATCATCGAATTGGCGACCGTCGCCCTCGCGAACGCGGGAGCCCAGAGCCGCAAACTCCGAACGATGGCACCCGTCGCCCTGGACCCAATCGGCGAAGACGGGCTAAAGGCGGACGACTTTCTTTGCAGCGGTGCGCAGCTCGTTTTCACATGCCGCCACGTCCCACGACAATTCCGTCAGATATGCCGACAATTGATCGCAGGCTGGTTGCAGAGAGTTTTTCTTGCCGCTGGCGAGAACCGCTTCGGCCAAACTCATGGCATTGAATTTGCTGAGACGATTGATCCCGTCCCTGCCGATGGCGATGATCTCGCTGGGCGCATCGCCCGCCTTGGCGAGTTTGTGAAGCGCCGTGAGGCTCTGGTTTACGGCCGCCGCCGAACCGCAGAAGTCCCGCTGAAAGGCCTTCTTGTCATTCAGGTCATCGGCCTTTTCGAGGCGGGTCACCGCAGACCCGGCCCGTTTGACCGTCGCGGCGAAATCCTCGAAAGCCTGCAGGCATTCCTGCAGGTCATAAGGCGCGGCCTCCCACTGAACCTTGACCATGCCGCAGGCCTGTCCGAGATGGTCGGCAATTTCCGCTAAACGATCGGATAGTTCGGTGATGGCTTCGCGATAGATCGGGTCGGGCCCGGATTCCGCGCGGATCGATTTTTGAAGGAACTGGGTATAGTCTTTCGTGACTTTCTGGAGATCATCCAGCGCGCTTTCCAGTGCCGCGATGCTCTTGCCGGTCATCTCAGTTCCGGCCTTGACGACCTGGACTTCGCAGACCGACATGGATTTTTCCACGCCTGACGATTTGCGAAAGGCACCAAAGATCTTTTCGGCCGGTTTCTTGCGCGCCGTCGTCTTCTCAAAGTCGCGCTTGGCGTCCGCCCACTGGCGGGTCCAAACGCCGGTGATCTTGACCTTGGTGCCTTGAACCGGTTTTACCTGCCACTCTTCGACGGCGTTTTGACTGAATCCGGAAAGACGGGCGTACATATATTTAAGGGGAACCTCGCCATTCGTCCGCGGCTTCCCGCTACTCTTGGCGACAGCATCGTCGAGAATGGCAAATTTTTCCATGCCAACATGGAATTCCTCAGACAGATCATTCAGTTTGTAGGCGAGTTCAAGTGACGGCGTCTTGCTGAATTTTATCATCGTCGAATGTGCTTTCTCGACAATATCATGCAATTGGTCCCATAATTTGACCAACTTTTTTTGTTCGCTTGATTTTATCAGAGGTAGCCTTTTGCTAATGTCTCCAACTTCAACGTCCCAGTTGAGTGCCGGCATCGTAACGGCTCCACTTTCACATCATGTCATCAAGTCGCCCGGCTCGGTCTTTATCACAGCACGTGCGCTTGACCAACGCGATAATGCGCGTATACGTTGCCATCCCTTTTTTTGCCTTCAAGGTGACCGTCTGACGGCGGCCGGCTATTGCGGTGCATCACTCCACCCCGCCGAGAGCGCGGGAAAGGACAGCGCCGTCGCGTTCGGCTATGACAGCATGATAACGCGCCGGACCAGCAACAGCATTGCCCGGGATCGCCATCGACGGGATCCCGGGCGCCAAATACGGAGGGCGGCGCTCACGCCGCGGCTTTACCCGTGCGCACCATGCCCACGAAACCGACGATCCGCTCGTGAAGTTCGCCGAACCGGACCTGCATCTCCCCGCTGATGGAACTGACCTCGCGCGCCGCCTCGCCGGCATCCATAACCTCGGCCGCAACCGTATTGATATTCAGTTCGATCGCCTGGGTTCCCGCAGCCGCCTGGTTGACGTTGCGTGAGATCTCGCGGGTGGCCGCGCCCTGTTGCTCGACTGCGGCCGCGATGCCGGAAGCGATGGCGTTGGCGCGATTGGCGACCTCGTTGATCGAACGAATGTCGACCACGGCCCGCCGTGTGGCCGTTTGGATCG
Source organism: Azospirillaceae bacterium (assembly GCA_031291675.1). GTDB lineage: Bacteria > Pseudomonadota > Alphaproteobacteria > Azospirillales > Azospirillaceae > JARLIO01. Next base: position 40,665 of record JARLIO010000005.1, read on the forward strand.
CCAGGATCTGACGGTCGATTTCCTCGGTCGCCTTGGCGGTCTGGTTTGCCAGGCTCTTGACCTCGTTGGCGACCACCGAGAACCCCTTGCCGGCCTCTCCGGCGCGCGCCGCCTCGATCGTTGCGTTGAGCGCCAGCAGATTGGTCTGGCTGGCAATGCCCTGGATCAATTTGACGATGTCACCGATGCGCTCGGCCTGAACGGCAAGGGTCTCAACGGTCTGCTGCGCCACCTCCGCGGTCTGGCTGGCGCTGTTAATGATCGCCGCGCTTTCGTTGACCCGGCGGGCAATTTCGCCGATCGAGGCACTCAGTTCCTCGGACGCCGCGGCCACGGTCTGGATACTGGACGAGGTCTGGCCGATGGCGCGGTTGACGGCGCTGCTCGACCCTTCCACCGTTCCCATTTTTGTCGTCATCACGCCGGATTGATTGCGCACCGTGACCGCCACCGCATTCACATGGCTCAGCGCGGCGCTGACGGTGCCTTCGAATTCGTCAGCCATGCGCAGCATGATCTGATGCCGGGACGTTCTCGCCTCCTCCTCCAGTCGCTTGTGCTCGACCTTCATCCGTTCCATGTCCAGCCCGTTGCGCTTGAAGACATCGACGGCCCGGGCCATGAGGCCGACCTCGTCAATGCGGTCCAGGGCCGGAATTGCGACCGTCAGATCGCCTTGGGCCAGCCGCGACATGGTGCCGGTGATCCGGTTGATCGGCGTGACGACACTGCGGACGATCACCCACACCACGCCGCACACCAACGCGAAGACAATGATGGCCACCGCCGTCAAACGCCGCGATCGCGCGACGATCTGGGCATGGATCCGCGCCGGCGAAACGCGGATCTCCAGACGGCCGATCACCTTGCCGGTCTGCACCCGGATCACATCGCGGGATTGGGCCAGGACGTCGGAACCGGGTTCCGACGCCTTGCCGTGGTTCACGAACGCCTTGCCCTTGTCGTCCCACACGGTGCTGCCGACATAGTCCTGGTCACTGCTCATCGTTGCCAGAACGGCTTCGGCCTGCTTGGCGTTGAGATTCCACAGCGGGTCGCTCATGCTGCCGGCGAGGATCTCGCTGGTCAGCGCAATCTTGTCGCCCAGGGCCTGCAGGGCCTCGTCACCGCTGGATCGGCTGACCGCGACGACAACGCCAACACCGATGCACACCAGCATCAGCGCCAGGGGAAAGAGGAGTCGTCGCACGATATTTCGTTGAACGAAACGCAGCATGGCATCCCCCGCATGAATAACTTCCAGATCGGCCCGCAAGGCGGGGTTACTTGAGATTTTCTTTTAGGTATGCGTCCATGATTGCCTTGACATCGATCTTCTTGAGCCCTTGATTAAAGGCTTCCGCCATTTTCTTGCCTTCATCGTCCTTTCGGAAGCAGACATGCAAGGTCTTGTTCTCGAATGCCGACCCGTCAAACACCAAAGCGCCGCGTTGGGCCTTGAGATCGGCATCGGACGCCAGGTAGTAGGCCATGACATTGCTGTCGATGACGGCGGCGGGAATACGACCCGCGGCAACCTTGCGCAGATTGGTGATGTCGTCATCGGCTTCCTCGACACTGATCCGGCCGTCCTTGGCGCGCGTATCGAATTCCGCCGTGTTGACATAGCCCGACACGGTTCCGATCGTCACCGTTTTGAGATCGTCGAGGCTTTTTCCAACCAGATTGGCGTCCTTGCGCTCAACCAGGCCAAGCGGGCTATTGCCCATCGAGTCGGAAAACAGGCAGTCGGTGAGATCGGTCGAATAATACTCCGGATAATAGCCGAAATACGTCTTGTCGGTCTTGCCGACGGTGGTCGCGCGCTGCCACGGCATAAAGTCGGTCTGCAGCGAATACCCCATGGCCGCAAACGCCTGCCGCGCCACCGCCTCGGACGCGCCGTGCGGCGCGGCTTCACTGCTGTAGGGCGGCCAATCCAGCGAGGCCAGGTGGACAGATGTCTCCGCTGCACCCGCGACGCCCGGCAGCATGGCCAGGACGATCGTCGGCGCAGCCCATTCTTTCCAAAAAACACCCATTCAAAACTCCCCCTTGCCCGGCACGGCAATATCCACCGCAGGAACCCCCTTCGATTGTATTATCAGACGGGCTTCCGGGTTATGATGAATTCATGAATTCGTCGCTTGGCACCGGACGAGGCGGCCGATGCTTCTCGCGGTCGTTCCCGACTTATACGAACATTCACGAGAAATGACCGGCGCATTCAAAGCTCCCGCAGGCTTTGATCCCTGCCATTCGCAATCAACGATCGATCAAGCCTGTCACGGCTCAGCGCTTCTCATTTTGGCGGCGAGGCGTTGGGCTTTCGCCCAAACCCAACCGGGGCCATGCCACAGACCCCTTTGTTTTCGTCAAAATAGAGGGGGAGTTCGGGGTTCACCCCGAGCGGGTGCGGGTGGCAACCCAACGCCTCGCCGCCAAAATGAGAACCGCTGGTCACGGCTTGATCTTATCGCCAGACGCGCGCGTCTCGCGTACGGTCCGCAGTCCTGTCGAGCCTGGCGCCTGAAGGCCGGAATCATGGAACCCTCATCCTCCCGTTTTGCCACCGCCCTGGCGGCACATCAGGCCGGGCAGCTTGATCAGGCCGCGCGCGGCTATCAGTCGGTCCTGGCGCTCGAACCGTGGCACGCTGATGCCCGCCACATGCAGGGTGTCATCGCCTTGCAAAACGGCCAGCCTGAAACCGCGGCGGCGCTGATCCGCCAGGCGCTGCACCTGGCACCGGGCAACCCGCTGGCCTGGATCAATCTGGCCACAGCGCTCGGGTCATCGGGCCGGCCGGCCGTGGACGCGCTGCACAACGCCGCCCGGCTGGATCCCGCCAGCGCCGAGGCCTGGCTTGGTCTGGGCAATGACGGTCTGGCGACGCACCAGCCGGCACGGGCCGTGGCGTGCTATCGCCGGGCGCTGTCCCTGGCACCGCATGATGGGACGATCTGGCTGCAACAAGGCATTGCCCGGGCCGCGCTGGGCCAATGGTCGGCGGCCGAGGCCGCCTATCGCCGCGCGGCACCCCTGGGCGCCGATCCGATCGCGGTTCTGACCCACCTGGCCGCGGTGCTGCGCCGCCAGCAGCGGCCCCAACACGCTGCGCTCTGCCTGCGCGCCGCGCTGACCCTCGATCCCGCGGCCGGCGACGCGGTGATCGCCCAGGCCGTGACCGCCCCGACCTGGATCCAACGCGCGGCACGCCTGGCCACGACCGCCGCGGCGCTCAACGATCTCGGCACCGCCCTGGCCGCGGCCGGTCACGGTGCCGACGCCGCGGCTTTGTTTGCCCAGGCCATCGCCCGGCAGCCCGATCATGCCGACGCCCGCGCCAATCTCGGCCTGTCGCTGCTGGCGCAATACCGTTTTCGCGAGGCCGCCAATCTGTTTGCCAGCGCCCTGGTGCAGCGCCCGGCGGATCCCCTGCTGCTGATCAATCTGGGGCTGGCGCGGCGCAGCCAGGGTTTCCGCGATGCCGCCCTGACATTATTGCGCCGGGCCCGGCGGCTGGATCCGACCCAGCCGCTGGCGCGCTTTGCCGACGCCGTCGCCGTGCTGCCGATCCTGTGCCGCGATGACGCGGAAATCGATGCGGTTCGCCGTGATTATCGCGCCGCCCTGACGGAACTCGACCGGGCCTGGTCCGATCCGGACACCGCCGCGGCGGCGGCGCCCGCCATCGGCATCATTCAACCCTTCTATCTGCCCTATCACGGCCGCGACGACCGCGCGCTGCAGGAGCAGTATGGCCGGCTGATTTGTCGCATCATGGCGGCGCGCTATCCGCAATGGTGCCGGCCGCTTGATCCACCGCCGCGCAACCCCGACGGCCGGCTGCGCATTGGCCTGGTGTCGGGGTGGTTCTGTGAGCATTCGGTGTGGAAGCTGCCCCTGGGCGGCTGGGTCGCCGGGCTCGATCGCCAACGGTTCCAGGTCACCGGCTATCACACCGGCCCCCGCCACGACGCCCGTACCGCCGAGGCCCAGGCCCGGCTCGACCGGTTCATCGCCGGGACGGACTTCGAGGCGATGGCGGCACAGATCGCGGCCGACCAGCCCCATGTGCTGCTCTATCCGGAGATCGGCATGGATCCGGTGGCGTTGCGCCTGGCAACATTGCGGCTGGCTCCGGTGCAATGCAACAGCCTGGGACAACCGGTGACCTCGGGCCTGCCGACACAGGACTGGTTCCTGTCCAGCGACCTGATGGAACCCGCCGGGGCCGGCGCGCACTATAGCGAGCGCCTGCTGCGCCTGCCCCATATCGCGGTCTATTACGAGGGCCCGGTGGTGGCGCCCAGCCCCATCGATCTCAGCGTCTTTGGCGTCAAGCCCGACGATGTCAAATTCCTGTGCGCCCAGTCGCTGTTCAAATTCCTGCCGGCCTATGACGGGGTGTTTCCGGCGATCGCGGCACGCCTGCCCCAGGCCCGGTTCCTGTTCATCGAAAGCTATGGCGAGGCCGTGACCCGCGCCTTTCGCGACAGGCTGGAACGGGCGTTCGCCGCGGCCGGGCTGCACGCGGCCGATCATGTGACGATCCTGCCGCAACAACCGCTGCCGCGCTATGCCGGGCTTAACCGTCAGTGCGATGTCTTCCTCGACAGCATCGGCTGGTCGGGCTTCAACACCACCTTGGAATCGCTGGCCGCGGCGCTGCCCGTGGTGACGCTGCCCGGGCCGCAGATGCGGGCGCGCCACAGCCTCGCGGTACTGCGGATGATCGGAATCGACGAGACCATCGCCGATGACGTCGACGCCTATATCGCACACGCCGTCGCCCTGGGCCACGACCGCGCCATCCGCGCCGCCGTCCCGGCGCGGATGCAAGCGCAGCGGCACCTTGTGTACCGTGACGGCGTGACCATGGCCGCGCTCAACGACTTCCTGGCAGCAGCGGTGTAACAGCCCGCCCTGATCTTGACTCATGGCGGGCCAGCAATTCTCATTTTGACATTTGATGTGTTTACCGCACCCACAAACCTACCACCGTCATGCTCGCGAAAGCGGGCATCCAGGGCCACAGGCACCAACGTTCTGAGCTTGTGGCCCTGGACCCAAGCGGTCGCGGGGGTGACGGAGACTTATTTTACAAGATAAGGATATTTGTTCCACCAGGTACAAGTTGCGAGCCGGTCGCATTGAGAATTGCCGATGGCGGGCCGATCTTCTTGACGGCGGGGCGACGTCAGCGACGAAGATCGGGCAAGTGGAAATGCGGCGGTCCGACGCGATCGGCGCCGAGACTGATGTCCTTGAGTTCTTGCCCGTGCCGCTCGAAATCCAGGCGGGAAACGTTTCCGGTGCGAGCGTTCGGCACCAGATCCGCCAGATCAATCTCCGCCACCAAGGCATGCAGGGCCTGCTTGAGTTCGTGCAGGTGCTCGCCCGCCGCCCTCTCTCCGGCGAGCCGGGGGGCGTCCTGGCGGAACAAGGGATTGCCGATGGCGCGGCGGCGCAGCGCATGGACAAGGTCGACCCCGCGCACCGGCTGGACGCCGATGGTGAGATGGACGCTGGGAACCTCGCCCGCACCGACATTATGGGCACCATGCCACTCACCGCGCGGCACGAACAGCAGGTCGCCGCTGTTCAACGGGAACTCTTCGACCGGCATGTCGACGGTGCGGTCCAGTTTCCCCCATTCGGCGACGGTTTCGGGGGTCGGCAGATGTTCCGGTTGGTCGTAGAGGCGCCAATATTTTGCCCCCGACACCTGCGCGACGATGACGTCATGGTCGTCGAAATGCGGATCGAAGCCAAATCCGGGGCCGAAGGTCAGATAGGCATTGATCCAGACCCGGGCCCGCAGGATGACAGACAGATCGTTGCGCAGCCGCAGCAAGGGCGGATGCATCCCGTGGATGCCGTTGATGATGAGGGTGGCGCCTTGCCGCAACAGGTCGCACAGTGCGGTCGGGTTGATCCGCGGTCGCGGAAAGGGGGCAAACCAGAACCGGCTGGAAATCGCCACACCATGGCGAAACAGCCTCACATCCGCGTGTTGCTCCTCCACGGCCAGGCGATCGCTGTCCAGGATGGCGTTAACCGCCGGCCAGTCGAGCAGAGTGGCAAAGCGCGGTGCTTCGCCACGCAGCAGCAGACGCTTCCCGGCGGCCGTCGCCGCGACAAAGTCGCCAACCTCGACAGGCGCGATCAGCGCGCCAAATCGTTCAACAGAACCAGGATCATGCACGAGACGATTTCCTTGCAGAATCACATTGGCGAAGATCATAGCCCGAGCGGTCAGGCCCGTCATGGAAGAGATGTCGCAGGCATCAGGGGCGGAATTGCCTGATTATTGGTTCTACGGCCTGCGCCTGCGCACCGATCTGCCATTGACCGCGCTGTCGCCCTGGCCGGACAATCGGGGAGCGGCGGACATCGACTGTCGCCTCGGCGCGGTTCCCGAACGGCTGGAAGCCCCGGTCTGGGCCACCCAAGGCATGGCGATGGCATCCGACGGCTCGATCCTGAGACGGTTGGGCGATATGGGACGCGCCCTGATCCGCAACGGCGATACCCTCCGCATCGCGCTGTCCCGGCCGGACCCGCCGGAACTGGCAATGGACGCCTACCTCCTGGCCGGCTTGGCCACCACGCTGTTGCATCAGCGGGGTGACCTGCCGATGCATGCCAGCGCGGTGGAGACGGCGGGACGCGCCCTGCTGTTCGCCGGCCCTGCCGGTGGTGGCAAATCGACCCTTGCCGCCTGGCTGGCGCAGGAGGGCTACAGGTTGTTGAGCGACGACATCACCGTCATCCGCTTCCAGGCGGACGGAACGCCGCTGGCCGTTCCCGGATCACCTCATCCAAGGCTGTATGATGATGCGGCGGCACTGGTCGGCGTGTCGGAGCTGAGACTATCCGCCCGCCGGTCGGTCGGAAAGCGGATCTGGCTGCGGCCGGCGCAGGAACTCGCCCCCCGGCCCCTGGCCGCCATCATCCGCCTGGCCAAGGATCCCGCCCTTGCCAAACCGACCCTGGAGCGGCTGCGCGGGCTCGCAGCGATCATGCCGTCTGAGGAACTCTGGCATGGCATGCCGCTGGCCCGCCGGCTAGGCCGCTCCCTGGTTTTGGCCGGGGAGATGGCGCGGATTGCCGCCACCGTGCCGGTCTACCGCCTGACCCGTCCCGCCGCTCGACCCAATCTGCCGGCCATCGCCGATCTGGTGCGCAATCTGCCGGTGTTATGATTTCGCCACAAGCGGAAGGGTTGCAGCAGCGAGGATCGTCATTTATAGATCCTAAATAGCAAGAGGCCCGTGAACCAAGACCCTGGAGGATGTTGATGGAAGAGCGTGATAACGACAAGGAATCCGCCGATGCCGTCAACCTGGCCGCGCCCGCCGCCCGCCGCCCCTGGCACCGGCCGGTTATGGATGTGGTGCCGATCGCGGTGGCCACCGCGCTAAATTCCAACCACACTTCAGATAATGGCAACAGCCTGTCCTGATGCGTCCCCGGTGACAGGGCGGCGCACGGGCGCGGGGTCCATGGTGAGGGGGACGGGCGACAAGGCGGGAGTGGCGCGCCGTGGCGATTGCGGGGTTGGTTTTCTTTTCAGGGGAGGATGAGCGGGCGGACGCCCGGCGGTCCCTGCGTGCGATGGGCGGGGCCGGACCGGTCGTGCTGGCCCGGTCTCCTGGTGTTTCCATTGCCACCGCCGGCTGCGGTCCCCTGGCTCCCATCGAAGGGGAGGGGGGCCGCTATCTCGCCGCCTTCGCGGGCCGTCTGGATAACCGGGAGGGGCTGAGCCGGCGATTGCAGATCGCCGAGGGTCGCAAATGCCGCGACGCCGAGTTGCTGGTGCGCGCCTGCCAGCGCTGGGGGGATGATTTCGCCGATCAGATGATCGGAGAGTTCGCGTTCGCCCTGTGGGATGAGACGCGGCGGCGGCTGGTGCTGGGCCGGGACGCGCTGGGTTGCCGGCCGCTGCATTTCTGGCGCGGCCCGAATTGTCTGTTTTTCGCCTCGGAGCCACGGGGACTGCTGGCCCAGCCGGCGGTCCCCCGGGCGATCGATCCCGTCGGGGTGGCCCGTTGGCTGGCCTTGCTGCCGGCGACGGGAACCGGCAGCCTCCATGCCGGGATCGAGCGCGTGCCACCCGGGCATGTCGTGATTGCCGATGAAGGGGGCTGCCGGCTGTACCGCTATTGGCGGCCGGAAAATTTGGCGCCGGTCCGGCTGCGCGGCGACGCCGACTATGCGCGGGCCCTGCGTGATCTGCTGGATCAGGCGGTCGCCTGCCGGCTGCCGGCGACCGGGGAAACCGGGATCAGCATGAGCGGCGGTCTCGACAGCACCAGCGTCGCCGTTCTCGCGGCCCGCCACCTGGCCGAACAGGGCCGGCGGCTGACCGTGTTCACGGCGGTGCCGTCCGCCCCCGTCGATGCCGGCTGGTTTCCCGGCCGGATCTGTGATGAAGGAGCCGCCGCCGCCTCGGTCGTCGCCCGCCATCCGAATATGGATCATGTGCTGATCCCCAATGACGCCCTGTCCTGGTTCGACGCCCAGGATCGCGCCGCTTGCGGCAGCGACCGTCCGGTGCTCAATCCCGGCAACGCGATGTGGGCGGAGGCGATCCTGCGGGCGGCGAAGGCGCGGCGATTGAGCGTGCTGATGGATGGCGGGATGGGAAATATGACCATCAGCTATGATGGCCTGCCCTGGCTGGCCCAGCTTTGCCGCGCCGGCGACGGGGTGCAACTGGCCGGACAGATTTTCGCCCTGTGGCGCAACGGTTATTCTCTGGCGTCCTTGCTGAACCAGGCGGTCGGCCCGATCCTGCCCAGGGCGTTGCGCCACCTGGCAGTCCGGGCCATGGGCCGCCGCCCGCCGCCCGGACTGCATGATTTTTCCGCCATCCATCCCGATTTCCTCCGGCGGCTCGGTCTGGCGGATGAGGCGCTGGAGATTGCCGGCAGCATGCACAATACCGAGGCCGGACGGCGCGGCGACCCGCGCCTGGCCGTGATACAACGCAACGACCGCGGCCTCTCCTATCCGCACCAGCGGCGGAATGGCGGGGTGGAGCGCGCCGACCCGACCTGCGACCGGCGCGTTGTGGAGTTCTGCCTGGCCATTCCGCCCGGGCAGTTCCTGCGCGGGGGTCAGCCACGCTCCCTGATCCGGCGGGCCATGGCCGATCTGTTGCCCGCGCCGTTGCTGCGGGATCGCCGCCGCGGGCTGCAAGCCGCGGACTGGCACCGGGCGGCGACGGCGGCCCGGCCGGAAATGCTGGCCGAGATCGACCGTTTGCAGCGCAGCGCCTTTGCCCGGGAATGCCTGGATTTGCCGCGCTTGCGGCGGCTGCTCGAAAACTGGCCGGCAGACGGCTGGAGCGACCCGGCGATCGTCGACCAGTACCAGCATCTGCTGGGCCGAGGCTTGTCCCTCGGACGTTTCGTGCGCCGCTTTGAAGGCGCAAACGAATAGGCCAAGCCAGTCAGGCCAGATAACCCAGCCGCCGCATCACCGGCCCATGGTCGCGCTCAATTCTGGCTGCCTGTGCAACGGACAGGCGGTCGCGCCAGGCGCCGGCGATGCCCTGGCGGAAAAAACGGGCACCGGGATTGAGCCGCGCTTCACTGAAGCCGTCAGCGGCTTCGGCCGCCCGCAGGACATCGAATCGGCTGGCCGCCACCGCCCGGCCGACGCGGACGGCGTCATGCGGGAAACCGGCCACCCGGGCGATGGCCTGGAACCGGCTTATCGGGTCGGCCAGCAGATCCTCGTAACGGAACAGGAACAAGGGCAAGCCGGACTCCAGCCAACTCAGCGCGTAGGCACTCCAACTGGAGACAAATTGGGGAATCTGGGCCCAGATCCCGTCCGATTGCTGTGGCAGGGGATAGGCGGGATCGGCCATCCGATCAATGGCGGCGTCAATGTCATAGCCGCCGCGATGGGCGAGGGACGGGGCAACGTCGCGAGGATCGCGCACCAGAAAGACGACCGCATCGATCATATCCGCCGGCAAGGGAAAGGCGCAGGTTCCCGGAAAGGGCAGCCAGGCGTCATGCAGCTTCAGAACGACCGGTGGCGGACAGTCACACAACATAGCCCGGCAGGCTTCGCCGCGATATCGGGCGAATTCGGCGGGCAGAAGGTCGGATGTATCCACATCAAGGGCATCGTCGTAATGCGCACGGCTGAGACGACCGTCACCGTAAAGCGCATTGATATCAACCGCGCCGCCGCCCTGGCGCAAGCTGGTGAGACAGGCGCGGACCCAGGTGTTGCCCGATTTTGGATAGGAGGCGACAAGCGTGACGCCGGTCATTGCTGAACCATCTTTTCCACCGCCGCGACCGTATCGGACAGTCCGGCCAGGCCGTGGCTGCGGATCAACCGCCCGGTCTGGCACTGATTGGCGATGCTGGCCATCGACAGGAACAGCCGGGGCGTCATGCCCCAGCGGTCGGCGACCCTTTGACGATGGACCAGACGATGCAGTTCCGCCGCGCCGGCCACTCCGTCCAGGGGGATGAAGGCCGGCATTTGCATGCGACCCGCCCAGGACAGCACGGCCACAGCGGCGAGCGGCACCGGTTGGCGGGGGAACGCATGGTGGTCGCCGATGACATGGCGGTGCTTCGCCAGTCCCGAACGGGTCGGCAACCGCCCGGATTCCGGCAGGCCCAGGGCCGTCGCCGCATCCCGCCACAGGCTGATGGCCGGGAAAGAGGGCAGCACCTGCGGACCCCCGGCGGCGAAGGCGTCGATGACGCAAAAACTGTCGGCCAACGGCACATGTCCACGCAGCGCCAGCGCCGCGGCCAGCGTTGATTTCCCATAGCCGGAATCGGCGGCAAGAAGAACGGCCCGACCGTCGATGGCAACACCGGCGGCGTGCAACGGACACAGATCCCGCTGAAGGCATAGCAGACTCAACACCGTTCCCAGCAGGAAGGTGCGGATATCCGCGGCACCGGCACCGGTTTCCGGATCAATGATCACCTCCCGGCCATCCTGCACCAGATAGCGGGCGACACCATCAATGGCCAGACGTGCCGTGCGATGCTGATCAATTTCCAGCATCGGCGAGCGGTGAATGGCACCGGCCAAATGGCGAGGCACCGTTCCCCGGCGGACAACAATATCCGGCACAGCCTGTCTTTCCCCCGAACGAAGCAGCTCCGGCAAGGCCAGGTCCGACCGGACCTGCCACCCGCACAGAAAATGATCCGCCGTCAGGTCCCCCTCGCCGGCCATTAAGAGCGGACGTCGATGATGCCCTGCGCCCGCATCTGCTCCAACAGGGGCAACACATCCGCCTCGATCACGTCAGCGGTCGCCTGATAATCCCGAACCAGGGCCGCACACAGGTTGGCCACTGTCGCTGGCCGGGCCAGACGCCGCCAGATATCGCTGCCGATATCGTCAAGCCCGCAATAGGTGCTGGCGGATAGGCTCATCACCACCGTCTGGCCGCAAATGTCAGTGGCGAGTTGACGGTCCGACCAGGTGACGGTGTCGGCCAATGTGACCGGTGGAAGCTCTGGTGTCGGCATGGCTGATCCGGGCGTGGAGGTCAATATGAGAATTCAGGATAGATGCCGGACAAGCAAATGCAATAATTCAGCGTCAGATAGGGCTGCCTATTGTCATGAGGAACCGTGGCACCACCCCGCCCGCCGCCGGTTGCCGCCAACATGAAGGGAAGGGCGGTGTTGGAGTTGGCCGCATAAGCTTCCGCGGTCCCGGCATTTTGTCCGGTCCAATGAAGGGAGTTCGCCAGATAGGATGCTGTCGATGGCTGATTGACAGCTTCGGCCGGTTTGCCAAGGGCAACGGCATGGCTGTGACCCGGCATCTGTCCGAGGCTTAACGTCACGGCGTCCGTTCCCCCGTTGCTGGCGAGCCTCGTCGAGCCGTTCCACCCGGGAAGGGCGCCGTTGGAGCTTCCCACCACGACCTGCCCGCGAAGATCCGGCAACATGAATGTAGAATTCGGCGGGGTCCCACCGCTTGACCCTGTCCCATAGATGGTGCCAATGAGGCTGTACAGCGCTAGCTGCTGTGACACCTGCATCGTCGCGCCATTGCAATAAGCCCAATCGCTTGGTGGGAACTGATAGGGCAATATGCGGATTTCGCCTACGAAACTGTCCATTGGTCCTTATCTCCTTTCCATATCCGGCGAATGAACGGGATCCGTGCCACGGGGCAGCATCCTCAAGAGGTTGGGCGGTCGGGAAAAAGACCCCGGAGACAAATGATATAATTCAGAATCAGATAGGGCATGCGGTTGTCATGAGGCAGGTTGCCGCCGACAGTACTCGGCACTGAGGTATCGCCACCCTCAATGATGTCGTTGCCAGAGACCTGGGTCCGTTTCCCGGTGGGGGTTGGCGAAAAAAAGCCAAAATTCGCTGACGGTTTACAGACCACCATGCTTTCCCCCAGCTGGTTGGTCGTTCCCGCAGCCGTGGACACCCGCAGACCATGCCGGTGGCTTGGAAGCGTTGCCTCGGTCAATTCAACGACACTACTGCCCCCGGTACTGGCCAACGCCCTGTTGGACAATCCTTGCCCCTGCCCCATATTGACCGGGATCCGGCAGCGCAGATCGGGAAGAGCAAAATTATTTCGACCATCCCCACCATAGCTGGTTCCAATCAGGTCGAACAGAGGTTGATTGTCAGCGACTGGAAGCATCGATCCGTCGCAGACGGCCCAGCCTTCCGGAATTCTCGGACAGGGCCAGATTCTGATCTCACCCAGATACGCCTCAACCATGATACACTCTCCACGGGCATTTTGATCAAGGGCGGGCGGGATAGACACCCGTTATCGCGACCAGGAAGCCAACCGTCAGGAATGGCTGCATATTCTCATGCGCGAAAGAGCCGCCGACCACCGTCTTGTCCGATGAAGGAGCAACCCCTGTCGTATTCAAGGTCATCATACCGGCCTGAACCTCGGTTGCCGTGGACAGGCCGTACAGATTGGCGGCTGGACTTGCCGGAGTTTGATTGATCGTCGCCAGAAAATGATTAACGCCCGCGACAACGCCGGCCGGATTGCTGTTCCCCAACAGGGGATGGGTATGCAGCGGCATTTGGTTCGGCGCCAAGGAAACCTGTTCCTCTCCGCCATGGAATCCTTGAACATGGTTGGGATCAGCGGGATCGGCGCCCAACGGGGTGCGACCCTGGAGATCGGGCAGCAGAAACGTTGTGTGGCCATCGCCGCCGAATGTCGTTCCATAGAGCGAATACAGGGCTTGATACTGGCTGATCGGCATTGCTTTCCCATTCGCCGCGAGCCAGCCCGTAGGGGCGAAATTGAATGAGACCATGCGGATCTCACCCAAAAATTGGTCGGACACAGTCACCTCCTTCTTGAGTGCAGATGCTCAATTGAAGATCGCCTCATAGATCACACCGTCCCGATCACGGGCGAGCGGAACGATAAAGATGTCCAGCTTGCCTAAATCCGCATTTTCAAAGCCATATGACCCCTGAGGCAGGATGACCTGACGGGCGCAGTGGAAACGCAGACGGAAAGGCACACGAACTTGCCCCGGATAGGGCCGGTTCGTCAGTCTCTGTACCATCGCCAGGGTCATCTCAAGCACGGCGTCACCGACCCGCACACGGAAGGCCTCGTGGACGAGAGGGCCAAAACTCTCAAATTGCAGAAAAGTCATAATCGCTCACATCGATTCACGCAAAATGATAACCTGAGGACCACATTCGAGGGAATACCAAAATATCTGAGAGTTTGCGCACCATACGGCATGTTGCGGAGATGCACCTTTGGGGGCACGCAAGAAGAAGCTTATTGTCTGCCGAACGCCTCGGTGGTGCCCTGCCAGGTCAATGGTGACAAGTATCGGTCCGCCCCCCCTTCTCCCCTCCTCCCGTCACCGGAATCCTGTCGCTTGCCTCCGATCATCCCCATCACCGATCCCGACGATCCCCGCATCGCGCCCTATTGCCGGATTCGCGAGCGCGATCTCGTCGGCCGTGACGGCCAATTCATCGCCGAAGGCGCCGTGGTGCTGAATGTGCTGCTGCGCAGCCGGCGCCATCAGGCGGTGTCGCTGCTGATCGCCGAGAAACGGGTGGCAACCCTGGCACCGCTGCTGGCCCAGGTCCCGGAAGCGGTGCCGATCTATGCCGCAGGCCAGGCGGTGCTCGACGCCATCGCCGGATTTCCGCTGCATCGCGGCATCCTGGCCCTGGGCCGGCGCGCGCCCGACCCGGCGATCCCCGACCTGCTGGCCGGGCCGGAACCGGGCGCCCTGGTGCTGCTGCTATACGGCATCGCCAACCATGACAATATCGGCGGCATCTTCCGCAATGCCGCCGCCTTCGGGGTCGATGCCGTGATCCTCGACCCGGACTGCTGTGATCCGCTCTATCGCAAGGCGATCCGGGTGTCGGTTGGTGCGACCTTGATTGTTCCCTTCGGCTTTTGCGCGTCCGGCGACGACCCGATCGCGTTGCTGAGCGCCGCCGGGTTCGAAGCCCTGGCCTTGAGCCCGGCCGGGGCCACCCCGCTGGCCCGTCTGGCCCGCCCGGCCCGGACCGCGGTGCTGCTGGGCGCCGAGGGGCCCGGCCTGCCCGCCACGGTCCTGGCCCGGACCCGGACGGTGGCCATCCCGATGGCCGGCGGCTTTGACTCGCTCAATGTCGCAACGACCAGCGGCATCGTGCTGCACCATCTGGCCTGCGTCGCACCACGGCCCGGCGCCGATTGCTGACGGTCGGCGGCCACCACCGCGGCGGGGTCCGGCTCAACAGGCGAGCGCGGCGTCGATCTGCGCGATCAGCGCCGTCGGATCGGGTTTCGACCGCCAGATCCCGCGGGCGTGACCGATCAGGCGCATTTCCTGCTGAAACATCCAGCGCCGTCCCGGATTGACCAGGTCGCGCACCGCGGCGGTTTCGATGATGTCGGTGGCGACATCCTTGCGAACCGCCCGGCGGCCATCACCGCCCTTGGTTTCGACCGTCATGCACAGGAAGTCATCGGACCCGGCGGTGACCCGGATCCGATGAAAATCCTTCGGTTCGGGAAACAGAGCCCAGATCAGCCCGTTATCAATCGCCTGCCAGGTGAAATTCCGCGCCGGCGACAGCCGCCGGTGCGAAATATAGAAGGGATATCCCTGGAAAATCCGGCAGCGGAAGTGGTCGGTGTCGGGAAAGATCAGGGCCGTCAGATCGTCAGGCACGGTCGTGTCGCCCGGCCAAACCAGCCGATCGCCGAGCCGCGGGTGAAGATCGGTGAACGCGGCATCGATCAGGCGCCGCGGATCCAGCGAGAAATCGCCCCGCGCCAGGTCGCGCACGACCATGGTGCGCGCCAGCGACGCCGGCGACAGCGCAAAAGGCAGTCCGAAAACCGTGTCACAATCGGCCCGCCCGGCCAGCAACGCGAGGTGCGCCAGGGAACCAG
This sequence comes from Azospirillaceae bacterium, assembly GCA_031291675.1. Lineage (GTDB taxonomy): Bacteria > Pseudomonadota > Alphaproteobacteria > Azospirillales > Azospirillaceae > JARLIO01. The sequence goes on from JARLIO010000005.1 coordinate 56,094, forward strand.
GCGTGAAAATCAGGTCGGCGGCCAGGAACAGAATGTCGGCGTTTTTGTAATAGGCTGAAAAAACGCCAAAATGATGCAGGAAACCAAAAATCGTATTGGCAAAGCCGGGATATTTGGTGATCTCCAGGATGGAGGGCGGAATGATCTCGTACGTCACATCGCAAAAGTTCTTCAACATCGCGATGCTCGGCGAATTCTCGAATTGGCCGCGGCCCGCCGCATCCGTAAAGATCGACATTGCCAGGTGGCGCCCCATCGCGAGCCGGGGCAGATTGTCCCGATGGAGCAGGCTCGGCAAGCCGTAGCGCAGTGCGTTCGTGACATGTTCGGGACCCCAGACCACCATGACGGCCAGAATCGTCCCCGACCCGCCCGCCACCGCCCCCTGATGCCGCCATTGGTCGATCAGCGCCCGGCCGTAGCCCAGCACCTGCGCCAGCCAATCATCGGCCCCGATCTGGCGGCGCAGCGGCAGCGCCGCGGCAATTCCGTGGCTGGTCAACATCTTCAGGCTGACGGCACTCAGGATCTGCCGAACCTCCTGACGCAGCGGTGCCGGGTCCGACAGTGCACCGGCGGTCGCGGCGGCGGCGCCAAGATAATCGCTGATCACCCGATCGCGAGCCGCCGCATCGGCCGCCGTCGCCAGCAGCGACGGCAGGAGTTTTCGATCCGGGCTCCACGCGAACCGTTGCCGCAGGAACCGGAAAGCGCGGTCCGGCTGCCGCGCCGCGATCAGCGCATCGGCCTTGATGACCGCATAGTCGACGACGTTTTCGTCCAGCGCGATCAGGCGGTCACTCGCCTGTTCGGCCTGTTGCGGGCGGCCGCGCGCAATGTCCAGAACCGCCAGATTGAACAGCGCCCCCCGATGGTCGGGAGCCGCCTGCAGCACGGCGCGCGTGGCCGCGACGGCGCGGTCGAGATTATGCAGCTTGATGTGGCACAGGCTGATGCCAAGAACCGCCTCCACCACCCCGGCCCCCAGGCGCAGCACCCGGGAAAAGGCGGCCAGACTGTCGCGCAGCCGGCCACAGGCCGAAAGATAATGGCCAAATTCCAGCCAGAACGCCGCGATTGCCGGGTCCCGCTCGATCGCGGCGCAAAACAAACGATCGGTGTGCCGGTCCTGGACCCCGGATCGGCCCCGGATCACCGCCAACAACTGATAAGGCAGCGCGTCGCTGGTGCCGGCCGCGACCGCCCGGGTCAGCATGGCCCGGGCAGGCTCGACCGCGCCGGCATGGAACAACGCATAGCCCCGCAGTCCCAGCACCGTACCGGTCTGCGCGTCGGCCGGCGCGACACGATCGAGCAGGTCGCGCGCCGCCGCCACATCGCCCCGATCAATCCGGCGGCGGATCGTCGCGAGCAGGTCCGGGGCGTCGCCCCGGCTGACATCGTCTGTCACAGCGCCATCCCCTCAAGCCCGGGCGACGGTCATTGGCCCCTGTCGTCATTGGCCCCGGTCGAAAGCTTGCGCCCGAGCTTCTGCTCCACCGAGGCGATCTTGGAGATCAGGCGGCCGCCGGGCCCGGACCGATAGTCGATCTTGATGCTGGTTTCGATCCGGTTGTGGTCGAGCCGCAGCGCCTCGAAGCACGCGGTCACGACGGCCATCACCGCGGCCCATTCGCCCTCGATAATTGTCCCCATCGGGGTGAGCTGATAGGGCAATCCGCTCTTGTCAATAATGTCGAGCAAACGGGCAACGGACGCGCTGACGCTTTCACCCTGGCCCAGCGGCCACATCGAGAATTCGAGCAGGATCATCCTTTTCCTCCGGATCACGCAACAACAGGTCTCGACAACACAGCCAAGACCGGCGGCACGGCCATCCTACACCGGGAGCGCGCAGGGGCTGCCACCCGAAATCGCGGCAACACGCCTTCTTGGCCGCGAACATGCGCGCATGGCGCGCAAAGCCCCTGACCGTCGGCTCCCGCATCTGGCGGAGGCGCCCCCCCCCCCGCGCGCGCTCCAATGGGGCTGGGGGCCGCCCCTCAACCGTGTTGACGATTGCTGTCGCGGCACCAGACGGTTGCGACCGTCGCCCTCGCGTTCGCGAGCATGACGGTGGCGGGAGATCCTCTCATTCGGGGAACCTCTGCTGTTCAAGGGCGGCGACTTCACAGACACCGACATAACGCCGGTACGGCGCTGATAGCGCTAAAATTGGATTGCAATCCCGTCCCTCTCTCCTCGGGAGAATTGCGTGGGGTCGCCCCACCGGCTATTGTCCCGCGGCAAGGAATGCGGCGGTCCGACCGCCTCCATCCAGGGAATAGCTGATCATGAGTGGCTGCGTGCTCAAATCCCTCCGGCGCCCGCTTTGGTGCCTGCTGGTCCTGGGTCTCCTGGGCAGCGGGGCGCATGCGGAGAACCAGCCGCTTTGGTTGCGCGAGCCGGCGATCTCGCCCGATGGCACGCACATCGCGTTCCGGTTCCAGGGCCAGATCTGGCTGGTCGCGGCCGACGGCGGCGATGCGCGGCCGCTGACGCCCGCCGGTTTTCACGCCGCCGCCCCGGTCTGGTCGCCGGACAGCACATCGATCGCCTTCGCCGCGGACCGCTTCGGGTCGATGGATATCTTCGTCGTCCCCACGCGTGGCGGCACGGCAAAAAGGCTGACCTGGGACTCGGTTGACGAGAGGCCGTCGAGCTTCACACAAGATGGCACGGCCGTTCTGTTTTCGGCCCGGATGCTCGGCGACGCCGTCGAAACCGCCGCAATTCCCACCCGTTTCGAGCAGGGAAACCAGCTTTACCAGGTCCCTGTTGCCGGCGGTCGCGAGACGCTGGTGCTGCCCAATGCGGCTCTCGACGCCCGTTGGGATGCGGCGGGCCGCCATCTGCTCTATACCGGTGCCAGTATCGAGCAATCGTTCCGCAAGGGCCAGACGTCAAGCGCGGCGCGCCAGGTCTGGCTCTATGATGCGGCCAGCGGTCAGCACGAACGTCTGACCAGCGACAGCCATGAATCGCGCGACGCGGTCTGGTCACCGGACGGTGATGTCTATTACCTCGGCGAAGCCTCGGGCTCGCTGAATATCTGGCGCCTGTCCTTGACGGATCGCAAGCCGCAACAGATCACGTCGCTGAGCGGCGACCCGGTGCGGTCCTTGTCAATCTCCCGCGATGGCGATCTGGCCTTTTCCTGGGGCGGGGCACTGTACCGGTTGCGCCACGGGGCCACGGATCCGCAACCGGTCGCGGTCGCCATTGCCCAATCGGTTGTCGCCGGGGAGAGTCCGAGCGACCGCAGCCATTTCGACGATCTGGTGCTGTCGCCCAATGGCAAGGAAATGGCCCTGGTGACGCTGGGCAACGTCTACGTCACCTCGATGGACGGCCGGCATGTCAAGCGCCTCACCAACATCATGGGCGAAGAACGTGACCCGAGCTTCGCCCCCGACGGCCATAAGCTCGCCTACGCCGCGGAACGGGATGGCCATTGGAGCCTTTATGAAGCCAGCATCGCCGATCCCGAGGAAAAAACATTCTACGACGCAACCGTGATCGCAGAGAAACTGCTTCAGCCGGGAAGCGATGACGCCATGTCCCCGAGCTACGCACCGGACGGCAAGCACATCGCCTATGTTGCCAATCGCGAGTCCTTTCATGTGCTCGACACCACAAACCATAGCGATCGCGAGGTCCTGCCCAAGGGACTGAACTATTTCTATGATGATGGGTCGTGGTGGCTGTCCTGGTCGCCGGATTCGAAATGGCTGGCGCTGCCGGTTCAACCCAGCGGCGAGATTGCGAACATCGCCGTCGTCCCCGCCGACGGCCATGGTCCGGCGATCCGCGTCGCACCATCGGGCGAGGATCAAGTCCTGGCCGAATGGAGCAAAGATGCCGGCTTGCTGTTCTGGATGTCCAATCCCGATGGCCTGCGCTGGATTGCCGGGACCCCCTGGAGCGTCGATATCGCCGGCGTCTTCACATCGCGCCTGGCCCGCGAAGCGTTCGAGAGGAAATTGCGCATTCCCGTGATCGGCGACGAGCCGCCGCCGGATCGGGATGACAAGCCGGCCACGACACCGGACCCGCAAGACGAGGGTGCGACAGCAAAGGAAGCGGTAAAACCCCACGCGGCCGCCGCGGACATCTTCGCGTTCGAGCCCGATGGCGTGGAGCAGCGAACGATCCGGCTGTCGCAGCAGCCGGCGCGACTGGTGTTCGACGATCTGCTTGCCGACGGTGTCAGCCTGCTGTCCGTCGAAGTGGCGCCCAGTCCCAAGACCAGCAATTTGCAGGGCAGCCCGCTTGTCGTCACCGGTGTCGTGCGCGATCTCCGGCGCGAGCGGCGCCGGGTCCTGTTCTCCGGGCTGGACTATCAGGACGGCAGTCCCGTCCGCCTCAGCAAAGACAAGAAGAAATTGTACTTCCTGTCGGCGGACGGAATAACCGAGATCGACACGGCAAAGGGCACGTCACGGACCATCAAGGTCGATGCCGATACCACGCGCGATGCCGCGGCGGCGCGGCAGGCGGCGTTCGATCAATTCTGGACCCTGACCAAGAAGAAATTCTACGACCCGATGCTGAACGGCGTCGACTGGGAGGCGATCCACGCCAAATACCGCCGCTTCTTGCCGTCGATTGTCGACACCCGCGACCTTGCCGAACTGTTGTCCGAGATGGCCGGCGACCTCAATGCCTCCCATACCGGAGGCCGGCTGCGCCAGCAGATGCCCGCGACCGGGCAAAGCGCATCGCTGGGCCTTTATTACGATGAACGCTATCCCGGCCCCGGGATGAAGGTGGCGGAGATCCTGACCAATGGTCCGTTCGACGATGGCACTTCCGCGCTGAAGCCCGGCGACATCATCCGCGACATCGACGGTCAGCCGGTGCCCGACGACGGCGGTGTGCGCCGCCTGCTGCGGGGCCGTGCCCAACAAGAGCTCGCGATCACGGCGCAGCATCCCAACGGCGAGAGTTTCACCGAAAAGCACATCGCGATCAGCCTCGACCAGGAGCGCGACCTGGCCGCCGACCGCTGGGCCCGACGCAAGCGGGACTATGTCATCGCGACGTCCTGCGGCCATCTGGGTTACGTCCATGTCGCGGGGATGGATGCAAAATCCTACAGGACGGTGTTTTCCGATATTTTCGGGCGCTTCCAGCAAGCCGACGGGTTGATCGTCGATATTCGCTACAATGGCGGCGGCAATCTCCACAACCAGTTGCTGACCTTGCTTTCGGGCAAGAATTACATGAGCTGGTCGCCGCCGCGCGGCGGCCCGGTCCAGCAGGAACCGCGTGATCGTTGGATCAAGCCATCGGCCGTGATCATGAATGCCGCCAGCTATTCCGACGCCTCGGTGTTTCCGCAAGCCTATCATGATCTGAAATTGGGGCCGCTGATCGGTGATCCGGTTGCCGGGACCGGGACCGCCGTGTGGTGGGCTGAATCGAACATCATCCCGGGCCTGATTTACGGTGTGCCGCAACTGCCGATTCGCAAGATGCAGGGCGAGCTGATCGAAAATCACCAGACCTTTCCGGATATTCCGGTGCCCTCCAACCCGACCGCCTGGGCCCGCGGCGAAGATCCGCAGTTGGATGCCGCAATCCGGGCGCTCATGCCAACCGGTGTCGCGACCTGCCCCGGCCCTTGAAGCGCTCTTGAGGAATTCGCGGGCGTCGTCCAGACCCGGCGATCAGGAAGACACTCAAGGGGCCGTTGCCGGCAGCACGAATTGGTTGAGGATGGCATCACCGACCCAGTGCTGCATCGCCTTGGTATAGAGCCCGGCATGGACCAGCACCGTCAGGTCAAGCGACGGCACGATATAGAGCCGTTGCCCGCCATAGCCGACGCCGGCGATCCAGTCCACCGCGCGGCCCGCCACCAGCGACCGTCCCAGCCAGAACTGGAACCCGTAGAAGAAGGCGCTGGGACCGTTGATCCGCGGTGCGACCGCCGCGTCGATCCACGCGGGCGGGACGACGCCGCGGCCCTGCCAGGCCCCCTTGTCCAGCACGAGCTGGCCGAATTTCAGCGTGTCGCGGGGCCGCAGGCGAAGCCCCGATGCCGCCACCGGATCACCGGCCTGGGGATAGCGCGCCCATTCGACCCGGGTGATGCCGAGCGGTTCAAACAGGTTCTCCCGTGCCAGTTCGTCGATCGGCTTGCCGGTCGCCTGGCGGAGCGCGCAGGCGATCAGCGCCGCCGAGCCGCCGCTGTAGTTCCACACCGCTCCCGGCGTGGTGACGACCGGCTGTTCCAGCACGAAGCGGCAGGGATCGGCCGCCTGATCCATGCGGGTTTCGCTGTTGGCCGGGTCGGCATAGGGCAGGTCCTCGTTCCAGGCCAGCCCCGCCGACATGGTGAGCAGATCGCGCAGGGTGATGGCGGCCTTGTCCGGCGTCCGCAGATCGGCATAGTGCGGCAGCAGCGAAAACACCGGCTGCTCGACATCGGCGATCCAGCCCTTGGCAATGCCGATCCCGAGCAGCAGGGACACGACGCTTTTGGTGATCGAGCGCAGATCATGGGGCACGTCCGGGCCGAACGTCACCGCAACGGCCGGATCGCCCCAACGCTGGTCGAAACCGCTATAATAGCGCTCGAACACCAGCTTGCCATGGCGCGCCACCAGAATGGCGTGGATATCCGCCTCCTGCCACGCGGCGAAGCGCGTCTCCAATCGGCACAGCAGGGCGGGATCGATCCCGACGCTGGCCGGTGCCGTCGTGGCCCAGCCATCGGGCTGGTCGCCGGGGACGCCGCAGGGCGTTTCGGCCCGGGCTGCCGTGGCCAGGAGGCAGACAAGACTGGTTGCCAAAAGAACGCTTTTCACGCGGGCTCTCCCTTTTTCTTCACAGGGGGGGGCGGCAGGTCGCCGGGGTGCGGGACGGTGTTATCGTCGCCGGACCGGTACCAGCAGATCGGTCACGCAATCCCGGCCGCGGCGCGACGACGGGTGATAGAATTCCAGGGCCGGCCGGTCGTCGCGCTCGAAACCGCTGCGCGGCAGCCAGCCGCTGAACAACACCCGGAAGGTCGGCGCGATCAGCGCCCAGGGACCCACCAGCCGGTAGCGCGCGTAAAGGCCGCCTTCCACGGGCACGGCGCTGACCATACCACCCGGCGCGATCGGCCCGGCCGCGGCCATCCCGGCGAAATAGTGAAACCCCGCCGCCGTCCCCGGATCGTGGATGCACACCCCGACCGGGGGCCGCGGTGGGGGAAAACCCGACCCCAGCGCTTGGCTCAACCGGCGATAGGTCACGCCAATCGTGCCGACCGGTCCCTGGTGGCGCAGGCACCACAGATCCAGGGGCGCCAGTTCGACAAGCTCGACCGCGTCCGGGAGGCTCGCTTGCGGCGGAACAAGGTCGGCGCCGCAGCCGGGACGTTGCGCCAGTCCAGCCTGACGGGCGCGAAACCCGCTCGGGCTGAGCCCGGTGAAGCCGCGAAAGGCGCGGGCGAAGGCCTGGGGACTGTCGTACCCGGCGTCCAGGGCAGCGGCGGTCACCGTCTCCCCCGCGTCATTCAACTGATGCGCGGCCTGGGTCAGGCGCAAGCGCTGCACCGTCTCGGCGAGGCGCTCACCGGTCAGGGCATGGTAGATGCGGTGAAAATGGTACGGCGACAGGCACGCCACCGCGGCCAGGCTGTCCACGCTATGCGCCGCCGCCGGATTGGCGACGATGGCCTCAACGACCCGGGCAATTCTGCGATAATGGCTCTGTTCGGTGACGGGCTTCATGATGGCGCGATTATAGCGCTGTGATCGGCGCCGCGCGGTGCCGGCTTTGCTGTTTCCGGCGAATTTCAGGAAAGGGGTCGTGTCCCCGTCCGTGGTGTCGCAGAGGGCCTCACCAGACGGCGGTGGCCATCGTGGATCTTCGTACGCGGTAACCAGCGCCCACCTTGCGGACGTTTTCAGGCGTCCTGGATAATGCTCGTCGGGAGATCGGGTGTGAGGGCAAAGTCACGCCGATACGCTCCAGGTTTCGTCACGTCCAAACTTCTTGGACGATTTGACGTAGCCTTCCGGGTTATCGAGCGCCCGGCACCACGTCGCCATGCGTTCCAGGCCCTGACGGAGAGGGGTTCGGGCGGTCCAGCCGAGCTCGGCGCGGGCCTTCGCCGGGTTCGCATACCAGTGTGATACGTCCCAGCGCCTGTCCGGCATCGTGAATTCCGGTTCGCCGGGCAGATTGAACATGTCCTTGCAGAGATGGGCGAACGCGCCGATCGTGGTTTTCACGCCGCTGCCAATGTTGAAGGATTCGCCGTAATGCGCCTCCGTCATGTTGAGGGCGGCGGTTATGAAGGCCTCGCAGGCATCATCAATGTAGAGAAAATCGCGCGAGATCTCAGGGTTGACAAACCGAGAGTGTTGACCTTTGAGCCCGTTCAGCATGGTCGTCGGCACGAGGCGCGAAGAGTCCTCATAGGGACCGTAAACCGAGTAGAGTCGCAGGTTCACGCCGGGAAAATGCTGCTTTTTCCCCATGTAATTGAGCAGCGCGGCCGCCGCGCCCTTGGAAACCGAGTAGTGGCTGTTGGGATGCAGGGGTGAATTTTCAGCCGGCCCGGACGCTTCGTCGCCATATTCCGAGGAAGTTCCGGCGTGGACATAGCGATGAACACCCCACTTCTGCAGTTCATCCACCAACCGCGCCGTAAGGTTCAGGTTGGTACGGTAGATCAGGTCTCCTTCGGTTTGGAAGGAGTAGGCGCCATAAGCCAAACAGTTGAACACCGTCCGGGGGCACACAGTGTCGAGGAGTGTCTTGAGGCTCTGCTCGATCAGAAGGTCGCCGGAAATCACGTTTTCCGTCGGCACCCCTTCAAGCCGCCAACTGCTGGAACGCGAACTGGTGCCGTATCCGTCACGACGGTGCTGAAGCAACAAACGCAGGAGGTTCGCCCCGATGAAGCCACTTGCGCCGAGAACCAGAATGGGCCCCTGGAGATTAAGGACCATATTGCGGATATCGCCGGCTATCATGTTCGCGCGAACCTTTTGATTTCGAAGAACACGGTCGCCGGGTCGAGAGGCCGTTTTTGACACGGAGAAAGGCCTGCAAGCCGTATTATTCAGGTGATGACCTTTTGACAGAAAACCCGAGGATGTACAATCGGTCCGCGTCGCCAGCAGCGGTTCCCGTTTTAAGGAATTGCCGGCAGGGCAATATCATCGCCCTCATCAAGAACATCGACAGCCTGCTGGCCCTGAACGCCACCAGAGAGGCGCTGCGGGCAAGGGTTTTGCCGTTTGCTCCGGCACCATAACGACCCTCATGGCAACGGCGGTTTGGCGGCCACCCAGACCTGGCAATCGTGCGGCCGGTTGCCCTTCTGCCTCGTCGTTCAGCGTGGCACCACAGCGCGCCCTCAAGCGCGCTTTTCTGCACCGGTTCTCATTTTGGCGACGAAGCGTTGGGCTTTCGCCCAAGCCCAACCGGGGTCATGCCCCGGACCCCCTTTGCTTTTGTTAAAAGAAAGGGGGATTCGGGGTTCACCCCGAGCGGGTGCGGGCGGCAGCCCGCGGCCGACAGCCAAAATGAGAAGGGCTGGCTTTTCCGGTTGCCCTTTTTGGATACAATATGCAATATCGGTCCGCTCACCCCCCGGCAAGGACCCTGGCCATGACCTCCCCGATTTCCTGGCGCGGCGTATTTCCCGCGATCACCACCCAGTTCGACAGCAGCGGTGCCATTGATGTCCCCGCAATCGCCCGTATCGTCGGCGCCTTGATCGATGATGGCGTCAATGGCGTGATCGCCTGCGGCTCGGTCGGCGAAAACACCGCCCTGACCCCGACCGAAAAGCGCGACGTCATCGCCGCCATCCGTCAGGCCGCCGCCGGACGGGTCCCGGTTCTGGCCGGCCTCGCCGAATTGACCACCAGCGATGCGGTCGCCTTCGCCCGCGATGCCGCGGCGCTCGGTGTCGACGGCCTGATGGTGATGCCGCCGATGGTCTATACCGCGCAGATCCACGAAATCCTGGCCTGGTTCCGCGCCATCGCCGCCGCCAGCGACGCGCCGATCATGCTCTACAACAATCCCCCGGCCTATCGCACCGACCTGACCCCGGCGCTGGTGGCCCGGATGACCGACATCGACACCATCGTCGCCGTCAAGGAATCCTCCGGCGATACCAGGCGCTTTGTCGATCTCGCCAATCAGGTCGGCGACCGCTTTGTCCTGTTCTGCGGCCTCGACGACGTCGTGCTGGAATCCTTGGCCCTGGGCGCCCAGGGCTGGGTTTCGGGCCTGTCCAACGTGTTCCCGCGCGAATGCGCCCGTCTGTTCGCCCTGGGCCAGGCCGGCCGTGCCGCCGAGGCGCTGGCGATCTATCGCTGGATCATGCCGCTGCTGCATTTTGACGCCCGCCCCGATCTGGTGCAGTGCATCAAGCTGTGCGAGGAGATTGTCGGCCGTGGCACGGCGCAGACCCGGCCGCCGCGGCTGGCTCTGGCCGATGCCGAACGGCGCATGGTCGAAACCGCGATGGCCACCGCCCTGGCCCAGCGCCCGGAGGTGTAACGCCATGCCGGTCTTCGACGAGGTTCCGCCCGGCAACTTTACCTTCAGTTGCATCGACGGCCATACCTGCGGCAATCCGGTTCGCCTGGTGTTCGGTGGCGTGCCCCAACTCGACGGGGCGACGATGTCGGCGCGGCGCCAGGATTTCCTGGCGCGGTTCGACTGGATCCGCAAGGCCCTGATGTTCGAACCGCGCGGTCACGACGTCATGTCGGGCTCGATGCTGTACCCCGCGACCCGGCCCGACTGCGACATCGGGATTCTGTTCATCGAGGTGTCGGGCTGTCTGCCGATGTGTGGTCACGGCACCATCGGCACCGTGACCCTGGCGCTGGAACATGGGCTGGTCGTGCCCCGGACCGAGGGGATCCTCAATCTCGACACGCCCGCCGGCCTGGTCAGTGCGAGTTTCGTTCGTCAGGGGCCCTGGATCGACAGCGTGCGGATCCGCAATGTCCCGTCCTACCTCGCAGCGTCCGACCTGCGCATCGAGGTCCCGGAACTGGGCGAACTGGTCGTCGATGTCGCCTATGGTGGCAACTATTACGCGATCATCGAACCCCAGCCGCATTATCGCGGTATCGACGAACTGGGCGTTGACGGCATCCGCCGCCTGTCGCCTCTGGTGCGCAACGCGGTCCGCGCCCGACTGCAGCCCCGCCATCCCGTCGACCCGACCATCGGCGGCGTCAGCCATGTGATGTGGACCGACGCCCCGCGCGATCCCCGGGCCCATGCCCGCAATGCGGTGTTCTATGGCGATCAGGCGATCGACCGCTCGCCCTGCGGCACCGGCACCTCGGCCCGGATGGCCCAGCGCGTCGCCCACGGCGCCCTGCGTATCGGCGATGATTTCATCCATGAGAGCATCATCGGCACCCTGTTCGAAGGCCGGGTCGAGGCCGCCACCACCCTGGGCGATCATGCCGCGGTCATCCCCTCGATCAGCGGCTGGGCGCGGATGCATGGTCTGAACACCCTGTTCGTCAATAACCGGGATCCCCTGCGCGGTGGCTTTCAGCTATCGTGATCCGGAAACGCTGTCCCCCCGTGCCCTTTCCTCCCTGAAGGATTCCGCTGATGTTTCCTGATGTCCTGCTGCAAATCGATGGATCCTGGACCGCCGGCACCACGGGCAAACGACTGCCCATCCTGAACCCTGCCACCGGAGAGACGCTGGCGACAGTCGCCTGCGCCGGACCGGTGGAGCTGGAACAGGCCGCCGCCGCCGCCGTGCGGGGCTTCGCCACCTGGCGCCGCGTTTCCGCCTTCGACCGCTACAAGCTGATGCGCAAGGCGGCCCAGATCCTGCGCGACCGGGCTGAAGATGTCGCCCGGACGATGACCCGCGAACAGGGCAAGCCCCTGGCCGAGGCGCGGACCGAGACCCTGGCCGCCGCCGACATCATCGACTGGTTTGCCGAAGAGGGCCGCCGCGCCTATGGCTGGGTCATCCCGGCCCGCGCCGACAACGTGCAGCAGATCACGGTCAAGGAACCGGTCGGCCCGGTTGCCGCCTTCACCCCGTGGAATTTTCCGATCAATCAGGCGGTGCGCAAGGTCTCGGCGGCGCTGGCCGCCGGCTGTTCGGTGGTGCTGAAGGGCCCCGAGGAGACGCCGGCGAGCTGCGCCGCGCTCGTCCAGGCCTATCTCGATGCCGGCCTGCCCCCCGGCGTGATCAATCTGGTCTTTGGCGTCCCGGCGGAAATCTCGTCCTATCTGATCGCCCACCCGGCGATCCGCAAGATCACCTTCACCGGGTCGACCGTGGTCGGCAAGCAGTTGGCCGCGCTGGCCGGCCAGCATATGAAGCGGGTGACGATGGAGCTGGGCGGCCACGCCCCGGCGATCGTGTTCGAGGATGCCGATCCCGTCCAGGCGGCACGACTGCTGGCGACGGCGAAATTCCGCAATGCCGGACAGGTCTGCGTCTCGCCGACGCGATTCCTGGTCCATCGCAGCCAGTATGACCGCTTCCTCGAGGCCTTCCTGGCCCAGACCCGGACGGTCGTGGTCGGCGATGGCCTGACCGAGGGCGTCACCATGGGCCCGCTGGCCAATACCCGCCGGGTCGACGCGATGGAAGCCCTGGTCGCCGACGCCGTGACCAAGGGCGCGCGGGTCGAGACCGGCGGCAAGCGCATCGGCAACACCGGCAATTTCTTCGCCCCGACGGTGCTGACCGCGGTGCCCGCCGACGCCCGGATCCTCCATGAGGAGCCGTTCGGCCCGGTGGCCCCGATCATGACTTTCGACGATTATGACGGTGTCGTCGCCGAAGCCAACCGCCTGCCCTTTGGCCTGGCCGCCTATGTCTATACAAGGTCGGCCAAGACCGCGACGGCGATCGCCCGCGACCTGGAAAGCGGGATGGTCGCGATCAACCATCATGGCCTGGCCCTTCCCGAGACCCCGTTCGGCGGGGTCAAGGATTCCGGCTATGGCACCGAAGGTGGTGCCGAGGCGATCGAAGCCTATCTCAACACCAAATTCATCACGCAGGCTCTGGTGTGAGCAGGCCGGGCAAGCCGGCCGGCCGGGGTCGGATCGCGACGGCATGGTGCTAGACCGCAAAACCGCGTCGGACGCGGTCGCCGAGGTGTTGCGCAGCGACATCCTCGGCGGCCGCTTTGCCGAGGGCAGCCAACTGCGCCAGGAGGTGCTGGCCGCGGAACTCGGGGTCAGCCGCATCCCCCTGCGCGAGGCGTTCCGGCGCCTCGAAGCCGAGGGCCTGATCACCCTGGTGCCGCATCGCGGCGCCGTGGTGTCGGTGCTGTCGATCGACGACATTGCCGAATTGTTCGATCTGCGTGGCCTGATCGAACCGGCGCTGATCGCCCGGGCAATTCCCCGGCTGACCCGGGCCGATTTCGACGCCGCCGACCAGGCCCTGGCCGGTTTTGCCGCCGCCTTCGCCGCGCGGGACATCAACGCCTGGGGCGTCCTCAACAAGGATTTTCATCTGGCACTGTACCGGCCGGCGGAGCGGCCGCGCAGTCTGGCGCTGGCGGCATCGTTGCTGGACCAGACCGAACGCTATACCCGGATGCAACTGGCGCTGACCGAAGGCCAGGTCCGGGCGCAGGCCGAACACGCGGCCCTGCTGCGCGCCTGCCGCCGCGGTAGCGTCGCCCGCGCCGAGGCGCTGTTGCGCTGGCATATCGGCCGCACCGCGCGGTCGCTGATCGGTTTCATGCGCGGCCAGCCGGCGCGGACAGTGTCACCGGCTGGTCAGGATCGGGCGCTGATTCCCTGACCCGCAAGCCTGTCTCAAAAAGCGGGTCTTTTCCGGGGAATCGATAGATCCGTCCGCCACCATTCGCGCGCGATGAACAATGGCGCCGGGTGTCGATAACGAAGCGACAGGTGCCGGGAGGTCAAGCATCGCGACGGCTCAGGGCCCTTTCCAGCAGATCGAGATGGGCCTCGAGAAATCGTTCCGGCTCGATCGGGGCGAAACCGTCGAACACCATGTGCCAGACGAGGGCCATGATGACCGGACTGACCAGCACTTCGGGCGTCGCGCAAAACGGCGACGGCAACAACTCGCCGCGTGCGAGACCGCGCTCGACAATCCGATGAAGAATATCCCGGCCTCGGCTGACCAGGAGCCGGTGATAGAGTTCGGCGACAGCGGGAAAGCGACGGCCTTCGCTGATGATGATGCGGGCCAGCAGCTCAACGTCAGGGGTGAACAAAAGCTTATAGAGTTGCCGGATCATCGAACGGAGGAGGTCGATGGTCGAACCGTCGTTGTCGGCAACCGATTCCTGCAAAGTCTCGCATGCGGGTCCCATGCCTGACGACAAGGCGGCCTCAAACAGCGCTTCCTTGCTGCCGAAATAGCGGTAAATCGTCCCTTTGACGATGCCCGCCCGCGTGGCGACATCCTCGAGCCGGGTGGCGGCGAAGCCGCGTTCGGCGAATTCCGCCAGCCCGGCGGCGATGATTTCCTGCGGCCGCGCGTCCTTGCGACGCCTTCGCCTCCGGTCCACCGGACCCGATGTCGGCTCCACCATGCTTCTCCTTTGTCCGTGGCCACGCCCCGCCGGGACCGGAGCGGGCGACCGGAAGTTTCAATCTGGTCCCGGCAGTCTGGCCCCGGATTTTTCCATTCGTGCCAATGACGAGTCGCTCGCGTCTCGCGACCGTCATGCTCGCGACCGCTTGCATCCAGGGCCACAGGCGCCATCGTTCGGAGCGTGCGGCTCTGGGCCCCCGCGTTCGCGAGGGCGACGGTCGCGAATTCAATGACGCCCCCCACGAGAAAGCCCCCCGTCAAACAATGCCACGGCGTGTCGCTGCGGTTTTCGGATAACAGTTAATGACCCTCGTGTCACTAACGGATTGACTTGCTCTTGGTGGTGCGCTAATGACTGATACGTCATTATTTTTGTCACCATCGTGAAGCGGGGATGCGCCATGTCCGTTGCAGGACGCTACCAGATCACCGTCAAGACGCCGCTCGGACCGCAGGAAGCCACGCTGACACTCGTCGTCGACGGCGCGGCGCTCTCGGGCACCATCGAAAACGTCAAGGGACGGTCCGACTTTTCCGGCGGCACGGTCGCGGGCGCCGAGATCCGTTTCTCCGCCCGGATCAGCACGCCGATCGGACGCGTCCACGCCGAGATCGCCGGCAGGGTTGACGGCGACCGCTTCGTCGGGGCGGCGAAGCTGCCGCTCGGCAAGGCCGAAATCGCAGGCGTTCGACTCTGATCACCCGAACAGGAGCACACCGATGACCATCAACATCCCGACCTATTCGCGCGCCGAGCGTGATCGGCGCTGGTCCCTGGCCAACGGGCTGATGGAGGAGAACGGCCTCGACGCGCTGATCGTCTATGGCGATCGCGAGGGTGCCTATCCGGCGTTCTTCGCGCCGGATACCTGGTTCACCAATGAGCGCCCCGGTTCGATCGTCGTTTTCCCGAAAGGCGAGGAGCCAATCGTCATCGTGTTCCTGACCACGGTGATCGAGGACCACATTCAGGCCGGTTCCACCAGCCACCGGAGTTGGATCAGGCCGGAGAACATGTATGCCGGCAAGATGGGGAGCAACGTCGTCGAGATCATCGAGGATCGCGGCCTCGATCACTGCGGCTTCGGCGTCATCGGCCTCGAACCTTACCCGCCCTATTACTTCGACGGTGTCATTCCCTACAACACCTGGAAGACCATCATCGACGATCTGCCGAACGCGCGCTTCGAGCCGGTCGGCAATGCCTTCTTCGCCCGCACCGCCGCCAAGAGCCCCGAGGAGATCGCGGTTCTGAAATGGTCCGCGGCGATCGGCGAAAAGATGTGCGAGGCCATGCGTGCCGCCGCCCGTCCCGGCGCCGGCGAGAACGAAATCTATGCCACCGCCCTCGACACCGCGGCCCGCAATGTCGGCTATACCGCTCAGATCCTGCTCGGCTCGGGTCCTGAATTCGTCGGCTGGGGACCGCCGGCCTGGCTCTACCGGCCGGAAGCACCACGCCGGATCGAGGCGGGCGACGTCGTGCTCTCCGAGGTGTTCGCTTCATTCGGCATGCTCGAAACCCAGCACCAGCCGGCGATCGCCGTTGGCAAGGTCCACGCCGATTTCGAGGACGCGGCGGCGCTGGCGCGTGCCGCCTATGAGGCCGGCGTCCGGATGCTCAAGGCCGGCACGGTATTCGGCGACGTCGTCGCGGCGATGCGGGCGCCGCTGCGCGAGGCCGCCTGCTGGCAGGTGCATCCCCTCGTCCACTCGTTGACGCCCTACACCATGATCGGCGCCGGCGAGCGGATCGCCGACCTCCCGGAACTGGCCCGCTATGGCAAGGTGCTCCCGTTCCCGTCGATGGGCACCGACCGGGTCCTCGAAGAGGGGATGGTCTTCGCCCTCGAACCCAACTGCGGCATCGGCCGGAGGATGATCAATCTGGGCGGAACGGTCGTCGTCGGCGCCCAGGGCGGCATCGAGCTCAACAGCAACTCAACGCGGCTGATGCACGCCTGACCGATCGATGCTGGGCCCGCTTGGCATAGGCAACGCACTGGTCTTCCAACCAGGCGTTCAACTCGGCGAGAGCATTTTCCGACCAAGTGGGTTCCGGTTGGGCGTAGAAAATGCGACAAAACAAAGATCTAGAGCTGTTTCCGATCCAACGTGATCGGAAACAGCTCTAGGCTGGTGACCCGTGGCTTGGGCCGGAACAGCTGAGCGCGCCGGCTAAAAAATCATTTTCTAACGCCAATTGGCCAATCTTGGCATGCAGTTCTTTCAGATCGACAGCCGGCGCTGCCACCGTCTCCGCCGAGCCGCCGAATACGCCGGCCGCCCCCTCCAACAACCGCGATCGACAGGTCGTCATCTGATTCGGATGGACATCATACTGCTGCGCCAACTCGGCCAGCGTTTTATCGCCCTTGACGGCGGCCAAAGCCACCTTCGCCTTGAAAGCCGGTGTGTGGTTCCGCCGGGTCCGTTTCGTCATGCTCTATTTTCCTGATCCGCGGCATCCTCGCCGCCTTCAGGCAGAAAATCCAGTCATCCCGATGTCCGAATTTCCCAGGCCATCTCTGTTCCTTGCAACAGAGCCGCTCGCCGCGCCATGTGAGTAGTTTCCGAGGCTGTCGCAAACCGGCGGCACTGACTAGCCTTCAAACAGTCAACATAGGCAACTCGCGGGTCCTCAAGATGCAGGTGCCGGTTTTTCCATCGTTCATCAGGATGGTCGTCCAGGCGGTCTCGTGCCGGCAAGCACCGGCGCACTTGCCGCTTGCCACACCACGCTGGGTGGCGGCGAAGATTTGTCCAAAACCGGCCCGGCAATCGAACGTCGCGTGGATCACCACGCCCCTTGATCCGTTCTTTCACTGGAAAGGATATCACCACGAACAGGGATGGTATTAGCGGTAAGGGACAGAACATTGTCGGCGGTGCTGCCGACGCCTCTAAAGACTTGGCCTGATATCAGGAACGAGGGAAATCAGCAATTCTGGGAATTTTCAGTATTTCTTTAAGTTGCTTGCCATCATATGGGACGTGCCAGACAATGCCGAGGTTTTATGGCTGCTTTGATTGCGGGGGAGCAAGGCGGCAACGATCGGCCGGCTCGCCGAGCCGGGGTTCAGCTGCGCCATGCTGACGATCGCCTGGAAAATGCTGGCCGGAGATCGCGCCAAATATTTCGCCATCATCCTGTCCCTGTGCTTCACCACGCTTCTGATCACCCAGCAAGGGGCGACTCTGGTCGCCATCTTCCGCTCGACGACGATTTTCGTCGACCAGATCAACGGCATCGACATGTGGGTGACCGACCCCAAATCGGAATATGTCGACGACATCAAGGCGATGGACGACATCGTGGTGGCCCGGGTCCGCAGCGTGCCGGGCGTCTCGTGGGCGGTGCCGCTTTATAAAGGCAGCATCCGTGCCCGGTTGCCGGATGGACGGGCCGAGTCCGTGCAGCTGATCGGACTCGACGATTCGACCCTGATCGGCGCGCCGGGCACCATCACAGCGGGCTCGCTGCCGGATCTGCTGGTGGCCGACAGCGTCTTCGTCGATGCCGATTCCGCCCATGGCCGGCTGGCCTATCCGGATGGAAGCGGCGGTCGCCGCGATCTTCGGGTCGGGGACACCCTCGAACTCAACGACCACCATGCCGTGGTCATGGGACTTTTCCGCGGCGAGAAGACCTTCGCCTCGACGCCCGTCCTCTACACCACTTACGATCGCGCCAAGGCCTTCGTCCCGTCGGAGCGCAAGCTGCTCTCCTATGTCCTGGTAAAACTCAAGCCGGACGCCGATATCGCCGAGGTCAAATCGGTGATCAGCCAAAACCTGAGGCTGCTCGCCCGTACCAAGACGGAATTCTCCGCCGAATCGCTGCGCTGGTACATCGTCAATACGAGCGTGATCCTGAATATGGGGCTGTCCGCGGTGCTGGCCTTTGCGATCGGCGGAGGCATTGCGGGCATGACCTTCTACAATTTCATGCTCGACAATCAGCGGCACTTCGCGGTGCTGCGCGCGATGGGAGCCTCGCCGGGCCTGCTGGTGCGGATGGTCATGCTGCAGGGCTTGGGCGTGACGCTCATCGGATACGGGCTCGGCATCGGCGGCGTTGCCGCCTTCACCCTGCTGAACACGAGCAGCGACATCACGCTCCGCCTGACCTACCCGCTGGTTGGCGCCGTCGCCGCCATCATCGTGCTGGTCGGCACCACGGCGGGGTCTCTCGGTCTGCGTCAGGTCCTGCGCCTCGATCCCGGCGTGGTGTTCAAATGACCGTCGATGCGACGGCAGGCGATGCGACGGCAGGCGATGCGGTGGGCAAGGACGCCGTGCTCTGCCGCGGCTTGACCAAATCCTATTCGACGCCGAGCGGCAGCGTGCCGGCCCTGCGCGGCGTCGATCTCGACGTCCGCGCGCGCGAGATCCTATTCCTGGTCGGGCCGTCCGGATGCGGCAAGACGACGCTGATCTCCCTGATCGCCGGCGTGTTGCGCCGCGATTCCGGCCAATGCCTGATCTTCGGGACGGATCTCGACACGCTCGTTCCCCGTGAGGCGACGTCATTCCGGCGGGATAATATCGGCTTCGTCTTCCAGTCCTACAATCTCATCCCCTCGCTCAGCGTCCAGGACAATGTGATGATTCCGCTCCTTTTGAAGAATGTTCCTCAACCGGAGGCAGCGAAGGAGGCGGCAAAGGCGCTGGACGCGGTCGGGCTCGGCGTGCACCGCGACAAGATGCCTTCGCAGCTGTCAGGAGGCCAGCAGCAGCGGGTCGCGGTCGCGCGTGCCATCGTGCATGCCCCGCGGCTCATGGTGTGCGACGAGCCGACCAGCGCCCTCGACCACACAACGGGAAAGGACGTGATGAAGCTGCTTCGCAGTCTGGCGCGCGACCGGGGGACGACGTTGATCGTGGTCACCCATGACCAGCGGATTTTCGATTTCGCCGACCGTATCGCGCAGATGGACGACGGCCGGATCATCGGCGTGGGGACGGCCTCGGCTGCGCAGGGGCTCGACGCATGATCAACTTTCGCCAGGCAGCTCTGCCCGCCCTTGCGCTCGCCGGCCTGGGGCTCGCCATCGCGTCGGTCGTATACGCGACCGACACCTCCACCACCAGCAAGCCGCTCTCGGAGCCGGCCACAGCGCCGTTCGCGAGTTATATCGGCGGCACCGGACAGCTTGAGCCGCCCGGCAAAACCGTCTCGATCGGCGCACCCGAGAGCGGAATCGCCATCGAGGTGCCGATCAAGGTCGGCGACCAGGTTCATGCCGGTCAGACGCTGTTCCGCATCGACGACCGGATTCGCAAGGCGGAACGGGACCAACGCGCCGCCGACGTTGCGGCGGCGCAGGCGCAGATCGAGGAGGCGTCGGCCAACCTCGGCGATTATCGCGCCCAGCTCTCTCTGGCCGAGGCCGTCACCGACCGTCGCGCGGTCAGCACCGAGGATCTGTCCAAACGGCGCTTTGCCGTGAAGCTCTACCAGGCCAAGTTGGCGACCGCCCGAGCCCAACTGCTGTCCTATCAGGCGCAGCTGAACGACGCCGAGGCGGTGCTCGCCCGATTGACCGTGGCGGCCCCTTTCGACGCCACGATCCTGCAGGTCAATGTCAGGCTGGGAGAATTCGCCTCCGCCGCCGCCCTCAGCACGCCCCTGGTGATGCTGGGCCGCAGCGGCAAGCCGCATGTAAGGATCCAGGTCGATCAGAACGATGCCTGGCGGTTTCACGCCGGGGCTGCGGCAAAGGCCTTCCTCCGCGGCAACAGCCAGATGGGGACCAGCCTGAGCTTTGCCTATACCGAACCCTATGTCGTCACCAAGACCTCGCTGACGGGAGACAGCACCGAGCGCGTCGACACCCGTGTGCTCGAAGTCGTCTACACGATCGAAGACACCAGCTTCCCGGCCTATCTCGGCCAGCTCGTCGACGTGTTCATCGAGGCGCCGCCGGTCTCCACGGCGAAGACCGATCCGGCGACCTCCCGATGAAACGGCTGTCCCTGCTCCTCCTGCCGATCCTGTTCGGCTGCACCGTGGGTCCTGATTATCAGGCGCCGGCCTTGCCCGCCGCCAACGTCTGGGCCGGGCCGACCGGGAAGGAGACCGGCCCCACCGACACCACATCCTGGTGGGCGCGCTTCAACGATCCGCTGCTCGACCGGCTGATCGAGCAGGCGGCGCGGGCCAACGCCGACGTGGCGCAGGCGGCCGCCAAGCTGCGCCAAGCCCGGGCCAGCCTGGTGCAAGAGACCGCCGGCTTCTACCCCTCGGCAACCGCCTCGGCAAGTGCCAAGCGATCGCGCCAGTCGCTCGCGGCTTACGGCGGCGCCGGCAGCATCACCGGGAATTACTTCGACCCCGGCTTCGATGCGAGCTACGAGCTGGACCTGTTCGGCGGACAGCGGCGCAGCGTCGAATCAGCGGCAGCCAGTCTCGAAGCAAGCTCGGCGGACCTGGGAGATTCTTTGCTCAGCATGCTCGGTGAGACGGCGCGTTACTATATTCAGGTGCGCGGCTATCAGGCCCGCATCGGCATTGCCGAGGCCACGCTCGCCTCCCGCAAGGAGACCTGGCAGCTCACGCGTGCGAAAGCCGAGGGAGGAACGGGAACGGGACTCGATGCTCTGCAGGCCAAGGCGGAGATGGAGTCGGCGGCGGCCGGGATCCCGCCGCTCGAGGATGATTTGCAGGAAGCGATCGATCGACTGGCCACGCTGACCGGCGGGTCGACCGCGGATTTGCGGGACCTCCTGCGCGTGCCGCAGCCCGTTCCACAGCTCGTGGGAGCGATCGAGCCGGATCCTCCCGTCGTGGCGCTGGCGCGGCGACCCGATATCCGCGCCGCCGAACGGCGGATCGCATCGGCGACCGCGGATATCGGCGTCGCCCAAGCCGACCGTTTTCCGTCGGTCACGCTGGTGGGCTCGATTGGGCTCAATTCCAGCCGCATCCGGACCCTGGCCACCGGATCATCCCTCGTCTGGTCATGGGGACCGGAAGTGTCGCTGCCGATCTTCGATGCCGGCAAGCGCGCCGCCAAGGTCGACGAAAAAACCGCCCTGCGTGACGAGAAGATCGCAGCTTGGCAAGCGACGGTCCGCAGCGCGGTCGAGGAAACCGAAAACGCCCTGGTGGCGCTCGACCGCGAAAAGGCCCACAATATCGGCATCACACGGACGGTCGAGGCTTATGGCGATGCGCTCAAGGTCGCGCAGGCTCAGTACCAAGCGGGGCTAACCACGTTCCTGACCGTACTGGAGGCGGACCGCTCGCTGGCTAGCGAACGTGACAGCCTGGCACAAAGCGATGCCAATCTCGCCATCGATGCTATCGCGCTCTACAAGGCGCTGGGCGGCGGATGGCAGCAGCTACAAACTGGTGCCGACGGCGTCGCGACCGATAAATAGTTTTTCCCGCCGCGGGCCCGGCTCTGTTTCCGTAGCATGCATCAGAGCAGCCTGGTTTTGCCAAGCGGGCTCTTGGCGCTTTTTGCGAGGCCAGCACTAGAGCAGTTTCCGATCACGTTGGATCGGAAACGATTCTAGCCCTTATGTTTTGTCGCATTTTCTACGCCCAACCGGAACCCACTTGGTCGGAAAATGCTCTAGTCTTGCTCTGCAGGTCGATGCGGCTGGCATCGTCCTGATCCAGCCGGATGTCGTCGGACCCGTCACCGGCCACGGCGGCTGCCGAGCGCGTTGGCCAAGCTGGAGAAGGCCTCGCTCACGCCAGCACCTGGGCCGGCACACCGAGCGCTGGCCCGGCCGCGGCGAGCCGCTGGTCGAGCGTATACACCGTAGCGCCATACTCCGACGCGATGGCGAGATGCAGCGCGTCGCCGGCGCGAAGCCCCAAGGTGTGCTGATCGGCAAATTTCGCCGCCGCCCGAAACTGCCCGCCTGTTACGGGCAGCATGGTGAAGCTCTCGGCGACCAGCTTGTTGAACATGGCGAGTGCCGCCGCGCGCTGTTCCAGGCCGATTTGCCCAGTCCGCAGCTTGATTGCCATGGCCGACGACATCTCGGTGACGGTCCAGTCACTGATCAGGAGTTGCGCCGCATCCTGGTCGGCCAGCCAGGCCTGAACACGCGGCGTCATCGCTTCATTGGAGAGCGCCGCGACGATCAGCGACGTGTCGAGATAGCGCATCAGTAGCGATCGCCATCCCGCATCGACCGCACGAGATCAGCGGCGTTTTGGGACTGCGGCGGCATCGCTGCCGTCAACGATTGGAGCAACGCGGCATCGATCGGCTTGCGCGGCCTTGCTATGGCGGTCAGCCGCGCAACCGGCTTGCCTCGACGGGTGATGTCGATCGTATCGCCCGCTTCGACCCGGTCGACCAGCTCGCTCAAATGGGCCTTGGCATCGGCCAGATTGATCGCATCCATGTCACGCTCCTGACCAAGCAGATAGTCATATAGCGTATCGAGCATAAGAATTCCAGCAGGAGGTTTGCCGATGCGGCATGTTCTCACCAGGCAGCCGCTTTACGACATGATCCGGGAGCGCGCCGTATCCAAGGTGGCGCCCGAACTCGGCATCTCCGACGTGGCGCTGCGCAAGCAATGTGTGAAGCACGCCCTTGCCGGATGCCCCCTATTGGGGCCGGCTGCATGCCGAACGTCCGGTCAAGCGTAAACCGCTGGGCGTTGCTTTCGCCGGGGGGCAGTTCGTGGCCCTGCTTCCGAGCGCGGATGATTTGCCGGAAGCGCCGGCGGAGGGACTGCGCAGCTTCGCCACAAAACTCGCGGACCTGGTCGGCGCGCCGGACGCTCTTCGGTTCCAGCGGCTGGTCATCGCCGAGGCCGAACGCCATCCCGCCATGGGCCGCGCGCTCTACGAGACCGCAGTCCTTGGCGCGGAACGAGTGCTGGCGAGCTACCTCTGCTCCTGCGTTGAACATGGGACGCTGCGCCCCCACGACGCGTCGGCGACGGCGCGAATCGTGATCGACGTCGCCACCAGTGGACCGCGGCTACGCGGCCTGGTGGCGGTGAGAGACGCCGGGATCGATGCGATCGGTGAGCGCGCCCTGACAGAGACCATCACATCGCTGATGTTGCGGCTGATGCCCGAGGCCGATTGACGAGCGCCGGCCCCGCTCTGCCAACGCCCCCGGTTCGCCAACCCTTGGCCAAGCCGCGTGCACGCCGGCGCAACCTTCCCCCGTTCAAGCCATGTGCCTGCTGAACCAGTCCAGCACCTGCTCGGGCTCACGCTGGAAGTAGGTGTAGCCGTCCCAGCGCCGGGTGGTGCCTTCGATCCAGAACAGCTTTTTGTCCGCGACCGCGGTATTGTCGAACATCGTCTGCACGTCCGAGGGATGCGTCAGCACGTCGTCACGCACCTGATAGAGAAATGTCGGCACGCGCACGTGCCTGGCCCATTCATGCGGATTGCGCCTGGCGAAAGAAAGGCTGGTCTTCAAGACGATGCGCCGATCCAAGTCGTCAATGCGATCCACCGGCACGCCGGCAAGAGCAAGTTCCCGCTCGACGACGGTCTTCGTGTCAATCGGCTGCGGCGCAACAAGGCACCGCACGCCCTCGAACGCCGCGGGATCCGATTTCATGGCGTAGAATGTGGAGATGGAGCCGAGGCAACGGCTGAACAGCCCGATTGTCAAATGCCGCGTGTCGCTGCGACCGCGCACATAGCGCAGCGAGCCTAACACATCGCGGGATTCGAAGATGCCGCTGGAGATCATGCCGCCGTTGGCGGCGCCGCTGTGGCCGTGGTTCCTGAGATCATAGGCGAGCACATTGTAGCCAGCGTCATGCAGGATCTTGTAATCCGGCACGAAGTCAACTTCGAAGCCGTTGCCGCTGGAACCCCAGATCGACCTCCAGGGCTCAAGTTGGGTGGGCTGGCCGGACCGCGTGAAGCCCATCGGGTGATTGCAGATGACAATCTTATCGGACCCGTCGGCCGGAATAAACCAGCCCTCAAGCGGAGTGCCGTCGGCGGACGGGAAGGTGACGTCCTCGTAGGCCAAGTTCCGCTCGGACGGCGCGTGCAGAATCGGCGCCCGGTAGGCCTGGCCGAACCCGTCGGCGAACCGTTGAAGGAATTGATTAATCTGCTCCTCGCTCATGACGGGCGGATGTTGGCCGGGTTTGGAGGCGGGCATGGAGGCTTCCTTCGGTTGATGGCGCTATCGGCCAAGGCGCGAAAGTCTCGTGCTTTCCGACGCGCATCAGCCTAATGTCTCTTGCTAAATATGAGATTACTCGCGCGAGAGCAATATGTCATCCATCAGATTGTTCATCCTGTCGTCCTTTGCCGAGTTCGGCCCGATGCACGGCCACCATCTGCGAATGGAGGCCGAGCGGAAGCATGTGCCGCTATGGACAGACATCTCGGTCGGTGCGGTGTACGGAGCGATGAAGCGGCTGGCTGCGGAGGGGTTGCTGCGGGAGGCGGGGCAGCAGCGCGAGGGCAACCGGCCGACGCGACAACTTTACGAGATTACCGACATGGGCTGCCGCGTGCTGTCCGAGCTTCGCCGCGAAGGGCTGACCGAGATATGGTTCCGGTACGACCCGTTCGACCTTGCGCTCACCCGGTGTGACCCGGAATCGGTCGAGGGCCTGCCCACCCTCTTGGCCGAGCGACTGGAAAAGATCCGGGCCCTGCTGGCGGAAAAACGCAAAGTCGGCGAAATAGCGCGCGCCTCCGTCGGCTTGTCCAAGCAATGGGCTTTGCGTCATGCGGAGTACAGGCTTGAGGCAGAAGTCGCATACCTGACCGACCTGATCGGAGCCGCACAGGACATCGTTTCTGAGGAACAGGCCGCAAGAAAGTCGCGGTCAGTGGAGACCTGACCGTTCCGCTCAAACGCCCGCAGCTTCTCGTGACGTGGATGCAGCCCATCGGCAAACAGGTCCAGCAAGCGTCGCACGTGGCCCTGATCCGCCGAGGTGGCCATCACCAGGAACACTCCGACCAGACCGACGCTCACATCGTCGCGTTCGATATCGGCGCGGCTTGCGCCATCCGAAATGCCCGCTGTGACGAACTTGCTGATGCTGGCGGCCCTGCGGCGACCGGGCGCCGTTAAACAGGCGCGGCGATCCTATCCGGCGGCTGTATGGTTCTCGACATATTCGACGATGAGCCCGTCCGGGTGCCGCAAGCGGGTCTTGCGCCCGGCCGGCGTCGGTTGAATCGGTTCCAACGGTGCGGCGCCGGCTTGTTTCAGCACATCGAGAAACGGCTCCAGGGCGTCCACTTTGATCGTCAGGCGCGTCGCCTCGAATGGCGCCCGCTTCTCCGGTGGTCCGGCAATGATCAGGACCGACAGGTGCGGCGACGAAACGGCCGCGAGTTCCAATCCGGTTTCGGGATATGCGAAGCGAAGGGTCTGTTCTCCGGACAGCAGCGCCTTGTAGAAGCCGATGGTGGTGTCGATCGCTTCCGCGTCGACGAACACCCGCGTGTAGGTCTCAAGAATCATGGGTCTCTCCCTGGTCTGCGCCGTGCCGGCACTGTCTTCTCACCTTGTTGGAACGCACGGGGCCGAAAAGGCCCGGGGCAATCACGGCTGATCGATCCGGGCCCCGGCCGCAATCACCTGCTGGACGAACCAGTCGCTGCCGGCGTCCTGGTCGGCGCGCTGATGCCAGACAATATCGACGGTCCCGCTCAAAATCTGGCCCGGCGGCTCGAGCATGACCAGGGGGTTCTGCGCGATGACGTAGCGCGCCAGGCGGCGCGGGAAGGTGGCGATCATGTCACTGGCCAGCAGCAAGGGCGGCGCCACCAGAAAATGCGGCACCGACACCGCGACGCGTCCCATCAAACCGTCGCCGCGGTCGCTCATCTCCAGCAACAGCCGCTCGATCCACACCCGGCGCAAGGCCCCGCGCTCGTCATGGAACCCGTCGACGCCCTGGCCCTCGCTGCCGGTGAGTTCGATGACGAGATGGGGGAAGCCGGCGAGGCGCTCCAGCGTCACCGGCCCCGCGGTCAAGGGATGACCGGCCCGCATGATCAGGGTCTCGCGGTCGCCAAACACCGTCCGGCGCCGCAACCGTTCGGGGATGTCTTTGAACCAGCCCAGGACGAAGTCGATCCGCCCCTCATCGAGCTGGCGGATCACATCGATCCGGCCCGCCGGCAGCACCCGGAGATCGATTTGCGGTCCGGCCATGGCCAGGCCGGTCACCAGCGGCGGCAGCAGTACCACACTGGCATGATCGGTTGCGGCGACACGAAAGGTCCGGATCGCCTGGGATGGATTGAACGCCGGGGCGCCGAGCGCTGCGGTAAAGGCGTCCAGGCCATTGCGGATGCGCGGCGCCAGTTGCAGCGCGCGCGTCGTGGGCGCCATGCCCTGCTCGCCCGAGACAAACAGTTCGTCATCCAGGGCCTGGCGGAGCCGGGCCAGGGCGTGGCTGACAGCCGAGGGCGTGACCCGCAGATCATGGCTGGCGGCACTGACGCTGCGGTGGCGCATCACCGCATCAAAGACGCGGAACAGATTCAGATCGATCTTGCTTATGTCCACGAACGAAACCCATCCTTGGCGCGAATTCCGATCACAAGATCTCGACAGTCGCCGCCGTAGAATCAAGGGTTGCGACGGGGACGGTCACACGCCTGTTCGAACGTCGCCATCGAATGGCCGAACGCCGCCCTTTTTGGCTTTGTGCACCAACGCCGGAGTTATACCAGCCCGCCATGATCTTGACTCATGGCAAGCTGGTCCCGGTCGCGACGGCGACCGCGCGCCCCGTGGCGCGGAGCCAGGCGCCCGGATGGGCGCGCCGGCGCCTGAGGCTCCGCTTTGATCGGTCACGATCAAAGCGGACTGGTATCAGGTCATTCTCCGTGGCTTCAGGCGACCTTGCGGGAGATCGGCATTCCGAGGGCGGTCATGGGGTTGAGAACTTTGCAGGCGATCGTGGCCTCGACCTTTTGGGCAGAGAGATTCCAGCCACGAAGGGAGCCTTGCCTTCTTTGTATGATAAGCGCATTATCATTCACATGATAAGCGCGTATGAGGCTTCCATGGAAACCGTACCAGCGACGGAGAGGGTTACAACCCTCATGACACCTACCGAGAAATCGACACTTGAAGCCAAGGCCAGGCGAGCGGGCATATCGGTCGGCGAATTCGTTCGACGTTCCGTCGAGTGTTACGATCCTGACGAAGCGGCCAATATAGCCCAACTGACAGCTCTTGCCGATCAGCTTCGCCAGAGCAATCGCGATGCCTCAGATGCGTTGGATCGCGCGCTCGCGAGTGTTGCCGTGACCCGTGCTCAATTGGCTGGGCGCGCGGCATGAGCGCGATCAAAGATATTCTCGACGGCCTCAAGACGGCGATCGAATTGAACGGCAAAGTGGTTTCCGTTGCCAAGGCGGTCGACGGACTTGCCACTGACGTCCGGGACCTCGATCGACGCCTCGTGCGTGTTGAAACCATCATCGAGATCACCAGGCCCGACGGTGGAACTCTTCGCATAGCGCGACAGCCACCCGAAGGATCGTAACCACGCAAAGGGAGGGTCAATAACCCGTCCAGAGATTGAAGACGGCGATATCGGAGAAATCTT
Source organism: Azospirillaceae bacterium (assembly GCA_031291675.1). GTDB lineage: Bacteria > Pseudomonadota > Alphaproteobacteria > Azospirillales > Azospirillaceae > JARLIO01. Next base: position 84,178 of record JARLIO010000005.1, read on the forward strand.
TGATGTTCCGGGTAACGACAGTTAGCCGGTGGACGGCCGCAGTGGTGGCGATCAGGCCATCCCGTTCCGGCCGGGGATCGGGAACACGCAATTTGGGCACTGTCGCGCAACCGCCACGTCGACGGGCAGGATGCAGTTACCGAACGCAGCAATGACCAGACGCTGTGGCATGCCCCGATCGGTCCGCACCGTCATCGTCAATCGCGTCTGCTGTTGCTGTCCTTGACCCGTTGGCGCCGGCGCCTGACCTTCTGGCGATAGGCACCGCGGCTGGCCGTTGCTCAATCCGGATCGGGATCGTCGTCGAAGCCATTGCGGAGAAAGTCGTCGAAGTCGCGCGCCTGCACGGTATCGGCGATCAGAGCCAGGATCGCCATCACGTGATGCGAAAACTCCTGCATCAGTCTGAACTCCCTGAGATCCCGCTCTCCCAGCAGAGATGCCCTACCGTCCCGGATCGCGGCATCCAATTTATTATGTTGCTGTTCCCAGTATGTCGCGTATCGCAGGCGATCCCCCAGCGTCCATATTCGTGCGGACGCCACGGTATAAACCCGCACGCGGCGCTGGAATTCCGCCTCATCCTGGCGGCTGTTGCGCCAGATCCCGAACAGCTCGGTCATGCAGAAGGGTGACTTGAGATACTTGTCGCTCAGGAACACGAAGACGCGATCGCCGGTTCCGATTTCCGTCATGAATTTCGAAATCAAGTCGCCCCTGCGAAGCGCGGTCTTGTCACGGATGATCGGCTGGCCGCGCGCCTGCGCCGCATCGCAGAGTTGATCGACCTTCGTCTCCCGGTCCCGGCCTTCCGGGGTCTTGTCGTCGTTCCAGGCATAGGAAACGTAGCGGCGGCGGGCGGCGGCGGCGGGCACGTTGCCAAATCGGAGGGGTTCCGCTCCGGTGACGGCGGGCCGATCCGCCGTCGGGGTCCGGCTCCTGGCCAGGCCGATCCCACGCGCGACCTCTTCGATCAGCGCCGTCAACCGCGCCGCCAGCACGCCCTCCTGTCCGCCCTGGGTGCGCAGGCGGATCGTGCCGTGCCAGCCCGCGGTGATTTCCTGCTCGATCAGGGCGTGGCTCCGGGTTTCGGTCTCGTAGACACAGACCCCGTCCCGCCAATACAGGGCGCTCAGCCCGGCCTCGCCGCCGATGCGCGCGATGATGCCCCGGATCAGGCCCGGATGCAGCAGGGGGTAGGCGAACACCGTCTCGGCGCCGGCGCGAGCCACCTCCCCTTGCGCCTGCAACGCCGCTTCGACCGCGGCGCGGGGTGGCAGAAGGTCGGGGGCGATATACTCGGTCTCGATGTTCTGCGCCGGGTCGCCGGGCTTGAAGACGAAGGCGATGCCGCAGGACACCATCATGTCGAGGAACAATTTCTGCTCCGGTTCCCGGTAATCCTGCCACACCAGGGCCTCGAGCAGGGACCGGCTGAACCGGCCGTGGAGCAGCCGCAGCGGTGTCACGCATTTTTTCCGGTTGAACACGGCATAGATCGCGTCAAGCGCCCAGCCCTGGTCGAGCACGATCCGATCGTCGAACAGATTGTCGCGGTAGAACACGATCCCGGAATTGGCGAGATAGGCCAGCACGGCGCCGGGGTCGCCGACATCCTGGCCTTCGGCGCAAATCTGGCCGAAATGGCCCTGGGTCAGGGTCCGGTATTGCCGTTGTGCGGGCGGCACCGCGGCGTCGGCGTCGCGCATCGCCTCCAGCCGCCGCTGGACCCGGTGGCGTCCGGCGCCGATGGTCGCCACGCCCTGCCGCGCCCGCAGCCACGCCGTCGCCTCCCGCAGCGCCTCATCGAGCGCGGCGCGGCCGCGATCCTTCAAGGCACTGTAATGCAGGATCTTGCGGAAACCGAATTCCGTTAATGCCGGATCGGGCAGCGGCGGCACCAGCACCTCGTCCTCGGGACGGTCGCAGCGGGTCTGGACGATCAGCACCGCTGCGCCCCGGCCACCGAACTGGCGGACAAATTCGAGCCAATAGCCCAGGGGCCGATTGCGGAACACCACGCCGTCGCGTTCGGTCTCGGTCGTGTCCTCGAATTCGGGCGCCCACACCACCAGGAAGATCGCGGCGGCGCGCAGGAACAGGGCATGGGTGCCGTGATAGATGTCCTGGCCGCCGAAATCCCACAGGTGCAGCCGGGTGCCGTTCCCCGGTCCCGGGTCGCCAGCCCGCGGAACCGCCAGGTCCGCGGCGGTCACGACGATACCATGGGTCGAATCGGCGTCGCCGTCATAATCCTCGCCCCGCAGGCGCCGGCAGATCTGCGTCTTGCCGACCCGGCCGTTGCCGAGCACCATCAGTTTCACATCGCAAACCGCGACGGGCCCGGCCCTCAGGTCATCAAGATGGGCGCGCAGGGAGCCGAGGCAATCGGAGAGATCATCTTGGGAAAGGACCGCGGCGGGAATGCCCGGGATATCGGTGTCGTAGAGCACAAGCCTTTCGAGGGAAGGTCGTCGTACCAACCCGTCGGGCAGATCGGTCAGCAGACATTCCGAACAATCGAGGGACCTCAAGGCGGGGAGTCCGACCAGCGGGGTGAGGTCGGTGACCGCCGTGCCGCTGCAATCGAGCTCTTGGAGGGCGAAGAGCCCCGCCAGCGGGGCGAGGTCGGTGACCTTGGTGTCGCTGCAATCGAGTGTTTGGAGGGCGAAAAGCCCCGCCAGCGGGGTGAGATCGGTAACCGCGGTGCCGCGGCAAAAGAGCGCGTGTAGCGCCGGGAGTTCGGTCAGGCGCGTCAGAGACGACTGGATGTCATTTGGGTCGATGCCGCCGTCGCACTCCCGCCACTTGCCATCGTCATCAATGAACGATGCGCCGAGATTCAGCCGGCGCAGATGCTTCAGGCCGAACAACGCGTCCGGGAGCGTGGTCAGCCCGAGCTGGCCCAAATCCAGGACGCCGGTCGGGTGCGACGCCTCGTTCGCGATCCGTCGGCGGGCGATCGTCAGGCCGTCGGTCTCTGCCATCGAGGGGGCTCCTGCCGGTCCAGGAGTTCGGCGGACAGCGCCGAACCGGGCGTGGCGAACGCTGTCGCCGATCTGCTGGTACCGCTCCCGGAAAGGGAAATCAAGGGACACCAGTGACCGCCCGGCGGGTTTGTCTCCGGGCCTCGATTCGTGTCTTGCGCGAAGGCGGTTGCCGGCATCGCGCCACCGCCACATCACGACGATCGCTGGCGAAGGTCGGTTGGGATGGCAGAGGGCCGTCGGCTACGGCCAGCGCTGTCTCGTCGAAACAGCGATGTTTCGTTACAAGACCGTCGTTGGGCGGACCCTTCGGGCCCGGAATCGATCCGCCCCAAAGGTCGAGGCCAGGATTGCTTGCAAGGTTCTCAACCGCATGACCGCCTTCGGAATGCCGATCTCCCGGAAGGTCGCCTGAAACCATGGAGCATGACCGAACGCCGCCATTTTTTGGGATGGCGGCCGGCGCTTCAGCCCCGTTTGCCGATCGCCTGGACCTGGTAGATCAGCACCGCTCCCAGGATCAGCACGGCGCGGGCGACATATTGCCAATACTCATCGATGTTGAGCAGGGTCATGCCGTTGAGGATGACCTCCAGGAACAGGACGCCGACGAAGGTGCCCCAGATCCGTCCCTTGCCGCCCATCAGGCTGACCCCGCCGATCACGCAGGCGGAAATCACGGTGAACTCCAGCCCCGCGCCGACCGTCGGGTTGCCGGCCTGGATCTGGCTCGACACCATGATGCCGGACATCACCGCGAAGACCGAGATCATCGCCATCACGATCATCCGGACCTTGCGCACCTTGATGCCGGACAGCCGGGCGGACTCGGCATTGCCGCCAATGGCGTAGATCGACCGGCCCAGCACCGTGTATTTCGACAGAAACCAGGTCGCCGCGAAGACGATGAGGAAGACCACCGCCTGGAACGGAATACCGGCGATGAAGCCGCTGCCGAAAAAGAAGAACCAGTCGGGATAGGGCGTGACCGGGAAGCTGTTGGTGAGCAGATAGGCGCCGCCGCGCAACGCCGCCATCCACGCCAGCGTGGTGATGAAGGTCGGAACGTTGAGGGTGTGGCGGATCCAGCCGGTGATGATGCCGATCACGATCGCGGTGGCGAAGCAGACGATCACGCCGAGCAGGATCGCCACGCCGAGCGGCCAGCCGAGCTCGCCCAGGTCCTGGGTGATCACCGCGAGCAGACAGCCGAAGAACGCGACCTCCGACCCCACCGAGATGTCGATCTCGCCGGAGATGATCACGAAGGTCATGCCGAAGGCGATCACGCCGGTCATCGAGGCGTTGCGCAGGATGTTCATGGCATTGTCCCAGGAGGCGAACCCGGGAGCGCCCGCCGCCAACGCCAGGATGATGGCGAGCAGGATCAGTTCCAGCACGAAGTCTTTGAGCTTCCGCAAGGAGAAGGTCGACCGGGTCGACCGTTCGGAAAATTTACGCATCGTGTTTCCCGTCGGGGTCATCGGGCGGCCTCCGCCATGCACAGGGCGTACAACTGATCGATCGTGGTATTTTCGGGGTCCCGCACCTCGTCGATGAAACGTCCGCTTTCCATGATGATGATGCGGTGACAGACTTCGAGCAGTTCCTCGAGCTCGGAGGAGACGAAGACGACGCTCAGGCCCTTGCGGCTCAGTTCCCACATGATCTGGAAGATCTGCTGCTTGGCCTGGATATCGATGCCGCGGGTTGGCTCGTCGAAGAACATCACGGAGGGATCGGTGTTGAGCCAGCTGCCCACCACGACCTTCTGCTGATTGCCGCCCGATAGCGACTGGACTTCCATCATCGGATCGGGCGCCCGGATCTGCAGCCGTTCGATCCAACGCCGTGTCACCGGCGCCTGTCGGGCGTTGGAGATGAAGCCGCCCCGCCCCACCGCGTCGATGCCGGCCATGCACAGATTGTCCTGGATCGACATGATCTGGATCAGGCCTTCGTCCTTGCGATTCTCCATCGTCATGCCGAGACCCAGCCGCTTCATCGTCTGGATCGAAGGCCGGGTCACCGTTTCGCCGTTGATGACGATGTGGCCGGCGTCGATCGGATCGGCGCCGAAAATGCCGCGCAGCAACTCGGAGCGTCCCGCGCCCAGCATCCCGGCGATACCGAGAATCTCGCCGGCATGGACCTCGAAATCGATATTCTCGTATTTGTTGGCGCGGGTGAGACCGCAGACCTTGAGCCGGACCTCGTCGCGAACCGGCAGGTCGGCGGGTCGCGACTGCAACGCGGTTTCGCCGAACATCATGTGGACGACCATTTTCGGCGTCGCCTCGCTGATCGGCACGGTACCGACATGGGTGTTGTCGCGCAACACCGTGACGTAGTCGGCGATACCCCGGATCTCGCTGAGTTTGTGCGTGATGAAGATGACCACCACGCCCTGGTCCCGGGACGTCCGGACCACGTCCATCAGGCTTTCGATCTCGTGGCGCGCCAGGGCCGAGGTCGGTTCGTCCAGGAACAGGACGCGGGGATTTTGCGCCATCGCCTTGGCGATTTCGATGACCTGGCGCTGGCCGACGCTCAGGTCGGCGACCCGGGTCGTCACCGGAATGTCAATCTTCAGCGATTCCAGGATTTCTGCCGCCTGCCGATTGGTCTTTCGCCAATCGATCGTCCTTCCGCCCGGTCCGGTCATGACATAGCGGCCAAGCAGGATATTCTCGGCGACGGTGAAATCCAGGATCAGACTGAGCTCCTGATAGACGACGGCGAATCCCTCCTGTGCCGCGTCGACCGGAGTCCGGAAGGAGACCGGCCGCCCGTCGAGGAGGATTTGCCCGGAGGTCGGCACCACCGCGCCGGACAGACATTTGACGAAGGTGCTTTTTCCCGACCCGTTCTTGCCCAGCAGGGCGTAGACTTTTCCGCCGTGAAACACGGCGGAAAAGTCCCTGAGAGCGAGGATCCCGGGATAGGCTTTCGTCAAGTTCCTGATTTCAAGCTTTACCGGTCCCATTCATCGATTCCCGCGCTATAGGATGGAACGCGACTTTACTTGACGGTCTTGGCGAATGCCGCCACCGCCGCCGGATCGGTGCGGGACAACGTCAGACCGGGGACGATAATCTTCTTTTCCACCGGCTCGTTCTTCAGCGCCTTGATGGCGTTTTCCATGGCCAGCGCGCCGATCTTGAACGGATCCTGCGCGGTCGAGGCCTGGAGGATATTGTCGTTCGACTGCAGGAAGCCGACGATCTGCTTGTCGAGATCGATGCCGAACACCGGGACCTTCTTGCCAGCGTTCTTGACGGCGAGAACGGTCCCGACCGTCCCGCCGGAGTTGCAGGCGTACATCAGGTCGAGGTCGGGATGGGCGGTCAGGATATCGGTAGCCTTCTTGATCGCCTCCTCGGCGACCGGGGACGAGGCCTCGGCGACCAGGGTCACGCCGGGAATGTCCTTGATCTCATTCCAGAAGCCATCCTGGCGCGCGTTGCTCTCGGGCGGAAGCTGGGCCTTGTAATTGATGATGCCGACCTTGATCTCCTTCTTGCCGGCATAATTCTTCTTGATGAATTCGGCCGCGGCCTTGCCGCTGCCACCACCCAGCAGAAGATTGTCGGATTGAACCGTCGACACCGGGAAATCGGCCGCCAGCGTGTTGTTGAAGCTGACGATCTTGATACCCTTGTCGTTTGCCGCCTTGACCGCCGGGATCGAGGCCGCCGCCGGATCGAGGTAGGTGATGACGATCGCATCGACCTTGCGGGCGGTGTAGGTGTCGACGACCTGGACTTCCTTGGAGATCTGGTTCGACGTATTGGCGGTGAGCAAATTGACGTGATTCTTGTCGGCGACGGACTTCATGCCCATCAGCGTCGATTTCATGAACTGGTCTTCCTGGAAGACGATACCAGCGATCGTGAATTTCTTGTCCTCCGCATGCACGAGCGTCGGAATCATGCACATTGCGGCCAGGCAACCGGCGATAATCGATTTCATTTGTTTTCCTCCCAGCAGTTTGAGAGGGCGGCACCTCGCGCCCCCCTCCGTTGATTTCAGACACCCCCCGTGCCCCGGTTCAGGCCCGGGTAATCCCGCGGGCTTCCCGCCGAAAAATCGGCAAACCAATCCCTTCCCCGGCCGCGGCGACCAGGCCGCGACCGCGGGCTCGCAATTTGTCGTCGTTTAAATTGCCGTCGCATTGAAGTCGCGCGCTCACCCGGGACGGCATGTCGCCACCGACTGACGGTCGATCAGTTCCGCCGCCAGCGTCACCGAACCCGGGCTCTTGTCACCCCTTATCAAGTCCATCAACACTGTTGCCGCCGATTTGCCCAGCTCGAAGGTCGGGCGCCGAACCACCGAAAGCGCCGGCCGGAAAACCTTGGCCCAAGGCGCATCGTCGAAACTGATCAGCGAAACGTCGGCGCCGAGCGACAAATTCAACATATCGCAGGCGGTGATGCAGCCCAGCGCCATCTCCTCATTGGTGGCGAGGATCGCGGTCGGGCGATCGTCGCGGGACAGGATTTTCAGCGCGGCCTCGGTCGAAATCGGCAATTCGGCCTTGCTGAACATGATCCACTCGCGGCGTATCTCGACCCCGTTTCGCTGCAATCCCGCCAATCCTCCGTTCAATCGATCGCGAACCGTGGACACGGCATCCGCCGGCAAATCGGGCTGAAAGCCGTCGGCCGCCGTCGTCGCGACCAACAGGCCGACCCGGCGGTGCCCGCGCCGGGCGAACAACGTCGTCGCCGCCGTCGCCGTCACGAAATCATCCGTCGTGATCGAATCGATGCCGAGTTCCGCGACCCGACGATCAAGCAGAACCATCGGAATCCCTTTGCGCACAACCGCTTTCAAATGCTCGGTCTTCGTCGCAGAGGTCGGCGCGACGATGAGACCGTCCACCCGCTTTTCGAGAAGGACCTGAACGGCCTTCTTTTCCCGTCTCAGCTCGTCTCCCGTATTCAGAAGAAGAATCTGATAGCCGGCGGCTCCGGCAGTTTCGATGATCGCATGGACCAGACTGGCAAAAAACGAATTCGAGGTATCGATGACAACGACGCCAATGGTGAGCGTCTTTCCCGAACGCATCGACCGCGCCAAATCATTGGCAATATAGCCTAATTCCTTCGCTGCCTCATGCACTTTTTTCTTCGCTTCGAGAGATACTGTACTATAACCACCAAGAACCCGCGCCGCCGTCGCGCGGGACACGTCAGCCCGCCGCGCAATATCGATCAGGCGTGCCGATTTCCTCACACCACGATCGGGGCTGTCGTCTGCGTTCTTCATGTTTGGCGACCGTCTCTTCTCCCGCACGACTGAAATCGATCGGCGACTCATCGAGTTGATGCGCTTGCGCGAAGGCGAACCTCCATCAGATCCCGTCGCTTCGAATACCGTCGACCCGAATTCAGCACAAATCAACAGCCATTGCCGCGCGGCAATGGTTTCGTTCGATCGGAAACAAAGGATCCACCCGGCCGCGCCGGCCGTGATTACCGCTGTCCTCCCCCGTCGTACCGCACCCGTTCCGCCCGGGAACGATTCGGTCGCTGTTCTTGTCACTGAGATCGATCTCAGTGCATTATTACTTGTGTTTAACTTAATGCTTCCCGCTACGGCGGGTCAAGCAATAAGTTCCGTCACGACGACTTCCCTGCCACCGGGGCAATCGGCTGAACGGCGCGCGATGCAACCGGGAACGTCTGAACGCCACAATGCGAGACGGCCCGGGGCCCTGGCGGGTCGGATTCTTCCTGGTGATACGGTCGTTGGTCTTTGGGCGGCTGCCGGGCAGCGGCATGCCGGGATTTGTCGGCCCGCTTATTGCCACCCTGACGATGAGATCATCGACTCGGGTTCGTCACCAGCAGATCAAGACGATCACCCGCTGGCATTGCGACGCTCGCCCCCGAAAGAACCGCGATTTCGCCCAATAAGACCTGAAGCTGTTTCCGATCCAATGTGATCGGAAACAGCTCTCGTGAATGTCCTCGTGACAGAAGGCCATCCCGCAATTCGATATCAATACGCAATCCGGGGATATTACTGGCCGTCGGCGTCATTTTCCGGGGCGGCGTCATCATCATCGAAGCCGAATTGACGGCGCACCTCAAGGCAGGCGTCGCTGCCCGCGGCGAATTCGGCGCAGACCAGGGGCCGATGTTCGTAGACCTTGCAATAGACATCAACGCCAAGGGTTCCGGCCAATGCGACGCAGCGATCCCCGTCGCAGCGCATCCGCCCCTTCTCGATGAAATGGCGCGGGATGCCGGCGCCGTCACCCGGGCCCACCAGGGTCGGCCATTCCCAGGAAAAGGCGCAGCAACAGCCGCATTCCTGACAATAAGGGATGCTGGCAGGGCCGCTGGCGGAAACGATCGACGACGCCGCGGCGTCAGACGGGGCTATTTGCGCACCTTGCGCGCCGCGGCGGCGGCGGCGACCTGTGCGGTCCGGTCGGCGGTCTTGCGATCGCGGCGCAACGCCATCTCGGCCGTGATGGCCGGCAAGAGCGCCTGGGCCGCCAGTTGCTGGCGTGCAGTGCCCGCCTGGACCAGCCGTTTGGCATTGGCGCAGAGATTGGTCAAGGCGTCGTCCGCCATCTCCGGAACCTTTGCGAGCAGATCCATCCTGTTATTCCCCTTTTCTTGACGCGATCCCGGACAGCGCCCGCGCGTCACCGCGGCGCCGTCTTGTACCATCGGCCCGCGCAAGCGATGATTATCGTCCATTGCGCCGGGGAAAGCCAATGGTAACACCGGATCCTGGATCGGCCCCAAACCCAACAGGGGCAATGCCCCGAGCGGGTGCGGGCGGCAGCCCGCTGGCGATCGCCAAGATCAGACTTGCAGGTCCCCGGCAACGGCCTCGGCCATCGGGGCAAACCGCGCCCCTGCCATGCGCGCCGCGCCACACAGAGTCCGGGTAAATCCCGATTGACCGGCCCGGACATTCGCGGGACGGTGGCCCCGCCCTTCAGGAGAAGCACCGTGCCTTTGCATGATCCCATCTCAGTGTTGGCGCTGGACGTCGACAAGACAGTGCTCAACAACGACCATGAGATGCCCGCTGCCGTCCAGGATGCGATCACCCGGGTCCGCAATGCCGGGGCCCTGGTGGTTTTCGCCTCGGGACGCAGTCCGGCAGCGATGCGCACCGCGATCAGGCCTCACGACGGCCGCGAAACCATCATCGCCTATAACGGGGCCTGGGTCGGCGATATCGGGGGCCAGCCCGATGATTCGCACCTGCGTTACGGCGAGAACCGGCTCTCGGTCGCGGCCGCGCGCCAGGTGGTGACGGCGGCCCGATCGCACGGCATCGCGATCGGCTGGTATGTCGATGAAACCGTCTATCTCGACGGCGCCACAGCGCTGTTCACCGCGGAATTGGCGATCACCGGGGAAAGCAGCCGGATCACCGACCTCGGCACGCTCAGCATCGCACCGCACAAGCTGCTGGCGATCGGCGACCCGGATCAGGACCTGACCAATCTGGCGGCGGCCCTGGCCCCCATTTCGGCGGCGCGGTTCTCCGCAAGCCATCTGTTGGAGATTTCGGCCCCCGGCGTCTCCAAGGCGAACGGGCTGGCGGCGTTCTGCCAGCATCTGGGCCTTGCCCTCAGCCATGTTGCCGCGATCGGCGACGCCGAGAACGACCTGGAGATGATCCGTGCCGCCGGGATCGGCATCGCCATGGGCAATGCGATCGCCTCGGTCAAGGAAGCGGCACGCTGGGTCACCGCGACCAATGACGAGGCCGGTGTTGCCGTCGCGATCGATCGGCTGTTCGCGGAAAACCTGATTGTGCCGATCCGCTGAGGATGCGGACCGGTCAGCGCCGGCGCATCCACAGCGACGGGGTTGAGGAGAACAAGGGCAGGCTGGCCGCGCCGATGGCCCCGGAATAGATGCCGAAGCTGCCCCGTTCGACCTGCGGCACCGAGCGGGTCGGGGTCCGGACGCCCTCCAGAATCGCGCGCAGCCGGTCGATCAACTGGTCCAGCCAGGGCTGGGGCAGGTCGCTGTCCATGATCACCAGCGGCACGTCGAGCAGGGCATGCATCGACAGGATGGGTCCGGTCAATGCCGCGGCGCAGTCATCAATCCATTCCTGGGCCAGGGCGCGCTGCGCCGCCATGACCTGGGGCAGATCGGCCGGGCCGGCGACGACGACATCATGGTGGCGCAGATGGCGCAACAGCGCGTCGATCGAGGCCCGGGCCGCCAGGATGTCATAGGGACCTTCCGGCTTCGGCGCCGAGGGCAGGCATGACGGGCTGACCGGCATCACCGCGATATCGCCGCCATTGCCGGTCCGCCAGCGCCGACATTCGCCATCCAGGACCAGACCGCCGGTGATATGGGGCCCAAGGAACAGATAAAAGAAATCGTCAGCACCGTGCTGCCGGCCATAGAACAGTTCGGCAATCGCGCCCGCGGCCCCGTCGGTCTCATCGAACACCGTCATGCCGGTGGCCCGGGCCAGATCGGTGACGAACTGCGCGACGTCCCATTGCGCCGCGGTGCCGCTGTCGGCGAGCTGACGGCGCGCCGGCCAACTGCCCCGGTGAAACGGCCGGGCGACGCCGATGCCCCCGATGCGGTTGCGGGTTTCGGCGGGCGCGGCGTCGATCAGGCTGCTGATGTCCGCGGTCACCAGGGCCAGCGTGTCGCGCGGCGGCGGCAAATCGATGCAGTGCATGCGATGGTCGACGATATTGCCGCCGAGATCAACCAGGACCGTTTCAACCCGCCCGGAATCGATCCGCACCCCGATGCCAAACGCCCCGGTCTCATTGACCCGTAACAACGTCGCCGGCTGGCCCAGCTTGCCCTCGCGCCGCTTGCCAACCGCCTCGATCAGGCCGCGCCCCTCCAGCTCCCGAACATTTTCGCCAATCGCCGTCGCGGTCAGGCCGGCGATCCGCGCAAGATCCGCCTTCGAGGCCTGCCCCAGACGCCGCAATTGCTGCATCAGGAACCAAAGATTATACTGTCGGATCTGGACGGAACTCGCGCCCTGCCCCCCACGAACCTTGGTCATGCGGTTCTATCTTCTTTGTATCCGGCTTTTTTGTATCCGGATGTTGTGTCCGGTGGCCGAACATTCCGTCTTTAAGTAATCGAGGGCAGTTTAATTAAGCGCTGTTCGCGGTCAAGCATTTTCCCCCGATTGCCCGGCCGGTGCGACGCTGTTGCCGCGCCCCCGGCCTCTTGTGACCACCAACGGTCGCGATTTCGGTGCGCAATCCCCGACAAAATGCGCTAACGTCGCCGCGTTTTACCGAAGGGCCGATCCCGGGTTGCCGCCGGTGGCTTCGGGATTGCCTTTGGGCTCCAAAGAAATAGATGGATTGACGCCAGCATGACACTCGCCAATCGGATGTCTTCATCGCCACCCGAACCCGGCATCGAACCAGCCGGCGATCGCTTCGCCGGGATCCGGATCGCGGTCATGGTGCCTTGCTACAACGAAGAAGCCGCGATCGGCGCCGTGATCCGTGATTTCCGGGCGGCGCTGCCGACCGCGACGATCTATGTCTATGACAACAATTCACGCGACCGGACCATCGAGATCGCGCGTGCTGCCGGTGCCGTGGTGCGCCGCGAGCCGCTGCAGGGCAAGGGCAATGTCGTCCGCCGCATGTTCGCCGATATCGATGCCGACATCTATGTCCTGGTCGATGGTGATGACACCTATGACGCCGCGGCGGCGCCGCAACTGATCGAGCGGCTGTGCCATGGCGATGGCGAAGGGCCGTTGGACATGGTCAACGCCGCCCGGGTCACCGACATCGTGGCCGCCTATCGCCCCGGCCACCGCTTTGGCAATGCGATGCTGACCGGCATCGTCCGCCACATCTTCGGCGACCGGCTCGGCGACATGCTGTCCGGCTACCGGGTGTTCTCGCGCCGCTTCATCAAAAGCTTCCCGTCAATCTCCGACGGGTTCGAGATCGAGACCGAATTGACGGTCCACGCCTTGGAACTGCGGATGCCGGTCGCCGAGGTTCCAACCGCCTACAAGGACCGCCCCGCCGGTTCGGTCAGCAAGCTCAACACCTATCGCGACGGCATCCGCATTCTGTGGATGATCACCCGCCTGGCCAAGGAAGAGCGCCCGTTCAGCTTCTTCGGCGTCATCGCCGCGATTCTCGCCGTCTTGTCGGTGATCCTGATCACGCCGGTGACGCTGACCTGGCTGGAAACCGGCATGGTGCCACGCCTGCCGACGGCCCTGCTGGCCACCGCCATCATGCTGCTGAGCTTCCTCAGCCTGACCTGCGGCATGATCCTCAACACCGTGACGCGCGGACGCTGGGAAAACAAGCGCATGCGTTATCTCCAGATCGCCGCGCCGGCGCCCCTGCCTGATAGCGTCGATCCCGGGGCCGCGCCTCAGGCCGGCCAGATCCAATAATGCTGCTGACACCGGTTATCGTTGTAGAAAACATAGTCGGCGTGTAGCCCCTGATCGCGATGGTCCCCGGCGGCGCGCGCGATCAGGGCCAATGCCGCGGCCAGGGCGGTCCCTGAACCCCGGATCGGGCCGGAAATCGGGGTGAAGCCGCCCAGAAAATCCATCCGGCGATAGGCCTCCTGAAGCATCAGGGTTCCGGCCGCCAGGCGGTTGACCGGATGGTCGGGCGCCTGGCGTTGCAGCAGGCGCAGCAGCGCCACGGCCAGATCGATATCGGTGCTGGGGGTCTCGATATAGCTTTTGCGGTGATTGAGCGCGATGCCGATCAGGCGCGCGATCTGGTCGGGGGACCGCCCGGCGGCCAGCGTCGCGATCGCCGCCTCTGACCGGGGCAGGTACCAGGCGCGCAAATCTTCGACCTCGATCGCGGCGGTGGCGGTGGTGCGCACCTCCGGGTAATTCAGATATTCACCCAGCGTCGCTTCCAGGGTCTGGACCCGCAAACCGCGGAAGGCCCGCAGTTTGAACTCGGTATCGCTGGCGCCGCGCAAGCGGCCGTCATACCAGCCGAAACGATCATGCAGGCTGCGGCGGTACAGGCCCGGGACATGGCCGATATAGGTGGTATCGACCAGCAGGAAATCGGCATCGACGGTCTTGCGGTCATTGGCCATATCGTCTTCGGCGAACCGACCGGTGGCGTCGGTACGGACCTGAACCGCGCTGGCCTGGACCCAATCGATCGCCGGCGCAGCGTCAAGCGCCGCGGCGAGCACGGCCAGCGCGTCGGGACGCAGGGTTTCGTCGACACCCAGGAAGCTGAGATAGGGCGCGCGCGATGCCGCGATGCCGTGGTTCCAGGCCTGAGCGATCGATTCCCGTGCTGCGGTGCGCAGATACAGGCATTCGCGCGGCGCCGCCGCCGCGATCGCCGGCCATTCGTCACAGGGCGAGGCGCTGTCGACAAAGATCACCTCGACCGCGCCATCGCAGATCAGGGTCTGGCGGTTCAGCAGATCCAGGAAGCGCGGCATCTTTGCCGCGGCATTGTAGAGCGAGATGATCAGCGCAACCCGCGGGGTCGGGTTGCTGCGCTGATCGACCGTGCGCGTCACCACGGCCGGGGTCAGATCGCGGCAGCGCGCCCGGACCTGATCGAGGATGTCGTCACAGCGCGCCGGGGCCGCCGCGGCATCGCCATAGAGCGCCTCGGCCGCCGCGGCCTCCGGGGCCATTCCCACCTGGCGCAACGCCCGGGCGACGGCGGCGACGCGGCCGAAGCGATCGCCACCGGCCAGACGCATCACGCGCAGATCATAGGCCGCCCCGAGCAGGCCGTTGCCCTCCTGATAAGCCAGTTGCGCCAGCTGGTGAAAAATCCGGCCCCGGTCCAGGCCCAGCATCAGCGCGCCGCGCAGGATCTCACGCCGGGCCGCGACATCGCCCGCGCCCGGCGCGGCGTAGTGCCGATAACGGTCGCGCAGCGCCGACACGGCCTCGGAAAGGTCCCGCCCCGATACCGCCGCGCGCGACAGGTCGGGTTGCGCCGCGATCGGCCGGTAGATCGTCTGGTAGGTCGCCGGGGGCCGGTCCGGCGGCAGGGGCGCGTCGTCAAAGGCGAGTATGCCCGACTCCAGCATTTGCACCAGTTGCGGCCGGGTCAAGGCGATCACGGCGCCGTGGTCAAGGATCCGCCGCGGCGGGCTGCAATAGATTTCCTCCAGACTCTCGCCATCAATGATCGGGGGACGTGTCTGCAGATGTTCGACCAGCCGGGCGCGTTCGTCGTCATAACCGGCCAGGAACGGCCGCAGCCGCTCGGCCGCGACGACGGGATCGGTCGGATCGATCTCAAGCCAGGGCAGCCCGGGAAAACTGTCATGCAGGAACCGGGTGACCCCGGCGAAACGGCTGATCGCCGCGGGGCAGCCGCTCAACAGGCTTTCGAGCGCCACCAGATTCAGGGAATCGTAGCGCGACGGGACCACCGCGACCGTGCGCGCGGCGAAACCCGCCCGCAGCTCGGCCCCGGACCGGCTGGCGGCCAGAGTCATGTCGAGTTTGCGGTGGATCATCATTTGCGCCAACGTCAGATCGGCGCTTTGACCGGCCTGAACCGCGTAATCGCCACCGGCCAGCAGGGCAGCGCCATAGCTGGTGCGCGGCAGCCACCACAACAGCTCAAGGAACAGGTCGGGGCCTTTGATGCGTTCCTTGCGGGCGGCAAACAGCAGATCCGGCGGCGCCGCGGCCGGTACCGCCAGGCTGGGACGCAAGGCCCGCAGATGATCCAGCCGCAGCGGGTTGAGATAATGCCCGCCGACGCCTTCGCCGGCCGCCCGCGCCTCGATCAGCGTCCGGCTGATGCCATAGCGCAGATCGGCGGCCTGATAGGCCAGGCTTTCAGCCTTGGCCGTGTCGGCGAGCCAATGTTCGATTTCGGCGGGCACCGGCTCGGGCCAGTTCCATCGTGTCGTCGTCGAGAGCGGACCGTGCATCGACATCACCAGCCGATCATAGCGAACGCCGAACAGGTTCAGTGCCGCCGGCAGATACAGCGCCATATGACTGTAATCCGGAACATCGACGACATCGAAATGCTGCCCTTCAACCGCGGCCGCAATCTCCAGGAACGTCATGAATTCACGGATCGCCAGGATCGGTGTCGCCCCCGCTTCGGCCATGTGCGGCCGGCAGAACCGCCGCAGTGTCACCGGATGCAGGTTGGCCTTGAGGTCGGGCACGGGGCCGGCCTGAACGAAATGGAAATCGATCGCCGGGTTGGACGTCGCCAGCGACCGGTAAAAGGTCTCACCGCCACCAACGCCCGTCATCAGATTCTTGACAGCGAGAAGGACCTTCATCGCATCGCACCGCTTCTGGTTTTCGCTGCGATCACCCGGTATCGATGGCGATACCGTGCGAACAACGACCCATGATGGTGACGATAAATGAACAACTTCCTAATAACGGGATCGACTTTACGGGCATTTCCGGACACCGAGACACAATCATTGGCACTATGAAACTTGCTTTATTGATCACATTTAGACATTTCGGCGACGATATGGAATATGATGAGAGAATATTCCCGGTCTTTGGCCGGCCGGGGGGCAATTTCCCTGGCTCTTGTGGCGGAGGCTGTTGGTCGTCGCATTCGCCACCGTCATGCCCGCGTTCGCGAGGGTGCCGGCGCGACATGGTTTTTACCGCCAATAGAGGCTCTCTGCGTTTGCGTCGTGACAAATGATCGAAAAAGGTTTGGCGCCACGGCATTGACAGCATGCCGTCGCCCTGACAGCTTCACCGCCAGGGCAACCCGGTCCGCCCCGCGGGTGATTCGCCCGTTCGAATTTCCCTGTGCAACCGTGCCCCTGAAGCGGATTTCATTGAGGATCGGGTCTCCGCCGCGTCGCGACCGAAGGAAATCATCATGTCACCCCATCCGCTCGCATCTGTGATTGAAGCTGCTGACCGGGCGATCTCCGCCGAGGACTTCGACTCCCTTCTCGATTTTTATGCCGAGGACGCGATCCTTGTCGTTCAGCCCGGCTTGAACGCAATCGGCAAGGCGGCGATCCGGCGCGCCTTCGTCGCGATCGCCGACCATTTCCACCACAGCCTCACCGTCAAACAAGGCGACATGGTCGTCCTCGAGGGCGGCGGCGATAGCGCGCTGGTCGTCATGGAAACCCGGCTTGAGCACGCCGGCAGCGATGGCACCAAGGTCGCCGTCACGCGGCAAGCCACCTATGTGTTCCGGAAAAACCCAGCCGGGCAATGGCTATGCGTCATCGACAATTCCTATGGAACCGATCTGTTGAAGGCGCCGGGGCCGCTGTGAGGCGGACACGACGACCCGCATTCTCCAGCGTCCCGCGCCCCACGGCCGGCGCCCTGTTGGCCGGAACACAAGCAGCCATTTTGTCCTGGGACCCGTCGCCAGGCGATCATGGCCGGCCGGAAAGGCGGCGAAGGCGGTGCGATCAGGCCGGTTGGCAACCGCCCCGTCACCCGAACCCGGCGTCATCGCCTCACCGACCGCCGTGCAGGTCCGGCGTGCCACAAATCCAAATTGAAATCCGGCACAACCGTTCGGATTGTCACGCCGCGAACTGGTTTCCCGGGACACAGCCTTTGCGAAAGGGTGGCTTTCAGCCCAGGGCGATCGAAGAGAATCCCGGCCGACGGGACCCGCCGATGGCGGAGCGGCGCGATCGCCGCCGACCCTGGCGTCACTATAGCAGCATTCTCCATCTACATAGCTGAATCTGAACTGTCGCCTCCCGCCCCGGAGTGCTATGATTTGCGGCATAGACAGGAAAGAAGATGCAAAACGCACATGGGTGGGATTGTCGCCTCACCCCCTGCAGGGAGCAAACGGTTGCCATGACGTGCAATACCCCAGGGGTCATCCTCGGCTTTGTGAGCGAAATCCGCCCTATCCGACGTCTGCGCTCTCCCGTCACACAAGACATGATGATGCAACAGTCGCGTGAGGACTATCCGCGACCTGCGTTGCAGCAATATCATATGTCGGTTTTACGTCAATTCTGGTCGCTGTCGTGATGACGCCTTATACTATCGTGCCGATGGTCGGGATATCGACCTATGATATCTTGAGCCGGCCGGCCCGGGCGCAAAGCAGGCACATCGTCCATGGCGGAGGCCCGATCTGTGGCGCTGGTCGCGATCAACCGTGGTCCGGGGCCGTGGGCCCGAGGCCAACGGCATCACGGACAGACAGAATTTGAACAGTACCGGCCTTCGGCCCGATGATCCGGAGCGGGCGCCGGTATTGATCTCAGGGTGTTGTCAGGGGACGAACGAACAAGAACCCGACAGGGTTGATTCCCTTGACGTTTATGGAGGAAATGAAAGTGCACTTGAAAAAACTGATGACCACGGCCGCCCTGGCGGCCCTCGCAATCGGTGCCGCTGCTGCTGCCCAGGCGGCAGACAAGCTGACGGTCGGATTCGTCCAGATCGGCGCCGAATCGGGCTGGCGGGCCGCGGAAACCAAGGTCTCCAAGCAGGAAGCCGACAAACGCGGGATCGATTTGAAGATCTCCGATGCCCAGCAGAAGCAGGAAAATGAAATCAAGGCGATCCGGTCCTTCATCGCCCAGGGCGTCGACGCCATCTTCCTGGCCCCGGTCGTCGCCACCGGCTGGGATCCGGTGCTCAAGGAGGCCAAGGACGCCAAGATCCCGGTATTCCTGCTCGACCGCAATATCGAGACCCAGGACAAGTCGCTCTATCTCACCGCGGTGACCTCGGACGCGGTGCTTGAGGGCCGGACCGCCGGCCAATGGCTGGCCAAGCAGACCAACGGCAAGTGCAATATTGTCGAGTTGCAGGGCACCGTTGGCGCCAGCGTCGCGCTCGACCGCCAGAAGGGCTTCGTCGAAGGCATCGCCGGCCATCCCGACCTGAAGATCATCCGCACCCAGTCCGGTGACTTCACCCGGGCTGGCGGCAAGCAAGTCATGGAAAGCTTCCTGAAAGCCGAGAATGGCGGAAAGAACATCTGCGCCGTCTACGCCCATAATGACGACATGGAAATCGGCGCGATCCAGGCGATCAAGGAAGCTGGCCTGAAGCCCGGCAAGGATATCCTGACCATCTCGATCGACGGTGTTCCGGACATCTTCAAGGCGATGAGCGAGGGCGAGGCCAATGCCTCGGTCGAGCTGACACCCAACATGGCCGGCCCGGCGTTCGACGCCCTGATCGCCTACAAGAAGAGCGGGACGGCCCCGCCGAAATGGGTCCAAACCGAAACCAAGCTGTACCTGCCTGACACCGCCACCGCCGAATACACCCGCCGCAAGGACCTGTACTAAGGTTCTGACCTCGTTCCGGCCGGCTTTCTCTGGCCGGCCGGAATGAGGCTCCACGTTATCACGGGTTTTGTTTCCCGGTCCCGGCACGCCCGGGGCGTACCGGGACCGGGATGCAGGGCACGCGCGCGCCGTGACGCCGCCGGATCGGCCGTGGGGCCGTGCCGACGTGCCTGCAGGAGAGACGGCATGGATGGACCACAGGAAAAACCCCATCTTCTCGAGATCCGCGGCCTCGTGAAGGCGTTTCCCGGGGTTTTGGCGTTGGACGGCATCAACTTCACCCTGCGTCATGGTGAGGTCCACGCCCTGCTCGGCGAAAACGGCGCCGGCAAATCGACCCTGATCAAGGCCTTGACCGGGGTTCACCCCCCCGATGCCGGCACCTTTCTGCTCGACGGGGTGGCGATCGCGCCCCGTGACGTGGCCGACGCCCAGCGGCTGCAGATCGGCACGGTATATCAGGAAGTCAATCTGCTGCCGAACCTCACGGTGGCGCAAAATCTGTTTCTGGGTCGCGAACCGACGCGCTTCGGCCTGGTTCAGGGCGCGCAGATGCGCCAGTTATCGCGGGTGCTGCTGGCCGACTATGGCCTGGACATCGATGTCGGCCTGCCGCTGGGGCAATATTCGGTCGCGGTGCAGCAGGTCGTGGCGATCGCCCGGGCCGTCGATCTGTCGGCCAAGGTGCTGATCCTCGACGAGCCCACGGCCAGTCTCGACCTTCAGGAAGTCGCGATGCTGTTTACCGTGATGCGCGGCCTCAAGGCGCGGGGCATCGGCATCATCTTCGTAACCCATTTTCTGGATCAGGTCTTCGCGATTTCGGATCGGATCACGGTGCTGCGCAATGGCCGTCTGGTCGGGGAGCGGGTTACCGCGACCCTATCGCGGCGCGAGTTGGTCGGCATGATGCTGGGCCATGATCTGGCGGCCCAGCAAAAGCAGGGACCGGCCGACGCCGTCGCCGCCAAGGGACCGGCCCTGATCTCGTTCCGCAAGGTCGGCAAGCGGCGTTATCTGGAGCCTTTCGATCTCGAGATCCGGCCCGGCGAGGTTGTCGGTGTCGCCGGCCTGCTCGGGTCGGGGCGGACCGAAACCGCGAAGCTGGCCTTCGGCATCACCCGGGCCGATGCCGGCACGATCCTGGTCGAGGGCAAACCGGTCCATCTGCGCTCGCCACGCCAGGCGGTCCGGCTCGGCTTCGGCTTTTGCCCCGAGGATCGCAAGGTCGAGGGTATTGTCGGCGCGCTGTCGGTGCGGGAGAACATCATTCTGGCGCTGCAGGCCCGGCGCGGCTGGCTCAACCGGCTGTCGCGCCGCGAACAGCAGGCAATCGCCGACCGCTTCATCAAGCTGCTCGACATCCGTACCCCGGACGCTGACCGACCGATCGAGGTGCTGTCCGGCGGCAACCAGCAAAAGGCGATCCTCGCCCGCTGGCTGGCCACCGAACCGCGCTTTCTGATCCTCGACGAACCGACCCGGGGCATCGATGTCGGCGCCCATGACGAGATCATCCGCCTGATCAAGCGCCTGCGCTCCGAAGGTTTGGCGCTGCTGACGATCTCGTCCGAGCTGGAGGAAATCGTCAGCTATAGCGACCGCATCGTGGTGCTGCGTGATCGCCACCATGTCGGTGCGCTGACCGGTAGCGATGTTTCGGTGGAACGGATCATGTCGACCATCGCCGCGACCGGCGCGGATGCCGGCGCCCGGGCGCCCGCCGCCCCGGATCGGCCCCTTGCGAGTCTGACACTGCCATGACGATGATACGAACGCTGCGGAGCTTTCACGGCGCGACCCAGGTCGCCGTCCTGCTCGCGGTTCTGCTGGCCAACTGGCTGGTCTTTCCCGGGTTCTTTGCGATCCGCCTTCAGGACGGCCGGTTGTTCGGCAGTCTGATCGACGTGCTCAACCGCGGTTCGCCGGTCGCACTGCTGACGCTGGGCATGACCCTGGTGATTGCGACCGGCGGCATCGACCTGTCGGTCGGCGCGGTGATGGCGATCGCCGGCGCCGTGGCCGCGACCCTGACCCGTGATGGCCAGGGTCTGCCGGTGGTGCTGGCGGTATCGCTGGCCGCGGGCCTGGCCTGCGGGCTGTGGAACGGACTGCTGGTTGCCGTGCTGCGGATCCAGCCGATCGTCGCGACGCTGATCCTGATGGTCGCCGGTCGCGGGATCGCCCAGCTGATTACCGAGGGTCAGATCGTCACCTTCGTCAATCCACAGCTGTCGGCGCTGGGCAGCGGCGAGTTCCTGACGGTTCCGATGCCGGTGGTGATCGCGCTTGGCATGCTGGTGCTGTCGTTGCTGCTGACCCGCGCCACCGCGCTGGGGATGTTGATCGAATCGGTCGGCATCAACCGCGTGGCCTCGGCGTTCGCCGGCATCAACACCGGGGCGGTCATCGTCGCGGTCTATGTCTGGTGCGGGCTCTGTTCCGCGGTGGCCGGCGTCATCGTTGCCGCCGACATCCGTGGCGCCGACGCCAACAATGCCGGCCTGTGGCTGGAAATGGACGCGATTCTGGCCGTTGTCGTGGGTGGCACCTCGCTGCTGGGCGGTCGTTTTGGCCTGGCGCCGGCGATCGTCGGCGCCTTCATCATCCAGGGCATGAACACCGGAATTCTGCTGAGTGGTTTCAAGCCGGAATTCAACCTGATCGTCAAGGCCACCGTGATCATGATTGTTCTGCTGGTGCAGTCGCCCGCCTGGAGGACTTTTTCGCTGCCGTCGCTGCCGTCGCTGCAGCGCAAACATCCGGGGAGGACCGTGCCATGAACCAGCGTTTCCTGCCGCTGATCGCGACGATTATCGTCTTCGTCGTCGGGTACCTCTTCTGTGCCCTGCAATTCAATCATTTCGCGACGTTGCGGGTCGTGATGAATTTGCTGACCGACAATGCCTTCATCGGCATCATCGCGGTCGGCATGACCTTCGTCATCCTGTCGGGCGGCATTGATCTCTCGGTCGGTTCGATCATCGCCTTCACCACGGTCGTGCTGGCGGTCCTGATCGGCAGCTGGCACGTCAATCCCTGGGTGGCGTTCGCCATGGTTCTGGTGCTGGGCGGCGCGTTTGGCGCCGGCATGGGCGCGATCATCCATTTCTTCCAGTTGCCGCCCTTCATTGTCACCCTGTCGGGCATGTTTCTGGTCCGCGGCCTGGCCTTTGTCATCAGCACCGAATCGATTCCGATCAACCATCCCCTGTTTGCCCAGCTCAATGACATCGTCGTGGTCGTGCCCGGCGGCAGCCATCTGACCTTGATCGCGATGGTGATGCTGGTGGTTCTGGGGATCGGCACGGTGCTGGCCCACCTGACCCGATTTGGCACCAATGTGTTCGCCCTGGGTGGCAACCGGGTTTCGGCCCAGTTGATGGGCGTGCCGATCGCCCGGACCACGATCAGCATCTATGCGCTGTCGAGCCTGCTGGCCGCGTTATCGGGGATCGTGTTTTCGCTCTACACCGCGGCGGGCTATGCCCTGGCCGGCACCGGGGTGGAACTGGACACCATCGCCGCGGTGGTCATCGGCGGAACCCTGTTGAGCGGCGGCGCCGGCCATATGCTGGGATCGTTCCTCGGCGTCATGATCGAGGGGCTGATCCAGACCTATATCTCGTTCGACGGGACGCTCAGCAGTTGGTGGACCAAGATCGCGATCGGCGTGCTGCTGTTCATGTTTATTGGCCTGCAACGCCTGCTGACGGTGGTGTGGGCCGCCAAGGCGAGCGCGCCCAGCCGCCCGGCCTCTGGCAAAGCCGCGCCTGCCGATGCGGCGGGGCCCCGGCCTCAGCGGGCTTGACAGCGCCGTCCCGGGACCGGACCGCCCTCGGGCGGTCCGGCTTCGCTTTGCTCGCATAGGGATGCGGTGCAATAAAAAGCTAAGGTTGTCATCCCGGCGCACAACCGATGGCAGGTGGAATGTAAACCCGAATTTAATGGCTGTGGCTGATGCTGGTTCTTATCATGAATCGGCTTCGCGTTGCGTGCCTTGCCTTCGCGTTGCGCTTTGCCTTCGCGTTGCGCCTCGCGATGACGCTTCGGGACCAAATTGCACCGAGAGACCATGCGACAGGATCACGACCCCTTCTCGTCGAAATGCCATTGGCTGCGGGGGTTCCGGCGCCGGGTGCCGGCCCTTGCGCTGCTGGCCGTCGGCGTAGCACTGACGCTGCCGCACCCGGGCCGGGCCCAAACCGCGACGCCGGTAACCACAGCCAAGGCGCTGCGCCAGGACGTGCCGGTCTTCGCCGCCGGCATCGGCAACGTCCAGGCCTTCCAGTCGGTGCTGATCCGCGCCCGGGTCGACGGCTACCTGGCCCGCATCGACTTCACCGAGGGGCAGGAGGTCAAGCGCGGCGATCTCCTGGCCGAAATCGACCCCCGCCCCTATGCCGCGGCCCTGGCCCAGGCCCAGGCCAAGCGCGCCGCCGATCAGGTCCAGCTCGACAATGCCCGGCGCGATCTGGCGCGTTACAGCAGCCTCGCCGCCAGCAATTTCGCCTCCCATCAACAGGTCGATACCCAGCAGGCAACGGCGCAGCAGTTGCAGGCCACGCTGCAGGGCGACAACGCCGCGGTCGACGCGGCGACCTTGAATCTGGATTTCTGCAAGATCACCGCGCCGATCGACGGCGTGGCGGGTCTGCGCCTGGTTGATGTCGGCAATCTGATCCAGGCCAGCGCCGCGCAGGGCATCGTCTCGATCCTGCAGGTGCGGCCAATTGCCGTTGTCTTCACCCTGCCCCAGCAGGTCCTGCCGGCGATACGTGCCGCACAGCGCAATGGGCGAGTCCCGGTGCTGGCCTTCGCGGCCGACGAAAAAAACAGACTGGGCCAGGGCGAATTGCTGACGACCGACAACACGATCGACACCACGACCGGGACGATCACCTTGAAGGCCCGCTTCGACAATCCCGACGGCGCGCTGTGGCCCGGCCAGTTCGTCAGTGCCCATTTGCAGCTGCGGGTCGATCCCGGAGCCGTGACGGTGCCGCCGATCGCGGTGCAGCATGGACCCGACGGGCTCTATGTCTTTCAGGTCAGGCCGGATCACACGGTGGCGGTCCAGCCGATCACCGTCGGCTATCAGAACGACACGCTGGCGATTGT
Organism: Azospirillaceae bacterium; assembly: GCA_031291675.1. Taxonomy (GTDB): domain Bacteria; phylum Pseudomonadota; class Alphaproteobacteria; order Azospirillales; family Azospirillaceae; genus JARLIO01. Next base: position 108,542 of record JARLIO010000005.1, read on the forward strand.
CACCAAAGGGTTGGCCGCCGACGACGAGGTCGTGGTCGCGGGGCAGTCGCGCCTGCAGAATGGCACGCACGTTGCGTCACACCCGGCGGATCAGAGCTGAGATCCGCGCAACCCCCTGAACCACGGTCCGGAACCGGGGGTCGGCGGGAATATTGAAATGACGGCGGTGCCGCCAACGTTGTCAAAAGTGGTTGGTCAATGCGTGCTCGCGACAGGATGGTCAGGACGGATTCATGAGTATTTCCACACCGTTCATTCGTCGGCCCATCGGCACCACCCTGCTGATGGCGGCGATCTTTCTCGCCGGATTGACGGCCTATCCGTTCCTGCCCCAGGCGCCGCTGCCGACCGTCGATTTTCCGACGATCTCCGTGACCGCCAATTTCCCCGGCGCCAGCCCCGAGACCATGGCCTCGACCGTTGCGCAGCCACTGGAACGCCAGTTCGCGCAGATCAATGGTGTCAGCCAGATCACCTCGGTCAATGTGCTGGCCAGCTCGCAAGTTACGGTCCAGTTCGACCTGGACCGCAATATCGACGCCGCGGCGGTCGATATTCTCGAAGCCATCAACGCCGCCCAGGGCTCGTTGCCCAAAGCGATGCCGTCGCCGCCGACCTTTCGCAAGGTCAATCCCGCCGACGCGCCCATCCTGATCCTGTCGGTTCAATCCGACACGATGCCGATGACCGCGGTCGACGATATCGCCGAGACCATCCTGGCCCAGCAGATTTCGCAGATCGCCGGCGTGTCCCAGGTCGGGATCGGCGGCCAGCAGAAACCGGCAATCCGCATCACCATCGATCCGGCGCGACTGGCCGCGACCGGCCTGACGCTGGAAGATGTCCGCACGGTGATCAACAGCGCGACCGTCAACAGCCCCAAGGGCACGATGCAGGGGCAGAACGATGCCCTGACGGTCTATGCCAATGACCAGATCACCGATGCCAACGAATTCGGCAATGTCATCGTGGCCTACCGCAACGGCGCGCCGATTCGCATCAAGGATATCGGCCATGCCGAAATCGGCCCCCAGACGCATTTCCAGGCAGCCTGGCAGGACACGTCGCACGGCATCCTGCTGGCGGTCTTCAAGCAGCCGGGGTCGAACATGGTTGCGACCGTGGCGCGGGTCAAGGAAAGGCTGCCGCGGCTGGAGGCCAGTATCCCCGCGAGCGTGCATCTCAATGTGATCCAGGACCGAACGCCCTCGGTGTTGGCCTCGATCGCCGACGTGCAGTTCACCCTGACGCTGTCGATTGCCCTGGTTGTGATGGTGATCTTCCTGTTCCTGCGCAGCCTGTGGGCCACCGTGATCCCGAGCATCACCGTGCCGCTGGCGCTGGTGACGACCTTGGGCGCGATGTATCTGCTCAACTACAGCCTCGACAATCTCTCGCTGATGGGGCTGACGATCGCGGTCGGTTTCGTCGTCGATGACGCGATCGTCATGCTGGAAAACATCCATCGCCATGTCGAAGACGGCATGACGCCAATGGAGGCCGCGCTCAAGGGCGCTGGCGAAATTGGTTTCACCATCGTGTCGATCAGCCTGTCGCTGATCGCGGTGTTCATCCCGCTGTTGTTGATGGGTGGCATTGTCGGCCGGCTGTTTCGCGAATTCGCGGTGACCGTGTCGGTGACAATCCTGATCTCGGCCTTCGTCTCGCTGACCCTGACCCCGATGATGTGCTCGCTGTTCCTGCGGCATGATACCGGGCAGCATAATTTCCTGTACCGGCTGGTCGAGCGCGGCTTCGATGCCATTGTCGGGTTTTACGCCCGAACCCTCGACATCGTGCTGCGCTTCCAGTTGATCACCCTGATCGTGTTTCTGGGAACGATGGTGATGTCCGGGGTGCTGTTCGTCCAGATCCCCAAGGGCTTCTTTCCGGTGCAGGATGTCGGCCGGATCCAGGGCCTGATCGAGGGCGGCCAGAATGTTTCGTTCGCGGCGATGTCCCGGCTGATCGACAATCTCGGCGCCGTGATTCATGCCGATCCTGACGTCACGTCCTATAATGTCATGCTGGGCAGCAGCGGCCAGACCGGAAACAATGCCAAGCTTTACATCAATCTGAAGCCATGGAGCGAGCGGACATCGACGGTGACGCAGGTGATCGCCCGGTTGCAGAAGAAGGCGGAGCCGATCGAGGGGGTTCGCCTCTATATGCAGCCGCAGCAGGACATCGTGATCGGGGGCCGGGCCGCGCGCACGATGTACCAGTATACTTTGCAGGATTCGGATGGGGATGAGCTCAACAGCTGGTCGCCCCGGATCCTCGACGCGCTGCGCAAGCTGCCGCAATTGACCGGTGTCGCCACCGATCAGCAGATGTCGGGGCGCACCGCGACACTGGTCATCGACCGGGATACCGCGGCGCGCTTTGGCATCCAGGCCCAGCAGATCGACGACACGCTGTATGATGCCTTTGGCGAACGCGAGGTCGCCCAGTATTTCACCCAGGTCAACAGCTACTATGTCGTGCTGGAGGTGCCGCCTTCGATGGCGGCCGACCCGGCAACGCTGGAAAAGCTGTATGTCCGCTCCAGCGCAGGACGGGCGGTGCCATTGTCGACCTTCGTCAAATGGGACACGGCACCGGTGCGGCCGCTGGCGATCAATCACCAGAGCCAGTTCCCGGCGGTGACCTTGTCCTTCAACCTGGCCCCCGGGGTCGCCCTGGGCGATGCCGTGGTTGCGATCAACAAGGTCACCAGCGACCTCAAGGTCCCCGAGACGATCCTGGGCACGTTCCAGGGAACGGCCCAGGCGTTCCAGGATTCGCTGGCCAGCGAGCCCTACCTGATCGCCGCGGCGCTGTTGACGGTCTATGTGATCCTGGGGATCCTGTACGAAAGCTTCATCCTGCCCCTGACCATTCTGTCGACCCTGCCCTCGGCCGGCGTCGGGGCCCTGCTGATGCTGATGATGTTCCATTACGACCTGTCGGTGATCGCGCTGATCGGCGTGATCCTGCTGATTGGTATCGTTAAGAAGAACGGCATCATGATGGTCGACTTCGCCATTGGCGCGGAACGCCGCGAGGGGGCGACGCCGCTGGCGGCGATCCGCCAGGCCTGCCTGCTGCGGTTCCGGCCGATCCTGATGACGACGATGGCGGCGCTGCTGAGCGGCCTGCCGCTGATGCTGGGCAACGGCGCCGGCTCGGAATTCCGCAAACCGCTGGGTTACGCGATGGTCGGTGGCCTGATCTTCAGCCAGGTGCTGACCCTGTACACGACACCGGTGGTTTACCTCTATCTGGGCCGGCTGCAGCATCTGCTGGCGCCCAAACGCCGCGCCCGGATGCCGGCCCTGGCGGTGCGGATGGGCAACGCCGCGGATTGACGCCCGGCAACGGGTCCGCCTTGCGCGCAACGGCGGCCCGGGTGCCAAAAGCCGCCGGCAAAAGGCGGGGCCCGATGCCACGGACTCTGCTATGATACGGCAGTGTCGGGCATGGTGGGCGTGATGGACGATGGCGCGGTTGCTGCTGATCGAGGATGATGACCCGACGGCGGCCGAGATTGATGCTGAATTGACGCTGCGCGGCTTCCTGGTCGCCCGTGCCGCTGACGGGCCGACGGGCCTTTGCCGGGCGCGCGAGGAGCCGTGGGACGTTCTCGTCGTCGATCGCATGCTGCCCGGGCTTGATGGGCTGTCGGTGGTCGAGCGCCTGCGCAACGAGGGGATCCGGATTCCGACCCTGATCCTGAGCGCCCTGGGCGGCATCGACGACAAGGTCCGCGGCCTGCGCTCCGGCGGTGACGATTATCTGACCAAACCCTTCGCCCTGGCCGAGTTGTCGGCGCGGCTTGAGGCGCTGTTGCGCCGGCCGACCGAAAGCCGGGAGACCATTTTGCATGTCGGGCCCCTGGAACTCGATCTGGTCGAGCACCGGGCCTGGCGCGGCACCCGGGCGCTGGAGCTGGTGCCGCGGGAATATGAGTTGCTGGGCTACATGATGCGGCGCGAAGGCCAGGTGGTGACGCGGGCCATGCTGCTGGAGGATGTCTGGCACTACCGCTTTGTGCCCAAGACCAATCTGGTCGATGTTCATATGGGGCGGTTGCGGCGCAAGGTCGATTCGCCGGGTGAGCCGCCATTGTTCACGAGTGTCCATGGCGTGGGATTCATCCTCCGTGCGACGACCTGACTTTATCAATACCACCGGATTCCGCTGGGGCGTAACCGTGGCCACGGTGGCCACGCTGGGCATCGCGCTGCTGTTCGTGTTCATCTACTGGCAATGTGCCGTGGTGATGATTGCCCCGATCGATGCGCTGATCAGTGCCGAGGCGGATTCGATCACCAGCGCCCCGGAACCGCTGCTGGAGGCGCTGGCCGAGCATGTCGCGCATGACCGGCGCCATCTCAAAGTGATGGGCCTGTTTGATGCCGCGGGCCAGCCGATCGCCGGCAATCTGGTCGCCCAGCCCCGGCCCTTTATCGCCGACGGCCGCCTGCAGAGTATCGTCGCCTTCCGTCGCGGCGAGGAGGCCGGGGCGCCGCAATATGCCCGGGCCCTGGGGCGCCCGCTCGCCGATGGCACGATCCTGGTCGTGGGCCACAATATCGACGAATTCCTGGCGATGCGCGCCAGCGTCCGACGCGGCCTGCTGCTGGCATTGGCGCCGGCGATCCTGCTGAGCCTGGGCAGCGGTGCATTTCTGGGGTTGCGGGCGCAACAGCGGCTGACGCTGCTGCGCACCACGGCGGTACGGATCGCGGCAGGGCAACTCGGTGAGCGCCTGCCGGTCCGGGCGCGCGGCGACGATCTCGACGCGCTGGCCCAGATCGTCAACCGGATGCTCGACGAGTTCGAACGTCTGGTCGAGGACATCAAGGGCGTTGGCGAAGACATCGCCCATGATCTGCGCACCCCCTTGACCTGGGCCCGGGCCCGGCTGGAGCGCGGTCGCGCCCATGCCACCAGCCTGGAGGCGATGAACGACGTCGTCGACCAGGCCCTGGGCGGCATCGACCAGGCGCTCAATGTCGCCGCGGCGCTGCTGCGGATCGCCGAGGTCGAGCATGGCCAGCGCCACGCCGCCTTCGGGCCGGTCGATCTCAGCGACATTGTCGGCGATGTTGGCGAGGTCTATCGGCCCCTGGCCGAAGACCGCGGCATCGACTTCGCCTGGCGCCTGTGCGGCAGCGACGCGGCGCCGTTGATGGTCCAGGGCGATCGCGACCTGCTGATCGAGGCGCTGGCCAATCTCGTCGACAATGCCGTCAAATTCGCGCCGCCCGGCGGCCATGTGGTGATCGAGCTGGGCAACACCGGCGCCGGGCCGCTGCTGCGGGTTTGCGACGACGGTCCCGGCATTTCCCCAGGGGATCGCGACCATGTGTTCCGCCGCTTCTTCCGCTCGGACAAGAGCCGCCACACCCAAGGCACCGGACTGGGGCTCAGCCTGGTCGCGGCGGTGGCCCGGCTGCATCAGTTCGGCCTGACGATCGGCGACAATGAGGCGCTGGCCGCGCATCACGCCGGCGACGGCACCGAGCACCGAACGCCGGCCCGCGGCCCCGGTTGCGTCGTCGAGCTGACCTGTTGGCCCCAGGCCCAGGCCCGGATCAGCGTCGCCCCGTCGCCCCGGGATCCCGCCCCAAATCCCGTCCTGGCGATCACAGCCCCGGCTGATTGACCGGTGGCGCGGCGGCGGCGCGCGCGGCGCCTTCAATCGCGTGGCGCACCCAGTCGAGGCGCGCCTGCGGCACGAGGCCGTAGTTATAAAAATTGACGCCGTCGGCGCCACCGGCAACCGCGGCCTGGACCCGGGCGGCGACGGCGTCGCGGTCCTTCATCTCCGGATAGCCGAGGCGCAGGCCGGCGCCAAGATAGCGATCCGGGCCCAACGCCTTGCGGCTGGCGATCATCAGCGCACCGACCGTCTCCGGTTCCATGTTGTAGGCGCACAACACCGCGCCGTCGCACACCGTCCCGATCGCCGCGATGTCGCAGCCGTCGCGCCAGCCATCCTTCAGGTCGATGACATGGATCCGGCTGGCCGGATCGGCACGGTCCCGGATGTCGCGGACCAGGCTGGTGACGGGCTCGAAGCGCCACAGGACATAATCCTGGACTTCGGGCCAGGGGCTGAACAAAGCGGGGCCGCCCGCCGGAAAATCGGGCCAGCGCGGTTGTGGCACCTCACGCTCCAGCGCCTCGGTCAGCCAGCGCCGCACCATCAGCCGGGCGCGCCCGCCATCGACGCCCGCCGCCGCGGCGCGGGCGAGGCAGGCCGGGCAGAAACACAGCGACAGCAGGAAATCGTCCTCGGCCGTCAGGCCGACGGCATCCTTTTCATGGTGGGCCTCATGGGCGAAACCCATGAAACCGGGGCTTTCCAGCTCGACGCTGTCCGGTTTGTAGCGGTGCGTCACATCCTCGACCATCGTGGTGACATAAGCCCGAACATCGGGGTGGGACGGGCAGAGATTATAGGGGTTGGGGTCGCCGAAGGCGTTGCGGGTGACAACCGCCGGGTGTTGCAGGCCAAGGCGGGTATTGTGCAGGCAGACCGTCCAGCACGACACCGCGAGGCCGCCGGCGTCGCGCTGGCGGATCAGGCTGGCGAGCACATCACCGCCTTCGCTGATCACATCGGCCAGCTTGGGCTGGATCTTCAGGTCCTGCCACCGCGCCGCGGTCGGCAGAAAATAGATCGTACCGTCCTCGGGAAAGAACACCTTGCGCTGCGGGCTGCGCGGTTGCAGGAAATGGCCGGCATGATAGGACGTCGCCATGCTGATGCCATTGACGCCGGCCCGGGTCTGCAACTCCCGCAGCACGGCCGGGCAGCCCAGGTCCTGCAGATCCCAGGGATAGGTCCACATCGAATAGCGCATTACGGATCTCCAAGGGGAAGAACGCGTCCGGGACGGCGATCGGTGACCTGGCCGTCACGGACCACGGCCTCGCCATTGACCCAGACATGGCTGACACCGCGGGCCAGGCGTGTCGGCGCGTCGAACGTCGCCTCATCGATGATCGTCGGGGCGAACAGGACCAGATCGGCGGCCAGCCCGACCCGGATCACGCCGCGGTCGACAAGGCCAAAGCGCTGCGCGCTGGCCGAGGTCAGGCGCCGCACCGCGTCCTCGATCGGAAACCAGCCTTCGTCACGAACCAGGCGGCCGACGAATCGCGGGAAGCTGCCATAGCCGCGCGGGTGCGGCCGCGTCCCGGGGCGCGGCAATCCGTCAGAACCGCCAATATGCAGGCGATGACAGCAGGCGGCGCGGACATCGGCCACATCGAGTTGGAACAGCACGACCCCGGTCTGGCCGGCATCCTGCTCGACCAGCAACACCAGCAGATCGAACGCCGTGATGCCGAGCGATGCCGCGGCGGCGTCAAAGCGGCGGCCTTCGAGATGTTTCAGCCCGGCGGCTCCAATCGCCGAAAGCTGGACACTGTCCCAACCAATCAGAGAAATCTTCGAGGACTGATGCGGGTCGCCGCTGCCCTCCTCGATCCAGCGCCGGATCGCCTCGCGTTGCGCCGGATCGCGCAGGCGGTCGCACAGCGCGTCATAGCCGCCGTCAAGCGCCGCGGGCGGCAGCAACTGCAACAGATAGCTGCTGCCGGCCAGATAGGGATACATGTCAAAGGTGACGTCGAGCCCGTCGCCGCGTGCCGCCTCGAGACGGCTCAGCACCGTTGGCACCCGCCCCCAATAGGGCCGCCCCGCCGATTGCAGATGCGACAGCAGCCCCGCCGCGCCCGACTCCGCCAGAATCGCCAGAAACTCATCGACCGCGGTCAACAGGCCGCCCTCATAGCTGCGCAAATGGGCGGTCAGCAGCTTGCCGTGATCGCGGACGGTCCGGGCCAGCGCCACCAGCTCATCGGTATCGGCAAAGGCGCTCGGCGGATAGACCAGGCCGAGCGACAGGCCCGCCGCGCCCTGCCGAAGCTGGACCGCCAGCAGATCGCACATCGCGCGGCGCTCCGCGGTCGTCGCGGCACGGCCCTGATACCCCATCACCGCGAGGCGTAGCGGCCCATGGCCGACCAGCGACACCAGATTGAGCGCGGCGCCCTGCCCCTGCAACGCGGCGCGGTACCCCGCGAAATCGCTGAAAATCTCGGTCGGCGCGGTTTCGCCCAACAACGCACCGAAATGCTGGCGCAACAGATCACCCGAGCCGCCGCGGGTCGGATACAGCGAAAAGCTGCAATTGCCGACCACGACGGTGGTGACGCCCTGCAACAGCTTTTCGATCCGGGCTGGTTCGCGCAGCGTGATCAGGTCGTCGTGGCAATGGGCATCAATAAAGCCCGGGGCCAGGAACCGGTCACCGGCCGGCACCAGCGTCGCCCCGCTTGGATCGAGACCGGGCTCAATCGCGGCGATCCGCCCGTCGCGGATCCGCACATCGGCCCGGTACCAGGGCGCCCCGGTGCCATCGATGATCCGGGCATCCTGAACCAGCACGTCGCCGCTCATCGGGATTTCCTTCCGTTTTCGACAAGGCCGCTCCAGACCGGGAGACCCGGGCGCGCGGTCACCGGCGCGCCCGCTCGCGGCCCGACAACAACAGCAGGCCGAGGATCAAGCCGCCAAACAGGATGTTGCGCCAACCCGGTGAGGCATTGACCACGGTGATCAGCGCGGTGACGGTCACCAGCAGAATGGCGCCCGGGATCGTTCCGGCATAGCTGCCGCGGCCGCCCAGCACCGAGGTCCCGCCCAGCACCACCGCGGCGATCGAGGCCAGCAGATAGGGATCACCGATACCGACATAGCCCTGGCCGTTCATGCCCAGCACCACGATCCCGGCGAGGCCCGCGGTGAAGCCGCTGACGGCATAGATCAGCATCGTCGTGCCGGGCACGCTGACCCCGGACAGCAGGGTCGCCAACGGGTTGGCGCCCAACGCGAAAATCCGGGCGCCGAGCGGGGTGGCATGCAGCAGGGCCAGCGTCGCGCCCGAGACCACCAGCCAGAGCAGAATTCCAGCGGGAATGCCGCCCAGCCGGCCACTGCCCAGCCACTCGACGACCGGATTGTGCGCCGAAACCGCGGTGCCGCCGGCCACCAGGATCAGCGCCCCCTGCAGAAATGTCGCCATCGCCAGCGTCATGATCATCGGATGGACGCGCAGCGCGCTGACGCCAACGCCATTGACCAAACCGATCGCCGTGGCCACGGCCAGCGTGGCCAGCAACCCGACCAATCCGGTCGCATCACCCGCGCCCGACAACAAGGGCAGGCTGATCGCGCTGACGGTGACGATGGCGCCGACCGACAGATCGATGCCCCCGGCGATCACCACCAGGGTCTGCCCCGCCGCGACCAGGCCGATCACGGCGGCAAGCTCCAGCAGATAGCGCAGATGCCCGAAGCTGGCGAAACCACGGCTGCTCAGACCGGCAACGATCCAGACCAGGATGACGATCACCAGCATCTGCAAGGCCCGGTTCTGCAAAACCGTCCGCAACCGCCCCGGCACCGCGGCACTGGTTTTCCCGGCGTTCATGGCGTTCATGACCGCCTCCCGCGGATCCGCAGCTGGGGCAGCGCCACGGCCGCGATAATGATCAGGCCCTGGGCGACATATTGCGCGACCGGCGGCAGGCCCAGAAAAAACATGACATTGATCATCAGGCTGAGCAGCAGGCTGCCGGCGAGGGCGCCCCGCATCGTACCGCTTCCGCCCAGAAAACCGACGCCCCCCAGCACCGCGGCGGCGATCGAATTAAGGGTGAAGCTGTCCCCGATCACGGGATCGCCGGAACCGGTCTGCGCCGCGACGAACAACCCGGCCGCGGTCGACAGCAACCCGCTCAGCGCATAGGCCGCGATCCGTACCCGATCGACCGCGATGCCGGCATTGTGGGCCGCGACCGGGTTTTCCCCGGCGGCGTAAAGGCTGAGGCCGAGCGGCGTCGCCAGATAGAGCTTCCACAAGCCGACAATGACGACCAGAATCCCAAACGCGATCGGCTGATCCCCCGCCAGCAGGTCCGAGAACCCGTCCGGGATCGCACCACCCGGCCGCGGCAGGATCAGCAGGGCGGTCCCGCCGATCAGGAACGACGCCGCCAGGGTCACGACGATCGCCGGCAGGCGCAGCCGGACCACGATCAACCCGGTTGCCGCGCCGATGGCGAGACCGGCGGCGAGCACCAGCGCGAGCCCGCCGCCAACGCCGGCCGGTCCCGACATCGTCACTGCGGCGATCACGGCGCCCAGACTGACCATGGCGCCCAGCGAAAGGCTGATTCCGCCCGCCAGCATCACCAGGGCCTGAGCCATGCCGGCCAGCGCCAACGGAAACCAGTTCTGGGTCAGGCGGGCGAAGCCGTCGCGGCTCAGCAGCCCGGGAAACAGGACGGCATCGATGACCAGAAACGCCAGAACCACGGCATAAAGACCATAAAGGCCGCGATTGCGCCGGGCCTGGACCGGTCCGTAGAGCGGCGGCACGCCGCGCGGCAAGGGTTCGGCGGCGGTCATGGCGCCCCTCCGGTTCCCGCGGGGGCCGTCGCAGCCCCCATCGCCGCGGCGACGATCGCCGCCTCGCTGAGATCGCGGCGCTCGATCCGGGCGACGATCCGCCCTTCGCGCAGGATCGCGACACGGTCGCACAGATTGACCAGTTCCGGGGTGTCGGAGCTGAGCAGGATCACCGCCTGGCCGGCATCCGCCAGTTGCCGCAGCATCCGATAAATCTCACGCTTGGTTTCAACGTCGACGCCGCGGGTCGGGTCGTTGAGCAGCAGGATCCGGGGATCATGCGGCAGCCATTTGGCCAGCGCCACTTTCTGCTGGTTGCCGCCGGACAGCGCCTGGGCCGGACGCATCAGGTCGCCCTTGATGCCAAGCCGTGCCGCCAGCACAGCGGTGGCGCCCTGTTCCTGGCGCCGCCGGCGCAGGCTCAACCCATGCTGGCGCGCAAACGCCGGCAGCATCAGATTGGTCGCGATCGAATGGATCAGATGCAGGCCCTCGCGCCGCCGGTCCGCCGGCACATAGGCGATGCCGAGGCGGTTGGCCCGGGTCACCCGGCCCGGCAGGCTTGTGGCGCCATTGACCCGCACCGCGGTTGCGGTCGCGGGGATCGCGCCGTACAGGCCGAGCAGCACATCCTCCTGCCCGTGCCCGACCAGCCCGCCCAGGCCCAGCACCTCGCCGGGCTGCACGGTCAAGGCGATGTCGCGGGTCATCCCGGCGGCAAAGCCGGTGACCGACAGCACCGGCGGCGCCGCGGGCGGCGCGGTCCAGGTCGGGAACAGGTCGCCGGGATCGCGCCCCACCATCAGGCGAACCAGACCGGCGGCGTCGATCCCGGCCAGCGGCCGGTCGGCGGTGACGACGCCATCCTTCAGCACCGTGACATGGTCGCACAGCGCCATGATTTCGTTGAGACGATGCGAAATATAGAGGATCGCGACACCCTGCGCGCGCAGCCGGCCCAGCAGATCGGTCAGGATCCCCGTTTCGCGGGCTGACAGCGACGAGGTCGGTTCGTCCAGGATCAGAATCCGCGGATTGCGGAACAGCGCCTTGGCGATTTCGACCATCTGGCGCCGGCCCAGCGACAGGGCCCCGACCGGCAACGACAAGGGCTCGTCAAGCCCGACAAGGCCACAGACCTCGCGGGCGCGCCCGGCCAGGGTGCGATAGTCGATCAGGCCGAAGCGGCGCGGAAAGGCGCCCAGGCCAATATTCTCGCCGATCGACAGCGTGGTCGTCAGGCTGAGTTCCTGCTGGACGACGGCGATCCCGGCCTTGCGGGCGTCGGACGGGGTCAAATGCCCCCGCGGCGCGCCATTGACGACGATCCGGCCGGAATCGGGCCGAAGCCCGCCCGACAGGATGTTGATCAAGGTCGATTTCCCGGCACCATTCTCACCCAGCAGGGCGTGAATGCGCCCGGGCCGCAAGGCGATCGAAACACCGCGCAACACCGGGTTGCCGAAAAACCCCCGGGTAATGTCCTGCGCGGCGATCAGCGGCGCCACCGCGACGGGATCGACGTCGTCCGATGTCATTTCGCAGCCAACAGCGTATCGAACAGCGTCTGGTCGTAGGGCGAATAGATGAAGCCATCCGCCGGGAACGCGTCGGCATGCGCCAGATATTGATCGAGATTGCTGTTGTCGATCACCGGCAGCGGCACTTTGACGAAAGCGGGCACGTCCTTGCCTTGAAGGGCCGTGAGCGCGGCATCAAGCGCCAGCGCCCCGAGCCAGTTCGGCTGCATCGTGGCCCAACCCTTCATGCCGTCCTTTTTCCACAGCTCGAGGAATTGACGGGCATTCTCGCCGGTGGTCGGGACGACCGGATGGCCCTGTTTTTCAAAGGCCAGCACCGCGCCGGTCGCCAACGGCCCGGCCAGGGCCAGAACGCCATCGATCTGGGCGTTGTTGAACAGCAGATTGGTCACCGCCTCCTGCGCCGGGGCGACATTGTAGGCGGTATTGCTTTCGGCCAGGATCTTGACATCGGGATGAGCCTGCAAAACCGGCTCGGCGCCCTTGCGCCGGTCATCGCTGACCGAGACCCCGGCCGGCCCGTTCAGGATGATGATGTTGCCCTTGCCACCGATCGCGTCGATCAGCCATTGCGCCGCGCCGGCACCCCAGGCGGCGGAATCGGTGTTGATCCGCGTGGTCAATTGATCGGTATCGACCAGGCTGTCGAAATTGACCACGGCGATGCCCTTGGCGCAGGCGCTGGCAATGACCCGGTTGAGCGCGGTCGACGACCCGGCCTCGATCAGGATCGCATCGACATTGGCGTCGATCATCGACTGGATCTGCTGGATCTGGGTGCTGGCGTTACCCTGGGCGTCGGTGACCACCAGTTTTGACACCAGGCCGCGCTTCTTGTCGGCGTCGAACTCGGCCTGGATCGTGGCCTGGGTCTGCTTCATCCAGGTCGGCACCGAATAGATATTGGCCCAGCCGATGGTGAAGGGGGCCTTGCGGTCGCCCTTGATGCATTTGGCGGCGGCCAGGGCCGGGGCGGTCGCACCAAGGGCCAGTGCCAGGCCCAGGCAAACGGGAACGGCGGCGGCGCGCAATGATGATCGGATCATAAGCCTGTCTCTCCGGGTTGGGGGATGGTGCCAGGGGGAAATGATGACAGTCGGCGTGCGATCAATCCGGCCCTGCCGCGCGCACCCGGTGATGGCACCGGCTCTGCGGGGCGGAAAGGCTTTCGATGTCCAAAATACCGGACATAAGCTCTGTATATCGGACATCGAAAGCGTAGAGAAGGCTTAGGCATTGTGCAAGCGTAAAAACGGCCTACTATTTGGGCATTGCGCGGCGAAAATGATCAGCGCACTTGTCCGCGCGCCGCCACCGGGGCGACACCCTCGACCTGGGCGCCACGCACCAGCGTGACCGTGTCAACCATGTTGGAGACGACGCAGGCATGGTTGGGCACGATCCGGACCCGGTCCCCGACCGCGAGGCCGATGTCGCCGTCGCTGACCAGGCGGCCATGCTCCTCCGACAACTGGTCGATGCGCAGGTCGGGGCGGTCCAGGACATGGCCGTGGCCGGTCAGGCCCAGAAGGTCGGAGGTCAGAACCTTGGTGCCGGCGTCGATGATGGCCCGATTGGCATCGGGCACCGAGACCACGGTGGCCAGCACGGTCAGGGCGCAATCGGCCCATTGGCAGACGCCGCGGGCGACCAGGGAGCGATCATTGTAGATATAGGTGCCACTGCGATATTCGTTGACGATGGGGGCGTCATGGGCGTGCCACATGTCGGGGGCGCCACCGCTGGTGATGATTTCGACGGGCAACCCGGCGGCGGCGCACAGGGTCTTGGCCCGGCTCATCCAGTCCTGCACGCCGGCAACGCCGCCGGCAGGCGGATAGGTCATCAGGCCGCCGAAACGCAGGCCGGGCGCGGCCGCGATCACCGCGGCCAGGTCGCGGGCCGCCTCGGGCGTGGCCACGCCACAGCGATGGGCCCCGGTGTCGCATTCGACCAGAACCGTCAGCGGCGACGACGCGTCGGCGAACTGCCGCGACAGACCCTCGACCACGGTGCGGCTGTCGGCGACGACCGACAGCGCCACCCGGTCGGCCAGCGCCCGCAACCGCGCCAGCTTGGCCGCGCCAACGATGTTGTAGGTCAACAGGACGCTGGCGATGTCGCGGCCGGCGACCATCGCCTCAGCCTCCGAGACCTTCTGGCAGGTGATGCCGACCGCGCCGGCCGCGACCTGGCGGCGCGCCAAGAACGGCAGCTTGTGGGTCTTGATGTGCGGACGGCAGGCGATGCCGTGCGCGTCACAATAATGTTGGAAGCGGTCGATATTGGCCTCGGCAATCGCGAGATCGACGAGGACCGCGGGGGTATCGATGTCAGGGAACATGGCACTTCTCCGGTAACGCCGGCGGGGGGATCGGGTTCGCCAAGAATACCGCGAAACCGTGATCGCATCGCGGCTTGACAGCGGTCTGGCGTGCCGATCATAGTAGCGCAATCTGCTCCTTTGTAAACATGTCCGGGATAGCAGACAAATACGGAGACCCCTCGATGACAGCCCCGTCGTTCTTGTCCCCCCGCCTGCGGATGGCGCTCACGATCGCCGCCGCCCTTGGTTCCCTGGTCGCGACCAGCGTCGGCGCCACGGCCCAGGAAACTAAAAGCAAACTTGATGCCGTTCTCGCCCGCGGCACGCTGATCGTTGGAACCGGCAGCACCAATCCGCCGTGGCATTTCAAAGGCGCCAACGACGAGTTGCAGGGCTTTGACATTGATATCGCCCGGATCGTCGCCAAAGGTTTGTTCGACGATGCCGGCAAGGTCCAGTTTGTCCAGCAGTCCTCGGACGCCCGCATTCCCAACCTCACGACCGACAAGGTCGACATGACCTGTCAGTTCATGACGGTGACGGCCAGCCGGGCCCAGCAGGTCGCCTTCACGATCCCCTATTACCGCGAGGGTGTCGGCCTGTTGTTGCCGATCAAGGGAAAATACAAGAATTACGCCGATCTGAAGGCCGCCGGCGATGCGATCACCGTCGCCGTGCTGCAAAATGTCTATGCCGAAGAGATGGTCCATGCGGCACTGCCCCAGGCCAAGGTCGACCAGTATGACAGCGTCGATCTGATGTACCAGGCGGTCAATTCCGGGCGGGCCGAGGCGGCAGCGACCGATCAGTCCTCGATCAACTGGCTGATCGTGCAGACCCCCGGGCGCTATGTCTCGGCGGGCTATTCCTGGGATCCGCAGACTTATGCCTGTGCGGTGAAGCGGGGTGACCAGGAATGGCTCAACTTTGTCAATACCGCCCTGCATGAGGCCATGACCGGGGTCGAATTCGACACCTATGCGGCATCGTTCAAGAAATGGTTCGGCGTTGAGCTGGCGCCGCCGGCCACGGGATTCCCGGTCGAATTCAAGTAGAATCAACCGAAAGGGCCCGGGAGTCGCCGTCATGACCTATCATTTTGATTTCGCCGTTGTCTGGCGTCATGAGAATTTGTTGCTGTCCGGTCTTGGGCTGGGCCTGGTGTTGGCCCTGGTGTCGATCCTGATCGGCTGCATCATCGGGTTGGCGGCGGCTTTCGGTGTTCTGTCCCGGCATCGCATCTTCCGGATCATCGCCACGGTCTATGTCACGACGATCCGGAACACCCCGATCCTCGTCCTGATTTTACTGACCTATTTCGCGCTGCCCGAGCTCGGGCTGCGCCTGGGCAAGATCCAGTCCTTCATCATCACGCTGTCGGTCTATGCCGGCGCCTATCTGACCGAGGTGTTCCGCGCCGGCCTGGTCGCGATCCCGCGCGGTCTGCGCGAAGCCGGTCTGGCGATCGGCCTGACCGAGGGCCAGATCCGCCGCTCGGTCATCATTCCGGTGATGATCCGCAACGTCCTGCCGTCGCTGGGCAATAATTTTATTTCCCTGTTCAAGGATACCTCGCTGGCCGCCGCGATCGCGGTCCCCGAGCTGACATTTTACGCCCGCAAGATCAATGTCGAGAGTTTCCGTGTCATCGAAACCTGGATGGTGGCCAGTCTGATGTATGTCGTCGCCTGCCTGATCATTTCCACGGCTCTGCGCTTTGTCGAGCGCCGGCTCGCGATCATTCGTTGACGGGAGGCGGCGATGACGGATTACCCCTTTCTGATGGAACTTTGGGCGGCGCGCGGGGCGATCCTGAACGGCCTCGGCCTGACCGTCGCTGTTTCGCTGCTGGCGATCGTGCTGGGTTCGATCCTCGGCCTGTTCGTCGGCATCGGCCTGACCTATGGCGGCGGGATGGTGCGCTTCGCCCTGCGCTGTTACACCGAATTGATCCGTGGCACCCCGGTCTTCGTGCTGATCCTGGCCTGTTTTTATATCCTGCCGGTGACCGGCATCCAGACCACGGCGTTTCAGGCCGGGCTGATCGGCCTGCTGCTGTTCTGCGGCTCGCATGTCGGGGAGATCGTGCGCGGTGCCTTGCAGGCGATTCCGCGCGGCCAGAGCGAGGCCGGCAAAGCCATCGGGCTGAGCTTCAGCCAGAACTTCGTCTATGTGCTGATGCCTCAGGCCCTGCGTCAGATCCTGCCGACCTGGGTCAATGCGGCAACCGAGATCGTCAAGGCGTCGACATTGCTTTCGGTGATCGGCGTCACCGAATTGCTGTTGGCAACGCAACAGGTGATTTCCCGCACCTTTATTGGCATGCCGTTCTATCTCTTCGCCGGCGCCATCTATTTCGCGATTAATTTCGCGATCGAGCAGCTCGGTCGCTACGCCGAGAGAAAGGTTTCACTGCCATGACCCACCCGGAGGCAAGCGTGGCGACGACGGCCGCAGCGCCCGCGCTGTTGCGGATCCAGGACCTGCACAAGGCGTTTCAGACCGTCGAAGTGCTCAAGGGCGTCGACGTCACCCTGGCCCGTGGCGATGTCGTCACCATCATCGGGTCGAGCGGCTCGGGCAAGACCACGTTGTTGCGCTGCGTCAACCTGCTGGAGGAATTCCAGCGGGGCCGGATCGAGATCGACGGCCAGGCGATCGGCTATCGCGAGCAGGGCGGCCGACGCGTCCCCTGCACGGGCGCCGAGGTCGCGCGCCATCGCGCTTTGACCGGGATGGCGTTTCAGCAGTTCAACCTGTTCCCGCACCTGACGGCCCTACGCAATGTCACGCTGGGCCTGATCAAGGTCAGGAAGCTGGCCCGCGACGAGGCCGTCGCGATCGCCGAAAAATGGCTGGACCGCGTCGGCATGCTGGAACGGCGCAACCACTATCCCGGCCAGCTTTCCGGGGGTCAGCAGCAGCGCGTCGCCATTGCCCGGGCCGTCGCGATGACGCCGCGCCTGATGCTGTTTGACGAAGTCACCTCGGCGCTGGATCCCGAACTGGTCAACGAGGTGCTGAGCGTGGTCCAGGGACTGGCGCAGGACGGCATGACCATGCTGCTGGTGACCCATGAAATGCGCTTCGCCTATGAAGTATCGGACCGCATCATTTTCATGAACCAGGGGCGCATTGAGGAGGAAGGACCTCCGGCTGATCTGTTCAATCAGCCGAAATCCCTTCGCTTGAAAGAGTTTCTCAAGACAATCAAAATCTGAAGGAGTCGTTTCTGATGTCGATCACACGATACGGTGCCGGTGAAGCGGGCGCCGGGGGCAAGGCGCTGCCGTTCGCCCGGGCGGTCAAGGCCGATGGCTGGCTCTATGTCTCGGGTCAGACCCCGATGGAGAAGGGTGAGATCGTCGGGACCGGGATTGTCGAGCAAACGCGCAAGGCAATCGACAATCTGATCGCGATCCTGCACGAGGCCGGCTATGGCGTTGAGGACGTGGTCCGCGTCGGCGTATGGCTGGCCGATCCCCGGGATTTCTGGTCGTTCAACGGCGTCTATGCGGAATATTTCACCGGCGCCGCGGCCCCGGCCCGCGCCTGCGTCCAGGCCCAGATGATGGTCGATTGCAAGGTCGAGATCGATTGCGTCGCCTACAAGGCCCCCTGAAACAGCGCCGACACCGGTCTGGATCAGGTCCGCGTATGGCTTGAACCTTGGGGGCGGCCGGCTGCTTTGCGCGCCGGCCGCCCAGCTAAGGCTTTTCCAAACGCCGGGAAAATGCGACAAGCCTGGATGGTGCCGGGATCACGTCGGACGCGAGCCCGCGGACACAAAGACCTGTCCCGGCTTGTATTGGTGGCGATCGATAGAAAAGGGACGGTCCGTATGCCGGACAGCGACAGCAGCAAGAGAACCCGCGGACTGGACCGGGCTTTCGACATCCTGGACTATCTCAAGGATCAAAAACAGCCCTTGCGGCCGAATGAGATCGCGGTTGGCATCGGCGCACCGCGATCCACGGTCTATGAGATCATCAACCTGCTGCTGGAACGCCAGATCCTGGAATATTTCGACAAGGATGGTCGGGTGTTCCTGGGCCGGCAACTCTATTTTCTCGGGATCTCGCATCTGCGCCATTTCGATCTGACGCACGAAGCCGATGCGCTGCTGAACGAGATCAGTCACGAAACCCTTGAGACCTCGCAACTGTGCATGCTGGCCGGCAACAAATACACCGTTGTCCTGATGCGCGACGGCCAGCGCCATTTCCGCATCTCGTCGGATGTCGGGGAACGGATCCCGATCCCGTGGACCGCCTCGGGCCGGCTGCTGGTCGGACATATGACCGACCAGGAAATTGCCGATTTCATCCCGGAGGCTGATTTTGTGCTGCCCAACGGCGAGCGTCTGGCGCTCGAGACCTTCATCGGCCAGATCCGCCAGTCGCGCGAACGCGGCTTCTTCACCTTCGACAGTGCCACCGACACCTTCACCCATTGCTTCGCCGCCCCGGTTTATGATGCGCAAAAGGTGTGCGTCGCCACCCTGTGCATCGTGGCGCCGCGCGAGGATGCGAAGCTCCATCACAGCCGCTATCGCGATGTCCTGATCGATTGCGCCAACCGCCTGGCCCAGAAGATCACCGGGCAACGGCCGCCGGAGCGGTTGCGCCAGGCCTGAAGGCCGCGAGGCGCCGCCGCGCAAGATGGCCATCGCGGCACCGCTGTCAGGGCCGGCCGCACCTTGTTGATCGACGGTGGCGGGCCCAATTGCGGATGATCCGGCCGGATCTGTTTTCCCTTCTTGAGGCGTGGGATTTGACATGAAGCTGCTTCGTTACGGCGCCCCGGGTGCCGAAAAGCCGGGCCTGCGCGATGCCGATGGCGCCATCCGCGATCTGTCCGCCGTGGTCGATGATGTGGCCGGGCGCTGGCTGACCCCGCCGGGATTGGCGGAAATCGCGGCGCTCGATCCCGGAACCCTGCCCCTTGTCGCGACGCCGCAGCGCATCGGCCCGTGCGTCGGCCGCGTCGGGAAATTCATCGGTGTCGGCCTCAACTATGCCGACCACGCCGCCGAGGCCGGGGCGCCGGTCCCCGCGGAACCAATTCTGTTCATGAAGGCGACCAGTGCGATCACCGGCCCCAACGATCCCCTGATCATCCCGCGGGGTTCGCAAAAGACCGATTGGGAGGTCGAGCTGGGGCTCGTCATCGGCGCCGAGGCCCGTTATGTCAGCGAGGCGGCAGCGCTCGACCATGTCGCCGGCTATTGCCTGATCAACGACGTCTCGGAACGGGAATTCCAGATCGAACGCGGCGGCCAGTGGGCCAAGGGCAAGTCAGCCGACAGCTTCGGCCCGATCGGCCCCTGGCTGGTGACGCGCGATGAGGTCGCCGATCCGCAAAATCTGGCCATGTGGCTCACCGTGGATGGGGTCACGCGGCAGAACGGCTCGACCCGGACCATGATCTTCCCGGTCCGAACCCTGGTTTCCTATATTTCGCAGTTCATGAGCCTGCAACCCGGTGACATCATCGCCACCGGCACGCCGCCCGGCGTCGGGCTGGGCATGAAACCGCACCCGGTTTATTTGAAACCCGGCCAGGTGGTCCGGCTGGGGATCGAGGGCCTGGGCGAACAGGAACAGACCACGGTCGCCGCGGCCTGATGGAACCCCGGGCCGCAAGGCCCGGGTCATGCCGCAGCGCGGACCGTGTCCCGGACGATGGCGGGGCGTTCAGACGGTGAAGAACCGGAAATCCATCGCGTGATCATAGAGCACGCCGGGGGCCAGCCGCATTGACGGAAACTGGCCGAGATTGGCGGCGTTGGGGAATTTCTGGGTTTCCAGCGCGATGCCGCCAAACCGCGGGTAGCGCTGGCCCGCCTTGCCGACGACGCCGTCCGCCGGGAAGCCGCCGGCGGCATAGAACTGGACCCCGGGCTGGTTGGTCGCGACCTCCACCCCGCGGCCCGATACCGGGTCCACCAGACGGACCACCGGACGCACGATGTCGGCCGGACCGTTGAGACACCAGTTGTGGTCGAAACCGCCATCGCCGACACCGTCGAGGGCCGGCCCGAGCGGCCGTTCGCGCCGGAAATCAAACGGGGTCCCGGCGACCGGAAGAATCGCACCGCTGGGAATCAGCGTGGCGTCGACCGGGGTGAAATGATCGGCGTCGATGCGCAGGTGATGCCCGCCGATGTCGCCCTGCCCTGCCAGGTTCCAGTAGCTGTGATGGACGATATTGACCAGGGTCGGGGCGTCGGTCGCCGCCGTCATGCGGATCTTCAGCTCACCGGTCTCGGTCAACTGATAGCGTGTCGTGACGCCCAGCGTGCCGGGATAGGCCTCGTCCCCGTCGGCCGAGGCCAGGGTGAAGATCACGGCGTTGGCCGCGCTGTCGGTTGTCGCCGCCCACACCCGCCGGTCATAGCCGCCCGGGCCGCCATGTAAATGGTTGGGGCCGTCGTTCAGCGCCAATTGATAAGGTTTGCCATCAAGGGTGAAGGCGCCGTGGGCGATCCGATTGCCGACGCGGCCGCAGGTCGCCCCGAAATAGGTCGTGCTGCCCTGATAGCCGGCGAGGTCATCATAGCCCAGGACGACGTCGGCGCTGTGGCCCTCGCGATCCGGAACATGCATTTCGGTCAGGCGGGCGCCATAGGCAACCAGTTTGGCGCGCAGCCCGGCCTGATTGGAGAGAATGAAACCGGGGACCGGTTCCCCGTCCAGCGTCCCGAACAGAAAGCGTTCAATCGTCATGGTCATTGATCCAGCGTGGCAGGAACCAAAGGGCGCGCGTTGCCGTCACAGACAAAACCGCGGCGCGGCGCGTGGCAAGTGCGATTGTCGTCGCTGTCCAGCATGCCGCACCGCTGCACGGGTCCCCGGGGTCAATTGACGATATTGCAGCCCGGGCGAAATTCCGGCGGCGTACGGTTGATCCGGCCGGTTCCCGTTGGTATCGTCGGTCTCGAATTTGGTCCGCCCGGCGTCAAATTGCAACGTGAAGCCGCCGCGAGCAGCCGTTCTCATTTTGGCGACGACGCGTTGGGCTTTCGCCCAAACCCAACCGGGGCCATGCCGGTGAGGTAGGGACAGCCATTGCTGGCCGCCCCCCTCCCAGGACCGGACGTGCCCAATTAAGGCATCCGGCCCCCAGGTTTCGACGTTCATTACCGAAGTGTGGGATCAGGAAGCGAGTTGAACCACGGA
>JARLIO010000006.1 GCA_031291675.1 Azospirillaceae bacterium
CACGTCTTCCGTGCTGAATTTGGCAACAAAATCGAGAAGTCCGGCCATCGCTTCACCCCATCAGCAACAGACAGATTCTACTCCAAGGCGAGCCTAGCGCCTAGAACATTTCGCGAACCTGCGCTACCCAGATAGGGAGAATTATCCAAATGTTGCTGACCGTCGAGGCCGGTATCGCTACGACCGGAGACCTGCCAAATCCCGGTGATACCCGGCCGTACCTTGCGACGAATCCTTTCAGTCGAAGGGCTCAGCTGTGCAACGTGGTACAATGGCAGCGGCCGTGGCCCGACCAGACTCATGTCGCCACGCACCACGTTCCAGAACTGCGGCAACTCATCGATGCTGAAGCGCCGCAATATCGCGCCCACGCCGGGGATGACCCGCGGATCGTGACGCAGCTTCATCGTCAGGTTCCATTCCGCATGCATTTCGGCGGAACGCGCCAGCATTTCAGCGAGCTTGGTGTCCGCATTACGCACCATGGTGCGCAATTTCCAGATCCGGAAACGCCGGCCATCCAGGCCGATCCGCGTCTGGGCGAACAACACCGGCCCCGGCGATACAACCACCACCAGCGCGGCAGCCACAAGGATCAGCGGCACTGCCGCGACCAGAGCCAAACTCCCCAGCATCAGATCCATGGCGCGCTTGATGATCTTGTTACGCCGGACCAACAGATTGCGCTGCATTTCCAGCCCAAGATGTGTCCCGAGATCGCGAACCGATACCCAAAGGCTTTGCAGCTCCCGGGTCTCCGGAATCAGCACGACCCTGGGATAAGGCAAATCATCCGCGGCATCGGCGTTTTCGATGCGGTCGCTGAAATCGCTGCCGTGCAGGATCACCAGAGCCAGCGCTGCAGGCGGCAACGAAGCGCTGGCAAGATCCGAAAAATCGGCCCCGGCAACCGGGATCCAGCCCAACTCAGGATGACTGAGCAACGTGTCCATGACCGCCTGTCGCCGCGATTCCGGCCCCAAAACGACGGCGGCTTCCCCCCACCAGCCGCGTCGGATCAAGAACATCCGCGCGACACCGTCCCACGCCGGAAGTATAAGGACCGCAATTGCCGCGGCAATCAGCAGGATCCCGCGTGACCACTGGCCATTCTGCGCCAAATAATCAAACAGGATCATCGCCCCGAACCACAGGAGCGTCAGATTGACCCGGTGGCGCAAACGTTCCACTCCGGTCTGTCCGTAACCCGGATAAAATTGGCACAACGCAAAGACCAGTGGCAACAATGCGACGGCGGTCAGAACACCCAGGAACATGCGCGCGCCGATCAGGATCGGAAACCATTCATTCAGTTCCAGACGGACCAGGACCGCAGCCAGAACGGCCCCGATCAGCACCGCCAGATCACCGGCAGCCAGAACCATGGCGGCGACACCGGCCGGCGGCACCGGTCCGCTTCGCGTCTCTGGCGCCACGATCTTTGGCAATACCGCGGCGCTTGCGACATCACGGGGCGTCACGGCGGGTTCACATCTGACATTGGCCACATACCAAAACCAAAACCCTGCCCAAAACCAAAACCCTGCCCAAAACCGAAACCCTGCCGAAACCAAACAGCCTGATCGTGCCCGGAAACAACCATCAAGCACCCTGCGCACCGGCCGGACCGCCATCGCCTCGTCATCGGCTACTCCCGGCCGGTCGGCCAGGACTGCGCGTAACCCATTCCCAAAAGGAGCGCCAATGTCACGGCGACCGCCGGAATCTGCGCGCTGAAATCGACGAGCCCGTCCGCCCCCACCAAGACCGCTGCGGCAATCGCCACCACCGGGTAGACCCGGTCCCGACGGCGCTGCCGCAGCCCCCACACGCATCGTCCCACAACGATCGCCAGCGACAGGAACCACAGACCGGCGGCGGGCAGTCCCAGATCCATCGCCGTCTCCAGAAAGACGTCGTGGGCAAACTCCCAGGTCGTCGGCGCCGGCAGGGAAACATCACGATAGATCCGGAACGCTGGAAGAAAGGCGCCGAAACCATGCCCGAGCCACGGGGCATCCTCGATCGCCTGTTCCGTCAGACGATACAGATTCGAACGATCATCGGTACCGATCTGGTCCGGGGTCTCGGCCAGGCGCTGCAGGGTCAGATCGCCGCTGTGCGCCAACACCGCGACGACGACACAAGCCAGGGCAAAGCACAGCAGCACCGCAACACGGGCCCTGATCAGCCGCGCCTCAAGCGCGGCACCGAGCAAAGCCAGCGTTGCCACGGCAGTTGCGACAAACGCCCCCCGCGAATGACACAGCACCAGCGCCAGCCCGATCACCGCCCCGCCCAGCGCCGCCGGAAGGGTTTCCAAAAGCAGGGACTCGGCTACTTCACGCAGTTCCCGTGGTTCGGACCGGTGCCGGCGTCGCACCGAATGCACAACCACCGCGAGACAACACAAAATCCCCAGCCCGGCATAAGTGCCATAGGCATCACGATTGACAAAAGTCGCAGTCAGATCGCCATGATAGGCCCATTTGCGCAACCACAGGATTGAATCGGCGTCGGAAAAGAACACGACCAGACCATAGACCGCGTAGAGGATCCCGGCCGCCGCCAGCGTCGTCAACGCCATCCGCGCCCGCGCCCGTTCCCGGCATAGCTGCACCGCCAACCAGAACACCGCCGCATAGCAGACGACGCGCAGCAGGGCGGTACGGGTCATCGTCGGATCGAGCGAGATGCTGCCCGAAACCGGTGCGCCCAACCCCGTGGCCGCTTCACTCCACAGCGGATGCCACCAGGAAACCGGCATGACATCCAGGGTCTGGACGAAAGCCCACAACAGCATCAGCGCGAAGGGAATCGCCGGCGCCGACAGCCAGCGCATCGGCACGACCACGCGGATGTGCCCCCGGGCGACCGCCGCAGCCCACAAAAGCACCACGACACCGATCCACACCGCCATCACACTCCAGGCCCAGGGTCGCTGACCGCCCAAGGCCAGCGGCGTCAGAACCACCGCCGCCAGGAGCAGGCGGAACACCATCTGGCCCCAGGTCAGGGATGCCGGCGCCTGGGTCACAATCCCCGGCTCTGCCATCACCATCGGGTCACGTCGGACTGGCGGATTGGAGTTTGTTCTCCGCATTGGGCGTGGTCTGCGCCGTCCCTGATGACAGGGGTTGTCCCGTCTCCGGATTGGTGCCCGCCAGAATGGTGTTGATATTCGCCCCCGTCACGGCATTGATCTGGCTGAGGGTGCCGCTCGACTCCGCCTGGACCAGGACACTGCGCACCGAGGAGGCGGCGGTGGGCACAGCAGCGCTGACCGCGGCGCTGCCCGCAGCGGAATAGGAATTCGCCATCGCCGAAATTGCGCTGCTCGGTGACACCGCATAGACCGCGGGATTGGTGACAACCTGAACCACCGCCACGGCAATCGTCGCAACGACGCTGGGCGCCGCGGCCTCCGCGGCCGGATCGACGATGACGCGGGCCGCGGCCACAGCAACTTGCGACGCCTGCGCCGACGACGATTGCAGGACCGAACTCTGGTTGACAGCCTGGACTGCCGCTCCCGCAAGCTGAACCGCCGCTCCCGGAACCGAGGGCAGAAGTTTTTCCGCGGCCGAAACCGCCTCAACCGCAACCGTGGCCACAAGGGTCGCATTGCTCGATGCCGACGCCGCCTGCAGCGTTGTCGTCGCCAACTGCGCCGCCTGTGCCGGCACCGCCTTTTCGGCTTCGGGTGAGATGAAGATGCGCGCAGCAATTGTGATCACGCTCTGCGACTGCTGCGGCGCCGATTGCTGAACCGAGGCACTATTGATGACGTTGACCGCGGTCGTGGCAATATTGACGGCACGCTGCGGGTCGATCTTCAGCAGCTTTTCGGCCGCGACGATAATCTCCTGTGCCAAGGCCGCCGATTTAGCGGGATCGCCCGCGCTCAGGCTGGCAATCGCGCTTTGCAGTGCCTGGCCATTGCCACTGTCGAAGGCCGCCTGAAGGGCCGGCGGCAACGCCGCGGTCTGTGCCAGGGACACGGTCGGACCGCCAAGGGTCATGGCCACAAGGCCTGCAAGCGCCGCGATACGAAGTCTGTTCATCGTCTCCCCTCAATGGCAGGCCACCCCATGGCCACATCTCCCCAACCGCAAAACCAACCAAACATCCGTGGAAGAGCTCCCAAATCAGGAGCGGGCACCGCCACCATCGCCACCGGTTCAACCGGCCGACAGCGAATAGACACATCAAGACCGTTCTAGAACATCCTCTCCCTCTCTAGAACATCCTCTCCATCACCTTGATGATATCGCCGGGCAGGATGGGCGTCCGCTCCAAAGCATGGTATTGAACCTGTTCGCCATTGACATCGCGAACCAGCACCGCCTCGCCCTGACGCGCCCGGTAGTCGTAGCCGCCGGCGCGGGCAATCGCGCTCAACACCGTCATGCCGCTGAGATAGGGAAACTCACCAGGGCTGCGGACCTCGCCCAACACATAGAACGGCCGGAATGTCAGCACCTCGACCGCAACCTTCGGCTCCTGCAAATAACCATTCTTGCGCAACATTTCTTCGATCCGTCCGGCGACCACCGGAGCCGTCAGCCCGGCGGCGCGGATATTCCCCACCAGAGGTAGAGCGAGCGTTCCTGAAGGGTCGAGCGTAAAGTCACCAGAAAGATTACTTTCGCCAAAAACGGTCAATCGAACAAGATTCCCTGGCTCCAGTAAATAGCCTTCGCTCGGTCCCTTAATCTTCATCGGCGCTTCCTGATCCGGAAAACTGTCGAGACCAACGCACCCGCTGAGAGCCAGCGTCGCGACCAGGACCATTCCGGTCAGGCGGCGAAACAGCCCAAGACAACAAAGCGCTGGCATTGATCTGAAACCATGCATTTGGCTGATACCTGCTATGATCGAGGAACCGCGCCGAGAGATATATCAACTTTCGGCAGATTTCAACCTTATGCTTTAGAATACCTGGAGAAACACAAATCCCGTCTCCCCCCGTTTGCGCAGCGATCACCACGGCGAAAACACATTGTATCTGCAACAACGTTCTGGTGCCAAGGCCGGAGATATGCTAGCCAGCATACTATAGCGCGCACCATACGAAATGGGTAAACAAACCATGTCGTGGCCGGCACAGTCTCAACACCACACGGGTACCATCCGCTTGCAACCAACAACGATGCCGACTCGGCGACTGCACCGGATCGCCGCAGCCGGGCTGTCAATCGCAACCCTCGTCGGCGGACTTGCGGCACCGGCACGGGCTCAGCTTCTCAGCCCCTCGGCCCCCACCGAGGATGCGAACGGCCACCAATCGAGCGCTAAAGTGACCCAGGACCTCAGCACCAGCGGTGCCGATCCCGGTAACGGCGCCAATGACGTCGCTGACAGCTATCAGCCCAAAGGCATCGAGTATGGCGAGTTCCTGATTTTCCCCAAGGTCGAGCTTAACGAAACCTACAATTCGAACGTCTATGCGACGCCATCGGATGTCAAGGGCGACTTCATCACGACCATTCAGCCGCAGATCGACCTCCGCTCCCGATTTGCGGAACACGAGCTGGATTTCTCTTTCCTCGCTAAAGAGCAGGTTTTTGCAACCTACACCCTGAATAACACGCTCGACTTATCGGCGACAGTCAACGGGCGCTACGACATCACACGCGAGGCACAGGCCACCTATTACGGCCAGGTGTTCTCCGGCCATGAGGATCGCGGCAGTCCTGACGACGCCCACGGTCGCGAACCGACGCCGACAACCGGATCGATCAACCAGTTCGAGGTCAAAGACCAGTTGGGCCGCGTGACCATCGGCGGTGGCGTTGCCCTGAACCGCTACGAGTTTGGCAACGTCGACACCACCGTCGGGACCACTGTCGATAATTCTGATCGCAACCGGTGGGAATTGTCTAGTCACCAACGTGTCAGTTACGAGCTGTTTCCCGGCTACGCCGCCGTCGCCGACATCTCGGAAAACACCCATGTCTTCGATGTCTCCAGCGACCGCAACGGCTTCAATCGCAACAGCAGCGGCTATGCGGCGCAAACCGGTGTCGCCGTCGATGTCAGCCAGTTGGTGCGCGGTGACTTCCTGGTCGGCTATTTTGCCCAGGATTACCGCGATTCACGGCTGCGGTCACCGTCCGGCGTCTCCGCAAGCGCGGTGTTCAACTGGACCCCGAGCAAGCTGACCCTGATCGTTCCCGCCCTTCAACGATCCTCGTCCGATACCACGATTGATGGCGCCGGCGCACTGGTGGAGACTTTGGGCAGTCTCACGGTGCGCCATGAATTGCAACGCAATATCATCCTGACCGGTTACACCAGCGTCGCCTACGATCAGTACAGCGGCTACTCGGCGCAGAATGCGACGACCTATACGGCACGGGCGCGGCTGATCTATGCCTTCACGCCGGAACTCTATGCCGGCGGTGAGTTGAGCTATGTCGACAAGGTATCGCGGACGCTGAGCGTCGGCTATCAACAAACGACGGCCATGCTGAAGCTGGGCCTGCAATATTAGAGCGGAGCCGCCCCTTGCCTCGCGTTTCCAGCCCGCAGAGCCGCACCGCCGAGCCCGGACCGGACCGGACCGCCCCGAACCGGACTGCCCCGGACTGGACTGCCCCGGACTGGACTGCCGTCGTCATTGCTGCGGCTTTCTGCGTCCTGCTGCTCGGCCTGGGTGTGCCGCGCCTGGTTTCCGCGATCCTGGCACAGCCGGCCAACGCGGTCCTGTGGCAAGCCTATCACGGCGAAACGGTGTCGCCCGCCGCTCTGCGCCGTGCCGCGACCGCCCTTGACGCGGCAAACCGCTGGTTAGCCAATGGCGAAGCCCTTGATGATGAAAGCTTTCTGCTGAGCCAGGCGGCCATCGGCACCCCGCCGGGCGATGATCGCGCCGCGCTCGACGCCCGTGCCGAGCGGACCGCGATCACGGCGCTGACCCGGGCCCCGGGTCAACCCAATGCCTGGGCCCGGCTGGCCGGGCTGCGCGAACAGCGGCAGGACACCGGGGGCGCCGTCGCGGCGTTGCGCCTGTCGATGCTGTCGGGCGCCCTGGTGCCTGCCCTGATGCCATCGCGGATCGCACAAGCGATTCGCCTGCGCGCTGTCCTGGACGCGGATACCTTGTCGCTGGTCAAACGCCAGATCCGCCTGACGGCCGCCGTCGCGCCCGGTTTCATCGCGGCACTTCGCGCCGATCCGAACAGCGCGCCGCTGGTCGACGACGCCCTGACCGGGGCGACGGGCGCCGGGACAACAGACAGCCACCGTCTCGACGGAAGCGGCAACCCGGCCCCATAGCCGGGGTACCACACCGGGTGCTTGGAGATCGCCGCAATGAACATTCTGATGGCACACAACCGGTACCAGCAGAGCGGCGGCGAAGACGCGGTTTTCGAGCAGGAAAGTGCGATGCTGATGGCCGCCGGCCACACCGTCCGGCGCTTTCGTGTCGACAACGATCATATCCACGGCTTCGCCGCCAAAGTCGCCGCGGGGCGCGCGATTCTGGTCAACAAGACTGCGGTCAGGGCCTTGCTTGACGCCATCGGCGACAACCGCCCCGACATCGTGCATATTCATAACTTCTTCCCGACCCTTTCCCCCGGCGCGATCGACGCGGTCGCGCGACGCGGTGTTCCGGTTGTCGTGACACTGCACAATTATCGGCTGATCTGCCCCTCGGCCCAGTTGCTGCGCCAGGACAGGCCGTGCGAGGAATGCCTCGGCGCCAGCCGGATGCCGGCGGTGTGGCACGGCTGTTACCACGGCTCGCGCATCGGCACTGCCCTGGTCGCAACCATGGGCTGGTATTGCAAGCGGCTGCTGCACCGCTATTCTTCTCGCGTGACGCTCATTGCTCTGACGGAATTTGCCAAATCGCGCTTCGTCGCCGACGGCTTCACCCCGGACAACATCGTGGTGCGGGGCAACAGCATCGCCGACCCGGGGCCCGGCGCGACGGTCCGGGAGCCGCGGATCGTCTATGCGGGGCGCCTGAGCCCCGAAAAAGGCGTCAACACGCTGCTTCGCGCTACCCAGGACCTCGATATTGCCGTCGAAATCATTGGCGACGGCCCCGATGGTCCACGCCTTCGCGCGATGGCGGCAGCCAACGCTGTGTTCCGGGGACAATTGCCGCCGGCCCAGGTGATCGAACGGCTCAAATCCGCGACCGCCCTGGTGGTCCCGTCCCGATGGTATGAAGGCTTCCCGATGGTGGTCCTCGAAGCGATGGCAACCGGAACGCCGGTTCTTGCCTCGCGATTGGGATCGCTGGCGGAGATCATCCGCGACGGGGAAACCGGCCATCTGGTCGCCCCCGATGATCTCGCCGCCTGGCGCGCAGCGCTGAGCCAGCTTGTCGCGGAGCCGTGGGACGCCCGGCGCCTCGGCGACCAGGCGCGGGCGCGGTTTCTGGAACAGCATTCGACGGCGAGCGGAGCGGCAACCCTCACCGCGATCTATCAACAGGCCAGGGCAAAGCTCAATCCCGGCAACACGACGTGCCCTGATCCGCGATCACCAGGACCCGGTCCGGCCGCGAAAAGGCCCGATCATAAACCAACCTTGATCCCGGCGGATCGGCCGCATCGCGATTCGCCGGCACCCGGCACGGAAGATCCGTGATCGGGTGCAAAACGGCCTGACGCCGTTGCAACAACGACTGAACATGGTCATCGCGTAGATAGAAGCGGGCACAATCGATCAGCACGACCTGGAAATGCGCGTTGAACTCGGGAAGGTCATAGAGCCCTGACCCCGCCGCCCAGATGCCCCCGACCCGAACGACATCGGGATTTTCGCCGGCCAGAACCGCGGGCAATGCCCCATAGCCCTCATGGGCGAGCGTTCGATTGGTCAGCAGAGCGATGTCGACAACACGGATCCGGCGGCAACACAATCCCACGCCGCCGACGTCGGGCGTCGCGAAGGTGATGGTGTCAAGACCAAGACGTTGGCGTAACCGATCAACCGCTTCGCCGGTGATGCGGTAGCGCGCCGGTGTGACGCGGGAACGCGACGAGATCACGGCCAGGGATTCGGTCACCCCGCGGCTTTCACCGCGCAGCACCCGCGCGATATTCACCAGCGGCTCCCCGGCACTTTGATACCAACTGACGGGAACCGTCATCAGCGAGGCCACGACCAGCAGCGCGCTGGCCCGAGGCGCGAACGCGGCGAAACGATCCCATGACAAGCCAAAGAGCAGCAGAACGAAAGGAAACGCCAGGAACTCCATCCGGCCGACATAGCCCCAGTTCTTTCCGGTCAGCACCGCAAAGGCCTCAACCGCGACGATCGGCGCCGCCAGGACGGCGCCATCCGCCAGCAACCCGGCGAGGCAGCGGCGACCCGCGGTCCCGCCCCGCCACGCCCACACCCCAAGGCCTGACGCCGCCAGCACCAACGGCAGAACAACCAGCGGAATTTCGGCCGCAGCATACAGCCGTGACCTCACGGCGCCGATCCCGGACTTGAGATAAACCGGCTGCATCTTGGCGTAGATCGTATTGGGCATCAGATCGCCAAAGATCAGCAGGCGCGCCCCTGTTTCCACCCCGACGACCAGCCCCGCCAAGGCCGCGAGCCGGAGGAACGTCCCGACCCGCCGACGCCACAGCAGCGGCGCCAGCATCACCGGGACATAGACCATGGCCTCGAACCGGGTGCTCAGGAAGACAATCAGGGCGATCGCTTGCAGCGCGGGATCGTCCCGGTGATACAGCGCATAGATCAGCGCGAGCCCGGACGCCGCCAGCAGCGTCATTTCCATGCCATTGGCGACTTCGGTGATCGACGGGCCCAAGACCGAGAACAGGATCAAAACCAGCCACAGCGTCCCGGGGCGCAGCCTGAGATCGCGACCGATCAGCCAGACAAAGACCGTCGCCAACGCCAGGAAAGCCGCGGCAGCGAGTTGTGACGCGCGGATCGCCCCGATAAAGCCCGGGTGAAACAGGCTGAAACAGGCGTTGATCAGGAACCAGGTTACCGACGAAAAACCCTCGACCTGTTCCGACGCCGCGGTCAGCGCGATGCGGCCGGTCTCAGCAAAGCTCTGGGAAAAAGCGAGCGTGATCGCACCGTCATCCCAGCCATGGCTGCCGACCAAAGCCACAACACCGGCCATCACCACGACCTGAACGGCCAGGGCCGCACCGAGAGGACGAAGCGACAACGCATCGGGCTGGGGCACCATCAACCTCTTCATCCGGTTCGTCGTTGGCCGCGAATCGTCCCGGAGCCTGTACGCCGGCCGATCGTCGCGCCAGCAGGTCATCGAACGGGGCCTCATTCCGAGCACAATATGCGGGCAAGACAAACCGATGGTCAACATCCGGAGCGAGGACTGTCGCAAATATCAGCCCTGTCTATCGTGCCATGTAGTCAGGCAAAGTCTGAATGGCCCACCCAGCGAGAGTTCCGCGCGGGCAGGTCAATGTAAATACGTTGGAGTCCGCGCCTTTCGCTTCCGACCGCACCATCCACAGGTGCACCGGTTCATGCCAGCCGCCTGTCCCGCCCGCCAGATCGGACAGGTCCGGCGTGATCGAGCATCGCGACGCGTCCAAAGCGAACAACAGGCCACGACCGGCCGTGAGTCGCTTTTCCCCGAGCCTCACCGGAGCCGGCTCAATCGAAAAAGTGAACTCCCGGCCAGCAAACGCCGTCTGCAGAGCATCAAGCAATGCGCCAAACGCTGTCGGCGTCGTCCCCACGCGGACGATAGCCTGGCCGCTGCGCAGTGCGGCCAGCGAAGCGGCCAACCGATACGCCGGATCCACCGGGTCTGCATTGTCCGCTCGGACCAGCGATCGGGCATCCGCATAGGCAAAACCACAGGCCGCGTCGCCGATTCCTTCGATCAAACGTGGCGAAAGGCCCTGCAGCGTCACGGCCAGTTCGAGATATTCGCGCATCGGCGTCGCCAGAACCGGGACCTCGCTTCCACAGCTCTGATATGAAACCGCCTGGGCGGCACGGAATAGGGCCTGGTTATGATCAATCATGAAATGATCGGGCCGAAGCGAACGGACGTAATGGAGATAGCCGCCCATCGGAAAATGGCCCTTGGCCGTCGGAAAAGCTTGTCCCGTTCCCCAGGTCAGCGCCGGCTGTGCGAGGCGCGGCAGACGAAGGCCGATCCCCCAGGGAACGACTGTCACGACGACAATCGCCACCTCGATCACGCGCCGGGTCCGCGCGGTGAGCCAACGGAATGCTAACGGAAAGCGCCGATCAGACACCAGGAACAGGCAGCAGGCCAAACTCAGTAAAGAATAAACCGGGGTCGAGAACTGCGCAATATAGTAAAGGAACGGAAGAAGCGGAGCCAACGCAAGCGCGATATAGGACCAGAGCCAACGCCGCTTGATCCAGGCGACTGTCGCAAAGTAACCACAACACCAGAAAAACAGGAACATCGCGGCGGCGCCGACGCCAAACAAAATGAACAGCGCCATTGCCTCGGGGTGAAAAGGCATCGCATAGGCGTTGGGCGAAGGAACCGGGACCAGAAACCGACCTGCCACCAACGGAATCAAAGCCGCCGCACCCATCATCCACGGAAAGGGGGCCCGCAGCCATTGAACAAATCGCCGTCGGCTATGCTGCGTCAGCAACAATGTCGGCACCGCCAGCACCACATCGACGCGGCAGGATGCCGCCACCAGAACGAGCAGAACACAGGCAACCTGCCGCCACCGCTGGCCACGCCGGAATATCGCAAACCCCGCCACCAGAAAGATCAAGGAAATCATACCGTTGGCGAAGAACGGCGCCGAGATCGCGACCACCGGCGACAAGGCCAATGGCAAGAGCGGAAGCAGCATCCGGTTCTGCCGTCGCGCGCGCCACAGCACCGCGCCCTCGGCCAGGCAAAAGCCGATGGCTTGGCTCAGGTTGCTCCAGAGCGCAATTTTGGCAAATCCACAGATCCGGATCACCAGGGCGAGCAACCAATAACTCGCGAACTTCTTGTCATAGTCGTAGAAGTCCGCCATGAACGGCGAGGCTTGCGATTTGGCCAGCAGAAAGGCGCCTCTCAGGTAAGCGGCCTGGTCATTTTCCCGCAGCGCGTCGCCGACCATCCAGAAGATCATCGCGCACAAAATGGCGTAGATGGCACACGACAGCATGAACGGCCACCGCGGGCGCGCCCCCCACCCCACCGGCACCACCGGTGCCGCTTGCGGCATCATAGACTGCGATTCGGTCGACAGGACACTGATCACCGACGTCGGCGCAAAGCGCATCGTAACCACCCCGGGGAATTATCGTCGATAAGAAGACTGCGCCAGCACACTTTCGAACAAGGCTTCAATCTGCGGGACAACGCTCCGGCAATCATACCGTTCCGCAGCAGTTACGGCGCTCTGCTTCAGACTTCCATGCCACGCATCATCTGTCAAAAGCCTTTTCATTTCAGCGGCTAAGCCGTCGACGTCATCCACCGCAACGAGCGGCCCGTATCGCCCGCCGTCAAGAATTTCATCAGGACCGGCAACCCGGGTCGCGATCACGGGAACGCCCAGCGCCAAGGCCTCGGCAACGACAAGAGCAAAACCTTCGAACCGCGAACTCAGCACAAAGCCATCGGCACTGGCGATGACCGGATAGGGATTCTTGAGGTGCCCCCGAAAATGAACACTGTCGCTGACCGCAAGATCCCGGGCCAGCGCCTGAAGCGCGCCCGCCGCCTCCCCCTCACCCAGGATCACCAGATCATGCGCAATTCCGGCGGCACGGACCCGGGCATGGGCCGCAATCAGATTATCGAACCCCTTTTGAAAACAGAGCACCCCCATGGCCACAAGCAGCGGTCGCGGCAATCTGCCCGGACCCGGAGCGACGCTCGATTCCTTCGCCGCACCTCGGACAAAATCAAGATCGATGCTGTTTGGGATGTCCGTGACATTGCCCAGGGCAAATTCCTGCTCCAGATCGCGACACACCGTCGCCGATACGCCGACAACACGGTCCAGGCGTGGATAGATCAGCTTCATGATCCGTCGATGGGCCCATGCCGGCCGCAATCCGTAACCAAAGATCATCGACAAATGTATGTGGACCCAACCAATCACCGGCTTGCCCACGATCCGGCCCGCGATTGCCGTCAGATAGGTCGGTGTCAATTCGGCCCAGGCGATGATCAGGTCCTGATCCCGAGCCGCGCGAACCACGGCGCCGATCGTACACAATCGCGCCCCAATCCCTGCGCCACCAGCGGTGCCTTGGATGAGGATCTCATCAGGAAACTCATCTTTCAGGGTCAAATCCTGACCCAGCACCAGGAGTGTGGCGACAAATTGATCCCGGCGCAGGTGGCGCAGGATCGTCGCCAGGAGCCGCATCGAGCCGCTCAAATGCGGGACGACAAACAGCACGCGGACCGTCAAGCAAGCCTCCGCACCGGACCGGCGGCGCCAACGGCCACGCCATAGATCACACCGCTCCCGAGATAGAAAGGAACCGCAACGAAGGGCGTTTCCAGCCCATTGCCGAACAGCGCCACGGCCCAGGTTGCCACGACCGCGGCCAACAGGAACGTGCGATAAATCGACGCCGGAAGACGATAGAACAACAGTACCAGTGAAATCGAAAATGCCAGATAAAGGCTGATTCCGATCAGCCCGGTATAGCCCAGCAAATAGATCACAAAATTGTGCGGAGACCTGAGCCCCTCGTCACCCAGGATTATGGAGGGCAACTCAAGGCCATAACCGTGACCGACAAGCCACATCGTCGGCGTTTCCAGCGAATCGATGACGCCCGACCACAGGTTGAACCGCCAATCGACCGTTCCCGCGCGCCCAAAGACGGCGTCAGCGTCGGTGTCCTCGTCCGCTGCATCCTGCTGCACAAGATCATAGGCTTCATTGGGCGAGAAGGTCGCGATGATTTGAGCCGCGATCCAGCCCGGTGACAGGGAGCCCCCGCGTCCCTTCGCCGCGGGGATCAAGGCACCGGCAGACACGGTGACAAGGGCGATCACGAGAATGATTGCACCGACCTTGAACAGCGCCCGCGAGCCGCGTTGCAGAAACAGCACGACACCACAGCCAAGAATGATCGACAGCCACATCGCCCGGCCCGGGTTTGCCAGCGCCGCCAGCAGATCAAGAATGATGGCGATGAAACCAGCCCCCCCCAGAACCTCGACGAAGGCCATCAAGCCGACAATCAAATAGGAAATCATGCCGGGCACATCAAAGACCGGAACTTCGGGAGCCCAGGGCAGGACCCAGTCGATGTTCGACGTATAAACAGCAAACAGCAGGCCATTCAATCCAGCCGCGATCCCCGTGATCAGGAAAAATCTTGCCAGATACGATGCTTTATATGTCGTCCCCAGCGCCTCTCCAATAAAGAAAAATACCAGGTAATAATGACAGGCGGCCTCCTTCAGGGCGACAATTCTATCATAATCAGCATTAATTCCCAAAAAGACCTCGGCGCCCCCCCAGATAGCAAATAGGACAAACCACCATACGATAGGACGAAAGGACAGCAGTTGTACAATCATCTTGCGCAGCCAATCGCCTGGCATCAGAAACAGCGCGAGAACACAGTAAACCTCTGATGGATAGAACGGAAGCACACCCAAATAGCTGAAGGGCCTACCGAAGGTCAGATAGGCGCCGATCATTAACAAAGCCAGAGTCGTCATGCTGAGACCACCGCAACACTGTAAATTTCGCGCCATTTCGCGACAAAATTTTCTTCATTAAACACAGAAACGGAGCAACCGGCGGCGACCCCCATCGCATCGCGCGCACCGGCACTCATCCCAAGAAATGCGCTCAACGCCGCCGCAACGCTGTCCGCGGTCGCCTCAATGACAATGGCATTTTCACCGTCGCGGACAATATCGCTCAAGCCATGAACCGGTGTCACAATCAGGGGTCGGTTCGCCGCGGCCGCCTCCAGCCCGACCAGCGGAAAGATCTCATAGACCGAGGGTAGAATGAAGCCATCGGCCGCCTGAAGGAACGGCCTGACATCACGTTGCAGGCCGGCAAAGACGACGCGGTCACCCAGCCCGCGCTTGTTGATCTCGCGGCACCAGGCCGCAACGGTCGATTTCGTGCCACCGACAACCAGGAGCTTGAGCTGCGGCGCGGCGAGACGCGTCATCGCCGCAATCAGACAGGGCAAACCCTTGCGCTCGAAATGCCCCAGGGCGACAAAGCACAATACGACATCGTCGGTGTCATATCCCCGTTGCCGCCGGAAGGCGACACGGTCGAAATTCGGGTCCGGCCTGAAGTGATCGACAGCCACCGCATTGGCGATGACCTTAATCCTGGGAGCCGTTTGCGGATAATAGCGTCGCAGTTCGGCGGCCAGCCCGTGCGAGGGAACGACGATAACGCCACAACGGCGTAACACGACAGGTTCGATCAGCGCGTGAAGCCAATGGTCACCCCAGCGGGCCACGCCCCGCAGGCCGCGCGGTCGCGCCTGGTGCCAATGCTCGGCCAGAAAAGCCCGGTGACAGAAATGGACATAGGCAACATCGTTCAACAGGCAATTGCTTTCGACACCCTGGACGCGGTCGAACCGTCGCGTCCCGCTCAGCCGGGCCCTCAGAAAGACGAGTGGCGCCATCAGGTGAAAGGCGACAAATAACACCGCCAATGGCAATCGCGGCAGGGGCACACGAACGAACGCGATTCGATCCGGCCGGGGATTGTCGAACGATGTCGCGAAGACCGTAAAATCATGCGTGTCGCAAAGCCCGCGCAGCAGGGTCAGATGGCAGCGCCCAACCGGGCTCATCTCGGTGATCTGGTAATCGAAGATCGCGATGCGCATGACACAGTCACCGAATGGAGAAAGGATCCAAGTGTCGGACCCTCAAGACCCCGTATAGCGCGGCCGTGACCATGAATTCGGTCGCCAGCAGGGCCGCCGCCATGCCGACATCCTCGAATGCCGAGGCGAAAACGAAGGCCAGGACCAGATAGACGACGCCAGAGGAAAATGCAATTGTCACGAAAGCCCGATCCAGCCCGAGCGGCACCATCCATTGAAACCCCAGCGCCTGGGACGCCGCCGTGACCACGGGCAGCAGCGACAGGATTTCCAGATCGACGATCGCCGGCCGGAACCGCTGCCCCAGCAGCACCGTGACAAGTGACGGTGCACACAGGGCAAGCCCCGCGCTGATCGCGAGCCCCGACGCGATGAAAACCAGCAGCGTTGAGCGCCCCGCCGCCGCCGCCTGGCTGCGCGCATGCTGGACCAGGTGGCTGATATGCGGGAATGCCGCCCCGCCCAGGGGGCCGATCAACCGGGTCGCGGCGCGGGCGATGCGCTCGGCGCCCGCGAAATAACCGACCGCCAGCGGCGACGCCACCAGGCCCAGCAGGAACGGCGTGGCAATGGAATAGAGCCCCTCGGACACGCGAAACAAGAACATCTGAAAGCCGCCGCGCAGAGTAGCCCCGATCGCCGCCAGGCTGGGGCGAACCGGCGGGATCAACCGCAGAGCGAGGCCGACACCGATGACATCGGACACCGTCGCCGCGCCCCCCTGCAACGCCAGATAGCGCCAGGCATCCCCGGCCTGACCGACCACCAGTACGATCACGATGGCCGCCAGCAGGCGGCACAGAATTTCGGCCAGCATGATCCAGCGTAGCCGCTCAATCGCCTGGAAGAACCAGACGGTGCCGAAGGCCTGCCCCAGCCCCCACAGGATGGCTGACCAGAACACCCGTTGATGGCTGCGGAATTCAGGCACCGCAGCCGCCGCCAGCGCCGCCAGCACCAATGTCGGGATCACCAGCACCAGCTTGGCCGCCACAACATTCACCGCTATCCGGGCCAAGGCCGCGCCATCGTTGCGCTGGCGCGCCGCGTCGCGGGCCGCGGTAATGTCGAAGCCGAACTCCACCAGACGCGTGACGTAAAGTGCAAAAGACTGCGCGATCGCCACCAGCCCCCAGCCATCCGGTCCCAGGACGCGGGCCAGAAAAGGTACAAAGATCAGCGGAAGAATGTAGTTGACGCCCTGCCACAGCGAAAACGCCGTCACATTTTCGATAAAGGCATTGCCAAAAGTCGCACGCAACCAGCCAACCATCGCAATCGCCCTTCCCAACAACCGGCAATGAGCAGGAGGACAGGCACCCTGTCAACGCAGGAATCGGTAACGAACCCGATGGAACGCCAACGGATGCGATCACTTTCACCGGTCGTCACCGCAAAGCGCTGTCAGAGCGGCCGCCTGTCTTTCCAGCCATTACGTTCAGATCCGGTTTCTAGAGCTGTTTCCGATCACGTTGGATCGGTAACATCTCTAGGTCTTTGTTTTGTCGCATTTTCTACGCCCAACCGGAACCCACTTGGTCGGAAAATGCTCGAGGGCGTCCTCACGGGCTCGTCGTCCCGTCGATGAAATCGGCCCGGCGGCGCGCCCAGTCTGGATTGAAATGCGATGCGTCCTTGAAAATCGGAAGGCCATTTTCGGTCGTTACCCGACATCTTACGCCGTCACAAATGAGGGGGAACGGGTCGATGACCACCGCCCCGGCTCGCGCGGCCAGGGTCAGGAGTTCGTTCCTGAGCGACAATTGCCTTTCGTCAATGTCAACGACCCGATCCGGGTTAAATCGGGTCGCATTCGAAAATCGTATATTCGCCCGGGTGGGGTCGAATTCCTTGCTGATCGGATTGCCCAGAAGCAAATACACATGCTTTCCTGACGCGGCCAGCGCCCGGATCTCCGTTTCCAACGCGCTTAGGGCGGCTTCTCGGCCCTCAAGCGAAAGCAAGGAAAGGGGACCACGGTCGCCGCGCCATTGGTAGCTCGGGTCGAAGAAATACCAATTCCAGCTTCCACCGATGACGACGGTTCTGACCCGATCTTCACGTGCGATCTGAAGACCGCGGGCACGAAGTTCCCAGCAATCTTTGCGCTGTGGATCATCGGTAAAGACATTGTCGATCGGAACGCATCCGCCGCCAATCGCAAGGACGAGGCCCAA
Organism: Azospirillaceae bacterium; assembly: GCA_031291675.1. Lineage (GTDB taxonomy): Bacteria > Pseudomonadota > Alphaproteobacteria > Azospirillales > Azospirillaceae > JARLIO01. The sequence continues at coordinate 17,979 of JARLIO010000006.1, forward strand.
CCGGTCCGGGTTGGCGTCTGCCGCCGCGAGGCGTTCGGCGTATTGAGCGATTTCTGAATCACCGATAAAGACAGCAATATGCGGACGATCCGTATGAAATGCGTACTCGCCAATCCCATTGATGTCAAAACTGTGTGAGTATTTTTGAAGGAAACTCCACTCATTCCCTGTCGGTGTCTCAACACGATAAAGTCGTGGCACAATCGTATGCGCAACGACCGCAGAGCCAATGCTGAAGGCTGCCGTCATCATGACAGCGGGGTAAACCACTTTCTTCCAGCCAACGGAGATCGCGCGGAATGGACATTCGATAAACAGCAATGTGAGTGTTGAAATAACGATAGCGACAAAAATAAGACCTATTTTGAGAATCGCCATATTCAGCACGTCGGAATGGGGGAAGATGATGGAGGCGAACGAAAGCAACGGCCAATGCCAGAGATAAAGGGGATAGCTGATCAAGCCCCCCCAAACCAGGATTCGCGATCCGAGGAGGGATCGGTTGACGATCGCATCCTGTCCACCGCAAATTACCAGAGCAGCGCCGCTTGTTGGCATCACCGCCCAGAGTCCGGGAAATTCGCTGTCCGTTTTTATCAAAACAAGAGACAAGATAATCAACAGCATGCCAAATACCGATTTAACATTTCCTGAATTTTCACCGAACAGAGACCTTTTCGATTTGACGCATGCCAACCCCGATCCGACCATCAGTTCCCAGAATCGGCCGATCGGAGAATAATATGCAACGCCTTCATGATAATAAACATAGAACAAATTTATTGAAAATGACAGAATTCCAAGAACCATTACTACTTTCAATGCACCAACACGGCTTCGGTGACTAAGATATAATATCACAGGCCAGAACAGATAATACTGCTCTTCAATCGCCAGACTCCACAAATGAAGCACAGGCTTCGTATCCGCACTCACGTCAAAATATCCAATTTCCTGCATCAACCGGAAATTTTCGGCGAAAATGGTCGAGGCAATAATGTGCTTTCCGAGAGATAGAAACTCATCCCGGAAGAGAAGAGCCCAGCCCAGGCACAGTACGACCAGGAGAACACTGCCCAACGCCGGAAATATCCGGCATATCCGCCGCTGATAAAACCGGGAAAACGAAAACTCTTGACGGTCAAGATCGTCAAAAATAATTGAGGTTATGAGGTAACCCGATATGACAAAGAAAATATCAACGCCGACAAAACCACCGGGGAGAACCTCATGAAACGCATGATAAATAACAACTATTGCGATGGCGATGGCTCGAAGTCCATCGATGTCGGGCCGATATGGCATAAACCTATGTTGCATGACCGGAACGGTCTTGCGAAGCCAATCGCTGCCGGGGAAGTCAGACATATGATGCAAACCTGATCGTCTGGAATCCTACTCAGGATCACGATGGCCAAGCGGCCGCACAAGGCGGGGGCGGAGGGAAACCTCGGCCGAAATAAATTTCATCACTGAAAATTCGATCAACATACCCCCGCAGACTGGATCATTGTTTGGCGATTTCGCAGAACTTCCTGGCGATACTATTCCCCCGCAATGCGCCGATTTTCCAGCGGATCATCGGTTTCAGCGGCTTGAGATCGCAGACCGACCACTGTCGACAGGCGGGTGCCCAGGTCTTCGACGACGGTCTCCGGCCGAATTTCGAGCATCAGCAACCCAACGCGGGAGACGACAACGACGATCAGCGCCGCCAGGATCCAAGATTCGCGGGGACGCGGACGGAACACCCGACGCTCAAGCACGACACAGCCGAGACCAACCGCCGCCCCCGTCACGACCTCCGGCACGGTATGTTGTTCGAGCAGAACCCGGCTCGTCGCGACCGCGGCAACGATCAGAGCCCCGGCCAGATAAACGGCCCAGCGTCCCGGCCACGCAAGGCGCGACGCGATCGCGGCCGATAGCGATAGAAAGCAGTAGCCGGCCAGCGCGACGTGACCGCTCGGACTGACCAGCACGCTACCGCTCTCGCGGGTGAACAGACTATAGGTCATGACTTTCAGCACGGCGATCGCCGCGATACAGACCAGCAGGCCGCGGACCCAGCGCCCATCCTCGGCCAGCGAATTGCGACGCCGACAGGCGACGACGAAAAGCGCCGAGAGCGGAAGCAGGATCCGGCTGTCGCCCCCGAGTGCGATTCCCACCAGAATGGGTTCGATTTGCATGCGCCGACACCGAGCCTCTTGCCTTGATCACGATCCCGCCCGCCCCAAAGCCGCGGCACCGCAGCAGGAACCGGATACAGAGTGCCAGCGAAACCATGGTCGGTGAACCACAACACGATGACATCATCACCGCCAGCCTTGTAGCACCGCCCGCCTCGTCTTTCGGCTGCGGATTCCGCAACCGGCTTTCGGGAAACTCGGCATAGACAGGCGAAAATATCAATGCTTTCCTGGACGCAGAAAAATTCCAGGGAGAGAGACGCGGCGATGGTCCATGAACTGACCCATTTCATCGGCGGCCGCCATGTTCCGGGCAACTCCGGACGCTGTGGCGATGTGTTTGATCCGAATATCGGCGCGGTCCAGGCCCGGGTTCCCCTGGCCGCGCGCCGCGAGGTCGAGGCCGCGATTGCCAATGCCGCGGCGGCTCAGCCGGGCTGGGCCGCGACCAACCCGCAGCGCCGGGCGCGCATTATGATGAAATTCGTGGATCTGCTGAACCGCGAGATGGAGCCTCTGGCCCGACTGCTGTCCTCCGAACATGGCAAGACCATCCCCGATGCCAAGGGCGACATCCAACGCGGCCTCGAAGTCGCCGAATTCGCGATCGGCATCCCCCACCTGCTGAAGGGGGAATACAGCGAGAGTGCCGGCACCGGGATCGACGTCTATTCGCTGCGCCAACCGCTGGGCGTCGTTGCCGGCATCACCCCGTTCAATTTCCCGGCAATGATTCCGCTGTGGCAGGCGGCACCGGCGATCGCCTGCGGCAATGCCTTCATCCTCAAGCCATCAGAGCGCGACCCCTCGGTTCCGCTGCGCCTGGCCGAGCTGTTGATCGAGGCCGGTCTGCCCGAAGGCATTTTCAATGTCGTCAATGGCGACAAAGAGGCGGTCGACACCCTGCTGACCGACCCCCGGATCATGGCCATCGGCTTTGTCGGGTCCAGCGCGATCGCCAACTATATCTATGCCACGGCGGCAGAGCACGGCAAACGCGCCCAATGCTTCGGCGGCGCCAAAAACCACATGATCATCATGCCCGATGCTGATCTCGACCAGGCGGTCGACGCACTGATCGGGGCCGGATTCGGTTCCGCGGGCGAGCGCTGCATGGCGATCTCGGTCGCAGTGCCCGTCGGTGCGGCGACAGCCGCGGCGCTGGTCGAACGGCTGGTGCCCCGGGTCGAGGCACTGCGAATCGGCATATCGAGCGATGATACCGCCGATTACGGCCCGCTGGTCAGCCGCGAGGCTCTGGAACGCGTGCGCAATTACATCGATGTCGGCGTCCAGGAAGGGGCAAGCCTGCGGGTCGATGGCCGCGGTTTCACGCTGCAAGGCCACGAGCAGGGCTATTTCATTGGCGGCAGCCTGTTCGATCACGTCACGCCCGCGATGCGGATCTATCGGGAGGAGATTTTCGGCCCGGTGCTGTCGATCGTGCGCGCCGATAGCTATGGCGACGCCCTGCGCCTGCCCAGCGAGCACGCCTACGGCAACGGTGTCGCGATCTTCACCCGTGACGGCGACACGGCCCGCGATTTCGTCAGCAGGGTCAATGTCGGCATGGTCGGCGTCAATGTTCCGATCCCGGTGCCGATCGCCTATCACACATTCGGCGGCTGGAAGCGTTCCGGTTTCGGTGACCTGAACCAGCATGGACCGGATTCGATCCGCTTCTACACCAAAACCAAGACGGTGACCTCGCGCTGGCCCTCCGGCGCCCGGGACGGCGCCAGTTTCGTCATCCCGACAATGAGCTGACCCCCGGACAGGAGCCCCCCTTTGACCACTGTTCTGGTGCGGGTTGAAGGCCGGATCGGCCGCATCACCCTCAACCGCCCCGCCGCGCTCAACGCCCTGACCTTGGACATGGTTCGTCACCTCGATCGCGCCCTGATCGCCTGGGCCCGCGACGATCGGGTTGCGATCGTGCTGATCGACGGCACCGGCGACCGCGCCTTTTGCGCCGGCGGCGACATCCGCGCCTTGTACGATGCCGCCGGAGCCCAGGACTGGGCGCCGCTGACAACGTTCTTCCGCGAGGAATACCATCTCAATGCCCGGATCGCCCGCTATCCAAAACCGGTTGTCGCCGTGATGGACGGCATCACCATGGGCGGCGGCATCGGCATCGGCGGCCATGCCTCGCACCGCATCGTGACCGAACGCTCGAAGCTGGCAATGCCCGAGACCCGCATCGGCTTCTTCCCTGATGTCGGCGGCACCCATCTGCTGGGGATGGCTCCCGGCGAGCTTGGAACCCATCTCGCGCTGACCAGCGGCCGGGTCGACGCCGCCGACGCGATTGCCGGCAATCTCGCGGACTGGCTGGTGCCGGTCGAACGGCTCGGCGCGGTGCCGGCGCAGCTCGCCGCCTGCGAATCCGCGGCCGATGTCAGCGCGGCGCTGCAAGCGGTTGCGGTGACGCCGCCGCGCGGCGCGCTGGCTGACGCCCGGACCTGGATCGACCGCTGCTATGCCGGAGACCGCGCCGAGGCGATTGTCGCCGCCCTGCGCGACGCGCCCGAACCCGACGCCCGACAGGCCGCCGGCGAGATCACGGCGAACTCCCCAACCTCGGTCAAGGTCACGCTGGCGGCGCTGCGCCGTGCGCGCCGCCTGGGAACGATCGAGCCCTGCCTGAACCAGGAATTCCGCCTGGCCCTGTCGCTGACCCGCGATCCGGATTTTCGCGAAGGTGTCCGCGCCGCCGTGGTCGACAAGGACCGGCAACCGCGGTGGTCGCCCGCGGATTTGCCCGGTGTCAGCGACGCGGCCGTCGAACGCCATTTCCTCGGGCTTGGCGCCGGGGAACTCGGGCTGGCGGCGATCGAACCATGACCCGGATCGGCCTGGTCGGGCCCGAAAAAAACGCGGTTCCCGGCTCGCGAATCGCCGGCGCCGAGCCCGGTGCGTCAAAATTACACGGACAATTTTGTCAATATAAACCGATACATCGCGGACATGCGACAGTATCGACGTCTTCTTTGAAGCGCGCATTGGTGATACATACGACGAATACAGGCGCAAGGGGTCCTCTGGGTCCCTTCAGTCAAGGAGTTTACAGGACATGATGGCATCCACCACGACGGACTGGCTCGACGAGGGCCGGATTGCGGACACTCTGGCCCGGTCCTCGACCGTCGATTCCGGGCAGATCCAGGCCATCCTGACCAAGGCGCGCGAACTCAAGGGCCTCGCCATTGACGAGGTTGCCGCACTGCTGGCGCTTGAGCAGCCCGACCTGCTGGCGGCCGTGTTTGAAACCGCCCGCTGGGTCAAGAATGAGATCTATGGCCGCCGGATCGTCATGTTCGCCCCGCTCTATTATTCCAACAGCTGCTGCAATGAATGCGTTTATTGCGCCTTTCGTCGCAGCAATCGGGAGTTGGCACGAAAAACCCTGAGCCAGGCGCAGATCGCGCGGGAAACCGCCGCTCTGATCGACCAGGGGCATAAGCGCCTGCTGTTGATCGCCGGAGAATCGGTTACCGACGCCGGTTTCCAGCATCTGCTCGATGCCATCGCCACCGTCTATTCGGTCAAGCGCGGGTCGGGCGAAATCCGCCGGGTCAATGTCAATGTCGCGCCGCTCTCGGTCGAGGAATTCCGCGCCTTGAAGGCCGCCGGGATCGGCACCTATCAGCTGTTCCAGGAAACCTATCACCGCAAGACCTATGCCGAGGTCCATATCGCCGGGCGCAAGAGCGATTTCGACTGGCGTCTCAACGCCATCGACCGCGCCATGGAGGCCGGGATCGACGATGTCGGCATCGGCCCGCTGCTCGGTCTGGCCGATTGGCGCTTCGACCTGCTGGCGATGATGCAGCACATTGCCCATCTTGAGGAGCGGTTTGGCGTCGGCTGCCACACCATCAGCGTGCCGCGCATGGAACCGGCGCTGGGCTCGACGATGTCGGAGGCTCCGCCGCATCACGTCACCGATGCCGATTTCAAGAAGATCGTCGCCGTGCTGCGCCTCGCCGTGCCCTATACCGGGATCATCATGAGCACCCGGGAAACGGCGGAAATGCGCCGTGACACCTTCTCGCTGGGCGTGTCCCAGGTTTCGGGCGGCAGCCGCACCGATCCCGGTGGCTATGCTGACGCCGCGGACGCCGCCGGCGCCGCCGCAGCCGCAGCCGCCGCGGATGATGCGGGACAGTTCCAGGTCGGGGATCACCGCTCACTCGACGACGTGGTCCGCGACATCGCCGAGGTCGGCTTCACCCCGTCCTTCTGCACCGCCTGCTACCGCATGGGCCGCACCGGCCGCGACTTCATGGACCTGGCCAAGCCCGGCCTGATCCGCGAAATGTGCGGCCCCAACGCGCTGTCGACCTTTGTTGAATATCTTGAGGATTATGCCTCCCCCGCGACGGTCGAAGCCGGGGAACGCGCGATCCGCCGGGAACTCGACGCGATGGACCCCAAGATCCGGCATTATTCCGAAATCATGATCGCCAAGGTCCGCGACGGCAAACGCGATGTCTTCAGATAAGCCGGACCTGTCCGGGCGCGTCGAAACCGATCTGCTGGGCGAGAAACGCATCCCAGCCGACGCGCTCTGGGGCATCCACACCGCCCGCGCGCTGGAAAATTTCACCGTCAGCGGCCGCCCGGTCCATACCGAGCTGATCCGGGCGATGCTCGACGTCAAGCGCGCCTGCGCCGCGACCAACCGCGACCTCGGCTATCTTGACCCGGCCGTCGCCGCGGCGATCCAGGCCGCGTGCGATGACCTCGGCGCCGGGACTCTGCCCGGGCCGATCGCGGTCGATTCACTGCAAGGCGGCGCCGGAACCTCGTTCAACATGAACATCAACGAGGTCGTCGCCAACCTTGCCGAGGAGCGACTCGGCGGCCGGCGGGGCGACTATCGCCGGGTCGACCCCATCGGCCACGTCAATCTGCACCAGTCGACCAACGACACCTTTCCCACGGCGCTCAAGATCGCCGCGATCCGGTTGCTGCGTCGCCTGGAACCGGCGATCGCCACCTTGCAGAGCGCGTTCCAGGACAAGGAGCGGGCCTTTGCCGACATCGTCAAGATCGGGCGGACCCAGTTGCAGGATGCCTGCCCGATCACCGTCGGCGCGGAATTCTCGGCCTGGGCCGAGGCGCTGTCACGCGACCGCTGGCGGGTCTTCAAATGCGAGGAACGGCTGCGGGTCGTCAATCTGGGCGGCACCGCGATCGGTACCGGCATGGCGGCGCCGCAGCGCTACATTTTCCAGGTCGTGGAAACCCTGCGGGCGATGACCGGCCTCGGCCTGGCCCGTGCCGAGAATCTGGTCGACGCGACCCAGAATGCCGACAGTTTCGTCGAGGTCTCGGGCATCCTGAAGGCCCATGCCGTCAATCTATTCAAGATCTCCTCGGATTTGCGGCTGCTGAGTTCGGGCCCCAAGACCGGGTTTGGCGAAATCCGCCTGCCGCCGGTGCAGGCCGGATCCAGCATCATGCCGGGCAAGATCAATCCGGTCATCTGCGAGGCGGTCGGCCAGGCGGCGCTGCAGGTGATGGGCAATGACACCGTGGTTGGTCTCGCCGCCCAGTCGGGGCAGCTCGAGCTCAACGCTTTTCTGCCGCTGCTGGCCCAGGCCCTGCTCGACAGCCTGTCGCAGCTCGAAGCGGCCTGCACCATGTTCCGCTGCCGCTGCATCGAAGGCCTCAGCGTGGATAACGCGCAATGCCAACGCCACGTCGCCGAGTCCTGGGCGGTGGTCGTCGCGCTGGTGGGCCGGCTGGGCTATGACACGGCATCGGCGATCGGCCACGAGGCTCGCGAAACCGGGAAATCCGTCACCCAGATTGTCAGCGAACGGGGCCTGCTCGATCCCACGACGCTGGAACAGCTGCTCTCGGCCGATGCGATGACCGCACTCGGCCATCGCTGACACGGTTGCCCGGGGCCCCCGGGCACGATCTTGGACTTTGTTGATGAGGGTACCACGATGCAGGAAACCCCCAAGGGGCTGCGCCTCCATATCGGTCTGTTCGGCCGGCGCAATGTCGGCAAATCGAGCCTGATCAACGCGCTGGTCGGGCAATCGATCGCGATCGTCTCGGAGGTGCCGGGGACGACCACCGACCCGGTCGAGAAATCGATGGAAATGGCGCCGGTCGGACCGGTGGTGTTCATCGACACCGCCGGCATCGATGATACCGGGGCGCTGGGCGCGCTGCGCATGGAGAAGACGGCGCGCTGTCTGGAACGGACCGATGTCGCGGTGATCGTCGCCGGCCCCGAAGGGTTGGGCGACTTCGAACAGGGCCTGATCGACCTGCTGCGCGACAAGGCGACGCCGTTCTGCATCGCCTTCAACAAGTGCGATCTGTCCGACAGCAACGGCGCCGCCGCGCCGGACGCCGCCGATCGCGACCGGCTCGACCGCGATCAGGTCCCTCACATTGCGGTCTCCGCGATCCGCGGGACCCGGATCGACGCGCTCAAGACGATGATTGCCGGGCTGGTGCCCCAAGGCGCCGACCAGGGCGGCATGCAGGAGCCGCATCTGCTGGGTGATCTGCTGCGCCCGGGCGATCTGGTCATTCTGGTGGTCCCGATCGACCTGGGCGCGCCCAAGGGTCGGCTGATCCTGCCCCAGGTCATGGCGATCCGCGACTGTCTGGATAGCGATGCCACCTGCCTGATCGTCAAGGAGCGCGAACTGCGCGACGCCTTTGCCGGGCTGGCGCGCAAGCCACGACTGGTCGTCTGCGATTCCCAGGTGGTGCTGAAGGCGGCAGCGGACACGCCGCCCGATATCCCGCTGACGACCTTCTCGATCCTGATGGCCCGCCTCAAAGGGGACCTGATCCGGCTGGCCGAAGGCGCGGCCGCCATCCACCGCCTGCGCCCCGGGGACCGGGTGCTGATCGCCGAATCCTGCACCCACCATCCGCTGGCCGATGATATCGGCCGGGTCAAAATCCCGCGCTGGCTGCGCCAGTTCGCCGGCGGCCGGCTCGAGGTCGACAATATCGCCGGTGGCGATTTTCCCGCCGATTTGTCGCCCTATGATCTGGTGGTCCAGTGTGGCGGCTGCATGGCCAACCGCAAGCAGATCCTGTGCCGGCTCAACCAGGCCACCGACCAGGGCATCCCGATGACCAATTATGGCGTTGCGATCTCGGTCGTGCAGGGTGTGTTGCCCCGGGCGCTGGAATGCTTCCCGGCGGCGCGCGCCGCCTATGACCGGGCGCTGGCCGCTGAGCGGCCCTGAGTACCGGCTGTCCGTCTCCTGTGGCTTCGGCCGTCAAATCAGGCCGATTCCACGGTGTCACAACCAGACCCGGCACGCTGTCCCGGGAATAATCATCTGATCCGCTGGCGCCACGGGCCTGCCGCGCGCGTGACCAGACCCGGCGGGGCCGCTCTTTAGCCGAACGGGGCACCGGCGGCGCCTGCTCGATTATAGGTTTAAATTGTAATGCTATTCTCCCCCCATTGTTGAGACAGCGCCCTTGCCGTCGCTGTAGGCTTCGCGCCCGGGAGACAGAATGTTTCTCGCGTCATGTCAGGGGAATGAAACATGTCGGTACTGATCTGCGATCCCGGGTTCACCTGGGCTGCCGGCCACCATCTCAGTCTCAACCGGGCCCTGCTGGGCGGCTTTCGTCGCAACGGCATTGAAACGCACCTGCTGACCCATCGTGGGCTTGATGCCAAGCTGGTCAGCGAGCTTGACGCGACGCCGGTGTTCGAAAACCACCCGGCGACCAACCATTCCAATGATCCCTTGTGCAATTGGATGGAGAATTTGTTTTGGAACGCCGAAATGCTGGCGAAGACGCTCTCCCGAATCGTCACGGGACCTGGCGACGTCATGCTCTGGCATTCGACCTGCCATAGCCAATTGCTGGCCGTTGCCAAATTCCTGGAAAGCCTCAAGCCGTAGGCCCGTCCGGTCTCGGTGCTGTTGTTCGGCTCCCACAGCGGTATCAATGCCAAGGGAGCGTCATTGATCGCCTCGATGCTGCGCTTTGCGTCGCGGCGGATGCCGCCCGATGCGCGCGTTCTGTTCGGGGCCCAGGATGACGCGCCGGCGCGGAGTGCGGGAATAGCGCTCGATCGCCCGGTAACCGTCCTGCCCTGTCCCTTTGACGGTGAGCCGCGGCTGCGCACGGAATGTCGTCGGATCGGCTTTCTCGGCCACCAACGCCCGGAGAAGGGCATTGATCATCTGGTGGCGTTGACCCAGGCCTTGCGCCAGCGCGATGCCACATTGAGCGTGCTGGTGCACGATTCAGGATTTGACCTGGAACAGAGTGGTGCGGCCGAAACACTGCGCGGGCTGGGGGCCGAAGTCGAGATCGGTCCGGTGACGCCCGGACAGTGGCAGGCATTGCTGCAGTCCTGCGATATTCTGATGGCGCCCGACGACCCGCTCTCAGGGCCCGCCAATCATTCGGCCATTGTGACGGAGGCGGTCGCCGGGGCGATCCCCGTTATTGTTCCGGCGGCGACGGGGGCTGCCGATTTCGTCAGACGATGGAATGGCGGTCACGAGACTTTTGCCGATTGGACGGTCCCGGGGATCGCGGCGGCGGTCGAGCGGCTGCAGGGCAATTTCACCGCGCAGGCCCAACGATCTCTGGCTGCGGCGGACGCTTGGCAAAACACCCAGGGCGCCGACCGTTTCGCTCAGGTCCTGCTCGACCAGGCGGCGCAGATCGCTGCCGATCATCGATAGCGCCCGTCCCGGGGCTCGATCCGCCGCCTCCCCTCAGCCTTCCGACCCACCCGATCTCAATGCGCCATCAGGATCGGAATGCTGACATTGGCCAGCATATTGCGGGTGACGCCGCCCAACAGCATCTGGCGCATCCGGCCATGGGTGAAGGCGCCGAGCACCACCAGCCCGGCCCCAACCCCCGTGGCAAGCTGCAACAACTCATTGGCGACATTGCTGCCCTCGCTGTCGTGGTGGACACTCTCCGCCACGACGCCGTGCCGCTCCAGATAGGCCGCAACCCGATCGACCGGCGCACTGGCCGGCAGGCTGGGGCCGGCCGCGAACACGATGACCCGTGGCGCCAGCCGCAACAGCGGCAGCGCCGCCGCCAGCGCCCGCGTCGCCTCGATACTGCCGTTCCAGGCGACGATCATCGGTTTGGCGAGATCGAGCACGGTGCCCGATGGCACCAGCAGGACACCGCGCGCCGTACCGAACAGGGCGGCCTCGGCCGCCGCGGGCACGCGTGACGTCTGATCCGCCTCCGCGCCACCGATCACGACCAGATCGGCGACCTGGCCAAAACGAACCAGCACCGCATCGGGATCCCCCTCGACCAGATGCCAGGCGACGACACCGGGAAAGCGCGGCTTCTCGGCGTCGATCAGCGCTTTCCAGTCGCGAAAGCTGTGCAGCGCGCGACGAATGCCCTCGCGCGCCATCTGCTCGACATTCTGGATGATGTGGCCACCCAGCGACAGGAACATGCCATGGGTCAGGACCGCAGCGGCCGTGCCCGCTGCCGGCTGAACCGCCAGGACATCGATATGTGCCTCAAAACGGCGCGCCACGGCATAGGCCGCGTTCAACACCGCGACATCGCCGTCACCACCGTTCAGATGGGCCAGGATCGTTCTGATTGTCATTGCCCGCGCCTCCCTCGACACCTGTTGCCACACCGGCTGCAGGATCGGCACCAGCCAGAACCGCGGCACCGGCAAGCGTCCATCGGATGACCACGCCGCCAGTCCCCACAATTTCCGTGATTATTCTGCGCCTTTTGCCGCATTTTGAAAAGCGATGACCCTCGCTTCGATACGGTATCGCACCCACAATTCAACAACGCCACCGCCGGATTCGCGTTTCTTTTTCGCGGATACTGGCGATCCATCACGCGGGAGACACGGGCCGATCGTTTTTATGTTGCGAACGCGAACCCGGAGATCCGCGGTAATGACACGGCACCGCAGCGCCCATCCGGCGCGAATCGCGATCCGGCGCGGGTCGACGCCTCTCGCATCCCGGCGCGATTTCGGGTAAATGCTGAGCGATGGCAATTCACACCCCCCAAGAGCTGCGCGCGCTGCTGCCGCGTGGCCGACGTCTGCTGGGCCTTGACCTCGGCAGCAAAACCATCGGGCTGGCGATTTCCGATCCCGGCCTGGTCGTCGCCTCGCCGATCACGACCATCCGCCGGACCAAATTCACCGAGGACGCCCGGCAGCTCGGCCGCATCATCGCCGAACGCGAGGTCGGTGGCCTAGTGTTGGGGCTGCCGATCAATATGGATGGCAGCGAAGGTCCGTCGGCGACATCGGCCCGGCAGTTTGCCACCAATCTGCTGGCGCGCGCCGACCTGCTCGGCGGCGAACCGGAAATCACGTTCTGGGATGAACGCCTGTCGACCAGCGCGGTCACCCGGATGATGATCGAAGCCGACATGACGCGCAAACGCCGCGCCGAAGTCGTCGACAAGATGGCCGCGGCCTATATCCTGCAGGGTTGTCTCGACCTGCTGAGCCGCCCGGCGCCGGACGACGACGACCGGGACCGCTAACCCGCCTCTGACAGCGTGCGACGCGCGCCGTGCGCCGACGAGGGTGGCGCTCCACGCCCCGGAAGGTTGATCACCGGCCGCGCGGATCACGAATCACGCGCTCGACATCGCCACGGCGAAGACCGATGTCACGGAGCAGCCAATCGTCGAGGCTGGCGAGATGCCGAAGTTGCCGCCGGTGCGCCTGCCACGCCAGCATCGTGTCGGTCCATTTGATCAATCCCCGCGACAACCGCCGAGACAACCGCGCAACAAGCCCGCCCGCCGACACCCGGAAATCCCGTTCCACAGTGGCCGTCATGATGTGATTTCCTTATGTGATCGCTCTGGATCATGGCATCGGAAAATTCCCGATGTCCCGCGGATCATCACTGATTCCGGGCTTGCTGACAAAAGACCCTTTCTCATAGAATGAATTAGTTTTCCTAATGTAAGATCTCTCGATGGCCACCCGTCTGCCGCCGCTCAATGCCGTACGCGTCTTCGAAGCCGCGGCGCGCCATCTCAGCTTCACCCGGGCTGCGGACGAACTGCATGTGACCCAGGCCGCGGTCAGCCACCAGATCAAGGCGCTCGAGGATTGGCTCGGCATCGCCCTGTTCCGGCGGCTCAACCGCGCCCTGACCTTGACCGAGGCCGGCCGCCAGTTTCTGCCCGGCGTCCAGGGCGGCCTGCAGCAGATCGCCGACGCCACCCGGCTGGCAACCGGGGGCGATCATGGCGGGCGCCTGACCGTCAGCACCTATTCCAGTTTTGCCGCGCGCTGGCTGGTGCCGCGCCTGCCCCGCTTCCAGGCCGCCCATCCCGAAATCGACGTGCTGTTGCAGACCTCGTCGCATCGGGTCGACTTCACCCGCGAGGATGTCGACGTGGCGATTCGCTTTGGCCGCGGCGGCTGGCCCGGTCTTTACGCCGAACGGATGTTTGGCAACGAGGTGTTCCCGGTGTGCAGTCCGGCCCTGCTGCAGGGACCGATCCCGCTGCGCGCGCCCGCCGATCTGCGCCATTTCACCCTGCTGCACGACGATTTCGAAGTGGACTGGGCCGATTGGCTGCGCGTCGCCGGGGTCGCCGATGTCGATACCGGCCGGGGCCCGCAATTCACCGATTCGAGCCTGGTGATCCAGCTCGCGGTCGCGGGCCACGGCATCGCCCTGGCCCGAAGCGTGATCTGCGCCGACGATCTGGCTGCCGGACGCCTGGTCCGGCCTTTCGAACTGGCCCTCACGGTCGACATCACCCACTGGTTCGTCTGTCCGCCGCGGGCGCTGGAACGGCCCAAGGTTGCGGCCTTTCACCGCTGGCTGCGGGCCGAGGCCGCGGCAACCGGATCGCCGGACCCACCGGATCCCCGTTGGCCCGATCGCATCGCCTGATGAGAATTGCCGCGGCGCCCCGCGCCTGATTGCCCGGCAGCGGACGTCCTTCTATACTCCCGGCCTTATGAACGCCGAGATCCCCCTCCCCGGCAGCGACTCCAGGGCGCTGCCGGTGTTTCCGCACCGCGACCTTCTCGGTATCGAGGGGTTGCCGCGGCAAGCCATTACGTCGATCCTCGACCGCGCCGATACCTATGTCGCGCAGAACCGCAAGCCCGACAAAAAGACCGCCGTGCTGCGTGGACGCACGGTGATCAACCTGTTCTTCGAGAACTCCACGCGCACCCGGACCTCGTTCGAGTTGGCCGGCAAACGTCTGGGCGGTGACGTGATCAACATGTCGGTTTCCGCCAGCTCGGTGAAAAAGGGAGAAACCCTGATCGACACCGCGCTGACGCTCAGCGCGATGCATCCCGACGTCCTGGTGGTCCGCCATCCCGATTCGGGGGCGGTCAGCCTGCTGGCGCAAAAGGTCAACTGCGCCGTCATCAATGCCGGCGACGGCGCCCACGAACACCCGACCCAGGCCCTGCTGGATGCCCTGACCATCCGCCGCCGCCGCGGCCATCTGGAGGGACTGATCGTGGCCATCTGCGGCGATATCCTGCACAGCCGGGTGGCACGTTCCAACATCCATCTGCTCAACGCGATGGGGGCCCGGGTCCGGGTCGTCGCGCCCGCGACCCTGATGCCGGTCGAGATCGAGCGCCTCGGGGTCGAGGTTCATGCCACGATGGCGGGCGGGCTCAAGGATGCCGACATCGTCATGATGTTGCGGCTTCAGACCGAACGGATGAGCGGGCGCTATATCCCCTCAATCCGGGAATATTTCCATTTCTTCGGCCTCGACTACGAAAAGCTGCGGGCCGCCAAGCCCGATGCCCTGATCATGCATCCCGGTCCGATGAATCGCGGCATCGAAATCGATTCGCAACTGGCCGACGACATTCACCGCAGCATGATCCTGGAACAGGTCGAACTGGGCGTGGCGATCCGCATGGCCTGCCTCGAGCTTCTGACCCAACGTGCCCGTGCCACGATCTGACGATCCCGACATTCCGGTTTGTCCCCGTTTCCCGTGAGATTTCCTGTGCCCAACACCCGACGTACCGCCTATTTCAACGCCCGCCTGCTGGATCCCGCCACCGGGCTTGACGCTCCCGGCGCGTTGCTGACCGAGGGCTCCCGGATCCTCGACTGCGGCCCGACGCTGTTCAATGACGGTTTGCCCGACGGCGTCGACGCGATCGATCTGGGCGGTCTGTGCCTGGCCCCGGGCTTGGTCGACATGCGGGTCACGATCGGCGAGCCCGGCGAGGAGCACAAGGAAACCATCCTGTCGGCCAGCCGTGCCGCGGCCGCCGGCGGCATCACCGCGGTGGCGATGCTGCCTCACACCGAACCGGTGATCGATGACGAGGCCGGGGTCGAGTTCGTGGCCCGCCGCGCCCGTGAGGCCAAGCTGGTCAAGATCTTTTGCTATGCCGCGATCACCCGGAAACTGGCCGGCGTCGACCTGACCGAAATGGGCCTGCTGGCCCGGGCCGGCGCGGTTGCCTTCACCGACGGCGGCCATGCCGTCGCCGACGCCCTGGTGATGCGCCGCGCCCTCAGCTATGCCTCGACCTTCGACCTTCTGATCGTGCAGCATCCCGAGGAACCGCGGCTGGCTGAAGGCGGCGTGATGAATGCCGGTGAGGTTGCCACCCGTCTGGGCCTGGCGGGAATTCCGCGCGAAGCCGAGGTCATCATGATCGAGCGCGACCTGCGCCTGGTCGAACTGACCGGTGCCCGGTATCACGCCGCGCACATTTCGACCGGGGAAGCGGTCGAGGCGATCCGCCGCGCCAAACGTCGCGGCCTGCGGGTCAGTTGCGACACCGCGCCGTTCTATTTCGCCCTGACCGAGGTCGATGTCGGTGAATACCGCACCTTCGCCCGGCTGTCGCCGCCGTTGCGCGGCGAGATGGACCGGCGCGCGATCGTCGAGGGGCTGCGCGACGGCACCATCGATGCGGTCGCCAGCGACCACACCCCGCAGGACCAGGACAGCAAGCGTGTCCCGTTCGCACAGGCCCTGCCGGGGGCGATTGGCCTGGAAACCATGCTGCCGCTGGTGCTGGAGCAGGTGCATCGCGGCCATCTCAGCCTGCTGCAGGGCCTGGATCTGATGACCCGCCGCCCGGCCGATATCCTGGGTCTGCCGCTCGGTCGTCTGGCCGCGGGGGCCGCCGCCGACCTGGTCATCTTCGATCCCGATATCCCCTGGCGCGTCGATGTCGACCAGTTCCGCTCCAAGACGCGGAATTCCCCGTTCGATGAACGCCCGCTGATGGGCCGGGCGGTTCGCACCATTGTCGATGGCCGCATCGTCTTCGACGCCTCGTGATGACCGGCATCGCCCGGCCCGTGCTTGTCGATCGTCAAGGCTGAACCGATGTCGGATATCACGCTGTCCCTCTCCGCAACAATATTCGGATTGCCGCTGCCGGTCCTGTTGGCGTCCCTGGTCGGCGGTTATCTGCTGGGTTCGGTGCCCTTTGGCTTGGTGCTGTCCTATCTGGCCGGCTACGGCGATATCCGGCGAATCGGTTCCGGCAATATCGGCGCAACCAACGTGCTGCGCACCGGCAACAAGCCGCTGGCCGCGGCGACGCTGGTGCTCGACAGTGGCAAGGGTGCCCTGGCCAGTCTGTTGGCCGGCTGGATAACCGGGTATGCCGACCTGGCCATGCTGGCCGGTGCCGGGGCCATGCTGGGCCATATGTTCCCAGTCTGGCTCCGCTTCCGCGGCGGCAAGGGCGTTGCCACCGCGATCGGCGTGCTGCTGGTGACACGGTGGCCGGTCGGCATCGCCGCCTGCGTCTTGTGGCTGGCGACCGCGGCGCTGGTGCGGATTTCTTCGCTGTCCGCCCTGGTCGCGATCGCCGCGGCGATCCCGCTCGCCTTCATCTTTGGCGATAGCGCCCAGGGCGCGCTGGCCAGTTTCATCGCGGTCCTGGTGTTCATCCGCCATGACGCCAATATCCGCCGTCTGATCGCCGGCACCGAGCCCCGGATCAGCCGCGGCGCCCGGACGGTCGTTTCCCCACCCAAGTGATCCCCGGCCCCGCCAGGATGACGCATCGGCGCCGCTGATCATCGGCCTTGACGGACCACCCGGGTTGCTGGCAAGGCTGGTTGCATGACGATTCGCTCCCTCAATGACGCTGAACGCACTGACTGGTTGCGTTTGATCCGAACCGAGAATGTCGGGCCGATCACTTTTTTCCGCCTGATCGAGCAATTCGGCAGCGCCGCCGCGGCGCTCGACGCGCTGCCGACCCTGGCGCGGCGCGGCGGTCGTGCCAAGCCCCTGGTGGTTCCCGCCAAGGCGGAGATCCGGCGCGAGTTGGAGGGCCATGCCAAGGCCGGTGCCCGCCTGATCGCGGCGTGCGAGCCTGACTATCCGGCCGCGCTGCGCCTGATCGATGACGCGCCGCCGATCCTGTCGGTCCTGGGGCACCCCGCCCTGCTGACGCGCCGGGCCATCGCCATCGTCGGCGCCCGCAATGCCTCGACCAATGGCGGCAAGATCGCCGAAAAACTGGCGCGCGAACTGGGCGATGCCGGCTTCCTGGTGGTTTCGGGACTGGCCCGCGGCATCGATACCCATGCCCATCGCGGCAGTCTGCGAACCGGCACCGCTGCCGTCCTCGCCGGCGGCGTCGACATCGTCTATCCCGAAGAGAATGCCGATTTGTACCGGCGCGTCGTCGAACAGGGCGTGGTCGTTGCCGAGACCGCGCTGGGAACCGCGCCACAGGCCCGTCATTTCCCGCGCCGCAACCGAATTATCTCCGGCCTGGCGCTGGGCGTGGTCGTCATCGAGGCAGCGCTGAAGTCCGGCTCGCTGATCACCGCCCGGTTGGCGCTCGACCAGAACCGGGAACTGTTCGCCGTTCCCGGCTCCCCGCTTGATCCGCGCTGTCAGGGGACGAACAATCTGTTGCGCGAGGGTGCCGTCGTGACAGAAAACGCCGAGGATGTCATCGCGGCACTCAGCCGCAGCGCACCGCTGCTCGAGGAGCCCGAAAACCGCGGATTTGTCCCCATTGTCCCGGCGCCCATCGACGACACGACCCTGGCCGCGGCCCGTGCCCTCATTGAGCAAGGATTAAGCCACAGCCCTGTGACGGTTGACGAACTGGTCCGGGGGTGCCAATTGTCTGCCCCGGTGGTCTTGATGGTGTTACTGGAGCTGGAGCTTGCCGGGAAGCTGGAGCGGCAACCGGGCAATCTGGTCAACCTGATCTGATCCCCGTCCTGCAAGCCCCCATC
The DNA here is from genome assembly GCA_031291675.1 of Azospirillaceae bacterium. Taxonomy (GTDB): domain Bacteria; phylum Pseudomonadota; class Alphaproteobacteria; order Azospirillales; family Azospirillaceae; genus JARLIO01. The sequence goes on from JARLIO010000006.1 coordinate 36,394, forward strand.
GGGGGTTTGTGCAACTGTTCGTTTCAAGCAGGCTTGCGCAGCGTCCGCATTGTCGTCGCTTCGCAAGCGTCATGCAGAAGGGCTACGCCCAGGTGTCTGGCAGCAACGTCGTTATCGTCGAATCGCCGGCAAAGGCCAAGACCATCAACAAGTATCTCGGCGATGACTACACCGTCATCGCCAGCTACGGTCATGTCCGCGATCTTCCCGCCAAAGACGGTTCGGTTCGGCCGGATGAGGATTTCGCGATGTCGTGGGAGCTGGGCGATCGCTCCAAACGCCACATCGACGAGATCGCCCAGGCCATTCGTGGCGCCAAGCATGTCTTTCTCGCAACCGATCCGGATCGCGAGGGCGAAGCGATCGCCTGGCACGTCCAGGAAGTTCTACGCGACCGCAAGCTGCTCAATGCCGTCGATGTCCGCCGGGTGACCTTTAATGAGATCACCAAGGGCGCCGTCCTGGACGCGATGCGCAACCCGCGGGAGCTGAACCGTGAGCTGATCGACGCCTATCTGGCGCGCCGCGCGCTCGATTACCTGGTCGGGTTCACCCTGTCGCCGGTCCTGTGGCGCAAGCTGCCCGGGTCGCGCTCGGCCGGGCGGGTCCAGTCGGTGGCCCTCCGCCTGGTCTGCGAACGCGAATCCGAGATCGAGACCTTCAAGCCCCAGGAATATTGGAGCATTGAGGTCACCTTCGTGACCCCCGCCGGCGTCCCCTTCACCGCCCGCCTGATCGAGCTGGACGGCAAGAAACTGGGAAAGTTCGCTCTCGGCGAACAGGGTGCCGCCGAGGCCACCGCCGCCCGCGTCCGCGCGCAGTCCTTCGCCGTGGCCAGCGTCGACCGCCGTCAGGCGCGGCGCAATCCCTGGCCGCCCTTCACCACCTCGACCCTGCAGCAGGAAGCCTCGCGCAAGCTGGGATTCGGGGCGACCCGAACCATGCGGACCGCGCAGAAGCTGTACGAAGGTTGCGACATCGGCGGCGAGACGGTCGGCCTGATCACCTATATGCGAACCGACGGTGTGCAACTGTCCCAGGAAGCCATCGGTGCGGTCCGCTCGCTGATCGCGGGCACCTACGGCAATGCCTACCTGCCTGACAGTCAACGTCACTACAAGACCACGACCAAGAACGCCCAGGAGGCCCACGAGGCGATCCGGCCGACCGACCTGTTCCGCCGCCCCGAAGACGTCGCGCGTTACCTCGAATCCGATGAACTCCGGCTCTATGACCTGGTTTGGAAACGCACCGTCGCCTCACAGATGGCGTCGGCGGTGCTCGATCAGGTCGCCGTTGACATCGCCTCCCCGGGCCAGGAGATCATCCTGCGCGCCACGGGCTCTATCGTCACCTTCGAGGGCTTCCTGAAAGTCTATCAGGAAAGTCGCGACGATCAGCCCGACGCCCAGGGCCCCGACACCGACAGCGATGATGACAAGGAACGCCGCCTGCCGGCGCTCGCCGTCCATGACGCGCTGGGGACCAACGCCGTCAAACCCAACCAGCATTTCACCCAGCCCCAGCCGCGCTACACCGAGGCCAGTCTGGTCAAAAAGCTGGAGGAGCTGGGGATCGGCCGCCCCTCGACCTATGCCAGCACCCTCCAGGTGTTGCAGGATCGCAGCTATGTGCGCCTCGACAAGAAGCGCTTCGTCCCCGAAGACCGCGGCCGCCTCGTCACCAGCTTCCTCGCCAGCTTCTTCGAGCGCTATGTCGAATACGGCTTCACGGCGGCACTCGAGACCAAACTTGACGATGTCTCCGATGGTCGCCTCGACTGGAAGACCATGCTGCGCGACTTCTGGGGGGATTTCTCCACGGCCGTCGATGGCACCCGCGAACTGACCATCACCCAGGTCATCGATGCGCTTGATGCCGAACTGGGGCCCCACTTCTTTCCGTCGACGGAAGGACGCGACCTTCGCGTCTGCCCGCAATGCGCCAAGGGGCGACTCGGCCTCAAGCTCAGCCGGACCGGCGCCTTCATTGGCTGCTCCAACTACCCGGAATGCCGCTACACCCGGCCGCTGGCGGTCCCGGGCGAGGATGGCGCCGATGGCGGTCTCGCCGACGGGCCGCGCGAATTGGGGCCGGATCCCGATACCGGGCTCCCGGTTTCGGTCCGCCGCGGACCTTACGGCGCCTATATCCAGCTCGGTCCGCTGCCGGGCAGCGAGGAGCCCCCGGAAGCCAAGCCAGAGGCCAAGCCCGCCAAAGGCAAGAGCAAAGACAAGGACAACAAGCCGCCGAAGCCCAAGCGCGTCTCGGTACCCCGCGGCTTGGCCATCGTCGATCTGGACCTCGATACCGCACTGCGCCTGCTGGCCCTGCCCCGTGATGTCGGGACCCACCCGGAAACGCAGGAGGCGATCACCGCCGGTATCGGCCGCTTCGGCCCCTATCTCAAGCACGGCACCGTATACAAGTCCCTGGCGGCCGACGACGACGTGCTGACAATCGGGCTTAATCGCGCCGTGGTGCTGCTGGCCGAGGCCAAGGGCAAGGCGGCCGCGGCCCCGGGCAAGGTCCTGGGCGATCACCCCAAGGATGGCAAACCGGTCAGCCTGCACAGTGGCCGCTATGGGCCCTATGTCCGTCACGGCAAGATCATGGCCTCACTGCCACGCGGGCAGGCGGCCGAGGAATTCACCCTGGCCCAGGCGGTCGAGCTGATCGCAGCCAAGGCGGCGAGCACCAAGGGCGCTAAAGGCACCAAGGCGGCCACCGCGGAAAAGCCGGCCAAGGCGCCGGCAGCCCGCCGCACCAAGGCCGCCGCGGCCGAGCCCGTGCCGGAAGCCGACACCCCGGATGCCCCGGCCAAGCCGGCACGCGCCCGCAAGGCGGCCAAACCGGCCGCGACCGCGACCGGGACCACAGCCGACGCCCCGGTGAAGCCCGCGCGCAAGCGCGCAGCCAGCGCCACGGCCGAACCGGAAGCGGTAAAGGCGGCGGCTATCGAAGAAGACGCGGCGCCCCGAAAGCGAGCCCCGGCCAAGCGGCGTAGCGTTACGCCATCGTGATTGGTCGGACACCGGCGCCTTTCCCAACCCGCGCCCAGGTCCTGGCCTTCATCCAGGCCAGCGCAACCGCGGTGGGAAAGCGCGAAATCGCCCGTCATTTCCAGATCAAGGGCGAAGACCGGGTCCTGCTGAAGACCTTGCTGCGCACGTTGCAGGATGATGGCAGCGTCGAGCGCGGTCGCGGCCGCCGGGTGCAGCCACCGGCCTCTCTGCCCGAGGTCACGGTCATCGAGATCCTCGGACCCGACAGCGACGGCGAATTGGTGGCCCGACCTCTGACCTGGCTGAGCGAAGAGGCGCCGCCGCGGATCACCCTGCAGCCGGAGCGTCGCGGCCACCCCGCCCTGGCGCCGGGGGATCGGGTGCTGGCGCGTTTGACCCGGGTCGCCGCGGGCAATTATCTCGGCCATACCCTGCGCCGACTCGACCCGGCCAGCGCCGCGACCATCGTCGGCGTGTTTCGCTTCGGCCCCGAAGGCGCGCGCCTGCAATCGATCGACAAACGGGCGCGCGCCGAGTTGGCGGTGCCCGCGGCCGAAACCGCGGGCGCGGAGCCGGGTGAGCTGGTCCTGGCTGAATTGCTGCCGTCGAGTCGGCTCGGGCTCAAACAGGCCCGGGTCATCGAACGCCTAGGCGACAGCCGGCAACCGCGCGCCTTCAGCCTGATCGCCATCCATAGCGCCGGCCTGCCGATCCGGTTTCCCGCCGCGGCGATCGAAGAGGCGGCGCAGGCGCCGGCACCGCGGCTCGACCATCGCGAGGATCTGCGCGCCATCCCGCTGGTGACGATCGATGGCGATGACGCCCGCGATTTCGACGACGCCGTCTGGGCCGAATCGGATCCCGACCCGGCCAATCCCGGCGGGTGGCATTTGCTGGTTGCGATCGCCGATGTCGCCTTCTATGTCCGGCCCGGCTCGGCGCTCGACCGGGCCGCGCGGGAACGGGCCAATTCCGTCTATTTCCCCGACCGGGTGGTCCCGATGCTGCCCGAAGCCCTGTCCAACGACCTGTGTTCGCTGCGTCCCGGCGAGGATCGTGCCTGCCTCGCCGCCGAGATGTGGATCGGCGATGACGGACAGCTGCGCCGTTTCGTGTTTCGCCGCGCCCTGATGCGCTCCGCGGCGCGTCTGACCTATGGCCAGGTCCAGAAAGCGCATGACGGGGCCCCCGATGATGTCACGGGCCCTCTGGCTGAACCCGTCATCGCACCGCTCTATCGCGCCTTCGCGACACTGGCGGCGGCGCGCCGGCGGCGTGGCACCCTGGACCTCGACCTCCCCGAGCGCCAGGTGCGGCTCACCCCGGACGGTTCGGTCGGCGCGATCGAGCCGCGGCCACGCTTCGACAGCCACCGCCTGGTCGAAGAATTCATGATCTGCGCCAATGTTGCCGCTGCGACCGCGCTGGAACAACGCCAACGCCCCTGCGTCTACCGGGTTCATGCCGAACCCGAGGCCGGCAAGCTCGAGACGCTGCGCGACTTTCTGGGCTCACTGGGCTACAGCATGCCCAAAGGCCAGGTCCTGCGCGCCAGCAATCTCAACCAGATCCTCGACAAGGCGGCAAAGACTCCGGAAAGCCGGCTGGTCAGCGAGGTCATCCTGCGCAGTCAGGCCCAGGCGGTGTACCAGACCGACAATATCGGCCATTTCGGCCTGGCCCTGGCGCGCTACGCCCATTTCACCTCGCCGATCCGCCGCTATGCCGACCTTCTGGTCCACCGCGCCTTGATCCATGCCTTTGATCTCGGTCCCGGCGGCAGCGACAGTGCCGACGACGACCGCCTGGGCGAAACCGCCGAACATATTTCGGTCATGGAACGACGCGCCGCTTCGGCCGAACGCGACGCCCTCGACCGGTTCACCGCGGCCTATCTGTCCGGTCGAGTCGGGGCGACCTTCACCGGCCGGATCAGTGGCGTCAGCCGGTTCGGCCTGTTCGTGACCCTCGACGAAACCGGCTCCGACGGCATCGTGCCCATCAGCACGTTGCCCGATGATTTCTACGACCATGACGAACAGCGCCATGCCCTGGTCGGACGGCGCCACGGCCGCCTCTACCGTCTCGGCACCGGGGTCAAGGTGCGCTTGATCGAGGCCGAACCGCTGATCGCCAGCATGGTGTTCGCGTTGCTGGAAGGCGGGCAGAACGGCGAGCCCCGCGACCCTGCCCCGCGCGATCGGCGCTCCCGCCGGCCCTAGAACTTCCGTATAGCTGTGTTTTCATGTTGCATCGCGACGGGTCCTGTCATGCTAGGACTATCGGCCATGAGCCCGAACCCCCCATCCGCACTGCCCGCTGTCCCGCTCCGAGCCTCCACGGCGCGGGCGCTTTGGCGTGGCTGGCGCGGGCGCTGCCCGCGTTGCGGTGTCGGCCGGCTGCTGACGGGGTACCTTACGGTGGCGGAACAATGCAGCCAATGTCGGCTGGCGCTGGCGGAATACCGGTCGGACGATGCGCCGCCCTACTTCACGATCCTGTTGGTTGGCCACATCATCGTGCCGTGCATCCTGATCCTGGAACAGAACGCCCATCCGGCCGTGTGGGTTCACATGGCACTATGGCTGCCGCTGACCCTGCTCCTGACCTTTTTTCTGCTGCCGCGCGTCAAAGGCGCGGTCCTTGGGACATTATGGGCTCTGCGCATCAAACCATGACTTCAGTCGCGAAGGGCCGAGCCTTCACCAAAGGCGACGCAACCCACGATCGGCCGCAGCCGCCTTACGGAACACGACGGGGCTCCGCCCGACGCCGGGCCTTCAGCGGGCTCGCCCTGCTGCTGCTGATCGCCGGGTGCGCCGCCGAACCGCCCTCTTCCGCCGCCCATGAGACCGCGACCTTCGGCGAGCAGGTCTTTGCCGTGGCCCTGGGTCGGATCGACGAACTGGCGCTGCACAAGGTCGACCTCCCGATGCTGGCGGTGGATGGCTTGAATGCCCTGCACCACATTGACGACCGGATCGGTGCCGAAATGACCGGGCGCAACCTCCGGCTGACCCAGGATGGCCGGATCATTGGCGATTATCGGGTGCCGACGCCCAACGACGCGCCAAGCTGGGCCAGCCTGATCGCCCGCGCGATCGATCGGGCCCGTGCCACGTCGCCTGCGCTACAAAAGGCCAACAGCGAAACGATCTATCAGACCGTGTTCGATGGCATCACCGCCGACCTGGACCCCTATTCCCGATATACCGGGCCCACCAAAGCCAATGCGGACAGGGCTCTGCGCGAAGGCTATGGTGGGATCGGCCTCAGCGTCGACCGAATCGGCGCGGACCTGGTGATCCATACCGTTATCCCCAACACCCCGGCATCGCGCGCCGGGCTCGCCGAAGGCGATATTCTGACGGCGATCGACGGCGTTCCGACCGACACCCTGGCGATCGACGATGTTCACGACCGCTTGCGCGGGATCCCCGGCAGTACCACCGCCCTCACCCTGCAGTCTCCGGAGCAGCCTCCGGGGCAATCCCCGCGGCAGCCGCAGACCGGGGCGACACGAATCGTGGTGTTGCGGCGGGAGCGAATCATCACCCCCACGGTGACCGTGTCGGACGACGGCCCGGTCATCACGATCAAGATCGACCGCTTCAATGCGGCCACGTCCGACCAGGTTCGCGATGCCGTGAAGGATGCGGGCGTCCACCGGGACACGGCCATCGCCGGCGCGATTCTCGATCTGCGCGGCAATCCCGGCGGCCTGCTGGATCAGGCGATTGCCGTTACCGATCTGTTCGTCAGCCATGGCCGCCTGGCGGCCTCCCGCGGTCGGCATCCCGACAGCAACCAGAATTTCGATGCCACCGACGAGGATATGCTGAGCGGATTGCCCATGGTCGCGCTGATCGACAACAAGTCGGCGTCGGCCGCGGAGATCGTCGCGGCGGCCCTGGAGGATTCGGGGCGGGCGGTTCTGGTCGGTTCCACCAGCTTTGGCAAGGGCAGCGTCCAGACGGTGACACGCCTGCCCAATGACGGCGAGTTGTTCGTGACCTGGGCGCGGTTGCTGGCGCCCTCGGGCTACACGCTGAACCGGCAAGGGGTGGTGCCGGAGATTTGCACCAGCGGTGTCGACGCCGACACCGTCCTCGAGCGACTGCGCGACGGCGGCCTGATGCTTCCGGCCGCCCTGACGTCCTGGCGCATGGCGTCACCGGAGGATGAAGCGGCGTTGACCCGGCTGCGCGATGCCTGCCCGTGGCGGCCACATGACGTGATGCAGGATGTCCGGGTGGCCCGGCAGATCCTGTTGGACCCGGCCCTGTATCGCCAGGCAGTGACCCTGATTCATCGCTCGGTCGCCGAGCGCTGACCCCGGGCGTGCGCCGGTCACCCGCAGCGGGAACCGCTATCGGCGAGCAATTGACGGACGCTTCCGGTTCGCTCACTCTGCCCGTGGTGACCGACAGAAGACTTCGATGCGCTGCGGCAAAATTGCCTGCGCCCGCTCGGCACTTGGCACCCGCCGTCGCGACGCGCGAAGATCGGCGCCATGTGCGAAGGTGCGTCGCGTCGCTGGCTGTTGCTGGTTGTGGGGCGCCACATTGCCGATCTGCCGCGGGAGAATGAAGCCATGACAGCACAGATTCTGCAACTTATCGACGAAGAGCATGCCGTTATTAGTCGGCTGTTGCGATTAATCGAACGTGAGGTTGAGCAATTCCGATCCGGCGGTGACGCGGATCTCGTGCTTCTGGAACTTGTTCTGGCCTACATGGCAGATTATCCGGATCGTTTCCATCATCCGAAGGAAGACTTGATTTTCGCGGCCCTGAAGCGCCGCCATGCCGATTCGGCCGCTTTCGTCGGCCGGTTGAGCCTGGAACATGAGCGGGTCGCCAAACTCACCCGGGACCTGGCGGCCCTGGTCGAGCGGCTGATCGAGGACGCCTCGATGGCGCGGAACGTCTTCGTCGACGCCGCCAACAGCTATCTCACCTTCCAGCGCGTCCACATGGCTTTTGAGAACGAAATCCTGTTTCCGGCAGCGCTGGCGCATCTGGAACCACAGGATTGGGCCGAACTGGACGCCGAGCTGGAAACCCTTGCCGACCCGCTGTCGGGTGCGGGCCGGGACGCCGGTCGGTTTCAGCGCCTGCGCGAAGCGATCCTGCCGGCCGCGTGACACGCCGGCCGGCGACGATCGGCCAAGGTCGGTCGACCGATCAGGTCGGCCGGCGCAAGGCGCCGATGCGGTTCAGGGGGCGCTTTCCGGCATGACCGGTCCGTCCCCGCCCGGGGCCGCAGGGTCGAGCCGTGCCGTCGTGACGGTCCTTGTTGCCGCGAAGTGGCGGGCCAACGCGGCAAAACCGGCAACCGGCACCTCTTCAGCGCGCATGGTCGGCACCAACCCGGCGGCGGCGATCAGACCTTCGGCGTCGCCCAGGCTGCGCAGCGACGCGCGGAGCATCTTTCGTCTTTGGCCAAAGGCCGCCGCGGTCACCGCCTCCATCGCCGCGAACAGTGCCGGCTCCGGCCGCGCCACCGGCACGAGATGAACCACGGTACTGTCAACCCGGGGCGGCGGCGTGAAGGCACGGGCCGGAAGGTTGAACAGGGGGCGGGCCACGGCCTGCCACTGCGTGATCACGGCCAGGCGGCCGTAGCTCTTGCTGCCCGGGGCGGCCACGATGCGGTCGGCGACCTCTTTCTGAAACATCAGGGTCAGGCTGACGAAAGCCGGCATCTGCTTCAACCAGCCGATCAGAAGGGGCGTCCCGACATTGTAGGGCAGATTGCTGACGATCGCCCGCGGCGCGGGAACCAATTGCACGGGATCGATGGTCAGGGCATCGGCCTCGATCACGCGGAGCCGACCGGCCGAGGCGTCCACCAGATCGGTCAAGGCCGCAATGCAACGGCGATCGCGTTCGATCGCGACCACGGCGCGCGCCCCGGTCCCCAGCAGTGCCCGGGTCAGACCGCCGGGCCCCGGACCAACCTCGATCACCGTAACCCCGGTGAAATCGCCGGCCACCCGGGCAATCCGCTGGGTCAGATTGAGATCCAGCAGAAAATGCTGCCCCAGCCCCTTGCGGGCCGCCAGATCATGGCGGGCAATGACCTCGCGCAACGGCGGCAGCGCCGCCAGCGGCGATGCCGGCCGATCACCGATATCATCGTTCATCGTCACGCCGCGGCACGGCGGCGCGCCGCCAGTTGCGCGGCGCTACGCAGGGCCTGGATCAGGCTGGCCGGGTTGGCCCGGCCGGTTCCGGCCAGAGACAAGGCGGTGCCGTGGTCCGGCGAGGTTCGCACGAACGGCAACCCCAGCGTGATATTAACACCGGTATCGAAATCAAGGGTCTTCAAGGGAATCAGCGCCTGGTCGTGGTACATGCAGATCGCCGCGTCGAAACCGCTGCGCGCCTGCTGGTGGAACAAGGTGTCGGCTGGTGCCGGCCCGACTGCATCGATGCCCTCGTCCTGCAGGGCCTTGACCGCCGGCGCAATGATATCGATTTCCTCCCGACCGAACGCCCCCTGCTCCCCGGCGTGGGGATTGAGGGCGGCGATCGTCAGGCGCGGCCGCGCGATCCCGAAATCGCGTCGCAGCGCCGCCGCGGCGACCCGGCTGCAATGGATGATCGCGCTTTGGGTCAGGGCTCCGGCGACATCCTTGAGCGCGATGTGGATCGTCACCGGGACCACCCGGACCCCCCCGCCTTCCAGCATCATCACCGGTTCGGTCGCGATGCCGGCAAGGTGCGCCAGATACTCGGTATGCCCCGGGAACCCGAAACCGGCATCGTAAAGCACGCTTTTCTGAATGGGATTGGTCACAATCGCCGCCGCGCGCCCCTGACGGGTCAGGATCACGGCGCGATCGATGCTTTCCAGCACGGCGCGCCCCTGACCGGGATCGGGCTTGCCCGCGACGCCAGCGACCGCGTCGGTGGTCGGCAACACCGGCAGCGCGTGATCAAACACCCCCTGCGCCTGCTCGGGATCGGCGATGGCTTCAATCGGCAGATCCCAGCCCAGCCGCCGTGCCAGGGCCGCCAGGCGTTGCGGCCAATCGATCACGAAAAACACCGGGAGCCCGGCATCGACGCGCCGCCGCCATACCATCAGCGTCAACTCGCCGCCGATGCCGGCGGGCTCACCCATGGTCAGCGCGACCGGCAAGGAATGCGTGTTCATCGGACCTCCTGTGAGACCTCCCTCTTGCGGATCCGGGCGCACCCGCGGCACCGACCGGTTATTATACCAATCCGCTTTGATCGTAACCGATCAAAGCGAAGCTCAGGCGCCGGCGCGCCCATCCGGGCGTTTGGCTCCGCGCCACGGGGGCGCGCGGTCGCCGTCGCGACCGGGACCAGCCCGCCATGAGTCAAGATCATGGCGGGCTGGTATTACATACGCTGATCGATGTAGGCGGCCTGCCGCAGATCACGCATATAGCGCCGTTGCAGCATATCCATGCGCTCACCGCCCAGTTCCTCGGAGATGGCGGCACGGTCAGGCGCACCGTTGACCGGTAGAACCCGATCGCAAACCATCAGCACGACAACACCGGAGGGTTGAACCAGCGGCTCGCTCGGCTTGCCGATCGGCAGCGCGAGCCCCAGAGCGCCCAGGCGCTCCGGCAGGTCACCGGCGCGAACCACGCCCAGATCGCCGGATTGCGCGCTGCCCAGCGTCTTGGCCTGTGCCCGGAAGGCGTCACAGCCTTGGACGGTTCGCGAGATTTCCGCGGCCTTGGCGCGCTGCATCACTTCCGGGGTATCGGCCGTGACCGGCAGGACGATTTGTGCCAGCGTCAGCTTGGAATCGGCGGGATTGCCGGCCATGATGGTCCGGCGGTCGCGGACATAGAGCAGCGTATAGCCGGTAAAGCCGTGAATCGGTCGCGACATCTGGCCCGGCTGGAGATTTTGCAGCGCGGTGTCCAGATCAGCCGGCAACTGACCGGCTTGAATCCAGCCCAGATCACCACCGTTATTGGCGCCCGCCGCCTGCGAGAATTGCCGTGCCACCGCGGCGAAATTGGCGCCTTTGCTGATCTGTTCCGCCAAACGGTCGGCGAGACGATGAACCTCTTCATCCTGATCGGGTTTGTCGACGCTCAGAAAGATCTCGGCAACCAGATATTCCGATTTTCCGGCGTTGGCCTGGATGCGCTTGACCACCGCATCGACCTCGTCGTCGCCGATTTCGATCGAGGGCCGCAATTTGCGAATGACAACCTTGTTCCACAGCAGCGCGGCGCGGCCCTGGGCCTTCAGGGTCGACAGCGGGATCCGACGATCGGCAAAAAGCTGCTCGAGCTGCGCGCGATTCATCTTGTTCTGGTCCGCGATCCGCCCGATCGCCTCGTCGACCTCGTGGTCGCTCACCTTGATGTCGAGCTTCTTGGCCTCCTGCATCTGAAGGCGCTCATCGATCAGACCGCGAAGAACCTGCGCAACCAGCCGTCCGCGGCTGTCGGGGGTGTCGGGCAAACCGGATGACAACAAAGCCAGATCGACCCGGGCATCGACGTCCGTCGTCGAAATGATCTCGTCATTGACCACCGCGGCGATCTTTTCGACGGCCGCGTCGGGCTGCCCCGCCGCGGGCGCCGATGACGGGGCCGCCGGGGCCTTCGCGGCCGGCCGCGCCACCATCGTCCGGGACGCTGCCCAGGCGCTGCCGCCCAGCGGCGACACGCAGGTTGACACCGCGGCAACGGCCAGGGCGAGGGTCGCCAGGGTCATCGGCGCTGCCAGGGCGCTAATCAGGGTTGCGGCGGTGCGACGATGGATCGCGCGAAGCGATGACGACGCAACAGGGGGAGCAATTGACGCGGGGACAGACATCGAGACTTCATCCTGGATTCCGGGTGGCGGCTTATTCGGTAGGACCAGACAGTTATCCATTTCCATCCTCTATCACGGCGGGACCGGCCGCCACCGTGATGCGGGCCGGGCATGACATATCAAGATCCTGAAATCCGGAAGGTGCCGATTTTGATCATCCATCCTCCAGATGCAGCAACACCGCAACCCCGAATAACAGGCTACTGACGGCAGGTCCCCAGGCGGCCAGGACAATCGGGATTTCCTCGGTCGACCCGAAGGTCTTGATGACGTCGGTCAACAAGAACACACAGAACCCTGTCAGAACGCCGCCGGCAATCATGGTCATGGTTCCACCGCGGCGCTGCTGACGCAGCGAGAACGCCGCGGCGAACATCACCATGGCGCAGAACAGCAGGGGTTGTGCCAGCAGAGACTGGTAATAGATGCGATGGCGGACGGTCGGCAGACCGGTGAGCTCAAGGGTCCGGATAAAACTCGGCAGCTTCCAGAATGACAAGGTCTCGGGTGAAGCAAAACTTTCCTCGATCCGTTCCATGGTCAGGTCGGTGGGAATCCGGATGCGGTCGACCTTCTCCGGACCCTTGTGGGGAAGGTTGCGCCAGACATTGCGGATCTCCCAGTATCCCGGCTGCAACACCGCCGAGGTGGCGTCGAGGCGCCCGGTATACTCATCATCACCATGGTACAGAAACACCACGACCGGCCGCAGTTCCCGCGCCACCGGATCCAGGGTCTCGGCATGGATCAGGAACTGATCATCGCCATCAAACTGGCGCACCCAGAACCCGGAATGGGAGATGCTGAAGGACCCCGACATGCCGCGCCAATAGCGGTTCTCCAACTGTTCGTAACGGCTGTAGAGGATCGCGCCGACCGGATTGATGACGCCGATCAGCAGCAGGCCGATCATCCCGGCGCCGACGATGACCGGAAACATGAATTGCCACGCCGAGACCCCGACGGCCCGGGCAACGACCAGTTCGGCACTGCGGGTCAGCCGCCAGAAGGTGAACATTCCCGCAAACAGCAGCACAAACGGAAAGGCCTTCTGGCCGATGTTCAACAGCTTGAACAGGCTCATCTCGAACGCGATCGTGAAGGTCACGTCCGGGCGCGACGCGGCGCGGCGTAACATTTCGACCAGATCGATCAACATGATGATCGACAGAAAGGCAAACAGCAGGAACAGAAACGAAAGGACGAATTGTCGCCCGATATAGCGGGACAGGATTCCGGTCAGTGCCATGGCGTATCCCTTTACCCCGCCGCCGCAGGACGCCGGCGTCCCATACGTCCCCACGGCATCACCAGCCAGACCAGCCCGATCGCGGCAGGGCCGGCGCTGACGACATACATCAAGGGCACGATTTGCGGCTTTTTGGCCGCGGCATTGATGACGGTCAGGCCCAGGCTCTGGATCAGCACGACCATGACGATCGTCAGCGTGATCCGCCGGCTTTGCCCCCGGCGGTTAAACTCACCCGACACCAGCGCGGCGACGCCGATCAGGGTGAAACTGATCGCGTAGAGCGGCGATGAGACGCGCTGATTGAACTCTGCCCAGAGTTGCGGCAGATGGCTCTGATCATTGACGTCGTTGACGTTGGGATGCAGCAACTGTTCGAGCGTCCGCTCCCGCGGTTCGACCCATCGCGGCGCATATTGGGGTTCCAGCACGCGCAGATCGATCGCATAGCGATCGAAGAACAATTGCGACAGCCGACCGGTGACGGGGTCGACCTCCTGGCGGGTGCCATTGAACACCACCAGACGGGTCCCGGCGTCGCCATTGACCAGCACACCATGTTCGGCCATCACCGTGATCGGGTCGGCGGGTTGTCGCGAATCGTGGATCAGGATCCCGCGCATCTCGCCATTGGGTGTTCGCTCGCGTACGAAGATCGTCAAGCCGACATCCATATCATTGAACACGCCTTCGCGGATGAACACCGTCGAATATTCGCTGCGGGCCAGACGCTCCAGCGCGATCAGCTCGCGGTTCGCCGCCGGGGCGATGAACAACGTCAGGGAATAGGTGAGCCCCGTCACCACGACCGCCAGGATCAGCGCGGGCTTGGCCAGGGCCAGGGGCCCCAGGCCCGCCGCACGCATCACCACAAGTTCGCTGTCCGCCTGCAGGCGGTTATAGGTGAACACCACCGCAGCCAGCAGCCCCAGCGGCAGCACCGTCGCCAGAAAGGTCGGCAGCGCAACCACCATCAAGGTCAGAAAAAGGCTGAAGGGGGCACCACCATCGATAACGATTTCGATCAGGCGCAGCGACTGCGTCAACCAGATCACCGCGGTCATCGACGCGGTGACGAACAAGGTCGTTATCGCCAGGGAGCGCAGCAGGTAGAGGGTCAAACGTTTCATCAGCCAGCCCGTGGCACCCACTTTATTTTCAGATCGAAGCCCTGGCCGATCAAAATCCAAGCCGGGCAAATCCGGTTCGAGACCGCGGCGCCCGGCGATTGACAGACCGCGGGTGCCGGCCGCCCCGATCGCGCCGGGGCTCATCCCGTGTCCCCGGGTGCGAACCCCATCGGTCTCGCGACCGGGTTATCGCAATGCCGCCCCAACCCTGCAAGTTAAATCCATCCGCGTCCCCCGGATAGCCGGCCTTGACAGCATCGACCGGCCGTCCTTTATCGATGATCGAAGACAGACGCCGGTGCGGCCGGCCGTCGTGGGAAAGGAAACAGGATGAAAATTACATTTGCCGAGGCAACGTTGCCAGCAACCGGAACGCTCGTCCTTGGTGTTGGCCAAAACCGCCAGCTCAGCGAAACCGGCCGCGTCCTGGATGAACGGACCGGCGGCGCCGTGACCAGGGCCATGGAGGCCGCGCGCTTCGCCGGCAAGACCGATGACGTCTTGACCCTGTTGGCCCCGGCAAACCTCGAACTTGAACGGCTGCTGCTGGTCGGCCTCGGCGAAGCGGAAAAAATCACCGACCTGAGCTGGCAGCGATTCGGGGCCGCGATCGTCGCCGCCCTGGCAACCAGCGGCGCCCAGGACGCTTTTGTCCCGGTCGAATTGCCCGCCACCAGCACCGACGTCTCAAGCGCCAATGTCGCCGCGCAGATCGCCCTGGGCGCCCAGTTGCGCGCCTATCGCTTCGATAAATACCGCACGACGCAGAAAAAGGACAAAAAGCCGACCCTCAAGAAACTGCACCTGCTGTCGGCTGACCATAACGCGGCACGCCACGCCTTTGAACGTTACGATCATGTCGCCGAGGGGGTGAGCCTGACCCGCGATCTGGTGTCGGAACCGGCCAATGTGCTGACCCCGGTCACACTGGCAGAGCGCTGTGAGGCCCTGGCCGGCAAGGGGCTGACCGTCGAGGTTCTGGACGAAAAGCGCCTCAACAAACTGGGCATGGGCGCGTTGCTGGGCGTTGCGCAGGGCAGCGCGCAGCCGGCACGGCTGGTGGTGCTGCGCTGGAACGGGGCTCCCGAGGCCGCGGAACAGGCCCCGCTCGCCTTCGTCGGCAAGGGCGTGACGTTCGATTCCGGCGGGATCTCGATCAAAGCCGCCGCCGGAATGGAAGACATGAAATGGGATATGGCCGGTGCGGCCGTCGTCGTCGGCCTGATGACCGTGCTGGCCAACCGCAAGGCCCGGGTCAACGCGATCGGCATCATCGCCCTGGTCGAGAACATGCCCTCGGCAAGCGCGCAGCGTCCCGGTGACGTTGTGACCTCGGCTTCCGGCCAGACGATCGAGGTCATCAATACCGATGCCGAGGGCCGGCTGGTGCTGGCCGACGCGCTGTGGTACGCGCAGGAACACGCCAAGCCGCGCCTGATCGTCGATCTGGCGACCTTGACAGGCGCCATCATTGTCGCCCTGGGCAGCGACCAGGCTGGCCTTTTCAGCAATGACGACGAACTCGCCGAACGCCTGACCCGGTCGGGAATCAAGACCGGTGAGCCGGTATGGCGCATGCCGTTGGGCGACAGCTATGACAAGGAGATCAACAGCGACATTGCCGACGTCAAGAATGTCGCGGCCAATCGCAATGCCGGCAGTATCATTGGCGCGCAGTTTCTGAAGCGTTTCATCCGCGACGGCATGCCCTGGGCGCATCTCGACATTGCCGGTGTCACCTGGTCCAAGAAGGACGAGGGCGTGGTGCCCAAGGGTGGCACCGGCTTCGGCGTCCGCCTGCTGGACCGGCTCGTTCAGGATTATTACGAGGCGTGAGCGAATTCCGCTTCTACCATCTGCAACGCAAGAGCCTTGAGGCCGCGCTTCCGGAACTTTTGACCAAGATCCTGGAGCGCGGTCAGCGCGTCGTCGTGCTGGCGGGTTCGGCGGAGCGGGTCGAAGCGCTCAACAGCCACCTCTGGACCTTCGATCCGGCCAGTTTCCTGCCCCACGGCAGCGCCAGCGATGGCGCTGCCGCCGAGCAGCCGATCTGGCTGACCACGGTCGAGGAAAACCCCAACCAGGCCACCGTTCTGGTCGCCACCGATGGTGTCACCGTGGAACAGCCCGACGCGTTCCCGATCTGTTGCGACCTGTTCGACGGCAATGACGACGAAGCGGTGATGGCGGCGCGCGACCGCTGGAAACGATACAAGGCCCAGGGCCACGGGCTCAGCTATTGGCAACAGGGCGCGCGCGGCGGCTGGCAGAAAAAGCCCTGATCCCCGGGCGACCGGACCGTCAGAGCGCAGCAACAGGGTGAAGGAAAGGTGATGGGCACCGGGATCGCCTCCGGCGATGACATTTCCCCGCTGTTTGCCGCGGCTGTCGCCGATCATCAGGCCGGCAACCTGCGGGCTGCGGTCCAGGGTTATCTGGCCGTGCTGGCGCTCCGCGCGGATCTTCCCGAGGTCCTGGTCAATCTGGGCCTGGCCTCGCTCAGCCTCGGCGCCCCCGAGGCGGCGCTGGCCGCCTGCCGCAAGGCGCTTGGGCTCAAACCGGACTACCCGCTGGCACGGTATCTCAGCGGCGAAGTCCTTTCGGTAATGGAACGATTTGAGGAGGCCGCATCCGCCTTCCGCACGGTTATCGTTGCGCAACCGGATCATTCCGAGGCTTGGCATGACCTCGGTGTCGCGCTGCGCGGCCAGGGACGATCTGATCGGGCGGTTGCGCCGTTCCATCACGCCCTGATCCTGGCCGGCGATTTTCCCGAAGCGGCCGTCAATCTGGCGATCGCCCTTTTCGATGTCGGTGCCTGGGGCGCCGCCGCCACGGCCGGGCGCCGGGCGCTGGCGCGGAACCCGCAGGACGCCGCGCTCTACGATCTGCTGGGCCGGGCGCAGTTGGCCCAGGGCGACGATGACGGCGCCCTCACCCGGTTTCGCCATGCCCTGGTGATCCGGCCTGACGATCCGGCAACCCTCAACAACGCCGCCAACCTGCTCAAGGCGCATGGCCGGATCGATCCGGCCGTTGCCGCCTACCGGCACGCCATCGCGATCGCCCCGGGTCTGGGCGACGCCTACACCCATCTGAGCATGGCCCTGGTGACACAGGATGCGCCGGCAGCGGTCGCAGCGGGTCGTCGCGCCCTGCACCTCGCACCGCATCAGGCCGAAGCCTATTGCAGTCTGGGCACGGCCCTGGCCGCCGACGACCAGTTCGACGCGGCGGTCGCCGCCCTGCACCGGTCGATCAGCCTGCGGCCTGACCTTGGGCCAACCTACAGCGATTTCGGCAATATCCTGCACGCGCGCGCGATGGTCGACGACGATGCGGCACGGCATCGTCACGCCCTGACCTGCTATCGGCGGGCCCTGAGCCTCGACCCCGCGGCCTTCCGCGCCTACGACAATCTTGGCACAGCCCTGCTGGAGAGCGGGCATGGCGATGCGGCGCTGGGCGCCTATCGCCATGCGATTGCCTTGCAGCCCGGACTGGCCCGCCTTCACCTCCATCATGGCATCGCGCTGCTGCAACAAGGGCGTTTTGCCGAAGGCTGGGCCGATTATGAATGGCGGCGCTGGACCAGGCCGCCGCCATCCCAGCCGCAGCCGACGCTGCCCGACTGGCGCGGCGAACCCCTGGCGGGACGGACGATCCTGATCGAGGCGGAACAGGGCTTTGGCGATACCCTGATGTTCGTCCGTTACGCGCCACTGCTGGCCGCCCGGGGCGGCCGGGTGATCCTGCGCGTTCCGGCCCCGCTGACCCGGCTGATCGGCATGGTCCCGGGCGTTGCCGGCACGGTCGGCCCCGGCGAGCCGGTGCCCGACGCCTGCTGCCGGTTGCCCTTGCTGAGCCTGCCACGACGGTTCGGCACCGATGCCGCCACGATACCGGCCACGGTTCCCTATCTCCGCGCCGATCCCGGCGCGGTTGCCGCCTGGCAGGCCCGGCTTGCTTCCGTTTCGGGGTTGCGTGTCGGCCTGGTCTGGGCCGGCGATCCCCGGCCAACCCATCATGCGGCCCACCGCATCGACGGGCGCCGCAGTTTGACGCTTGACCGCTTCGGGATCATGGCCGGGATCGCCGGGGTCCGTTGGATCAGCCTGCAGAAAGGCGCCGCCGCCGAACAGGCGAGAACGCCGCCGGCCGGCATGACCCTGATCGACCCGATGGCCGCGATCGCGGACTTCGCCGACACCGCCGCCCTGGTCGCGGCGCTGGACCTGATCATCACGGTCGACACCGCGGTGGCCCATCTTGCCGGCGGCCTGGGCAAGCCGGTCTGGATCCTGTCGCGCTTCGATGCCTGCTGGCGCTGGCTGTGCGATCGCGACGATTCGCCGTGGTATCCGACCGCGCGCTTGTTCCGTCAGCAACGACCAGGTGCCTGGACCCCCGTCCTGGAACGTGTAAGACAGGCGGTGGCCCTTGCCGCGACGAGCGTGACGGCCGCGAGCACGGCCGGCGAAACGGTCATGTCATGACAGTCACCTCGACCAGAGCCTATTTCTCGGAGATCGCATGATCGGGATTGCACCCACCGCCACCGCGGTATCGGAGGCCGACATCGAGCACATGTTCGCCGATGCCCTCGCCGCCCATCGGGCCGGGGATCTCGGCAACGCCGCCCGGCGTTACCACGCGGTCATCGCGCTGCGGCCGCTGGCCCATGAAGCCTATAACAATCTGGGGATCTCGCTGATCGGGCTGAAAAAGCTGGATGCCGCGCGGGTCGCGTTCCGCAATGCGGCAACGCTGGCCCCGGACACCGCCCAGGATTTCTATAATCTCGCCAATGTCATCCAGGCCCGGGGCGATGCCCTGCCGGCCATCGCGCTCTACCGCCGCGCCCTGATCCTGAAGCCCGACGACGCGCGGACCCGCAACAATCTGGCCCATGCCTTCCGCGCGGAGCAGCGCAGCGGCGACGCCCTGGCCGCATTCCGCCAGGCGATCGAACTCCAACCCGACTTTGCCGAGGCCTATGGCAGTTTCGGCGTGACCTGCTTCGAGGCCGGTGGCGCCGACCTCGCGATCGCGATCTACCGGCGCGCCATCGTGCTGCGGCCCACCGCGGCCCTCACCTTCGGCAATCTCGGCAACTCCCTGAAAACGCTGGGTCGAACCGCGGCCGCGACCGCGGCGTTCCGCTGCGCGATCATCCTGCAACCCGACCAGGCGATGTCGCACAATAATCTCGGCAACATCCTGATGGATCAAGGCAGGCCGGATCCGGCGCGGCGTGTCTATCGACGGGCCGTGATCGTCGAGCCCGACTTCCCCGAGGCCCTCAGCAATCTGGGCGTCGCCTCGTGCGATCTCGGCGCCTACGCCACCGCCGCCGAGGCCTGCCGCCGCGCCATCGCCTACCGCCCCCCCTATGCCGAGGCGCACAACAATCTGGGCAACGCGCTGCAGGCGGTCGGGCGGTTGGCCGAGGCGACCGCCGTCTATGGCCATGCGTTGCGACTGAAACCCGACTATCCCGATCCCTACAATAATCTGGGCACCGTGCTGCGCGCCCGCGGCTTGATCGATGAAGCCGTCGCCAGCTATGAGCGGGCGATCCCGCTGCGCGACGATCCCCAATTCCATCTCAACTACGCGATGGCCCTGCTGCATCAAGGCCAACTCAAGCGGGGCTGGGCCGAATATGAGTGGCGCTGGAAAACCCGCAAGCTGGAAGCCCAACGCGGGGCATTCCCCCAGCCGGAATGGAATG
Organism: Azospirillaceae bacterium; assembly: GCA_031291675.1. Taxonomy (GTDB): domain Bacteria; phylum Pseudomonadota; class Alphaproteobacteria; order Azospirillales; family Azospirillaceae; genus JARLIO01. The sequence goes on from JARLIO010000006.1 coordinate 56,334, forward strand.
GCGAAGCGCTGGAGGGCCGGACGATCCTGCTCTATGGCGAGCAGGGCTTCGGCGATTCTCTCCAATTCGTCCGCTATGCGCCACTGTTGGCGGCGCAGGGCGCGCGCGTTGTGATCCGGGTCCTGCCGCCACTGATCCGGCTGCTGCGCACGGTTCCCGGGGTCGCCGACGTCGTCAGCCTCAACGAGCCCCCGCCGCCGTTTGACTACCACCTGGCGCTGATGAGCGTGCCCCGGGTTTTCGGGACCGAGGTCGACACGATCCCGGCACCGATCCCCTATCTCCAGGCGGACCGGGAGGAAACCGCGACGTGGCGGGAGCGGCTGGCCGCACTGCCGGGCCGCAAAGTCGGCCTGGTCTGGGCGGGAGATCCTCGTCCCCATGACCGCGCCTCCAATCTCGTCGACAGCCGGCGCAGCCTCACGCTCGACCGGTTTGCCGCCCTGATCGGGATTCCGGACCTGACCCTGGTCAGCCTGCAGAAAGGCGGCCCCGCGACCCAGATCGAGGACGCGCCGGACGGACTGCCGATCGTCCATTGGATGGACGAGATCCAGGATTTCGCGGGGACCGCGGCCCTGGTCGCCGCGCTCGACCTTGTCATCACCGTCGACACCTCGATGGCCCATCTCGTCGGCGGGTTGGGCAAGCCGGTGTGGATTTTGTCGCGTTTCGACGGCTGCTGGCGCTGGCTGCGCGACCCGGACCGGACGCCGTGGTATCCGCAGGCCCGTTTGTACCGCCAGCCCGAGCCGGGGGACTGGGATGCCGTGCTGGCGCGCGTCCGTAGCGATCTGGAGCGGTTTTACCCCATCGGGGCCGCGGTTTGATGCCGTCATGACGCGATCATCACCGCAACGCGCCGCCGTTTCGGACGCCGATATTGCCCGGATCTTCGGCGATGCGCTGGCGGTCCACCATGCCGGGGATCTTCCGGCCGCGGTGCGGCTCTACCACGGAATCATCGCGCTGCGCCCCGCGACACATGAAGCCCACAGCAATCTGGGCATCGCGCTGCTCGGCCTCGGACAGGCGGAGGCGGCGCGGATCGCATTCCGCAATGTCGCGGCCCTGATCCCCGATTCCGCCCCGACCTTCCAGGCGCTGGCCGCCGTCGCCCAGGCCCGGGGTGAGATCCGGGCGGCCATTGGCCTGTTGTGGCGCGCCCAGGTCCTGAGCCCCCAAGATGCCGTGGCCAGCTACCGCTTGGCCCACGCGCTGCGATCCGATCAACGCAGCCGCGATGCCCTGATCGCGTTTCGCCGGGCGATCGCACTCGCGCCCGATTTCGCCGAGGCCCATGGCGGTCTCGGTGTGGCCTATTGCGAGACCGGTGCGAGCGATCGTGCGATCGCGGCCTGCCGGCGCGCCATCGTGCTGCGGCCCGGCGTGGCCGAGAATTTCGGGAATCTCGGCAATGCGCTGAAATTACAGGGGCTAACGGCGCCGGCGACCGCGGCATTCCGACGCGCGATTGTGCTGCGGCCCGATCAGGCGGTCAGCTACAACAATCTCGGCAGCCTGCTGCGGGAGCTGGGGGCGCTGGAGTCGGCGTGGGACACCTATCGACAGGCCGTCCTGATCGCCCCGGATTTTCCCGAAGCGCTCAGCAACCTGGGCGTCGTCGACTGCGATCGGGGCGACGATGCGGCCGCGATCGCGGCCTGCCGGCGTGCCATCGCCTGCCGCCCGGCTTATGCCGAGGCCCACAACAATCTTGGCAATGCTCTGGAGGCCAGCGGCCAATGGGCCGCGGCAACCACCGCCTATCGCCGGGCTTTGCGACTGGAACCCGCTTTCCCCGAGGCGTGCAACAATCTGGGCACCGTGCTGCGTGCCCGCGGCCTGATCGACGAAGCCGTCGCCTGCTATGAGCAGGCGATCGCCCGGCGCGATGCGCCCGACTTCCACCTCAACTACGCGATGGCCCTGTTGCATCGGGGCAAATTCGAGCGGGGCTGGACCGAATATGAGTGGCGCTGGAAAATCCGCCAATACCAGAATCAGTATGGCGCCTTCGCCCAACCGGAATGGCGCGGTGAGCCGCTGGAAGGCCGGACCATCCTGTTCCATGGCGAACAGGGGTTCGGTGATTGCCTCCAGTTTGTCCGCTATGTGCCGCTGTTGGCGGCGCGAGGCGCCCGCGTCGTGCTCCGGGTTCGGCCCCCGCTGATCCGGTTGCTGCGCACCGTTCCGGGGGTCGCCACGGTTGTCAGCCTCGACGACGCCCCGCCGCCGTTCGATTGCCACCTGGCGCTGATGAGTGCCCCGCGGATTTTCGGCACCACGGTTGACACGATTCCGACGCCCATCCCCTATCTCCGGACGGACGCGGTGGCAACGGCCCGGTGGCGGGCCCGGCTGGCGGCATTGCCGGGCCGCAAGATCGGCCTGGTCTGGTCGGGGGACCCGCATCCCGATGACCGGGGTTTCAGTCGCGCCGACCGGCGTCGCAGTCTCGCCCTCGATCGGTTTGTCCCCCTGGCCGCAATCCCTGACCTGACGCTGGTCAGCCTGCAAAAGGGAGCGGCAGCGGGCCAACGCCACAAGCTGGCGCACCGATTGCCGCTTGTCGACTGGATGGACGAAATCGAGGATTTCGCCGACACCGCGGCGTTGATCGCCGCCCTCGACCTGGTGATCACGGTCGACACGGCGGTGGCCCATCTCGCCGGCGGACTGGGTCAACCGGTGTGGATCCTGTCGCGATTCGACGGCTGCTGGCGCTGGCTGCACGACACCGACCGCAGCCCATGGTATCCGCAGGCCCGTTTATACCGCCAGGCCACGCCCGGGGCCTGGGATGGGGTGATCGACGCCGTCCGCGGTGATCTGGCACGGTTTCCCGCCGCCGCCCCGGCGGCAACCGGCGCGCGATGACCGGCCGGGACGACACTTCCCCGCGGCCGGTCTTGTGGCAACGGCCTCGGGGTGGGATCATCGCCGACGGGCGCGGCGCGCAGCGACCTGGCCGGGGGCTGGACCGAACCGGCCGGGGCAATGTGGAGCAATGATGACAACACCTGAATCGCTGGTGATCATGGAAAACCTGCCATCCCCATCGCCCGCGATCCCGGGCGACGATGTCCTTCGGCTGCTGAAGGAAGCCGAGACCCGGCACATCGGCGGCGATCTGTCGGGTGCTGTCGTCTTTTATCAGCAGGCGATCGCCCTGCTTCCCGTCATTCCCGAAGCCTATGATGTTCTGGGCATCGCATTGTTCGATCTCGGCCGATTCGGTGATGCCGTCACCTGCTGTCGCCAGGCGATCGTGCTGCGGCCGGATTATCCTCATGCCCATTTCAACCTGGCCAGTGCCTGGCGGGCGCAGGGCCAAACCGGGATCGCCATCCCGCTGTACCACCGCGCCATCATCCTGGGCCATAATCGGGCGGAGTGCCTGCTCGGGCTGGGCATCGCGCATTTCGTCCAGGAAGACCGGAGCCAGGCCGTCATCGCCTACCACCGGGCGATTGCGCAGCAGCCGGATTATGCCGAGGCCTACTGCAATCTCGGCATCGTCCTCTGCGACCTGTACGACATTGAGGACTCGGCGGTGGCGTGCCGTCGGGCCCTGGCGTTGCGGCCGAACTATCCCCGCGCCCTCAACAGCCTGGGGAATGCGCTGCAGGCCTTGGGGCGGATCGATCAGGCGGTCGCCGCCTATCACGCGGCGATCGCGTTGCAACCCGACTATGCCGAGCCGATCAACAATCTCAGCAATGCCCTGGTCCGGCAGGGACATCTCACTGAAGCCATCGCCGGCTATGAGCAGGCGCTGGTGCTGGCGCCCAACGACCCGCGGATTCATCTGGTCTATTCCATGGCGCTGTTGAAGCGCGGTCGGCTGCGCGAGGGCTGGGAAGAATTCGAATGGCGCTGGCTGGAACAGGCGCCGGACCGCAAGACCCTGGTTTCCGGAAGGCCCCGGGTGCCACAGCCGGAATGGATCGGGCAACCGCTGGAGGGGCGGACGATCCTGCTCTACACCGAGCATGGCCTCGGCGATGCGCTGCAATTCGTCCGCTATGCGCCGATCCTGGCCGATCGCGGCGCCCGGGTGGTTCTGACGGTGTTTCCCGGGCTGGTCCGGCTGATGCGGCTGATGCCGGGCGTCGCGGACGCGGTATCCCTGACCGATCCGATGCCGCCTTTCGACTATCATCTGTCGATGATGAGCGTTCCCCGCGTGGTTGGCACGGAACTCGACAGCATCCCGGCGACCATTCCTTACATCCGCGCCGAACCCGCCGAGATCGCCGCCTGGCGGGATCGGGTCGCGGCGCTACCGGGACTGAAGGTCGGGTTGGCCTGGGCCGGCGATCCCCGACCGCACAACCGTGGCGCCTATCTGATGGACGCGCTGCGCAGCATGCGTCTCGATCAGTTTGCCGGCCTGGGCGGGATCGACGGCGTGACACTGGTCAGCCTGCAGAAAGGGGCCCCGGCCCAACAAACCCGGACGCTCCCCGCCGGTCTGAAGCTGGTCGACTGGACCGACGAGTTGAAGGATTTCGCCGATACCGCGGCCCTGGTCTCAACCCTCGATCTGGTGATCACCGTGGACACCTCGATCGTCCATGTCGCCGGCGCCCTGGGCATACCGGTGTGGATCCTATCGCGGTTCGCCGGCTGCTGGCGCTGGCTGGAGGACCGCACAGACACGCCCTGGTATCCGACGGCCCGGCTGTACCATCAGCGTGTGCCAAGGGAATGGGACGAGGTGCTGTCGCGGATCCGCAATGATCTGATCAGCCTGGTCGCGGCAGCGCACCGGGACGCCTGATCCCGACGCCCGATCCCGACGCGCTGTCCCGGCATCTGGCCGCGGGAGCCGTTGCCCCGGGGCAACGGCCCTGGATCAGCCCGCCGCCTGGGCGATGGCGGCCTCGCCGTCGAGCGTTGCCGCCACGGCATGGACGACCGCCGCGACACGGACGGCCTGAAGGATCACCTCAATGGGCACACCGGCATGCTTCAGCACGGCATCGTGCGCCTCGATGCAGCGGCCGCAGCCATTGACCGCCGATACCGCGAGACTCCACAATTCGAAATCAGCTTTTTCCACCCCGGGCTTGCCGATCACGTTCATGCGCAGCCGCGCCGGCATCGTCGCATATTCGGGATTACCGGCCAGGTGGGTGAAGCGGTAATAGATATTGTTCATCGCCATGATCGATGCCGCGGCCTTGGCCGCCTCGAGCGCAGCTGGCGTCAATTGACCGGCCGCCTCGGCCAGAATCGCCGCCGACAGTTCGGTCTGCCGCGAGGCCAATGCCGTCGCCACCAGGGTGCCCCACAATTGCTGCGGGCTCAGCGTCTGGTCGTTGAGCAGACTGGACAGGTTGAGCTTGATATCCTTGGCGTAATCGGGCAGGCGATCGCGGAGAAGGGCAAGCGTCGTCATCATAGTCTCCTGTGCGCCCGCGTCGCGGGGGCGCATTTCCAAAAAGCGCCGGGGAACAAACCGACCCGGGCCTGAACCAACGGTGACAGCACATGACCGTGCGGTTCAGACACCAGGCCGGTATCGGCCCTTGCGGGCCGCGGCGGCGGTCGCCGCCGATCCCTCATCTGCGATGGGTCAATCTCATGGCGGGCTGGTCCCGGTCGCGCCGGCGACCGCGCGTCCCGGGGGCGCGCCAGCGCCTGAGGCTTCGCTTTGATCGGTCACGATCAAAGTGGATGATATTACAGGGTCGATTCGCCCTTGTGCCAGTTGCAGGGGCACAACTCGTCGGTCTGCAAGGCGTCCAGAACCCGCAGAACCTCCTGCGGATTGCGCCCCACCGAAAGATCATTGGCCGAGGCAAAGCGGATCACGCCCTCGGGGTCGACGATGAAGGTCGCCCGCAGCGTGACACCTTCCGCGGGGTGCAGAATGCCGAGCGCCGCGCTCAATTCGCGCTTGATGTCCGAGAGCCAGGGATAGGACACCTTTCCGAGGTCCTCGCGGCTCTGCCGCCAGGCCAAATGCACGAAATCACTGTCGATCGACAGGCCGAGCAACTGCGCGTCACGGTCCGCGAATTCACCGGCGACACCATCGAAACCAATGATCTCGGTCGGGCAGACGAAGGTGAAATCCTTGGGCCAGGCAAACACGACCAACCACTTGCCGGCATAGCTGGCATTGGTGACCGCCGAAAACGCGGTTTTGACGTCGGTACCTTGCACGGCGGTCAACGAAAATTCAGGAAAACGATCGCCAACAGTCAACATTGTTCAATTCCTCGATACGGTTTTGATGTCCTCGGCAACCCGGAAGCGCCGTCGGGGCACACCATGCCGCACGGCACAATATTGATCAAATTTGTTTTTCTAGATCTTTTGATCGGTTTTATCGATCAGCGATCGGCGGCTCGGGAACGCGGTTGGCCACGCCCGGCCACGCCGGCCGCGACCGGGGGCGTGATCAAAGCCGGCGGCGTCTAAAGACAAAAGGAACCATTCTTTGATATCAGAACGCTGCCGAGGGCGGACGGTGTCGCGCCCTCTTTGTTTCCCCTGCGCCCCTCGTCCCTGCCGATTACCCCGATCAGTCCCCTCGATCTTGCCGGAGTTCACCATGCAGCTGACCGACCTTCACCTTTTTGTCGCGACACCGTGTTACGGCGGAGTCGTGACCCAGCGCTATATGCAAGGCGTCGTTGCGTTGCTGCAATATGGCCGCGAGCTTGGCCTCCAGGTTTCGGTTGAGCTGCTGGGCTATGAATCGCTGATCACCCGCGGCCGCAACACGCTGGTCGCCAAATTCCTCGATACCCCGACGGCCACGCATCTGATGTTCATTGATGCCGACATCGGCTTCGAGCTGCGGCAGGTCCACGAGATGCTGAAGTTCGACGTCGACGTCGTCGCCGGGATGTACCCCCTCAAGCTGGTCGACTGGGATCCGCCGGCGATGGCCCGGGCCCGCGAGGGCGAGGATCTGACCACCTCGGCGCTGCGCTATGTCGGCGCACCCTGCGAAGGCGACGCGCTGGAACGCCGCGGCCCCTACGTCACCGGCGAATATGCCGGGACCGGCTTCATGATGATCAAGCGCCAGGTCCTGACCCGATTGATCACCGCCCATCCGGAAACGCATTATCAGGGAACCCATACTCGCGCCGATGATTGGAGCAGCTCCAACCAATACGCGCTGTTCGATTGCATCATTGACCCGAAATCCGGCTATTATCTCAGCGAGGACTATACGTTTTGCCATCGCTGGCGGGCGATCGGCGGCAAGATCTGGCTGGATACCGAAGGCCGGCTGTTTCACATCGGCCCGCACGAATTCCACGGCAAGCCGGGCGTCCGCTTCCGCAATCTGGCCGCAACACCGGCGTCGGGCGACGCCGGCTGAACAACGACGTCGCCATCGCCTGCGGCCGCGGCACCGCGCGATCGGCCGCCCCTGGTCCCGCTTCGAGCCCAACGCCGCGGCTCCAAGCGGGCGGAGCGTCCCCTGTCCCGGTCTCGCGGCCGGCCTCGCAACGCGGCAGCGGACAGGATCGGAGCCGCGGCACGAAGCCTCCGATTACCAACCAGTTACGAAAAAAACCCAAAACACGGCGAAGGACTCTGTCGATCCGACCGTGTAAACCTCTCGAGACGCACAGATCGTGTGTCGTTCATCCTCAGCGATGACGCCACCGCGGTCTTAAGGCTTTGGATTAACCGAGACTGTCTCAACGCGGAATAAAGGTTCCACATCATGCCTGAGCAAATGTTGTCACCTGGGGAAAAACAAGTTCGTTATGAGTCGCCCGTTGTTATGGTTGCAACACCATGTTTCGGTGGAATGGTTACTCAGACATATTTTTTCTCGATAATACGGCTCCTGCAATACGCGTCTTCCAACAATTTTACACTCCTGTTGACGCTTCTTGGGCATGATTCTTTGATCACCCGGGCACGAAGTTCGCTGCTTTCTGCCTTCATGGACAACACATCGGCGACCCACCTGCTGTTTATTGATGCTGACATCGGCTTCGAACCCGAACAGGTTGGGCGGATGCTCCATTTCGACCACGAGTTTACGGCAGCGCTGTACCCGATCAAGACCTTCGACTGGCAGCGGTCCCGCAATAATCCGGGCCCAACCCAGGAAACCCACGAACAAACGGCGCTTAATTACGTTGGCACAACCTGCAAAGGAAGTGACGCAGAGGTCAAAGACGGTTTTGCCTCCGCCATCTATGCCGGCGGCGGATTCCAGTTGATACATCGGTCGGTCATTCAGAAAATGATGAATGCCTATCCGGAGACGAAATTCTCAACCGTACATGCATTCCCGCGGAGCACATCACGCAGCCCCCATCTCTACGCGCTGTTTGATTGCATGATCGACCGGGAAGAAGGAATTTACCTGAGCGAGGATTACGCCTTTTGTCAGCGGTGGCGGGCAATTGGCGGCAAGATCTGGCTCGATCTGTCAAGCCGGCTAACCCATATTGGAACTCATGAGTATGTCGGAAACTATGAGGCCCGAACCGCAGCACTGGTCGCGGCCAAATCAGCCTCCGCCGAACCCCTGATTCCAATTTCCGCCATCCCGATCACCCCCAGCACATGATCCCGGGCTGGCCGGACGGGATGGCAAGTACCCTTGCCCTTCAACAGCGCACCCCGTCCCGGGGGTGCGCGACAGAACGTCTGGAGAATGACCATGGTCAGTTCAGTTCATACCAACACATCAGCAATGACAGCCCTGTCAAATCTGGAAACGACCCAGACGCAGATGACCAAGGTGCAGGATGAAATCGGCACCGGCTACAAGGTCGCCAGCGCAACCGACAACGGCGCGGTCTACGCGATCGCCCAGGGGTTGCGGGCGGACATCTCTGGCATCGCTGCCGTCAACCAGGAGCTGACCTCCGCCGAGGGTACGGCCTCGGTCGCGGACTCGGCCGCCACCAGCATTTCCAACGAGATGTCGAGCATCAAG
>JARLIO010000007.1 GCA_031291675.1 Azospirillaceae bacterium
TCGGCTGGGACCTTCCACCTTCAGGACGGCGTCGGTTCCCGCGTGAATTTTCGAGGCTCAATAGGTTCACTTACGTTACGGCCTGCACCCCCCTGTTCTACGCTTGGCGGCCGTCGTCACCGACGGACGCGCCCAAGAACGCGGTTCCGTACCCTGTCGCTACCAGCGCACGGGCGGGATTCTTCACCCGCTTGAAACACGCGCCTTTCCCTGGCGCACCCCAGACCCCATTGTTTTTGTCAAAATAGAGGGGGATTCGGGGTTCACCCCGAGCGGGTGCAGGCGGCAGCCCGCGGGCCGGCAGCCAAAATGAGAACTGCTGGTCCAATGCCCATCCGTGTCATGATCGCCGGGGAATCCGCCCGGTGCCGCCGTCATGCCCGATCCCGTCCGCCGTCCCGCCGCCCGCCCTGCGACACGCATCGCCCCCGACCGCGTCGCCGACCCGGTCCGGACCGCGTCGCCGGGCCTCGCCCTGGTGATCGGTCCCGACAGTGGCCGGGACCTCGCAGCCCTCGCCGCGGCGGGGTTCGCTGTCGTCGTCGCCGGCGAGATGACGCCCACGCCGGTGGGCGGGCTCGTACGCCAGATCGACGACATGCTACCCGATCTGGTCCAGGTACAACGCCTCGGTCTGACCTTCGAACGGATCAGCCTGGGCCCCGCCTGGCGCCAGGTGCCGCCGCCGTCGCGCGGCCGGGCGTTTCGCCGCCTTGCCGTTCTGCTGAAACCGGGCGGGGTGCTGCGAGTAACCACGGGCCCTGCCAGCCCGCACCAAACCCGCCCGAGCTGGCCGGCCCCGCTGGCCGAGATCGAGGCCCTGGCGCGCAGCCATGGCCTGGTCGCGCTGCCCCCGACCGGGCCTGCCGCCGCACCGGGGATCGGCGAGGCGGCGGGCGAGGCGACAGGCACCAGCGTGAGCCTGCGCGCGCCCGACGACGCCACGGCGGCACTGCCGCTGTTGCGCGCCCTGATCCTCCATGACGACAAATCCTCGACCTACAAGCTGGCCCTGTTGCGCAGCCTGGCCCGAATCGCCGAGGCGACACCGTTCCTCGCGACCGACGCGCTCGACGGCGACGCGGTGCAGGTGCCGCTCGGGCTGGTGGCGCTCAACTGGCTGCGCCAATATGTGCCGCTGGTGACGGCCGGCCTGCCCCAGCGTCCCGGCCGCACGGGTCTGCGCTTCGCCAAGACTGGCTTCCACGCCCTGGTCGCGCAGGGCGTTCCGGCCACAGCGCTGCGTCTGGGGATGCGTTTTGCCGGCAGCGCCGGCATGGCGCTGGTCCAATCCCTCGCCGCGGCCCGGACCACCATCACGACAATGCCCGTCGCCTATCTCCGGATCCCCGATACCGGGGAACCGCTGTTGATCGCGGCGCCGCGCGGCGCCCCGCGCAGCCGTGGCGATGTTGTGGTTACCCCGGAACTGCTGGCGGCCTTCGGGACATTGCAGATCCCCGGACCGATCTGGCGCGCCCTGCAGCGGCTCGGCCCCTGGATCGACGCCGTGCTGGTCGGCGAGTGGGCGCGTCTGGTCCAACATTATGGCGACCGCCTCGGTCTTGCCATCCCGCCGGGGCTGGTGGCAAAGACCTTGCTCTGGAGCGACCCACTCCACGACACCCACCTGGCCCGCACCACCGCGGCACGTCTGCTGGCGGCGGGCACACCGCTGCACTGCGTATGGACCGGGTGCCGGCTCAAGGCCGAAACCCTCGACATCGACCATTGCCTGCCCTGGTCGATCTGGCCGTGCGAGGATCTGTGGAACCTGGTGCCGGCCAGCCCCCGGGTCAATCGCGACCTGAAACGGGGCCGCCTGCCCGCGGCCGCGACCCTGGCCGCGGCTCGACCGGCGATCATCGCCTGGTGGCAGGCCGCCTGGGATGCCGACCCGCTCCTGGCACAACGGTTCGCGATCGAAGCCGCGGCGGCCCTGCCGACCGGTGGCCGCACCGCGACAGAGGCCGTATTTGCCGGACTGGAATGGCGGCAGTGGCAGTTGCAGCGTGATCTGCACCTGCCACTGTGGCACGGGCCCCGGGGCGGCTAGCCCGGCTTGATGGCCCGGGCACCGTGTGTGAACAGCCGACGGCGTCAGCGCGCGACCAGATCGACGCTTTCAATCCGGGGATCGCCGGTGTCCGTGCCGCTCGGCACCAGCACCAAGGTCGGTTCCTCGTTCAGGCCCAGTTGCGCCAGGGTCGCCATAAGTTCGGTGACTTCGAAACTGGCCTCCTGCTCAGCCATGCCCTCGTGTCCGGCATGACCATGACCTTCCGTGCCAAAGAAACCGACATTGTCGACAAAGTGCGCGTCGTCCGTGCCGGTGTCATAGCGCTTGTTCAGATAAACATCGATATTGGCGTCCGTTGCGCCGTGAACACTGAGACCCCTGAACGAAACATAAAGCTTGACGCCCGACCCCATGTCTTTCAGCCGTTCCATGAACGAAGTATTCTTTGAATCGGCGGGCCGGTCGAGATTGACGATGATTCGCGTGTCGTTCAAACTTGTCGTTGCCAGCGACGCCGTCGCCAACGTGATCCCGGTGAGGCGCCGGGGAGTGCCCGCCACCAGGCTCTGCGGTTTTGGCGGAACCGGGAGCACATCGTAGGCGTAGCCCAGACTGGCAATATCGAGCACGTCGCCGATCCGCGGCGTGACCCTGTCGCCCTCACCATTGACAAAAACATAGGTCCGCGCTTCCCAGGCCGGGTCGCTGGGATTCTGTCCACCGGCCTTGTTCCAGCCGGCCCAGACCCGGTCGACATTGCAATGATGCAGCCAGAAAATGGGATCACCGGCCGCCGTCGTCACCGCCCCCATCCCCGTCTCGTTGCCGGTGAAATCGTGAACCGAGCCATGGAGACCGGACTCAAGCAATTTACAGAAGCCATAGTTTCCGCTGTAGTCGGGCTCATTCATCGAATTCAAATTGAGCGCCGCCGGCGGGTGCTTCACCGTTCCCCCCGTGGTGATGGATTGCCCGAGATTGACCCAGGAATTGCGCGTCTCGCGAAACAACGCCCCGAATTTCGGGTCGACCGACGATGGCCGGCGAAACTCTTCCGGCAATGTCTGCGCGTCGGGATTGGTATAATCCCAGTAAGGCAGGGCGAAGGCGGGTTCACCGGAAACGCTGGCGATGATCGCCTCGAAATACCAGACATACATGCGATGCCAGGGCAGGAAATCATCATTGCGCGTCGAATAGTGCGGCTGGCAGGTGGCCCACATCTCGCCCGCCAGGATCGCATGGGGAACGGTCGCGCCGGCGCCATAGACCTCGTTGATCGCTTGTTGGCGCGCGACATCCGGCCCCAGCTTGTCGGCCCCGGGCAGGGAGTGGGTATACCACTGGAACTGCCAGGACCGCGGATCACCCTTCCATTTCTGATCCCATTCCATCATGGTTTTAACGGCGCCGGCATAGATGCCGAGCATTTCCTTGCCTTCCTTGGAATGGGCTGAAGAACGCACCCGCGGCGGCGTGGCGGCCCGAGCCCGGTGGCCCCCGCCCGACAATAAACCAACGCCCAGCCCGGCGGCACCGCCGGCAATGACGGCGCGACGCGAGAATTCCATCATGATCGGCCCCTTTGCTGCGGCATCGAAATGAATGCCGGTCGGACCGATCATCGTTTAAAGAAAAAATAAAAGCAATTATTGCACCAATGCCATTCTATTGTATGCGATTGACTTACACAATTCCGTCTTCAGCGCGGCGAAAACGCCTGAATACAATAGTATTTACTTTGCCACCATAGAACGACTAGCACTATCTATCCGATCCTATACCGAGAACTCTATTCCACGACACAAGACGCGAGAAGCGCCATCACAAAACAGCACAGCGTTTCGTGGTTAACCAGAATGGCATGTCGTCAAACATGGCATCGCGCCGGTCCTGGAGCCCTCCCGCTCCCCCGCCGCTCCGACGCCGCGAGGCGTCCCGGCATGGCCCCGAATCGACAAGATCGCGCGCCGCCCGAGCAACGAAGATGCGGCGATTCACCCCGGCCGGCGCGGCCAGGTCGTGACGCCGCCGGTCCAGGTCTCGAAGGCCCGGGCCAGCCGCAGCACCCGCAGATCATCATGGCGCGGACCGACGATCTGCACGCCGATCGGCAGGCCGGACACGGAAAACCCGCCATTGATCGACGCCGCCGGCTGCTCCGACATGTTCCAGGGCACGGTGAAGGCGATGTGCTCGAACGGCCGGGCCGGGTCGTTGGTCGGTGACGCCCAGTCGGCGGGATAGCAGACGATCGGGTTGGTCGGCGACAGCACCGCGTCGACGTGTTGGAACAGCCGCCCGCAGGCACGCCGCATCGCCAGGGTCTGATTGAACCCCGCGGCGGCGCGAACCCCGGTGATCGCCGCCCCGCCCTCGGCCCAATCCCGGATAAAGGGCAGGATCAGCGCCCGGCGCGCCGGATCGAGGGCGCCGATCTCGCCCCAGAATTTGGCCCGCCAGAAATCATCCAGGCCATCCAGCATGGCCCGGGTCAGCACCGGTCCGACCGGCTCGATGATCGCACCGGCGGCGGCGAAGCGGTCCGCGGCGGCGATGACGACGTCGCGCACCGCCGCCTCAACCGGCAGACCACAGCCGGCGTCGAGCATCAGGCCGATCCGCAAGCCCCGCACATCGACCGCCAGATCCAGCCAGTCGATGCTGTTGGGCGGCAGGCTGGTGTCATCGCGGGGATCGGGCCGCGTCAAGGTCGCCATCGCCCGGGCGGCATCCTCGACAGTGCGGGTCATCGGGCCGGCGCAGCGACCGACATAATAGGGATCGATCGGGATCCGGCCGAGGCTGGGCTTGAAACCGAACACCCCGGTCCAGCCGGCGGGCAGGCGCACCGAGCCACCGATATCGGTGCCGATATGCAGCGGCCCATAGCCCGCCGCAGCCGCAGCCGCGGCCCCGGCGCTCGAGCCTCCGGGATTGCAGGTCGGATTCCAGGGATTGCGGCTCAAGGCGTGGAAGCTGGAGAGCCCGGAAGACAGCATGCCATAGTCGGGACAGGTGGTTTTGGCAAAGATCACCGCACCGTCTTCCCGCAACCGCGCCGCGATCGGGGCATCGGCCGCGGCCGGCACCGGGTCGACGGCGCGGGTCCCCATCGGCACCGGGACGCCCCGGGTCGCGATCAGCTCCTTCAGGCTCACCGGGACCCCGTCGAGCGGCCCCTGCGGCGCCCCCCGGGCCCAACGCTCGGTCGAGGCTTTGGCCATGGCCCGGGCGCCATCGGGATCATAGGCATAGAGCGCGTGAATCACCGGTTCCCATGCCGCAATATGATCTTCCAGGGCCAGCCAATATTCCAGCGGCGACAGGGTCCGGGCCCGGTAGCGCTCGAGCAGCTGTTTCAGCGTCAAACCCGTCAATTCGGTCATGGGACAAACTCCGCGTCCGGTTGCGTCGGGCGAGAGAACGCCGCCCGCATCGTTTCGGCATGGTGGCAGGCGACATCGCGCCCGGGAACCAGAGTGCGCAATTCGGGTCGCTCGATCCGGCAACGGTCGGTCACCAGCGGACAACGCGGCGCAAAGGCGCAGGCCGGCGACGGCACGCCCACCGCCGGCGGCGACAACGACCGGGTTTGGGGCTGGGAACGGTGCGGCGGCGGACCGATCCGCGCAATATCCGGTTCGGCCTCGAGCAGCAGCCGGGTATAGGGGTGGTGCGGATGCTCGAACACCGCGTGGGCCGGCCCGCTTTCCACCAGCCGGCCGCGATACATCACGCCGATCCGGTCGGCGATGCAATCGACAGCGCCGAGATTGTGGCTGATGAACAAAAAGGTCACGCCCCGTGTCTCGCGCAGATCCAGCAGAAGATTGAGGACCTGGGCCTGGACCGATAGATCGAGCGCCGACACCGCCTCATCCGCAACCACCAGCCTGGGTTCGGTGATCAGGGCACGGGCGATCGCGATGCGCTGACGCTGTCCGCCCGAGAACTGATGGGGATAGAGGGTGGCGGCATCGCGATGAAGACCGACGCTGTCCAACATTGCCGCGACGCGCTCCCGCTGCTCGTCGCGGCTGGGCCTTGTCTCCAGCACATGCAGCGGCTCAGCGACAATCCGCTCGACGGTCTGACGTGGATCCAGCGAACCGAAGGGATCCTGGAACACCATCTGGAACGCGCGGCGCTTACGCTTCAGGGCCGCGGCGCTCAGGGCAAACAGATCCTCGCCATCAAAGCGCACCGTGCCGGCGCTGGGGCGATCGAGCGCCATCACCAGGCGCGCCAGCGTGGATTTGCCACAACCGCTTTCGCCGACAAGGCCGAAGATCGTGCCGGCGTCGATGCTCAGCGAGACATTGTCGAGCGCGCGCAGCGCCGGCCCCCGGCCAAAGCCGGCGCGACCGGCGTAGTCGTGGGTCATGCCACGGATTTCCAGCAGCGGGGCCGCGGTCATAGCGGCATAACCCGGTCTGGTTCGGGCCGGTCCGGTTCGGCCGCGTCCAATTGGGCATGGAGGCAGCGAACCCCGCGCCCGCCGTCGCTGCCGAACAGACGCCAGGCCGGGGTTGCCTCGCGACACGCCCCGGTCTGCCGCGCGCAACGACCGGCGAAACGGCAGCCGGCTGGCATGTCGGCAAATCCCGGCACGGTGCCGGGGATCGTCGCCAGCCGGGATCCCGGTCCCGATCCGACGCCGGGACGGCGCCGCGGCATCGCGGCCAGCAACCCGGTCGTGTAGGGATGGCGCGGGTCGCGCAGCAGCGCCACGGTCGGTCCGGCCTCCATCCCGGTTCCGGCATACATCACGATCGTGCGATGCGCGGCGCGGGCGATCACGCCCAGGTCATGGCTGATAATGATCAGCGCCATGCCCCGCTCCCGCACCAGCTCGTCAAGGATGTCGAGGATTTCCGCCTGGACCGTGACGTCGAGCGCCGTCGTCGGCTCGTCGGCGATCATCAGATCGGGCTGCAGCGCCAGCGCGATCGCGATTCCGACGCGTTGGCGCTGACCGCCCGACATCTCGTGCGGATAGCTCGCGGCACGCCGCTTCGCGTCGGGAATCCGCACCTGGTCCAGCAGATCGATCGCCGCGCGCCGCGCCACGGCGCGGGCCACGCCGCGATGCCAGATGATGCCCTCGGCGATCTGGTCGCCGATCCGCATCGCCGGATTGAGGGCGGTCATCGGTTCCTGAAAGATCATGCCGATGCGCCGGCCGCGAATCCGGCACCAGGCGGACTCCGGCAACGTCAGCAACTGCCGGCCGTTCAGCGCGATAGTCCCGGCGGCGCGCGCGGTCGGCGGCAGCAGCCCCATGATCGCCAGCGACAGCATCGACTTGCCCGAACCCGATTCACCGACGATCCCCAGCGTCGCCCCTTTGTCCAGCGTCAGGCTGACATCGCTGAGGATCGGCACCGGCGCCGCCCCCGGCGGCATCATCGTGACCGAAAGATTGTCGATTTGCAGCAACGGCATCGTGGTCATGGCGCCCCGCGATCCGGCGTTTGCGGGGGTTCCAACGCCGGCAGGGACAGGCCGCGCCGCCCGCCCGCCCGCGGATCAAGCAGATCACGCAAACCGTCACCCAGCAGATTGAAGCCGAGGACCGTCACCACGATCGCGCAACCGGGAACGATCGCCAGCCAGGGCGCCACGCCGAGATAGGTCTGGGCGTCGGCCAGCATCCGCCCCCAGGTCGGCGTCGGCGGCGGCATGCCCAGGCCCAGGAAGCTCAATCCCGCCTCGGTCAGGATCGCCAGACCAAGCTGGATCGCGACCTGGACGATGATCGGGTTGGCGATGTTCGGCAAGACATGCTCGATCGTGATCAGGGTTGCCCCTTTGCCGGCACCGCGCGCGGCCAGGATGTAGTCACGCGCCCAGATCTGCCGCGCGGCACTCCCGGTGACGCGGGCGAACACCGGCACCATGAAGACCGCGATCGCCACGATCGCGCCCCGGCGCCCGGGCCCGAGGAAGGCATCCAGCATCATCGCCGATAGAATCGGCGGAACGGCGAACAGCACATCGCAACCCCGCATCAGCGCCGCTTCGATCAGGCCGCGCCGCGCGGCGCCGGCCACACCGGCCAGGGTGCCGATCGCGGTCCCGATCGCGACCGCGCTCGCGGCGATCGACAGCGAATTCCAGGCCCCGGCCATCAGCATCGACAGAACGTCGCGCCCGAATTGATCGGTACCGAGCAGACCGCGTGCCAGCGGCGCCTGAAGCCGGAACGCGATCTGCATCCGCGCCGGGGACACCGGCGTCCAGACCAGCGACAACAAGGCGATTGCCGCCAGCGCAACGGTGATCAGCGCACCGAGAGCCAGCGGTGGATGGCGCAACCAGACACGCGACGCCGGGGCGCGGTGCCCCGCGCGGTCAGCGGCGCGGCCCGCGGCCGGTTCAGACAGGGCGGCGGACCGCGGCACCGCTATGTCGCCCGCCCGGCCAGCCGGGGATCGAGAACCAGATAGGATAGATCGACCAGGAAATTGGTGACGATCACCGATGCGGCGAAAAACAGGACGACGTCCTGCATCACAATCAGGTCGCGCCGCGCCAGCGCCTGATAGGCGAGCTGGCCAAGACCCGGCAAACGGAAGATGTTCTCGATCAGCACCGCCCCCGCGATCAGAAAAGTGAACTGGAGCCCCAGCACGGTGACGACCGGGATCAGGGCGTTGGGCACCGCATGCCGCCACAACACCGCGCCATGGCTCAGCCCCTTGGCCCGGGCGGTGCGCACGAAATCCTCATCAAGCACATCGAGAACCGCGGCGCGGGTCACCCGCGTCAGCACACCGGCCTGTGGCAGCGCCAAGGCGATCGACGGCAGCACCAGCGCGCCCAACGCGGGCATAATCCCCGCCGACCATCCCGGGAAACCGCCCGACGGCATCCAGCCAAGCCGCGTCGCGAACAGGATGATCAGCAGCAGCCCGACCCAGAAAGCCGGGACGGCGATACTGAACTGCGCGAACACCGCGGCCAGATAGTCGACCGCCCGGCCCCGCCGCGCCGCGGCCATGACCCCGAGCGGAACCGCGATCGCGACCGACAGCAGGATCGCCATGACCGCGAGCGGCACCGTGACCGCCACGCGTTGCCACAGCAGGTCCGCCGCCGGGACGCCATAGGTGGTGGACAGGCCGAAATCGCCCGTGACCATGCCGCCGAGCCAGCGGCCATAACGCAGCATCACCGGCTGGTCGAGCCCCATGGCATGGCGCAAGGCCGCCAGCGTGTCCGGCTGGGCCGACGTCCCGAGCATCACCGCGGCCGGATCGCCCGGCAGCACGTCCATGACGACAAAGATCAGCAGCGAAACCGCCAGCAGGGTCAACAGCAAACCGCAGACGCGGCGCGACAGCACGGCGATCATCCCGGACGGCTCATGGTTGCCAATTGACATCCGCCAGCACATTGGAAGGGATCGGCTCATCCGGCCACAGGCCTTGGAGCTTGCGCTGCCACACCCCCAGTTTCGGCATGACGAACAACGGCAGCGCCGGCACATCGCTGGCGAGGATCTTTTGCGCCTCGCCATAGATCCGGTCCTGCGCCGTGGCGTCCGTCGTCTCGTCGATCTGCCGGATCAGGGCATCAAAGGCCGGATTGCGATAACCGAAATAATAGGGATCGCGGGCATAGATATCGATATCCATCGGCTCGGCATGAGCGACGATCGTCATGTCAAAATCGTGCTCGGTGAAAACGTCATGCACCCATTTGGCCGGGAACTCGGTGGGTTCGATCGTCATCGTGACACCGATCTGTGCGAACATCGCCTGCATCACCTCGGCGGTACGCGTCGCATAGGTCATCTGCGGCACCTTGATCGTGAAGCTGAAGCCGTCAGGATAGCCCGCCTCGCTCAGGAGCGCCTTGGCCTTATCGGGATCGTAGGGCAGAACCCCGGTGAGATCGAGATAACCGCGGTCATTCGGGGTATAGTGGCTGCCGATCGCGGTGCCATAGCCCGACCAGGCACCGGTGATCAGGGCCGGCCGATCGATCGCCATCATCAACGCCTGGCGCACCCGCTTGTCGTTGAATGGCTTGCGCCGATTGTTGACGCCGGCGACGACCTTCAATTCGGTGTTGCCGATCACCGTCACCAGATCGGGATCACCGGCGAAGCTGCCCATCAACTCCGGTGCGGCGAATTCCGGAAAGGCGTCGACGTCGCCCGATCGCAACGCGGCGACCTCGGCTTGCGGGTCGCCAATGAAACGGAAAGTCACGTGGTCGAGCGGAACCTTGAGCGAAGCATTCCAATAGTCCGGGTTGCGCACCAGTTCGACCCGGTCACCCTTGGTCCAGCTGGAAAATTTGAAGGGCCCGGTACCAACCGGCGCGGTCTTGTCGCTATCGGCCGACCGCGTTCCGACCATGCTGGCAGCCGGCCAGGCCAGCCAATAGAGCAGATTGCCCGCGGGCTGGCTGAGATGCAGGACCAGCGTCGCCGGGTCGGGGGTCTCGATCGACTGGATCGCGGCAAAGAAGCGTTTTTGCGGATTGACCGACGCGGCGCCCCGGGCGCGGTCGAGCGCGAACCGGGCCGTGCCCGCGTCGAACGGCTCCCCGTCGTGGAACCGGACACCCTGGCGCAAATTGAAGCGATAGGTCAGGCCGTCCCGGGCGATCGTCCAGCTCTCGGCGAGTTGGGGGACGACGCGCCCGCCACGATCGATCGTCACCAGACCTTCAAAGATGTTCTGCCAGGTGACCTGGCCCACCGCGACCGGTGCGGCAACGGTCGGGTCCAGGCCCGCGGGCTCGATATTCATGCCCAGAACCAGCGCGGTCTTCGCCGCCTCGGCCGGATGCGGGAGCGATCCGGCCGCCACAACGGTGATCCCGAGGATGATCCCCAGGGTCGCGCTCCGAAACCGGCCGCCCGCAATCACCAGCAAGGTCTTCATCGCCATCTCCCCCGCTCGAGCATTTTCCGGCCAGGTGGGTTCCGGTTGGGCGTAGAAAATGCGACAAAACAAAGATCGAGAGCTGTTTGCGATCCAATGTGACCGGAAACCGCTCCAGGGTCGTCCCCGGACGAACGAACCGGCGACACGCCGACCCGATCCCGGGAAAGGGTGTCACTTTGGCCTGTTCCCGACAACGGCGATTTTATCGGCACCGCAACAGCGCTGTCATCGGCGCCGCGCCGGGGCGAACCGATCGACCCAGGCGGCCTGGCTGCCGACGATCGGCAGCGCGGTCGCCTGATAGACCCCGCGGGCCACGGCCCGTGCCGTGACCTGCACCGTGACATGGCACAGCGCCAGGAAACCGGCGTCGTCGTCGAGGGGCCGCGCACCGGTCGCCGCCGCGAAGAGCGTATCGCCGTCGCTGGGCAGATGGGCCGGCAGTAGCGCGCGGGCCAGCCCGTCATGGCCCAGAATCGACAGACGATGCAGTTGGGCCTTGGACAAGGTGGCATCGGTGACCACGGCCCCGATCGTGGTCGCGGTCAGATCGACGCCCTTGACGCGCAGCGCGAGATCCGCCGGTGTGAAGGCGGGGGGCCAACCCAGCCCGCCGAACTCGCCATCGCGCTCGAACGGCGCGGCCCAGAAATGCGGGCCCTCGCCGATCGTTGCCGAACCCATGGCATTGACGGCAACCAACGCCGCGACGATGTGGCCGGCCGGGGTCACGGCGCTGGCCGCCCCCAGCCCGCCTTTGACCGTCGCCGTCGTCGCGCCGGTCCCGGCGCCGACGCTGCCCAAATCGAAGTCCCCGGCGGCCGCAGCGCGGAAGGCGTCATAGCCCAGCTCGCGATAGGGCGAATGCCGGCCCCACGCCTTGTCGCCCCCGTTCAGCAGGTCCATCAGGATTGCCTGAGGCACGATCGGCACCCGGGCGGTGCCGACGCGCAAGCCGCGCCCGATTTCGCGCAGGCCGGCCTGGACGCCGCCCGCGGCATCGAGCCCGAAGGCCGAACCGCCGGACAGCACCAGGGCGTCGACCCGCTGTAGCGTCATCGCCGGGTCCAGCAGCCCGATATCGCGCCCACCCGGCGCACCGCCCAGCACCGAACCGGAGGCCATGGCCGGCTGGTCGAAGACAATGACCGTGACCCCCGAACCCAGCACCGGATCGGTGGCGTGACCCACTGCGACACCAGGCACATCGGTCAGGAGATTGCGCATGATCGCTCCGTCGACGAAGATGGCTTCAACCCGGAGGCCGCGCCGGTGGCGCCGCCCTTCGGCCACAAAACACGATCATGGGGGAAACGACGATGTCTGGCGATGGCTATTACGCCGTGATCTTTTCGTCACAAAGAACGGCCGAAGACAACGGCTATGAGGACATGGCGGCCCGAATGGTCGAAATCGCGGCGGCACAACCCGGCTTTCTCGGGATCGAAAGCGCACGCGACCCCGGCGGTGCCGGAATCACCGTGTCCTATTGGCGCAGCCTGGACGATATTACGCGCTGGCGTGACCACAGCAATCATCGCGATGCACGACGCCGCGGCAAGCAATACTGGTACGATTCCTTCTCTGTCCGCATCGCCCAGGTCATTGACGAACGGTCCTGGCCGCCCGCGCCAAACGAGAGCGGATCGGTTCAGGAAATGCGCTGAGCCGCCGCGGCGCCACCGACATCAACGGGGCGCGGACGCGAGGCCGCGGCGGACTACATCCCTAAAATATAAATGGATAAAAAGGCTATTATCCATAAATAAATTAATGTTATTGGACCTCGATCTGTCAACGATGCGGTGACGGCACCGTCATTTTGCCGGCACCGCCGACTTCAATGCCCATTTCGACAGTTCAGCCTTCCAAATTTCTCAGGGATGCGTTAGGAAAAATTCGCCTATGGTTCAAACTATGGAGAATGGGTCAGTATTAGCATATTGATATTGTGATTCATTTCATCGATCGGCTGATCGCGGCCCAAAATCTCGGGCACCTGACGATTGCACGTTCCACCGACAGGAACGTCCGGTCCGCGACACCCCCTCTCCCCCCATCGAGCCCGGCACAGGGGCCGGTCAAACCGTCCGGCGCGACAGGGATGCCTGCGACGGATGCTCGGAAGATTTTCTCAGGAGATCAGCGAATGAGCAATTTGCGCCAGGAAACGGTCCTGTCGGTGCATCACTGGACCGAGACCCTTTTCAGCTTCACCAGCACCCGCGACCCGTCTTTCCGCTTTCAAAGCGGTCAGTTCACCATGATCGGGTTGCCGATCGACGGACGTCCCCTGCTGCGCGCCTACAGCATGGCCAGCGCCAACTACGAGGACAAGCTTGAGTTCTTCAGCATCAAGGTGCCCGACGGGCCGCTGACCTCACAGTTGCAGCATCTGAAAACCGGCGACCAGATCTATGTCGGCAAGAAGGCCACGGGAACGCTGCTGATGGACAATCTGCTGCCGGGCCGTACGCTGTACCTGCTGGGCACCGGGACCGGCCTGGCGCCCTTCATCAGCATCATCAAGGACCCGGAAACCTACGATCGCTTTGAACAGATCGTGCTGGTCCATGGCTGCCGCTGGATTCGTGAGTTGGCCTACGGCACGCTGATCACCGAAACCCTGCCCACCGATGAATTTCTCGGTGAAAGCGTCCGCGACAAGCTGCTCTATTATCCCACGGTCACGCGCGAGCCGTTTCGCAACCAGGGTCGGATTACCGACCTGATCACCAGTGGCAAGCTGTTCGATGATCTGGGGCTCGACGCCCTCAACCGGGAGTTCGACCGGGTCATGCTGTGCGGCAGCCCCGACATGCTGCGCGACACCCGCGCCGCGCTGGAAGCCGCCGGTTTCACCGAAGGCAATAGCGGCACCCCGGGCGCCTTCGTCATCGAAAAAGCTTTTGTCGGCGAATAACACCCATCCGCTTTGATCGTGACCGATCAAAGCGCAGCCTCAGGCGGCGGCGCCAACCGCCGCGGCGGCCAAGCCAAGGGCGGCAGGGCGGCCTTCTGCACGGGTTTCGGCCAAACCCGCCACGCCCGGTCGATCGCGGTTGGCGATCGGATCGCGGCGGTCGTATTCGCTTGAATTTGGTGTCAGGCCTGCTCATCCTGGCTCTGTCACTCTGCCTCGGATTACCGTCTTGGCCCGCTCGGGCTTTAAACCTGGCGTGTCCCTGGATCGCAGACTGATGCGCTGGGCAGTCCCGCTCGGCGCCATACTTGAAATGGAGGACGGTATGCCGAGCGGCACCGTTAAATGGTTCAACACCACCAAGGGCTATGGCTTTATCCAGCCTGATGATGGGACGGCGGATGTGTTCGTGCACATCTCGGCGGTGGAACGCGCCGGTATGGGTAATCTGAAAGACGGTCAGCGGTTGTCGTACGAGTTGCAAAGAGACCCGAAAAAGGGCAAATCTTCGGCCGCGAACCTGAAGACCCTCTGAGCAGTTTTGACGAAGGAAAGGGCGGGACCCGGTCCTACCCTTTCTTCCATTCCTGCTCCCGGCTCCCGCGTTGAACCTTGATGGGATGGGGCGCGACACGCCGATCCCGGCACTTCGGAAAAGATCCCGCCACAATCCTTGTGACCGGAGAACCGAAAGCTTCCGCAAAACCACAAAAATATTGAAAATATATTTCAATATCCTCGATCATTCTCATAGATTCTTTACTTTTTGCCATACCCTGTCCGCCAGGCTCTGGCATCGGCATTTTTCTGATATTCCTTTATCATTTGATACCATTTATACTTCGTATATACTCATAGTACCCAACAGGATATCATCCTTATGGCATATAATCAAATATTTCTTCTTTATCATGAGATTATGCGATAATATGTCCTGAAATGGATCGTAATGACACCTGGATCCACATCATGAATGGACGCATTTCGCAACGCGCTACCACGAAATATCATATTCGCACCCCAAAGCCCCTCCGCGAAAGTGGTGATTATTATCGCCTCATGGTCGAAAACATCGTTGACTATGCCATTATAAGTCTTGATGCCGAAGGTTATATCCGCAGTTGGAATCCCGGCGCTTCCCGAATCAAGGGCTATCGAGCCGATGAGATTCTGGGCCAGCATTTTTCCCGCCTCTATCTTGCCGCGGATATCCAAGCGGCCCGGCCACAGCATGCGTTGGCAATCGCCGCGGCGCAGGGGCGGTTCGAAGATGAGGGATGGCGCCTGCGCAAGGACCAGTCCGCATTCTGGGCCAACATCGTCATTACCGCGATCCGGGACCGCAACGGCCATCTGTGCGGTTTTGTCAAACTGACCCGCGACCTGAGCCAACGCCGCCAGGAAGAAGATGCCTTGCGCCAGGCCAAGGAGGGGTTGGAGCGCCGGATCGATGAGCGCGCCCGCGAATTGATGGCGGTTAACCAGGCTCTGAGCAAAAGCGAAGCCCGATTTCGCACCGTCGTCGAACGTGCCCCCAACGCCATGATCATGATCAATGCCCGGGGGCAAATGGAAATGATCAACGCCCACACCGAACTGCTGTTCGGCTATCCGCGCCAGGAATTGCTCGGCCAACCCATCGAGATGCTGGTCCCGGCCCGGTTTCGTCACCATCATCCGGGTTTGCGTGCGACCTTCTTCGGCAACCCCCAACCCCGACCAATGGGCGCGGGCCGCGATCTCTATGGCTTGCGCAAGGATGGCAGCGAATTCCCGGTGGAAATCGGTCTCAATCCGATTGAAACCGAGGAAGGCCCCATGGTGCTGTCCGCGATTCTCGACCTTTCCGACCGGAAGCAAAAAGAGAATAATATCCGCCAGGCACTGAAGGAAAAAGACGTCCTCCTGGCCGAAATTCATCATCGCGTCAAAAACAACCTTCAGATCATCTCGAGCCTTCTGCACATGCAGTCGGCCCGAATTGTCGACCGGGATGCCCTCGATCTGTTGGCATCAAGTCAGAATCGAATCAAGTCGATGGCCCTGATCCATCAGACCCTCTATCAGTCCAATGATTTCTCTCATGTTGATTTCGCACTGTTTCTTGACACCCTGATCCCCAATCTGACCTCATCCTATGGCGCGGATTTGTCCCGCATCACGATTGATGTCGATGCGACGCAGGCCCTGTTTCCCCTCAACACCGCAATCCCCTGCGGCCTGATCGTCAACGAGCTGATCGCCAACGCCTTGAAGTACGCCTTTCCCGACAACCGCTGCGGCAAGATCGCCATCTCGATGGCCAAGGATGCTGACCAGAACGTCACTTTGATCCTCAGCGACGACGGGATTGGCATCCCGGCGGACCTGGATCTGGAGCTCAGCGCCGCGTTGGGGCTGAAACTCGTCAACCTGCTGACCGACCAGTTGGGCGGAACCGTGGAGATGCGGCGCGCCGATCCGACCCGTTTCACGTTCCGTTTCCCCCTTCACCGATAAGGAAAAGCCCCCGATGGCTGGAGAAAACGTCCTTGTTGTTGAAGATGAACGCATTCTCGCCATGCACATGCGACAACAACTGTTAAAACTTGGCTACACCGTGAGTTCGGTCGCTTTTTCCGGTGACCAGGCAATCCAGCAGGCGCGGCAGTATGGACCAGACGCCATTTTGATGGATATTCACATCGATGGCGATATTGACGGCATCCAGACCGCCGCGCTGATCGGCGATGAACTGAATATTCCGATCATCTATGTCACCGCCTATTCTGAGGAAGCGACGCTGAAACGGGCCCGGGCGACCAAGCCCTTTGGCTATCTGATCAAGCCTTTCACCGAGCGCGAACTGCATGCGACGATCCAGATGGCGCTCGAACGCCGGGCCGTCGAAATCGCCTTGCGCCGCAGCAAGGAACATCTCAGCCTCGCCCTCGACGCCGCGGAGATGGGATCATGGGATTTCGAGGCATCGACACAACGGATCCGCCGCCATCCCTGGATCGATCCCACCGTTGCGGACTGTCCGGATGGATTTTTCGGAACCGTCGCCGAAATTATGGGTCGGGTCGAGACCGAGGATCAGGCGCCGTTTGCCGACCGGGTCAACGCGCTTCTGAGCCGGCAACCCTCGGCCCCGATCGAATTCCGCATCGCCAACGGCGACGGGCAGATCCGGTGGCTCAAAATTCAAGGCCGATCCTTCGCCACCCAATTCGATCGGGACCCCCGGATTATCGGGGTGGTCCAGGATGTCACGCAACAGCGTATCGCCGAGGTCCGCCTGAGTCAGGCCGAGATCCTGCTTAGAACAACCCAAGATGGTATTGTTATTTTGAGCAGCGCCTTGGAGGTGCTCGCCGCCAATCGCGGCTTTTGCGATATCACCGGCCATGACGAAGCGACCTTGTTGGGCCACACCCTGGAAATCCTGGCCCCGGCAATCCATCGCGAACTTTCCGGACACCGCTTCGAGAGCAGCTTGGCGACGGCGGGATACTGGCGCAACCAGTTCCAGATGTCGCACCGCAATGGCACGCCGCTGTCCCTGATCATCAACGTCACACCGATCAATTCCGGTCATCGCGATACCACCCGGTATGTCGCGGTGTTTTCCGATATGACCGCGATCCGCCGGGCCGAACGGGACCTGGAACACCTCGCCCACTATGATCCGCTGACCGATCTGCCGAACCGGTTCCTGGCGATGGATCGTCTCGATCAGGCGATCGCGAGCCATCAACGCGATCAGGAACGCGTCGGGCTGATGTTCGTCGACCTCGATCATTTCAAGGACGTCAACGACACGCTGGGCCATAGCGCCGGAGACGAGCTCCTGCGCATCGTCGCCGGCCGCATGCGGGATGCCCTGCGCAGCGAGGATACCGTGGCGCGCCTGGGTGGCGACGAATTCATGATCATCCTCACCCAGATTGACAGCATCGACGAAATCGCCGGGCTCGCCCGGCGGCTTCTGGCCTGCATCAGCGACCCCACTGCGGTCCCCGAAGGCCGACTGAGCACCTCGGCCAGTATCGGCATCAGCCTGTATCCCGGTGACGGCAACACGCGAGAGGAATTGATTCGCGCCGCCGACACCGCAATGTATGAAGCAAAGGCGAAAGGCCGCAACACATTCGCCTTTTACACTGAAGAGATGACGCAAGCCGCGATTTTCTATTTCTCGATGGCGCGTGATTTGCGACGCGGACTCGCCGATGGCGAGCTGCGACTCTATTATCAACCGCAGTTTTCGATCGAAAGCGGCGCGTTGACGGGTGTCGAGGCGTTGATCCGCTGGCAGCATCGTGATGAAGGGCTGCGGGGCGCCGCTTCCGTGATTCCGATCGCCGAACGCAGTGGCCTGATTGTCGAGATTGGCGAGTGGGTCATCCGCGAGGCCTGTCGCCAAGCCCAGGATTGGCGTCAGGCCGGTCTGGCACCGGTCCGAATTGCGATCAATGTCTCGCCCTCCCAGATCAGGGACGACCGCCTGTCCCTGATCATCGGACAGGCGTTGCAGGATTTCGACATCCAGCCGGCGCAGCTCGAAGTCGAAATCACCGAAACCGTCCTGCAGAACGGACCCGATTGCATCGAACAGCTTCAGAGATTGAAAGAAATTGGCATCATGCTTTCGATCGATGATTTCGGAACCGGCTATTCGTGCCTCAGCTCCCTCAAGACCATGCCGATACAACGGATCAAGATCGATCAATCATTTATCCAGGGCATCCCGGACAATCATGACAATGTCGCAATCACCGAAGCAATCGTCGCGATCGCGCACCGGCTCGGCCTTCTGGTTCTCGCGGAGGGCGTTGAGACTGTCGAGCAGCTCGACTTTCTTCGAGGGCTCGGCTGCGAGGAAAGCCAGGGCTATTACCATGCCCGCCCCCTGCCGCCGCAAGCTCTTGCCGATCAACTGCGCCGGTGGGGCGCCACAACAGGGTGATCGGCGGAAGCCGCGCGACTGGGCAGGTCCAGGTCGCGGAGGAAATCGGCGATCATGATGTGATGGGCCGCCCGGGTATCGCGGCGGCGCCACACCATCCCGATGGTTCGGCCCAACGATGTGCCCGCCGGCTGGTGCTGGTACTGGATCAGCCCGGCCATGGTCGTCGTCGCCCCGGCGGCCAAGGCCGGCATCAGAGTCCAGCCGGCACCGCTGGCGACCATGTGGCGCAGCGTCTCAAGACCGGTGGCATGTCGGCGACCCGGAGCCGAACGCGGCGCCGCGCATGCGGCCAGGGCCTGATCGCGCAAACAATGCCCTTCCTCCAGGAGCAGCAGGCCATCATCGCTGCCAGGATCGATATCGCGGTGCCAATCGGATGGCGCCGCGACGACGAAGGGCTCGAAGAACAACGGCACCTCCGTCAGCGACGGGTCGCCCGCCGGCAGCGCCAGCAGCACCGCGTCCAGCCGGGCCGCGCGGAGATCTGCCAGCAGCCCCTCGGTCCGGCCTTCCTCCAGGCGCAGCTCAAGCGCCGGAAAGCGGTCGCGCAGCGGGCGGAGAATATGGGGAAACAGATAGGGGCCAAGGGTCTGGATCGCGCCCAGCGCCAGCGGGCCGGCGGGGGCCTCAGTCCAGGCCTTGGGCAGATCCAGGAGGGCCCGGGCTTGAGCCAGGACCGCGACCGCGTGCTGTAGGACCTGATCGCCAAATCGCGTCGGCACCGCACCTTTGCCGGTTCGCTCAAAAACCGCCACGCCGAGCACCGCCTCGACCTTGGCGACCTGCGCGCTGAGGCCGGGCTGGCTGACGCCGCACCATGCGGCGGCACGCCCAAAATGCCGATGTTCGGCGACCGCAACGAGATATTCCAGATCGCGAAACGACAGGCCGCCAAAGCTCATCACAGACTCGATAGGTTTTTTCTATCGAAATCATAACATTCATCGCTTTGACGGATCAAGCCTGGCAAAGCACACTGTGCCGGCAACGAAATGCGTTGGCCCACGGACCTCAAGACCCGGCCCCCTCCGACCAAGGACAACCAAGCGATGAGCATCCTGGCAACGGCCTTCGGCATTCCCTCCGACAACCAGGACAATCCGGATGCCGACCCACCGAACCCGTCACGGCGCCAGGACTTCCACCGGATCGGGAAACGATGCGATTTCAAGCGCCAACCGATCCCGGACCGGGTGGTCCCTGCCAAAAACGAACCTAGATAGATAGTGCATTCGATGCCAACCTTTCGCAATGCTTCGAAATCGTTCATTCAATGCAAGGAGTAATACCGATGAGCAAGGCCAAGTGTCCGGTGATGCACGGTGGAAACACCGCCACCGGAACGTCGAACATGGATTGGTGGCCTAGCGCCCTCAATCTTGACATCCTCCATCAGCACGACACGAAGACCAACCCGCTGGGCAAAGACTTCAACTATCGTGAAGAGGTCAAGACGCTCGATTTCGCGGCGCTTAAGAAAGACATGCACGCCCTGATGACCGACAGCCAGGAGTGGTGGCCTGCAGACTGGGGCCACTATGGCGGCCTGATGATCCGCCTGTCATGGCATTCGGCGGGTTCCTATCGAACGGCCGATGGTCGCGGCGGTGGTGGCACGGGCAATCAGCGTTTCGCGCCGCTGAACTCCTGGCCGGACAATGTCAGTCTGGACAAGGCCCGCCGCCTGCTGTGGCCGATCAAGAAGAAATACGGCAACAAGGTCAGCTGGGCCGACCTCATTGTTCTGGCGGGAACGATTGCCTATGAATCGATGGGCCTGAAAACCTTTGGCTTTGGATTCGGGCGCGAGGACATCTGGCATCCCGAAAAAGACGTCTACTGGGGGTCGGAGAAGGAATGGCTCGCCAAAAGTGAGGGCCGTTACGAGAGCGATGATCGCCGTTCTCTGGAGAACCCCCTCGCCGCCGTGCAGATGGGGCTGATCTATGTCAACCCCGAGGGTGTCGACGGCAAACCCGATCCGCTCCGGACCGCTCAGGACGTCCGCGAGACCTTTGCCCGCATGGCGATGAATGACGAGGAAACCGTCGCCTTGACCGCCGGTGGCCATACGATTGGCAAATGCCACGGCAATGGCAACGCCAGCCTGCTCGGCCCCGCTCCCGAAGCGGCCGGCGTCGAGGAGCAGGGTCTGGGTTGGCACAATCCAACCGGTACCGGCAAAGGCCGCGACGCCATCACCAGCGGTCTGGAAGGCGCGTGGACGACCCATCCGACCCGGTGGGACAATGGCTATTTCCACATGCTCTTCAGCTACGAGTGGGAGCTGAAGAAGAGCCCCGCGGGGGCCTGGCAATGGGAACCCATCAATATCAAGGAGGAAGACAAACCCGTCGATGTCGAGGATCCGTCGATCCGTCACAATCCGATCATGACAGACGCCGACATGGCGATGATCAAGGATCCGATCTATCGGAAAATCTCGGAGCGTTACCACAAGGATCCTGAATTTTTCTCTGAAGTCTTTGCGCGGGCCTGGTTCAAGCTCACCCACCGCGATATGGGCCCCAAGGCGCGCTATGTCGGCCCGGATGTTCCGCGGGAAGATCTGATCTGGCAGGACCCGATTCCCGCGGGCCCGACCGGCTACGACGTCGAAATTGTCAAAGCGCGCATCGCCGCCTGCGGCCTGACCATCAGCGAAATGGTCACGACCGCTTGGGATAGTGCCCGTACCTTCCGCGGGTCGGACATGCGAGGCGGCGCCAATGGTGCGCGCATTCGCCTTGCCCCCCAAAAGGATTGGGAAGGCAATGAACCTGTGCGTCTCGCCAAGGTTTTGGCCGTGCTGGAAGGCATTGCCGCCGAAGCGGGCGCAAGCGTTGCCGACGTCATCGTCCTGGCGGGTAATGTCGGGATCGAGCAGGCGGCGAAGGCGGCAGGCTTCGATATCACGGTGCCATTCGCGCCGGGCCGCGGCGATGCGACCGATGAGCTGACCGATGCCGCATCCTTCGACGTGCTCGAACCCATCCATGACGGGTATCGCAACTGGTTGAAGAAGGACTATGCCGTGCGTGCCGAAGAGCTGATGCTCGACCGCACCCAACTCATGGGCCTGACCGCGCCTGAAATGACCGTTCTGGTCGGCGGCATGCGCGTTCTGGGCGCAAACCATGGCGGCACCAAACATGGCGTCTTCACCAACCGCGAAGGCGCGTTGACCAACGATTTCTTTCTCAACCTGACGGATATGGCCAACAGCTGGAAATCCGCGGGCAATGGTCTGTACGAAATCCGTGATCGCAAGACGGGCGCGGTCAAATGGACAGCGAGTCGCGTCGATCTCGTCTTCGGGTCGAACGCGATCCTTCGTGCCTATGCCGAGGCCTATGCACAGGACGACAGCAAGGAGAAGTTCGTCCGTGATTTCGTGGCGGCCTGGACCAAGGTGATGAACGCCGACCGCTTCGATCTCGCCTGACACGGCCCGGTGATCCCCAGGCCGCGCGAAAAAGCGGCCTGGAGGTGCCGGCGATCGCTGTCCGTCATGCGTTCGGCCTGAACTGAAATTCCGGCGACAACGTCCCGCCCTTGCCCGATCTTGTCGCCGGAACACCACAGCCAGGAGCCCGCCATTTTGCGGTAATCGCGAAAATGGAGCGCGACGCGGGTGGACTTGCTATAACAGCCCCATGATTACGACGCTGCGCTGTTCTCTGGCCGCCTTGTTGCTGTTCGCCTCCGTCATCGACGACCGAGCCCAATCCGTCGCGAGCGCACCA
Source organism: Azospirillaceae bacterium (assembly GCA_031291675.1). GTDB lineage: Bacteria > Pseudomonadota > Alphaproteobacteria > Azospirillales > Azospirillaceae > JARLIO01. Next base: position 22,550 of record JARLIO010000007.1, read on the forward strand.
GCGGCCGAGGCGGCAAACACCACGGCCGGACCGACGCAGAGCGCGGTGTTTGACCTGTTGTCGCAACGCCCCGGGGCGCGAACGGGACGGGTTTCGATCACCACCGAATCCGGCGGCCTGCTCGTCAGCGGCGACGTCGACGGTCCAGTACCCCGCTTCCCAACGACGATTAGTGAAATTCCCAATTCCGACCATGTCGAGTTGTGGCTCGCCGTCGAGACGAGTTGGGGCAGCCCGCCGATCGGCTGGGGCAATCCATTCGAGGACCGCACCCTCGACAGCGAAAAGGATTGCAGCTCCGACGACGGCACCGATGATTCCAACGCTGCCGAGACCTGTCGCCTGTGGTATCGCGCCCAACAGCGCTATCGCGCCAAATTCGACCGGTTGCTGATCCGCCAATGGCAGCTGGCACCGCGGATCGCCATCGAGAGTTTCGCAGCCCCCGCCTTCCGGGCCCTGGGCACCAATCTGCAACAACAGCTGCAAATCCTGAGGCCAACGGGACTGCCGGTCCTGGCCGCCGTCACGCCCGCTTCGCCGGGGGCTCCGGGTTACGGCTTCACCGTTCGGATCCCCTGGAGTGCCTTTCCCCCGACCGGCAGCCTTTCTCTGGGCCGGGTCCATCTGATGGTTGAGGTGTTCTCGCCCGGCTCGGAGACAGGACAATACGGTCCCTTCGCGTCAACCAGCCGTCACCGCAACTATGGCCAAGCCGACAGTTTCCCGATCGTGACCTTGGATCCGCCGCGACAATACCGCATCACGCCGTGCGATTACCCGCTGCGGGCCCGCAACAGCCGCGACGACCGCGACCTGCCGGCCTTTTTCCTGCCGACCGCCGATAGCGACGTGCGCGAAATCTTCGTCGTTGAGAACCCGGTGATCGGGGATCGTGATCCCGGCACCCGGAATTCCCCGGTGATCACGACGACTCCGTTCGCCGTTCATGTGCTGGCCCCCGAAACCTTCGCCTGCGGTCCGTCCCTGGCACTACGAAGCGGCGACCGGGTGTTGCGATCCGACGACGTCCTGGACGGTGATTTCACGGTGCTGCCGCTGGGACCGCGGCGTTGGCTCGCCAAGTTCGGCCCGACCCTGGGCGACGACGACGACGAGGCCCACTGGCCGTGTGGCGCCTGTTCATCGCTTGACTTGTCGATGGTCGTGTTCGATCTCGACACCGGCCCCCGCGTGGTGCTGTCGGAAACCCGCCCGCTCGACGACACCGAAAATCCGACCGATCAACATTTCATCTTTTCACCCGACTGGCGCCGCATCACCCTGGTAACCCGTCCCGGCGGTGAACCGGCCGGTCCCGACGATGGTCCGGACAAGGACCATCCGGACAGGGACCATCCGGACAGGGACCATCCGGACAAGGCCGCCCCTGGGATCGGTGCCGACGCGCCCCAGCCGCGCCGCCAGGAATGGTGCCTGCGGGACCTAACCGGCAGCTACCAGTCTTGCGCCGACGACAGCGCGCGAATCGGCGGTGACAACCCTCACTGATCCCCAGACCACGACGAGTGGCGCTCCTGGCGGCTTGGGAATCAGCCGACGACCAGCGCCCGCCAAGCCACGAACGTGACCATCCCGGTGACAATGGTTGGCAATTGCCGGCGGCTGACCGCGGCAACACCGATGGCGGTCACGGCAGCGACCAGATAGGCGTTTCGACCCGTCAGTTCGACGCCATGGCCATGGGGCATCAGCACCCCCGGGACGATGATCGCAGCCAGAACCGCGACAGGAACAAACCCCAGCCCAAGCGACAACCAATCCGGGAACACGACACCACGGCCGAGCACAAAGAACGCCGCCTTGACGGCCAGGGTTACCACCGCCATCCCGACAATGATCAGCATTTCATTCATGGTGCACCATCATCCGCCCGCGACCCCGCACCATGCTGACCACCATGCCGGTGACGACGCCACCAACCACCGCAGCCATCAGACCGGAGCGATAGGGCCAGTCGGCCCCGATCAGCGCCACGCCCCCGGCCACCAACGCCGCAGCCACCGGGGCCAGCCCCACCAACTGCGGCACCACAATCGCAATAAAGGTCGCGATCATGGCGAAGTCCAGCCCGCAAGCCTGGAGCTGCGGGATCGCCTGACCGAAGCAGAGCCCGGCCAGCGTTCCCAATTGCCAGGTGACGTACAAGGTGACGGCGGATCCCAGAAAGTACCAGTGACGATGCACACCTTCCGGTTGTCGACGGAAATGCCCGGCGACGACGGCGAACGTCTCATCCGTCAACAGGAAACCCAGCGCCCAGCGCCACCGCGCCGGCAAACGCGCCACATCGGGTAACAACACCGCGCCATACAGAAGATGACGCATATTGACGATGCCCGTCGTCAGCCAAATCACCACCATCCCGGCATGGCCGGCAATCAGCCCCAGGGCGATGAACTGGCTCGATCCGGCAAAAACCAGCAGTGACATCAGTTGCGCCTGCCACAAGCTCAGGGGACCGGCGGCAGCGACCGCACCGAATATGATCCCGAACGGCAGGGCCCCCAGCGCGAGGGGAATCGTATCACGGGCGCCCCCGATGAACCGGATCCCCCAACGCGGGCCCGGGTTCATGTCGTTGGCCCATCATTGGCCCGGCTGCGGGTCAATTTCACGGCACCACGTGGCCACGGATCGGTCCACAATGGCAGGTTGATCCCAGTGGCCGTGGACCCCGGGTCGGACAGGTGAAAGGCGGTGGCGGCATGGCCCCCGGGAATGGCGGCCGCGGAAACGCTTCGCACTGGAATCCAGCCGGACGCGGATGATAGCGCGGCGGCGGCGGCGGCGGACACGGCACCGGCCCATAGGGACCCGCGCACATCGGCGGCGGCCCGCCGCAGGGAACCGGTCCATTGGGGCTGGGGCAAAGCTGCGGCTGAGCCGCGGCACCGGTGGAGACCACAAACAATATGGCCAGGGCCAACGCCATTTTGACGAGAGATGCCATAGGTGAAACCCCCTTTGAGAACGAAAGTCCGGCGCGGACGCCGTATTGTCCGAGGCGCATATCCTGCCTGATCGTTCGCGTCCAGCGACAAGAACGGGACAGGGACGGCGGGATGCCGTGACCCGGCGATATCCTGGCCTCAGTACAGGCGCCCACCATCCGGGACCGACCGGTCGGGCTGGATCAGCACGACACGTCCGGCGTCATCGGGGACACCGAGGGTCAGGACCTCGGAACGGAACTTTCCGATCTGCCGCGGCGGAAAATTGACGACCGCCAAGACCTGGCGGCCGATCAGGGCTTCGGGCTGATAGAGCCCGGTTATCTGGGCCGAACTCTGCCGAATGCCCAGGGGCGCCCCAAAATCGATTTCGAGTCGATAGGCCGGTCGCCGGGCGCCCACCAGGGGCGCGGCCGTTCTAATCGTGCCGACTCGAATATCCAGCCTTAGAAAGGTCGCGATGTCGGTAACCAGGCATTCGCTGGCGACATCGGACGGGACGGCTTCAGCAGCATCGGAGTTGGTCACGCGATCACCAACGGACAAGGATGCTGTGAGTTTAGGCTAAGCTTCGACCACAGGCAAGGTCCCGTTCGGGCGGTGCCTGGCACCACCCGAACAGCTACGGTCCGCCTTACCGGCAGCCTTTCACCAAAAGTCAAAAAAAGCAAAAGTCGACAGGACCCCGGCTTGTCGCAACCGCCCCCGACTTTGCCCCACCTTATTTCTTGTGCTTGGTAACCTGCTCTTTGAGCTCTTCGAGGCTTTCGCGGACGCGATTGCTGATCACTTCAGCGGCCTCATGGTTCGACTTGGTGACCAGCTCGGTCAATTCCTTGGCGTTGACCAGGGCGCGCTCAAAGGCGGCCTTCACCAGCTCCGCCTGCTTGGCGACCTTTTCTTCCGGCGTGCCGGCGCCCAGGGCTTCCTGCAACACCTGGCTGGCCTGCTCCAGCGTCTGACGCAGGATCTCGGTCTGACGGCGAACCAAAGTCTGAACGCCTTCGAAAGCCAACTGATTGGCGGCGGTCAGGGCTTCGATGTTCTTCCGCTGGGTCGCCAGCACGGCCTCGACATCAACGCCCGGCACCTTGAACTCAGAGAGAATCTTGCTGAAGTCGACGTCAAAAAACGGATTTGCCTTAGCCATTTGATGTTCCTCTGTTTGTCGTTCGCCCCCGGACGGTCGATCGCGGGAGGCCTAATCCAGACGGGAAGGTCTTGCTGGCAAGAAGTGTCGGCACCGATGCTGCACCGCAGCGATCGATGATACATTGTGCGGATTGCCCGTTCCGGCGTCAACCACCTTTGATGCACCGCAACATGATCAGAGCGAAGTGTCGCACCACAGCATCAACTTAATCAACCTTCGGCCCCGCTGTCGGCCCGGCCGGGGGTTTGCGCCGGATGCCACGACGCAAACAGGAATAGAGCGAATCAGCCTGCCGCAACCGGGCGTCGAGCGCAGCCAGCGTTACGGCACAATCATCAGTTTCATCATCCAGCCACACCCGAAACACCGAGACATAGAGGGCGGCCAAGGCATGCCGGCGGAGCAGACCGCCGATTCCGCCGCCATCAATCCCTGCGGCCTCGAGCATCCATCCCATCGATCGGGTCAGGGGCGGCCCGAGCGCGATCACGCTAAACAGATCACGGGGCGCTTCGCGCGCAATACGGCGCAGGCCATCACGGTAGCGCGCCAACGCATCAAAGCGCCGCATCAGAACTTCAAACAACCGGTCGCGCGGCGGTTCCTCCTCGTCGGTGGGCACCGCCAGCACGGTCATGTCGACTTCGCGGATCAAGCCGGCCAGGATCGCGGACTTCGCCGGAAACATGCGGTAGAGCGTGCCAAGTCCGATTCCCGCGGCGACCGCAATCTGGTTCAGCGTCACGCCACGCCAGCCGTCGCGCGCCGCCAGCGTCAGCGCGGCACTGACGATCCGATGGTGAACCGGATCATGAAACAAGGGTGGCTGGTCGGGGTCGGTCTGGTCGGACATGCCTATCCCTGATCGCGGGGGTGATCGGATCCGAAGCCGGCGGCCCGCAACCGCAGGCACTTTGCCATGGAGCGACGACCGCGCCCCTCTGTCAAGGGTTTCATGCCGGTTCCCCCCGTCGACATACGACAGTATCGCCGTCCGTGATATTTGTGCCCGGGAAATTGCGCCACCGCGTGCACGCGACGCGATCAGAATCGCGCTAACGCGTTGTTCTATCGAATTTTCGACAGCCAACGGGAACCCAATTGATCGGGACATGCCCGGACGCTGCGATCGCCGGCCAAAGCAACGTCCGGATCAACCCGTCATTGCGCCAGTTCGCGCGAACGCGCGGTCGCTGCGGCAATCGCCCGGTCGAACAGCGGCTGCAGGCCGTCGGATGCCATCAGCACCTGCAGCGCCGCCAGCGTTGTCCCACCCGGGCTCGTGACGTTGCGCCGCAACTGTTCGGCGGATTCGGCGGAGCGGTGGGCCAGTTCCCCGGACCCCGTGACCGTGGCCCGCGCGAGTCGCATCGCCAGATCGCCGGAAAGCCCGGCGGCCTCGCCGGCCTTGGCCAACACCTCGATCAGCAAGAAGACGTAAGCCGGTCCGCCTCCCGACAGCGCTGTGACGACGTCAATCAGCGGTTCCTGTTCGATCCAGGCCACCTCACCGACCGCCTGCATCAGCCGCTGCGCCAGTTGCCGCCGCCCGGGATCAACCGCCGCGTTGGCCACCAGAACCGACATGCCGCGTCCGACGGCCGCCGGGGTATTGGGCATCACCCGCACCACCGGCGTCGTCGCACCGCCCAGGCGCGCCTGAAGATAATCCAGCGTCTTGCCCGCGGCGATCGACACGACCAGAGCCGGCGCCGGGCCGCAAACGCCGGTAAAGCGGGCGTAGTCGGCGATCACCGCGTCCATCGCCTGTGGCTTGACCGCCAGGATCACGACATCCGGGCGAAAATCCACGGGAATCACCGCCGCGTTGGTTACGGCGGCGATGCGACTGTCGTCCGGCACCGCGTCAGCCGACGGCTCAACCACAACGACTCGGTCGGCAACGCCGTCCGCCAGCCAGCCATCAAGCAGGGCACGGCCCATCTTGCCGCACCCCACCAGGAGAAGTGTCGTCATGACCGGATCACGCCTCGCCGACGGTATCGAGAATCGCCGCGGTTACCGCTTCCGCCGCGGTCTTGCCGCCCCAGATCACAAACTGGAACGCCGGGTAATAGCGCTCGCATTCTGACAAGGCGATTTCGACCAGATCCTCCATTTGCTCGACGCTGGCCCCCCGGGCGCCCCGCAACAGCACGGTATGGCGAAACATTGGGGTGTGTTCATCAAGACAGATGTCAAAATGGCCGAGCCACATCTTCGCGTTGATTTCCGCAAGCAGCTCGTTAACCGCAGGGCGGCGTCCGGCCTGGACCTTCATGTCAAATTGGCAAGAAAACTGCATGGCGCTAATTTCCGGCTGCCACACAAAATACAGGCGATAATCACACCAGCGTCCCGAGATCTCGACGATCATTTCGTCGTCGTTCGAGCGGTCGAACGGCCACTCATTGGCCGTCACGATTTCCTCGATCAGGTCCAGGGGATTATGCGTGGCGTGGGTGGTCTCGACGGCGACTGCCGACATGCCTGCGGCCTCCTTTCACACGCGGTAAACGCCCGGAGCCCCGATCCCAAAAACCGGCTCACTCCCGTGGCTGCACGCGGCCCCGAAACACGACAGTCCCGAGATCTTGTAGCATCCGACGACTGCACTACCACCATCAGTAGGCTGCCAGAACGTTAAACACCACGCAAGAAATTTCAAGTTGGTTTCGTTGATGGTTTTATGACGACTCCCGGACCGGGAGTCGTCTCGAAGTTTTAAGCCGTCGGGCGATGAACGCCGGCGCGGCACGGACCGATCCAAATCGCGCCCCGGGGCCGCGCCCGGGGCGGGAAACACGGCGCCGCGGCGCTTCAGGTCTCCGGTGGCGTGATAATATCGCTGGCGGCCAACGCGGCTCCCGGATCCGGCTGTGCCGTCGTACCGAACACCGCCCGTTCCAACTGGGCGATCCGGTCGGCCCCCGCCTCCTGCTCGGCGCGAGCCTTGGTGGCAATCGCGCGCACCGCCTCGAACTCCTCCCGGCTCACCACGTCCATCTGGCTGAGAATCCGTTCGAACTGTTCGCGCAGGCGCGCCTCGATCTCACCGCGCAGCCCGGTCAGCGCGCCAAAGGCGCCGCTGGCCACCCGCGCCAGATCGTCCAGGATTTTGTTGTCGACTTGCATGCCACCCAAACCGGTCAAAGGCTCCACAGCCGGAGCCCGCATCCGGAATATGACCATTGTTGCCCACCGCTGCAATGCCGCTGCATGCTCAAAGGGCGGCAAATACGCGCGGCAGGACGGTTGCTCCGTTCTGGCGCTCCGGCTTATAAGACCGTGCCGCGTCGCGGCGCCGGCGCCCCAACCCGGTTCGCCGGACCGCACACCCCGGCTGTTTCCTGACACCAGCTGTTTCCTGACAGAGGTCCGCCCGATGCTGGCACTCGCCTTTCCCACCCTTGACCCGGTGGCCATCGCGTTCGGCCCGATTGCCATCCGCTGGTACGCGCTGGCCTATCTGGCCGGCTTTATCCTGGGCTGGCGCTATTGCCTGCACCTGACCCGGCGTGCCGGCGGTCGGCCCAACCCGGCCGATTTCGACGATTTCCTGACCTGGGCGGTCCTGGGCGTCATCCTGGGCGGTCGGGTCGGCTATGTCCTCTTCTATCAATTCGACCTATACAGCCACGACCCGCTTGAGGCGCTGCGCCTATGGCATGGCGGCATGTCATTCCACGGCGGGATGCTGGGCGTCGTCATCGCGATCGTGCTGTTTGCCCGCCAGCGCCGCATTGATCCCTTCGCGGTCGGCGATGTCGTGGCCTGCGCCGTGCCGATCGGGCTGTTTTTTGGGCGGATCGCGAATTTTGTGAATGGTGAGCTGTTCGGGCGTTTCAGTGACCTTCCCTGGGCCATGGTGTTTCCCCGTGGCGGCCCGTTGCCGCGTCACCCCAGCCAGCTCTACGAAGCGGCGATGGAAGGGCTGTTGCTGTTTGTCGTCCTGACCGTGCTGGTTCACCGGACCCGGCTGCGCGAACGCCCCGGTTGCCTGTGCGGGCTGTTCCTGATCGGCTATGGGCTGTGCCGGATCGTCGGCGAATTCTTTCGCGAACCCGACGTCCAACTGGGTTTCCTGCTCGGTGGCGCAACGATGGGACAGTTGCTGTCGATCCCGATGGTGATCGGCGGCGCCGCCATCCTGATCTGGGCACTGCGGCGCCACCTGGCGACCACCACCGCGATTGTGCGGCCGCCGGCCCCATGACCGCGGAACCGGCGCCGCTGCTGGCGCTGCTGCGGCGGCGCATCGACGTTGAAGGGCCGCTGACAATCGCGACCTATATGGCGGACTGTCTGGGTCATCCGATCCACGGCTATTACCGGATGTCTGACCCGCTGGGCGCACGCGGCGACTTCATCACCGCGCCCGAGGTCAGCCAGATGTTCGGTGAGCTGATCGGCCTGTGGTGCGCCGATCTGTGGCAGCGGCTCGGCGCCCCCGATCCGGTCCGGCTGGTCGAGCTGGGGCCGGGACGCGGTACCCTGATGGCCGATGCGTTGCGCGCGGCGCGCCTGGTCCCGGGTTTTCGGGCGGCGATCCGACTGCATCTGGTCGAGACCGGCCTGGTCTTTCGCCGGCTGCAGGCCGCGGCTTTGGCCGGGAGCGGTCTCGACCCGCAGTGGCACGACCACTGGGACCAGGTTCCCGACGACGCCCCGACCCTGGTCATCGCCAATGAGTTTTTCGACGCGTTGCCGATCCGTCAGTTCCAGCAGACCGAACAGGGCTGGGCGGAACGCTGCGTCGCGGCCGATGCCGAGGGGCCCGGGCTGCGCCTGATCCTGGGTCGCGCCACGCCCGCGATCGCCAACCTGATTCCCGCGGGTTTCCGCGACGCCGCCAGCGGCACCATCGTCGAAGTGGCCCCCGCGGCCCTGGCCACCGCTGCCGCGCTGGCAGACCGGATCGCGCGGCGCGACGGCGGTGCCCTGGTGATCGATTACGGCTATTGCCGCAGTGCCCCGGGCGATACCTGGCAGGCACTCCGCCGCCATCACCCGGTGTCGCCGCTCGACGGGCCGGGTACCGCCGATCTGACGGCGCATGTCGACTTCCAGGCGCTGGGCGACATCGCACGGCTCCAGGCCGCCACGGTTCACGGTCCGGTCGAACAAGGCGCGTTTCTGGCCGCGCTGGGGATCCGGCAGCGGGCGGCGCGGTTGCGCCAGGCCGGCGCCCCCGATATCGATGCCGCGCTGGACCGCCTGATCGCGCCCGATCAAATGGGCAGCCTGTTCAAGGTCATGGCCCTGACCGCCCCGGGCCGCCCGGTGCCGGCGGGATTTTCCGGTTCGCTCTGAACCGGGGCTTCGACCCTCGCGGGCGGCGGCCGCCGCCGATCCGAATCCGTTTGCGGCGTCCCCGATACCGGGAAAGCCGCCTCTATCAGGAATGATGCCGGATGATCACGCTGGACGCGCTGAATGAACTGACGGGCCTGCAACACGGCTTCCTGACCCGGAACGGCGGCGTCAGCCAGGGGCTCTATGCCTCGCTCAATTGCGGTCTTGGTTCCCGTGACGACCCGGTGGCCGTCGCGACCAACCGCGCCCGGGCTATGGAGCGGTTCAACCTGCCGGCCGACCGGCTGATCGGGTTGTATCAGGTGCACAGTGCGATTGCGATCACCGTCACCGGTCTCGCCACGACCGCGGACCCGCGCCCGCGGGCCGATGCCCTGGTGACCCGGGTCCCGGGACTAGCATTGGGCATCCTCACCGCCGATTGCGCCCCCGTCCTGTTCGCCGATCGCAAGGCCGGCGTGATCGGCGCGGCACATGCCGGCTGGCGCGGGGCACAATCGGGCGTCGTCGAAGCCACGCTGCGCGCCATGGTCGCCCTGGGCGCCAGCCTCGCCGACATCACGGCGGGGATCGGCCCGTGCATCGGCGCCGCGTCCTACGAGGTCGGTCCCGAATTTCCGCACCCGTTCCTCGACGACACGCCCGACAATGCCGCTTTTTTCACGGCGGCGCAGCGCGCTGGCCATTTCATGTTCGATCTGCGCGGCTATCTGGTCCGGCGTCTGACGCAGGCCGGTGTCGGCCGGATCGCATGCTGTGCGCAGGATACTGTGACCGACGAGCCGCATTTCTTCAGCTACCGCCGTGCCACGCTGCGCGGCGAATCGGACTTTGGCCGAGGTCTTTCGGCCATCGCGCTGGCCGAATGATCCGCGCGGGAAACGCCGCCAGGGCTTGCAACCCGGGACGATTCCGGGGCAAGATCACAGCGCGGCGGATTGGCCTGAGTCCGCGATCCATCGCCAATTCATCACGCTGTGCTGTCCTGTCGGCATGGCGGATGCGCGTCCGTGTGTTACAGGTCGGCGACGCGGAAAGATTTACAGCGCGCCGAGCCCCTGTTATGGTCGCCGCCGTTTCCAGGAAAACGATTCAACGGGGTCATCCCGTTGTTGTCGGGTTGATCGAGAGAGCGGCGCGCCCATGAAAGTGCTTGCCGGCAACAGCAACAGGCCGCTTGCCGAGGCCATTTCTGCTTGTTTGAATGTGCCGTTGACCAAGGCCAACATCCGCCGGTTTTCCGATCTCGAAGTGTTTGTCGAGATTCAAGAGAATGTGCGCGGTCAGGATGTGTTCGTTGTCCAATCGACATCGTTCCCGGCCAACGACAATCTGATGGAATTGCTGATTACAATCGACGCGTTGCGCCGCGGCTCGGCCCGTCGCATTACCGCCGTGTTGCCCTATTACGGCTATGCCCGTCAGGACCGCAAGACCGGACCGCGGACGCCGATCTCGGCCAAGCTGGTCGCCAATCTGATCACCGTCGCCGGCGCCCACCGCGTGCTGACACTGGATCTTCATGCCGGTCAGATCCAGGGATTCTTTGACATTCCCCTGGACAATCTCGAAGCGGCGCCGGTTTTCGTCAAGAGAATCAAGGAAAGCCTGGCACCGAACGAGCAGCTCACGATTGTGTCGCCGGATGTCGGCGGCGTGGTTCGGGCCCGGGCGATTGCCAAGCGCCTTGATGCCGATCTGGCGATCATCGACAAACGCCGCGAGCGCGCCGGTGTGTCAGAGGTGATGAACATCATCGGTGACGTCGATGGCCGGACCTGCATCCTGGTCGACGACATCGTCGATTCGGGCGGAACCCTGTGCAATGCCGCCGAAGCCCTGCGCAACCGCGGCGCCCGGTCGGTCAGTGCCTTTTGCACCCATGGCGTTCTGTCCGGCGGTGCGGTCGCCCGGGTTTCCGCCTCGCCGTTGGATCTGCTGATCACCACCGACAGCATCCAGGCCACCGAGGCGGTTCGGGTTTCGCGCAATGTCCGGCAATTGACGATCGCACCGCTGATCGCCGAGGCCATTCTGCGGATCAGCGAGGAACGTTCGGTCTCCAGCCTGTTCAACTGAGCCCAGGCGTTTCACGATCCTGTTTTTTTTCGGAAAGCGCGATGTCCCGATCGCGCTTTCCGTTTTGCCTTATCAACCCACCTGCCGCCGGTATCCATCCGGCGGCGGTACGTCGGCACCCCTGGAGGCCGGCGTCCACCCAAGGTGGCCTCGACCGTGGCGGTGCCCGGTTGGCGCTACCGTAGCTGTTCAGGAGCGGATGTTATGACCAAGGTAATCAATCTGACCGCTGAGACGCGGGAACGGGCCGGCAAGGGGACCGCCCGCGCCACACGTCGCACCGGTCGGATTCCCGCCGTGATCTACGGCAACAAGGAAAAGCCGTTGATGATCTCCCTGGAGGAGCGCGGCTTCAACAAGGTGCTGCATGCACCGGGCTTCTTCACCCACCTGTTCGACATCACCGTCGACGGCGCGGCCCACCGGGTCCTGCCCCGCGATGTGCAGTTCCATCCGGTCAGTGATGCCCCGTTGCATGTCGATTTCCTGCGCATCAGCAGCGAAACGTTGATCACCGTCGAAATCCCGGTTCACTTCGTCAACGAACTGCAGTCCCCCGGCCTGAAGCGGGGTGGTGTGTTGAACATCATCCACCACACCATTCAGGTCGAATGCCGTGCCGATGCGATTCCGGAACAGATCGAGATCGACGTCACCGGCTTCGAGGTTGGCCACTCGATCCACATCTCGTCGGTCAAGCTGCCCGAAGGCGTGACCCCGGTCGACGAGCATGATTTCGCGATCGCGACGATCTCCGCACCGTCGGGCCTGCGTTCGGAAGAGGCGGCGGAAACCCCCGCTGCCACGACGACGACAGCGACCCCGGCCGCCTGATCGGAACACCGGGTCGCCCTCGATCCGTCGGGTGCGACCCGGGCGTTCTGATGCCCTCAAAGCGGATTTGCTATGCTGCTCTTGGTTGGCCTCGGCAATCCGGGCACGCAGTACGCCCGAAACCGCCACAATGTCGGCTTCATGGCCGTCGAGACGATCAGCGACCGTTATCGCTTCGCCCCCTGGCGCCGGCGCTTCCAGGGCCGCAGCGCCGAAGGTGCGGTCGACGGCGACAAGATCCTGGCGCTGGAACCGGCGACATTCATGAATCTGTCGGGCCAGGCGGTCGGCGAGGCCATGCGCTTTTTCAAGCTGACGCCGGGCGACATCGTCGTCTACCATGATGATCTCGACCTCGCGGCGGGCCGGGTCAAGGTCAAGCGCGGCGGCGGCCACGGCGGTCACAACGGCCTGCGTTCGATCGACGCCCATATCGGCGCTGATTATTGGCGGGTTCGCATCGGTATCGGCCATCCGGGTGACAAAGACTTGGTGTCCGGCTATGTGCTGCATGATTTCGCCAAGGCCGATGAGGTCTGGCTGCCACCGCTTCTGCAAGCCCTGGCCGAGGCCCTGCCGCTCCTGGTCGCCCGCGACGACAACGGCTATAATTCACGGGTGGCGCTTCTGACGCGGCCGCCCCGCAACAACCCCCGCAACACCAACGATCCGGAGCCGAGCCATGGGGTTTAATTGCGGTATCGTCGGCCTGCCCAATGTCGGCAAGTCGACCCTTTTCAACGCCTTGACCGCAACCCAGGCGGCCGAGGCGGCCAATTTTCCGTTCTGCACCAAGGAACCGAATGTCGGCCGCGTCGGCGTCCCCGATCCGCGTCTCGACCAGTTGGCCAAGGCCGCCAAATCGGCCAAGATCATTCCGACCCAACTGGAGTTCGTCGATATTGCCGGCCTGATCCGGGGCGCCAGCAAAGGCGAAGGGCTGGGCAACCAGTTCCTGGGCAACATCCGCGAGGTCGATGCCATCATTCACGTCCTGCGCTGCTTCGAAGACGACGACATCACTCATGTCGAGGGCTCGATCGATCCGCTCCGCGACGCGGAAACCGTCGAAACCGAATTGATGTTGTCGGACCTCGACAGCCTGGACCGCCGCCTGTCGCCGCTGCAGAAAAAGGCCAAGGGTGGTGACAAGGAGGCCAAGGCCCTCGCCGACGTCATGGAAAAGGCACTGACCGCGCTGCAGGCGGGCAAAGCCGCCCGGACCGTGGCCCTGACCGACGACGAGAAACCCCTGTTCCGTTCGCTGGGCCTGCTGACGGGCAAACCCGTGCTTTATGTCTGCAATGTCGAGGAAGCCGCAGCCGCCACCGGCAATGGCCTGTCGGCCGCCGTCGCCCGGATGGCCCAGGCCCTGGGCGCCGGCAGCGTTGTGATCTCGGCCGCCATCGAGTCCGAAGTCGCGCAACTCTCCGATGCCGAGGAAAAGCGCGAGTACCTCTCTGCCCTCGGCCTGGCGGAGCCCGGCCTCAACCGGGTGATCCGCGCCGGCTATAAGTTGCTGGATCTGATCACTTTTTTCACCGTTGGCCCCAAAGAGGCCCGGGCCTGGACCGTGCGGCGCAATGCGCGCGCGCCCGAGGCCGCGGGTGTGATCCATTCCGACTTCGAGCGCGGCTTCATCCGCGCCGAAACGATCGATTTTGACAGCTATGTAACTCTCGGCGGCGAACAGGGCGCCAAGGAGGCCGGGAAAATGCGCCAGGAAGGCAAGGATTATATCGTCCAGGACGGCGATATTTTCCATTTCCGATTTAACGTATGATCGTGCCACCGGGCCGGCCGAAAGGACGTCGCGCGGCGCGCTTCCTCCGACCTGGCAGGGCCCGGTTGGGTGCGGAAAATGCGATGAAACAAGGGGCTGCACCCTGCGCGTTAACACATTGTTTACGATAGGTTTCTGCAATTTTTCGCTTGTCACGCAAGGGGTCGCTTCGCTAGTTTTGACAATGCGGCTGAACCAATGACGTCTGCAACACAGGATCACAGGTTGACCCGGTCATGACCGTCCCGTCCCTTGACGATGTCCTGGGCAATCCATCCGATTATTCGCCCGCGACCTTTGCGGAGCGTGGCGTCACTGTTGGTTTCACCTCGCCGGTTGTGGCCCAGGCGCGCATCCGGGCCAGCCGGCACAAGGGCATGGAACTGGTCATGCCCAATCTGACCGGCGGCAAAGGCTTCTACCTGTTCCAATGGACCGCGGTGCTGCACTCCTCCACCGTAACGGTTCATGACCGTCGGCTTTACGGGCTGATCGCGGCCACCCGCGTGCTGGAACCCGGCATGGTCCGCCGCCAGGCTTTGCGTGCCGCCAGCGAAGGGCTGGCCGGGCGCCGCGCCGCGCAGCGGGCCCGTCAGGTGATCCGCGAGGATCAGGAATATTCGGTTCTGACCAACTTCCTGCTGTTATCGCGCCTGCTGCAGACCGGCGACGCCGCGATCGTGCCCCTGCTCGACGCCAACAACATGCCGGTTGTCAACAGTGACATCCGCGAGGCGGCTCAGCAGGTCGCCACCGATCTCGGTCTGACGCCCGACGCGCTGTATGATCGCATTGAAACCCTGGGGCAACTGGTGCTGCCGCTCGGTTTGCCCTGGGCACCGACGTCGGGGCGTCTGCGTCGCCTGATCGGGGATCTTGAGCGTTTCGCCGGCGAGGCCGCGGCCTTGAGCGCGCTCAGCTTCGGCGATTTTGCGATGCTGGCCGATGTCGCGTCGCGCTCGGCCCGCAACGTCGCGGCCCTGGGCCGGGCCGCCATCGCCGAGATCGACCGCACCATCGAGAATGATTTGACCTGGATCGTGGGTGATTGGCCGACAGCGCGAAAGACGTTCCCGGGAACGCTGTTCTGGGTTGGCTGGCTGCTCGATGGCTGGGATTACATCATCACGGCCTGGCAGGCGGTGGTTGGGCTGTCTGACCGGGCCGCATCGAACGGCGTGGCCGGCGGGTCGATCGAGCGTCAGCGCGACGCCCTGGTTGATCTGGCCTGGCTGCTGCCGCTGATGCCCAAGGAAGTTCAGGACGCCACCGCGCAAAGCCTCAATGATGAGACCCGGGATGTCCAGCGTCGCTGGGCTCACGCCCAGCCCGAAACGCTCGCCGGTCGGACATTGCTACCCGCAATTCGCCACAATGAAGAGCTAAAGGCAGCCGTCGCCTGACCGATGGCGTCGTCAGAGGCATTACGGAGTGGAATGGAAATCTCGCGCGCCAATTTGACCACCCTCGCTCAGCAACTATCGCAGAGCACCGATCGGCAACTGACCAAGGTGGTCGGGCTGATTGACAAGCTCAGCGACCGCGGAACGCTGGATGCCGCGATCAGTCAGGTTCGTGACCGTTTGGCGACGCTGCGTCCGGCCCGCCCCTTGTCTCTGGCCCGCCTGCTTTTCAATCCGGTCGAAGATCTGCTGGACAATGATGACGTCTATCGCCGTCAAAGCCGTCGCGTCAACCGGGCCCTGATCCGCACCGTAACCCAACTCGTCGAACAGGCGTTGGGGCCCGAGGCCGAGACGCTGCGCACCCGGCTCGCCGACAAGACCACCCATGACGAGGCGCTGGCCTTTCAGATGGGATGCCTGGTATGGCCACGATCGGCCCAGGCGCTCGAGGCGGTGCTGGCGCGGGCCGCCCGGGATCCCGCGTTTCGGGTCGCGACGCTGGGACGCAACCTTGATGTCGCGGACCAGATCCAGGATCTGATTATTTTTCTCAAAGCCGCCGCCGAAATCGAAGAGCTCAAAGTCAACCTGCCACCGCGTCCGTTCGGCACCTTGGCACTGCAACATATCGCGGCGCTCGAAAAGACCTTTACGGCGATTGACACCGCCGAGGCGATTGACGCGATCGCGCGGGTGCTGATCGCCCGGGCCTCGCGCCCCGGAGAGTTGATGGCCACCATCGACGCCCTGTGCGCCCGCCTGTCGGCGACACAGGCCCGGCTGCTGACGACGGCGATCACCGCGGCCGCCGTCGCCGCCTTTGATCGCGACCTTCAGGGATTGGCCCAGCGCACCGCACGCACCGCCCCGCAGAATGCCGACATCGCCGAGCGGTTGTTGTCGTTTCTGGTGTCGCTGGACCGGCAGAAACTCGGCGGGAATTTTCGCGTCGGCTCCGCGACGCTGGTCGATGCCCGGCATTTTATCGCGGCTTTCCTGAGCCCGGCGGTCGCCGAAGGTGTTGCCGAAGCGATCGCCCTGTTGGCCGCCCTGCCCCGGGGCGAAGCGGGAAATGACGCCGCGATCGAACGGCTGGAACGGACCCTGATCGCGGTCCGTGTCCTGGCCGATATCGATCGGACGGTGCGCGGCGATCGCAAGGCTGAGGGCCAGATTGACCGCCTGATCAGTGATCTGACGGTCCGGGCCCGTGACCATATCAGCGAAGCCGCGGCGCGCGATGCCGACACCGCCTGTGCCCTGGCCGGTGATTTCTGCCGGATGATCGAACTGGTCAAGGACTCGGAATTTGCCGAGCCCCTGTGGCGCAACTGGATGACGGAATTGAACCGGCTGTAGCGGGAGGCACCGCATGGTTTGCGCGCCGACCGACGGAATCGCCGCGCTGAACATGCCGCGTCCCGAATTCCATCCGGGACGGACAGGCTGATTGCCCCAAAATCCCAAACAATGGCTCGGCCGTATCTGCGCGTCTGTCAGGCGTTCCGCGGCAAAAGCCTTCGCTCGCCGGCTTTAAACCACGCTTTGACAATCTTTTTGTTTTCGACCTCGTAGAGACAAACGACATCCACCTCGCCTGTTCCCTCCGGGAAGTTTCGCGTGACGATTTCGTGGTCGATGACGACATTGCCGACAACAATACGCGTCCGCAGCTTGCCATATAGATCGGGCTCCTTGAAGCGTTCGATATGGCGCTCTCGAATTTCTGCCGCGCTTCCTGCCAGAATCGTGGACGGAAATGCGTAATACTGACAGTCGTCGGCCCACCAGAGCATGAACGCGTTGATGTCCCTGGCGTTGTAGGCCTCAAGTTGCTTTTGCACAGGGAGCTCAATTTCACTCTTCAAGGGGCACCTCTTCGGGACGGTTGTGGCTTGCATCGCTGACAATGACAGGATCTCTCGCCACCGTCATGCGCGCGAACGCGGGCATCCAGGGCCAGACGCGCCATCGTTCGGAGCTTGCGGCCCTGGGCCCCCGCGTTCGCGAGGGCGACGGTCGCAAATTCGATGACGCACTCCAGTCGCCGGGATCGTTACGAAACACGCGGAGATCGGCTCGAAATTCGGTGCTGTCCCGCTCGATAGGGGCCGGGGCCTTGCGGCGCGCCCCGCCTTATGCGCGGCACAGGGCCGGCTTGCGGCGGAACGCGGCCTGCAAGAACAGGGCGAGCAGGGCAAACAGGCCGCCGAGCGCGCTCACCGCCATCCAACCACCCGCCGTCCAGGCGGCCGTGGCACCGGCCGATCCGATCGAGCCCCCGAGAAACATCCCCGTCATATAGATCGTGTTGAGCCGGTTCCGCGCATCCGGGCGCAGTGCAAAGATGACGTGCTGATGGGACACCATCGCTGCCTGGACGCCGAAATCGAGCAGAATCACACCGGCGACGAGGCCCAGGAGGCTGTTCCATCCGGCGAAGACCAGCCACGAGGCCAGCGTGACGACCGCACCGAGGCCGATGACGAGTTGCGGACCCCGGCGGTCCGCCAGCCGCCCGGCCAATGGAGCGGCAAACACCCCGACGGCGCCGACGATACCGAACAATCCCGCAACCGCGGCGCCCTGGTGCAATGCCGGTTCCTGGAGATGCAGGACCAGGATCGTCCAGAAGGCGGTGAACGAAGCAAACAGGCCCGCCTGGGTCAACGTCGCCAGGCGGAGCGTCGGTTCGGTAACCCAGAGATGCGCCAGCGACTTCAGCGCAGCCCCATAGCCGATCGTCGCCGGCCGATGAGCCCGCGGCAACAGGATCGCCATCGCCAGCGCGCCCACCAGCGCCAGAGGCATCCCCAGCCAGAACATCGCGCGCCAACCCGCGGCGGTCGCGACAAACCCGGCCAGAGTCCGACTGAACAGAATGCCGCACAACAATCCCGCCATCACCGTTCCGATGGTCCGACCCCGGGTTTCGGGGCTGGCCAGGGCCGCGGCAAAGGGCACGATCTGCTGGGCAACCGTGGCGCCGACGCCGACCAGCAGGGAGGCGCCGAGCAGAAGCGCCGCCGTCGGGGCGATCGCCGCCGCGGCCAGGGCGACTGCCAGGATCAGGAACTGGGTCACGATCAGGCGACGGCGGTTCAGCAGATCACCCAGGGGTACGACCAGAAACAAACCGGCCGCGTAACCGAGTTGGGTCGCGGTCGGGATCAAGGTCGGTAGCGTCGAGGCCGGGAAGTCCCGCTCAATCACCCCGAGCATCGGCTGATTGTAGTAGATGTTGGCGACGGCGATACCGCAGGCCACCGCCATCGCGAAAGTCAGGCCGCCGCCGGCGGACGCTGTCGCGGGACTGTCGGTTGTAATCGCGCTCATCGAAAGTGCCTTTCACGGCTGCAAGGAGACGACAGGGGGTGTAGCACTTCATCGAAAATTGCGGTATTGGCTGGCAATGTTAATCCAGCATCACGAAAGTCGTTATAATGGATACCGATGCCGTTGCCGTCCTGGTCGCCGCCGCCTCGGCAGGCAGCCTGTCCGCCGCGGCACGCCGGCTGGGCATCACCCCGATGATCGCCACCCGCCGGTTGGCGGCGCTGGAGCATGATCTCGGCGTGCGCCTGATGCAGCGGACCACGCGCTCGCTGTCGCTGACGCCGGAAGGCGAGACCTTCCTGCCTTTTGCCCAGGCGCTGATCGAAGGCGAGGCCGCGGGTCGCGCGATGCTGCGATCCTCGACCGCCGGCGCGTCCGGACTGCTGCGCGTCTCGGCGCCGGTCGCGTTCAGCCGAAAGATCATCGCGCCCCTGGTTCCGGCGTTGCTGCGGGCCAATCCCGCGCTGCGCATCGATTTGGACCTGACCGACCATGTCGTCGACATCGTCGCCACGGGCATCGATCTGGCCATTCGCGTCGCTCCCCTGCGCGATAACGGCTTGATCGCCCGTCGCTTGGCCCCCAGTCCGCGCTACCTGTGCGCGTCGCCCGGCTATCTGGAGCAACGCGGGGCTCCGGACACGCTGGAAGCCCTGGCCGACCATGACTGTCTGGCCCTGACGGGGACAACCCATTGGGCCTTTCAGCTTGACGGGCAGGAGCGCCGGGTCCGCGTCGCCGGGCGGTTTTCGGCGAGCAGCGTCGAGGGACTTTACGAGGCCGGACTCCATGGCGCCGGCATCATGCTTGCCGCCGAGTGGAATGTCCGCAATGACCTGCGCCGGGGCCGGCTGATCGCCATCACGATCCCCGGCGCCGCGCCGGTCGATCTGTCGGTCTGGGCGGTTTACCCGACGACCCGGCTGGTTTTGCCCAAGCTTCGGGTGTTCGTCGCCGCGATCGAGGCCGCACTGGCGCCGCCGTGACGCCGCGACGGCGACGGCGCCCCGGATCGTCAGCGTCCCGGCGCGCCGTTTCAAGGGCCATGCCGGGACGCCGTTACAACCGCGTCAGTGGGCGTCGGCCCAGACCTGGCGCTTGACCGCATACATCAGACCGGCGAAGACCAGCAGGAACAGGACGACCTTGACCCCCATCCGCTTGCGTTCCTCAAGGTTCGGCTCCGCCGCCCAGGTCAGGAAAGTGGCAACATCGGTCGCCATCTGGTCCTGCGTCGCCTTGGTGCCGTCGGCATAGGTCACCAGATCCGGCTGCAGGATCGGCGGCATGCCCATCTGATGGCCGGGGAAGTACTTGTTGTAATTCATCCCGTCCATGAGCTTGACCCCGACCGGCGGATCCTCGAACCCGGTCAGCATCGCGTGGACATAATCCTCGCCGCCCTCCCGGGCCTTGACGATCAGCGACAGATCCGGCGGCAGGGCCCCGTTGTTGGCGGCGCGCGCCGCCTTGTCATTGGGGAACGGCCGCTTGAAGTGATCGGACGGCAGGGCCGGGCGATCATACATCTCTCCCTGGTCGTTGGGACCGTCCTGAACCTGATACTGCGCCGCGATCGCCTTGACCTCGTCATCGGAGAAGCCGAGCGCGGTCAGATCGCGATAATAGAGCAGATTCAGCGAATGGCAGGCCGAGCAGATTTCCTTGTAAACCTGGAACCCGCGTTGCGCCGCCGCACGATCGAAGGTGCCGAAAATGCCGTCGTGGGGCCATTCGACATGGGGCAGGCTGATTTCAGCCTCCTCGGCGCAGACCGGTGCCGCGAGACCAAGCCCGAGAACCGCCGCCAGAATCACCGACTTCACGATACGCATCACGCCTTCTCCATCGGCTTGGCATGGGCCCCAGCCGGTACGGGACCGCTCCCCTTGAGAACCGGTTCACTGATACTGGTCGGTAGCGGCAGCGGCCGCTCCAGCTTGCCCAGCAGCGGCAACAGGATCAGGAAGTGGAAGAAATAATAGACCGCCCCGACGCGGGCGACCACCAGCCAAATCCCCTCGGCCGGCTGCGATCCGGCATAGCCGAGAACCAGGCAGGCGGCGACCAGGAACCAGAAGAACTGCTTGTAGATCGGCCGGAACTTGGCGGAGCGGATCTTGCTGGTATCAAGCCACGGCAACACGAACAGCACCAGCAGCGAGCTGAACATGGTCAAGACGCCGCCCAGCTTGCTCGGCACCGCACGCAACATCGCGTAGAACGGCAGAAAGTACCATTCCGGAACGATATGGGACGGCGTCACCAACGGATTGGCCGGTATGTAGTTATCGGCGTGGCCCAGATAGTTCGGCGCGAAAAACACGAAGCAAGCATAAACCAGAAAAAACAGAACCAGCGCGAAACCATCCTTGATCGTGAAATAAGGATGGAACGGCAATCCGTCCTGGGGCCCCTTCATGTCGATGCCATAGGGATTGTTGGAGCCGACAATGTGCAACGCCGCGACATGCAGGACGACAACGCCCAGGATCAGGAACGGCAGCAGGTAATGCAGCGCGAAGAACCGGTTCAGCGTCGGATTGTCGATCGAGAATCCGCCCCACAACAGGGTCACGATCGGATCACCGATGATCGGGAAGGCGGAGAAAAGATTGGTGATGACCGTGGCACCCCAGAAGCTCATCTGGCCCCAGGGCAGCACATAGCCCATGAACGCCGTCGCCATCATCAGGATCAGGATGACAACGCCGAGCATCCAGAGAATCTCTCGTGGGGACTTGTATGAACCGTAATACAGCCCCCGAAACACGTGAATGTAAACGACGATAAAGAACATCGACGCGCCATTCATATGGATATAGCGCAGCAACCAGCCGTAATTGACGTCACGCATGATACGCTCAACCGACGTGAATGCCAGGAGCGTATTATCCGTATAGTTCATCGCCAAAAAGATTCCGGTCACGATCATGATCATCAACGTGATCGCGGCGAACGCACCGAAGCTCCACAAATAATTACAATTACGCGGCATCTGGTAATCGTAATATTCGTGACGCATCATTGTGAAGACCGGCAGGCGACTATCGATCCAGCGCACGATGGGATTGGTATAATTGGCAGCCATAGGGCAGGTTCCTACCAAATGAGCCGGCTCATCCAAGCCGAATCTGGGTGTCGGACAAAAAGGCGTACGGTGGCACCACGAGATTGGCGGGTGCCGGCCCCTTGCGGATCCGCCCCGAGGTGTCATATTGCGAGCCATGGCACGGGCAGAACCAGCCGCCGAACTCGCCGCGCGGATCGGTATTCTTCTGGCCCAGCGGCACACAGCCCAGATGGGTGCAAATGCCCACCAGGATCAGCCACTCCGCCTTTTTGACCCGCTGATCATCGGCCTGGGGATCGGGAAGATCGGCAACCTTGACGTCCCGCGCCGCGGCGATCTCTTCCGCCGTGCGATGGCGGATGAACACCGGCTTGCCGCGCCAGGTCACGGTGATCGACTGGCCGACCTGGACCGGCGACAGATCGACATCAATCGACGACAAGGCCAGCGTATCCGCCGCCGGGTTCATGCTGCTGACGAAGGGCCAAACCGCACCGACCACACCCACCGCACCAACGGCCGCAGTCGCCAGGTAGAGGAAATCTCGGCGGGACGCTCCCTCATCGTCATGACCCGACGCTTGTCCGCCATGACCGCCGGCGGAATGGGTGGTGTCAGACATAGTTGATATTCTCCTTGGCCATCCGAAATGCTGGGGCTCTGCAAACCGCGGGCGGACTATAACAATTGGCAATGACCTTGTCTTGGAAAGGACGTTGATCACACCCGGTTGCACGGTTGCGACCGACAGCACCATGGCGAACGTCCGCTTGCCACGGTCCTTGCCGGGTGGGACGGTCGGGACATAGTGTCGCGTTCGTATCGAGGCACAGGTTTTCGTAACGTCTCACCCCTTTGGCAAGCACAAACTGCATGGCACCCGATCGTGATCCGGCTCGCACTCTATCAACCCGACATTCCGCAGAACACCGGAGCCCTGATGCGCCTGGCCGCGTGCCTGGGATTGGCGATGGATCTGATCGAACCCTGCGGCTTCGTCCTCGATGATCGCCGCCTGCGTCGCTCGGGAATGGACTATCTCAGAGGACTCGATCTGACCCGCCATGCCTCGTGGGACCGGTTCCTGGCGACGCGGGCCGTGGAAAACCATGGCGCCGGCCGCCTGGTCCTGCTGACGACGCAGGGATCCATGCGGCATCTGGACTTTCGCTTCCAGGCCAACGATACGCTGCTGCTGGGACGGGAGAGCGCCGGCGTACCGCCCGTGATCCACAACCACGCCGACGCCCGGATCCGGGTGCCGATGCAACCGGAGGCCCGATCGCTCAATGTCGCGCTGGCCACCGCCCTGGTGCTGGGCGAGGCGCTGCGCCAGACCCAGGGCTTTCCGGCCGGCTGATCCGCGCTCACGACCGCCCGACCGGCCCGACAAACCCCCGATTGTCGCGGCGCAACGCGACTCGGAAACCGGCGGGCCGCCGGCCTTGACCCGCCCGCCATGACAGACTCCACCCCCCACGATCGAGGGCGCCATGCCGCCAACAATTCCCAGCGAAACCCAGAAACAAGCCGCCGTGACCTGGTTCGAAAGCCTGCGCGATCAGATCTGCGCCGCGTTCGAGGCGATCGAGGACGATCTGACCGGCCGCCACGCCGACCAGCCCGCCGGCCGGTTCGTGCGCAAGCCCTGGCGGCGCAGCGATACCAGCCACCCCGACAGCGACGCCGGGGGCGGCACGATGGCGCTGATGCACGGCCGCGTTTTCGAGAAGGTCGGCGTCAACGTCTCGACGGTTCAGGGCTATTTCAGTCCGGAATTCCGGGCCACGATCCCGGGTGCGGCCGAGGACGGCGCCTTCTGGGCCAGCGGCATCAGCCTGGTCGCCCATCTGCATTCGCCCCTGGTCCCGGCGGTCCATATGAACACGAGGCATATCGTCACCAGCACCGGCTGGTTCGGGGGCGGCAGCGACCTGACGCCAATGATCCCCGACAGCGAAGACGCCACCCGGTTCCACGCCGCACTGCAGCAGGCCTGCGACCGCCACGACCCCGATTATTACCCGCGCTTCAAGGCGTGGTGTGACCGCTATTTCTTCCTGCCCCACCGCAACGAGCCGCGCGGCGCCGGTGGCATCTTTTATGACCATCTCGACAGCGGCGACTGGGACGCCGACTTCGCCTTCACCCAGGATGTCGGCCGCGCCTTTCTCGCGATCTATCCCGAGCTGGTGCGCCGTCACATGAACGCGCCCTGGACCGCGGCGCAACGCGAGCACCAACTGGTCCGCCGCGGCCGCTATGTCGAATTCAACCTGCTCTATGACCGCGGCACGACCTTCGGCCTCAAGACCGGCGGCAATGTCGAGGCCATCCTGATGAGCCTGCCGCCCGAGGTGCGCTGGCCGTAGCGGGTCAGGCGGCGGCCACACCGTCGAGCGCGGTCATCGCCTCCTCGGGCAACACCAGCGCGGCAACCGCAAGATTCTCCCGCAGATGGGCGAGCGACGCGGTCCCGGGGATCAAAAGAATGTTGGGCGCGCGACGCAGCAGCCAGGCGAGCGCGATCTGCATCGGCGTAAACCCAAGGCGCGTCGCGACCTCGGACAAGGTCGACGACTGCAAGGGGGTGAACCCGCCCAGCGGGAAGAACGGCACATAAGCGATGCCGTCGCGGGCCAGATCGTCGATCAGGGCGTCGTCGTCGCGATGCGCGACATTGTACAGATTCTGCACGCAGACGACCTCGCAGATCCGGCGTCCTTCGGCGATCTGTGTCGGGGTGACGTTGCTGAGCCCGATGTGACGCACCCGTCCCTGCCGCTGCAATTCGGCCAGAACCGTGAGCGGCGCCTCGATCGATCCTTCGGCGGGCCCGTGAACACTGTACATGCTGCGAAAATTGACGACATCGAGCACATCCAGACCCAGATTGCGCAGATTGTCGTGAACCGCCTGGCGCAGCTCTTCGGGCGAGAACGCCGGAATCCAGGATCCATCCGCACCGCGCCGCGCGCTGATCTTGGTGACGATAACCAGCTCGTCGGGATAGGGCGCCAGCGCCTCGCGGATCAGACGGTTGGTGATGTGCGGGCCATAGAAATCACTGGTGTCGATATGGTTCACCCCGCTGGCAACGGCTTCGCGCAGCACGGCCAAGGCCGTAGCGGGATCCTTGGGCGGGCCAAACACGCCGGGCCCGGCCAGTTGCATTGCGCCATAACCGATGCGCTTCACGATGCGGTCGCCGAGCTTGAAGGTGCCGGATTGATCGATGTTGGACATGAGCAAATCTCCCGATGGATTTCCATCAAGCTAAGCGTCACCAGTTCGTACGACAATGCGCCATAATCCGCACAGACTGTGCGTTGTTACGAACAATAGGCCTCGATCTTGTGACGAAAGCGCGACGAACGCCGGTTGACGACGATTGCCGGGTTGGGCGATATGATGAGGCACGCTTGGCACCACGGCACGCGAACACCGGACCCTCACGGTCTTCTTCGGATAGAACCATTCCGCAAGAGCAAGGCGCATCGCCCCAGGAAAACAGAGTATTATCACAACCCTGAAGATTTAAAATGCCAACGACCAGGACAATTCTCTGAAAATACATTCCAATGAATGGGGATAATATTGAGAATAGATCGAGTCGTGATACTAACATCGCTATTTTTCATGGCAATTTTGCTATTGTCTTCAAAAATAATCCTTGCCCAATCTCTCCCAGACGATGAAATGTTTGACCCGGCCAAAGTCATCAGCGGGATCACGATCACTCGTACCGCCTGCAACGAAATGGAGCGGCGCCAGACAGCGGTCTGGGTTCGCGTCGATGGGCGAAGTTACTGCCTGCGATACTACGCCGCCGGCCTCACGCTCAATGGCCCGAATCCGCTTGTTGCGGCCTGGATGCCGGGCGACGTGATGGGAGGCCCGAACAGTGTCGGTCATCAGCAAGGGCTGGGAAGTGCGGCGATGATCGAACAGTCCACGACCTTATCCCGCCGCTACGCGGTGCCTTATATTTTTCTCGCGCGACCCGGCAGCTATGGCAGCGCCGGCAAACATTATGAAATCAGGCATACGCCCTTGGAAGCGAGGCTGGTGAACGCTCAGATCGACGCCTTGAAGGTGCGTTACCACATTGGCGGATGGGTGCTTGGAGGGCACAGCGGCGGTGGAACCCTTGCCGCCGAATTTATCGCCCGGCGTCATGACATACAATGTGCGGTCCTTTCGTCGCCTGCCGCCGCTTATCGCGCCAGGCTCGAGAAAAGGGGCTTTACGAACCGGCTGAAGACCGAGGTCTTTTTTGATCCCTACGACGAGATCGATCACATACCCAGGCAAACCGCGCTGCGGATCTTCCTGATTGCCGACCCGCGCGACACCAATATTCCGTTCTCGACCCAACGGCTCTATTTCGACGGATTGAAGCGGCGAGACCTTGATGCTTGGCTTGTACCCCTGAAAAAAGCTCCCAAACCGAAGTATCACAGCCTCGTTGACTTCGGCGAAACCGCGACCGGAATGTGCGCGAGCGGAGCACCAACAGATGCAATCTTAGAGAGATTGCGCCCCATGCCGCAACAGTCAGATCGCATATCGAACTGATCGGTTTACGACGCCTCCCCGCCCTGCACCCGCCGTCGCAGCTCGCCCAGACACGCCACGCGATCGGGGCCAAAGCCCTGGTCGCGCCACCAGGCTTCCACTGCCGCCAGCACCGCGCCCACCGCCGGTCCTGGTCGCAGCCCCAGCGCCAGCACATCCCGGCCGCTCAGGGGAAACGTCACGCCCCGCCACGCCGCCGCCGCGGCCAGCGCGGGGCCCGGGTCACCGCCGCGGCGCGCCGCGGTCACACGGGCCAGATCGCCCACCAGCGCCGGCCCCTGCTCATACAGCAACCCGGCGAACGGCCCGGCCAGGTCGATCGTGCCGCCCAGCCGTGTCAGCCGCTCGGCCTCGACGTTCGACAGCCGCAGGCGCTGCGCCGTCGCCGCCAGCACGGCCGGATCGGGCGGCAACAGCGCCGCCAGCCGCAGCAGCGGGTCAGCCTGGTCATCCGCCACCAGCCGCGTCAGCGCCGCGATATTATCGGCCTCGGGCAACAGGAAGGCGGTGATCCCGCGCTCGATCATCAGCCGCCACGTCGCCACCGGCGCCGCGGTTGCCAGCAGCTTCAAGGTTTCGTCGCGCACCCGTTCCGCCGACAGGGTCGGCAGCAGCGGCGCCAGCCGCGTTGCCGCGTCCAGGGCCGCGGGATCCGGGTCGCCACGACCAAAGCGGGCATGAAACCGGAAGAAGCGCAGCAGCCGCAGCACATCCTCGCGGATCCGTTGTTCGGGATCGCCGACAAAGCGGATCCGGCCGGCCCGCAGGTCGGCGACGCCGTCGAAATAATCCGAAAGCACCAGATCGCGGTCGCAGGACATCGCGTTCACGGTGAAATCGCGGCGCGCCGCGTCCTCGCGCCAGTCGTCGGTGAAGCGGACGACCGCATGCCGGCCGTCGGTTTCGACATCGCGGCGCAGGGTCGTGATCTCGAACGGCTGATGGTCGACCAGGGCGGTGATGGTGCCGTGCGCGATCCCGGTGGGCAGGGCGCGAAAGCCGGCACGGCGCAGCAGCGCCAGGGTCCGGGTCGGCACCGCGTCGGTGGCCAGATCAAAATCGGCGATCGGCCGCCCGAGCAGGGTGTCGCGCACGCAGCCACCGACAAAGCGCAGCGACACGCCCGACAGCGCGTCGAACAGCGCCGCCGCGGCATCACAGCCCAACCAGGCCCGGGCCACCAGCCGCCCCGCGACCGGCCCGCCGACCAGCGGCGGCACGGCCGCGGCGTTCACGGCAATGACGGGGGCTGTGGCGGCGGCGCCGGGGGCACGGTTGGCGCGGTTTCGCCTTCGATGACGCGGCCATCGACGACATGGGCCGGGATATAGGGGGCGTGGATCGGTGGCGGGGAACGCAGCAGCACCGTCAGAAATAGGGTCAGCGCCGCAAGGGCAACCCCGGCCAGCACCAGCCATTCCCAAGGCAGTGTCACCAGCCGGCCGTCCCAGCGTTTGCCCCAGTCGGTACCGCGACGCCGCTCCAGCGTCAGCCAGCCCAGATAGACCAGAGCCGGCAGCAGCAGCGGAATGATCAGGGTCACCAGACGTCGGATCATGGCTTGGCCAGCACGTCGCAAAGATTAACCAGCATGCCGGCGGTCGCCCCCCAGATCACCCAGTTCTCGAAAGCAAAGGCGTAGAATTCCCGGGACACGCCGCGCAACTCCCGTCGTTCGATGCGCCGGTTGGCAGGATCGAGCAGGAAGGCCAGCGGCACCTCGAAGATCTCGGCAACCTCAAACGGATCGCGTTGCAGGGTCAACGGCGGCGCCACCACGCCCACCACCGGTGTCACCTCGTATCCGGTCCGGGTGACATAGGTGTCGAGCCGCCCCACGACCGTAACCTGGTTTGGCGGCAGCCCGATTTCCTCCCAGGTTTCGCGCAGCGCCACCGCAACCGCGTCGCGGTCCTCCGGCTCCCAGCGGCCGCCGGGAAAACTGACCTGCCCGGCATGGCTCGATAGATGATCGGTGCGGCGGGTAAAGATGACGCTTGGCCCCTCCGGCCGCTCGACAATCGCCACCAGCACCGCCGCCGCCACCGGCGGCGCCGGGTTCGGCGACAGGGTCGGGTTCAGGTCATGGTCGCCGCGGAGCCCGGTTCCGGCGCAACGCAGACGATCGCGCCAAGTTGTCACGCCAGCGCACCCGCCCTGCCCGATCACGGCTGGGGCAGAACCCCCAGTTCGAAGAAGATCCCTCTGCTCCATATCCCCACCCGCGCCGCATCCCCGGTCGCCCGGGGCACGGCCAAATCAACCAGCTGGTAATAGACGGGCCGGGCAATTCGGGCCTCGATCCCGTCACGAACCTCTAGATAAGGAATCGGAAAACCCGGCCCCCGGCTCCCGCCGTCCGCCTCGACCCGGATCGCGTGCTCCGGTCCCGCCGCGACCCAGTCATCAACATTCGTCCGGAAATCGAGCGTCTGGCCGGAGCCCTGGCCCCCGACACGAAGTTCGACCGCCAAAAACGGGACATCCTCAACGACAATGCGCTGGCGTTCGCTCTTGTTGACCAGCCAATAGCCGCCCGCGGCGTCCCGCCGCAACATCCCGGCAAACAGCCGGACCAGCGCCGGCCGCGGGATTCCCGATCCCTGGTACGTCCAGGTGCCGTCACGCCGGATCATGAAAGCCGCGGGATCGGCGCCGGCCGCGTCAGGCATGCTGATCCGCTCGCTTGGTTCCGCGGTCATGCTCCGGCCCTCGTCGCCTGGCACCGTGATCGGGTCAGGTCACAACTCTATGCGAAGTTTTGCCATATTGGTAACATATCACCACCATGCTGCGGAATTCGATTTCGGGCATCCGCGCGGGCCGGGTCACACCGGACAAATCAGGATCTTCGGGTTTTGCCCGGCCTGGCGTATAGATCACCCGGTGACATCCTTCCCCCTGGGCCGGAGTTCCAGAGACTTGACAGCATCCCCTCCCCCGCACCCCACAACCCCGCCGGATCTTTCGGCCGCTCCCGGGCCCCTCGCGTCCGGAACCTCCGACGTCCCCGCCGCACGGCTGGTGGCGGAAATGGAACGGCTCGTCGACCATCTGGGACGGGTGCGCCAGCATATCGGCCGGCTGATCTTCGGCCAGGACGTGGTCGTCGATCTGACACTGGCCAGCCTGCTCGCGGGCGGCCATGTGCTGTTGATCGGGGTTCCGGGGCTGGCGAAGACGCGGCTGGTGGAAACCCTGGGAACCGTGCTGGGCCTGTCGGCCAAGCGGATCCAATGCACCCCGGACCTGATGCCGGCTGATATCCTGGGCTCCGAGGTGCTGGAGGAAAACGAGGCGGGCCGGCGTTCCTTCCGCTTTCTGCCCGGCCCGGTATTTTGCCAGCTGTTGATGGCCGACGAAATCAACCGGGCCAGCCCGCGGACCCAATCGGCCCTGCTCCAGGCGATGCAGGAGCATCGGGTTTCGGTCGCCGGCGCCTATCACGCCCTGCCCGCGCCGTTTCACGTCCTGGCAACCCAGAACCCCCTGGAGCAGGAGGGGACCTATCCGCTGCCCGAGGCGCAACTCGACCGCTTCATGATGCAGATCGATGTCGACTATCCGGACCGCGAGGCGGAACGGCGCATGCTGCTGGCGACCACCGGGGACAGCCAGGAGGTCGCAGCGCCGATCATGGCCGCCGCAGATCTGCTCGCGGCCCAGGATCTGGTGCGACGGCTGCCCGTGGGCGACAGCGTCGTCGAGGGCATCCTGACCCTGGTCCGCTCCGGCCGCCCCGACAGCAGCGCGATCGCCGAGGTCCAACGCCACGTCGCCTGGGGCCCGGGGCCGCGCGCCAGTCAGGCGCTGATGCTGGCGTCACGGGCGCGGGCCATGCTCGACGGCCGTCTGTCGCCGTCGATGGACGATGTCATCGCCCTGGCCAAGCCGGTGCTGCGCCACCGCATGGCGCTCAATTTCGCGGCCCGGGCCGACGGCATCACCCTCGATAATGTGATTGATCGTCTGTGCGCGCCGCTGCAATGACGGACCGTCCTCCCGTTTGCGCGGGCCGTCGCTGATGGCCACCAGCGACCGGACGCTGCCGTTCCGCCAGCGTGCCGAAGCCCTGGCCGCCCGGCTGCCGCCCCTGCTGGCCGCGGCGCAACGGGTCGCCGCCACCGTGGCCCAGGGCGTCCATGGCCGGCGGCGTATCGGCACCGGAGAGGCATTCTGGGAATTCCGCCCCTATGATCCGGCGGACCCGGCGCAGAAGATCGACTGGCGTCAATCGGCCAAGAGCCAAAACCTCTATGTCCGGGAAACCGAATGGGAGGCGGCGCAGAGCCTGTGGCTGTGGCACGATCGCACCGCGTCGATGGCATGGCGCTCGGCGCCGACGCTGCCGACCAAGCGCGAGCGCAGTGATCTGCTGACCCTGGCGCTCGCCGTTCTGCTGGTGCGCGGTGGCGAGCGGGTCGCGCTGCTGGGCAGCGACCGGCCGCCGGCGTCGGGTTCGGCGGTGCTGGAGCGCCTGGCCACGACGATGAGCGGACAACAGCCCCCCGGTTCCGCCCTGCCGACGCCGCAGCCCCTGCCCCGATTCGCCCAGGTCGTGCTGATCGGCGACCTGCTGGCGCCGCTGGATCAGACCCAGGCCGTCGTCGCGGCGTTGCTGGCGCGCGGCGTGCGCGGCCATCTGCTTCAAGTGCTCGATCCCGCGGAGGAGGCCCTGCCCTATGACGGACGGGTGCGTTTTGCCGGGCTCGAAGGCGAGGACGCGATCCTGGTGCCGCGGGTCGAGGATTTGCGCCCGGCCTATCGCGTCCGGATGCAGGCCCACCGCGACGGCTTGGCCGCAATCGCCCGGGCCGCGGGCTGGAGCTACGCCTGTCATCACACCGACCGGCCGCCGCAGGCCGCGCTGTTGACGCTCTATGCCGCCGTGTCGCGACACCTGACCGCGTGATCGCGGCGCAACGACTCGAGCATTGCCCCCTTGTTTCCCGATCGCCCCCAACCCTAATCCAGCGGTGACACAGCGCCGGGCCCCCGGGTCCCCGTCCCGATCCGCGGCCCGATCCGCGGCCCTGCGCGTCACAGTCGAGAGCAAACATGCTGCACCTGGGTCCGATTGCGTTTGCCTCACCGTGGTTGCTGGCGGCGTTCCTGATCCTGCCGATCCTGTACTGGCTGCTGCGGGTAACGCCGCCGGCGCCGCGGGTCCAGGCATTTCCCGCCATCGCACTGCTGCGCGATCTGCTGGTCCGGGAGCAGACCGCGGCCCACACCCCCTGGTGGCTGTTGCTGCTGCGATTGATCGTGGCCGCCGTTCTGATCCTGGCCCTGTCCGAGCCGCTGCTGAACCCCACCGCGGGTCCGACCGGCGACACCCCGCTGATCCTGGTGGTCGACAATGGCTGGGCCGCCGGCCGTGACTGGCCCAGCCGGCAACAGGCCATGGCGACCCTTCTGGATCAGGCGGAACGCCAGGGACGCGACGTCGCTCTGGTCGCCACGGCGCCCGCGCCCAATGGCGATGCGCCGCGGATCCGCGGCCCGCTGCCCGCGGCGGAGGCCCGCCGTCTGGCCCAGGCCCTGGAGCCGGAGCCCTGGCCGGTCGACCGCGCCGCGGTCATCGTCGCGATCGACGGACTCGCCTTGTCGGGGGCCATCCATAGCTTCTGGCTGTGCGATGGTCTCGACGACGGTCAGGCCCGGGCCCTGGCCGAGCGCCTGCAGCATCTCGGCGATCTCACGGTCATGGTTCCGGCGGGCGATCACCTGGCGCGATTGCTGTTGCCGCCCCGCACCGATGGTGACGCGCTGGCGCTGCCGGTGGTCCGTGCCGACCCGACCCTGCCGGACCCGGTCACGATCCGCGTCCTGGGGCCTGACGGCCGTCTTCTGGCCCGCCCCACGACCACGATCCCAGCGGACGAAACGACCGCGACGATCAAGCTCGAACTGCCGCTGGAACTGCGCAACCAGGTCACACAGATCGCCATCGACGGCGAAACCGATGCCGGCGCCGTCGTCCTGCTGGATCAACGCTGGCGCCGCCGGCCCGTCGGACTGGTTGCCGGCCGATCCGAGGGCGACGGCCAGCCGCTGCTGTCTGATCTGTTTTATCTGGAACGGGCGCTGGCGCCGTTCAGCGAGGTGCGCAAAGGCGACATCCAGCAACTGATCAAGGACGGCCTCGCTGTTCTGATCCTGGCCGATATCGGCACCATGACCGACACCGAGGTCACCGCCCTCAACAACTGGGTCGAGCATGGCGGCATCCTGATCCGCTTCGCCGGACCGCATTTGGCGCAACATAGCGACGGGCTGATCCCGGTGCGGCTGCGCGCCGGTGATCGTGCCCTGGGCGGCGCCCTGTCCTGGAGCGAGCCGGCCCATCTGGCCCCGTTCGCCCCCGACAGCCCGTTCGCCGGCCTGGCCGTGCCCGGCGATGTCACAATCCAGCGCCAGGTTCTGGCCGAACCGGCACCGGATCTGACCGCCCGGACCTGGGCGCAACTGGCCGACGGCACGCCCCTGGTCACCGGAGACAATCGGGGCGATGGCAAGATTGTCCTGATCCACGTCACCGCGAACCCGGATTGGTCCAACCTGCCGCTGTCGGGATTGTTCGTCGACATGTTGCGCCGCCTGACGCGCCTCAGTCCCGGCCTTGCCGGCGCCCCGGCCACGGGTCCGCTGCCGCCCGTGGAAACGCTGGATGGTCTGGGACGCCTGGGCGCCCCGCCCGCCAACGCCTTTCCGATCGCCACCGGCACCACCGCAGCCGTCGATCCGCATCACCCACCGGGGTTTTACGGGACCGAGGACACCCGTCTGGCCGTCAATCTGACCACGTCGGTGACGCGGCTGCGCCCGATCGCCGGCCTGCCGCAGGGCGTCACCACGGCGCGCTACGGCAGCCGCGGCGAGACGGCCTTGAAGCCGTTCCTGCTGTCGGCGGCGCTGGGGCTGATTCTGCTCGATCTGCTGCTGGCGCTGGCGCTGCGGGGCGTGATCGGTCGCGGCGGCCGCTGGTCGCGCAAGGCCGGCGCCGCCGTCCTGCTGGCCGGTCTCGTGACGCTTCTGGCAGGGACCACGGTCAGCCACGCCAGCCCGTCGCCCGGCAATGACCTCACACAAAGCCCCGACGAACGCGCGATGCAGGCGACCGCCGACACCGATCTGGCCTATGTCATCACCGGCGATGCTATCGTCGATGACACCTCGCGCCGCGGCTTGCTGGCGCTGAGCGATGTCCTGACCCAGCGCACCTCGATCGAAACCGCAGGCGCGGTCGGCGTCAATCTGGAGACCGACGAACTGGCCTTCTATCCGCTGCTGTACTGGCCGATCACCACCGCCCAGGCGACATTGTCCGATAACGCGCGCAGCAAGATCAATCAGTTCATGCGTTCGGGCGGCACGATCCTGTTCGACACCCGCGACCAGCAATTCGGCAGCGACCCGCTGGGCTCGAGCCCCGGGGCCGCCACCCTGCGGTCGCTGGTCCACGGCCTGGATATCCCCTCGCTGGCGCCAATCGCCCCGGACCATGTGCTGACCAAGTCATTCTATCTGCTGAGAGACTTCCCGGGCCGCTATGCCGGGGGCGAGCTCTGGGTCGAGGCCCGCGAAGGCCGCAACAACGATGGCGTCTCGACGGTCATCATTGGTGCCAATGACTGGGCCGGGGCCTGGGCGCTGGATGGCGACGGCCAACCGGTGAATGCGGTTGTGCCCGGCGGACAACGCCAGCGCGAGATGGCGTACCGGTTCGGCGTCAATCTGGTGATGTATACCCTGACCGGCAATTACAAGGCCGATCAGGTGCATGTCCCGGCGATCCTTGAACGCCTGGGACAGTAGGCGGCCTGAAACCGGTAGTGAAGCCCGGCCGCGGCCGGTGACGAAGGCAACATCTGCATGAACGAGCATCTCAGCATCGCGATCTCTCCGCTGCTGCCCTGGACAATCCTGGCGCCGCTGTTTGCCGTCGCGGCCCTATTGATCCTGCTGGCCTTGTGGCGCCGCGCCCGGGGCGCGCTGTGGCGGGCGCTGGTGCTGGCGATCCTGATGGTCGCGCTGATCAATCCCGCGTTGATCCAGGAACAACGCGATCCGGTCAAGGACGTCGTCGTCATCGTGGTCGACCAATCCCCGAGCCAGGCGATCGGCGAGCGCCGCGTCCGCACCGAACAGGCGTTGAGCGAACTGCAGCACAAGCTTGAGCGCTTCGGCGACCTTGAGGTCCGTGTCGTCGGCAGCGGCGGAGATTTTGGTACGGGTCCAGGCGCCAACGACGTCACCGAGACCCGGCTGTTCGAGGTCTTGCGGCGCGCCATCGCCGATGTGCCGCGCCGCCGCCTGGCCGGGGCGGTCCTGATCACGGACGGCCAGGTTCACGACGTCCCCTCCGACCTCAAGGAGATCAATGATCTGGGGCCGATCCATGTCCTGTTGAGCGGCAACCATGACGAGGAGGACCGGCGCCTGACCCTGGTCAGTGCCCCCGGTTATGGCATCGTCGGCAAGGATGTCCCGCTGACCATCAAGGTCGAGGACATGCCGACGCCGCAAAGCCACGAAGCCATGGTCACGGTGCGCCAGGACAATCAGCCGCCGACCACCATCCCGGTGGTGGTCGGCCAGGAAAGCACCGTCACCGTCACTGTCGACCATGGTGGCGCCAATGTCATCGAACTGAGCGTCGAGCCGGCGCCGCACGAGTTGACGCTCGCCAACAACCATGTCGCGGTTGTAGTGAACGGTGTCCGCGACCGGCTCCGCGTCCTGCTGGTTTCCGGCGAACCCCATAATGGGGAGCGAACCTGGCGCAACCTGCTGAAGGCCGACCCCAGCGTCGATCTGGTTCATTTCACCATTCTGCGCCCCCCGGAAAAACAGGACGGGACCCCGATCCGGGAATTGTCGCTGATCGCCTTCCCGGTCCGTGAACTGTTCGAGGACAAGCTCAGCGAATTCGATCTGATCATTTTCGACCGCTATCGCAAACGCGGCGTCCTGCCGTCGCTCTATCTCGGCAATATCGCGGACTACGTTCGAAAGGGCGGCGCCTTGCTGGAGACCGGCGGTGCCGACCTCACCACGCCGTCCGCGCTGTATCGGACCCCGCTGGGCGCCGTATTGCCGGGCGAACCCATCGGCGAAACCATCGACGAACCGTTCTGGCCCACCGTCACCGATCTCGGTCAACGCCATCCGGTCACCGCCGGGCTGGAGAGCGCCAAGGCCGGCGACCACCCGCCGTGGGGGCGGTGGTTCCATATGGTCAACAGCACCGTGCGTCACGGCAGCGTGGTAATGACCGGCGCGGAGGGGCGCCCGCTGCTGATCCTGGACCATGTCGGCGAGGGCCGGGTGGCACAACTGATGAGCGATCAGATCTGGCTGTGGTCGCGCGGCTTCGAGGGCGGAGGGCCCCAGGCCGAATTGCTGCGCCGTCTGGCCCACTGGTTGATGAAGGAACCGGAACTGGAGGAAAACAATCTGCGGGCTTCGGTTGACGGGACCCATATCACCATCGAACGCCAAAGCCTGGATCCCGACACCACGCCGGTCGCGATCACCGCACCGTCGGGGCAACAACAACAGATCACGCTGACCCCGGGCACGGGCGGTGTCGCCAGCGCGGATTTTGCCGCAACCGAACCCGGCATCTATCACATCGTCTCGGGCTCCCGCAGCACGCTGGCCGTGGTCGGCACAATCAATCCCCCCGAATTTGCCGATGTCCGAACCACCGCCGACAAGCTGGCACCGGTCACCAAGGCCAGTGGCGGCGGCATGTTCTGGCTGGTCGACCCGAGCGGCGTCCCGGATGTCCACCGCACCCACCCTGGTGCCACGGCGGCCGGCCGGACCTGGCTCGGGCTGCGAACCAATGGCGACTACACCGTGACCAGCGTCAACCAGGTGCCGCTGCTGCCGGCGGCGGCGATCCTGGCCCTGGCCCTGGCGGCCCTGCTGCTGGCCTGGCGCCGCGAGGGGCGATAACCCTCGTGGCCTGATGTCCGAACCGGACCGGCGCAGGGGGAGTGGTGTTCCCGCCGCGCATGGTTCTATCGTCGAACATTGTCATTTGACATGGATCAATGTCCCTGCCGTTTGTCGGGGCGATGGTACGGCGACCTGGACGCGTTTCGCTTGTTTTTCGCGAATCCGGTCGGCAAGGGCCGTCGCGATGGCGCCCGTTGCCACGGAGCCTCTTTTGCGTGCCCCGATCGTTGGCCCTCGCGCACCGCGGACCATCCCCGTGTCCGTGGCGTGCTGTCGGCCGACCCTCGGGACTCCGGACAATCGATTTCAGCGTGCACGACCACAAAGCCCCCCAAAGGTGAGGACCCGACGATGGCGATGACGGAAACTTTCTATGATGTAATCCGCCGCCAGGGCATCAGCCGTCGCAGTTTCACGAAATTCTGCTCGCTGACCGCGGCCTCGCTGGGCCTGGGGCCGGCGTTCGGCCCCCGGATCGCCGAGGCGATGGAAACGAAGCCGCGTATCCCGGTCTTGTGGCTCCATGGGCTGGAATGCACCTGCTGTTCCGAAAGCTTCATCCGCTCGGCCCATCCGCTGGTCAAGGATGTCGTGCTGTCGATGATCTCGCTCGATTACGATGACACGCTGATGGCCGCCGCCGGCACCCAGGCCGAAGCGATTTTCGACGAGATCCGCCAGACCTACCGCGGCCGCTACATCGTTGCGGTGGAAGGCAATCCACCGCTCGACGAAGACGGCATGTTCTGTATCATCGGCGGCCGGCCCTTCGTGGAACGGCTGCGCGAGGTCGCGGCCGACAGCATGGCGGTGATCTCCTGGGGATCGTGCGCCTCCTGGGGCTGCGTCCAGGCCGCCAAGCCCAATCCGACCCACGCGGTCCCGGTTCATGAGGTCGTCAGCGGCAAGCCGATCATCAAGGTGCCCGGCTGTCCCCCCATCGCCGAGGTCATGACCGGCGTCATCACCTACCTGCTGACCTTTGACCGGTTGCCGGAGCTGGATCGCCAGGGCCGGCCCAAAATGTTCTACAGCCAGCGCATCCACGATAAATGCTATCGCCGGCCCCATTTCGATGCCGGACAGTTCGTCGAGGCCTGGGACGATGAACAGGCACGCAAGGGTTATTGCCTCTACAAGATGGGCTGCAAAGGGCCGACGACCTATAACGCCTGTTCGACGGTGCGCTGGAATGACGGCGTTTCCTTCCCGATCCAGTCCGGCCACGGCTGCATCGGTTGTTCCGAGGAAGGGTTCTGGGACCAGGGTTCCTTCTATGATCGCCTGACCACGATCTCACCCTTCGGTGTCGAGGCCAATGCCGACCAGATCGGTGGCACGGCTGCCGGCGTCATCGGCGCCGGCATTGCGGTCCACGCGGCCCTCTCGGCGGTCAAACGCGCTCGCGACAAGGCGGTAACGCCACCGCCCGCCGATCCCAAGCCACACCCGTAATTCCGCCCCGTTCCGGGCCCGATCGCGGCCCCGTCGGCATTGCCCCGAGTTGAGGAACCGTCATGACCGCCGTCACCACCGCCAATGGCTTCGCCCTCGACAATAGCGGCAAGCGAATCGTCGTTGATCCGGTCACCCGGATCGAAGGCCACTTGCGGGTCGAGGTTAATCTCGACGACCACAATGTGATCCGCAACGCCGTCTCGACCGGGACCATGTGGCGTGGTCTGGAGGTCATTCTCAAGGGCCGTGATCCGCGCGACGCCTGGGCCTTCACCGAACGGATCTGCGGCGTCTGTACCGGAACCCACGCCTTGACCAGTGTCCGCGCGGTCGAGGACGCGCTGTCCATCAAGATCCCGGAGAATGCCAACACGATCCGCAATATCATGCAGCTCACGCTGCATGTGCATGATCACCTGGTTCATTTCTATCATCTGCACGCGCTGGACTGGGTCGACGTCGTCAGCGCCCTGAACGCCGACCCCAAGGCGACATCGGAACTCGCCCAGAGCCTGTCGCCGTGGCCCAAATCCTCGCCCGGCTATTTCCGCGATCTTCAGGGCCGCCTCAAGAAATTCGTCGACAGTGGTCAGCTCGGCCCGTTCAGGAATGGCTATTGGGGGCATCCGGCCTACAAGCTGCCGGCGGAAGCCAATCTGATGGCGGTCGCCCATTATCTTGAGGCACTCGATTTCCAGAAGGAGATCGTCAAGATCCACACCGTGTTCGGCGGCAAGAATCCTCACCCCAACTGGCTGGTCGGCGGCGTACCCTGCGCCATCAATCTCGACGGGATCGGCGCCGTTGGCGCCATCAATATGGAACGCCTCAACCTGGTCACGTCGATCATCAATCAATCGATTGACTTCGTCGAACAGGTCTACATTCCCGACCTTCTGGCGATCGCCGGCTTCTACAAGGACTGGCTCTATGGCGGCGGTCTGTCCTCGACCTCGGTGCTGGCCTATGGCGATATTCCTGACCATGCCAACGATTATTCGCCGGCCAGCCTGTTGTTGCCCCATGGCGCCATCATCGACGGCAAGTTGAGCGAAATCCACGAGGTCGACCTGCGCGACCCGACCCATGTCCAGGAGTTCGTCGGCCATAGCTGGTACCGCTACCCCGACGAGACCAAAGGCCTCCATCCCTGGGACGGGGTCACCGAAGCCAATTTCGCCCTGGGCCCGCAGACCAAGGGCAGCAAGACCCGGATCGAAGCGCTCGACGAGAGCGGCAAATATTCCTGGATCAAGGCGCCGCGCTGGAAGGGCCATGCGATGGAGGTCGGGCCGCTGGCCCGCTATATCGTCGGCTACGCCCAGAACAAGCCCGAATTCAAGGAGCCGGTGGAAAAGGTCCTGAAAACCCTCGACCTGCCGGTTGCCGCCTTGTTTTCAACCCTGGGGCGCACCGCGGCACGCGGTCTGGAATGCCAGTGGGCCGCAAACAAGATGAAATATTTCATGGACAAGCTGATCGCCACCATCAAGGCCGGCGACAGCGCCACCGCCAACACCACGCGCTGGGATCCCAAGACGTGGCCCAAAGAGGCCAAAGGTGTTGGCTTCTCCGAGGCGCCGCGCGGCGCTCTGGGGCACTGGATCCGTATCGCCGATGGCCGGATCGCCAACTATCAGGCCGTGGTGCCGACAACCTGGAACGGCTCGCCGCGCGACGCCGAAGGCCGGATCGGCGCTTTCGAGGCCTCCCTGCTCGAGACCCCGGTGGCCGATCCGGAACGGCCGGTCGAAATCATCCGGACGTTGCACAGCTTCGACCCCTGCCTGGCCTGCGCGGCTCATGTCATGAGCCCCGACGGCCAGGAAAAGGTCGCTGTCACCGTGCGCTGATCCGGCTGCAACAAAGGCGCCAGCCCCCATGACCATGACCCCGCCCATCGCCACGCCCGCCGAATCTTTTGAACTTGAGCCGATCGCCGATCTCTCGGATGCCGACACGCTGCGGGCCAACCGCCAGACCGCCATCTATGTCTACGAGGCACCGGTCCGGCTCTGGCATTGGATCAACGCCGCCGCGATCATGGTGCTCGTGGTGACCGGTTTCCTGATTGCCCGGCCCCTACCCAGCATGCCGGGCGAAGCCGCTTTCACCTTCCTGATGGGCGACATCCGTTTCGCCCATTTCACGGCCGGCTACATCCTGGCGGTGGGCTTGATCGGTCGGCTTTACTGGGCGTGCGTCGGAAATCACCACGCCCGCCAGATGCTTTATATCCCCTTCTGGCGGCGGCAATATTGGCGTGATGTCGGAAACCAGGCCGCGTGGTACCTGTTTATGGTCAAGTACCCCCGGAAATATGTCGGCCACAACCCGCTGTCGCAACTAGCGATGTTCGGGATGTTTTTCCTGGGTGCCCTGTTTATGATCTGCACCGGCTTTGCCCTTTATTCCCAGGGCGAGGGGGCCGCCAGTTGGCAGGCCAAACTGTTCGGTTGGGTGCTCGACCTCGCCGGGAACAGCCAGAATCTGCACACGGCCCATCATTTCGGCCTGTGGCTGATGGTGGTCTTCGTGATGCTCCATGTTTACGCCGCGATCCGTGAAGACATCATGAGCCGGCAGAGTATCGTATCAACGATGATCAGCGGCTGGCGCATGTTCAAGGATCACGGCCAGTGACCCCTGCGCCCGAGCCGATGCCGGCAGCCGGCCCGGTGCTGGTTCTGGGAATCGGCAATCTGCTGTGGGCCGACGAGGGCTTTGGTGTTCGCTGCATCGAGCAACTGAACCGGACCCATGTCATGGCGCCCGGGGTCATGCTGATGGATGGCGGCACCCAGGGGCTGTATCTGCTCCATCACGTCCAGGCGGCGCGCCGCCTGATCGTGTTCGACGCCATCGATTACGGCCTGCCGCCCGGCACCCTGAAACTGGTGCGCGATGACGACGTCCCGTGCTTTACCGGGGTCCGGAAGATGAGCCTGCACCAGACCGGGTTCCAGGATGTCCTCAGCGCCGCCAGCCTGCTGGGCGCCACGCCCGAGGCAATGTTGTTGATCGGCGTCCAGGCCGGTGAGCTGGAAGACTGGGGCGGCAGCCTGACCGCCGTGGTCCGGGCCCAGTTGGACCCCGCCGTCGCGATCGCGCTGGATCAATTGGCGGCGTGGGGCGTTCCGGCAACCGCCCGTCCGACGGCGTCGGGAACGGCACTGCTGGGGCCAGGGCTCGACATCGTCGCCTACGAAACCGGGCGGCCCGATGCCGCAACGGCGTGCCGCGACCGCGACGACCGGTTTTACCGCGGATAGGACGGAGCCCCCTGATCATGTGCTTGGGAATTCCGATGCGGATCCGCACCGGCGACGCGGTCAGCGCCGAGGCCGAAGGCCGTGGCGACACCCGCCGGATCAGCATGATGCTGGTCGGCGCGCAGCCTCCGGGATCCTGGGTCCTGGTTCACATCGACACCGCGATGCGCACGCTTGACCCGGATGAGGCCAGCCTGATCAACCGGGCTCTGGACGGCCTTGCCGCCAGCCTGCGCGGCGAGCCCTTTGAGCATCTGTTCGCCGACCTGATCGATCGCGAACCCGAGCTTCCCGAACATCTGCGCCCGACCCCGGAATCGCCGTCATGACCAGTCTGACCACCCCGACAGGAACCCAGACCGCGGCGCTGATCGACCGGCTGGCTGACAGTGAGCGCGGCGAATGGGTGACCGCAGCGACGATCGACGATTTCCTGGCCGCGCCGGGGCTGGTGCTGGTGCTGTTCACCGGCGATCCCGCCCAGCGACCGGAGGCGGGTGACGTGGCCGTGATCGTTCGCGAATTGCTGCGCCTGGGCGGGTCGCGCGTTCGCGCCGGGATTATCGTGCGGTCCGATGAAGACCAGTTGAAATCCCGTTTCGGCGCCGTCGTGATGCCCAATCTGGTCTTCCTCAAGGAAGGCCGGATCCTGGGCTTGTTTCCCCGGGTCCAGGATTGGAACGTCTATGTCCAGGCCTTGACCCGGGAAACCGAGGATGGCGCCGGCCCGGCCCCGTCCCCCGCCACCGATTCCCATACCGAATAAGGCAGAGCCCGATGCCCCACCACCCGATGAAATGGCATGACGCGGAACAGCCGACCACGCCGTTCCTCGGCGGTGACGATGCACCGGCCGCGCCGCCGTCAATCGGGCTGCCGGTTGCGATGGCGGGTCTGCGAAGCGTGCCGGAATTCGGGCCCGGGACCGAGGCGGTGACGGCGCTGCTGCGCGATCTCCTGGTTGCGCTGCGCCACCATCGCGCGGAACAGCCGGGCATCGTGCTGGCGGCGGGCGCACTGGATGCCGTCGGTGTCACCATGCTCGACCAAGTCCTGGGACAGGGCGAGGTTTCGCTGGTCGTCACCGGCGCCTGTGAATACCACGTCCAGGAATCGGTCCTGACCGGCGTCTGGCGTGTCCGCACCTTCGACGCCGGCGGACAGCCGATCGCCGACCATGTCGAAATCGCCGATATTCCCCGGGTGGTTCGTGCCGCCGCCCGGGGCGGCACCACGGCCGATCTGCCGATCACGGCCGCGCCACCCGGCGCGATGAATGTCATGCCGCTCTTGACCGAAATCCAGAGCCGGATGGCGGGCTATCATGATGGCATGCCCAACCATGTCATCAGCTTCAGCCTGTTGCCGGTCAATGAGATCGACATGAGGCACTTGCGGCAGGTGCTGGGCGCCGGACCGATCGAGATGGTGTCCCGCGGTTATGGCACCTGCCGCGTCGCCGCCACCGCCTGCCGCCATGTCTGGAGTGTCCAGTTTCTCAATGTCATGGACGTCGTGATCCTGGACACGCTCGAGATCGGTGACGTTCCGCTGGCCGTCCGCGCCGCGGATGAGGATTTCGAGGATTCGGCCGTGCGGCTGGAACAGATCCTCGAGGCCTATGTCCCATGACCGGGGCAACCGCTGAACCCGGGCAAATGGAATGCGGGATCTGCTGGCAGGTTTATGACCCGAATCGGGGTGATCCGGTGTGGCAGATTGCGCCGGGAACGGCCTTCACGTCCTTGCCCGACTCGTGGCGCTGCCCGCATTGCGATGCCCCGCGCGAAAAATTCCTGCCGCTCGATCCGGCTGACCGCACCGCGGCCCGCGGACCGGAGGGCGCCGCGCCATCGGCCGCAGCGGCCGCCCTGTCCGCGCCCCCGGACCAGCCGGTTCTCGATGCGACGATGACCGCGCGGATCGCGGCCCTGGTCGCGGCCTATCGCGAGGGCGCCGACCCCAGGATGCGGGCGTTGCCGATCTACAACCCGGCTCTGGAGATCGAGGCCGTGGGTTTCCAGCCCTGGCCCGGGGGATCAATCGGGATCATGATCACGCCCTGGTTCATGAATACCGTCCTGCTGCCGCGTGGCGGCGCGGATCGCCATCCCGGCGAAGGCTCGACGCATCGGGTGATCCTGCCGTCCGGTTCCTATGAATTCGTCGCCGCGTGGATCGAGGGTGTCGGCATGATCCGGAACTGTTCGCTGTTCTCACCCATGACCGATTTCGTCGATCAGCGCGCGGCGCGCCTGACCGCCGAAGCCGCGCTGACCGCCTTGCTGACCGCGGAAGGTAACGCCGTCCCCACCCAAGCAGCGCCGCCGCGCGAAACACCCGCCGCCATCAGCCGCCGCCAACTGCTGCGCGGCGCCAACGGCTCGTTCTGAGCCATGGCAACAGCAACCCTCGAAGGCGCTTTGACGATCCGACTGCGGATTGGTGACCCGGTGGCCGTGGATCCGTGGCTCCATGTCGACGTGATTTCCACCCGCAATACCCGCCTCGGCCGGCTGCTGGCCGGTCGCCCGATCGCCGAAGCCCTCGCCCTGGTCCCTTTGTTGTTCAGCCTGTGTGGCTGCGCCCAGGGTGTCGCGGCGACGCGGGCCGTGGAACAGGCGACACAGACCCCGGCCGACCCCGCGATCGAGGCGGCGCGCGATATTCTGGTCGCGGGCGAAAGGCTGGAGAGCCATATCTGGCAGGCCGCGATCGAATGGCCGCGTCGGCTGGGGCTGAAACCGTCACCGCCCGACATCGTCGCCGTGCGCACCGGGGTCGCGGCCTTGCGCCAGATCCTGACCGCCAGCATGCTGAACCCGATGCG
This sequence comes from Azospirillaceae bacterium, assembly GCA_031291675.1. GTDB lineage: Bacteria > Pseudomonadota > Alphaproteobacteria > Azospirillales > Azospirillaceae > JARLIO01. The sequence continues at coordinate 66,612 of JARLIO010000007.1, forward strand.
GCGCGATCCCGTCGACCCGCAAGCGTTGCAGGGCGCGATCGACCGGCTTGAGGCGACAATCGCCACGCTGTTCCCCGGTCTTGGTGCCGCGGTTGCGACGCCGTCGTCCTGGGCAACCTGGGCCCGAAGCGCGGACCCGCCGGGCGCACAACTGATCCGGCGGATCCAGGATCGTGGCTGGTCGGATTTCGGCCGCAGCGACACGATCCCGTTGCCCGAACTGAGCGCCGCCTGGTTCGGCACCCGCCTGGCCGCCGATGAAGGCTTTGGCGCCCGGCCCCTGATCGGGGATGCCACCGATCCGGGCCCGCGGGCGGAAACCGGTCCCTGGGCGCGGCAACAGGCCGAGCCCCTGATTGCCGCCCTGACGGCGCAACATGGCAACGGCCTGCTGCCGCGCTTCGCGGCGCGCCTGCTCGAAATCGTTACCCTGCCGAACACCCTTCGCGGGCACGCCGCCCGGATGCTGGCAAAACCAGGTCCCGGTTCGCCGGCCGCGGGACATGACGGCGACACCGTGACCGGGTGCGGCGCCGGAATTGCCGACACGGCGCGCGGGCGCCTGGCCCATTGGGTGAGCATCGCCGACGGCCGGATCACCGATTGGCGCACGGTCGCGCCCCATGAATGGAATTTTCATGCCGACGGCCCCCTGGTTCGCGGCCTGCGCGGCGCGCGCGCCGGGACCGGTGACGACGACGACCTGATGGTGGCCGCAGACCTGCTGGTTGCGGCGCTGGACCCCTGCGTGCCCTGCACCCTTGAGCGGTGCGACCGGGGCACACCAGCCCATCCCGGCACAGGAAACAACCATGCATGAAATGGCACTGTGTCAGCGTATTATAGAGATCGTTGATGAGACGGCGCGGTCGCAAGGTTTTTCACGGATCGTTTCGGTTCGCCTTGAAATCGGGGCTTTGTCCTCGGTCGAGCCGGAGGCGATCGCGTTCGGCTTTGACGTCGCCAGCCGCAACACAGCAGCCGAGGGCTGCCGGTTACGGATCGACCGCCCACCGGGCCAAGCCTATTGCATTGATTGCGGCGATAGCACCGTAATCGCATCGCGCAGCGACCCCTGCCCGCGCTGCGGCGGTTACCAGTTGCTGGTCACGGGCGGCGAGGAACTTCGGGTCATGGAATTGGAGGTCGAGTGATGTGCGGCATCTGCGGTTGCGGTGGCGACGGGGCCACGGTTGATGGCATTCCGGTCCAGTCCGGCGAAGCCCGGGACGGATCGCATGTCCATGTCGCCGCCGACGGCACCGTGACCCGGCATGACCATGGGCATGATCATGGGCAGGGTCATCATCACCACCACCATGACGATCCTGATCCGGTCCCCGGCCACGGCCATGCGCCGGACAGCGGCGCTGCCCGGCTGATTCGCATCGAACAGGATCTGCTGGCCAAGAATGACCGCTTTGCCGCCGTCAACCGCCAACTTTTCAGTGCGACCGGCACGCTGGCGCTGAATCTGATGTCCAGCCCGGGTTCGGGCAAAACGACCCTGCTGGTCCGGACCCTGGAAACACTGCGCGACCGGTTCCCGATCGCCGTGATCGAAGGTGATCAGCAGACAAGCTTCGACGTCGACCGGATCCGCGCCACCGGCGTGCCCGCGGTTCAGATCAATACCGGCAAAGGCTGTCACCTTGATGCCCAGATGGTGACCCAGGCGGTCGGCACCTTGGGGGTCAGCGAGGGCTCGATCCTGTTTATCGAGAATGTCGGCAATCTGGTCTGCCCCGCCGGCTTCGATCTGGGGGAACGGGTGCGCGTCGTGGTGCTGTCGGTCACCGAAGGCGAAGACAAGCCGCTGAAGTACCCGGACATGTTCGCTTCGGCGGACCTGCTGCTGATCAACAAGATCGACCTGCTGCCCTATATCACCTTCGATCTCGACCGGTTGATCGGCTATGCCCGCCGGCTGCGCCCCAACCTGCCGGTGATTCAGATCTCGGCAACGACCGGCGCCGGGTTCGCGGATTGGCTGCATTGGATCGAACAGCAGCGCGAATTCGCGCTGGCCCCGCTCGCAAAATCGTCAGCACCTGTGGCGACGGCCCCGCAAGCAATCAGACCGACGGAGGCCTGACCGGCCATGGCGGAACCGTCGACGGCCACGACCGATCGCGCCCGTGTCCGGGTCCGCGGCCAGGTCCAGGGCGTCGGCTTTCGCCCCTTTGTCTACGGTCTGGCTCACCGCCTGGCCCTGAGCGGATGGGTGCTCAACGACGGCGAGGGCGTACTGATCGAAGTCCAGGGCCCCCGGACCCGCGAATTCCTGACCGCCTTGGGGAGCGAACCACCGTCCTTGGCCCGAATCGAGGCGATCGAGGCCACCGCGATAGCGTCACGGGCCGGCGAAACCGGCTTCACGATCCGCGACAGCGTCACCGGCCAGGTCACCACGGGGGTCACGCCCGACGCCGCGGTCTGTCCGGACTGTCTCGGCGAGTTGTTCGATCCCGGCGACCGCCGTTACCTTTATCCGTTTCTCAATTGCACCCGCTGCGGCCCGCGTCACAGCATCACCCGGCATTTGCCCTACGATCGGCCGCAGACCGCGATGGCCGGATTTGCCTTGTGTCCGGATTGTGCCCACGAATATGCCGATCCGACCGACCGGCGCTTTCACGCCCAGCCCACCGCCTGCCCGGCCTGCGGCCCGCGGCTGGCCATGCCGGTCGCGATGATCGCGTCGCGGCTGCGCGCCGGACAGATCGTCGCCATCAAGGGGTTGGGCGGCTTCCACCTGGCCTGTGACGCCCGCAATCCGGAGGCGGTCAACCGGTTGCGACGGGTCAAGCAGCGCAGCGCCAAGCCTTTTGCCGTGATGGCCGCCAACGCCGCGTCGGCGGCGCTGCTGGGCGAAATCGGTCCGGTCGAGGCCGGTTTGCTGACCGGTAGCGCCCGCCCGGTGGTTCTGCTGCGCCGCCACGCCAACCCGCCGGTTGGCCCCCTGGCCGCGGCCGTCGCGCCCGATCTGGATTGGCTCGGGGTGATGCTGCCTTACACGCCGCTGCATTATTTGTTGTTCCATGCCCTGGCCGGCAGCCCGACCGGCCTTGATTGGCTGGACAACGCCCAGGCGGTGTTTCTGGTGATGACCAGCGCCAACCCGGGCGGCGAACCGCTGGTGATCGACGACGCCGAGGCGGCGCGACGGCTTGCCGGCATCGCCGATGCCATTGCCGGCCATGATCGCCCGATCATCGTGCGCAGCGACGATTCCGTGGTTCGGGTCATCGGCGGGGCCGGCGTACCGATCCGGCGCGCCCGCGGTTTCGTGCCGCAGCCGATCCGCCTGCCCCGGGCGATCCCGACGACGCTCGCAACCGGCGGCCACTTCAAGAATACGGTTTGCGTGAGTCGCGGTGATCAGGCCTATCTGTCGCAGCATATCGGTGATCTGGACAATGTCGCGACCCTGGCCTTCCTGGAGGAAACCGTCGCCCATCTGTTGCAGGTTCTCGAAATCACACCGGCCCGGATTGCCTGTGATCCCCATCCCGATTTTCTGGCCACCCGGTTCGCCGCACGCTTTGCCGCCGACCGCGGCCTGCCCTGCATCGCGGTGCAGCACCATCACGCCCATATCGCGGCCGTCGCCGCCGAACATGGCTGTGTCGGCCCGGTGATCGGGCTGGCGCTGGATGGCTTCGGCCTGGGCCGGGGCCAACACCCCAGTTGGGGCGGCGAACTGTTGCTGGCGCGCAGCGATGGCGAGTTCGAGCGTTTGGGCCATCTGGCGACATTGCCACAGCCCGGAGGCGACATCGCGGCGCGGCAACCCTGGCGCATGGCCGCTGCGGCGCTGCACCGGATGGGGCGCCGTGCCGACATCGCGAGACGGTTCCCACAGGGGCTGGCCCTGGTGGAGATCCTCGATCGCGGCCTCAATTGCCCGGCCACGACCAGTTGCGGCCGCTGGTTTGATGCGGCCTGCGGCCTGCTCGGCGTCCGGGCCAACGCAAGCTATGAGGGCGAGGCGCCCATGGTGCTGGAATCGCTGGTGCGCACCCCGACGGTGCTCGACGGCGGTTGGACAATCCATGACGGCGTCCTTGATCTGCTGCCCCTTCTGGCCGTCCTGGCCGATCTCGCCGACCCCGGCGTTGGGGCGGATCTGTTTCACGGCACGCTGGCGGCGGCCCTGGTCGCCTGGGCTCGCCCGGAAGTCGAAAGCCGGGCCCACCGCGACATCATGCTGTCCGGGGGCTGTCTGATCAACCGGCCGTTGGCGGAGGGGCTGATCCGGGGCTTTGCCGACTGCGGCATCACCGCCCGGATCGGCCGCCGCGCGCCGCCCAATGACGGCGGTCTGGCCCTGGGGCAAACCTGGGTCGCCGGACAGTCCGCCCCGACCCTATTTTCTGATCTTTGACGAGGAGTTCCTCCTGATGTGTCTGGCCCTTCCCGCACGCATTGTCGCGTTGCTTGCCGATGACGAGGCTGTGGTCGATCTCGGCGGCGTCCACAAAACGATTTCGCTGGCCCTGGTTGATGACGTCGCCCTCGGTGACTATGTCATCATCCACACGGGCTATGCGCTGTCGCGCCTTGATCCGGCGGAGGCCGCGACAACGCTGGCATTGATCAGCGAAGCCCAGGCTCCTGCCCCCGTGAGGTCGCGGTGAACCTTCCGATTCGGTTGTCGAGACCCCGATCGCCTGGCAAAACGGCCGAAGCGCCGGATCGGCGTTCATTGAACCGACCGCTTCATCGGTGTCGAACGGTGTCGCGCGAGCAATGAGACACATAAAATGCCAATTATGAGGGTGGAATACCATTCTTGGAACAAAAATAACTCCAGTCCGACAAAAACGTTCAGCTTCCACGAAACCCCTGCTAGAAGGCTAGCCTCAAAACCTGCTTGGGAAAATCCGCAGGTCATATGAGGTTAAACGACAATGAGAATTGATGATCTGACGTTATCGACCAAGATTGGTGCGATGATTGCTGTTGCGATCGTAACACTGGGCGCGACCGTTGGTGCGGCATTGTACATCTCCTACCATTCAATGCTGAGTTCGCGGTTCGAGAAGGTCTCTGCCGTCGTGGAGATGGCGACCAATCTGGCGAAGACGCTCGATCAGCAGGTGCAGGCTGGAAAACTGACCAAAGCCGACGCCGTGGAACGCTTTCGCGATACGCTCACCAGCGAGCGATTCGATGGCGATAATTATATAGTGGTCTATGATCTCGACGGTGTTGGCATCGTCAGCCCGGCCAACCCGGCCTTCCTCGGAAAATCACAACTCGACATCACCGACAGCAACGGTGTTCGCATCGTGCAGCGCTACATCGAGATCGCCCAGGCGCAAGGCGCCGGCAGCCTCAGCTACGCGTTCCCCCGTCCGGGCAGCACGACGCCGTCGCCAAAGCTCGCGGCGATACGCGGCTTCGCGCCATGGCGGCTGGTGATCGCATCGGGGATCTATGTCGACGACGTCAAGGCGGCGATGTGGTCCCATTTTGAGCAATTGATGATGATCGTCCTGCCCCTGCTCCTGGTTATTGCCGGGATCGGTGTTCTGACCTATCGCTCTGTCGTTCATGGACTGGTGCGGATCGCCGCGACGATGCGCGATCTGTCAGCGGGCGATCTGACGGTGGCGATCCCCGACAGGACCCGCCACGATGAGATCGGCCAGATGGCCGGCACCGTTCAGGTGTTCAAAGACAACATGATCGAGGCGCAACGCCTGGCGGCGGAGCGTGAAACGGAGACCGAACGCAAACAGCGGCGCACGGCGCAACTCGAATCCCTGGTCAGCAGGTTCGAAACGCAAACCGGAAACCTGACACATCTGCTGGCCGCAGACTCGACCCAGTTGGAGGCGACCGCGCAATCCTTGACCGCGGCGGCCAACCTCACCACCGACCAGACCAGCGCGGCAGCGACCGCAATCAACCAGACGACCTCCAATGTCGAGTCCGTCGCCGCGGCCTCGGAGCAACTGTCATCCTCGATCAACGAGATTGGGCGCCAGGTCGCGCAATCGACCCAGATTGCCGGCAGCGCCGTGACCCAGGCCGGTCGGGCCGGACAGTCGATTGAAGGCCTCGCCCAGGCGGCACAGAAAATCGGTGACGTCGTCAATATCATTCAGAGCATTGCCAGCCAGACCAACCTGCTGGCGCTCAACGCGACCATCGAGGCCGCTCGAGCCGGCGAGGCGGGCAAGGGCTTTGCCGTCGTTGCCTCCGAAGTCAAACATCTGGCCAGCCAGACCGCCCAGGCGACCCAGGACATCCAGTCCCAGGTCAGCGAGATCCAGACGGCAACCGGCAATACCGTGACCGAAATCAAGCTGATCGGCGACATCATCGGCCAGATCAATGAATTCACCACGGCCATTGCCGCCGCGATCGAGCAACAGGGCGCGGCAACCAATGAGATCGGCCGCAACGTCCAGGAAGCCTCGACCGGGGCCAACGAGGTGATCACCAATATCGGGCGCGTCACCGATGCCGCAACCACGACCGTCACGGCCGCATCGCAGGTTCAGGGTGCCGCCAGCGGCCTGGCCCAGCAGGCCATGCAGTTGCGCCAGGAAGTCACGCAATTCCTGAACGCGGTGCGGACCGCCTGAGCGCAACGGCCCCCCGAAGAACGATCACAACCCCGGTGCCGGGCGCCATGCCGCTGCCGCGATATCGATCCGGACCGGGATCAGACCGGCATCGGTAAAGCTGTCGGCGACCGCCTGTTCCTTGGCGATCACGGCGTCGGTGATCGGCAGCACCGCGAAATCACCGGCATCGACACGATTGATCGCCAGACTCAGGGCATCCTCGGTGACACCCGTCGCCTCATGGGTGAAGTGGACATAGTCCGGCCGATGGTCACGGGCATAAGCCCCGGCCTTGTTGAATTCATCATCGGCAGCGGCCACGACATCGGGGTGCGCGGCAGCATAGTCGGCACGCGCCACCACGAACGAGGCGCTGGGCGGCGCGTCGGTCAGACGTCGGGCGCCGTCGCGCAGTTCGGCGACGGCCGCAAAGGGATCCCAGATGCTCCAGGCATCGACCTTGCCGCTGACGAACGCCGCCGCGGCATCGGCCGGCGACAATAGCGCCGACTCGACGTCGCTGATCCGCAGGCCGGCAGAGGCGAGGCTGGCCAACAGGACATTGTGGGCCGACGAACCGCGAACATAGGCGACCTTTTTGCCTTTGAGATCGGCAAGCGACGCGATCGGACTGTCCCGAGGCACCAGAATCGTCCCGGTCGTCCCCTTTTGCGGGGTATAGGCCACCAGGACGATTCGGGATTTCCCCGCCAGGGCGAAGATCGGTGGGGCATCGCCGACATAGCCGAGATCGATACTGCCCGCATTCAAGGCCTCAAGCAGCGGCGGCCCCGATGGGAACTCCGACCAGGTCACGCTCACCCCCAGCGGTGCCAGACGCTGTTCGATCGTCCCCAGTTGGCGCGCGAACGGAAACAGCCCGGTCTTCTGCAGGCCGATATGCAGCGTGCGATCAGCGGCGCTGGCGCCGGGCGCCATCATGGCGATGGCGATGATGGCGGTACGGATGAACCGGAACATGGCGGCAACTCCCCTCCCTGACAGACGCCGCGTCAACGTAGGGTGATTAGTACATTCAATCAATCGACTTAATGATCTAAATCGTTCAAAAAGGCGATGCAAGATCCCTGATGAAACATCGCCGACGCTGGTACAGTTCAATCCTGACACATGGGAGTGCCAAGGCATGAAGATCGCATCCCCCAAGGTTGATGAACTCGCCCGGCGACTCGCCCGCCTTACCGGCGAGGATATCGAAACGGCGTTGGAGCGCGCGATTGAGGAGCGCTTGTCCCGCATCACCGCACCAACCGTCTCCGATCGTCAGGCGGCCATGCAGCGATTTTTCACTCGGGTCTCGGGGATGCCGGTCAAAGACGCACGTCCCGCCGAAGGCATCGTCGGCTTTGGCCCAGACGGATTGCCATCCTGATGATTTTGGACACCTCCGCCATTGTCGCAGCGATTGCCGGTGAGCCGGATGGCCGTCGCTATCAGGATGCCATGCTTGCGGCGCCCTCCTTGGCCATCTCGTCGATGACCGTTCTGGAAACGCGCATCGTCTTGCACGCTCGCCACGGTCCGGAAGCGGTTGGGGCGTTCGATTCGATGATCGAAAGTGCCGGCATCCTTGTCGTGCCGTTTGACGCCAACTTGGCGAACTTGGCCTTCGACGCCTTTTGCCGTTTTGGCAAAGGGCTTTAACAGAATGTCTTGAAGTTGCTCATCATTGAGCATAATATCTCAATATGAGCAGCCTCCTCACAACCCTGCAAGCCGCCAAGGCGCTTAACATCTCGCCGCAAACGTTGCGTCGGTGGGAACGTGAGGGGCGGGTTGAGCCCGCGGAACGAACTTCAGGCGGCCAGCGCCGCTACGATCTGTCGAAGCTGGCACCCAATCTATTCCGCCCGAATATTGCGGATCATCGCCGCACTGTGGCTTATGCCCGTGTCTCCAGCCACGACCAGAAAGACGACCTGGAGCGGCAGAAGCA
>JARLIO010000008.1 GCA_031291675.1 Azospirillaceae bacterium
CCTATCTCATTCGCCGCGCCGTTGAATGCGCCACAATCACCTACGATCAGATTGTCGCCGGGGCTATGGACAGTGGTGCTATCCGAAATCCGCGTATTCCCGCAATGGTAGCCGCACCTGCCTTAGCCGGATAGGAAGATGGATAATTACTATGTTCGCAATTGGTCACTGTGGCTAGACCTGTACATACTTGCCCGCACCGTTCTGGCGGTCATATCCGGCCATGGTGCTCGATGAGCGTGACGGCCGTGCTCGCGATTGGGACGAACCCTGAATTTGTCTGTGCGCTCCAAGGGATGAGGTCATGAATTTTCGAAACGCGCGGATTCTGGTGGCTGGCGCCGGAGGATTTATTGGTGGTCATCTTGTTGCGGATCTGTTGCGATCGGGCTGCTCGTCGATCAGGGCGGTGGATATCAAACCCCCCGCGCAGTGGCATCAACGCTTCGTCGGTGTCGAGAATATGCAGCTTGATCTGACGGAGAAGTCCGCGTGTGCCGAGGCTTCGCGCGGGGTCACGCATATCTTCAACCTTGCGGCCGATATGGGCGGAATGGGCTATATCGAAACCCATAAGACGGCGTGCATGCTGTCGGTGTTGATCAATACCCATTTGTTGCTTGCGGCGCGCGATTGCGGCGCCGAGCGCTTCTTCTATAGCTCGTCCGCTTGCGTCTATGCCGCGGATAAGCAAACCAACACCGCCGTCACTCCCTTGAAGGAGAGCGATGCCTACCCGGCAATGCCCGAGGATGGCTACGGCTGGGAAAAGCTCTTTGCTGAACGGATGTGTCATCATTTCCGCGAGGATTTCGGTCTTGAGACCCGAATTGCGCGATTTCACAATGTCTATGGACCCTGGGGTACCTATGACGGCGGCCGGGAAAAAGCACCCGCGGCGATCTGCCGGAAAGTCATCGCCGCCAAACGGGGCGGTCAATCGGAGATCGAGATCTGGGGCGATGGCAGGCAGACGCGCAGCTTCATGTATATTGACGATTGCCTTGTCGGCATCGATAAAATAACGAACAGTGATATTCCAGATCCACTTAATCTTGGTAGTGATCAGCTTATTTCGATCGATCACCTGGTTGACATCGTGGAATCGATTGCCGACATCAAATTGCGCCGTGTATACAATCTCGCGGCACCGAAAGGAGTCCGGGGGCGCAACAGTGACAACACGCAAATTTCGCAACGGTTGGGGTGGGCTCCCTCGATCAGGATGGAAGCGGGCATGGAGAGAACCTATGCCTGGATCTATGATCAGATGACGGGCGGCTCTCGCCGGATCAGCCAATGACGGGGCGGGTCAATGTCCTCGGTGTCGACGTCTCCGCCATCGATGTCGCGGCGGTATTGGCTCAGTTTGATCAATCGATCCGCACGGCCACGCGGCAGTATATTTGTGTAACCGGCGTACATGGCGTCATGGAAGCGGTTCGCGATCGCGAGGTTCTTGCGGCCCATCGCGGCGCGGGCCTTGTGGTACCGGATGGGATGCCCCTGGTCTGGCTGTTGCGGGCTTCGGGCTATCGCACCGGTCGGGTTTACGGGCCGACGCTGATGCTGGAGGCGTTCGAACGCTCGCAATCGACCGGTTATCGGCATTTTCTCTATGGCGCGAGTCCGGGCACGATTGAGCGCCTGCGGACAAACCTGGCCGGGCGTTTCCCGGCAGCGGCCGTGGTGGGTTGCTATGCCCCGCCGTTTCGCCCGCCGGGTGCGTTGGAGGGCGATGCGGTGATTGCGGCGATCAATAGCACGAAACCGGACATCGTTTGGGTTGGGCTGAGCACGCCCAAGCAGGAATTGTGGATGGCAAATCACCGCGCGCGCCTGACGGCGCCGGTTCTGGTCGGCGTCGGTGCTGCCTTTGATTTTCACGCCGGCCTGGTTCGCCAAGCGCCGGCGATCTTGCAACAGATGGGCCTGGAATGGGCGTTTCGAATGGCCATGGAACCACGGCGCCTCGCCGGGCGTTATCTTCGCAACAACCCGGCCTTTATTGGCCTGTTGATCGCCCGCGCGCTTGGACTTCGGCATTTTTGACGGGCGGCCCTGGTCCAGGTCGGGACCATCGGGTTCGATCGCGGCGATCGGAGAATTCGGGGGCGGGTAACATCAAGATTGCGGTGGTGGTTCAGACCATCGTATGGGACAGAACGGCGTATGGGACAGAACGGCTTGGGTGATTGGCGGGGCGATGCGGTCTTTGGTGAGGCGTTTGTGGGGCGGTGGTGGCGGCCGGGACGTTGCGCGGGTGGCGGCGGGTCCAGCCGGGTGGCGGATTTATGCTGTGGGCGACGTTCATGGGGAACGCCGGCGTTTGGAAGCGTTGCTGACAATGATTACCGCCGACATTGCCGCCGACATTGCTGGTGACGCCGATGGTTTGGCCGCGCCGTCGGTATTGGTGTTTTTGGGGGATTACGTTGATCGGGGCGCCGAGAGCCGTGGCGTTCTCGACATTCTGTGTGCGATGGCCATGACCGCGGCGCGTGGCGATGGGCCGGTGTGTCGCTTCCTGTTGGGAAATCACGAGGCCGCGATGTTGGCCTTCATCAAGGATCCCGTCGCCGGCGCCGGCTGGCTCAATTTCGGCGGTGCCGAAACCCTGGCGAGCTATGGTGTCACGCCGTCGGTCGGCGTGGTTGATCGCGCCCGCTGCGAATCCCTGCGCGATCAATTGCTGGCGCGGTTGCCGCCAGGGCATCGGGCCTTTCTGCAAAGCCTGGAATCGATGGTCGTGCTCGGGGACTATCTGTTTGTTCACGCCGGCATACGTCCGGGCATCGCGCTGGAACACCAGAGTCAGGATGATCTGCTGTGGATTCGGGAACCGTTTTTGTCGTCGCGCCGGGACCACGGCAAGGTCGTGGTCCATGGCCATACCGTTGTCGACCAACCGCTGATCCTGGCCAACCGCATCTGTATCGACACCGGGGCCTATGACACCGGCCGGCTGACGGCCCTTCGCCTTCGCGGGACCGATCGGCACATGATCCAGACTGAATCCTAATGGCCCGCGTCATCGAATTTGTGACCGTCACCCTCGCGAATGCGGGGGTCCAGAGCGGCAAGCTCCGAACGATGGCGCCTGTGGCCCTGGACGCCCGCGTTCGCGAGCATGACGCTGGCGAGAGATCCTCTCATTGTCAGCGACGCGGCCCACTCGGTGTTGTGGCGACGCACCTTGAGCCATGGGCACCTTGAGCCATGGGCACCTTGAGCCAGGGATTGTGCGGCGCCGGGGATCGCGTCACAAAGTACAGAGCGCGCGGGCCAGGCGACGCGTGCTGCTGTCAAGAAAACAAGAGCGCCCAAAACGAGATCCTCAGACGCGGTTGGAATCGATCGAATGACTGACTATCCCTCATCGCCGTTGGCACCCCTTCAAGCGGCCGCGGATTTTGGCCAGACCGTTCGACGCGCCTGGCGTGTGATCTGGCGGGGCAAACATCTGGTTTTTGCCTGCGTCGCGTTGATCGTGATCCCGACCGTGCTTTATTTGCAGCAGGCGACGCGTCTCTACACCGCCGAGGCCAGCCTGATGATCGAGGCGCCGGAAACCAATGACGTCCTGACCGACCGGTCGGTGAACGCGACGCGCGACCGGTTGACCGAGGCCACGGTGCAGACGGAGGCGGACCTGATCTCTTCCGCCGTGCTGGCGCGCCGGGTGATCGCCAAGCTCAACCTCGATCAGGATCCTGAATTCAATCCGAAATTGCAACAGCCGCGACCCTTCGATAGCTTCATGGCGACGCTCAATCCATTGTCGTGGCTGCCCGGCAACTGGTCGACCCCGCCGACCCCGGCACCATTGCCCGCGGATGTCCGCGCCAATCTCGAACAGTCCCGGGTGATCCGCGCCTTCGAGTCCCATCTCCGAGTCATTCCGCGGCGTCGATCTTATATCATTACGGTCGAATATACCTCGGAGAACGCGCAAAAAGCAGCGCAGATTGCCAATGCGGTCGCCGAATTGTATCTAACCGATCGGCTGGAGGCGAGCTTTGAGGATGCGCGACAAGTTTCGGGTTGGCTCGGCGAGCGCCTCGGCGCGCTGCAAAAGGATGTGGCCACCGCCCAGGAAGCGGTCGAAACGTTCCGTTCGGAACATGGGCTGCGGCGCAGTGAAGACCACCAGACCACTGTCGGGGATCAGCAACTTTCCGAATTGAATTCGCGGCTGATCATTGCCCGGGCTGATCTCGCGCAGAAGCAGGCCCGCCTCGCGCAGGTCGAAGCGCTGGGGCGGAACCGCGGCAATCTGGATACCGCCACCGATGTTCTGCAATCGCCCTTGATCCAGAATCTACGCGAACAGGAGACGACCAAGGCACGGGAATTGTCCGAGGCGCAGAAAACCTATGGCGACCGCCATCCCCGGATCATCGGTCTGAGGGCCGACATTGCCGAGCTGGACGGCAAGCTCAAAGGGGAGGTGGTGAAGATCGGCCAATCGATCGCCAATGATGCCGAGGTTTCCGCCGCCGGGGTGGCGTCACTGGAACGCGAACTCGCCACGTTGCGCCATCAGACCGATGTCGCGGGGCAGGTTGGCGTTCATCTGAGCGAACTGGAGCGCCAGGCCGATGCCAGCAAGAGCCTTTATGAGACCTTCCTGACGCGTTTCAAGCGCGAGGCCGAACAGGAACATATGCGCCGGGCCAATGCCCGGATCGTGTCGCCGGCCGACATCCCGATCGCGCCGTCGTCGCCGCGGGTCGGGCTGATCCGGATGCTGGCGTTCGTGCTGTCGCTGGTCGGGGGCGTCAGCCTGGTGTTCCTGCTCGAAAGTCTGGATAATGCGGTGCGCTCGGCGGATGACGCGGAGGCGTTGACCGGGTTGCCCGTCCTGGCGATGATCCCGTTGCTGCGGAACATGGCCCGGCGCCCCGCCGCGGAGATTCTGGCTCAGCCGCGCTCGGCACTGGCTGACGGCATCCGCAGCCTGCGCACCGCCCTTGATCTCGGCGAGGGCAGGGAGGGCGCCGGCGTCATTCTGATTACCTCCTCGGTCCCCAAGGAGGGCAAGACCTTCGTTTCACTGTGTCTGGCCTTGCTGTTCTCCAAGGTCGAGGATCGGGTGCTGCTGATCGACGCCGACACCCACCGGCCCCGGCTTCATATCGCGCTCGGGGTCGATGGCGAGCACGGGCTGTGCCAGATCCTGCAGGGTTCGGCGAAATTCGACGACGTGGTTCAGCGAAACGTCGCGGGAAATCTCGACTTCCTGCCCGCGGGCCGCGGGGTTCATTTGAGCGAGATCATCCAGGGGTCACCGATCGACGATCTGATCGCGGATCTGTCGACGCGTTATACCCGCATCATCATGGATTCACCGCCGGTGCTGGCGGTGGCCGACACGCGGCTGCTGGCCCGTCTCGCGGATCGGATCGTCTATCTGGTGAAATGGAACGCGACGCCGCGTGACGCCGTCCGCAATGGCATCAAGCTGTTGCGTGCCGGCGGTGCGACGCTGCATGGCGTGGCTTTGTCGCAGGTCAATCAGCGCAAGCATTCACGCTATGGCTATGGCGATTACGGTCAGTATTACGGCCGCTATCATGAGTATTATGGTGAAGGCGAGCATTAGTCCTGCTCGTCGATACGTTCGACATATTGTCGGTAACCACCATCAATGGGCCGGGCCTCCGAGCCCGCCCGCCAAGCGTCCGGGAGGGGGGCCGCTTCACCGCGGGTTATCATAATTGCAATCCGCTTTGATCGTGACTGATCAAAGCGAAGCCTCAGGTGCTGGCGCGCCGATCCGGGCGCCTAGCTCCACGCCCCCCCCCCCCTGGCGCGCGGTCACCGTCGCGACCGGGGACCAGCCCGCCGCACGGTACCGTTTGACGCTACGGGGCCGGTCGCTCCTTAATCTGTCATTATATGTTGATATGCTCAGGACCTACCGCATGTGGTGCCATGGGCCTGACGATGGAAACGACTGTCCGATCAAAATACATTGGCACGCTGGGCGTTGTGATGTGTTGTGTCGTGGGACTGGCGGTTGCTGCGCTGTATCGGATTGAGAAAATCTCGGTCGAGGCCACAGCCCATGCCCATCGTAAATTGATCGCTGAACAGTTGGCGCCGATTTTCGAGCGACCGCTTTGGTCGATCGATTATCCCTATGTTGAGTTGATGGCGCATACGGTGATGCGCGATCCGATTTTCCTTTGCATCGTCATCCAGGATGAAGCCAATTTTACCAAGACATTCGGGACCTGCGGATCGTCCGCCGCGTATGAACGTTTTGCTATTCCGGTCATTGCCGGGGTGCCACCCCGGCGTTTTGCCACGGTGACGGCGGATCTCGATGCCGCGGTTGACGCGGCGCCGGTGGCCTCATTGACGGGATGGCGAATTACCGTTCTGGCCGGGTCGGTGGCGGTGACCTTGGCCGCGGCCGCGGCGGCATTCCAGGCCCTGGTCGGGCGTCCTCTGCAGCAGGTCCATGCCTCGCTGCGCCGCTTTCGGGAGACCGGTGAACGACAATCGATCCAATGGTCGTCGCGCGATGACCTGGGAACCTTCATCGACGACTATAATGCGATGCTCCAGCTGACGCAGGAGAAGGAACGGGCGCTGAACGCGGCGCGGTCGCGGTCGGAGCTGGCGTTGGAGGATCTCAAACGCGCCCAGGCGCATCTGGTCCAGACCGAAAAGCTGGCATCCCTGGGCAGTCTTGTTGCCGGAATCGCGCATGAGATCAACACGCCGATCGGGGCCGGCGTTTCCGTCGCCTCGACGCTGAGCGAACGGGTGCGCGTCTTTCGTGCGGTGCTGGACGCGGGCGCGATGCGCAAATCGACCCTGCAGGATTTCGTCGGCACCGTCGACGAGGCCACGGGCCTGCTGAACCGGAGCCTCACCACCGCGCATCAGCTGATTCAGAGCTTCAAGCGCGTTGCCGCCGACCAGACCAGCGAGGCGCGGCGCAGCTTTGATCTGGCCCTGATGTTGGACGAGGTCCTGGTGACGCTGAGGCCGCAATTGAAGCGTGCCGATTGCGCCGTT
Source organism: Azospirillaceae bacterium (assembly GCA_031291675.1). Lineage (GTDB taxonomy): Bacteria > Pseudomonadota > Alphaproteobacteria > Azospirillales > Azospirillaceae > JARLIO01. The sequence goes on from JARLIO010000008.1 coordinate 7,033, forward strand.
GATATGCAGGTGCCACCGGGGATCGTGCTCGACAGCTATCCGGGGCCTCTGGGCCAGGTGATCACCAACCTGGTCACCAACGCCCAGATCCATGCCTTTGACGGGCAGACCGGTGGTCACATCACGATTTCGGCGATCCCTGAGCCAACCTGCGTGGTCTTGATGGTCGGGGACGATGGCAGAGGCATCGAACCCGATCAATTGCCGCGAATTTTCGACCCCTTTTATACGACCAAGCTTGGCGCCGGCGGCACCGGCCTCGGACTCAGCATCGTTCATTCGATCGTGGTCAAGACCCTGCAGGGGCGGATTGCCGTGGTCAGCGTCCCCGGTCGGGGTACGGCATTCACGATGACGCTCCCGGTTGCCATCGACGAGACCCAGCCGGAGGAGACGGCCCGTGTCGCCTGACGAAGACGAGTTGCTTGAGTTCCTCCCGGATGAGCAGGCAGAAACCAATTCCGCTGGCGCCGTGCCCTGGCTCGTTGCTGTGATCGACGATGACGAGCTGATCCATGCCGCGACCCGGTTCGCCCTGGAGGGATTCGCGTTCCAGGGGCGCCCGATCCGGCTGCTGTCGGCGACCTCCTCGGAAGCCGGTCAGACCCTGTTGCGGGAACAGCCCAATATTGCCTGCGTTCTGCTCGATGTCGTGATGGGAACCGAGGATGCGGGCCTGCGTCTGGTTCGCTGGATCCGCGAGGAGTTGGGGAATGCCGACGTCCAGATCGTGCTGCGCACCGGCCAGCCGGGTTATGCGCCGGAGTTGGAAGCCATCACCCATTACGCAATCAACGACTACAAGACCAAGGGCGAACTGACCCGGACCAAACTGCTGGCCTGCATCACCACCGCGTTGCGGGCGTTCCGGCATTTGCGAACCGTCCAGGCGGCCCGGCAGGGCCTGGAAATGATCATCGAGGGATCGCGTGACCTGTTGCGGCGCGAGAGCCTGCGCAAGCTCGCTGCCGGCGTGCTGTATCAGCTTTCCGCCTTGCTGCAGGCGGATGCTGACGGCGTCGTCTGTTTTGTCGTCGATGTCGCCGCGACCCGACTGAGTGTTCTCGCCGGCGCCGGCCGGTTCGACGCCGATGTGGGGCGGGAACTGGGGCTCGATGATGTGGCGCGACGCGATCCGGGATTGCACCAGCGCGTCGTCGCCGCGTTGGCACAGCGTGCTTCGCTGTTTCTCGACGACGGGGCCGTCTTGCTGTTCGAAATCGCCGACGGCCGGATGGTGATCGCGGCGATCCATTCGACCAAGGCCCTGACCGATCTCGACAAGCATCTGATCCGGGTCTTCGCCGTCAATTCGGCACTGTGCTTCGACAATGCCCAGTTGCTGGAGCGGATCCGCGAAATGGCCTTTGTCGACCCCTTGAGCGGCCTGCATTCGCGGGCGCGCTTTCTGGAATTGGTCAACGAGCGCGTCGCCGGCGGCCTGGCGGTGGTGCTGTGCGATATCGATCATTTCCACGCCATCAATGAACGCTTGGGCCATGAGGTCGGCAATACGGTACTGCGCGAGATCGCCTCGCGCCTGCAGAGCCATTTCGGCGCGTCGCGCGAACTGGCGCGCCTGGATGGTAACACCTTCGCCCTGATCGCCGAGACGGCCGATCCCGACCGGCTTCGGGCGTTTGTCGCCGCGTTGAGACAGGTGATTGCACCGTCGATTCTGGTCGGGGACTGCGTGCTGGATATCGGCGTCACCGTGGCCGCCGCGATGGCACCGGCCCATGGTGGCGATGCCAATACCCTGGTCGACCGGGCCTCGATTGCGTTGCGGCGCCAGAAGCAGGAAAACCGCGGCGATCTGGCGGTGTACGACCCGGTGCATGGCCGCCAGGTTGCGGGACGCCTCGATCTGGTGCACGAGATCGCGCAAGCGCTGCGCGCGGGGGAGTTTCACATCGCCGTGCAGCCCAAGATCAATCTGGAAACGGGGCGGGTCAGCGGGGGCGAGGCCCTGCTGCGCTGGCGCCGTCCCGATGGCCGCGCGATTTCCCCGGCCGAGTTCATCCCGGTGGTTGAGGATTCCGGATTGATGCTGGCGGTCGGCGACATGGTCCTCGATCAGGCGTGCCATTGGCGCGTCAAGACGGCCGATCTGCCCGACAGCTTCCGGATTGCCGTCAATGTTTCGGTTCGCCAGCTCGTCGCGCCGGATTATGTCGAGCGCACCCTGCGGATTATCCACGCCGCCGGTTGTCTGCCGCAGCAGGTGGAGTTGGAGATCACGGAGTCGGTGATGGTCGACACAAGGGGCATCGCGGTTGCCAATCTTGAACGGCTGCGCCAACAGGGGATCACGATCGCAATCGACGATTTCGGGACCGGTTTCTCGTCGCTGGGCTATCTGCAATTCCTGCCGGTCGATGTCCTGAAGATCGACCGGCAGTTTCTCGCCAATATCGGGGATTCGAACCGGGCCTATGGTGTGCTGTCGTCGATCGTGTCCTTGGCGCACAATCTCGGCATGGTCACCGTGGTCGAAGGCGTCGAGACCACGGCCGAGGCGCGGCTGGTGCGCGCCTGCGGCTGCACGCAGATGCAGGGCTTTGTGGTGTCGCCGGCCAAGGTGGACTGCGATGCCGGCGACCTGGCGCGCTTCAATCGCGAGGCGCAGCGGGTCCTGTTCGACGCGTGACGTTGGCGCGGAGTTCATCAGTGATGACGCCGGGAAGCGTTCTGTCGGCCCGCGGGCTGCCGCCCGCACCCGCTCGGGGTGAACCCCGAATTCCCCTCTATTTTGACAAAAACAAAGGGGGTCTGGGGCATGGCTCCCGTTGGGTTTGGGCGAAAGCCCAACGCGTTGTCGCCAAAATGAGAACCGCTGGTCGAAAGGCCAACTTGTCGCACCGCCGGCCAGTCGGTAAGAGAGTGGTGCTGACAGGGATGCTTCCGGCATCACCGGTTGCAGGCGGCGATCGCGAGAAGAGGACGTCGACGGAATGGCAGACGAGATTATTCTCGAAACACGCCGGCTGGCCAAAGCGTTCAAAGGTTTTCTCGCGGTCAACAACGTCAATTTGAAGGTGCGTCGCGGTAGTATCCATGCCCTGATCGGACCGAATGGCGCTGGAAAGACGACAGTATTTAATCTGTTAAGTAAATTCCTGACCCCGACCCAGGGTCAGATCTTGTTCCGGGGCGAGGATATTACGGGGACGAAGCCGGCTGATGTTGCCCGCAAGGGAATGGTTCGGTCATTTCAGATTTCCGCCGTGTTCGGACACATGTCGGTCTTGGAGAATGTCCGGGTCGCCTTGCAGCGCAAGCTGGGCACCAGTTTCCAGTTTTGGCGCTCGGGCTCGAGCCTCGACGGGCTGCGGGACCAGGCCGATGCGCTGCTCGATGCCGTCAATCTGCTCGGCGACGCCGATCGTCTTGCGGTCGAATTGCCTTATGGGCGCAAGCGCGCGCTCGAGATCGCGACGACACTGGCGCTCGATCCCGAGATGCTGTTGCTCGACGAGCCACTGGCGGGCATGGGGCATGAGGATATCGAGCGAATCGCCGCGCTCATCCGTCAGATTCGCGTGAACCGGACCATCCTGATGGTCGAGCATAACCTTAACGTTGTTGCCGATCTTTCCGATTGCATCACGGTGCTGGCCCGTGGCGAGATCCTGGCCGAAGGACCCTATGCGACGGTGTCACAGGATCCGGCCGTGATGGCAGCCTATCTGGGGACCGGGCATGCTTGAGGCCGCGTCACCGCTGCTTGAGGTGCAGGATCTGCATGCCTTTTACGGCGAATCGCACGTGCTTCACGGCGTGGGATTTTCGGTGTTTGCCGGCGAGGTCGTGACCCTGCTGGGGCGCAACGGCGCGGGCAAGACGACAACCCTGCGTTCGATCATGGGGATTGTCGGCAAACGCCGTGGCCTGATCCGCTACCGGGGACGGGACCTGATTGGCCTGGCCTCGAACCGCATCGCGCGGCTTGGCATGGGCTATGTGCCGGAGGAACGCGGCATCTTCGCGGCGCTCAGTGTCGAGGAAAACCTGCTGCTGCCGCCGCGTGTCGCGCCCGGTGGCCTGTCGATCGACGCGATCCACATCCTGTTTCCCAACCTCAAGGAACGTCGGCACAGTCCCGGGACCCGGCTGTCGGGCGGTGAACAGCAGATGCTGGCGATCGCCCGGATCCTGCGCACCGGGGCCGGCTTCATCTTGCTGGATGAACCGACAGAAGGCCTGGCGCCGGTGATCATCCAGCAGATTGGTCGCGCGGTTCGCGAACTCAAAAGGACCGGCCTGACCCTTCTGCTGGTCGAGCAGAATTTTCATTGGGCCGCGTCGATTGCCGATCGCCACTACGTCATGGAGGATGGCCGGGTCGTCGACTGTTTCAGCAATGACGATCTTGATGCCAACCGGGAGAAATTGCACCGCTACCTTGGGGTTTGATCGAGGTGTCCGGCGGGGCAATTGCGGAAACCAAAAAAAACGGACAGGGAGAGGCACGACATGTTGAGACAAATGCTGTGCGCGATCGCGTTGGTGGGGCTGGGCAGCACATCGGCCCAGGCCCAGTTTCGCTCCGACACCCTCAAGATCGGGGTTCTCAATGACCGCTCCGGGATTTACGCCGATCTGAGCGGCGAAGGCTCGGTGGTCGCGGCGCAGATGGCGGTCGAGGATGCCGGTGGCAAGGTCGCCGGCCGGCCGATCCAGTTGCTGTCGGCCGACCACCAGAACAAGGCGGATGTTGGCGCGAACATCGCCCGGCAATGGATCGACCGTGATGGCGTCAGCATGATCATTGATGTGCCCAATTCCGGGGTTGCCCTGGCGGTACAGGAGATCACACGGGAAAAGCAGATCATCTTTATCGCGTCGGGACCCGGGTCGTCGCGGTTGATCGGTGACGCCTGTTCGCCGACCGGGTTCCTGTGGACCTATAATACCTATGCGATGGGGGTTGGCACCGGTGGCGCCATGGTGGATCGGGGTGGCAGCAGCTGGTTTTTCATCACCGCTGACTATGCCTTTGGCCAATCGATGCAGCAGGACACCAGCCAGATCGTGGTGCAGAAGGGCGGCAAGATTCTGGGCAGCATCAAGCATCCCCTCAACACGGCCGATTTCTCGTCATTCCTGCTGCAGGCTCAGAGTTCCGGGGCCAAGGTCATTGCGTTGGCCAACGCCGGCGCCGATACCACCAATGCCATCAAGCAGGCCGCCGAGTTCGGGATCACCCACGGCGACCAGCAACTTGCCGGGTTGTTGGTGTTCGACACCGACATTGATGCCCTGGGCCTGGCCACGGCCCAGGGGCTGATCCTGACCACCGGATTCTATTGGGATTTTGATGATCAGACCCGCACCTGGTCGGCACGGTTCGAGAAGCGCCATGGCGCCGAGCCGACGATGGTGCAGGCCGGGGTCTATTCGGCGATCCGCCACTACCTCAAGGCGGTCGAAGCGACGGGGACCGACGATGGTCCCAAGGTCGCGGCCAAAATGCGGGAACTGCCCCTGGACGATTTCTTCGCCCGCCACGCCCGGATCGAAGCCAACGGCGCCGTGTCCCATGACATGTACCTTGCCCAGGTCAAGGCGCCCGGCGAGTCCAAGGGGCGCTGGGACTATCTGAAGATCCTGTCGACGATTCCCGGTACCGTTGCCTTTCAGAAGCCGGAAAACAGCGGCTGCAAGCTGGTCGCACCCTGATCCTGTGGCTCGGATCCCGGGTTGACGATGAAAGCGAAGGACCAGGGGCGTACACCATGATGTCATTGCTGGGGATCTCGTCACAGGCCTTGTTCGGACAGCTGTTGCTGGGATTGATCAACGGGTCCTTCTACGCACTGTTAAGCCTGGGCCTGGCCGTCATTTTCGGTATGCTCAACGTGATCAATTTCGCGCATGGCGCCCAGTATATGATGGGTGCCTTTGTCGCCTATCTGTTGCTGCAGTTTGCCGGTATCGGTTATTGGCCGGCGTTGGTGCTGGTGCCCGTGATCATTGGCGGTTTCGGCATCGTTCTGGAACGAACGATGCTGTGTCGCTTGTATCGGCTTGATCCGCTTTACGGCCTGCTGTTGACCTTCGGCATCGCCATGATCATCGAGGGCTTGTTTCGCTACGGCTATGGTGTCTCCGGACGGCCCTATCCGATCCCGGCCGCGCTTCAGGGCGGTTACAATCTTGGTTTCATGTTCCTTCCGGTCTACCGCGCCTGGGTGGTCGTTGCGTCGCTGCTGCTCTGCCTGTCAACCTGGTTTGCGATCGAGCGGACCCGACTGGGCGCGATGCTGCGGGCCGCGACCGAGAATCCCGTCCTGGTCCAGGCCTTCGGTATCAATGTGCCGCTATTGGTTACCGCTACCTATGGTTTTGGTGTCGCCCTGGCCGGGGTCGCGGGCCTGCTGGCGGCGCCGATCCTGCAGGTCAATCCGTTGATGGGGTCCAATCTGATCATCATCGTCTTTGCTGTGGTCGTGATCGGCGGCATGGGGTCGATCCTGGGATCGATCCTGACCGGATTTGGCCTGGGCATTCTTGAAGGTCTGACCAAGGTGTTCTACCCGCCGGCCTCGAACGTTGTGATCTTCGTTGTCATGGTGGGGGTCCTGCTGGTCAAGCCGGCTGGCCTGTTCGGGCGGGAGAAATAGCATGAGCGTTGACGCGCCCGGCGGGGGTGGCCGCCTGTTGCCGCAGTCGGTCGCGAGCGACCGGTTCCGGATGCGGCGTGTCATGATCGCGCTTGTGATCCTGGCCGCGCTGCTGGCGCCGCTGGAGGTCTATCCGGTGTTCCTGGCCAAAGCCTTGTGTTTTGGTCTGTTCGCTTGCGCGTTCAATCTTCTGATTGGCTATGCCGGGCTGCTGTCCTTTGGCCACGCCGCGTTCTTTGGTGGGGCGGCCTATGTTGCCGCCCATGCCGCGAAGGAATGGGGGGTGCCACCGCTGGCCGCGGTGGCGCTGGGGGCCGTCGCCGCGACCCTGTTGGGCGCCGTGTTCGGCGGACTGGCGATCCGACGCCAGGGTATCTATTTTGCGATGATCACCCTGGCTCTGGCACAGATGGTGTTCTTTCTCGCAGTTCAGTTGCCATTCACCCATGGCGAGGACGGCATCCAGGCGGTGCCGCGCGGCACGCTGTTTGGGTTTGTGTCGCTTGATGACAATATGTCGATGTATTATTTCGTGTTGGCGATCTTTTCGATCGGCCTCGCCGTGATCTATCGCACAATCCATTCGCCGTTCGGCCAGGTGCTCAAAGCGATTCGGGAGAATGAACCGCGGGCCATCTCGCTCGGCTATCGGGTTGACCGTTACAAGCTGGCCGCCTTCGTGATGTCGGCAACCCTGGCCGGTGTCGCCGGCGGCACCAAGGCCATTGTGTTTCAGTTGGCCTCGCTGACCGATATCCAATGGCAGACCTCGGGCGAAGTGATCCTGATGACCTTGCTGGGCGGGCTGGGCACGATGTTCGGCCCGGTTGTCGGGGCCTTTCTGGTCGTGGTCCTGGAAAACGGTCTGGCCGAAAGCGGCCTGCCGGTCAGCGTGGTTACCGGGGCGATCTTTGTCGTCTGCGTCCTGCTGTTCCGGCGCGGCCTCGTCGGTGAATGGATCGGCCGGGTTCGGGCGCGATCACCGTGATGCCGGCTGATCCGGGGCGGCATCAAACGATTGTGGCATAACACTCGGCGTAACGGACGGCGCTCTCCGCCTGGGCGTCAATCGTCCGGGTCATGATCGGGTCATAGCAATCGGCCAGCGCCTCGACGATCTGGCGTTCCAATTGGCCGTTTGCCGCCATGGTCCGCAATTCCGTCAGAACGGTTTTCTGGGCCGAGCCGCCGCGATAGGGCCGGGGCTCGGCAATGGCCGTGGCGATATCGGCGATGGCCACGATCTTGGCCCCGAGATCGAGGTCGTGTCGTTTGAGGTGATTGCAATAGCCGCTGCCATCCAGTCGTTCGTGATGGAATCCGGCCCACGCAGCGATTTGCTCGAAGCCACGAACCCGGGACAGGATCTGATAGGTGTAGAACGGGTGCTGCTGAATCACGGCATATTCATGCGCATCCAGGGATGTCGGCTTGCACAGGATCGTGTTGGGCACGACCAGCTTGCCGACATCGTGCAACAGCCCGGCGATGTCCAGCTGTTGCAATTCGGCCCCAGAGAAGTTCAGGACCTCGCCGATACCGCGGGCGCAGGCCGCAACACCGGAAGAGTGAGTCGCGGTGAAGCGCGATCGGAAATCGGTCATATCCTTGAGGACGGATGCCACCGAGCGCGCCGTTTCGTAGTCATTGTCGATGGACCGCAGCAAATTTCGTTCGCGCATCTGGCGGTCGATATTCTTTGAGACCAGCGCCAGCCAGAAGTCCTCGCGCACCGCAACGGCCTCGAACAAGGCGACGACATCGTGATGAACATTCGCACCGGCGAGGTCGCGCATGCAGCGGCGCAGCATCGGGGCCTGGTCCAGGATGAAAGAGTCGCGCTGGATGGCGCGCTCCAGATGGTCGGCCAGAAACACGATCTGCGCGCCCAGGACGTCCGGATCGGACAGCGACCGGCCGGCATCGCGGTGAACCGCCATCGGTGTATGGTGCCAGCCGACGATCGGCGCCGAAGGCCGCAACCAGAACGCCTCGAGAAACAGCCGGGCTCCGCGCTGGCAATGGGGTTCGGGACAGGAATCCTCGAACACATGGGCGCTGACCTTTTCCTCCGGTGACAGGGCGCCGATATCGTGCAGCAGCGCCGCGATAAACAGCCGCTCGACCAGCTCATAATCCAGCTGCGCGGCCCGGGCGATTTCCGATGAGACGAACGCGGTACGAAGCTGGTGGTCGACCAGGGTGCTGTCCGAGAGGTCCATGGCCTCCGACACCGAGAACAGCAGGTCCGCAAGATTGACTGTCAACCGGTGCCACATCATGATCTCCTTCACGGCGGATCGGGCACGATGACGCGCGGTACGCGGTTGCCGGCGAGGCAACGCGCGCAACTGGGTATCGCCTTCTAATAATTATAGAAATGCTACCATGAACCCGGGCCGGACGCTTGTGGATTCGCGTTTGTGGTGCGGAATGCCGCGATGTCTCGCCACTATTCAGGAACCAGCCACGCGACCTTGGCCCCGCCCGCGTTCGCCGCCAGCGATTGGTGCAGCGCGGCCAGAATCGCCGGGAGATCCTGGTCGAGTTGCCAGGGTGGGTTGATCAAGGCCATGCCGCTACCATTAAAGCGGCTCCAGTCCTGTTCATCGGTGGTCGTCAGCTCGGCGATCAGGATCTTGCGGATGCCGGTTGCCGCCAGCGCCTCGTGAAACCGCCAGATCGCAGCACGTTCCTTGATCGGATACCAGATCGCATAACAGCCGGTGGAAAAACGGCCACAGGCGCCCCGGATAGCCTCAACCAGGGCGGCGTGTTCATCGCGGTTTTCGAACGGGGGGTCGATCAGGATCAGCCCGCGCTTTTCCTTGGGGGGCAAATGGGCCTTCAGGGCCTGATAGCCGTCCATATGATGCACGGCGACATGGCGGTCACCCGCAAATTCCCGCTTCAGGCTGCGCGCATCGTCAGGATGCAGTTCGACGGCGATCAGGCGGTCTTGCGGCCTCAGACTGTCCCGGGCGATCAGCGGTGATCCCGGATACCACCGCAGGGCGCCGTCACGATTGAGCGTGGCGACGAGGGCCAGCAGCGGCTCCAGCGCCAGGTGTGGGCAGGGACGGCCAAACAGGCGCCCGATGCCCGCGGTGTATTCCTGCGTCGCCTGCGCGGGTTCGGTCGTCAGATCGTAACGCCCGATGCCGGCATGCGTATCAAGGACGCAGAATCCAGCCTCTTTGCTCCGCAAATGCCGCAGCAGCAGCGTCAGGATGACATGTTTGGTGACGTCGGCAAAGTTGCCGGCGTGGAAAATGTGACGGTAATTCATGGTGCCAGGATAGCCGTCCCAGGCCGGTTCTGGCCAGACCCGATCAAGAGCGCCGGGTCGACCGCGAACGCCCCGTGCCTGCGTTCAAGCTGCCGCATTCCGGGCTATGGTTCGTGATGCGTTTTGAAGGCTGTCAGTCTTCGCTGGATCCGGCCCCGTCTTCCGACTGGGCGACCTGGGCGTTGTCAAAGGCGCGCCGGGTTGCCGGTGCGATGCGAACGGATTCAACCGGGCTGCAACGGCCGGCTTTCAAGGTGTCGGCACTTTCGGGGCTCAACTGATTGAGATTACGCCAGACTTTGCAAACATAGCCCTGGCTTCCCGTCACAGAACCGCCGTGATAACGCGCCACGGCTTCGGCCCAATTGGCACTGTCATGACGCAGCCGGGCCATAAATCGCGCGGCGTACCAGACATTGGCGGCAGGATCGAGGATCTTCTCGACCGGGCGGAACCCGGAGCGATGGTAATACACCGACAATTGCATGCAGCCGGCGTTGACGTTGGATCGGATCCGTCCCGAGGAATCTCGCAAATGAGCCTGGGCAATGGCGGGATCGTTGCTGATGATGGCCCGGCCCCCGACATTCAGGGCCAGCGCATTGGGGGCACCGCCACCACCGCTTTCGACCAGCGCGATCGACAGAAGCAGACCGCTGGGAATATCGAGCGTCTGTTCCGCGTTGAGCACCGCGTCGGTGCAGCTATCAGCTCGTGCCGGCATTGACACCAGACAGCCAAGAGCAAGTGTCGTAAAGACGGCGAACACGCCAGTCCTCAGCTTTCGCAAAGGCGAAGTTGGTTCCTGCACGCGCATTCTCCCTCCTGTGATTTGTCATCTGCTTGCCGCGCAGACACCGCACAACTGTGCGCTTCGATTCCGGCCCCCGTCTGATGTGCGGCGACCGCTCCCTTATGTTGGTCCGGCGTTTCCGGATGAACGCCGTGGATGAAGGTGATGGGATTTTTCCAAGCCGTCAACCCTCAACCGTCGTTGGGGTGTGCCAAAAATGGTTACAAAGCCAACAAAGTTCGAGATATCTTGAAAAAACGGGCTCTGTGCGACGAACCGCCACGGCATTGTTGCGTTGCAAAAATGTGATATCTCCCGGCTGAAACAAACCTTTGTCGCAAAACTTACGTGCCGATTCGAGGGAGATGGGTGTTTGATGGCTGACTCCACCGCCCTCGTTGAAGGTCATCGCTGCCGCGAGCGGGGCGACGGCCGCGCTGCGGCCATTTGGTATCAGCGGGCCGTCGGTTTTGCACCGGGAAATGTCGAGGCCTGGGTCGCTCTTGGCGATGTTGCCGCCGATTCGGGCCGCAATCGCCTGGCGGCGCTCCACTATCGCCGGGCGGTGCGGCTGGAGCCTGCCTCGTCTTTGTGGCGCCGGCTCCAGGCGGCGGCGTGGTGCCGCGCGGGCGATGCCGTCGCGGCGGCGGCTCTGCTGCAGGGATTGCTGGGGGAGCGCCCGGACGATATCGAAGCCCTGCGCCTGCTGGCCGACGCCTGGCGCCAGATGGGGCGGAACACCGAAGCGCTGGGCTGTTATCGCGAACTGCTGGGGCTCGACCCCGATCCGGGCCGCGATGCCGGCGCGGTGCCCCTGGCGTTTGCCGAGCTGGCGATCGGGGAGGGCGATCCCCTGGCCGCGATCGAGGCGCTGGAACCGCTGTTGGCGCGGCGCTGCCTGCCGGCGACGGCCTGGCTGACGCTGGCGCGCGCCTGGGCCGCGGTGGGGGACACGATCAAAACCCGCGATGCCGTGACACGGTATCATCGCGATGGTGGCGATCCCGCGGCGGCGGCGGCGGCCGGGGATGCGATCGCCGCGGTTCTGGCCAAGGCGGATTCGGGATTGGCGCCGGCCTATGTCCGGGCGCTGTTCGATCGTTACGCCGACCGCTTTGATCACGATCTGGTCGGGACGTTGCATTATCAGGTGCCAGCGTTGCTGGTGGGGGCCTTGACCACCCGGCTGGACGGACGCCGTGATCTGCGGGTGCTCGACCTTGGCTGCGGCACCGGATTGGCGGGGGCCGCGGTGCGACCGTTGGCACGGGTTTTGTCGGGGATCGACCTGTCGCCGCGGATGATCGACAAAGCGCGCCAACGGGCGATCTATGACGCTCTGGCGGTTGGCGATCTTCAGGAAGGGTTGGCGGGTGCGGCGATCTGGGACCTGATCCTGGCCGCCGATGTCCTGGTCTATCTCGGCGATCTGACGCCGGTGTTTGCCGGCGTCGCCCGTGCCCTGGCCCCCGGTGGCCTGTTTGCCGGCACCGTGGAGCGGCTCGACGCCGCCGCAGGCTGGCAGCTCGGCGAAAGCCGGCGCTTTGCCCATTCTGTCGCACATCTGCGTCAGGCCGCCGCCGCGGCCGGACTGGATCTTGCCGACCCGGCGCCGATCGTGCCGCGCCATGATCGCGGCCAGCCGGTGTCCGGATGGTTGTTCGTGGCCGCTGCGCGGTAGGGGGCCGGCGCGCATGGCGTCGTCGCCGGCAAGCCCCCCACTCACGCGCGTGACAATGCGCACAATCCGACCGATGAGGCGCTTGAACGGGCTTGCGGAGCCGACCCCGCACGGCGCGCGGAATGACGATTCTTCTGTTAAACCATGCAAATCCCGTTATTCTTCCCACAACACCCTGTGAATTTTCCAAAGTGGGAAATGTCGGACTTTCTCACCACCCGCGAGCTTGCCGCCCTGCTCAGGGTCAAGGAGCGCAAAGTTTACGATCTGGTCGCGGCGGGAAGCTTGCCGGTTCGCCGCGTGACCGGAAAACTTCTGTTTCCCCGCGACGAAATCGAGATCTGGCTTGGCTCGCGGATCGAAGATGCTGCGGCCGTGCCGAATGCCGCGCCGAGTTTGGCCGGATCCGACACGCCCCGGCCCATGGTCGTGTCCGGGGGGCATGATCTGTTGCTGGAATGGGTGTTGCGGGAATCGCGCTCCGGCATTGCCGCATTTCTGGACGGTGCCCTCGACGGCCTTGATCGTGCCGCCAAAGGCGAGTGCGTCGCCGCCGGGCTGCACATTCCCGAAGGCGATGGCTGGCCCGAAGGCGATGCTTGCCCCGAAGGCGATGACTGGAATGTCAATACGGTCGCCGAGCGGTTTGGCGACGCCCCGTGGGTTCTGATCGAGTGGGCACGGCGCACCCGTGGGTTGGTGATGCGAACCGATCTGGCGCGGCAACCTCGGTCGCTTCGCGAAACGCGGGGGTTGCGTTTCCGGGCGCGTCAGCCGGAAGCCGGCAGTGAATTGATTTTTGACAAGATCCTGGAACGGGAAAAGCTGAGGCGGGAGGATTTCACCTTCGCGGGCGTTGATCGATCGGAATCCGATCTCGCGCTGGCGATCGCGGCAAACCGGGCGGATGTCGGCCTGGGATTGGAAGCCGCGGCCCGGCAATTCGACCTCAATTTTTATCCTCTTGTCGTCGAACGGTTCGATTTGCTCATCTGGCGCAAGGCCTATTTCGATCGACAGTTCCAGATGTTCTTGAAGTTCTGCGGTTCGGCGGATTTCCGCCGGAAGGCGGAAGAACTTGGCGGATACGACATCTCCGGATTTGGGACCGTGCACTTCAACGGAAACTGAGGCGCCGCCGATGGCGGCTTCAGTCCCTGAGACGGTGTCCGTGGGTGCTGCTCGACCGCGGCCTTTCCGCCGCTATCGCGCGGGGTCGGGTTTTTGACAATCCGGCTTCCGGCCGCTGACAGGATGGGTGGGATTCTGCATTTTCCGCCCTTTTCCCCCGCGAAGTAAAAAATGCATAAATTCCCCATATTGTGAGATCATGCGATAAGCTGTACCCAGTAGAAATAAGACAAAGCAATGTCTTGAAATGATGAAGGGGTCTCCATGACCAGCACGACGACAGGGCTCGAGACGCTCCTGACACAGCGATCGCTGACGGACGCGCAGCTTCAGGCGGCGGCCGAGGCGGCGGCGGACTTCCGGATCCAGCCGGATGCGACGGTGATCAAGATCGGCGGGCAGAGCGTGATCGACCGGGGCCGGGCGGCCGTCTACCCGCTGGTGGACGAGATCGTCGCGGCGCGCAAGGATCACAAGCTGCTGATCGGGACCGGCGCCGGCACCCGGGCGCGGCACCTTTACTCAATCGCGGCGGGGCTTAACCTGCCGGCGGGCGTGCTCTCGCAGCTCGGCGCCTCGGTCGCTGATCAGAACGCCGCGATGCTGGGGCAGCTTCTCGCGAAGTACGGTATCTCGGTGGTTGAAGACGCGGGATTCGCGGCGGTGCCGCTCTATCTCGCCGAGGTCAACGCCGTCATTTTCAGCGGCATGCCACCCTACAAGCTTTGGATCCGTCCCGCGGCCAATGGCGTCATTCCGCCCTACCGTACCGACGCCGGATGCTTCCTCGTTGCCGAGCATTTCGGCTGCAAGGCGATGATCTATGTGAAGGACGAAGACGGCCTCTACACCGCGAACCCGAAAACCTCGAAAGACGCCACCTTCATTCCCAAGATCTCCGTCGACGAGATGAAGGCAAAGGGGCTGCACGATTCGATCCTCGAATTTCCGGTGCTCGATCTGCTCCAGGCGGCACGTCACGTTCATCAGGTCCAGGTCGTGAATGGTCTCGTCCCCGGCAATCTGACCCGCGCGCTCAATGGCGAGCATGTCGGCACCATCATCACCGCGCGCTAGAGGATCCTTGCCATGCCCGAAACCAGCAACGACATCAAGCACCTCGCTTCGCCGCTCGCGCGCCAGACCCTCCTTGACGGCGGACTGACCCGCCCGGTCGCGGGCGTGCGCCCGATCCGCCTGCTTCCCTGGCTGCAAGTCGTGAAGATCGGCGGTCGCTCGATCATGGATCGCGGCGCGGAGGCAATCCTCCCGATCGTGGACGAGCTTCGCAAGCTGCTGCCCGAGCACCGTCTGCTCATCCTGACCGGTGCCGGCATCCGTGCCCGCCACGTCTACAGCGTCGGCCTTGACCTCGGCCTGCCGGTCGGGTCACTGGCGTCGCTCGCGGCGCGAGAGGCCGGCCAGAACGGCCACATCCTCGCGGCGCTGCTCGCATCGGAGGGTGTGTCCTATGTCGAGCACCCCACGATCGCAAACCAGCTCGCGATCCATCTCTCCGCGGCGCGTGCGGTTGTCGGAAGTGCCTTTCCGCCCTATCATCACCACGAGTTCCCGACCTCCCGCATTCCGCCTCACCGGGCCGACACCGGCGCGTTTCTGCTCGCCGACGCCCTGGGCGCGGCCGGTCTCACCATCGTCGAGGATGTCGATGGGGTCTACAGCACCGACCCCAAGGGCGCCGACGGTGAGCAGGCGCAGTTCATCCCCGAGACGGATGCCGCCGACCTGGTCAAATTCGAGAGCCCGCTGCCGTTCGACCGGGCGCTCCCTGAAGTCATGGCAAATGCGCGCCACATCGAGCGCGTGCAGATCGTGAACGGGCTTGTTCCGGGCCGGCTGACGGCCGCGCTGCGGGGCGAGCATGTCGGGACGATCATCCACACCGGCGCACGCCCGGTCTGAACGCACTCCCCCGGGGCCTGATCAGGCCCCGGGGGAGTGGTCGCTTTCAATCCCCGAGGGTGGGCCGGCCCATGCTCGCATCGGTCGAGAGAGTTCTGTTGTTCTCGTCATCGGCACTGGTGCGCCGCAAAGTCTCACGGCGGGATCGGCAGCGCCGTGCTATCTTTGACCTGTTCCATCACGGCATAGGTGTGGGTTTCGCGGACGCCGGGCAGGGTCACCAGGGTATGGCCCAGGAAGTCGCGATAGGCCGTCATGTCGCTGACCCGGGCCTTGATCAGGTAGTCGAATCCCCCCGCAACCATATGGCATTCCTGGATCTCGGGCATTGTCAGCACGGCCGTCTTGAAGTGTTCGAACACGTCCGGGCTGGTGCGGTCGAGCACGACCTCGATGAACACGAGCAGGTTGCGTTCCAGCTTGGCGGGATCGAGCAGGGCGACATAGCCGCGGATATGGCCGGACCGCTCCAGACGGCGCACCCGGTCCAGGCAGGCGGGTGGGCTGAGATTGACGTGGCGCGCCAGCTCGACATTGGGGAGCCGGCCATCGGTCTGAAGCGCGCGCAGGATGGCGCGGTCGATGCGGTCAAGGTTCATCGTCGTTCCGAATCAAATGAGGGCGTTGCTCTGATACCCTAAGGAAATTCGGTTGAGGAAGACAAGAACCAGATCCCATTCGGTCCATTTGACGTTAGCCTTCAGGATGATCGGTGGTCAGGGCCAACGTCGGACGGAGGCCACCGCCCCAACGACGGAGAAATCTCGTGACTGTCCTGCTGCCGCCACCGTCCTTGACCCCGCGCGCCGCGATGGCCGCGAACAATCTCGCCGACGAGGCCGTGTGCCTCGATGCCCTGGTTGCAATTGCGACCCTTCCGGCGGAACGTCAGGCGCGGGCCCAGCAACAGGCGGCGCGGCTGGTCGAAGGCGTCCGGTCGTCGCGGACCCGGTTTGGTCTGCTCGACGCGTTCCTGCAGGAATATGGCCTGTCGACCAAAGAGGGCGTTGCCCTGATGTGTCTGGCCGAGGCGCTGTTGCGGATCCCGGATGCGGCGACCGCCGACAGCCTGATCCGTGACAAGATCGGCAGCGCCGATTGGGATCGCCACCTGGGCCAGGGCGAGACGCTGTTCGTCAACGCCTCGACCTGGGCGCTGATGCTGACCGGGCGGGTGGTGCGCCTTGACGAGGCGGAACAGCCCTCATCCTTGATGGGGCGGCTGATCGCACGGTCCGGGGCGCCGCTGATCCGTCAGGCCACAGTCCAGGCGATGAAGATCCTGGGCCGGCAATTCGTGATGGGACGTTCGATCGCTGAAGGCCTGGCGCGGGCGCGGGATTCAGAAAAGCACGGCTATCGCTATTCCTACGACATGCTGGGCGAGGCGGCACGAACCGCTGCCGATGGCGAGCGCTATCAGGAATTGTATGGCATGGCGATCGACGCCATCGGTGCCGCGCGCGGATCGCGCGACGTCGTGTCGGGCCCCGGCATCTCGATCAAGCTGTCCGCGCTTTATCCGCGCTATGAGGTGGCCCAGCGGGAACGGGTGATGGCGGTGTTGTTGCCGCGTTTCAAGGCGCTGGCGTTGCGTGCCAAACAGGCGGGTATCGGCATGACCGTTGATGCCGAGGAGGCCGACCGGCTTGAACTCAGCCTCGATCTGTTCGAGGCGGTATGCGTCGATCCGGCGCTCGATGGCTGGGACGGTTTCGGGATCGCGATCCAGGCCTACCAGAAGCGCGCGATCCATGTTGTCGATTGGGTCGTCGATCTGGCGCGCCGGCAGCGCCGGCGGATGATGATCCGGCTGGTCAAGGGCGCCTATTGGGACAGCGAAATCAAGCGGGCGCAGGAGCGCGGCCTGCCGGGCTATCCGGTGTTCACCCGCAAGGCGTCGACGGATGTCTCGTACCTTGCCTGTGCGCGCCGGTTGCTGGCGGCACGCGACGTGATCTTCCCCATGTTCGCGACCCACAATGCCCAGACCGTCGCGACAGTAATCGAGATGTCGGCGGTCGAGATGGCGGCTCCGGGGCGTTTCGGCCGCGGCGAAGGCTTCGAGTTCCAGCGGTTGCACGGCATGGGGGAACCGCTCTACGACCAGATCGTCAAGGGCGATGGTGGCACACCCGGATGCCGGGTCTACGCCCCGGTCGGCAGCCATGAAGATCTGTTGGCCTATCTGGTGCGCCGTCTGCTCGAGAACGGCGCCAACAGCAGTTTCGTCAACCGGATCCAGGATGAAAAGGTCCCGGTCGCCGAGATCGTCGCCGACCCGGTCGTGAGCACGGCAGCGCTTGCGGTCAAGTCCCATCCCCGAATCCCGCTGCCCCGCCAGCTTTATCCCGATCGGCTCAATTCCCAGGGCCTTGATCTCAGTGATCCCGGCGTCACCGGTCCGCTGCTGGAACAGATCGCCGCATTTGATCCGGCCGCGACACAAGCGGCGCCGATCATCGACGGTGTTGTGTTGTCCGGCCCTGACCGCCCGGTCGAGAATCCGGCCGACATCACGCGGATTGTCGGGTCGGTTGTCGAGGCCAGCGCCGAACAGGTTGGCCAGGCCGTGGCGGCAGCGGTGCGCTCCTTCCGGGCCTGGACCGCGGTTCCGCCCCTGGCGCGCGCGGCAATCCTGGAGCGGGCTGCCGACTTGATCGAGGCGGAACGGGCCGCCCTGATGGCGTTGCTGGTCCGCGAGGCCGGCAAGTGCATCCCCGATGCCCTGGCCGAGGTCCGCGAGGCCGCGGACTTCTGTCGCTATTACGCCTTGAGAACGCGAACCGATTTCGCCCAGCCGTTGCGGCTGGTGGGCCCGACCGGCGAAACCAATGACCTGCTGCTCGAAGGGCGCGGCGTTTTTGCCTGCATCAGTCCGTGGAATTTCCCACTGGCAATCTTTGTCGGGCAAATCGCGGCGGCGCTGGCCGCCGGCAACAGTGTCGTGGCCAAGCCGGCCGAGCAGACGCCGCTGATCGCGGCGTTCGCGGTCCGCCTGCTGCACCGGGCCGGGATCCCGCCCGGCGTGCTGCATCTGCTGCCGGGCGACGGGGAGAGCGTCGGCGCGCCGCTGGTCGCCGATCGCCGCCTGGCCGGCGTCGCTTTCACCGGTTCGACGGCGACGGCCCGGGCGATCAATCGGGTTCTGGCGGCGCGCGAGGGCGCGATCATACCCCTGATCGCCGAGACCGGGGGACAGAATGTCATGATTGTCGATTCCACCGCGCTGCCCGAGCAGGTGGTTGACGACGTCCTGACCAGTGCCTTCCGCTCGGCCGGGCAACGTTGTTCGGCGCTGCGGGTGCTGTTCTTGCCCGACGGTACGGCCGACACCGTGATCCGGATGTTGCGCGGCGCCACCGCCGAACTTCGGCTTGGCGATCCCGGCCTGCTGGCGACCGATATCGGGCCGGTGATCGATCGGTCGGCTCATGCGGCGCTGCTGGCCCATGTCGCGCAGCTGCGCCAGCAGGCCAAGCCGCTCTTTGACCCGCCGCCGGCGGATGCGGCGGCCGCGCGGGGCTGGTTCGTGGCGCCGC
Organism: Azospirillaceae bacterium; assembly: GCA_031291675.1. Classification (GTDB taxonomy): domain Bacteria; phylum Pseudomonadota; class Alphaproteobacteria; order Azospirillales; family Azospirillaceae; genus JARLIO01. The sequence continues at coordinate 26,018 of JARLIO010000008.1, forward strand.
AGGCCTTCGAGATCACCCGCCTCGATCAATTGGATCACGAAGTCTTCGGGCCGATTCTCCATATCATCCGCTATGGCAGCCATCATTTGGACGCGGTTCTCGATTCGATTGCCGCGACGGGCTATGGCTTGACTCTGGGGATCCACACCCGGATCGACGCCACCGTGCGACAGATCGTCCCTCGCGTGCCGGTCGGCAATGTTTATGTCAACCGCAACATGATCGGCGCGGTTGTCGGGGTTCAACCGTTTGGCGGGCAGGGGTTGTCGGGTACCGGACCCAAGGCCGGGGGGCCGCGGACCTTGCTGCGTTATGCGACCGAACGGACGATCACCATCAATACCACCGCCGCCGGGGGTAATGCCGCGCTGGTCAGCATGGATGAAACCTGAACGACAGCGCACGGCCCGTCACCGGTCGCCGCGTTTCCGGCGGCAAAATCAGCCGGGAGAAATAGGGCCGGCGGATCAACTCACGCTTGACCGTCAGGGAACGGACCGGGATGATCCGCCCGATGACGCGGGCGGATCGCGTTGGGCGCCAGACCGTCGTTGGGGTGCTTCTGCGTGGTCGCGACGTCCGTCACGATGTCGCGTGCTTCGGCACGGACAAAAGTGTAACGCCATTGTAATCCAATCGTGCGTAAGTAAAACTCCGTCAGCAACACTTGGACAGGAACCCACGTCCCATGCGCGCAACGGCACCGGAAACGACACCACCGTCGCCCCTCACCGATGACCTCGGCCTGCCAAGGCGGGGCATGGATACCGAAGCCATCCGGCGTTCGGTTATCGAGGGCTTGATTTACGGGGTCGGCAAGGATCTCCGCACCGCGGCCCCGCGGGACTGGTTCAATGCGGTCGCGGTCGCAGCGCGTGACCGGATCGTCGATCGCTGGATCGAGACCAGCCGGCGCTATTATCGCGCAGACCCCAAGCGGGTCTTCTATCTGTCATTGGAATTCCTGATCGGCCGGTTGCTGACCAACAGCCTGAGCAATCTGGGCCTGGTCGAAGCCAGTCGTGATGCCCTGGCGCAGATGGGCATCCGCCTCGACGATGTCATCGACCAGGAACCGGATGCGGCGCTGGGCAATGGTGGCCTGGGCCGTCTGGCTGCCTGTTTTCTCGACAGCATGGCGACGCTCGGCCTGCCGGGATATGGCTACGGCATTCGCTATCAGTACGGCCTGTTCGAACAGCGCTTTGACAATGGCTGGCAGATCGAACATCCGGAAAACTGGCTGCAGTTCGGCAATCCGTGGGAATTCCCGCGGCCGGAGGTGTTGTATCCGATCCGCTTCCATGGCCGGGTTGAGGAAGTCCGGGATAGCGTTGGCGAGCGCGCCTATCGCTGGGTTGATACCGAACGCGTGCTGGCCATGGCGTTCGATACCCCGGTCGTGGGCTATGGCGGTTTCACGATCAATACGCTGCGCCTGTGGGCGGCGCGAGCGACGCGGGCCTTTGATTTTGGCCGGTTTAACGAGGGCGACTATGTCAAGGCCGTCGAACAGAAGACATTGTCGGAAAACCTGACCCGTGCGCTCTATCCCAATGACGCGACGGAGAGCGGCAAGGAACTTCGGCTGAAGCAGGAATATTTCTTCACCAGCGCCTCGCTCCAGGACATTCTGCGCCGGTTCCTGCAGCAGCATTCCGATTTCAACGAGTTGCCGGACAAGGCGGCGATCCAGCTCAACGATACCCATCCGGCGATCGGCATTGCCGAGATGATGCGTCTGCTGGTCGACCAGCATACGGTGCCGTGGGAGCAGGCCTGGGACATCACCCAGCGCACCTTCAGCTACACCAACCACACCCTGCTGCCCGAGGCGCTGGAGTCCTGGCCGGTGCGGGTGATCGAGCGGGTGCTGCCGCGTCACATGCAGATCATCTACGACATCAACGGCCGGTTCCTGAACCGGGTGCGGGCACACCGCGGCGGCGACGCAGGCATTCTGTCGAAGCTGTCGCTGATCGATGAGCATGGTGACCGCCGGGTGCGCATGGGCAGTCTGGCCTTCATCGGCAGCCACAAGGTCAATGGCGTTTCCGGCCTGCATACCGAACTGATGAAGCAGACTGTTTTTGCCGATCTGCACCATGAGTTCCCCGATCGCATCGTCAACAAGACCAACGGCATCACCCCCCGCCGCTGGTTGCATCAGGCCAATCCGGAACTGTCGGCGCTGATCAGCAGCCGGATCGGCAAGCGCTGGCTGACGGATCTCAACGAGCTGGCCGTGCTGAAGGACCGCGTCAACGACGTCGTGTTCTGTGAGGAATTCCGGCGCGCCAAGCGGGCCAACAAGCGCCGCCTGGCGACTTATATCAGCCGCCATCTTGGCATTGATGTCTCGATCGATAGTCTGTTCGACGTGCAGGTCAAGCGCATGCACGAATACAAGCGCCAACTGCTGAACCTGTTGCAGACGATCGCGCTCTATAACGACATGCGTGACAATCAGACCGTCAACTGGGTTCCGGTGACCAAAATCTTTGCCGGAAAGGCCGCCCCGGCTTATTACATGGCAAAGCTGATCATCAAGCTGATCAATGATGTGGCCAAGGTCATCAATCATGATCCGGCGGTGCGTGATCTGCTGAAGGTCATCTATATCGCCAACTATAATGTGACCTCGGCCGAGGTCATCATTCCGGCGGCCGATCTGTCGGAGCAGATCTCGACCGCGGGCATGGAGGCATCCGGCACCGGCAACATGAAACTGGCGCTCAACGGGGCCCTGACGATCGGAACCCTGGACGGCGCCAATGTCGAGATCAAGGATGCGGTCGGCGACGACAACATCTTCATCTTCGGGCTGACCGCCGACGAGGCGTCGCAATTGCGTGCCGGCGGTGGGTTCAATCCGCGCGACGTCATTGCCGCCAACCCCAGCCTGAAGCGGGCACTCGACATGATCGCCAGTGGCGTGTTCTCACCGGACGATCCGGGACGGTTCAGCCCGATCATCGATGTGCTGACCAATGGCGGCGACCATTTCCTGGTTACCGCCGATTTCGCGGCCTACTGCGAGGCCCAGGAACAGGCGATGGAGTTGTTCCGCGATAGCGAGGCCTGGACCCGCAAGGCGATCATCAACACCGCGAGCATGGGCTGGTTCTCCAGCGATCGCACGGTCGCAGACTATGCCGCGGAAATCTGGAACGCCATCCCGGTTCCGAGTGATCCGCCGGCGCAGGCGTAAAGGTCCCGGGCCTGAGACAACCCCGGCCGTGGTGCCTGAGACCAGGGCCGGGGTTATTCTGGAGCGATGCGGCCGTCAGGCTGTCCGGACGGACAGCAGGAAGGTATCGACCTCGCTGTGCAGCGAGCCCGCCTTGGACTTCAGCTCGTTCGCCAGTTGAAACAGAAATCCGGCGCGCTCCCCGGTGTCATGTGCCGCTTTCGAGACGTTGGCGATCGTCTGGGTTACTTCCTGATTGCCATGGGCCGCCTGCTGGACATTCGCTGCGATCTCGCGGGTCGCGGTGCTCTGTTGTTGCACCGCCGCGGCGATCGAGCCGATCACCTGATCGATCCGTGCGATAACGTCGCCGATGGTGTGGATCGCGGTTACGGCACCCCGCGTGCCGTTCTGAATGCCGGCGATCTGCTCGGCAATGTCGTGGGTCGCCCGCGCCGTCTGTCCGGCCAGGTTCTTGACCTCGTTGGCGACCACGGCAAAGCCTTTGCCCGCTTCGCCCGCCCGCGCGGCTTCGATGGTGGCATTCAAGGCCAGCAGGTTGGTTTGCTCGGCAATATCGGTAATCAGCTTGATGACTTCGCCGATGCGATCGGCAGCCGTGGCCAGGGTGTCGATGGTCAAGTTGGTTTGTTCGATGCCGCGGACGGCCTCTTCGCTGATCCGGGTGCTTTCCTCGACGCGCCGGCTGATCTCCTGCACCGTTGCGCCCAGTTGCTCGGTGGCGACGGCGACGGTTTTCATGTTGCGATTGGCGTCCTGGGCCGCGGCGGCGACCTCGCCGCTCTGGCGACTGGATTGCTCGGCGGTGGTTGCCAGAGCGTTCGACGCGTCGTGAACATCCGACACGGTTGCGTCGACGGCGGAGAGCAGCGAGGACACGGTGCCATCGAAGGCCTCGGTCAGGCGTTCCCGGCGCTCGGCATCAAGCTGGCGCCGCTGATGGTCGGCCTCCTTTTCGCTTTGCAGGGCGTCGCCGCGGATCAGGTTGTCCTTGAAGACCTGGACCGCAGCCGCCATCCGGCCCAGCTCGTCCTTGCGCCCGGAGCCGGGGATGGTCACCGACCGGTCGCCATCGGCCAGGCGTGACATCGTCGCGGTCATCGCGACGATCGGCCGCGCCAGGCCCCGACCTATCAACAGCGCCAGGATCATGCCCAGGATCACCGCGACCAGGGCGGCGACGCCATCGGTTGCGGTCAGCCGGTCCAACAACCGGCGTGTCGCGGTCTGCAGGGCGGAGAGCGCGTTGGTTTCGTAGCTCAGCGCCGCTGAATTCGCGGCGTCGAACCTGTCGGCGTAACCCGGCAGAACGTCGGTCAGGATCTGGTGGTAGTCGGTCACGGCCGATGCGGCTTCATCGAACGCCGCGGTGTAGGTTTGCAGCGCCGTCACGGCCTCCGTGAGCCGGGTGCGCTGATCATCGGTTTCCATCAGCGCCAGGGTCTTCTGCGCCATCCGCGCCAGACTGGCGGTGTTATTGTCGGTCAGCAGATGGTCGACTTCGTCCGCCGATAACAGATAGCGCTGGGAATGGAGGGTCACGCGGTCCAGACGCTGGATCAGGCCGGCAAATTGCGCCGCGGCCTTGTCATCGTTGGCGGCCAGTGTTTCCGAGAGCAGATCGTTGAACGTCGTCGTCACCCGGGTCGGGATGCTGCTGAACTGTTCGCTCAGGATCCGGTCGCGGGGGCCGCGTGCCGCAACCAAACGGTCAGTGTCATTGGCATATTCCACAAGCGCCTGTTGCAGATCGCCAATATGCCCGCCGATCTCGGAGTCCTCGGCTTCGGTGGCCGCCCCGTCGAGTTCGTCGAAAAGCTTCTGTTGCAAAGCCCGGGCGTCCGCCAGGTGATCCTTTGCGTATGACGGGTCTTGTGTATAGCCAAATTCCTCAACGCTGCGCCGCAACGCCTGAAGGTCACCGGCGATCGTCGTGATATGAACCTGGCGGTTGCTACCCTTATTGAATGTAACAAATGATTGGGTGGCCATAGTAAAGCCACGATAGCCGATGACGGCGCTGATGATCGTCAACAACAACACCACCGTAAAACCGGCAAGAATTTGCCCCCTGATTCCGACTCTCGGACGGGGCTTCAATAGTGACTTCAATTTCATCAACTGTGTCCCCGCATCATTGTTTGACGGCAGCCCGCTGTCGTCATTGGGATCGCCATGTTGGATCCTGCTCCGCGCGGCGGTCAAATTCGGTCGACGTTGGTCGTCGTTTCTTAAAAGTTCCAGTATCGGGGCGGTCGCTGTCAAGGATCAAATGTTACTTCTTCGCGGCATGTTTTCATGCCCCGTCCCGCGAATTTGCTATCTTTGGTATCTGAATCTCTATGTTTGCAATTAATACCACAGTGGTATGGGCAGCCATCGTTGAATGATAAGGACCATGACGATAAAATGACACTTCTGATATTCATCATGACGGTAATAATTTTGTGGATGTACCATCGGGCCGGCGCCAGAGCGCCGAGCGTTGCCTTGGGCGCGTCGTCCGCGGCGGGAAGGGGCGGCGTCGGCGCCGATCGCGGGCTGTTGACGCGGGGCTGCATTGCGTCAACTTGACGGTTGCGATGCAAAATCATTTGTGGCTCTGGCCGGGATCTGTGTTAAGGTCCTCGCAAGTTGAGTGGCTGGTGGGCTTCCTCGGTCGGCGTGTCGCCGTATCCGCTAGAAGGGCCCGATGTGCCCCGCGGATAAAGCTGGCGAGACGGACGGTGCCTTGGGCGCCGTTTTTCCTTTGCATCGCTGCTATGTTCGATATGGGCGGCCGCTCGCGGGCGCTCGGTTCCGATTGATTGTTTTCGGGAGCCGGGCGCGCAATGTGTCTGCCTGACGGCAGGCGCTTGACCTGGCCCGCCGCAAGGCGGGTGCCCTGTCGCTGCGGTCCATCCGACGGAGTCGGCTGGCCAGCGGTGAAACATTTGTAAGGAAAAGCCGTCCTTGACTTTTGCTGATCTCAATCTCCACCCGTCGTTGCTTCGGGCGCTGGAAAGCTGTGGCTATACCGAGCCGACGCCGATCCAGGAGCGCGCCATTCCGGTGGCAATGGCCGGGCGGGACATGATCGCCTCCGCCAATACCGGTACCGGCAAGACCGCTGCTTTCGTATTGCCGGCGTTGGAGCGGCTGAAGCAGCCGCGCCAGGCCGGAACCTACGGACCCCGGGTGCTGATTTTGTCGCCGACCCGGGAACTGGCGTCCCAGATCCTCGAAGCGGTCCGGAAATATTCGAAATTTGATCGGGTCTATACCGGCGTGATCCTGGGCGGTATGCCCTATCGCGAGCAGTTGCGGATGCTGGAGCGCCGGGTCGACGTCATTGTCGCGACGCCGGGACGGTTGATCGACCATCTGGAGCGCAATCGTCTCGACCTTTCCGCGGTTGAGATGCTGATTCTCGACGAAGCCGACCGGATGCTCGACATGGGCTTTATCGAGCCGGTCGAACAGATCGCGGCCGCGTGCCCGGAAACCCGTCAGACCCTGCTGTTCACCGCGACGGTCGATGGCCCGATGGTCAAGCTGGCATCGCGTTTGCTGCGCGATCCTGAACGGATCGACATCGCCGGGCGTAAGCTCTCGCTGGATTCGATCGAACAGTTGCTGCTGCGCGCCGACGATCTGGGGCATAAGCAGCGTTTGTTGCATCATCTGGTGGCTCAGCCCGAGATCACCAAAGCCATCGTGTTCGCTGCCACGAAACGCGATGTCGACCGCCTGGCCGAGGAGCTGACCGCCAACGGTCATCTGGCGGCGGCCTTGCACGGCGATATGAAGCAAAGCCAGCGCAATCGCACCGTCGAGGCGCTGCGCCGCGGCCGGGTTCGGCTGCTGGTGGCCACCGATGTCGCGGCCCGCGGGATTGATGTTGCCGATATCAGCCATGTCATCAATTTCGACCTGCCCAAGGTGGCGGAGGACTATGTCCACCGCATTGGCCGTACCGGTCGCGCCGGCGCAACGGGCGTCGCGTTGAGCTTTTTCACCCGCCAGGATTTCAAGCAGGTTCGGGCGATTGAGAATTACATCGGCACGACCTTGACGCCGCACGTGGTGCCGGGGTTGGAACCGAAGACCCGCCAGGAGCGGCCGGCGGCTTCAGCCGCGCCGCGCCGTCCCTATCGCGGCGACGCCAACCATGCGCCGCGCAACGAACAGCATCGTTCGGCCCCGCGTTCGGATCGCAGCGGCGGTACTCCGGGCGGCCTTGCCGCACCCCGGCGCAATGCCGCAGCGCCGTTCCCGCCGCGTCGTCGTGAAGGCCATGGCGCGGACTGACGTCTGATCGCCGAACATTGGCATCGTGCGGTGCGGGCAATCTGTCCGCGCCGCCGATGGCGATTCTGCGGTCTTCTGTTGATTGACCCGAGCCGCCGTCAAACCGGTTGCCGCACGACCTGATCGCGCGGTAAACCGACAAGATCCTTTCGTGTTGGAGTTCCCTGGCCATGGCCGAGTTGGCTGATGCCGTGGCGCGGCGCCGGACTTTTGCGATCATCGCGCACCCCGACGCCGGCAAAACCACCCTGACGGAAAAGTTGCTGCTGTTTGGCGGCGCCATTCAGCTTGCCGGTGCCGTCAAGGCCCGCGGTGAACAGCGTCGGGCGCGATCCGACTGGATGAAGGTGGAACGCGAACGCGGTATCTCGGTGACCGCGTCGGTGATGACGTTTGAGTTCGCGGCGCATACCTTCAATCTGCTCGACACGCCGGGTCACGAGGACTTTTCCGAAGACACCTATCGCACCCTGACCGCGGTCGACAGCGCGGTGATGGTCATTGATGCCGCCAAAGGCATCGAAGCCCAGACCCGCAAGCTGTTCGAGGTGTGCCGGCTGCGTGACGTTCCCATCGTCACCTTCATCAACAAGATGGATCGGGAGGCCCGTGATCCGTTCGATCTTCTGTCGGAAGTCGAGCAGACCCTGGCGCTCGAGGTCACCCCGGCGAGTTGGCCGATCGGGATGGGTCGTGATTTCCTGGGTTGCTATGATCTGCTGCACGATCGCCTGGTGCTGATGGACCGTACGCAGGGCGATCGCGTCACCGCCGGCATCGAATGCCATGGTCTCGACGATCCCCGGATCGACAGCCTGATTCCCGACTTCGCCGCCGCCAAGCTGCGCGAGGACATCGAAATGGTGCGGGGCCTGTGCCCGGCTTTCGATCTTGAAAGCTATCGGGCCGGCTATCAGACGCCCGTGTTCTTTGGCAGCGCCATCAATAATTTTGGCGTCCGTGAACTGCTGGAGAGCCTGGGCGAGATGGCGCCACCGCCGCGGGACCAGCCGACCGAGAGCCGCGAGGTGCGCCCCGAGGAGCCCAAGGTCACCGGCTTCGTGTTCAAGGTCCAGGCCAATATGGACCCGAACCATCGCGACCGGATTGCCTTTGTGCGCCTGTGTTCCGGCCATTTTCGCCGCGGCATCAAGTTGAAGCATGTGCGCTCGGGCAAGCTGATCGCGGTCAACAATGCCGTGCTGTTCCTGGCCCGCGATCGCGAACTGGCCGAGGACGCCTGGCCCGGCGACATTATCGGCATCCCCAATCATGGCAGCCTGCGGATTGGTGACAGCCTGACCGAGGGTGAGGAGCTACGCTTCACCGGCGTGCCGAGTTTCGCGCCGGAAGTGTTGCAGCGGGTGCATCTCGATGACCCGATGAAGGTCAAGCATTTGCGCAAGGCCCTCGACCATCTGGCCGAGGAGGGCGCCTCGCAGGTGTTCAAGCCGTTGTTGGGCGCCGACTGGATCGTCGGCGTCGTCGGTCCGCTGCAATTCGAGGTCCTGGCGGCGCGGATCGAAGCCGAATACGACATCAAGGCCCGTTTCGAAACGGCCGCGGTTGATGCCGCGCGCTGGATCGAGTGCAGCGATCCGGTCATGCTGAAAGGCTTTATCGACGCCAATCGCGGCAGCCTGGCCCAGGACCATGATGGCGCGCTGGTGTTTCTGGCCCGCAATTCCTGGCATCTCAATCGGACCCAGGAGGATTATCCCGGGGTCCAGTTCCTGCGCACGCGCGAACAGAACCGGACGGTTCAGCAAGCCGCGCCATGACCCAAATGAGGAGGGGCGGGCTCCCCGGCGGGAGCGGCCCCGGAGGGAGAGGTGTCGTGACCACGCCCGTGGTTGTCGTGTTCGATTCCGGTGTCGGCGGCTTGAGTGTTCTCGCCGAAATCGCCGGCTTGATACCCGGTGTCGGTCTGGTGTTCGCTGCCGACAATGCTTTCTTCCCCTACGGCACCAAGGCCGTCCCGGATCTGATCGCCCGGGTCGTCCGGGTTGCCGAGGCCGTCGTCGCCCTGACCCATCCCGATATTTTCGTTGTCGCCTGCAACACCGCGAGCACGGTCTGTCTGCCGGCGTTACGGGCCCATCTGTCGTGCCCGGTGGTTGGCGTGGTTCCCGCGATCAAACCGGCCGCGGAACAGAGCGCCAGCGGAACGATCGGTTTGCTCGCGACCCCGGGGACGGTGCGTCGACCCTATACCGATGATCTTATCCGCCGGTTCGCGCCCGGCCTGACCGTGGTCAAGGTCGGGTCGACGGAACTTGTCGAGCTTGCCGAGCGCAAGCTCGCCGGCGATCCGGTGACCTCCGAGGATTTGCAGCCGATCCTGGCCCCCTTCGTCGCTTATCGCGGTCTGGACAGCATCGTGTTGGCCTGTACCCATTTTCCGCTGCTGCGCGATGAACTGCGGGCGGCGATGCCCTGGCCGGTCCGGTGGATCGATTCCGGTCGCGCCATTGCACGGCGGGTTCGTTCCTTGTTACCGGCGGCATCCGAGCGGGGATCCGTTGGATTTCGCGCCCTTTTTTCCGCGGATAATGGCGCGTTGTCACGGCTCGCCCCGGCACTGAACGCGCGCGGCTGCGTCGGCGTCGAGATCCTGCCGCTGTAGCGGTCGCGGCTCGCCGGCCGTGCGCACGGCCGGCCCGGTAGGGAACGACGCCCGATCCCAATCGAAGACCTGCATCTTTGCCGAAAGTCGCGCCAGCCAAATCGCGCGACGGGTACCAACCTTTTGTATGGTGAACAAATCCGAGAAAATGAACTATCCTTGTATCATGAAAACGGAAGAAATTTCCCTAAAAAGGGATCGAAATAACTGCGTCTTATCTTCTGGACGATATTGCGCAACGCAATACTGGAAATGTCTTTTTAATCAGCATTTGTTCTGCTGTCGTTAACGACGAGAAAGACGAAACAAAGTTACATCACGAAGGCGAGTCATGGTGGCCATGAAAACTGGCCGTTCGCGATCAGTCAAACAATGCCGCGGGTGACGGGCTCCTGTCTTGTTGGGGTTCCGGCGTTGTCTCTGTCGAAGTTGCCAAGTGTCACAATTCCCGATTGCGATCGGGCGTTGCATCAGTTTCACCGCGGCCAAAACGGCCGATTTTGAGGGGACTTTCACAAGATGGATGGCGGAATGGGGGTCGTGCGGCGCAAGCGCAGCAATAATCGGTTGGATGATCCGGCACGTTTGGAAACGGATCGTCATATCGGTGATCGGATCCGGGTACGGCGTGCCCTGCTCGGATTGAGCCAGGAGCGGCTGGGTGACGCGGTTGGTGTCACTTTCCAGCAAATCCACAAATATGAACGGGGAACCAACGGTGTTTCCGCGGCCTTGCTGTGGCGGATCGCCGAAGTCCTGGATGTCCCGGTCTCGTTCTTTTATGACGGGCTTGGCGATGGTTCGGTCACCCGGACATTGCCGTCGCTGCGGGTGGTCCGTGTGGCGCGGGCGATCGAGCAGGTCAAGCCCACGGTGGCAGTGGCTCTGACCGATCTGATCGAAGCGATCGGCAGCACGAGCGATTTTCTTGAACCCGACTATATGCCCCGGCAGCCCGCGGCGTGACGAGAAAACCGAACGTGCATTGACAAGATCCGTTGGCGGTTTTTGCGACCGCCAACGGCGACTTGGCTGATCCGGCAAGCCGGAGTGACGGTGGTCTTTGAGGTTACCGCTGGCGTGCGGGGGGCTCCGGTGTTCGCTCATTCAGATCAATCCGCCGAGGAACCGCGCCAGGAGAGGGACATCATGCCCGGCCCCGGTTTCTTGTCGTGTGGCTAATAGCCGAGAGCCATGCCGTCCTTGCGGTGGTCGGATCCCCCGAGAAGAACGCCGCGGTTCCAGTCGATTGCGATGGCCTGGGCGCCACCAATGGCCCAACGCGGCGGCCGGAGATCGAAACCGCGCCGTTCCAGTTCCGCGCCGAGCCGTGTCCGCATTTCGGTTTCCACCTCGATTGTTGTGGTCCCCGGAAGCGCGAATAGCCGGGGCAGGTCCATCGCAGCCTGAATGTCGAGGCCCTGGTCGAAAAGGCGCGACAGAAAGTGCGCGTGCCCCATCGCCTGGTAATGGCCGCCCATGACACCGAAGGTCAAGGTCACGCGGCCGCCTTGCGCGACCATGCCGGGTATGATCGTGTGCATTGGACGTTTGGCAGGACCGATTTCCTGCGGATGGCCTGCCGCGAGGGAAAAGCTTTGGCCGCGGTTGTGGAACAGGACGCCGGAGCGTGGTGCCATCAGGCCGCTGCCGTAGGGAAAGAAGATCGAATTGATGAAACTGACGGCGTTCCGGTCGCGGTCGACGACACTGATGTAAACGGTATCGCGGTGGTCGACGGTATCGAAATGCGGCAGCGCCGCAATCGCGTGGTTCCGCGCTATCAGCGCGACGAGTTCGTCGGTGAAAGCATCCGACAGGAGGCGTGGCGTGGCATCGATCCCGGTCGCCGGGTCCGTGACGACGGCATCCCGTGCCGCATAGGCCAGCCGTGCCGCCTCCACAAGGATGTGGATATGATCGGCATCGTAGGGGTCGGAGACCGGCGGGAACCGCGACAGGATGTTGAGGATGATCAGCGCGACGATCCCTTGCCCATTCGGCGGACATTCATAGACGGTTCGACCCCGGTAGTTGGTGCTGATGGGATGAACATACTCGCCCGCGGCGGCCGCGAAGTCGGCAAGGGTGTGCAGGCCGCCGAGACTGCGGAGATAGTCGACCATCTCCTCGGCGCGGTCGCCACGGTAGAAAGCGTCGGCCCCGTCGTGCCCGATTGCCGCGAGCGTATCGGCGAGCCGCGGCTGTTTTTGAATTGTTCCGACCGCCGGCGCTTTGCCATCGACCAGGAATGTGTTGCTCGCGGTTGGGTTCGCCTTGAGCAGATCGACTTGAAGGGCCAGATCGAAGCCAACGCGCGGCGTGATCGCGTAGCCATCGCGCGCGATCGTTATGGCAGGCGCCAGCAGCTCGGCGATCGACATTCGTCCGTGATCCTGGACGAGGCGGCACCAGGCCTCAACGGCCCCCGGGACCGTAACCGCATGGGGTGAAGACCGGTCAAGCGTCGTGATGCCGGCCGCGCGCAGCAGTTCCGGGCGCAGGGCCGCCGGGGTCCGACCGGATCCGTTGTAGGCCCGGATGTCGGTGGAGCCGCCCGGCGAGATCATCGCAAAGCAGTCGCCGCCGATACCGGTCGAACCGGCCTCGACGACGCACTGAACCGCGCAGGCGGCAACGGCGGCGTCGAGCGCATTGCCGCCGGCCTTCAGGATCTCGATGGCCGTCAGCGTCGATGTCGGGTGTGATGTGGCGGCCATACCGTTGCGGGCGACGGCCATCGATCGACCAGGGGTCTCAAAAATGCGCATCAGGGGGCTCCGTGTCTTGCGAAAAACCGGCTCGTGGGGGTGCGTCATCGAATTTGCGACCGTCGCCCTCGCGAACGCGGGGGCCCAGGCCCAGTGCCGCAAGCTCTGAACGATGGCGCCTATGGCCCCGGATGCAAGCGATCGCGAGCATGAAGGTGGCGAGAGATCCCATCATTTTCAGCGACGCGAGCCACTGGCAGCTCTACGGCGGCCGGCCGAACGGCGTCGCTCTCTTGATTGATCATGGGGAGCAGGGCGCCGCCGGGGCTGTCCCGTCCTGGTCATTCAGGGGGCCAGGCCGAGCGCCCGAACATGGTCATGGGTTTCATTGATTGACACTTCGATCCGGTCAAAAAGGTCGTGCAACTGGGCTTCGGTGATGATCAGCGGCGGACAAAGTGTCAGCACATGACCGAAGGCGCGTGTCAGCACCCCATGCCCCATCAAACGCTTGCCGATGTCGGCAGCGACACCGGCGGCAAGGTCGAAATTCTCTTTCGTCGCTTTGTCGCGGACGATCTCGACCGCTCCGATCAGGCCGCAGCCACGGGCTTCGCCCACGAGCGTGTGCTGACCGAGCCTGGCCAGGCGGGCCTGGAAAGCCGGGATGATGTCCCGGACGTGGCCGAGAATGTTGCGCTCCTCGTAGATTTTGAGCGTCTCCAGGGCGACGCTGGCCGCGACCGGGTGGCCGCTATAGGTGAAGCCATGGCCAAAGGTACCGATGACACCCGTTTGATCGCGGATCGCCCTGTAGATCTCTTCGGTCATCATCAGCGCCGAAATTGGCTGGTAGGCGGCCGAGAGCTGTTTGGCCATGGTGATCATGTCAGGCCTCATCCCGAAATGCTCAGACCCGAACATCGTTCCCAGTCGCCCAAAGCCGCAGATGACCTCGTCTGCGATCAGCAGAACATCGTATTTCCTGAGAACGGCCTGGATTTTTTCATAGTAGGTCGGCGGCGGCACAATGCATCCGCCCGAGGCCAAAAGGGGCTCGGCGAAGAAAGCCGCAACCGTATTCGGCCCCTCGCGGAGAATAAGATCTTCGAGCGACCGCGCACAGCGGCTGGCGAAAGCCTCTTCCGTCTCGTCGGCCAGGCCAAAGCGCCAATGGTGCGGACAATCGGTGTGATAGACGCGATCAATCGGCAGGTCGAACGAAAGGTGATTGTTCGGCAGGCCGGTGAGGCTTGACGCGGCGATCGTGACGCCGTGGTAGGCGCGGATGCGGGAGATGATCTTCTTTTTTTCGGGCCGACCGATGGCGTTGTTGAAATACCAGACGAGCTTCATCGCGGTATCATTGGCCTCGGACCCCGAATTGGAGAACAGCACCTTCGCCATCGGAACCGGCGAAAGCGCCAGCAAACGTTCGGCGAGCTCGATAGCAGCCGGATGCGATTTGCCGCCAAAGGTGTGATAGAAGGGCAACCGTTTCATTTGCTCATAGGCGGCGTCGGCAAGCCGGTGTTCGCTGAAACCGAGCGACGCGCAGAACAGTCCGCTCAAGGCTTCGATGTAGCGTCTTCCCTCGGTATCGACGACATGGATGCCGTCGCCGTGCGACAGTACGAACGGTCCTTCAGCCTCGTGCGCGACGGCGTCGGTGAAAGGGTGCATCATGGCGGCGACGTCGCGGGCCTCGATCGAGTTCGGGCGAATGACCATTTTTCTTCTCTCCAGTTCGGTCGTTGCCGATCCATTTTGTATCCAAAAATGGATATTGTAGCGGGCGCAACAGGTTGAGCTTTGCCTGCGGCAGGGCGGCGGCTGTCGTTCGAGGCTGTCAATGATGCGGGTGCGGCCCGGTCAGACCTCGATGCGGCGGATGAATTGTCGGAACCGCTCGCTTTTGGGGTTCGCGAAAACATCGGCCGAGGGGCCCTCCTCCTCGACAAGACCCTGATGCAGAAACACCGTGCGGGATGACACATGACGGGCGAACCCCATTTCATGCGTCACGACGAGCATGGTTCGGCCTTCGTCGGCGAGCGAACGCATGACCGTCAGGACCTCGCCGACGAGTTCGGGATCAAGTGCCGAGGTCGGTTCGTCGAACAGAAGAACTTCCGGTCGCATCGCCAGAGCCCTGGCGATGGCCACGCGCTGCTGCTGGCCCCCCGAAAGCATCGCCGGATAGGTATGCCGCTTCTCGGCAAGCCCGACCCGTGCGAGGACAGCCTCGGCTTCGGCGACACACACCGCCCTCGGTCGGCGCTGGACCTGGATCGGTGCCTCGATCACATTTTCCAGCACGGTCATGTGGGACCAGAGATTGAAGCTCTGAAAGACCATGGCTGCGCGTGTTCGGATTCGAATCAGTGTCTGGCGGTCGACTTGGATCATGCGGCCTTTGGCGGATGCCGGCATGGTGATCCGTTCTCCACAAATCGACAGGGTGCCAGCGTCCGGCGTCTCCAGGAAATTAAGGCATCGCAGTAGCGTCGACTTGCCTGATCCCGATGCGCCCAGAATCGCGACGACATCGCCCTGGCACGCTTCCAGAGAAATTCCCTTGAGGACCTCAATTTTCCCGAAACTCTTTCTCAGTCCCTCAATTTCAATTTTCTTGGGACGTTCGTCGTTCGGCAGCGGCATCGCGGAGGGCTCGTTCTGGCGGGTGCTAGTCATAAGTGTCATGCCGTCACCTTCACTTTCGTCTCGCCGATCTGTTCCAGGACTCTGCGCGTGGTGCGATCGGGCGACATCCACCATTCAAGGGTAAGAACGAGGCGCGTCAGGACAAAATTAATCAGGAGATAGATCGCGGCGGCGCAGGCGAAGATCTCCATCGTGCGATAGGTCTCCGCGATCAGTTTTCCGGCAATGCCGGTGACCTCCATGATCGTGATCGTGGAGGCCAGGGATGTTGCCTTCACCATCACGATCAGTTCGTTGCCATAGGCGGGAAGCGCGATCCGGGTTGCCAGCGGCAGCACGACGCGCCGGAACCGCAGCCCCGGTGACATGCCGCAGGCGATCGCCGCCTCCACCGCGCCCCGGGGCACGGCGGCGAGTCCGCCGCGAACGATCTCGCTGCCGTAGGCTGCCGTATTCATGGCCAATGCCGCGATCGTGCAATAGATCGGGTCGCGGAAAAAGGGCCAGAGTCCGAGCATCTGCAAGGAGGGCCGAAACTGGCCAAGTCCGTAATAAATCAGAAACAACTGGATGAGCAGCGGCGTTCCGCGGAACACGAAGACATAGGCCCGCGCGATCAGCGACAATGGCCGCGCTGACGACAGGCGCATCAGGGCAAGGACGAGCGCACCGAGCGCACCGCAGATCGAGGAGACGAGAGCAAGGTAAAGCGTCAGGGGCAAGGCGGCGAGCAGCGTCATGAACGTCTCGCCGAGGAAGCGGAAATCCATGCTATGCCCTCCGATAGGGTCGGGCGCAGATCGCCTCTGCGCGGGCGAAAAGCCGCCCCGAGATCGACGTGATCACAAGGTAAAGCACGAAAGCGGATAGATAGAAAAGAAACGGCTGCCGGGTCGAGCCGGCGCCGACCTGGGCGGCGCGCATCAGTTCGACGAGTCCGACGACAGAAATCAGCGCCGTTTCCTTCAGAATGAGCTGCCAGACATTACCGAGACCCGGCAGCGCGAATCGCAGAGCTTGCGGCGCAACGATGCGCCGGAACATCGCCGGACCGCTCATGCCGCAGGCGCGGCCGGCTTCCAGTTCACCGCGCGCGATCGCCTTGAAAGCGCCCCGGAAAACTTCGGCCTGATAGGCTGCCGAGACCACGCCGAGGGCGAGTGCGCCGGTTGCGAAGGTCGGTATGCCGATGAAGCCGGTTGCGCCGAAGAACCCGCCGATCAGACCGAGGGCGCCGCTGCCGCCAAAATAAAGCAGATAGATCACCAGGAGGTCCGGAATCCCGCGCAGGGTCGTCGTGTAAATGTCGGCAAGACGTCGTGCTACCGCGTTTCCGCCCAAGCGCATCAGCGCCAGGGCACTGCCGAAGATGGCCCCCAGGACAAAACCGCTTGCCGCGATCGTAACGGTCGTCAAAGCGCCTTCGGACAGGGGGATCCACCATCGTCCGCCACCAAACAGCAGGTCGTAGCTATCCATGGTCACCCCATTCCATTGTTTCCGGTAAGGCAGGCAAGGAATGCCGCCGCCGAAGTGGATCGAGAAATCAATCCGGGTGCAGAGTGAACGCGGGATATATCGCCCGGCATGAGAGCACCGGCTGGGAGGTCCGTCATCCGCACCTCCCAATAGGCTCAATTAAATGTCGTCTTCAACCACTTCAGGGCAAGCCGATCAATCGTACCATCGGCCTTGGCCGCAGCGATTGCTTTGTCGAACATGGCCTTCAGGACCGTGTCATCCTTGCGAAGGCCGACCGCAATGCCCTTTCCGAACACGTCACTAACATAGACCGGGCCGGCGAGCTTGAAATCCTGGTAGTCCGGCTTGTCAAGAAGGGCCCCAAACGCGCTTTTCTGACCGAAGACACCGTCCAGGCGCCCGGCTTTGAGGTCGAGATCATGCTGCTCTGTTGTCTTGTATTCACGAACCGTCACGACACCCTTGAGGTATTTTTCGAGAAAGACGGCGCCGGCCGTGGAGCTCTGGACACCGATCGTCTTGCCTTTCAGCAAAGGCGCCAACGTCTCGATCGCCGCCTTGACCGTTGCCGCGTCGCCGTTGAGATCAATCGTGGTTCCCGCACCACCAAGGTCCGCGAGCGGCCCGGACTTGTCGACCATGAACACGCCGGCGGTCGGGGCGTAAGGCTCGGAGAATGAGATCACGGCCAGGCGCTTTTCCGTGATGATCAACGATGCCATGATCGCGTCGAATTTTTTGGCGGTCAGCGCCGGGATCAAGCCATCCCAGTCCTGGGCCACGATCTCGCATGTGATCTTCATGCGCGCGCAAAAATCGTTGGCGAGATCAATTTCGAAGCCGTCGAGCTTGCCGCCCGGTCCGGTGAAGTTCCAGGGCTCGTAAGCTCCTTCGGTCGCGATCACAATCGACTTCGGCGTTTCCGCGGCGCTCGCGCTGCCGGCGATGGCCGCCAGCATCAGGGCCCAGACTGCAACTCCTGCTTTCCTCATCGTCATCCCTTTCAAAGCATACGCCTTCGTTGGCGGCAGCCGTGCGCCGAGGTGGACAAATTCCTTCTCCCAATCTGGGAATTTTATCATCCTGACGATTTCGGGCCCCCGAAGGGACGGGGGACAGAGACATGGCCACGTCGTTCCGCTACCGCCGATGGCGGCACCTATTTCGTTGATGACAAACGGCTTATTGCCAATTCCTCGTTTTTGGGATACAAGATCGTATCCAATTTGGAATCCCATAGCAAGGGCCTTGTTGGGTTGAGATCCGGCATGCTGTAAGAGGCCGGAATTGCGCAGGAGGAATGCTCGTGGCGAAAACCGCGACAAGAAAGATCCAACCCGACCTATCCGTCAGGCAGAAGACTTACATCGAGTTGAAGGACCTGATTCTGTCGGGACAGTTGAGACCGGCCGAACATGTCTCTGAAAGCCGTATCGCCACGCGCCTCGGCGTCAGTCGGACACCGTTGCGCGAAGCGCTGATGAAACTTGAGAAAGAAGGATTGGTCGTCTCCCAACGCAACGTCGGCTACACAGTCGCTGATGTCGATTTGAAAGCCATCTGCGATCTGCTTGTCGTGCGCGAAGTTGTCGATGCCCGTGCCGCGGAACTTGCTTGCGCCGTGGCTTCCGATGACGACCTGGAGCGGGTCGTCGCGATCATGCGGGAAATGGAGAGTCTGTCGGCATCAGTGACCGATACCCCGGTCGATGCCGCCCGGCAACTGGAGCTCGGCCTGCAAATCCACCGGGTTATCGCCGAGATCACGCAAAATGAGGCTTTGATCCGCATCTGCGATCAGATTTACCAGCAGCTCCAGCTTGCGCTTCTTCTGGAAGTCCTGTGGATCGATCTCGGCGACACCGGGCTCACCGAGCATCGCGCCATCACGGATGCCTTGTTGGCGCGCGACCCCGAACAGGCCGCGGCAGCGGCAAAGGCGCATGTGAGAAGCAGTCTAAGCAACATGTCGCGCGTCCGAAAGGTCTATGAACTGATCAGCGGCAACCGGGACAGCGCTGGTTGAGGCCAACTCTTTGTCCGCAACGGTTCCGCCATAACAAACCGCAAATCCTCGAACCCGGGCTTCTCAAAACCCGTCCTGATGGCCGGCGACATCGGTTGACGGGTGCAATCGCTGCGCTCGGGCGACATTAGCGCTGCCGCCCGGAAGGCTCCAGCGACGCGGATCCGGATGCAGGCTCCGGTTGCGCTGTATCCGAGCGCAGGGGCTGGTCGGGCAGCAGCAGGACGATCAGGAAGGCGGCAAGCGCGATCACGGCACTGGTGGTGAAGGCCACCGACAGGCCGTCGCGATAGGCGGCAATGACGGATTCATGAAGCGCCATGGGAAGCGAAAGGATGCGATCGATCCCCGCATCCAGTAATGACGGACCCTGTCCCTGGTCCGCCGACATCGCGGGCAGGTCGCGGGTCAATCGCGCGGTCAGGATGGTCCCTGACAGCGCGACCCCGACCGCGCTGCCCAGGGACCGGAAATAGGCCGTCGCCGCCGTCGCGACGCCCAGGTCGGCGCGCGGCACGATATTCTGTACCGCGATGGTCAGAACCGGCATTGTCAGACCCAGACCTAATCCCAGGGTCACCAGCAAGCCTTCAATCAGTGTGCCTGTGCTCGCCGTCTCGGCCGTTCGAGCCATCAGGATTGTGCTGAGCGTTGCCAGCCCGAGGCCGGTCACCACGAAATTTCGGGTTCGGCCGGTTTTCGAGACCAGGCGTCCGCCAATCACCGACGACAGGATGAAACCAACCATCGTCGGGGCGATCATCAGGCCGGCGCGCGACGGGCTGGCCCCCAGCAGCAGCTGGAAGAACATCGGCATGAACACCAGCATCGAAAACATCGCCATCGAGGTCAGGCCCAGCACCAGCGTCGCGATGACGAAGATGCGGCTGTTGAACAGATGGAGCGGCAGGATCGGTTCCGCGACCCGGCGCTCGACCACGATCATCGCGCTGAATGCCGCCACCGCCAGCGCCGCCGCGCCGATGATTTCAGGCGAAAACCACGGATATTCGACACCGCCCCAGCTCAGCATCAACAGCAAGGCTCCGGTTCCGACGATCATCAGGAACGCACCGGCATAGTCGATGTCGTGGGTTCGCGACGGGCGTCGATGCCGCAGGCCGGTACAAATTAGGATCAGCGCCAGCAGTCCGACCGGAATGTTGATGTAGAAGATCCAGCGCCAGGACAAGGCGTCGGTGATCAGGCCGCCCAACAGCGGCCCGGCGATGCTGCATACCGCAAAAATGGCAACAAACATGCCCTGATAACGGCCGCGTTGACGCGGTTCGACCAGATCGCCGACCGCCGTTTGGGTCAGGGTGAACAAGCCTCCGGCGCCGATGCCCTGGACGGCCCGGAACAGGATCAGTTCGACCATGCTCTGTGCCTGGCCGCACAAGGCGGAGCCGACCAGGAACACCAGGATCGAGACCACGAAGGCCGGCCGGCGGCCATAGATGTCGCTGAGTTTGCCATAAAGCGGGGTTGTTGTGGTTGACGTCACCAGAAACGCGGTGACGACCCAGGACAGGTGCGACAGACCGCCCAGGTCGCCGACGATGCGGGGCAATGCGGTCGCGACGATATTCTGGTCAAGCGCCGCCAGCATCAAGGTCATCATCAGGCCGGGCAAGGCGATCCACAATGCGCGCGTCGACGGCCGCAAAACAGCGGCCTCTGGCTGTGAAGGACTCATGATCTCGAAATCTTCCGTAGCAGCCCAGGAGACATCGATCGAACCGGCGCGCCATGTCATGCCCGGTTCGAGCCATCGGACTTTGTCAGGGGCGCGGAGCGTGGCGACAAAGCCGGCCGATAGAACTCCCGATTAGATGAGGGTGTCATCATAAAACACAAGGGGGCGCGGTGCAGCGTTTCTTGGGATCGCCTGACCGATGGCCGTTGCCCTCATCGCGGCGAAGAGTCGCAGGACGGCGCAGGGACCTGTTTAACAGCGCTAATATGTATGAAAATTGCGCAGGAAACCCGATGCGATCGGGCAAAGCTGTGGTATGGCCATCAGTTTTGGTATCATCGTTCGGACGATGGTGTTACAATCTTGTCGCGTTGGTGTCGTCACCCCGCAGACTGATCCCGGATTTTTGGCCCCAGTGCCTTTTTTGTCAGATCCTCTCACGGGGGAACTCAGGATGATGATTGCGGCCTGCAAGGTCACGACGCCCCGGTCTAACGCCACGCGGATTTGTGGAGCCCTGCAATGACAAGCGGAGCGTTGGGGCGCAATTGGGAAGAAAGCCTGTCGGCACAGCCCCGGTTGCTGCGGGTGGGCGATGGCCGCATCGTCTTGACCGGCAAGGCGATGCTGGAAGGCGCGCGTCAGGTCGCCGAACGGCTGCGCGTCCGGGGGGTGGTGCGGAGCGAGGCGGTTCCGGTGTTCGTGGCCAACCGGGCATCCGATCTTGTCGCGGTGCTGGGGGTCTGGCTGGCGGGCGCGGTCGTCGTGCCGATCCACCAGAATGCGTCGCCGGATCGCGTGGCGTCGATCGTCACGGTCTCGGGCGCGCGTTTTCTGATTGATAATGGCTTGCCGGACGCCGGGCCTGACGGGGGAACCGCGTTATCAGTGGCGGCTCGGACGCCGTCGTTGGCCGATCGTATCGTCGACCGGAGCGAGGGCGTGACCGTTCTGGCGCATGAGGCCCGGGTCTTCGACCTGCTGCAGGGGGCCGCCCTGGTGATGTTCAACTCGGCCTCAACCGTGGCGCCGCGCGGCGTCGTGATCGCCCATGACAGTTTTCAGCGCAAGCTTGCGGCAATCGACACGCGCCATGGCTTCAACGCCGCCTGCCGGACGCAGGTTGTGCTGCCGATCACGATCAGCGCCGGGCTGTGGATGACCCTGTTGACCCTGCTCCGCGGTGGTTCGGTGCATTTGCGCCAGGATTTTTCGCCGCTACCGACCCTGGACGCCATTGCCGAGGATGGCATCACCCATGTTGCCCTGGTGCCGGCGATGCTGCGCGCCCTGGTGGCGGCCGAGATCCTGGACGCTGTCCGGGACCGGGCGGCGCGGATTGCGGCGCTGGGCCGGCTGACGGACATATTTACCGGTGGCGATGTCATCAGCGCCTCGGTGATCCGTGCCGTGACGGCGCTGTTTCCGGGTGCCGTGCTGACCAACGGCTTCGGCCGGACCGAGACCGGCACCTGTGATCTGACGACGCTGGCGGGCGATCTGGAGGCCCATCCCGGCGCGGTGGGCCGGCCGACCCCGGGGGTGCGGGTGCGGATCGTCGGGGAGGATGGGCAGCCGGTTGCTCCGGGTACGGTTGGCGAGCTGCAGATTCTGACGCCGTTCATCATGAGCGGCTATCTCGGGGCGCCCGACATGACGCGGGCAGCCTTTGACGGCAACTGGTTCCGTACCGGCGATCTCGCTTTTGCCCATGCCGATGGTGTCGTTGAAGTCCTGGCCTGTCGCACCGAGGTGATGGCGCGCGGCGCGACCAAAGTTTATCCGCAAGAGGTTGAGCAGGCGTTCGTCGGCCATCCCGCGGTGCAGGATGTGCTGGCCACCGGCGTGCCCGATCCGCTGCTGGGCGAACGGATTCACCTCGCGGTCGTTCTGCGCGGCTCGGCGCGGCCGGGCGTCGATGATTTGCAGCGCTGGGCGGCGCCTCGGCTCGAAACTGTCAAATTCCCCGATCAGTTCCACTTCACCGCGGCGCTGCCGATCGGCGGCACCGGTCGGTTTGATCGGGGCCGTTTGCGCCAGATGATCACGGATGGGCGGTTGCCGCGATCGGATGAGCTTGGCTGACCGTCAGGGCACGGGCGCAACATCGGCCGCGGGCACCTCGTCTCGGATCTCGTCTGCGGTTTCGTCCGGGGGCGGCAGCTCATCAAGCGGCTCGACATCGACCGCGACCGTCAGTTCGTGCCACGCGCCGCCCAGAATCACGCCGCGCACCGGGCTGACATCGTCGTAATCGCGGCCCCAGGCAATCGAGATATAATTGGCGTCAGCGGTGCGGTCGTTGGTCGGATCGAAGTCGATCCAGCCCGCTGCCGGGCCGCACCAGGCGGCGAACCAGGCGTGCGAAGCGTCAGCCCCGATCAGGCGGGGACGGCCTTGCGGCGGCAGGGTCCGCAGATAGCCACTGACATAGCGCGCGGGCAATCCCAGCGCGCGCAGGCAACCAATCCCGAGATGGGCGAAATCCTGGCATACGCCGCGCCGGTGGTTCAGGACTTCGGCCAGCGGCGTGGATACCGAGGTCGCTGTGGCGTCGAAGCGGAAATCGCGAAAGATCCGCCGGGTCAGGTCCATCACCGCGGCGCCGATCGGACGGTCGGTCGTGAAGCTGGGGCGGGCGTAATCGCAGAGATCCGGGGTCGCCCGAACCAGAAGCGAGTCAAAGACCATGGCGGCGGCGGCCAGATCGTCATCGTCCACCGGGACTTGCGTTTGGGCCCGCACCAGCTCCCACGCCGGCGTTGCCGCCAGATCGATGGTGGGGGGCTGGACCGTGACCTGCAGCGTGGATTCGATCTCCAGGCAGAGATGGGGTTCGCGGATCTCGCAATAGGAAGTCGGGTTGCCGAAATAGTCACACCAATCCGCGCGGGCTGCGGGTGCCGGGACGATGCGGATCTGCGGGTCGTCGCAGACTTGCCGCGGGTGCGGACGCGGGACCAGATGCAGGATGTGATGGGACACCGAGACCCGGTCGCCATAGCGATAGCGGGTCAGATGGCGCACCTGATAGCGCGTTGTCCGGTTGCCGGGCGCCGACAACGCCGGCGCGTCGACGGACAGCGGGGTTGCCGTCGCCGGGAGGGCGACAGCCACGGGAAGGGCGGGGTCGGCGATCGCCGCCACCGTGTCAGGCGGGGCGGGCGAAAGCATGGCTGAAATAGGCATTGACCAACAGGTTGGAGATTTCCGGCAGGCTGACCGCCAGCGGTTCGAGGGTCGCGGCCAGGGCCGGGCCATCCTGGAGCAGCGCGGGCCGGCGTAATGACTGGCGTGCGGATTCCACGAGACCCAGGGCGAGGTTCGCCGGGCTTTCCGCCTCCTGCCCCGGGGGCAGCGGCGGTCGGGGCAGGGCTGTGAGGTGCTCGGCCAGTGCGGCCAGCAGGGAGGACAGGGCGCGCGGGTTGCTGTCATCGGTCAGCAGCAGATCGAGGACCGCGGCCCGTTGCGCCGTCGCGAAATAGCGCTCGCGGTAGGCCATCGTGCTGTCACTCAATTCCAGCAGGACTTCCAACGTCGCCTCGTCGCGGCTGCCGGCCTGGGTGATCCCGGTGCCACGCAGGATCGAGACCAGTTGGCTGGCCCCTTCGAGCCGGCGGCCCAGGTCCAGGAAGCGCCAGCCGGGCCCGCGGGTCATGCTGACTTGCTCCAGGCCGACCAGGGCGGCCAGAACCGTGACCAGCTCATCCAGCCGCATCAGCATCGCGCTGTCGCTTCGTTTTTTGGGCCCCGGCGCCTCGCTGAGGCGCTCGAGCTGGGTGATGGTGCGCCACAGATCGAGCGACAGCCGGTCGCGGACCCCGGCCGAGGCGCGGCGCAGCCGCTGGATGTTGCCCCCCAGGCTGTTGGCCAGACTGGAATCAAATAGCGCCGCCTGCAAGGCCTGACGCAGGGCCGAGGGATTATCGGTCGGGTCGTCGAGTTGCCAGGGCAGGATCCCGGTCCAGCGCGCCAGGCGAACCAGCGGCACGATCTCGCGCTGCACCCCCGGGCGGGTTCCGTCGACCAGCCGGCTGTGCAGGGCGCGCAGCACACGCACCTGGCTGTCGGCACGCTCGGCGTAGCGACCGAGCCAGAACAGGCTGTCGGCGACGCGCGAGGGCAGATCACCGCGAACCGGGGTGACGTCGCTGGTCCGGGTTTCCGGGCCGGGTGACGGTTGGACCGCGACCACGCCCTCGGTCGCCCGCGATTCCAGGATCCAGGTATCCTTGCTGCCGCCACCACGCTGCATCGAGACGACCAGCCGGCCCGGGGCGGTCGACATCCGGGTCAGGCCGCCCGGCATGGCGATGTAGCCGTCGGCGGTTGCCGCGAGATAGACCCGCAGCACCAGCGGGCGCGGCTGCATCTTGTCATCCTGCCAGCACGGGGCGGTCGACAGCGCCACGCGTTCCTGGGCCACGAAATCGAACGGCCGGTGGCGGATGCGCTGGACCAGTGCGGCCTTGTCGTCATAGGCCAGTTCCGCGCCGAAAATTGGCTCGCCGCCCAGGGCGACAAAGGCCGGCTTGATCACCAGGCTGGCCAGATGTTCGGTGACATAGGCCCGTTCGGCATCCGAACCGCACCACCAGATCTTGACCCCGGGGAGTTTGAGTTCTTCGCCCAGCATCTCGCGGCATAACATCGGCAGGAACGGTTTGAAGCTGGCGGACTCCATGATGCCGCTGCCCAGGGCGTTGGCGACCGTCACGGTGCCGGCGCGGACGGCCTGAACCAGGCCGGCGACCCCGAGGGAGCTGTCGGCGCGCAGTTCCAGCGGATCACAGTAATTATCGTCGAGCCGGCGCAGGATGACGTCGACCGGCTCCAGCCCCGACAGGGTCTTCAGATAGACCGCCCGGTCGCGAACCGTCAGGTCGCCGCCTTCGACCAGGGTGATGCCGAGATGGCGGGCGAGATAGGCGTGTTCGAAATAGGTCTCGTTGTAGGGGCCGGGCGTCAGCAGGACGATACGCGGTTGATCGCGGCGCGGCGCGATCCGCGCCAGGGTCTCGCGGACGGCGACGAAAAAGGGTGACAGGCGTTGGACCCGGCAGTCGCGAAACGGCTCGGGCAGCACCCGGCTGATCACGGCGCGGTTCTCCAGCGCATAGCCGGCGCCGGAAGGTGATTGGGTCCGGTCGCCCAGCACCCACCAGCGGCCATCCGAGGCCCGGGCCAGGTCGACGGCATAGAGATGCAGATAAATACCGCCGGTCGGGCGGGTGCCGTGCAGGGAACGGAGAAAGCCGGGATCGGCATGAAGCAATGCCGCCGGCACCCGGCCGCTGCGCACCAGGGTCTGTGGGCCATAGAGGTCGCCCAGGATCATGTTGAGCAGGGTTGCCCGCTGGATCAGGCCGGCCTCAATCGCCTTCCACTCATGGCTCGGGATCAGCAGCGGAACCAGATCCAGCGGCCAGGGGCGCTCCATGCCCTGGGGATCACCATAGATGTTGTAGGTGACGCCGTTCTGGCGCAACAGGCGGCGGGCTTCCTCCCACCGTTCGCCCATCAGCTCGGGTTCGGTCGGCCCCAGCGCCCGCATGAAGCTCTGCCAATGCGGACGCAGGCTGCCATGGCCGGTCACCATCTCGTCATAGATCGCGCCGCCGCCATAGCCGAAGCTGTCGACATCGCCGAACAAGGACGGTTGTGACGACGGGTCCGCCGCCGCCACGCGGGGGAAATCCCAGCCGACCTGATCGGGTGCGGGGAACGAAGCGCTTTCAGCCAAGGCGAAGATCTAACGTCAGAGGAAATTCAGGATTTCGGGTTTCGAGCGGCACCGACAAGGGCCCCGGGGTATGCCCCAAGGCCTGGAACCGGGCCAGACGGCGGCCTTCCGCCTCGTTGGCATTGATCGGAAAGGTATCATGGGCGCGACCGCCGGGATGGGCAACGTGATAGGTGCAGCCGCCCATTGATCGTTCGGACCAGGTGTCGATCAGATCAAAGGTCAGCGGACTGTGCACCGGGATGGTCGGGTGCAGGCATGACGCTGGTTGCCAGGCGCGATAGCGGACCCCGGCAACGAACTCGCCGTCGACCCCGGTCGGGTGCAGCGGGACGCGGCGACCGTTGCAGGTCACCGCATGCCGGGCGCCGACCAGGCCCTTGACCGTGACCTGCAATCGTTCGACGGAACTGTCGACAAAGCGCACGGTGCCACCACCACCGGGCTCCTCGCCCAGGACGTTCCACGGCTCCAGCGCCTGACGCAGTTCCAGCGTGATGCCCTGGATCGTGACATCGCCATATTTCGGGAAGCGGAAATTGTAGTGCGGCGAGAACCACAATTCATCGAATGGATAGCCATGGTCGCGCAGATCAGCCAGCACGTCGGCGAGATCCTGCTGGACGAAATGGGGCAGCAGGAAGCGATCGTGCAATTCGGTGCCCCAACGCACCAGCCGATTGACATAGGGCCTTTTCCAGAACCGGGCGATCAGGGCGCGCAGCAACAATTGCTGGGTCAGGCTCATCTGGGCATGGGGCGGCATCTCGAAGCCGCGGAACTCGACCAGCCCTTGGCGTCCCGCGGTGGAATCGGGCGAATACAACTTGTCGATACAGAATTCGGCCCGATGGGTATTGCCCTGCATGTCGGTCAGCAGGTGGCGCAGGACCCGGTCGATCAGCCAGGGCGGACAATTGTTGGTGGTGCAAGCAATATCGATCTGCTTGAACGCGATTTCGAGCTCATAGAGCGAATCGTTGCGCGCCTCGTCGACCCGCGGGGCCTGGCTGGTCGGCCCGATGAACAGGCCGGAGAACAGGTAGGACAGCGCCGGATGGTTCTGCCAGTAGGTCACCAGGCTGCGCAGCAGATCGGGCCGGCGCAGGAACGGGCTGTCGGCGGGATTGGCGCCACCGACAACAATATGGTTGCCGCCGCCGGTGCCGGTATGGCGGCCGTCGATCATGAATTTCTCGGTGCCCAGGCGGGCCTGGCGCGCCTCCTCATACAGCGTGGTCGTGGTCGCCACCATCTCCTCCCAGTTATGGGCGGGATGGATGTTGACCTCGATGACGCCCGGGTCCGGCGTCACCGCCAGCATGTTGAGCCGGGGATCGCGCGGTGGCTGATAGCCTTCCAGGATCACCGGGAGATTCAGCTCGACCGCGGTTTCCTCGATCAACGCCACGAGGTCGAGGTAATCCTCAAGATAGGACATCGGGGGCAGGAAGATATAGATCCGGCCGCCGCGGGGCTCGACGCACAGCGCGGTTCGCACCACCCACCAGGCGGATTCCCCTTTTCCCAGCGGCTGGCTGCGCAGCTCGGCCATCATTTTCTGGGCCTGCTGGCGGATCTGCTCCGGCTTGGGTGCGTTGGCGGGCTGCTGGCGCTGCGGGACCATGTGCGGCGGCAGCGGCGGCCTTGTGTCGAATGGATCCTGTTCCCAATGATAGGGATATTCGGTCTGCGAGACCCAGGGCAGTGACCCCAGCGGCAGGCGGTAGCCGACCGGGCTGTCACCGGGCGCCAGGATCAGGCGCCCCTGGCGCAGCGGCCAGGGGCTGGACAGCCATACCGGACCGAACTGCTCGTGGCGACGACTGATCGGCAGGGCGAAGCCGACGGGCGTGCCCAGGCCGCGTTCGAATACCCGGGCCAGCCGGGCGCGTTCCTCGGCGTCTTCGAGCTTGCTGTCGAGCGGATCGACATTGACCGGCAACTGGCTCTCGCGGCGCAGGTAATGCCAGGGATCTTCAAACGCTTCGCGGATCAGCGCCTTGTCGATGTTCATTTTCCCGGCCAGGGTCGCCAGGAACAGCCCGGCCTCGGCGGTGCCCAGGCCGTAATCAACATGGTCGCGGGCCAGAAGCTCGTCATTGGCCCAGAGCGGCTGGCCGTCGCGGCGCCAATACAGGCTGAGCGCCCAGCGCGGCAGCGATTCGCCCGGATACCATTTGCCCTGGCCGTAATGGATCAACCCCTTCGGGGCAAAGCGGGCCTTGAGCCGTTCGATCAGATTCCCGGCGAAATAGCGCTTGGTCGGGCCGAGCGCCGCGGTGTTCCATTCGGCGCCGTCCATATTGTCGATCGAGACGAAGGTCGGTTCGCCGCCCATGGTCAGGCGGACATCGCCGGCGACCAGCTCCTCGTCGATGCGATGGCCCAGGGCCTCGATGCTGTGCCAGTGGCTGTCGGTGTAGGGCTTGGTAACGCGCGGCGCTTCGTTGAACCGCGTCACCGACATCGTGTGCTCGAATTCGACCTCGCACTCGTCGACGGCACCGGAAATCGGCGCGGCGGAGGAGGCGTCGGGGGTACAGGCCAGCGGGATATGGCCTTCACCGGCCAGCAGGCCGGAGGTCGGGTCCAGGCCAACCCAGCCGGCGCCGGGAAGATAGACTTCCGTCCAGGCATGAAGGTCGGTGAAATCATGCTCGGTACCGCTGGGGCCGTCCAGGGCCTTCTGGTCGGCGGTCAGCTGGATCAGGTAGCCCGAGACGAAGCGGGCTGCCAGACCGAGATGGCGCAGGATCTGGACCAGCAGCCAGGCACTGTCGCGGCACGAACCCGAAGCCCGGGTCAGCGTGTCCTCGCAGGATTGAATGCCCGGTTCCAACCGGATGAGGTAGCGGATCTCCTGTGACAACTGGCTGTTCAGCGCGACCAGGAAATCGATCGTCGGCCGCGCGGTCCGGTCAATATCGTCGAGATATTGTTGCAGCAGCGGCCCGACGGGCTCGGCCTCAAGATAGGGACGCAGTTCGCGGCGCAGCGCCCCGTCATAGGCGAAAGGGATCGATTCCGCACCTTTCTCAAGGAAGAAGTCGAAAGGATTGATGACCTGCATTTCTGCGATCAGGTTGACTTCGACGACAAACTCCCGCGTCTTCTCCGGGAACATCAGACGAGCCAAATAATTTGACTGAGGGTCCTGCTGCCAGTTCAGGAAATGTTGTTGGGGTTCAATCCGAAGCGAATAGCTGTGAATCGGGGTTCGACAGTGGGGCGCCGGGCGCAACCGGATCGTCTGTGGCCCCAGTGAAACCAAGCGGTCGTAGCGGTAGCGTGTCTTGTGATTCAACGCAACGTGAATTGACATAAGCCCATCCCTGGATAGTGCATTGACGCGCGAATGTGTCCGACCGGTCCCGCGGCGCAAATTCTCAGGGATCGTAACATCAACAGCGGGCGAGTGCTAACCGTTACCGGGTCGGCACAGAATTCTCATGACCCCGCCGCCGGGGGGCGCTTTCGGGCGCGCCGCGGCCGTGGCCCCCGGCACCGGTGACCGCGGCGGGCAAGGACCGAAACCCGCATCAGCCGTGGGCGATCCGTTTGGCATGGAGCGCAAGATAGGGGGCGAGATAGCGGCCGGTATAGCTGGCCGACACCGTGGCCACCTGTTCGGGTGTCCCGGCGGCGACGATTTCGCCACCGCCGTCGCCACCCTCCGGGCCCAGATCGATGATCCAGTCGGCGGTCTTGATGACCTCCAGATTGTGTTCGATCACCACGACCGTATTGCCCTGCTCGACCAGGGCTTGCAGCACTTCGAGCAGCTTGCGCACGTCCTCGAAATGGAGTCCGGTCGTCGGCTCGTCGAGGATGTAGAGCGTCTTGCCTGTGGCGCGGCGCGCCAGCTCCTTGGCCAGCTTGACCCGCTGGGCCTCGCCGCCCGACAGCGTCGTCGCCGACTGGCCGATCTTGACATAGCCCAGCCCGACCCGGGCCAGCGTTTCCAGCTTGTCGCGGATCGCGGGGACCGCCTTGAAGAAGGTGGCGCCTTCCTCGACGGTCATGTCCAGGCAGTCGGCGATGGTCTTGTCGCGATAATGGATGTCCAGTGTCTCGCGGTTATAGCGTTTGCCGTGGCAGACGTCGCAGGTGACATAGACGTCGGGCAGGAAGTGCATTTCGATCTTGATGACGCCATCGCCCTGGCAGGCTTCGCAGCGCCCGCCCTTGACGTTGAACGAAAAGCGCCCGGGACCGTAACCCCGGACCTTGGCCTCGGGCAGCCCGGCATACCAGTCGCGGATCGGGGTAAAGGCGCCGGTATAGGTCGCGGGGTTGCTTCGCGGGGTCCGGCCGATCGGTGACTGGTCGATATCGACGATCTTGTCGAGGAAGGCCAGTCCCTTGATCGTGTCATGCGCGCCCGGATGCTCCCGGGCACCATTGAGGGCGCGGGCGACGGCCTTGTACAAGGTCTCGATGATCAGGGTCGATTTGCCGCCGCCCGAGACCCCGGTGACGCAGGTGAAGGTTCCCAAAGGGATCTGTGTCGTGAGATTCTTCAAATTGTTGGCGCGGGCGTTGACGATCTCGATCTGCTGATCGGGATGGCCGGGCCGACGGTGCTGTGGTACGGCGATGGCGCGCTTGCCGGTCAGATACTGGGCCGTCAGGCTTTCGCTGACCTGCATCACCGCTTGCGGCGTGCCCGATGCGATCACCGAGCCGCCATGGATCCCCGCCGCCGGCCCCATATCAACCAGCCAGTCGGCACTGCGGATCGCATCCTCGTCATGTTCGACCACCAGAACCGTATTGCCGAGATCGCGCAGCCGCTTCAAGGTCATCAGCAGCCGGTCATTGTCGCGCTGATGCAGGCCAATGCTGGGCTCGTCGAGGACATAGAGCACGCCTGTCAGTCCGGAACCAATCTGCGAGGCCAGGCGGATGCGCTGGCTTTCCCCGCCGGACAAGGTGCCGGAGTTGCGCGCCAGCGTCAGATATTCCAGGCCGACATTGTTCAGAAAACCCAGCCTTTCGTTGATTTCCTTGAGAATGCGGGCGCTGATTTCGCGATCCTTGGGGCGCAGGCGATCACCAAGGCCGTTGAACCAGGCGGCCGCGGCCTTGATCGACAGGGCCGAGACCTGGGCGATGGTCAGGCCATCGATCTTGACCGCCAGCGCCTCGGGTTTGAGCCGGTCGCCATGGCAGGTCTCACAGGGTTGGCTTGACTGATATTTGCTCAGATCCTCCTTGACCCAATTGCTGTCGGTTTCACGCCAGCGCCGTTCGATATTGCGGATCACGCCCTCGAACGGTTTGTTGACCTCGATCTTGCGGATGCCATCGTCATAGTTGATCAGCACCGGGACCGTGCCGGTGCCATAGAGAATGGCCTCGCGCGCCGGCTCGGGCAGGTCCTGCCATGGGGTGTCGATCGTGGCGCCGAAATGGCGGGCCAGACAGTCCAGGGTTTGGAGATAGTATTTCGACGAGGATCCGGCCCAGGGCGCGACGGCGCCATCGCGCAGCGTCAGGCGGTCATCGGGCACCACCAGCAACGGATCAAAGTGCAGCTTGACCCCGAGGCCGTCGCACGCCGGGCAGGCGCCAAAGGGATTGTTGAAGCTGAACAGCCGCGGCTCGATCTCGTCAATGGTGAAGCCGCTGACCGGGCAGGCGAATTTGGCGGAAAAAGTGACCTGTTCCCCGGTGTCGGGGTTCAGCGCGAACACGAGGCCGTCTGACAGACCCAGCGCGGTTTCCAGGGAATCGGCGAGACGGTTGCCCAGTCCCTCACGGACGACGAGACGGTCGACGACGACATCGATATCATGCTTGATCTTCTTGTTGAGCGCCGGGACCTCGTCGATTTCCATCAGCTTGCCGTCAACGCGCAAGCGCTGAAAACCGCGCTTGCGCAGCTCGAGTATGTCCTTTTTGTATTCGCCTTTGCGGCCGCGGACCACCGGGGCGATCAGGTACAGGCGGGCGCCTTCCGGCATCGCCTGGATCCGATCCGCCATCTGGCTGACGGTCTGGCTTTCGATCGGCAACCCGGTTGCCGGTGAATAGGGGATGCCGACGCGGGCGAACAACAGGCGCATATAGTCATAGATCTCGGTGACGGTGCCAACCGTCGACCGGGGATTGCGCGACGTCGTCTTCTGCTCGATCGAGATCGCCGGCGACAGTCCGTCAATGCTGTCGACATCGGGCTTTTGCATCAGTTCCAGGAACTGGCGGGCATAGGCCGACAGGCTTTCGACGTAGCGGCGCTGGCCCTCGGCATAGATGGTGTCGAAAGCCAGCGAGCTTTTGCCGGAACCGCTGAGCCCGGTGATCACGATCAACTGATCACGCGGCAGGTCAACGTCGATATTCTTGAGATTATGTTCGCGCGCGCCGCGGACCGAAATGAATTTGTTCATGAGACGTTCTTATCAGAATTCGACCCGGAGCGGCAAGGGCGGGCCGCGAGAATCGGCCTGCGAAGCGCACGGCGTCAAGGACCGAACCCCCGTCCGGGCGGGCGCGGCGATCCAGCATATGGTTCGCGGCTGCGGAAATTGCCAGGGCCGGGACCCTAGCTTCGCGGAACGGCGTCTACGAAGCGATCGTGGTGACCGGGTCGCGGGACGCGGATCTCAGCCGCGGTACCGCCATCGTCACCGGAAAACGCCGGACCACGATGAAACCGAGGATGAACAGGACGATCAACGCAACCAACGGCTTCAACCAGACATCGGTGGGCCGATAAATCCAGTCGCCATACATGTGCGTCCCCAGAGCCAGGGCCAGACCGGCAGCGATCCAGCCCGCCCGGTCGCGGTGATCGTACCACCAGCGGGCGCCCGCGAACAAACCCAGCAACGCCGCCAGATTCATGTAGGAACCGAGCTCGGTTCTCGGGTTGAAATCAAGGAGATAGCATTCGCAGGCGGCGAGAATCACGAGCGCGGCGTCGATCGGCCGCAGTCGCCGCGTCGCCGCGACACACAGGGCCAGCGTGGCCAGGGCGGTGGCAAAGCGCAGCGCGGTGGCCGCGTTCTCGGAAATCCCGAGGCCGAATCGGTCCAGCATCATCGTGATTTCGTTCCAGCGGCCGATCCCGGGTTCGGCGGCGACGGTCAATTTATGGACCATGCTCAGATATTGACCGGCGACATAGCCGGGGTCGGGATTGAAGAACGGCAGCAGAAGCACGAAAGCCAGTCCGAGGGCGAGCCGCGATCGCATCATCGGGTAGACCACGACGCAAACCAGCACCATGACCAGGGCCAGGGGCTTGATCGCCGTCGCCAGCGCCAGCCAGGCCGCCGCGTGGCGCCAGCGTCGGTCGGCCATGGCGACCGCGGTCAGCATCATCAGCGCGGCCAGGATGATCTCGCTTTGCGAGCGCATGATATTGACGGTCGCGGCCGGCAACGCCAGAAGCAGCGCCCAGGCCAGCGCGCCGCGCGGTGCGGCGGGCAGGAACAAGGGGGCCAGTCGCACCAAGGCCAGTGTAAACAGCCCGACCTGAACCAGGCGCCATAGAATGTCGCCGAACCACAACGGTGGCAAAGCGAAGGGGGTGAACAGCACGGCGCTGGAGGGCAAATAGAGAAAGCCGTGAATCCCCGGACCGTAAATATTGTGCCCGCTCCACCAGGTCAAAGTTGCCTGCCGGTACACATGGGTCACGGACGAGGTCGGATGGACCAGGACCTTCGCGGTCAGTCCCACCAATGTCGTGATCCACAAAGTCCAGGCAATTTGCTCCAACGTCCGCCAGGCGGCGCGGCGGTTGAGCGTCGGGCAGGTGATGAACGACAGGGACAGCGGGGTCATGGGGGGGATGGCTCAAGGAATTCGACAGTGTGTCCCCGCCTTTTACCCCGTTTGTTCCGGCCATGGGGGAGAATTCGTCAAATTATCGGCGGCTGGAGCCATGTGCCGGATGCCGGGCATGGCGCGGGCACCCGGTCAGAGCCGGTCTGCATCCTGCCCCGTCGGAAGCGCTGGCGGGGCAGGGCACATCGGTGTAAGGCTTGGGGTAAAGGCAGAACAGGCACGAGGAACCGCGCGACCAATACGCCCGACGACGCCGGACCCGCTCCGGTTTCGCTGTCGGTGCGCGGCGGTCGCCGGCGGATCGTTGAGAAAGGCGAACAGCGACATGGCGGGTAGCGTCAACAAGGTGATCTTGATCGGAAACCTGGGCAAGGACCCCGAAATCCGGTCGATGCAGAATGGCGGTCGGGTCGCCAGCTTCAGCGTGGCGACCTCCGAGCAATGGAAAGACAAGGCATCCGGCGAGCGCAAAGAGCGGACGGAGTGGCACCGGGTTGTCGTCTTCAATGACAACCTCGTCGGCATCGTCGAACGTTACGTCAAGAAGGGTTCCCGGATTTACGTCGAAGGACAATTGGAAACCCGCAAATACACCGACAGCAGTGGCGCCGAGCGTTACGCCACCGAAGTCGTGCTGCGTCAGTTCCGCGGTGAAATCACGCTTCTGGACCGGGTCGGCGAAGGCGCTGGCGCGGCCGGGGGCGGCGCTGGCGCCGGGGGCGGTTACGGCGGCGACGAGCGCGGCGGTGGCGCCTATGGCGGCGGCGCTCGCAGTGGTGGCGCCGCCGGACCGGGCGGTGCGGCCGGTGGTGGTTTTGGCGGCGGCGGTCGGGGCGCGCCGGCACCGGACGATCTGGACGACGAAATCCCGTTCTGACTGTCACCAAATTTGACTGTCAATAAGTGTGGCGGAGGTCGTAAGACTTCCGCCATTTTTCATATTGTGTTCTGTTTTTGTTCGCCTCTATGATCGCTGCGCTTATGACCACCATGGCGAGGCGACAACAGTGGATAAGCCGCATCCACTGGTATCCCGCAAGCTGCCCGAGCGATTCGGAACGGCCAGATGCCTGAGTTCATGTCCTATGTCGGCAACCATCCCGGCGTGTCTTTCATCGACGTGCCCTTGGGGGCTGCTACCGATCGGATCGCGGGCCTGGTTGCCGAACTCGGCGGCACCGCCGCGGCGCAAGTTGTCGGCGTCGTAAAACGCGGCCCCGCCGGCGTCAGGACTTTGAACGCTCTATTCCATGAGCGGCTGGGTAATGTTGCGACATTCGGCGGTTTTGCAGCCGGCGAGCCGGTGATGTGGACGCGGAACGACCGCGACCTTGATCTGAGGAATGGTTCGCTCGGCCGCGTGACCGCCATTGATGGAGCGCTTTCAATTACCTGGGATGATGGTCGGTCCATGGAACTGGGCGCCGATATGCTGCGCCACCTCGAACATGCCTATGCAGTCACTTGCCATAAGGCCCAGGGTAGCCAATCCCGGCGGATCGTGGTGCCAGTTTTCGCCAGCCGACTCCTCGATAGAAGCTTGCTCTATACCGCAATCACGCGGGCGCAGGAGCAGGTTGTGCTGGTCGGCGACCGAAGGGCGATGGCGGAGGCAATTCGATTGCCTCCGGCGGCGGCGCGTCGCCAAACCATGATGTCTGAAATGCTGGTCTCGGCATTCAGCTCATAATAAACGACAGAAATTATTCGATGTCCTGGCTCGGCTGGATGAAAGACTCGGCGTTCGGGAACACCACCTTGGCGGCATCCAAACTCCCGGCGATCTGCCGGACGATCTCTTGCCTCGCCATGGTGCTCAGTTGTTCTCGGTGATCAGGATAACCGTCGTCGGCGAGGATCGTATGAGCGTGCCGCAGGGCAGTGGCAAGACATTCGACAATACTCATAGCATTCTCGGGCGTGACCATTTGTGGAGGCACCCATTGGTTGGTGGTCTGCGACACTGGCTGCGGCTTGGCGAGTATGTCCACCGCGGCCTTGGCCTCGGCAAGGCGCATGTAAAATCCGACGGTGGCCTCGGGGTGCGGGAGTAAGCCGACTCGATCCGCGACCGCCCGGTAAACTATAGGTTCGACCGCAAAGTTTAGACCGATACCGCCTGCGTCGCTGCGTGGGATGGTGACGGTTTTGTTGGCAATCGCGATGCAAACCTCAATACCGCCTATAGCATATTTTGCCATGTGCAGAACTTCCACCCTCACGGCGCTGGCGACCTTCGAGATGTCCTCTTCCCGCTGGCGAGACAGAGCAAGATAGACCGCCCATACTGCGCCACCAGCCCCAGCGAGGCCACCGACCACGCTGCCAAGAGCACCGGCGAACGCGCCGGCATCTTTAGTCAACGAAAGTGCGACGAGAAAAGCCAGAAGGACTCCCGCGAGCACCGGCAAACCAACTTTTGCCTGGGCAGGGAGGCCTTTCAACCGGGAAGAAGTCCGGAGAAGGGCGCGCCGGATGAGGCTCTTGGCCTGGTCAGAGGCTTGCTGATCGGCCATAGCTGGGCCTCATGAGTAGTGTCGTTGGGAATGCTGCGACGGCCAAGCTCTTGAAGCGGGTGACCTTGTGTTTCATCGCTGCGCTCCCGGTCGGCGGGGCTTCAAGCTCATGTTATTCGCGATCTCGACCAGCCGTCGGAACTGATGGGTGTTCTCGAATTCCAGATATCCGCCTTGGATGATGTCCTTCCGGTTCACGGTGATTTCGGGCACGGGATACGGCAACGGCCGTGCGTCGATCTTGACGAATGCGTGGAAGCCAGCGACGGCGATACCATATGTGCGTCGCCGAAGGCCGCCCGAAAGGCCCGGAAACTCCGACAAGTAAGGTGGAAAACAGATGTTTTCGGGCGGCATCACCTTGCTCCGGTAACGAACCATCAAGACGGCCGGTTCGTCCGGACAAGGCACCCCGGAAAACAGAATGTCGCGCAGGCGGTCTTCATACGGTCCAAGCCGAATTGCCTCCGCTTCGTGGAGGCTAGATATTCCGAACCTCCACAGTATGGCGAGCCAAAACTTGACGAGCTTGTCGGAGTCGACGCCACGCATCCGCCATATGTTTGGTGCGGGTTCGTCGTGCCGCGCTTCGAACGTTCTGCAAAACTCGATGCCGTAATTGTCGAAGAGACCGAGAGCGGAATCGTGTTTCGCACACAATATCCCTGGGTCGAACAGCCCCGCCTGGACGATTCTCCGGCCCGGCGCCGCGAAGCCGCCGACAAAAAGGTTCTTCTCGCGGCCCCTGAGATCATGGCCATCTTCCTATCCGGCTAAGGCAGGTGCGGCTACCATTGCGGGAATACGCGGATTTCGGATAGCACCACTGTCCATAGCCCCGGCGACAATCTGATCGTAGGTGATTGTGGCGCATTCAACGGCGCGGCGAATGAGATA
>JARLIO010000009.1 GCA_031291675.1 Azospirillaceae bacterium
CGACCTTGGCCACGACTACTTCGATCACAGGGCAAAGGTCGCACAGACCAACCGCCTCGTCGCTCGCCTGGAAAATCTCGGCTACCTCGTCGAAATCACCCCGATGGCCGCATGACCAGATCGACAAAGTTTCTTTCTAGAGGACGGCGTCATCGAGACCTTCTACAAGATCTATAAGACCAACGACGGGGTGACCAAGGAACAGTTCGAAGGAAGTGACGACGACGGGCGCTTCATCCATGAGGGGATCTATGTCGGTCCCCGCTCCGACAAGCGAATGTCCCACACCGTTTTAACGGACATGCTGTTCCGCAAGGAAATCAGGGGGCCCGCCTTTCATCGCTGGCGGGCCGTGGCCACGGGGCGCCCGGTCGGTCTTACGGGCAAGATCAATCTGAAAAAGCTGGGAAGAGAGCATATGTTGCGCTGGCACTCCGATGGTGAGAAAGACTGGGTGCTGTGCGCGGTCGTCTACCTCCATGATGATGGGCGACCGGAGTATGGCGGCAGACGAATGATGCAGCGGCGGGATGGCGGTATCGATCACATCGACCCTCTATGCAACCGTCTGGTCTTGTTCGACCCCCAGAGCAATATCAACCACGCCGTCGAACCCATGATGGAAGCAACGGGCGATTGGGCTCGCCTTAATTACATCGCATGGTTTTATCAGCAGACCGAGAGTGAGAAATCAACGTGCCAACCCTCATAGGTTGTCACCTTCAGCCCAGCGGATGAAGGAGCCGACGGCCACACCGCGCCCGAGAACGTTCATCAGTTGCTCATAGCGCGATTCAGCGATGTTGGCGTTGTCAGGCCATCCATCCAGGATGCCCCTTAGGCGGGGCACATCGATGAGTTCGCGTCCCAACGCACTGGCTTCTATGCCATCCAACTCCGCAGACAGCCAAGCCCGTTTGCGGGTCGCCCAGTCGAACCATTCGGCGCATTGCCGACCGACCCGTCGCTCCTGCAAGACTTCCGGTGGCAGGCGGTCCGCCAAAACACGGCGGGCTAGATAACGATCCTGGCCGAAGCGGGTGAACTGGTCAGGGGGAATGGCAAGACAGAATTCCGCCAGACGCACGTCGCCCAGCGGATCCCGGCGTTCCACCCCATCGCGAAAATGCTGACAGGTCGACAGCGTGCGTGTCATCCAGGTGCGTTCCAACAGGCGCAAGCGTGACCGCTGCCCCCAAGAGGCGCAGCGGTCACCGTTGATGTGAGCGCGCCAAATGTCGTCTATGCCAATGCGTTCCGCGACTTCCCGCCGCAACGCCGTCCGCCGCTGCCACAACGGCGCCAACTCCAGCAGGCTTGCGCGCCAGCGGCGCATCCATTCGGGGGCGAAGGCGCGCAGCAGCCGGGCGAAGGCCACACCGTTGCTGGCCCCCACCGCCGCCATATGCAGGGCCTGAGGCACATCGAGGATTCCCGGCTTCAAGGTCTTGGGCAGACTAGACGCCGACAGCGTGGCGTTCCCGGAGCGTCCGATGAAAACAGTGGTCGCCCCCATATGCTGGGCCTGCCGCCAGCCTGCCGAGAACCAAGTGGCAGCCATCAGATGGACGGGCGGCCGTCCCCCCCAATGGAAACTGCCGCGCAACACGTCCTCAAGAGGTTCGATCGTCGCCGTCACCCCGTGCGCCACCATGGACGGGTGCAACTGGGCCGTCGCCTGGGCCAAGGCCCATTCATCCTGGATCTGCGGCGGGGCTTGCACAGGCAGTGGGCTGGCGGGATCTGGACGCATGGTAATGGTGTGCAACGGCGTCGGTGCCGTCAGCCGGGCTACCGTCGTCGCCACGGCACTGGAATCCAGCCCGCCCGACAACATGGATACCGTCTTTCCCTCCCCGGGGAGCGCCTCCTTCACGACTTTGTCCAACAGTTCGCGCGCGGCCTCGACATAATCCTCGTCCCGCCGCAGGCGCAGGCGCCGCAGGAGATCCGGTCGCCAATAGCGCGACACCCGCGCCCCCGCAGCCGCCGTCCAGTCCAGCATGTGCCCCGGTAGCAGTTGCTTGACGCCGTGAAAACAGGTGTTCTCCAAATCCAGGGAAGGCGTGAACGCGGCACGTGCTACCATAGCCGGGTCAAGGACACGTGCCACCTGTGGGTGCATGAACAGTGGAGCAGCCAGATTGGCGAAAACGAGGCCGCCGTCCAAATCGTAATAGAAAAGGGAACGACCGCCAGTGCGGTCGGCAGCCAGCAACAGCCGCCGCTCCTCCCCGTCCCACCAAGCCAGCGCGAAATCGCCATGAAGCTTGGTCAGCGCGTCACGGCCCCAGCGCAGCAGCGCTGAGGCCACCATCACCCTGTCTGCCGGAAAATCTCCGGTAAGGTCAAGCGACCGCGCCAGATCTTCGCGATTGGCGATCCAGCCCTCCAACGCCACGACTTGGCGCCCGCCCGCTGAGACATATGGCCCCTTGGCCCGCGCCCCGGCAGTATTGCTCCCCTGAGCCACGAAATACTGTTCGTTGTGGTGCATGCCCACGCCACCCACACGTGGATAGCGGCCGAGCGCGGCATAATAACGCCTAGCGTCAACGGGCTTGGCACCGCCACATACTCCAAAAAGAACGGACACTGTGACCTTATTAGCCCAAAATTGTTTCAGAGATCAGCTATGCTGATCCGACGTGCTGTCATTGACGCGTGTGCTATTATTCAACGTCTGTTCCAACGGAAGGATCTGAAAGCACGGACGGGACCAAAGGGGCTTGCGCGGCGCTTGCTCTGACGGTGGAAGCGTCGTTTCAGCAGCGGATTCTTCCATTAACCAGCTCCGGTCACAATTACTCACAAAACGGCTGCGTGCAATCATCAAATGCCAAGAGACCCTATACACTTCGCCGAAGGATATCGTCAAGTTGGCGTTAGACGCGGTGCCGGAGCGGGCGAAGACGGGGTGTGGAGCGGCACGACCACGCCCGCCGACCGCCGCTATGCTGGTTATCGCTATTCCGCCAAGGTCATCGCAACGGCGGTCTGGCTGTACTTCCGCTTCCCCCTGAGCCAGCGGATGGTCGAGGAGATGTTGGCAGCGCGCGGTATCCTTGTCAGCCATGAGACAGTGTGGCTGTGGGGCCTGAAGTTTGGCCGCGAGATCGCCGACCGGCCGCGCCGTTGGCTGCCGCATGATCGTTCGGTCCCTGGCGTCCCCCGGCAAACCGCGTCCTCGCAAACCGCGACGGGTAACGATTTGACGGCGCCCTTGAAATACCTCACCCTGGACGCGCCAAATTGGCTTCGTTCCATTTAGCCGCCCACCGGGGCTTCCGACCCGCGAGGAATGAAACGTGTGGAGCTCTGGTGTATTTTGACTGGGCGTCATCGGCACAGCGGTCGGTTCCACCTTGGTGCGTTAGAGCCCGTCTTTTCGTAGTATTCGGACTGACTTTCTGATGAGAGCAACTTATAATTGCAAACCCGGCGATTCGGCGGACTTGATGCTTTGCGGTCTTCGGGTGCGTAGCGACTTGCCTCTACCGGGCCTGCTGCCGTGGTCCGGCGATGATCGCCTCGTCGATCTCTCCATTCGCTTGGGTGAGGTGCCGGGCCGGCTGAGGGACGGTCCAGCCGACTATTCGCTGGTGCAAGTGGCGGAGGACGGTCGCTGCCGTTTCGCCTTTCCGACGGTGGCCGCCTATCTTGTTTCCGCGGATGGCCGGGATATCGTCATCGCGCCCGCCAATAAGGTGGACGATACGGCTATCCGCACCTTCCTATTCGGTACCGTTCTCGCCATTGTCTTCCAGAGGCGAGGCCTGCTGCCCCTGCACGCCAGCTGCGTGCGAGTGGGAGACAAGGCGGTAGCCTTCGCGGGTGACAGCGGCATCGGTAAGTCTACTCTGGCGGCAATCCTTTGGACGCGGGGATATCAGCCGTTGGCCGACGATGTCACGGTGGTGGACACGAACGCTCACGGGGGACCTGCGGTGCTGCCTTCCTTCCCCAGGTTAAAGCTCTGGCGCGACAGCCTGGAACATCTGGGGCATCGTATCGAGGGGTTGGAGATGGTGCGGCCCTCCCTGGACAAATACCAACTTCCCGTGGAGGAGCGTTTCTGCCCCGCACCGTTGCCCCTCGCTGGGCTGGTGCACTTGGAAATGAACAGGAAGGCGCCGCCGGGACTCAATCGCCTGTCGGCAATGCAAGGACTGGCGCGGCTCAACATGGTCCTGTATCGCCCGCGCCTGATGCTGCGCCTGGGAACTCAGACCCAGCAGATGGGGCAGTTCCTTCGCCTGTTAGGCGTGGTTGGAGGACTACAGGCTTTGCGCCGGCCCGAAACACCAGGTGAATGGGGCGAAGTAGAGGCGTTGCTCCCGGTGTTGGCGGGGTAGACCATGGGTGGATTTTACTGGATTTCTTCCTACCCCAAATCAGGCAACACCTGGATGCAATTGCTGCTGGCCAGCCTCATGGCCGGAGGCATGGCGTTGGATTTCTCAAAGACGATAGGTTTCGCTGGCGTCGTTGCCGCCGTTTCGGACATGGATCTGTTCATGAATGTGGAATCCAGTGACCTGACGCCGGCGGAGCAAGCCGATTTGCGCCACGATCTGGCCCTGGTGGTCGCATCCGAAACGGCTGAACCGCAATTCCGCAAGGTGCATGATTGGTGGGGGCATACGCCGGCGGGCCGCACCCTGTTTCCACCGGAGGTCACGCTGGGAAGCGTCTATCTGGTGCGTGATCCCCGTGACGTGGCGGTGTCCTGGGCGCATCACAGCGGTTTGGAACTGGACGACTCCATCGCATTCCTGGGTCGGCCCGGCGCGGTTATCGGGACCGCGGGCCGGTGGAGAGACCAGTTCGAGCAGCGGTTGGGTAGCTGGAGCGGCCATGTCGCGAGTTGGCTGGCAGCCGATCCCCCGCCCTTGCTGGTGCAATATGAACGTCTATCGGCGGATACGGCAGGGGTTCTGTCACAGGTGGCTGCGCACTGCGGCATTGATGCGTCCGATGGTGCCGTGGCGGGTGCTGTCGAGGCCACGGGATTTGATCGCCTTCAGCAAGAGGAGAAGACTCATGGTTTCTATTTGGGGCAGCGGCGGAACCGGAAGTTCTTTCGCCGTGGCATAGTCGGGAGCTGGCGCGATACCTTGAGTGCTGCCCAGGCCGACCGCGTCGTCCAAGATCACGGGCTGATGATGGCGCGGCTGGGCTATATTTGAGAACGGCATTGTCACGCTACCCTGAACGGCTCCTGGCCGGTTTTGATGAAACGAAGGGGGCACTGTTGTAAGGCGTTGGTGCACAAATCCGGTGGCTATCCTGAAAGCCGGTCGTGAGGTAGGCTAAGGGCGCCTTCCGCCCGTGCGCCTTTCTGCTTCTGATTGCTCAATGCCGAACAAACACAATGAAAAGTCCGGTATCGGGTTGAGAACGGGCGGACGTCCCGATGCTGCATTGCGCGATCGAGGCCGCTTGACGGCGTGGCATCCAGAAAATCCCGGCGGGCGAGGGCGGTCACCGCATTATTCGGAGCTCGCGATCGCGACCGCGACGATGCCGCGGCAGACCGAAGGTTTGCTGCGT
Organism: Azospirillaceae bacterium; assembly: GCA_031291675.1. GTDB lineage: Bacteria > Pseudomonadota > Alphaproteobacteria > Azospirillales > Azospirillaceae > JARLIO01. The sequence goes on from JARLIO010000009.1 coordinate 5,554, forward strand.
TCGATGGTGACGCTGCTGGGGTTGGCCATCGACATTCCCGCCCCTACGACGCTCTCGCGCCGGAATGCTGCCTTGTCCTTGGCCACCACCCTGAGCCCGACGGCCGGTCCCGCCACCGTGGTGATCGGACAGCACCGGCTTGAAGGTCTTCGGCGCCGGCGAGGGACTGATCGCCAGGCATGGCGGCCGATCCGGCGATCGCGCCCGCTTCGCGGCGGCGGTGGCGGACGGGCTCCGCTTCCGTCGGACCGGCGTCGATCGCGAAGGGGTCGAGAGCTTTCTGGTGTGGGCCGATGATCGTGCCCTTGATGAGCTGTTTGATCTTGATGCCCTGATCACCGATCACGCGGCCTGGCTCGCGATCGCACAAACCAACGCGCTGGTCCGCGGCTTTACCGTCGCCGACATGGCCGCCGCGTTCGGGCGGATGCACGGGATCGGTTTTGCCGATTTGCCTGCGGACCTGCCGGATCTGCATTGGCAAGGCATCGACACGATCCTGCTGACCGGCCTGATCTATGGCTATCCGCCGGCGTCGACGACGGCCAGCCTGTTCTTCGATGGTTGATGGATCTGTCGCGAATTCCCGCCGGTCGCGCTCTTGGTTTTGGTCACGGTGATCACAATGTACCGGCGGCGACAGTGCCGGGATGTTTCCGCGACCACGGGAACATGTTCTTTTAAAACGATAGCTTGTTAAGCGTGATGGCCGGCTTGTCCGGTCACTCGGAATTGTCGACACCGCCTCTGATCGCTCTTGCGCCTGACCCCAGAACAAGGAACAGACGATGCCCAAGAAGATTTTGCTGATTGCCGGTGATTTTGTCGAAGATTACGAACTCATGGTGCCGTTCCAGACCCTGCAGGCGGTCGGTCTGACCGTCGATGCCGTCTGTCCAGGCAAGAAAAGTGGTGAGACGATCGCCACGGCGATCCATGATTTTGAAGGTCATCAGACCTACAGCGAAAAGCCGGGCCATCGGTTTACGCTCAATGCTGATTTCGAGACGGTGCACGCCGACGCTTACGATGCCCTGGTGATCCCCGGGGGGCGGGCGCCGGAATATTTGCGTCTCAACGAACAGGTTCTTGCCTTGATCCGGGCCTTTGCTGCCGCGGCAAAGCCGATTGCCGCGATTTGTCACGGGGCGCAACTGCTGGCCGCGGCCGACATCATTCGCGGCAAGACGGTTTCGGCCTACCCGGCCTGTGCTCCCGAAGTCCGCCTCGCGGGTGGCCATTATGCCGAAATCGCCATTGATGCCGCCGTGACCGATGGCACCCTGGTAACGGCGCCGGCGTGGCCGGCGCATCCGGCCTGGTTGGCGCAATTCATCGCCGTGCTGGGGCTGAAAATCGTTTCGACCGCGGCGTGAGCCGGCCGTCGGCGAAGGGGCCGCCCCTTCGCCGATCGGTGCGTGCTCGTCACCAGCCTTGAATCGCCGGCATGCTTTGGTTGTTCTGGGAAGGCCGAGCGGGTTGGCGCTGATGCCCAGAGCCTTGCCACCGCCGCGGGGCAGGCTTTTGCGGCACGGGGGATGCTACCGATCCCTGTTTCCCGACATACCGTGGCGTTAGGTCCGGGTTTCGTCCAATTTCGGCGAAGGATCGTGCCGGATGCGATCCCCGCGTTGTTGAGTCGGTAGGTAAATTCCGAGCCTTCCGCACGCACGGCGTTAGTCCGTATTCTGAGCCCGGCATCGCGCTATGTTGACCGCCCATGGCGCAAATCACAGGGCGGAAGAGAAAATGCGAAAATGCCATCGGCGGAGGGGCCGATGCTGTTCGGGGTCGCCGATGGCATCGCCCCCCATGAATCACATGCCGAATGTCATTCGGCGGACAAGGATGTCGGGGATGTCAACAATACTGTTGGTCATTATATTGATTCTTGTGTTCGGCGGTGGTGGAGGATACTACGGATATGGCCTCTATGGAGGTGCAGGACTCGGTGGTGCGTTGGGACTGGTACTGTTGATTGTCGTCGTGCTCTGGTTCGTCGGGGTTCTCGGCAACAGAGGTGGCCGTTTGTGACCCGGGCAATGTTCCAACTGCTTTGCTCAGAATGAAACGGCCTCGGCGTCGTGTTGACACCATGTTTGACCGAACACGACACCAGCAATTGATACGAGAAACCGCCAATCCCGGCGGGCTCGTGTGACATCTGGCCAATCCATGAAGGATCCCGCTATGCTCCGTCACGAGACGAGAACTCTGCAAACCGTGCTGCCGCCTTCCCCGGCCCATCAATCGTCCGCGCCCACGACGCCGATGGAACAGCGTGACGCGGTGTCGGCGGCTGGGGAGGGGGCAGCCGACGCCCCGGGCGAAGATTTCCGCCATCAGGCGCAGCCTCAACAACAACCGCAAGGCCAAGCCGCTGGCGCACCGTTGCCGCACCCGGTGCCGGGACGACGGCCGCTGTTTCGCCGCTGAAACAGCGGGTTCGCGGCAAACGCCGGTTACGGACGTTGCCGATGTGATCGTTCCGGCTTTTGCCGGCGCGATGATCGTCGTCTGTGGCACCGGCGTCGCGGGCTGTCCGATCGGAATGTTCAGTTCGGTTCGGAAATTTTCCGTGTATGACAAAAAACGAACGACGACCGAAGGCGAAATCGTTCGTGCGATCGCGTCTTAATGCCTGGTTAAGGCGTTAAGCCTTAGGTTGGCGGTATTGCCTTGGCAATCCGCGCCATGCGGGTCGGCGCCGAGACGGCGACAATGGCGTGAAATTGAGCAAGAGGAATGACGAAATGGCTAAAATTTTTCAATATCGACGGTGTTGACTGTCCTGCGCCACAAAACGGCGGACATATAACCTGAATATGTTTCTCATTGATGACATTGTTAGTGAAAATACATCCGTATTCCAGGTCATTGCGCTATCGTTGAGCGCATATTGCGATCATATTGCATGCTCGCCATGTGAGCCATCGACCGTGACAAATTCAACGAAGCGAGGCGCTCGTCGTCTCGGCGGCTGATTTCGACATTTCTCACCGGTGCGTGAAACCACAGCACCCGGATGACGCGGTTTGCACCCCGATCGAGAGATCGAGTGTGGCCCGATTATTGCGTGTTGTTATCGCGGACAGTGCTGCGGTGCGACAAAATTGTTGCTTATGATTGTCGCAATCCGATTGCTCTCGTCATCGCCGGGGCACAGGTTGTCGGCTCTGCCGACAAAGGGGGATGTAGATGCGGGATAATGGACCAGTCACCGATCGGGAAATCGAATTCAGTGATGACAAGGTGCTGGTGTCTCGAACGGACACCAGGGGAATCATTACGTTCGTCAATGATGATTTCGTTGCCGTCAGTGGATACACCCAGGATGAATTGATCGGCGCGCCGCACAACCTGGTCCGTCATCCCGACATGCCGCGGCAGGCCTTCGCCAATCTTTGGGACACCGTCAAGGCTGGGCGTCCCTGGGAAGGGCTGGTCAAGAACCGGGCCCGGAACGGTGACTATTATTGGGTGTTCGCCAACGTCACCCCGGTGACGGAAAATGGCGTGGTAACCGGTTTCATTTCGATCCGCCGCAAGGCGTCGCGCGATGACATCGCCCGGGCCGAACGGACCTACGACGCGATCCGCCGCGGCGACGGCCGTGGGATCGCGCTGAACGACGGTGAGATCGTGTCAAGCGGGTTGCGCGCGCGCTGGCGTGAGCGTTTCTCGGGCGTTCTGTTCCGCATGACGCTGTCCCTCATCCTGGTCGTACTGTTCGCCTGGGGGGTGGCTTGGTTGGGCCTGTCGGGGATGAGGGATAGCACGGGAATTCTGCGCAGCGCGTCCGAGGACAGCCTCGCCCGCTTCACGTTGGTCGGCGACAGCCTTGATCGCCTGCATCAGACGGTGGAGCAGGTTGCGCAGATGGCGCTGGATCTGCGCGCCAACGCCGGGGCGCCGGCGATCGTGGCCCGGATCGGCACGGTTCGCGGCGACATCGCGGAGACCACCGCGCTTTGGCAGCGGGTCATGGCGTTGCCACAGGATCCCCAGGCGCTTGAGGATGCCCGGCGGCTCGCCGAACAGCGCAGCGCCTTCGTCGAAAAAGGCTTGGAACCGGCGCTGGCGCTGGCCCGGTCCGGCGATGGTGCCCGGCTCGAGGCGCATCTGCGGGCGACGATGATGCCGCTGTTCGACGCGGTCCGCGCGACCAGCCAGCACGATCGTGATTTGCAAATTGACGCGTCCAGGCAGGATTATCAGCGGGCCCGGGCCCATTTTCACCGTCGCCTGGCTGCGACCTTTGCCGTTCTGGCGGGGATGCTGGCGATCGCGATCCTGGCGTGGTTCAAGATCGCCCAGGTGGTGATGCGGCCGCTGCGGCTGTTGCGCGAGCATTTTGAGGCGATTGGCCGCAATGATTTCGATGCCGCGGTCGCCAGCTCCGGGGTTCCGGAATTTGCGCCGATCCGGTCCCAGCTTCGGGCCATGAAAGCCAAGCTGCGTTATGCCGTCCGGGAACGGGCGGAATATCAGCGGCAGGCAGCCGAGGAGCGACGGACCGCGTTGCAGGCCATGGCCGACACCATCGAACGCGAGGCCGGGCGTGCCGTCGAAGATGTCGCCGAACGCACGGGCGGAATTGCCCGGGACGCCGAAGGCATGGCGAAGTCGGCCGAGCGGGTCAGCGCCGATGCCCAGAGCGTTGCCGCCGCCGCGGGGCAGGCGCTGGCCAATGCCCAGACGGTGGCCTCTGCCGCCGAGGAACTCGCCGCTTCGATTCGGGAGATTTCCGGGCAGATCGCTCATTCCAGCGCGATCACCCGGCGCGCCGTCACCACCGGGAAGCACGCCGTCGGAACCATCCATGCGTTGTCCGAGGCGGTGGAACGGATCGGTGCGGTCGTCAGTCTGATCAGCGACATCGCCAGCCAGACCAACCTGCTGGCGCTCAACGCCACGATCGAGGCGGCACGCGCCGGTGAAGCCGGCAAGGGCTTTGCGGTTGTCGCCAATGAGGTCAAGAACCTGGCCAATCAGACCGCGCGCTCGACCGAGGAGATCACCCGCCAGATCGCCGAGATTCAGGGTGTCACCGGCGATGCTGTTGGCGCGGTGGCGCAGATTGGCACTGCCATCGGTGAGATCGATCAGATTTCCGGTGCCATCGCTGCGGCGATGGAGCAGCAGTCGGCCGCCACGCAGGAAATCAGCCGGAATGTTGTCGAAACCACGACGGCGGCGCAGGAGGTGTCGGTTCGCATTGCCGCTGTTGCCGAAGAGGCTGACCTGACCGGCAACCAGGCCGGTCAGGTTCGCGTCGACTCCAACCTGGTGGTGCGGAGCATCGAGAGCCTGCGTTCCGTCGTGGTCCGTGTGGTTCGAAGTTCGACGGCCGAGGCCGACCGTCGCCGTCTGGCGCGGTTTGCCGTTGACGTCCCCTGTACCGTTACGATCGGGGCAACGCAGGTGAACGGAACCGTGATCAACCTGTCGTGGGAGGGCCTGATGATCAGCGCCGCGGTCGACGCCCCGGTGGGCACCGAGGCGGTCGTGCGCCTGGGCCGCGGGGACGTCGCGGTTCCGGTCGCGGTGCTCGCAGCAGGCGCGGATTGCGTACGCTTCAGGGTTCGGGGGCAGCCGGAGACGATCCCGGGCTTCAGCCGGTTGTTCGACGAACTGACCCGGGGGGTAGCCGCGGCCGACAGCGGACCGGCACCGGCCGTTCACGCCACGGCGGCGTGACCCATCGCGGGATGCCGCCGCCGTCGCAAGCGCATTTTCCGACCCGGGTCGATTGCCGGACTCTGCGGCCGCGGCTCAGGAGGCCCGGATCCGGGTGATGAACGCCGCCACGTCACGGTCGAGGCGTGCCGATTACCCGGAGAACTCGGTCGCCGGATTGACGGTGACGTAACGCGCAGCGGCAATCAGATCGCCCTGGGCCTCCGCGGTCACGAGGGCGATGGTAGCAAATTCGATGATGCACCTCACCAGAGCTGTTTCCGATCACGTTGGATCGGAAACAGCTCTAGGTCTTTGTTTTGTCGCATTTTCTACGCCCAACCGGAACCCACTTGGTCGGAAAATGCTCTAGGTGGTGAAAACGGCGGAACCACGGCTGTTGCTACGCCACGCTACGGGGCCCGATCCACCCGGGGTCCTGTCCATGCTGAGCAAGTGGTTTCGGGAGCGCGCCATGATCGACGGTCGCCGCAAGGTGACAATCGTCGCCTTGGCGCGGAAGCGACGGGTCGGCCTGTGGAAATGCGTGACGGCCGGAGCCACGATCGAAGGGGTGGTCATGAACGGGCTTGCCGGGCGCGGTTATTGAGGTCGCCGGATCAGACAGTCTCCGACGGGTTCGGGTTCACCGTTCACGAGCGGCCTTGGCCGTCGGTCCGAATTCTTCGACGACGGCATCGACGAAGCTCCTGACCTTGACGGTCGGTCGCCGTCCTGCCGGATAGACGATATGCATGGGGCTTTAACAGAATGTCTTGAAGTTGCTCATCATTGAGCATAATATCTCAATATGAGCAGCCTCCTCACAACCCTGCAAGCCGCCAAGGCGCTTAACATCTCGCCGCAAACGTTGTGTCGGTGGGAACGTGAGGGGCGGGTTGAGCCAGCGGAACGAATTTCAGGCGGCCAGCGCCGCTACGATCTGTCGAAGCTGGCACCCAATCTATTCCGCCCGAATATTGCGGATCATCGCCGCACTGTGGCTTATGCCCGTGTCTCCAGCCACGACCAGAAAGACGACCTGGAGCGGCAGAAGCA
>JARLIO010000010.1 GCA_031291675.1 Azospirillaceae bacterium
AACCGCCTCGTCGCCCAACTCACCAAGCTCGGCTTCAAAGTCGATCTCCAGCCCCTCGCTGAGGTTGCTTGATCTTCGAGCCATTCAACTACTTTACCAACCAAAAGTTTCATCCGCCGAGCGCCAACAGGATCGAGAGAATCTCCCAATCCTGTTGGTTTCTTGTCAGAAATGACCGTTGCGTTCAAACGCCACGCCGGCTTCGGCCCTTACGGGCCACGGCGGCGGTCGCCGCCGATCCCCAACCCACGATGAGTGAAGATCATCGCGGGTTGGTATAAGACATTGGCCATAAGAGACCTGGGCAGTGCCGTTCATTTCGTCTATGAATTGATCTTATGACTCCGTCTTTCCCCAGCCTGACCGAGAGTGCCGAGCGTTTCGATGACCCCGAACGGGCCGTGGCCCGGGTCAAGGAGCTTTATGCCGGCCAGATCGACCTGCTTCGCCGACATTTCAATGCCTATGTTCAGGGGGCCAATCCGCCTCAGCGGATCCGGGCCTGTTATCCCTTTGTCCGTGTCACCTCGGCGACCACGACGCGCATCGATACCAGGCTGAGCTATGGCTTCGTCGCCGAACCCGGGACCTACGCGACAACGCTGACCCGCCCGGCGCTGTACGAACGCTACTACCGCGAACAGTTCACGTTGCTGCGCCGCAATCTCGACGTTCCGCTTGAGATCGGCCTCAGCCATCATCCGATCCCGATTCATTTCGCATTCCCCGACGACATGCATGTCGAGGCCGAGTTGACGCCCGACCGCCTGGCCCGGATGCGCGATCTGTTCGACCTGCCCGATCTTGCCCATATGGATGATGGCATCGTCAACGGCACCTACCAGAGCCCCGCGGGCGAACCGCAACCGCTGGCGCTGTTCACCGCGCCACGGGTCGATTATTCGCTGTTGCGTCTGAAACACTACACCGCGACGTCGCCCGAGCAGTTCCAGAACTACGTCCTGTTCACCAACTACCAGTTCTATATCGACGAATTCGTCCGCCTCGGCCTCGAACTGATGCAAGAGACCGACGATGCCGGGCAACGCCATCGCAGCATGGGCTACAGCGCCTTCGTCGAGCCCGGCAACCATGTGACGCCGAACGCCAATCTGGCCAGCAGTGCCGCGGCGGCCCAGCCCCACGGCCACCGGGCCCACCGGCTGCCGCAGATGCCCGCCTACCATCTGCAGCGCCCCGATGGCAACGGCATCACCATGGTCAATATCGGGATCGGACCGTCCAACGCGAAGACCATCACCGACCATATCGCCGTGCTGCGCCCCCATGTCTGGATCATGCTGGGGCACTGTGCCGGGCTGCGCAACACCCAGCGCCTGGGCGACTATGTCCTGGCCCATGGTTATGTCCGCGAGGACCATGTCCTCGACGCCGACCTACCGCCCTGGGTTCCGGTGCCCCCGCTGGCCGAAGTCCAGGTCGCCCTCGAAGCCGCCGTCGCCGCGGTGACCGGCCTGACCGGCTATGATCTGAAAATGGTGATGCGGACCGGAACCGTCGCCACGATCGACAACCGTAACTGGGAACTGCGCGACTATCGCGAGCCGTTGCAGCGCTTCAGCCAGAGCCGCGCCATCGCGCTCGACATGGAATCGGCCACGATCGCCGCCAACGGCTTCCGGTTCCGGGTGCCCTATGGCACGCTGTTGTGCGTGTCCGACAAGCCGCTGCACGGCGCGCTCAAGCTGCCCGGCATGGCCGACCAGTTCTATCGCGATCAGGTCGGCCAACATGTCGAGATCGGCATGGCCGCGATGGAATTGCTGCGCGGCAACGGGCTGGAACGCCTGCATTCGCGCAAGCTGCGCAGTTTCGCCGAGGTCGCGTTCCAGTAATACCAACCCGCGGTCGCCGTTGGCATCGCCGCGTCGGTCTTGCCCTGTTGCGGGCAACACGGTATCAATACCGGCCATGAACCAACTCATTCGCCTCGGCATCGAAGCCGGTCCGCTGCTCGTGTTCTTCATCGCCAATGCCCGCCTGGGCATCAAGATGGGCACAGCCTGTTTCATGGCCGCGACGGTCGTGTCGCTGCTGCTGTCCTGGCACCGGGAACGCAAACTGCCGATCATGCCGATCGTTGGCTGCGCCTTCGTCACGGTGTTCGGTGGTCTGACCTTGTGGCTCGACAACGACATCTTCATCAAGATCAAGCCGACGGTCGTCAATCTGTCTTTCGCCGCCGTGCTGTTCGGTGGCGCTGTTCTGCGCCGCAACCTGCTGAAGCCGCTGCTGGGCACCATGCTGGTGCTCGACGAGACGGGATGGCGAATCCTGGGCGTGCGCTGGGCCGGCTTTTTCCTGATCCTCGCCGTGGCCAACGAGGTGGTGTGGCGGTCGCTGTCCACCGATGCCTGGGTTGATTTCAAGGTATTCGGCATCATGCCGCTGACCCTGCTGTTCAGCGCCCTGCAAATGCCGCTGATCCTTAAGCACCAGATCGCACCGGCCGAGTAAGACCGCGCAAAGACCGGGTTCGCTCTGGGGCAACAGCGCGGACGACCGTCAGGACACCAGACCGGTCCGGACGCGGGTCGCGGCCGACGCCACCGCGTGAATTTCCGTCAGCACCGATGTGAACGAATTTCAGTTACGCTGCGCTCCCGCTTCATGAAATATGTCTGTGACCGCGATCTGGTCGCCGTCTTCGTTCGATTACGGCCGCATCCTGACGCTATCGAAAGGATTACCGCATGAGAAGCGTTGACTATTCCGCCATGGATATTGATCGATCCGTGTTCGGTGCTGGCGTTTTTGCGCCGCTGGTCGCCAATTATGTCGATTATATTATCGATTCATGGCAGCGCACCATCCTGTTCCTCGATGTTCTGCGGCAACGCGGCAACACGCATTTTGAACAGGCCCAAAAGACCGAACCATCAGTTCTCAATTTCGACCATGATCTGATCCTTGATGGCCGCGACCTCGACCATCCCGTCAACTACACGCTGGTCCAGATCAAGACCGCGCCCGACGCCCCCGCCCATCCCCGCAAACGCCCTTTCATCATCTTCGATCCCCGCGCCGGCCATGGCCCCGGCATTGGCGGCATGAAACAGCACAGCGAAATCGGCGCCGCCCTTGATGCCGGTCATCCCTGCTATTTCGTCGGCTTCCGACCCGTCCCCGAACCGGGTCAGACCATCGAAGATGTCTGTCGCGCCGAAGCGACCTTCATCGCCAAGGTCATTGACCGGCATCCGGACGCCGACGGCATGCCCTGCCTGATCGGCAATTGCCAGGCGGGCTGGCAGATCGCGTTGACCTGCGCGATCCATCCGGATCTCGGTGGTCCGCTCATTCTGGCCGGTGCCCCCCTGTCCTATTGGGCCGGGATCCATGGCAAGGCACCGATGCGTTATAGCGGCGGCATGCTCGGTGGTTCGTGGCTGGCCACACTGGCCAGTGACCTGGGCGCGGGCCAGTTCGATGGCGCCGCCCTGGTGCAGAATTTCGAGAATCTCAACCCAGCCAACACCTACTGGACCAAGGACTACAATCTCTATAGCCGAATCGACACCGAGGCCCCGCGCTTCCTCGATTTCGAAAAATGGTGGGGCAGCCCGATCCTGCTCGACGGCGCCGAAATCCAGTTCATCGTCGATGAGTTGTTCATTGGGAACAAGCTATCGGCCGGCGAGGTCGTAACGTCGGACGGAATTCGCGTTGATCTGCGCAATATCCATTCCCCCATCGTCGTGTTCTGCTCGCACGGCGACGACATCACCCCGCCGCAACAGGCGTTGGGTTGGATCCTCGATCTTTACGACAGCGACGAGGCGATCGTTGCCGCGGGGCAAACCATCCTTTATTCGCTGCACCCCAGCGTCGGTCATCTGGGGATCTTTGTCAGCGGTGCCGTCGCGACCAAGCAACATGAGGAATTCGCACAAAACATCGATTTCATCGACGCATTGCCACCCGGGCTGTTCGAAGCGACCTTTGTTGCCAAGGACGATCACTCGGTCCATCCCGAGTTGCTGGCGACCGCCTACGCGATGTCGTTTCACCCGCGCACACTGGCCGATATCCGCGCCCTGGGCCGCAACAGCCCGGACGACGACCAGTGCTTTGCCACGGTCGCTCGCGTGGCAGAGATCAATCAGGGGCTTTACCACACCCTCCTGCAGCCATTGGTTCAAGCCACCACGCAGGAATGGACCGCGTCGTGGTTGCGCCAGACCAATGGCCATCGCCTGCGTTTCGCCCTGTTTTCCGACCGAAATCCCTGGCTCGCTCTGCTTGCCGACACGGCAGCCAGTGTTCGCGCCCACCGTCGCGCGGCCGCACCAGACAACCCGTTCCTGACCTTGCAGGCCCTTGCCTCCGACCAGATGGTCGCCGCCTGGGATGGCTTTCGCGACATGCGGGATCGCTGGATCGAGAATGCCTTTTTCGCGATCTATGGTGCGGTCCCGCTGCAGGCCGCGGTGGGATTGCGGGCGCAGGGCAGCCAGGCGCGCCGGAAGGTCGGTCGTGACGTGGCACGGGAACAAGCCGTTGCCGCGCAAATGGACGCGTTGCGCCGCGGCTTCAGCGAAGGCCAGGCGCCCCAGGCAATCGTCCGCGCCCTGATCTTTGTGCTGCGGGCCGCGGACGGCATCGACGAGCGCAGCTTTGCCCTGCTGCGCCACGTTCGGGACCGCCATCCGGAGATCAACGTGCTCTCCCTCGCCGAATTCAAGCAACTGGTGCGTCAGCAATACCTGCTGATCCATCTGGACGAGCGCCATGCCATCGAAACATTGCACACGCTGCTGGAGGCATCGGGCATGGAACCGGCGGCCTTGCTGGATGTGGTGTGGCAGGTGGCATCGGCCGGTGGGGAACCGTCACCGGAGGTCGACCGCCGCTATCGCCACCTTGAGGCCCTGCTGAAAGGTGAGCGGCGCAAGCCCGTGACCCGGGCGCCACTGCGGTCGGTCGAGTAGCCCCGGCGCTTCATCCGGCGTCAGGCCGCCCGGGCGACGGGCGCGCCGCCGATCGCGGCGCGCCCCCTTCGCTGTCAGCGGTTGCCGTCCCCGGACGGCCGCAGATCGATGCTGGCGGCAAAACCGGCCTGCCCCTGCCGGGCGTGAAAGTCCTTCAGCGCCAGGGCGACGGTCGGAAACGCCAGCTCCGGCCAGGGAATTTCCGTCCAGTGCAGCAGGGCGACGGCGGCACTTTCGGGGCCGGCCGCGACGTCCGGTGACAACAACCGCGCCCGGAAGATCAATTGGACCTGGCCGATCGCGGGGACATCATAAATCCCGAGCAAAGCATCGATATCGATGCGCGCCCGCGCCTCCTCCCACGCCTCACGGCGGGCACCGTCGGCACTGGTCTCGCCGAGTTCCATGAAGCCCGCGGGCAAGGTCCAATAGCCGCGGCGTGGCTCGATGGCGCGACGGCACATCAGAATCCGGTCTTCCCAGGTGCACACCGCACCAACGATAACGCGCGGATTCTGATAATCGATAAAACCGCAATCCGGACAGACCAGCCGCTCACGGTCATCGCCCGGGGGGATCATCCGGTCGCGCGGACCGCGGTTGACCAGACAATTATCATTCATGATGGGCAACCCGTATTCAGCGCCGCCCCGGCACCGAGGGGCCCCGTGTCGAGAGGGCGTGCGCCGAGGGTTGAGATGACGCGCGCGACAGCCGCCGCGGGGCGATCAGACAGTGATATTGAGCAGGCTGCCGCGATGGCCGTGGGTCGCGGTCCCCGTCGTCGCCGTGGCATTCACATTGCTGTTCGTGTTGGTCGTGCTTGAGACGGCACCGGTCGTTGACGACGCCGAGGTTCCGGTGACGGTCTTCGTCGCACCGGCCAGCGTCGCGGTTGCCCCCGCTGTCGTTGTCGACGCCCCGACCGTTGCCGACACCTGCCCGCTCGACGCCCGCGACCCCGCCGCCTGATGGAACAGGTTCGCGGCCGAAAGACCCGAAGCACCGGAGATCGCGGAGACTGACATCGGTCGATTCCTTCGACACCACCGCAGATCATCGCATGACCCCAAGTCACGACGCCGACGATCACGCGGGCCGCTTGGCGGCCATTAACCCAAGAGATAACACAATATAGGCTCTCTAAGAATACGCCATTGTGCGCGAAACGCCTACGCCAAAACCGCACCAAACCCAACGACCCCGGAAACACGGCACAAGGTTGCGTGCGACCCGGAGGTCGCACGCAATAGTCCAACCGGATCGTCCGGGATCAGTGGCCGCGCAGAACCGCGACGCCGGGCAATTCCTTGCCCTCCAGCCATTCAAGGAACGCGCCGCCGGCGGCGGACACATAGCTGAAATCGCCTTCGACGCCGGCATGGGCCAGGGCTGACACCGTATCACCACCCCCGGCGACACTCAGCAGGCTCTTGGCCCGGGTCAGGCGCGCGACCTCCTTGGCCAGGGCCACGGTGCCGGCGTCGAACGGCGTGATCTCGAACGCGCCCAGCGGCCCGTTCCACACCACGGTCTTGACGCCGGCCAGTTTGGCCGCCAACGCCGCAACCGTAGCCGGACCGATGTCGAGCATCAGATCATCCGGCGCGATCGCGCCGATCGCGACGACGTGGCTGGCGGCACCGGCCTTGAACTCCTTGGCAACGACGCCATCGATCGGCAGCACGACCTCGCAACCGGCCTGCTCAGCCTTTTGCATGATGCTGCGCGCCTGATCGGCCATGTCCTTTTCACACAGCGACGCCCCGATGGCGACGCCCTTGGCGTGCAGGAAAGTATTGGCCATGCCCCCGCCCAGCACCAGGATGTTGACGCGCGACACCAGATTGCCCAGCAGCTCGAGCTTGGTCGAGATCTTGGCGCCACCGACGATCGCGACGACCGGACGCTCGGGATGTTCCAGCGCCGCGGTCAGGGCCTGGAGTTCCGCTTCCATCAGACGGCCGGCGGCGTTGGGCAACAGACGCGCCAGGGCCTCGATCGAGGCATGGGCGCGGTGCGACGACGAGAAGGCATCATTGACATAGATATCGCCGAGCTTGGCGAGCTGCGCGGCAAACGCGGCGTCGTTCTTTTCTTCCTCGGCATGGAAGCGCAGATTTTCCAGGACCAGGATGCCACCGGCGGGCAGCGCGGCGACCGCCGCTTCCGCGACCGGCCCGACACAATCCGTGGCGAAGGCGACGTCCTGCCCAACGGCAACCGCCAGGGCTTCGGCAACGACACGCAGCGAATTCTTGGTATCCGGCCCGCCCTTGGGGCGACCGAAATGCGACATGACAACGACCTTGGCGCCCTTCTTGGCCAATTCGGTCAGGGTCGGGGCCAGACGATCCAGGCGGGTGGTGTCGCTGACCTTGCCGTCCTGCATCGGCACGTTAAGATCGCCGCGCACCAATACGGTCTTGCCGGCGACGTCAATGTCATCGAGAGTGCGAAAATCTGCCATGCGATGCGCTCCTTATCAAGCCATGTGGGCGATGCTGATGGCCGGCACTCAAAGCACAGGCCGATCGACTTGGCAATGGGCCGTACGGGCGCAGGTCGGCGCCAGCTCCGACGCGGCTCCGGCCCGGGACCGCGCGGCCCCTGGTCGCGCGTCACCCGGCCAACCGCACCGGCACCCGGCATGCAGAATCGGTTTCAGGCATTGCAGGGCGCGCGGGCCTTGAGGCGAGGTTGGCATTTTCCAACCGCCCGGAGGACATGCGCCGACGTCGCCCCCGCCCGCCCCGGCAAATTCCGAGTCGTTCCGATTTCCCGGTGCCATCACCGGTCCTGGAGCGCCCCTGGGACTCCGGGCCCGATTTCGAGCGCCGGTTCAAAGGTTGTTCTCGCGTGAAAACGATGTCATTATATCGTCATAATCCAGAAAGCGTTAGGGTTGTGCCGTTGACGCCCGAGAGGGCGCGACGCCAGCGCGTTGCCGGGTTCGCCCCGCGCCCCTCCCCCATGGCGCGGCAGTGATCTGTGTGCCGCAACGCAAGGCGGCGGCGTCGACGACGCCGCGAAGGACAAAGGAATAGTGAATTGAACATGACGGGTAGTGAAGTCGAACTCAAGCTGACGGTGGCTTCCGAAAACCTGCCGACGCTGTCAAAGGCCCCGGTCTTAAAGGCCGGAAAGCCCAAGGTCGAACATCTCGAAAGTATCTATTTCGACACCGCCGATTTCCGACTGCGCGATCGCGCGATCACGCTGCGGATCCGCCGCCGGGACGACAGCTTCATCCAGACCCTCAAGACCGCGAGCCGGGTCGCCGGCCCCCTTGCCCACCGCGGCGAGTGGGAAAGCGTCGTGAGCAGCGACCGCCCCGATCTCGCCGCCCTGCCGGACGGCGAAGCCCGGAGCCTTCTCGGTGTGATCACCGAGGCCGAACTGGTCCCGGTGTTCGAAAGCCGGATCGACCGGACCGTCCGCCTGATCGACAACCGGGTCGAGGTCGCGTTCGATACCGGCGAAATCCGCGCCACCAACGGCGAGACCGAGGCGGTGTCGGAGATCGAACTGGAATTGAAGGGCGGCGAACCGCAGCACCTATTCGACATTGCCCTGGAACTGGCCAAACTGACGGGCGTTCGCGTCGAAACCCGGACCAAAGCGGAACGGGGCTATGCCCTGCTCGCCGGGACGCGCCGCGGTGCCGTCAAGGCCAGCCGGCTCGACATCGAGTCCGACGCGACCGGGGAGCAGGCGCTGGAACTGATGGTGCGCGACTGCCTCAACCATCTGCTGGTCAACGAAGCCTGCGCGCTTCAGGGCGAAGATGCCGAAGGCATCCACCAGATGCGGGTTGCCTTGCGTCGCCTGCGCTCGGCCCTGGTGCTGTTTCGGCGCTTCATCCCCGCGGCGCATTACGACTGGGTCACGACCGAGGTCAAATGGCTCGCCACCAGCCTGGGCGCCGCCCGCGACTGGGACGTGTTCAAGAGCGCCCTGCTGACACCGATCCAGGCGGCACTGCCGGGCACGCCCGAACTGGATACCCTGGCCGCCGCCGCCGAACAGGCCCGGCTGGCCGCCTATGATGCGGCCCGTGCCGCGATTGTCTCGAACCGCTACACCATTCTGCTGTTGCGGCTGAATGCCTGGCTCGAAAGCCGGGCCTGGCGTGACCAGCGCCTGTCGGAGGAAAGCGCCCAGCTGTTCCGGCCGGTGCGCGAACTGGCCGACGGACTGCTGGCCCAGCGCCAGCGGATCGCCTGCAAGCGCGGCCGCCATTTCCCGCATCTACGCGCCGAGGAACGCCACGAGGTCCGCAAGGCCCTGAAGAAGCTGCGTTATGCCATCGAGTTTTTCCAGTCGCTCTATGACAGCAAGCCGATGCGCCGCTATCTTCGGCCGCTGGAGACCTTGCAGGACGATCTGGGCCATCTCAACGACGTGGCAACGGCGCGACTCCTGATCGCCAAGCTGGACCGGACCGGGGCCGATGCCAGCACCGCGGCCTCATGGTGGGTCGGCGGCGGGATCGTGATCGGATGGCACGCCCGCGGCGGCGCCACCCTGGGGCCCGAGGTCAACGGGCATTGGGATGAATTCGTCGCAGCCAAGCCGTTCTGGACCGAACCAGAACCCGCGCTCGCGTGATACCATCCCATCGGCACATCGCCGATACATTGCCAGCACATTGAATAACGGCGCTGCCCCGGATCGTTGAATCCGCGCGGCGGCGCCATTTTCGGCCGAGGGGAGCCGCCGCGTGTCCGCATTCGCCGTTCTGGTCGCCAATATCAAGGGCGGTTGTGGCAAGACCACGATTGCCACCCATCTTGCCGCCGCCTTTGCCGCCGCCGGCCGTCAAACCGTTCTGGCCGATGTCGACCGTCAGCGCTCGTCGCTCGGCTGGCTGGAACGCCGACCGGCCAGCGCGGCCCTGCTGACCGGCCTGGACTGGACCCGGGAGCTGGGCGGCGCGGTGCGCGGTGCCGACCGGCTGGTCATTGACGCGCCCGCGGCCCTGAAAACCCGGCAGATCGAAGATCTGGTCCACCTTGCCGATCTGATCGTTCTGCCGGTGCTGCCCGGGGCCTTCGACGAACAGGCGACAAGGCGGTTCCTGACCAAGCTCGACGAGTTGAAACCGATCGCGCGCAACAAGAAATCGGTCGCGGTGGTCGGCAACCGCGTGCGCTCCCATACCCGGGGGGCCGACCGGCTTGACAGCTTCCTGAACGAAATCGGCCACACCGTCGTCACCCGGTTGCGCGACAGCCAGATCTACCCGGATGTCGCCGCAACCGGTCTCAGTATCTTCGACGTTCCCGGAAAACGGGCCGGGTCGTTCCGCACCGATTGGGAGCCATTGCTGACCTTCATCGAGAATGTCGGCAGCGTCCGCCAGCCCTGATGATCCCCAAGCCGCGCCCGAAACGGGTCATGGAACAGCGCCCAGGCGGTTGAAGCGCTCCTTGAGCACAATGCCGGTGGTGACCCGGGTGACGCCCCGAACCGCCTCCACCTGCGCGCGGACCTCGCTGAGATCGTTCAAGTCCTGCGCCTCGACCGTCAGGATCATGTCGATCTCGCCACCGATCGATTCGCTGCGCTTGATCTGGGGGATCCGCTCGATTTCCTTGGCAATCCGCTCGCAAATCGGGCCGGTGAAATAGAGCAGCATATAGGCCCGGATCCCGGCGCGCGGCGGCGCCTGGCCGCGCCGGATCGTGAAGCCGGCGATGACGCCCCGGTTCCGCAACTTGGCGATCCGCTCATAAACGGCGCTGCGGGACAGGCCGACTTTGCGTGCCAGATCCTGGATCGACAGACGACCATCCGCCTCCAGATGAACCAGGATTTGTTCGTCGACGGTGTCGCTGCCGTCCTCGTGCTGTTCCATGGCGCCGCTCATCCTTTGGTATCACCCTCAACCGGCAAAGTGACGGGGCAACCGGACAGGTTGCCCGGTCCAACCGGACCCGTCTCCCCCCTATGGTTCCCGCGACTTATCGTATCGAGGGAATCCCATGAAGCCCGCCATTTCAGCCGTTTATCGTACGACCCCCCTGGCCGGGTCGAAGATCGGCGATATCAGCCGCAATTTCATCAACCATCCGCTCTTTGCTCAACCCACTTCATTCCTGTGTGAGGATAATCCGTTCCGCCGGCCGTTGCGCCCCCAGGATCTGCCCACGATCGACCTCACCCGCCCCCTGCCGCAAAGCGAATTCGCCAGCAACGCCGCTCTGCTGGGACAAAGGCTGCTGGCGACGATCTATGAAACCGACCTGCTGTTCCTGCCGACGCGGATGGACAGCCGCCGCCGCGAGGATATGCGCGCCTTCTACGACGATGACTTCCGGCAATCCGGCGAACTGCTGCGCCCGACGCTGGAACGACAGTTGTTCGGTTTCCTCGAAGACGAAATCACGGTCAGTGGCAACTGGACCCTCGAAAGTTTCCGCGCCTATGCCGCCGATGCGGTGGCACAGGCCAACCGGGGCGCCAGCGAGGTCGTGCGCACCATCCGTCAGGCCCGCGACCCGGGCGCGGCCGCAACCGAATTCCTGGTCCAGCTCGCCTCCGATTTTCTGTCCGAAGCCTCCGCGATGGCCCGAAATGTACTCGGCAATTATGGTCCGGCCCAATCCGGCCTGTTCACGATCCTGATCGATGAATATGGTTACGGTGTTCCTAAACAGAAGCATTCGACGATTTTCGAGGCCACCCTGGCCAGCCGTGGTCTCGACAACAGACCCCATGCTTATTGGCAGTTCTATCTGCCGTCGTCACTGGCTCTCGTCAATTATTTTCATTTTGTCTCGAAGAATCACAACCATTTTGGCCGTTATGTCGGGGCTTTGCTTTATACGGAAGCCACCCTGGCCGAAGCCAATCGCCAGCAATCGGACATGCTGCGGACGATTTTCGGCACCGACGTCGACACGCTGTATTTCGACGAGCATGTCCAGATCGACCCCCATCACGGCAAGATGGCGCTGGAACGCGTGATTGTTCCCCTGGTGGCACGTTGTGGCAACGGCCTGCTCGGTGACATTGTCCGCGGCTTCGAGGAATTCCGGCTGCTGCAGCAGCTTGCCGACCAGGACCTGATCGACCAGATCAAATTCGCCGACCGCCTGTTCAAGGCCCCGGATTCCGGCGCCCTGTGCACCACCCAGCCCGGGCTGTGGGACGGCCCCGGCGTGCTGCGCTTTGACGAACCCAAGGGCGAGATCTCGGTTCCCCATCTCCACGACGTCGACGAGATCTTCGAACTGACCGAGGGCGAGATCGAGTTCACCGTGGGCCCGGCCCACGCCATCACCCTGAAGGCCGGCGAGGCCGTGCTGATCCCGGCCCGACGCCTCCATGGCACGAAAGTCCTGTCCGAGCGCTGCCGCTATCGCGTCGCTGAGGCCGTCGGTTATGGGCTGGTCGCATGAAAGTGATCCATTTCGACAGTCGGGACCAGAACTTCGTCACCGTCGGTGACCACGAGCGGTACTTCCTGCTCGATCGCCCCGGCCACGCGCCCTTGATGTGCAACGACACCTGCCCGCACCGCGGCGGGCCGTTGCATCTGGGCACCTCGGACGAGCGGACCGGTGCGGTGACCTGCCCCTGGCACGAAACCACTTACACCCGTCCCGCCCTGGAGCGCCGCAGCCCTGCGACGGTGCGTGTTGGCACCCGGATCACCGCCGTGCTCGACATTCCGGCCGACATGCCGGTGACCCTTGACCGCAAACAGAGGATCCTCGCCAATGAGTGCCTCTAAATCCCCCGAACTGGCCCGCACCATCAGCCTGTTCGGCGCCGTGACGCTGGCGGTCGGCATTGTCGTCGGCGCCGGGATGCTGGCGCTGCCCGGGATCGTCTATCAACGCGCCGGCGGCTGGGCCCTGGGGTCCTGGTGCCTCGACGCGGCCCTGGTCGCGCCGCTTCTGGTGATCTTCGCCAGCCTGGGGCGGCGCTATCCCAGCGCCGGCGGCGTCGCCGGTTTCGTCGCCGCGGCCTTTCCCGGGGCGGCGATCGGAACCTCCTACGTCCTGTTGGGGACGTTCGCGCTGGGCATTCCGGCGATCGCGTCGACCGGGGCGATCTATATCGTCCAGGGATTGGGTGTTGACCCGTCGGCCGGCCGAACCGCCGCCGTGGCCGCCCTGCTGCTGGCCACCGGCGTCGGCACGACCTGGATCGGCGCCCGCGCCGCGGGAGCCCTGCAGAATGTCGTCGTCGCGTTGCTGATCGCCTGTCTGGCCGGCGCCATTGTCGGATCGCTGCCGTCCTGGGGGGATATCGACTTCACGGTCGGGGCACCGACGCCGGACGGCCTGTGGAACGGCGCCGCGCTTGCCTTCTTCGCCTTCACCGGGTGGGAAATGCTGGCCTTTGTCAGCGAGGAATTCAAGAACCCGCGTCGTGACTTCCCACGGGCCGTCCTGCTGAGCTTCGTGGTCGTGACCGCGCTCTATCTCGGCTCCTCGGCCGCAGTCCAGGCGTTGGTCCCCTTCGACAGCCCGCGACTGCAGGGCGCCCCGTTCCTGGCCGTTGTTGAGAGCATCACCGGCGGCAAGGTGCCCGGATCCGCGGTCGCGGCCCTGGTCACCGCCATCATCGTCGTCAATCTCAACGGCGCCTGCTGGGCCGCCTCACGGCTGCTGTTCGATATCGGCCGACGGGGCTGGGCACCCGGCGGGCTCGGCCTGGACACGCTGTCGGGCGCCGGGGCCACGCCCCGGGTCGCGGTGGCGTGGCTGACGGCGATTTTCGGCGTGGTCCTGCTCGCCCATGCCTGGGATTGGGTGACGCTGGAAACCCTGCTCGGCACCGCCGGCCAGAACTTCTTCCTGCTCTATGTCGCCAGCGTTGCCGCCTTCCTGGCGCTGGCGCGGACCCGGGCCGGCCGCCTGTTCGGCCTGGTCGCCTTGCTGGCCTGCTTGATTTTCGCCCGGGCCTATGGCTGGGCGCTGCTCTATCCGGTGCTGCTGTTCGTAGCCCCTTACGCCGTCCGCACGGTCTTTCGCATCCACAAACCCTGGGGCCGCACGGTCTCGTGAGGATCATCGATCTCCACCAGACCCCAGAGGCACCGCCATCTTTCCCGAACCCGCAGCAGAATGTGACAAATAACGATGGGAAAATCCCTTTCGGAAATCAATATTGGACCCGCGGCCGGGGTCGTGCGAATCGCCTACCGCCGGTCGGACCCCACGCCGGCAAACGACGCGACACCAGGCCTGGTTGCAAAGAACGTGCTCGTCAGGGGGCACCGCACCTCGATCAAGCTGGAGCCGCTGCTGTGGGACGCGCTGAGCGACATCGCGTCGAAGGAAAAACGCTCGGTCAATAACATCATCAGCGAAATCGACGGTCTGAAATCCGACGCGCAATCGCGGACCTCGGCGATCCGGGCCCTGATCTTGTCCTACTTCTACATTTCCAGCCGGGGACGGCCGCTTCCCGACAGTGACGCGGCCGCATTCTGGCCCCACGTCCTGAAGAAGACCTTCAACGCCGGCACCGGAAAGCGGTAGATCGCGGCTAACTCGCCCTCGGCTGCGGAACGACAACCGAGCCTCAGGATACGGTCAGCGTGTTTTCAAGAAAGTCGGCAAATTTGCCGTAAATGCCGCCTTTGTCCTTGATCGCCAGCATCAGGCGCACCGGGGGAAGATCGGGAAACCCATCTGACGCGCTCAGAACCAGATGGTCTTTTTCCAGGGCGCTTCGGGGCAGGATACCAAGCCCGAGGCCCGCGGATATCGCGCGGCGAATGTTGTCATAGGACGTGCTGACATAGGAGAAAAAGATCCGTTTGCCGGCCCGGCGGAGCATCCGCATGGCAACATTCCTGTAGGCACAGCCTTCGGGAAAAGAAACCATCGGCACTTCGTCCTGGCTGCCAAAATCAACCCGATCGCGGCTGACCCAATGCAAAGGCTCGATCCGCAATACGCGGCTTGACGCGACATTCATGTCACCCGGGGCCGGTTCGTCATCATCGAGCGCCGTTTTGAACAGACCGATATCCAGGGCGCCCGCGCAGAGCATGTCACGGACGTTTGACGATAGCGACGACGTGACCGCGATCCGCAATTTCCCGTTCACATCAAGGCACCGCGAAATCGCCTGATGAATGTCGGTCACGGCGAAGTCGTCGGGCACACCCAACGCGATCCGGCCGGCCAATTCAGGAAATTGCAGCAACTGCACCATATCCGACAACCGCGCCAGAATGTCCCGGGCGGCCGGCAGAAACCGTTCGCCATCCTCGGTCAGCCCGAGCAAATGCCCCTGACGTCGTTCGAGAAGGCGACATTCCAGGATTTCTTCGAGCTTCCGAACGCTCTGCGTGATGGCAGATTGAGTCCGATGCAAGTCACGGCCCGCGCGGTGGAAACCGCCGCCCTCAGCGACGAAAACGAACGCGCGCAATTGTTCGAGGGTCACGCGGCGATCCCCCAATCCCGCGTCCGATAGCATCGACATTCCGGCTGGCTCCGTTGTGACGACATGATCAGTTTTATGAATTATGGAGCCAGGAGAATTAATTTTACAAGCCGAATCGGATCCGGGATCATGCCCCCGACATCAGGGATCGGCACCGATGGACAAAATACTTAATCCCGCACTCGTGGTCTTGTTCAGTATCGTCTGGAGCTCCGCCTTCATTGTCGGGAAATTGGCCCTGAGTTCTATTGGTGTTTTCACCCTTCTCACGGAGCGTTTTTTATTGAGTGCCATCATCCTGGCGCCCTTCTGCATCCGGCATTTACCCGTCTTGTTCCAGACAAGAACGATCCTTCTTGGTCTCACCCTCGGGCTGATGAACAACGCCCTGTATCTCGGCCTCACTTTTTCGGCCTTGATGACGGTGAGACCGGAACTTGTGGTCGTCGTCGTCAGCTGCGCGCCTTTTATCACGATGGTGGCGGCATTCGCCCTGGGGCTGGATCGCGTCGACGGCCACAAGATCGCCGGAACCACCCTGGGCTTCCTCGGCGTCGTCATGATTTCCGGCATCGGTACACCAGCGCGGCCCGACCCGGTCGGGTTATCGTTTGCGATCGCGGGGACGGTGGCATTCTCGCTGGCGACCGTGCTGTTTCGCGGCAAGGCGCGACGGCTGCCCATCGTCCCGGTCAATTTCTGGCAATCGGTCGCCGGTGTTCTGGCCCTGGCACCGATCGCCATGGCCCGCGGCGAGACCTTTGCGCTGCCATCCGCGACCGCGATGTTTGCCATCAGCTATCTGGCGATTGGCGTCACCATCGGCGGCATGGCGCTGTGGCTGCTGTTGATCCGGAAAAGCGGTGCTGCCACCGCCTCATCCTATCATCTTCTCAATCCGTTTATCGGGATTGTCCTGTCACACGTCGTGTTTGACCGACCGATCCGATCGATCGACGTCCTGGGCGCCGGCCTGATCGCATTGGCCTTGTCCTGGACGACGCGCGTCCGGCGCCGCGCCGCGTCAGTGCGGTGACGACACGGTTCGCGCCGCGTCGATCGCATCGTAGCTGTCCTTGATCAGACGGAAGATGAACAGGACTGCGGCGATAAAAAAGATGAACCCGCCATAATAGAAGGTCCCGTCATGGGCGTTGTCCGCCACAAACAGACTCAAGAGGCCGATCAGCCCGGCGACGCCGCCCTTGATCCAATTCGACACGCTGCCAACTCCCTGAGATGATGATCTGATGGGGCCGATGATCCACACTGGGACGAGGCTGTCAATCGCTCTCTGCCCGCCGCTCGCGGTCCCCCGCAGTTGCCCGCGACCGTTGATCGGCCAGGGGCAGATCGAGGCTGAAGCAGGTTCCGCTCGGCCCGGTTTGCTCAAGCCGGACGTCGCCGCCATGGGCACGGATGATCTCGCGTGCGATCGCCAGTCCCAGCCCCGTGCCGCCGGGACGGGCCGAGCCGGCGAAGGGCTGGAACAGATGGGCCTGAGCCCGCGGTGCCAGCCCCGGTCCATTGTCCGCAACCGTCACCTGGACCCGGCCCGCGGCAACCCGGCCGCGCAGCGTGACCTGATCGGCACCGCACTGAACCGCATTGACGACCAGATTGCCCAGGGCGCGCGCCAGTTGGTCCGCGTCGGCGGAAACCTGAAGCCCTTCGGGAATCCGGTTCAGGCACACGGCGGGATCGGGCAGATCCGCGATCACGGCCGCGACCACGGTGTCGAGCACAACCGGAACCGGCTGAAACGGCGGCAGGCCATCACGGCTATAGCTGAGCGTCCTGCTGCACAGATCGGCGGCGCGGTCGATGGTCTCGAGCAACCGGGCGGCGGCGCGGCGCACCTCGGGATCGCCGCTGCCGGTCAAACGCTCCGAGATCAGCGATGCCGTCGCCAGGATCCCGCGCAGATCGTGATTGACCCGGACGACCGCCTGACCCAGGGCAGCCAGCCGGGCCTGCTGGCGCAACGCCGTCCGCACCGTATGCTGCAAATCCACCAGCTCGTGTTCGGCGACCCCAACCTCGTCGTGGCGTCGACTCGGGAACAGCGGCGGCGCAAATTCCGGATCGGCACGAAACGCGGTCATGCTGGCCACGATGCGCCGCATCGGTCGCACCAGCAGGCGATCCAGACTGACATACAGCAACCCGGCGGTCAGCAGCGAGATCACGACCGACACCGTCAGCATGCGCCCGGAATAGGCGATCATCGCGGCCACCATCGGCGCCTCATCCATGACGACGGCAACCCGCGCCGTAGGATCCTTGGGCGACGGCCCTTCAACTTCGATGACCCGCGGCGGCCCACCAGCCAGGACCATCACGGCATCGCGGGTCATGCGCCACCAGTTTCCCTGTTCCACGACGAACCGGGCATCGATCCGCGGCGGCATCGGCGTGCTCAGCATATGAACGCGCATCCCGGGCTGTGTCACCTCGATCGACCAGGCCCCGACATGATGCAGCAGCATCTGTTCCAGCGGCTTGGTCACCATGAAATCCGGGGCGGCATCGATCGCCAGCGCCGCCAGATGGGCCGAGGCCAGCCGTTCTTCGAGAAAGGCCCTGCGATAGCGCGCGATCGAGGGGGTGAAGATCAGCACTTCCGCGACCAGAACAAAGAACGCGGTCAAAACCAGCAGACGGACGGAAAGGCTGCGACGAAACGAGAGCATGCGGCCAATTTACACATCCGCCACGGAGCCGTATCGAAAATCCCGCACCATCGCCAGCCAGGGGCCGCGCTACCAAAAAAGCCGTGCGCCCGCCTTTACCGCTTGCCGCGGCCACACGGAAACGTCATATAGTCGCCCGGGAGGTTGGCGGCGGACGAGCTCCTCGCCAATCCGGTCAGGTCCGGAAGGAAGCAGCCGCAACGAGTTCTGGCTCGGGTCGTTTGTTCAGCCTCCCACTCCCCCGGCCCATCACAGGGTCCGGCACCGCCGGGTCCGTGGCGGCCAACAGGGGTGCCACGGCCCCTGTCCAGACGGGGCGACAACACCGGCGACAGCCGCTAGACTGCGGATCCGCACAGGCTTTCGACCGGGTTTTCCCTTGTCCGACACAACGATCATCGACACGACACCCGCCACCACGCCGGCCCCCCTTGCCGCGGCGCCCCCCCCTGCCGCAACGCCGACGGTCGCCTACCGCGTTCTGGCCCGGAAATACCGCCCCAGCACCTTCGCGGAACTGATCGGCCAGGAAGCGTTGGTGCGGACCCTGACCAATGCGATCCGTTCCGGACGCATCGCCCAGGCCTTCATGTTGACCGGGGTCCGTGGTGTCGGCAAGACCACGACCGCCCGCATCATCGCCCGCGCGCTCAATTGCATCGGCCCCGATGGAACCGGCGGGCCGACCACCGAGCCCTGCGGCCACTGCGAGCATTGCCGCGCCATCGCCCAGGACCGGCATGTCGACGTCATGGAGATGGACGCCGCCAGCCGCACCAGTGTCGACGATATCCGCGAGATCATCGACGGTGTCCGCTATGGCGCCGTCTCGGCGCGCTACAAGATCTACATCATCGACGAAGTGCACATGCTGTCGAAGAACGCTTTCAACGCCCTGTTGAAGACGCTCGAAGAGCCGCCGCCCCATGTCAAATTCGTCTTCGCCACGACCGAAATCCGCAAAGTTCCGGTCACGGTGCTGTCGCGTTGCCAGCGCTTCGACCTGCGTCGGGTCGACGGCCCCACCCTGATCACCCATTTCAATCGAATCGCCGCGCAGGAAGCGGTGGCGGTCGATCCCGACGCCATGGCGCTGATCGCGCGGGCCGCCGACGGCTCGGTCCGCGACGGGCTCAGCCTGCTCGACCAGGCGATCGCGCTGGGCGGTGACGCGGTGACCGCGCTCCAGGTCCGCGACATGCTGGGCCTGGCCGACCGCACCATCATTGTCGACCTATTCGCCGCGGCGATGTCGGGGCAACCGGCGGCCGCCCTCGACATCGCCGCCGATCTGCACCGGGCCGGTGCCGACCCGCTGGTGATCGTCCAGGATCTGCTCGACTTCACCCATTTCCTGACCCGGTGCAAGGTCGTGCCTCAGACCGTGGCGGACCCGGGCATTCCGGAGGCCGAACGGGACCGCGGTGGCGATCTGGCGCGCAAATTGTCGATGCCGGTGCTGGCCCGGGCCTGGCAAATGCTGTTGAAGGGACTGGGCGAGGTTCAGAGCGCCCCCAGCCCGCACCAGGCCCTTGAAATGGTCATCATCCGCCTGGCCTATGGCGCCAACCTGCCAACACCAGCCGACCTGGTTCGCCAGATCGATGCCGCAGCGGCCAGCCGGCCCCCGGGCGGCAGCAGTGGTGGTGGCGAAGGCGTCCATGGTGGGAGCAACGGCACCGGCGCGATCCGGCGTGACGGCGGCGCCGTCGCCCTGGCCGCGGTGCCCCGAATGATCGCCCCGTCCCAGCACGCCGAACCCGCGCCGCTTCCGGTCATGACGATGGCGGAACCCGAGACCGAATCGGCCGCCATGCTGACACCGGTGCCGACCAGTTTCCGCGCCCTCGTCGACCTGTTTGCCGAACATCGCGAAGGCCGGCTTTATGGTGAGCTGTTTTCGGCGGTCCATCTGGTGCGCCTGGAGCCGGGGATGCTGGAAATCCGCCCCAGCCCCGCGGCCTCGGCCAACTTGGCCAACCGGGTCTCCAGCCTGTTGAGCGAATGGACCGGCCGGCGCTGGATCGTCAGCGTCTCCGGGGCGCCGGGTGAACCGACCCTGAACGAGCAACAGCACGCCGCCAAAGCACGGCTTCTCGAAGAAGCGGCCCGGCATCCCCATGTTCAGGCAATCCTTCAGGCCTTTCCGGGGGCGCGGATTATCGGCGTCACCGATGTCGAAAGTCCGCCGCCAACAGAACCGGGGCTTGGCGATGACGATGAAATCGGCGATACAGCGCCCGATCCTGACCCGGCGTTCGGGTTCGAAGATGGAGAGTTTTGAGCGATGAAAAATATCGGCCAGATGATGAAGCAGGCCCAGCAGATGCAGGCCAAGATGGAGGAGATGCAGACCAAGCTGGCCGACGTGATCGTCGACGGCCAGGCCGGCGCTGGCATGGTGCGCATCACGCTCAACGGCAAGGGCGAAGTGAAGCGCGTCAAGCTGGAGAAGGCGGTCGTCGACCCCGAGGAAATCGAGGTGCTCGAGGACCTGCTGATCGCCGCCTACAACGACGCCAAAGGCAAGGTCGAGGCGCAGGTCGCCGAAGAGACCCAGAAGCTGATGGGCGGCCTGAAACTGCCGCCGGGCATCAAGCTGCCGTTCTGATCGTCCGCTTCCCCCAGCAGCGAAACCGGAGCGCCGATGATCGGACCGGACATCGATCGGCTGATCCAGCTTCTGGCCAAGCTGCCAGGGCTGGGGCCACGGTCGGCGCGCCGCGCGGCGCTGCACCTGATCAAGAAGCGCGATATCCTGATGCTGCCGCTTGCCGACGCTCTGGCGACGGCGGCGCGGACCATCGTGGTTTGCCCGATTTGCGGCAATCTGGACAGCCGCGAGCCTTGTACCCTGTGCAGCGATCCGCGGCGCGACGACAGTATCCTGTGCGTTGTCGAGGATGTCGCCGATCTCTGGGCGCTGGAGCGCAGCGGGGCCTTTCGCGGCCGCTATCACGTGCTGGGCGGAACCCTGTCCGCGCTTGATGGCGTCGGTCCCGACGATCTGCGGATCACGAGCCTGGTCCAGCGCGCCACCGGGACTGCGGTTCGTGAGGTCGTCCTGGCGCTCAACGCCACCGTCGACGGCCAGACCACCGCGCATTACGTCACCGAACGCCTCGCCGACTGCGCAATCACCGTGTCCCGGCTGGCCCATGGCGTGCCGCTGGGCGGCGAACTGGATTATCTCGATGATGGCACGTTGGCGACCGCGCTGCGCGCGCGGCGGCCGATGTAGCGGCGCCATCCGCAAAAAATCCTCAGCCGCTGCAATAAAACATCGGCGCCAACCGTCCTGGTCGATGAGTGAGCACCGCAGGGGCGACCTGCGGTGCCCCCATGATCAAGGATAAGACGATGTTTCACGCCTGCTGCCACCGCGATGCCGGAGACAAAAATTGCCGGGGCCACGCCTATTGGCATGGCCTGCCCTGGCCCCTGCGCGTCGCGGGCTGTGTCCTGTTCGGCCTTCTGGCCGCCGCCGCCATCGCCGTCGTGCTCGGCTTTGTCACAATGATGCTCTGGAATGCCATTCTGCCGGCGATTTCGTCGTTGCCACCCCTGACCTTCTGGCAGGCCATCGGACTGCTGATCCTGGCCCGGCTGTTCACCGGCCGCTTCTCGCATGGTTCCGGTCACGGTCGCTGGCATCACCGGCGTCACGAGCCTTCGTTCGGGCGCTACGCCGCCTGGTGGCACACGGAAGGCGAAGCGGCCTTCAAGGCGTATGAGCAACGCAGCCGCACCGAGCCCCCGTCAGACGAAACCCATGAGCCATGATCCCACTGGCGAGCGACACCGTCTGACCGAGGTCTTCCGCCGCGACCGCGGCCGCCTGACGCGCTTCGTCGAAGCGCGTCTGTTCCGCGACGGCAACGCCGAGGCGGAAGACATTGTTTCGGATGTGGTGCTGCGCCTGTTCGAACGGGCCGACCTTTTGGCCCAGGTCGAAGACGTCACCGCCTATCTTTACGGAGCCCTGGCCCGTGCCGTTACCGACGCCTTCCGCCGCCGTCGCGCCAGCGCCGTGGTCGCCGCACCGGGCCCGCTTGCGGGCGCGGCGGAGGCAATCGACGCCGCCGATCCGGCACCGGACCCGGAGGCGGCCTTGATGCGGACCGAACAGCGCGAACGGATCCAGGCCGCGCTGCGCCGGTTGACCCCGGCGGAACGCGCTGTCTGGACCGCCGTCGAGATCGACGGATCGTCCTTTCGCGAGGTGGCGTCACAGCGCAACGAACCGCTGGGGACTTTGCTGTCCCGCAAAAGCCGGGCGAACCGCAAGCTGCGCACGCTGCTGGCCGACGACCGGGCCCCATAGCACGGCCTTGGGATCGTGACGTTGATATCAGGGCGTTGATATCAGGGCGTGATCGACATCCCCCGGGCAGGCCGCTAGGATAAAGCCCTTCGCGGCGTGCCCGGCAAGCCGCCCCGCGCCCAGAGCCACCACGATCAGGTCGTTGATGCCGTTTTCCTTTGAACCGCCGGTCCTGGCGGTGCTGTTGCTGGTCGCCGGCCTGGTCGTCCTTCTGATCGCCACCCTGATCGCCTTCGCCGCCAGTCGCCAGAGCGTGGTCGGCCTGCGCCGCGAATTTGGTCGCCGCGAGGCCGATCTGCTGGCCTGGATCGATACCGGCCGCCAGGAGATCGAACGGCTGCGTCGCGGCCTGGACGGCTACGAACAGCTATGCGACGCCCTGCGCCATGATCTGGAATCCGAACGCATCCGGACCGCCCAGCTCGAGGTCATGCTGGACCGCGAGCGCCAGGCGATGGTCGAGAAAATCGCGGCACTCGACCGGGCCGAGCATCGCCTGGGCGATACCTTCCGGGCCCTGTCCGCCGACGCGTTGCGTCAGAACAACCAAAGCTTCATCACCCTGGCCCATGAGGCCATGTCCCGGTTTCAGGAGGGCGCCCGCGACGACCTGGCCCAGCGCCAGGGTGCGATCGCCAATCTGCTGGTCCCGGTCAGCACCTCGCTGCAGCGGATCGACGATCAGATCCAGTCGCTGGAAAAGGAGCGCGTCGGCGCCTATGAGGGCCTGCGTCAGCAGGTGTCGAGCCTGATCGAAACCCAGCGCGCGCTGCGCGAAGAAACCGGCGGCCTGGTCCGGGCGCTGCGGGCGCCGGCGGTTCGCGGGCGTTGGGGGGAGATCCAGTTGCGCCGGGTCGTCGAGCTGGCCGGCATGGTCGACCATTGCGATTTCTTCGAACAAATCACCCTGACCGGCGAGAACGGGCGGCTGCGCCCCGATCTGGCGGTCAAGCTGCCCGGGGGCAAGACGATCCTGGTCGACGCCAAGGCGCCGCTCGACGCCTATCTCGATGCCGTGGCCGCGACCGACGACGCCACCCGGCGCGACTGCCTGGTCCGTCATGCCCGGCAGGTGCGTGAGCATATGCGCAAACTGGGCGCCAAATCCTACTGGGATCAGCTCGAACTCACCCCGGAATTCACGGTCCTGTTTCTGCCGGGCGAGACCTTTTTCAGTGCCGCCCTGGAACAGGATCCCAGCCTGATCGAAACCGGCATCACCGATCACGGTGTGATCCTGGCGACCCCGACAACGCTGATCGCCCTGCTGCGCGCGGTGGCCTATGGCTGGCGGCAGGAGGGGTTGGCGCAAAGCGCCCGGCAGATCGCCGCCGTCGGCGCCGAACTTTACAAGCGGCTCGGCGATCTCGGCGGACACATGACCCATCTCGGCGGCCAACTGGCCAAGGCGGTCGGCAGCTACAACGCCGCCGTCGGCTCGCTCGAAACCCGGGTTCTGGTCTCGGCCCGCCGGCTGCGCGAGCTCCATGTCGCCGGCGGCGACGGCACGGTGCCCGAACCGGCGCCGATCGACCTGGCACCGCGGACGATCCAGGCGCCGGACCTGCTGACCGCGGTCGCCGAATCGGCGATGCCGGACCAGGTTGCGCCGCCGACCGCGGCCCCGCCACCTTGACGCTATCGCTTGGCTGCCCTATCTGCGACACTCGGGCCCCGGCGATGCGTCTGTGACCCGCGCCGTATACACTGTCCCCGAAAACCCTGCCGCCGAAAACCCTGCCACCGAAAACCCCGAAAGTCGTCCAGCACCCTTCCATGACGGTCCTTCCCATCATCATCGCCCCCGATCCAAGGCTGAAGCTCAAGGCGCGCCCGGTTGATCGGGTCGACACCCGCATTGTCACGCTGATGCAAGACATGCTGGAAACCATGTATCTGGCCCCGGGAATCGGTCTCGCCGCGCCGCAGGTCGGCGTGCTGGAACGGGTGATTGTTGTCGACGTCGCCGAAAAAACCGCACCGCCCCAACCCTATCGCATGGCCAATCCCGAACTGCTCTGGGTCTCCGAAGAGCTCAGCGTCTGCAATGAGGGCTGCCTGTCCCTGCCGGAATTCTATGCCGACGTGCCACGGCCGTCGCGCTGCCGCGTCCGCTATCGCGACGAAGCCGATGCGGTGCAGGAGCTGGAGGCCGAAGGGCTGCTGGCGACCTGCATCCAGCATGAGATGGATCATCTCGAAGGCCAGTTGTTCGTCGACCACATCTCGTCGCTGAAGCGCGGCATCATTCTGCGCAAGCTGCAAAAGCTCAAGAAATCCAAGGCATACGCGTGAGCCCGTTGCGACTGGCCTTCATGGGCACCCCGGATTTCGCGGTGCCGGCCCTGACCGCCTTGCTCGACGCCGGCCACAGCGTGGCCTGCGTCTACAGTCAGCCGCCGCGCCCGGCCGGTCGCGGCCACCAGATCCGACCGTCACCGGTCCAGGCCTGTGCCGAGGCCCGGGGCGTGCCGGTACGGACCCCCAAATCGCTGCGCAACCCGACCGAGTCGGCGGCCTTCGCCGCCCTCGAGCTGGATCTCGCGGTTGTCGCGGCCTATGGCCTGATCCTGCCCCGGCCGATCCTGGACGCGCCGCGGCTCGGCTGCCTGAACATCCACGGTTCCCTGTTGCCGCGGTGGCGTGGCGCGGCGCCGATCCACCGCGCGATCCTGGCCGGCGACCCGCAGACCGGGATCACGATCATGCAGATGGACGCGGGTCTCGATACCGGCGCCATGCTGTCGGCGGCCGCGGTGCCGATTGGCCCGGACAGCACCTTTGCCGAACTCCATGATCAACTGGCGGCGCTGGGCGCCCATCTGATCGTCGACGCCGTCGCCGGCGTCGCGGCCGGAACCCTGCCCGCGGTGCCCCAGCCGGAAGACGGTGTCACCTACGCGGCGAAACTGACCAAGGACGAAGGCCTGCTCGACTGGACCCGATCAGCGCCGACGCTGCATCGTCAGATCCGTGCCCTCAATCCCTGGCCCGGCACCGGGTTCGATGCCGCCGGCGAGCGCATCAAGGTCCTGAGCGCCGTGATCGCGCCGGCACCATCGCCCGGCACCGCCCCAGGAACCCTGATCGACAGCGCCTTGACGATCGCGACCGGGGATGGTGGCGCCCTGCGCCTGACCCGGGTCCAGCGGCCCGGCAAAGCCCCGGTCGACGGCGGGGCGCTGCTGCGCGGTTTCGCCCTGCCGGTCGGAGCGGTCATCACGCCGGGGACTTGATCCCCCCGCGTTTCGACCGACTGCGACAAACGGGATGTGGTGAAGTCGGCGTCGCGGCGATAACCGGATGTGCCATCGCCGGTGAGCGTGATGCCGTCACCGGCCGCCACGATGTCCATCAGCGTATCGCGACTGACACGCAGCGCCGAACTTGCGGAGATCGCTCTCGTTCAGTCATTCGGCGCACGATACGCTCAACGCGCCCATATGGCACAGGTCGCGATATTCATGGCAAACGTGGCCACTGGCCGCTAAAATAGGAAAATGACGCGCCCGGTACCCGAATGGTTTGAAATCAGCGAAGAAGCGACACCTCAGATAGTGCGTCGTATCACTGATATCGTACCAGATATTAAAATCGGTTTGCAGGTAAGATCGGCATCAGTGCTGGCGGCTTGGTTCGTTCTCGACACGTTATTTCTAGCGAATCAGGCGAACCGAGGTGGGATGCACGCAAACGCATTGGCACTGACGAGGCAATGCGTAGAAGCCATCAGCATCATCGAACTGGGCGTGTGCGGCCACCCCGAAGCCGAAGCGAAATTACTCGAATGGGATTCGGACAAACTGAAGGCCGGCAATTTGCGGAAATGGCTCGACGAGAATGTCTGGCCGAACTGCGGCACGGGGCTCTGGAGCGAATCTTGGTCCACCTTTATGAGGCAGTTCGCCCACGCCACTCAATCTTATGCACATTACGGTCGCGACCTCGCGCAATGGCAACTTCGCCTCGATCGTTTTTATGACGCAGACCAGCCGGGCGCGCATTCACATGCGCTCCTGGAGATGCGCCGACGCGCCTACGATGCGCAGAAGGCGACCCGAATCACCCTCTTCCATGCCCTGCTTTCCTATGTGCTGGGCCGGATTTGGCTTACGGCCAATCCTGCCGACACGGCGTTCGCCGCACTGATGGCGCGGTTGGGCACGGCGCTCGGCAGATCGCGCTACCTCGACGGACATCAGACCGATTGGAGCCAGCAGTTCTGGGCCATGGTCTGGGACCGCGGCGGCGGAACGATCCTCGAATAGCAACTCGTCGTCGTCGCGAAACCACTCAATCTTTGACAGCAATAAAGTGTCTGTCTTCGCCGAAACGTGCTCTTGTACCAGCCATCCGGCCTCTGATGCCATCGGCGGCACCCTGCCACGCTGAACCGGCATTTGCCGGCAGTTCTGCTGGATTGCCGCGGCGTCCCGCCCGGTCCTGCGGCGTCGGACCGGTTGAACCCCTGGCCCCGATTTATTATCAGGAGATGACAAGAGGACTGCTGCGGTCCTGACAAGAAGAAAAAGGCGGCAAAAAAAATGAGTTGCATGACTTCAATGAGACGAACAGGCCTTGGTGCCTGTTTCGTGACCACCCTGTTGGCGGGCGCCGCGACGACGCGGATCGCCGTCGCGGCCGACGTCAAATTGACCGATGCGGCATCGATCGATGCCGTGATCGCGGCGATGACCCCGGAGGAAAAGGCCCGTTTCGTCGTCGGCATGGGGATGAACAACGCCACCGCGGTTCCCGGTGTTGCCGGTTCGAGTTATGGCATTCCGCGGCTCGGGATTCCCGAAGTGGTCTTCAGTGACGGCCCGGTCGGGCTGCGCCTGGGCGGTGTGACCGGCGGGGCCGTGCGTTACACCACGGCCTTCCCGGTCAGTGCCGCCATGGCGGCGACGTGGAATCCGGCTCTGGTGGCCAAGATCGGCAGCGCGATCGGTGCCGAAGCCAAGGCCTTCGGCGTCGATGTCCTGCTGGGGCCGGCGCTGAACATCCAGCGCAATCCCCTCAATGGCCGGAATTTCGAATATTTCTCCGAAGACCCCTATCTCGCGGGGATGATGACCACCGCCTATGTCGAGGGCATCCAGGCCACCGGCGTGGGCGCAACGCTGAAGCATTTTGCCGCCAACAACCAGGAAACGAACCGGATGACGATCAACGAGATCGTCCCGGAACGCGCGTTGCGTGAGATTTACCTGCCCGCCTTCGAAATGGCGGTGAAACAGGCCAAGCCCTGGGCGGTGATGAGCGCGTACCCCTCGATCAATGGCACATTCGCCAGCCAAAGCGCCTATCTGCTGACCGAGATCCTGCGCAAGCAGTGGGGCTTTGACGGCTTCGTCATGTCCGACTGGTTTGCGGTCAAGGATCCGGTCGCGGCGCTGAAGGCGGGCAACGACCTGATCATGCCCGGGGGCGCATTGCCCGGCGTCAGCGACCATGATCCCGGGGCGGTGGTTCTGGCCGCCTTGCAATCCGGCGCGTTGCCGCAAAGCGTGATCGACGAGAACATCCGCCATATGCTGGGGACCGTCGTGAAGACGCCGGTCTTCAACGGCAACAAACCCACCGGCAAGCCGGACCTGGGCCCGGCGGAAACCGTCGCCCGCACCGTGGCCGAGGAAGGCCTTGTGCTGCTGAAGAATGACGGCCATGCCCTGCCGCTGGCGAAAGCGGCGAAAGTCGCGCTATTCGGCCATGACGCCCGGGCCTTCATCATCGGTGGTGGCGGCAGCGCCCAGGTCAACGCCGATCCGGCGCGGATCGTATCGCTGCAGGACGGTTTCAAAAAAGCCGGGCTGACCCCGGTGACCGACGCCGATGGTGCGGACCTGGTCGAGGGTGTTGCAACGAAAGCGATTGCCAGGGCGGCGGCGCAGTGCGATGTCGCGGTCGTCGCCTTCGGTCGCAATTCGGCCGAGGGCGCTGATCGCTTCTCCATGGCGATGCTTCCGGAGGAGGTTGAACTCGTCAAAGCCGTGTCCCGCGCGTTCCACGCCCAGGGAAAAAAGGTCGTCGTGCTGTTGAATGTTGGCGCGGCGATCGAAGTCATGAGCTGGCGGGACGCCGCCGATGCCATCCTGCTGACCTGGTTACCAGGGGAACAGGCCGGGGTCGCCGTCGCCGACGTCGTCGCCGGCAAAGTCAATCCCTCGGGCAAGCTGCCCACCACCTTCCTCAGGAAGATCCAGGATTCGCCCTCGTTCGGCAATTTCCCCGGCTACAATGGCACGGTGGATTATGGCGAGGGCATCTATGTCGGCTATCGGTATTACGACACCAAGGGGATCGAACCGGCCTATGCCTTCGGCCATGGCCTGTCCTACACCACCTTCCGCTATGACAACGCCCGGATCAGCACAGCGCAGCTTGATTTGAGCCACGAGCAGCCGGTCACGGTCAGCGTCGACGTGACCAACAGCGGCAAAGTCCGGGGGCAGGAGGTCGCACAGCTCTATGTCCACGAAAAGGCGACGCCCCTGGACCGGCCCTATCAGGAGCTGAAGGGTTTCCAGAAGGTCGAACTCGATCCCGGCGAAACCAGGACGCTGCAATTCACCCTGAATCACCGCGACCTGGCCTCGTTCGATCCGGCCGCCGGTGACTGGGTAATCCAACCGGGCCACGTCGTCATCAATATCGGCAGTTCGTCACGCGACATCCGGACCACGCTGCCTCTGCGGATCGTCGGTACGCCCGACCAAACCCTGGGCCTGCGCACGCCCTGGATCACCGTTCAGGGCTTTGGCCCGGCGGCAGCCATTGTCGCCCACCAGATCGGCGAGGGTGAGGTCAACGGTTTCTTTCTCGGCAACCCGACATTGGGCGACCGGTTGCAGGAATATTTCGCCAGAACCCCGTCTTTGAAGGATAATCCGGCTCGGCAGAAGGCGATTACCGACGAGATTCTGGCGGCGTTCACCCGGCTGTAAATCCCGGCCCACCGGCTCCCGCGTCGCCCAGGGCCGGTGGTATCTTACGGACAACCCCGTTCGGGAGCGAGGCGAGACGATCATGCTGAGCGTGAGGCGCGTCCGCGAACCCCTTGGGCTCCCCCTGACGAAAGGCCCAAGCCCCGCAACCGCACCGACGGAAAACACCTCGCCCGGTCACTAAAACATCCGCTATGATCCGGGCCACCAAGGCAACCGTTCGCGCCAGGATCAATCGCGATGGCCCTATCGATCAGAATGGCACGACGTTGCTACGCCGAAGACCTGCGTTTCACGGCGCATGTGCGAACATCCGCCGTGATTGACGCCTTTGCCACGGTGCCCCGCGAGCGCTTCGTTGGTCCCGGACCGTGGCACATCAAGAGTCCAATGGGTCCGGCGGACCATCCGGCGGACTATTGGACCACGGCGGATGCCGACCCCCGCCACGTCTATCACAATGCCCTGATCGCCCTCGACAAGGCACGCGGCATCAACAATGGTCAGCCGAGCCTATGGGCCGCCCTGTTCGACCAGTTCAGCCTCACGGCCGGGGCGCATGTGCTGCATCTCGACTGCGGCACCGGCTATTACAGCGCGATCGCCGCCGAAATCGTCGGGGTCACGGGCGCGGTCATCGCCGTCGAAATCGACACGGCACTCGCGGAGCGCGCACGAGCCGCGCTTGCACCGTGGCGACAAGCCTCGGTTCTCAATATCGATGGATCGAGCACGGCCTTTGATCCGGCGGACATGATCATTGTCAGCGCCGGCGCGACGCATCCGCTTCCGGCCTGGCTCGACGCCCTCAAGCCAGGCGGACGGCTGGTCCTGCCGATGACCACGGATCAGGGGTTGGGTGGGATGCTGCGGGTCACGCGCCAGTCGGCCGGGCTTTACGCCGCACGTTTTCTGTGCGCCGCCGGATTCATTGACTTCAATGGCGCGCGCGATCCCGACATCGGCCGCCGGCTTGAGTTGGCGTTGGCGCGCGACCGCGGCGCCTCTGTCAAATCGCTGCGGCGCGCCCCGGCGGAGCCCGACGAGACCTGTTGGCTTGCCGGCCCGGGATGGTGGTTGTCGACGGCCGACACGGCCGGACACCCATCATCATGACCCTCGCTCGCGAGACTGCGGGCACACCGACGGAAAGATCACGCATGGATCCGCTGCGCGAGCCCGGCGACAGTCCGACACAGCATCCGATCCCGGCGCCGCGGGTCAAGCGCGTCTATGAGCCGGCGCAGGCCGACGACGGAACCCGGATCCTGGTCGACCGGCTCTGGCCGCGGGGCATCGCCAAAGACAAGGCCCTGATCGATCTCTGGCTGCGGGATGTCGCGCCGAGCACCGCGCTGCGCAAACGCGTCCACGCCGCCCCCGATCACTGGGACCTGTTTTGCGCCGCCTATGCCACCGAACTGGAGGCGCCCGCCGCTCAATCGGCGGTCAAGGATCTGTTCGAACACCTTCGCCGGGGTCCGGTCACCCTCCTCTATGGCGCCCGGGATCGGCAGCACAACAACGCCGTCGCCTTGAAGGCGTGGCTGGAACAGCACGGCGCCGAACCGGCATCCTGCCCGCCATAGCACGAAAGCCGCCGGGATCGCGGGTAGGACCGCAGCGGCGCCTTGTCCTTGATCATCCCTCTCGTCCGCAAGGGTGTCCACCCAATGAGCATCAACTTCCTGATCACGACTCTGATCGTCGTCCTCGCCCCCGGAACCGGCGTTCTCTACACCCTGGGCGCCGGCCTGTCGCACGGCAAACGGGCCAGCCTGCTGGCGGCGCTGGGCTGTACCTTGGGGATCGTGCCGCATCTCGCCGCCGCCCTGCTGGGATTGGCCGCGGTTCTCCACGCCTCGGCGCTGGCGTTCCAGAGCATCAAGATTGCCGGCGTCGGTTATCTGTTGCTGATGGCCTGGCAAACCTTGAAGGACAACGGATCCTTCGCGCTCGACGCGGCCGGAACGCGCCGATCGCCGGCCCGGATCATCACCAGCGGGATTCTGCTCAACATCCTCAACCCCAAGCTCTCGATCTTCTTCTTCGCCTTTCTGCCGCAATTCGTCACCGGCGATGAGGCCGCTCCCCTGCTCCGGATCAGCGAACTGGGCGGCATTTTCATGGCCGTAACCCTGGTGGTCTTCATCGGCTACGGGCTGTTCGCGGCCCAACTGCGCCGCTTTGTCATCGGCCGGACCACCGTGATTGCCTGGATGCGTCGGACCTTCGCGGCCAGCTTCGTCGCGCTGGGGGTCAAGCTGGCGCTGGCCGAGCGGTAACGATCACAGGCCGGCGCGGATCGCATAGGCACCAAGGCCCAGGAATGCCGCACCGGCGATGGCCTCGATCACGCGGATCGCGGTCGCGCTCAGGGCGTGCCGCGCCACGCTGACACCACTGACCAGGATCAGCCACCAGGCGACCGAGCCGGCAAACACCCCGGCAACCAGGGCCAGGCCATTGCCGGTCGTCGTCTCCAGAGAACCGGCAGCGGTGTCGCCCGGGCTGGCCAAAGCCGCGACGGCACCGGCAAACGACAAAATCGTCGCCGGATTGGCCAGTGTCAGAACGAATGTCGAGCCGAATGCCAGGAACAACCCGGTGGCCGGACGCCCACCGCCGGTTTGGTTGGTGGTCCCGGTCGCGACAACCGCATGGCGCAGGGCCATCAAACCCAGGACAGCCAGCAGCAGTCCGCCACCGATCCGGAGCAACGCGGTGTGCGCCACCAGCAAGGACGCCAACGTCCCCAGGCCCAGGGCGGTCAGCAACCCATAACAGGCATCCGCGGCCGCAGCCCCGACCCCCGAGGCCAAGCCGACGCCGGCTCCCTGCACCAGGGTTCGCCGAATACACAGCAGGCCGATCGGCCCGACCGGCGCCGCAATGGCAAAGCCCAGGGCGGCACCTTGGGCCAGGATCGCACCAATCCCCACCATCACACACCACCCCGCGGGGGCAAGACCGCGTCCAGGCCCAGTTCGGTGGTCTCCTTTGCGGTATCGAGCACGATGATCGTCTCGGTCCGGAGTACGCCGGGCAACGGCTTGAGCTGGTCAACCAGAAGATGCTGCAATGCCGCGGTGTCGCGCACCCGCAATTTCAGCAGCCAGGCGTGCGGGCCGGTGATGTGGTGCGCCTCCAGCACCTCCGGCACAGCCCGGAGGGCGGCAGCCAGCGCGCGCTCATCGGCCCGGGGCTCCAGATCAACGAAGATGAAGGCGCACAGTGTGGCGCCGACCTGCCGCGCATCGACGACGGCACGGTTGGCGGCGATGACACCGGTGGCGTTCAGGCGCCGGACCCGATCGCTCGTGGCCGAAACCGACAAGCCGACAATTTCAGCGAGTTCCGCCGCAGCGCGCCGGTTGTCACTTTGCAGCAGCCGCAAAATTTGAAGATCAAGCTCATCCATTCAGGAAATTTACCTGATATTTTCTTTTTTTCAATTATTTTCGCGGTGAAAATGGTAAAGATCCATTGTTTTTCCGGATCAGCGGGATGCACGCGGCTGCATCAATGAAATGGTTCCCGGCTCACCCGATCTCCGCTTATGCTGCCCCCGGGACGCTCCTCCGGCGTTCCCGCCGTCGTGGCATCGCACAGGAACGGGGCTTGATGAGCATCAATTTTCTGCTAACCGCCCTGATCGTGGCGGCGGCACCGGGAACCGGTGTCCTGTTCGTGATGTCGACGGGCCTGTCAGCCGGTCGATCGGCGAGTGTTGCCGCCGCGTTTGGCTGTATGTTGGGGATTGCCCCCCACCTTGCCGCCGCGATGCTGGGGATAACGGCGGTTCTCCACGCCTCGGTGATCGCCTTCACGGCGATCAAGATTGCCGGGATCGCTTACCTGCTCTTCATGGCCCGGCAGGCACTGCGCCGCGCCGCGGCGTTGCCCGTGAGTGCCGTCGCCGCGTCCCATTCCAAGGCATCGATCCTGCGCAGTGGAATTGTCGTCAGCCTCCTCAATCCGAAAATGTATGTGTTCTTTCTCGCCCTGCTCCCGCCCTTCGTCGCCCCCGACGATGGCGGGATGACGCTCCGGATCGCCGAACGGGGCGGCCTGTTCATGGTCATGGTGCTCGTCATCTTCATCGGGTACGGCTGCGCGGCGGCACAGATGCGGAGCTTCGTGAGCCGGCGGCGACGTGCGACCACCTGGATCAACCGTTTCTTCGCCGCAGGCTTCGTCGCAATCAGCATCAAGCTCGCGCTGGCTGACCGTTGATGACGACCCGCCGCGCCGTCCCGCGCAACAATGACGGTTTTGTTCCCCCTGCGGGTTCGGAAACGCTATCATCGCCGCCATGTCCCGTTGGAAACTGACAATCGAATATGATGGCCGGCCCTTCGTCGGCTGGCAGCGCCAGGACAATGGTCCCTCGGTTCAGCAGCACCTGGAAGAGGCCGTGACCCGGTTGTCGGGCGAGACGGTCCGCGTCCATGCCGCGGGGCGCACCGACGCCGGGGTTCATGCGCTGGGGCAGGTCTGCCATTTCGATTTTGACAAGGCCCTGCCGGCCGAGCGGCTGCGCGACGCCCTGAACTATTATCTGCGCCCGCAGCCGATTTCGATCCTGTCGGTCGAAGCCGTCGACACGGATTTTCACGCCCGGCTGTCGGCCCGGGGCCGCGCCTATGTCTATCGCATCCTCAACCGGCGGGCGCCGCCGGCGCTGGATAGCGGCCGGGTCTGGCATGTCGCGCGACCGCTCGATCCCGATTTGATGCACGATGCGGCCCAGCTTCTGATCGGTCGCCATGACTTTTCGACGTT
Organism: Azospirillaceae bacterium; assembly: GCA_031291675.1. Taxonomy (GTDB): domain Bacteria; phylum Pseudomonadota; class Alphaproteobacteria; order Azospirillales; family Azospirillaceae; genus JARLIO01. Next base: position 34,118 of record JARLIO010000010.1, read on the forward strand.
CCGGGCCAGCCTGTGCCAGGCCAACTCACCGGTCAAAACGCTGGACGTGCTGAACGTCGCCCGGGTTGGGGAAGAGATCCACATCAGCGCCGAAGCGCGCAGCTTTCTGCATCATCAGATCCGCAACATCACCGGCACGCTGGAACTGGTGGGGGCGGGCCGCTGGTCGAAGGCCGATGTCGGCGCCGCCCTGGCCGCCTGCGATCGCCGCCGCGGCGGTCCCACCGCGCCCGCCGACGGCCTTTATTTCATCCGCGCCATCTATTGAGTGCGGCGGTCCACCGAACCTGAAATTCCCGCCCGCGCCCGGAGCGCATTCACCCCAAAACCAGGCTGTCGGTAGCCTGGCTGACGATGAACACCAGCAGGGTGTCCAGGGCGACGACGCCAACCGCCATGCCCTCGCTGACCTCAAGCACCGCGCGGGCGATAAACCAGTGATAGGCCAGCAGCAGCAGGATCAGCACCATGACAATCAATGTCGTCAGCCCGTCATCGAGCAGATCGGTCTGACCGATCACGACCACCGGGATCGAAAGCGCCAATTGCGGCAGCCCTGCCCAGTTGTAGGCCGTCAAATACCGAAAAAACTGCTGGCTGCGCCCGATCGACGCCGCGAAGTAAAACATCGCCAGGGGAAAGGCGACCCAGTCGATGACGTAGGAGATCATCTCGACGACCAGGATCCGCGTTGCGGAGATGTCGTCGAACTGGCTCCAGCGCTGCAGCACGACCATCGCCATCGACGGCGGAAACACGGCCAGCGCCACCCAGAACGACCGCAATGCCGCCTCGGGGCCGTCTTCGAAATCGTCGGCACCGCGGCGATCGCCGCGAGCCAGGCGGTAGGTCCCGCGCAGCGCGCAAGCCACTTCGTGGATCGTGGGGATCATGATGGCGGCATCGATCCGAGAAAGCGTCCCAGAATGCCCTCGTATATCGCCGCCATCCGGTCGAGATCATCGACCAGACAATGTTCGTCGACCTTGTGGATCGAGTGACTGACACCACCACATTCGACCACGGGACAGTAATCCTTGATAAAGCGCGCGTCGGAGGTCCCGCCGCTGGTACTGAATTCGGGGTGCCGTCCGGTGACATCGGCCACCGCGGCGGCAACGGTCTCGACCAGCGTGCCCGGCGGGGTCAGAAAGGCGTCGGCATTGCCCCATCGTTCCAGATGATAGGCGCCGCCGATCCGTTCCAGCCGGTCGCGGACCCAGGCTTCAAGACTGGCCGCGCTATGCTGGTCATTGAAGCGGATATTGAACGCGGCACGACCTTCGGCCGGAATCACATTCATGACCGGATTGCCAACATCGACCGTGGTCACCTGCAGCGATGACGGTTCGAACCACGCGGTGCCGCTATCGAGCGGCGTCGCCGTCAGGTCGGACAGCATCCGCGACAGTCGCGGCAACGGGTTGTCGGCGAGATGCGGATAAGCGACATGGCCCTGGACGCCGGTGACCCTCAGGCGGAAATTGACCGAACCGCGGCGCCCGATCTTGATCATGTCACCCAGGTTCCGGGGATTGGTCGGCTCCCCAACGATGCAGCCGTCCAGACGCTCGCCCTGCTCCGCCAGCCAATGCAGCACCTTGACGGTGCCGTTGACCGACGGCCCCTCCTCGTCACCGGTCAGCAGCAGGCTGATCGATCCGGGGCGTCCGGCCACGATATGATGCGATGCCGCGGCGATGAAGGCGGCGATCGCCCCCTTCATGTCCGATGCCCCGCGGCCATACAGCCGGTCCCCGATCACCGGAGCGGCGAACGGGTCCACAGTCCAGGCCGCGAGCTCGCCGGGCGGCACGACGTCGGTATGGCCGGCGAAGCACAGATTGCGGCCGTCGCGCCCCCAGCGGGCATAGAGATTGTCGACCGGCGCCGTCCCCGGTTCCTCGAAGCGCAGGCGGTGGCAGGTGAAGCCCAGCTCCGTCAACGCCGTCGCGGCGACGTCGAGCGCTCCCTCATCGGCCGGGGTGACACTGCGGCAGCGGATCAGCGCGCGGGCGATCGCCAGGGGCGGCAGGGGGCGGGGCGCAACCATGACCACGATTCAGTCGCGCAGCAGTTCGTTGACCGAGGTCTTCGAACGCGTGCGCTCGTCGACGCGCTTGACGATCACGGCGCAGGACAGGCCGGGGCCCGGCGTCCCGTCGGGCAGCGGCTTGCCGGGCAGCGCGCCCGGCACCACGACCGAATAGGCCGGTACCCGGCCCTGGAAGACTTCGCCGGTCTGGCGATCGATGATCCGGGTCGAGGCCCCCAGGAACACCCCCATCGACAGGATGGCTCCCTGCTCGACAATCACGCCCTCAACGACCTCGGAACGCGCGCCGATGAAACAATCGTCCTCGATGATCACCGGCCCCGCCTGCAACGGCTCCAGCACGCCGCCAATCCCGGCGCCACCGGAAAGATGGACGTTGCGGCCGACCTGGGCGCAGGACCCGACCGAAGCCCAGGTGTCGACCATCGTGCCCGCGCCGACACGGGCGCCGACATTGACGAAACTGGGCATCAGCACCGCGCCCGGGGCGATGAAGGCCGATCGCCGGACCACGGCACCAGGCACGGCGCGGAAGCCGGCGGCGCGGAAGGTTGCGTCATCCCAACCCGCAAATTTCAGCGGCACCTTGTCAAACCAGCGGGCATCACCGGGGCCCCCCTGAACCAGGGCCATGTCGGTGAGGCGGAACGACAGCAGAACCGCCTTTTTGAGCCATTGATGGACCTGCCAGGTGCCATCGATCTTTTCGGCGACCCTCAGGGCGCCGGAATCCAGTCCCGACAGCGCCGCATCGACGGCGTCCCGAAAGGGCCCCTGGGTTGCGGGGCTGATCTGGTCACGGTTGTCCCAGGCGGCATCAATGGTGGTCTGCAGGTCGGTCATGGGGAAGAAAGTATCGATTGTGAATGAAAGAGAGGTCTACCATGGGCTGGCATCGCAGGCCTGTCAATGTGGCCGAGCGAGAGGTCGCGCCTCCGTTTGACCTCGACGCGCCGACAGTGTCGTTCCTATATCAGGCAAACCGTTGCACAGATGAGGCGATAAAATGCTCTTGATTATCGGTACGATCAGGCTTCCCGAGGGCCGGCTGGACTCGGCGCGCCCGATCATGGCGTCCATGATCGAAGCCACCAGAGCGGAAGCCGGCTGTCTCGACTATTCGTATGCCGAGGACATCCTCGACCCCGGCCTCATCCACATCGCGGAACGCTGGACGGATCGAGCGGCGCTCGACGCACACCTTCTTTCCGCGCACATGGCGAAATGGCGGGCCAGCGGGCCGTCTCTCGGCATCGCGGACCGCAATTTATCCCTTTATGAGGCGGGAGAGCCTCAGCCACTCTGACGCCATGGCGGTGGCGCCGTCACCGCGACGTCACGGCGGGAATCAAATGGCGACAAGGCCGAACCGGAACGGGCCGCAGCCATGGCCCGCCCCGGCGTTACGGGGTCGCGGTCTCAAGCCAGTCGACCAGATTGTCGGCGACATGGTCGATATGATCGCCGCTATCAGCGCCGGCGCTGGCCCAGTCGATCGTCGAGCGGATCCAGGTCGTCGTCATCCCCAGGGCGTGCGCCGGGACCAGATTGCAGGCCATGTCCTCGACCATGCAGGCCTCCTGCGGCACGATGGCGTAGCGATCCAGCAGTTGCCGGTAGGGCTGCGGAGCCGGTTTGGGAATGTAGTTGGCGGCAACGATGTCGAAGACATCCTCGAACAACGCCGTAATCCCGAGACGATCCGTCACCTGACGGGCGTGGGCAACCGAACCATTGGTGTAGATCAGCCGCCGCCCCGGCAGGGCCGACAGCGCCGCGGCCAGGCGCTCACTGGGCGTCACCGGCGACACGTCGATGGTATGGACGTAATCGAGGAACTCGGTCGGATCGACGTGATAGTCGTTCATCAAACCGCGCAACGTCGTGCCGTGCTTCAGGAACAACCGCTTTTGCAAGGCACGCGCCTGGTCCGCCGGCAGATCGAGCCGCCGCGCGATATAGTCGGTGATGCGCGCCGAGACCTGGGCGAACAGGTTACAGGAGGCGGGATACAGCGTATTGTCGAGATCAAAGATCCAGACAGAAATCTGGTCGAGAGCGGATGCGGACATGGCAGGCAGATGGGGAACGGGCTTGCATTCGGCAAGACGTGCCCCAGCTTAGCCGGATGATCATCCCGATTTTCCGGCCCTGTTTGCCACTGATCCCGGCTGGTTCCACCAGCGGCCGGCCGGCGGGATTCCGGCGCCGGCGATGTCGTTTCTGGAGAGAGCGGAATGTTTATCCGGCAATTTTGTCGCCTTGCGACCCTTGTAATGGCGGTCGCGGGTCCGTTGACTTATGTCGGTCCCGCGACCGCCGCCGATACCGTGTCGGCGAATGACCAGCACGCGATCGAGGAGACCTTTGTCGCAACCCGCGCCGCGCTGGCCGATCACGACGCCGAGCGGGTCGTCGAATCACTGTCGACGACGACACGCGCCCAACTCGAAGCCATTCGCGAGGCGGCGGTCACAAAGCAGTCGTCCGGCCTGCCGCCCGCGGAGAAATTTGCCGCGCTGGGCTTGCGCCGATTCGTTCCACCACGGGATCTGACCCGCCTGGACAGCGCCGGTCTGGTCGGTTATGCACTCGGGCATGCTTGGCTTGGCCCCAATATCATCCGCGAGAGTGGTCTCAAGGATATTGCCGTCACCGGCGATCGGGCCGAGGCCACGCTGCTGATCAAAGGCCGGCCGCAGGTGCTGCCGGCCGACTTCGTCCGTGAGAACGGGGTGTGGAAGATTGACCTGACCCGGGTCGTCCAGATCTCCGACCAGTTGCTGAAGCTCCGGATCGGCGGCAGCGGCCGCGGCGAGGAAGCGGTGATCGCCGAAATACTGGACAATCTGGCCCGAAAAGAAAATCGTACCGCTCCCTGACCAGAAGCCGTCGAAACCGTGCATTGCCATCCGCCCCTCCGGTCGTCCGTCCCGCCCTCCGGCATTGCCGCGTACCGCCGCCGACCGCGAGACGTACGGCGATGAACCTGCTGCTGTCGGTTCTTGTCCGGATGCGCGCCCAGGGGCGAAATCTGGCCCATAACCCGCCGCTGGCGTTGGCCATGCTGTGCGCGTTGCTCACAACCCTGCTCATTCCCACCGGCGCCGTGTCCTGGCGCGCCCTGCTCGGGCTGTGGCTGTTGCTGGCCATCGCCAAGCTGGCGCCGGCCGGCGCCACCCGGCACCGCCGCAACCGTCTGGTGGCCAAGCGTCTGACCTCGGCCACCGCCGCCACGCCGGTCCTGGTCCCGGCGACAAGGCTGCATCCCGGGGACCTGGTCCTGGTCGAAGCCGGGGACCTGATCCCGGTCGATGGCGAGATCATTGATGGCATCGCCACCGTTGACGAATCGGCGATCACCGGCGAATCGGCGTGTGTGCTGCGCGAGAGCGGCGGCGACACCGCGAGCGTAACCGCGGGCACCCGCGTGGTTTCCGACCATTTGATCATTGAAGTCGCGGCACGCCCCACCATGCCGCCGAACCGGCTGCTGACCCCGTGGGAGCGTGCGATCGTCCGGCTTTCCGGCATCATTACCCTCGGCGCCATCGCGACCACCGCGGCGGTGATCGGCGTTGCGCTGCTGCACGGTGTGGCGCCGCCACCGCTGGTAACCCTGATCGTCCTGCCGGCCGCGTTGTCTCCCGTGATCGCCGGCGCCCTGATTCCGGCGCTGGCTGTCGTGGCCCTGGCCCGGCTCGCCCGCGGCCATCTGTCCGCCCGCTCCCGCGCCTCGATCGAAATGGCCAATGAGATCAAGGTGCTGTTCCTCGATAAGACCGGCACGGTGACCGTTGGCAACCGCTGCGCGGTCGCCTTCCTCCCCCTGCCCGGCATTGCCGAACGCACATTGGGCGAGGCCGCCTGGATGGCCTCGATCGGCGACGAGACCCCCGAGGGCCGCTCGATCCGACGGCTCGCCACGGAACGCTTCGGCTGTGACGAGGAACCGCGATCGGCCGATTTCACCATTCTGCCCTTTTCGAGCCGGACCCGGATCAGCGGCAGTGATCACCGGGGCGAGGCCACCCGCAAAGGCGCGGTCGATGCCGTGCTCAGCCATGTCGACGAGACCGATCCGTCGCATGTGCTGACGGAGGCGGTGCAGAAGATCGCCAAGAGCGGCGGAACCCCGCTGCTGGTGGCCCGCGGCAAGCAATTGCTGGGGCTGATCCGCCTGGAGGACCAGATCAAGCCGGACCTGCGGATCCGCTTCGACACCCTGCGGCAGCTCGGCATCCGCAGCGTTCTGCTGACGGGCGACAATCCCCTGACCGCCGCCGCGATCGCCGCCGAAATCGGTGTCGATGATTTCGCCGCCCATGCCACGCCCCAGCGCAAGCTCGACCTGATCCGTGCCGAGCAGGCCAAAGGGTCCCGGGTCGCGATGGTCGGCGATGGCACCGACGACGCCCCGGCGCTGGCCCAGGCCGACATCGGGCTGGCGGTCGCCAACGCGGCCCCGGCGGCCCGCGAAGCGGCCAACATGATTGGCGCCGATGGCGACCCGACGCGGCTGATCGAGGCGATCGAAGCCGGCCGACGCCTGGTACATGGTCGCCGCGCCGTCGTCGCGTTCTCGCTGGCCGGCATTGTGACCAAGGCCGCCGTGCTGCTGCCCCCGCTGTTCGGGCTGGACGGCATTGTCGAAGCGCGCGACGTCCCGCAAGCGCTGGCCACGATGGTCTTGTTTGACAGTCTGGGCGCCGTTATTCTGGCACCGCTGGTCCGCCGCGGACGGACGGGACCGCGAATTTTCGCCGCGGTCGGCCTGGCCTGGCCGGCCATCGCGTTGGTCCTGGCCAACCTCGCCCACGCGGCCCCTTGACGGCCCGCGCCGGTTGGGCGCTTGTCATCGTGGGCTGTTACGTTGCCTGGCCCGAGCGGGCGACACACCGTAGCGTTGCCCGGCGCGAGCGGGCAACACACCGCAACGTTGCCCGGCGCGAGCGGGCGACAGAATCTTGTCTCGGCGTGGTGTTCGTTGGTACGCGACGCAGACTTCCCTTGAGCGATTGCCATGACCGACCGAACTGAAGACGACCGTCCCTCTCCCGATGCCCTGCTGGAGCAGGCCAAGACCGATTCACGCGGCCGGCTGAAGATTTTCCTCGGTGCCGCGCCCGGCGTCGGCAAGACCTATGCGATGCTGACCGCGGGCCAGAGCCGGCGTCGGGAGGGGCTCGACATCGTTGTCGGCGTCGCCGAGACCCACGGCCGGCGCGAGACCGAAGCGCTGGTGCGCGGCCTGGAGATCGTGCCGCGCCGCGCGATCGAGTATCGCGGCCTGCCGCTGCAGGAGATGGACCTCGACGCCATCCTCAAGCGCAAGCCAAAGCTGGTGCTGGTCGACGAACTCGCGCACACCAACATCCCCGGCAGCCGGCACCCCAAGCGCTATCAGGACGTTGAGGAACTGCTCGACGCGGGGATCGACGTCTATTCCACCCTCAACATCCAGCATCTGGAGAGCCTCAACGATGTTGTGGCCCGGATCGCCAATGTCCGGGTGCGCGAAACCATCCCCGACAGCGTGTTGCAGAAGGCGGCGGAGATCGAGGTCATCGATCTGGCACCCCAGGAACTTCTGCAGCGCCTCAATGAGGGCAAGGTCTATGTGCCCGAGCAGGCGCGCCGGGCGATGCATCACTTTTTCTCGCCGGGCAATCTGACCGCGTTGCGCGAGCTGGCGTTGCGCCATGCCGCCGAGCGCGTCGACGAGCAGATGCTGAGCTATATGCGGACCCATGCGATCCAGGGGCCGTGGCCGACCCGGGAACGCATCATGGTCTGTGTCGGCGGCGATCCGGCCGCGGCCCGCCTGGTGCGCACCGCCAAGCGCACTGCCGAGCGCCGCAACGCGCCCTGGCTGGCGGTTTATGTCGAGACCCATCGCCACCGCAATCTGTCGGAGGAGGCGAAGGACCGGACCTCGTCCGCGCTGCGTCTGGCGGAGCAATTGGGGGGCGAGACCGCGGTCCTGATCGGCGAGGACATCACCCAGGAACTGATCGGCTGCGCCCGCGCCCGCAATGTCAGCATGATCATTGTCGGCAAACCGCGCCGGTCGCGCTGGCGGGCCATGCTGCGGCGTTCGCTTCCCGACGATCTGCTGGCCCGGGCACGCCCCTTCGATATCCTGGTGGTGTCCGGCGATGATGGGGAAAAACCGGCCAAGGTTGCCCGCCTTGAGCGCTCGATCGAACGATCCGGATGGGTCCCTTACGCCCTGGCCGCCCTGGGCGTGGCCGGCGCCACCGCGATCGCCTGGGTGGTGCAGCAGATCTTCGATCTGCCCAACGCCTCGCCGCTGTACCTGTTGATCGTCCTGCTGATCGCGATCCGGTTTGGCTTGTGGCCCTCGATCGCCGCCTCGGCGCTCAGCTTCATCGGCTACAATGCCCTGTTTACCGAGCCGGCGTTCAGTTTCAATTTCGGGCACCAACAGCCGGTCTTCGCCATTGTGTTCTTCCTGCTGGTCGCGGTGATCAGCAGCAATCTGTCGACCCGGCTGCGCAATCAGGTCGACGCCAGCAAGCGCAGCGCCCGACGCACCGCCAATCTCTATGATTTCAGCCGCAAAATCGCCGGCGCCGCCAATTTCGACGACGTGCTCTGGGCCGTGGTCTACCATGTCGCCGCGACGTTGCAGGGGCGCGCGCTGATCCTGATGCAGCGGGATGCGCAACTCGAAATCGTCGCCGGCTATCCACCCGAGGACCAGCTCGATGCCGCGGCCGCGGCCGCCGCCGACTGGACCTGGCGCCAGGGCAAGCCGGCCGGACGCGGCTCCTCGACCCTGCCCAGCTCGGCTTGGCTGTTCCTGCCCCTGCGCACGGTTCGCGGTCCGGTGGGCGTGCTGGGTGTCCAGATCGAAGGCAAGGACAAGCTGCTGTCGCCCGAGCAAAGCCGGCTGCTCGATGCCCTGGCCGATCAGGCTGCCGTCGCCCTGGAACGCTCGCAGCTCGCCGCCGATATCGAGCATGCGCGGATCCAGGCCGAGGCGGAACGGATGCGTGGTGCCCTGCTGTCATCCATTTCGCACGATCTGCGCACCCCGCTGGCGGCGATCACCGGAACGGCCACCAACCTGGCCGGGCTGTGGGAAAGCTATGATGACGCGACCCGCCAGCATCTGGTTCAGAGCATCCGCGACCAGGCCGAACGGCTCAACCGGTTTGTGCAAAACCTCGCCGACATGACCCGTCTCGGCACCGGCGCGCTGAGCCCGAAACGGGAATGGATCGAGGTTTCGGCGATTGTCGCGTCGGCACTGCAGCGGATCCGCAAGCGGACCGAGGGCCATGCGATCACCGTCGATATCGGCTCGCCGTTGCCCTTGATCCATGTCGACTACATGCTGATCGAGCAGGTTCTGATCAACATCCTCGACAATGCCTGCAAATTCTCGCCGCCCAACGGCCCGATCGTGATCCGGGCGCAAAGTGCCGATGGTCGGGTGCTGCTGCGCGTGTTCGATCGCGGGACCGGCATCCCCGAGGCCGAACGCGAACGGGTGTTCGACATGTTTTACCGGGTCAATGCCGGTGACGGCCGCAGCAACGGCCTGGGCCTCGCGATCTGTCGCGGCATCGTCGAAGCCCATGGCGGGACCGTCACCGCCGAGAGCGGAGAGAACGGGGTCGGGACCTGCATCCAGATCACCTTTGCCGCCGGGTCACCCCCGCCGGCCGATGCCGCCGACACCGCGACCGACACCGAGGCGCGGCTCTCCGGGACCAAGGCAACCCCGCCCGGGAAGATTTCCCAGGCGTCGGCGCGGTGAGCGCGCGGCGGCCCTGTTGTGGCACGACGGTTGCGGCGCGGCGGTTACGATCCGGCAACCCATTCTTCGTATCCTGACCCCGCACCGCTCTGGCGCTCCGGCCGATCATGCCATCGATACGCCCCTCGCACCGCCCGTCCATCGACATTCTGTTCGGCGACCCCCAGGTTGCGGTACGAACCCTGTTGCGCTCGGCCCTGGTCGATGAGGGGTTCCGCAGCATTCACGATTACGCCCATCTCGAAAGCATCCGTACCGACCTTGATGTCATGGCGTTCGATCTGGTGATCGTCGATGCACAGATGACCAGTGCCGACGGGACCGACGATGCCTGCACCGTGTTGAGCGATCTTCGCGCTGGACGGCTGGGGCGCAATCCGTTCGTCCCGGTGATCATGACCTCCTGGCCGCCGCCACCCGAGCTGGTCAAACGGGTGGCCGATTCCGGCGCCGATGACCTGCTGGTCAAACCGGTAGCCCCGGGAACCGTTCTGGACCGCATCGATGCTCTGGTGCATCGCCGCAAACCCTTCGTCGTCACCTCGGACTATATCGGGCCGGACCGGCGGCAGGACCACGGCCGGGGCAGCACCCCAGTCCCGCTGTTCACGGTGCCGAACACGCTGGAAGCCAAAATCAAAGGCCAGGCGATCGACCCCGTCGCCCTGGAAACGATGATCGCCCGGTCCCGTCAAGAGATCGACGATCAACGGGTCAAGCGTCAGGCCTTCCAGATCGCCTTCCTGCTGCAGCTGGCCACCACGGGCCTCAGCGACGGCAAGACCGACGGCATGGCCGCTCTGAACCGCATCGTCGCCGTTGCCGAAGATGCCGCAGCGCGGGCCGCCGGCACCCCCTATGCAAACTGTATGGATTTATGCCAAACGCTGGCCGATCTGATCCGGACCATCGGCTCCCGACCCGATGGGGTCGATGCCCGTGGCCTGGCTTTGGTCAAAAACCTGTCCGATGCTCTGCTGATCGCCTGCCACCCCGGCGAACAGGCCGGTACGATGACCGAGCAGATCGCCGCGGCGATCAAGAGCTACCGGGCGCGCCTGGCATCGTGACCCGCCGCCTCTCCAACCGCCGAACCCGAACCCGATGATTCTGACACCCATTGCCGACGCCGACCTTCCCGCCATCCTTGACCGGTTTGAGACCGCGCTGGCCGATCACCCGATCGCGACCGGAGCCTTGCGCCTGATCGCCACAACCGTCCCCCTGGGGGCAAAGGGGCCGCCAAGCGGGAGATTGTACCAGGATCAGGTCCGACAGGGCGTCGAACTGGCCCATGCCTTCGGCATTCAGACCCTTGATGAGGAACCGGCTGTCGCGTTCAGTTGGGATGGCGTTTGCATCCGGACCCGCAGCGAACCCTCGGTCGTGATCCATGAGGTCACCCATTGGCTGGTATGTTCAGCGGAACGACGCCGCCTCTATGATTTCGGCCTGGGCGCCGGGCCGGAAACCGGGCGCGCCGCCGAGGCCGATGCCGTGTGCCCGCTTGACTGGGAGGCGCGGCAGCGCGAGGAATGCCTGGCGTCGCTGCTCGGCATTCTGTGGGAAGCTGAACTCGGGCAGGCCGCGATTCTGGCCTTCCTCGAGCAGAACTGGCTGGAGGGCCATGAGCGGCCGGCGACGCGGGCACATTTCATCGACATCGTCCAATCCCTGCATGCGATGAGACTGGTTGACGACCACGGGCATCCGGTCGGCCCCCCGGCACCACACTGATCGCGGCCAGGACCGCGAACCCGGGGCATCACCCGGGCTCCGGCCAGGCTACAACCCCTGGCACACTGAACATGACAGCTTCATGATTCTTATCGCCGCGTCATACCAAGCCGCTTGTGCCCGGGCATGGTGTTGGTGAAAATGTGATCCGGAAAAACAAGCGCGGCTCGGGATCGAGATGGAATACAAAATCAACTCCACACCTGAGGCGACGGAAATTCTTTTGAGTGGCCGGATGACCTTCTCGGACCATGAGAAATTCCGTAACGTCATTGCCACATTTGATGGGCAAAAAGGGCACCAGATGGTCTTCGATCTATCGGGGTTGGACTTTGTCGACTCATCGGGGCTCGGAATGCTGATTATTGCTCGCGATATTGCCCAGAAGAAGAGCTTAACCTTCTGCCTGCGTGGTGCCCGGGACGATGTCCAGCGGGTCATGAAAGTCGCGAAATTCAATAAAATGTTCACGATTATTGATTAACAGGCCGGTCCCCCCGCTGATGAAATCTCCCTGGCTCGCCGCCGTCGGTGTTCCCGGTCCCCTCATGGATCGCCTTGCCACCCGACTCGGTTTTCCGAGCATCGCCCGACTCGATGCGCAGCCACCGCAATCCTGCATGCTGTTGTTGCACGAGATGACCGAGGTTGCGCTTGAGCCTGTCCTCATCCACCCCTATCTCGCTTATATCGAGTGCCGCGGTGACGCCGACGAGGACGCGGTTGCCGCGATCCTGGCCACGCTGACGGCCGATCAGTTCGGCATGGCGATGAGCACGCGGACGGCCTTCAGCCTCGAAGCGGCGCGTCTGGTGTGCGACGCCCTGACCAGCCGCGCCGTCCTGCCGCCGAGCTTGCGGCCCGCGGTTGAACTCGCGCTGCATGAGATCGTCGCCAACGCCATCATTCACGGCAACCTCGCCATGGATCAACAGTTCAAGGACGATCCGGAACTGTTTGGGCAATTCTGCGAATTGCTGAACGAACGCCTCAACGACACACCCGCCGGGCAGCGCTGGATCCAGATCACGGCGAACTGGACCGACGACTGGATCAAGGTGTCCGTGATCGATCAGGGCAAGGGCTTTACCCAGAAACCCGCCGCGACACCCGTGGATGTCGAAAAGCCCTATGGCCGAGGCCTCGGCATCGCCGCAGAGCTGGCGTCGGCCGTCACCATCTCCGATGGCGGCCGACGGACGACGCTCAGGTTCGATACCCGGGACGCGTGACAACGATGACCGCACGCCCGTCGCCCCCGGGGGTGTATGGCATCGACCTCGGGATTGCGCTCGACCAACGGCGCGTCCTGGTCGCTGACCATAGCGCGTTCAACCGCCGCACCTTGGCCCGTTTCCTCAACTGGGCGGGGATCCGGGACATCGAGTTCGCCGCCACCGGAAGCGAAACCCTCGCCAAAGTCGAAAGCTTCAACCCCGATCTGTTGCTGCTTGACGTCGTCCTGCCGGAGATCGACGGGATCGAGGTGCTGAAGCGGATTCGCCAGGACCGCCTGCATGCCGACATTCCGGTCCTGGTGCAAACGACCCTGGTTTCTGACGCGCTGCGCACCCTGTGCTATCAGGCTGGAGCCACGGATATTCTCGCCAAGCCGGTCAACCCCGGCGAATGTATCGCCCGGGTTCGCTACCATCTTGAGCGCCTGGCCCTGATCCAGGAATTGCGTCAATTCCGGGAGCGAATCGAAAAAGAGCTCAAGACGGCCCGCGATATGCAACTGAGTCTGGCACCCGAACGCGCCAGTCTTGACGCCTTGGCGCAACGCCATAATGTCTCAATTGACGTGTTTTTCGAATCGTCCGAGGAAATCGGTGGTGATTTCTGGTCCGTGTTCGAAATCGACTCCGAACATATCGGCATTGTCGCGGCCGACTTTTCCGGCCACGGCATCACGGCGGCCATCAATACATTCAGATTACACACCTTGATCGGCCGTCTGGCACCCGGCGAACTCCGCGATCCCGGCGCCACCCTGACGATTTGCGCCCGCAGGCTTTATGAGTTGCTGCCGCTTGGTCAATTTGCCACCGCATTCTACGGTGTCCTGCACAGCCCCAGCGGGGAACTGACCTATGCCACCGCCGGTGCGCCCAGCCCGCTCTTGTTTCGCCAGGGCACGCCCGAAATGATCGACGCCAGCGGCCTGTTCCTGGGCGTCACCGATGACGAGGTCTATCCCAACGAAAAGCTGGTGCTGGAACCGGGCAACCATTTGTTCCTGTACAGCGACGCCCTGGTCGAGACCCGCGACGATGACGGTCAGATGCTCGGCGAGGACGGTCTGGGCGAAATGGCGACCCGCGCCATTGACGTCGCTCCGCTTCACCCTCTGGGCGCGTTGCTGACCTCATTTTCGGCACGATTCCAGGGTAAAGTCGATGATGACCAGACGGCGATCTGGATCAGGCGCAACTGATCTCGTTTCACCGGTCGCGGCCGCCCACGGCCCCGGATCGCGATGATGCGACCGGTTCTGCGATTCGCCCGGATCGCCGGCCCGCGATCGCCGCCGCAAGCCTCGCGCAGGGGCACCGCGCGCCCACCCCTGAACCCGGCGCCAGCCGCGACCGGGCGATACCGGGCCCGTTTGCGGGCAAGGTTGCGCCATGAGGCGCCAGGGGATCAGCAATCGGTCGACGTCGATGATTTTACGTGCGATGTTAACAATTAATGTCAAGGTCAGTGGGTAAATGAAGGGGACCACACTATGTGTGGTGAGAGCTAAGCGGCGCGCCGTCCGGCGCAAGCGGAGGAAAAGGCGATGTGGTCGTTGATGCCACAGTTCCTCACAAAACAGCGATTGGCGCGGTCCTATGGCCGGTCCAAGCCGGTTTGCCTTGGAAAAATCGCGCAAGACGAGGACCATTCACTCCTGACAGCATGGCGGGCCCGTCACCGCCGTTCGGGATCGATGCGCCGTCCCCGGCCATTGCCCGCAAGAACAGCGTCGCCGCGTCAGGACCACAGCCCCCACCCGACCAGCATTACGCTGGCGGAAAGCTTGTCCCGCTCCACCGGCGTGATGCCGGCCCGGAGCTTGAGAGGAAGATCGGTGTCATCGCAGAGCCAATGCGGGATGCCACCCCCGCGCGGTTTGAACGATACCCACGTGATGCAAGGCAAGGAGTAGCCATGTTCCCGGCCGATGATCTGTTTTCCCGTTTCTCGCGCCACTACGAGACACGCAAGGAAGTTGAAATCCCGCTGCTCGAGTATCTCGAGATGTGCCGCAAGGATACGATGGCCTACGCCAGCGCCGCGGAACGCATGGTGGTGGCGATTGGCGAGCCGGAAATCATCGACTCGTCGAAGGACAGTCGCCTCGGCCGCATCTTCCTCAACCGAACCATCAAGATCTATCCCGCGTTCGAAGAATTTTACGGCATGGAAGAGACGATCGAGCGCATCGTCGGTTTTTTCCGCCATGCCGCGCAGGGGTTGGAGGAACGCAAACAGATCATCTATCTGCTGGGCCCGGTCGGTGGCGGTAAATCCTCGCTGGCCGAACGCCTCAAGCTGTTGATGGAGAAATTCCCGATCTACACGCTGAAGGCCGGCAAAGACATCAGCCCGCTGTTCGAGAGCCCGCTCGGCCTGTTCGATCCCGACACCATGGGCGGGGAAATCGAGGAGCGCTATGGCATTCCGCGGCGGCGGCTGACCGGGTTGATGAGCCCCTGGGCGGTCAAACGCCTCGACGAATTCGGCGGTGACATCTCCAAATTCCGCGTGGTCCGTCTGCATCCGTCCAAGCTGCGTCAGATCGGCATCGCCAAGACCGAGCCGGGCGACGAAAACAACCAGGATATCTCGTCGCTGGTCGGCAAGGTCGACATCCGCAAACTGGAAACCTTCAGCCAGAACGATCCCGACGCCTATTCCTTCTCCGGCGGCCTCAACCGGGCGACACAAGGCATTCTCGAATTCGTCGAGATGTTCAAGGCACCGATCAAGATGCTGCATCCGTTGCTGACCGCAACCCAGGAAGGCAACTATGTCGGCACGGAGAATATCGGTTCGATGCCCTATCAGGGCATCATCCTGGCCCACTCCAATGAATCGGAATGGCAGGCCTTCAAGAACAACAAAAACAACGAAGCGTTCATCGACCGTATCTGCGTGATCAAGGTGCCCTATTGCCTGCGGGTCACTGAAGAGCAAAAGATTTACGACAAGCTGATCCGCACCAGCGACCTCGCCCGGTCCCCCTGCGCACCGTCGACCTTGCAGATGCTGGCGCGCTTTTCCGTGCTGTCGCGCCTGCGACCGCATGAGAACAGCCCGATTTATTCCAAGATGCGGATCTATGACGGTGAAAGCCTGAAAGAGACCGATCCCAAAGCCAAGTCGATGCAGGAATATCGCGACGCGGCCGGTGTCGATGAAGGCATGGATGGCATTTCGACCCGCTTCGCCTTCAAGGTTCTGTCGGCGACGTTCAACTACGACACCAATGAGGTCGGTGCCGACCCGATTCATCTGATGTATGTCCTTGAGCAATCGATCCGGCGAGAACAGTTTCCCGATGATGTCGAAAAGCGCTATCTGGATTTCATCAAGAGTGACCTGGCGCCGCGCTACGCGGAGTTCATCGGCAACGAGATCCAGAAAGCCTATCTGGAGTCGTACAACGACTACGGGCAGAACCTGTTTGACCGCTATGTCGATTATGCCGATGCCTGGATCGAGGATCAGGACTTCAAGGATCCGGACACCGGCCAGCTGCTCAATCGGGAGCTGCTGAACCAGGAGCTGACCAAGATCGAAAAGCCGGCGGGCATCGCCAATCCCAAGGATTTCCGCAACGAGGTCGTCAAGTTCGCGCTCCGGGCCCGGGCCCACCATGCCGGGCTCAACCCGTCCTGGACCTCGTACGAGAAGATCCGCGAAGTCATTGAGCGGCGCATGTTCAGCCAGGTTGAGGAACTGCTGCCGGTGATCAGCTTTGGCAGCAAGAAGGATGGTGAGACCGATAAGAAGCACACCGAATTCGTCGAGCGGATGATGTCGCGCGGTTATACCGAACGCCAGGTCCGCCGCCTGGTCGAATGGTATATGCGGGTGAAACAAGCGGGCTGATGAGGCCGCGACAAGGGCCGGGCCGGCCCCGGAAGCCCCCCCCGGAAGCCACTGAGAGGATTGCCAACGGATGAACGTTATTGACCGACGCCTGAATCCTCAGGGCAAGAGCCTGGCCAATCGCCAGCGCTTCCTGAAGCGTGCCAAGGAACAGATCGTCAAGGCGGTGCGCGACGCGTCGGCCAAACGCAACATCCAGGACATCGAAGGCGGCGACAAGATCGCCATTCCGACCGGCGGCGTGCGCGAGCCGTCGTTCCATCACGCCGACCGGGGTGGAATCCGCGATTATGTCGTTCCCGGCAACAAGGACTATACCGAAGGCACGACGATCCCGCGGCCGCAGGGCGGCGGCGGCGGGCGCGGCAGCGAAGGCAGTGCCGATGGCGAGGGCGACGATGATTTCCGCTTCGTCCTGTCCAAGGACGAATTCCTCGACATCTTCTTCGACGACCTGGAATTGCCCGACCTGATCAAGAAACGGTTGCGTGACACCGCCAGCGTCAGTCCGGTCCGCGCCGGCTACGCGCGCCAGGGCTCGCCCTCCAGCCTCGCCGTGGTGCGCACGATGCGCAACAGCCTGTCGCGGCGGATCGCCCTGAAACGGCCCCGCCCCCAGGATATCGAGGCCCTGGAACAGGAAATCGACGCGGTGATGCGCGGCGACGAGGACCCCGAACGCCTCGACACGCTGCGCCAACAGTTGGCCCTGCTGGTGACGCGCAGCCAGCGCATTCCCTTCATCGACCCGATCGATGTCCGCTATAACCGCTTCGAGATGGTACCCCAGCCGGTGACCCAGGCGGTGATGTTCTGCCTGATGGACGTCTCGGGCTCAATGACCGAGCATATGAAAGACCTGGCCAAACGGTTTTTCATGCTGCTTTATCTGTTCCTCAAGCGGCGCTATCGCCATGTCGAGGTCGTGTTCATCCGGCACACCCACCAGGCCCGCGAGGTTGACGAGCAGACCTTCTTCTTCTCGACCGAAACCGGTGGCACCGTGGTGTCAACCGCCCTGGTCGAGATGCAGCGGATCGCAAGCGAACGGTTCGACGTCGACAAATGGAACATCTATGCCGCCCAGGCATCGGATGGCGACAACACCACCAGCGACAATATTCATGCCCTGAACCTGTTGGAAAGGGACATCCTGCCGCTGTGCCAATATTATTCCTATATCGAGGTTGCGGCGGAATACGAGGACGGCTTCGGCCGCGAAACCGAACTGTGGCGAACCTATAAAAGGCTGGCCAAGAGCAGCCTGCCCCTGGCGATGCGCCGGGTGCGCAATCGCAGTGAGATCTTCCCTGTTTTCCGCGATTTGTTCTCGACCCAGAAGGTCGCGGGTTGAAGGAACCGGCCATGGCAGACACCCTGACGGCCAACGAGCCCCTGTATACCGGCGCGGATTGGGACTTCGACAAGATCAAGCGGGTCTATGACGCGATCGAGCAGATCGCGGTCGGGGAGATGAAACTCGAGATCTATCGCAATCAGATCGAGGTCATCACCGCCGAGCAGATGCTGGATGCCTACAGCTCGATCGGCATGCCCCTGATGTACAAGCACTGGTCGTTCGGCAAGCATTTCGCCCGCGACGAACTGCTTTATCGCAAGGGCCTGCGCGGCTTGGCCTATGAAATCGTGATCAACTCCAGCCCGTGCATCAGCTATATCATGGAAGAAAATACCATGACGATGCAGACTCTGGTGCTGGCCCATGCCGCGTTCGGGCACAATCATTTCTTCAAGAACAACCATCTGTTCCAACAGTGGACCGATGCACGCGGCATTCTTGACTATCTCGATTTTGCCAAGAGTTACGTCTCGTCCTGCGAGGAACGTTATGGCTTCGCCGCCGTGGAGCGCGTGCTTGATGCCGCGCACGCGCTGATGAACCATGGCGTCCATCGTTATCCCCGCAAGCGCCCACTCGATCTGCGCGATGAACTGAAGCGCGATCGCGAGCGCCAGGCCTATGAAGAGCAGATCTATAACGATCTCTGGCGCACCGTGCCCCGGAAGGACGAAAAAGGCACGCTGGCAGCGGTGGCCCTGGCCGACCGCAAGAAGCTTCTGGCCCTTCCGGAAGAAAATATCCTCTATTTCCTGGAAAAACGGTCCCCCAAGCTTCAGCCGTGGCAGCGTGAAATCCTGCGGATTGTGCGCAAGATTTCACAATATTTCTACCCGCAGAAGCAAACAAAATTGATGAATGAAGGCTGCGCCACCTTCGTTCATTACAAGATCCTCAACCGGATGCACGAGAAGGGCCAGATCGAGGATGGCCATTTCCTGGAATTTCTCCATTCCCACACCGGCGTGGTGTTTCAACCCGATTTCGACGATCCCCGTTTTTCCGGCATCAATCCCTATGCCCTGGGCTTCGCCATGATGCAGGACATCGAGCGCATCGCCACCGACCCGACCGACGAGGACCGCGCCTGGTTTCCCGATATCGCCGGCAATGGCGAGCCCATGGCCACCCTGCGCACCGCCTGGTCACAATACCGCGATGAGAGCTTCGTGCTGCAATTCCTCAGCCCGGCGCTGATCCGCAAGCTGAAATTGTTCAAGGTCAAGAATGACGCGGCCGAATCGCACCTGCTGGTCGAGGCGATCCATGATGACCGCGGTTACAAGCAGATCCGCAGCGCCCTGGCCCGGCAATATGACCTGGCCTATACCGAGCCGGACATCCAGGTCGTCGATGTCAATCTGGCGGGCGACCGCAAGCTGATCCTGCAGCACAATGTCATCAATGGCATCCCGCTGGACGAGAGCAATTGCAAGCAGGTGATGCGCCTGATCGCCAATTTGTGGGGCTATGAGGTCAAGCTGATCGAGGTCGATGCCCGCACCGGTGCCACGCTGCGCGAACACAGCGACATCGCCCCGACCGCACCGGTTTAGCGGTCGGGGTGGTGGCCTTGCCAACTCACCACCGATGCCGCCAGGGAGCCGAGGAGGCCCGCCATCAAGAGACCGGTGGCCCACCGTGGCCGTCTGCCCGTGCCACGGCTCACCTTGTTTGTCGCACGACGGACATCGCCGTATCGTCTTCAACCATGATCTTCCCCTTGTTCCGTCATGCTACCCGGGGCCGAACCTTGGCGACGATTTGTTTTCCGACCTCAATCTTGGCCTGTTCAGGCTCATCCTCGCGCTGCATGTTCAGCCAAAATTCGGCCGTCGTGCCAGATGCCGGGCCAACCAGAGCGCGGTGTCCCCGGTGATCACAGCTCGGGATCGAGATCCTTGAGATCCATTTCGGCGAGATAGCCGGCGATGCGTAATTCCGGCTCCGTGGCCATGTTGCGCGCCTGGGCCAAGTGCGCGGCGGCGCGGGGAACGCCGGCTGCCGCGGCACGGGTCAGCCACTGCACCGACTGCACCACCTGACGCGGCACCCCGGCCCCCAGCAACAACGCGACCCCCAGCAGGCACTGGGCCTCGGGATCGCCGCGCAGCGCCGCCTTTTCCCACAAGGAGGCCGCGATTTCCGGGTTGCGCGGAACGCCACGCCCGTGATGGTAGATCAGTCCCAGCCGGGTCATCGCGCCGACATGACCCTGCGCCACCGCCCGCTCCGCCCATTGCCGGGCCTCATCGGGATCGGCGGCCACCCCGACACCATCGAGCAGCAGGCCGCTGAGACGATCAGCGGCCTCGGCGTCGCCGGCCACCGCGGCCCGGCGCAACCATGCCGCCGCCGTCACCGCGTCGGTGGCCACCCCCCGGCCCTCGGCATAGAGCAGGCCGTAATTGCGCATCCCGACCGGATCCCCGGCTTCGGCGGCCCGGCCGATCCAACGGGCCGCGGCCGCGACGTCCTGCGCGACACCGTGACCATACAGGCAGAGCATGCCCAGGCCGTTCCAGGCCTGGGCGATACCCCGCTCGGCCAGCGGCTGCCACAGCGTCCGGGCCCAGTCATAATCCCCGGCCGCGAAGGCGGCGTGGGCGGCATCAAGGCGCTCGTCATTGCTAGCCCCAACCGGAAGCTGCATCCGGGGAAATGCCGGAGGCTCGCGCCGGCGCCAACGGCGCCACCAGCGCAAAAGCCGGCTCAGCCCCCCAGCAGGAAGGGGTTGGGTGCGGTCCGATGCCATCCTGCCTCCACCAGCTGAAAGTCGAATTCCAGGCTCGCCAGATCATCGGCCAGGGCCTCGGCCGCATCGTCGCGGCTCCGGTCAATGATCTTGAGGTAATGGCGGCACAGATCGCAGGTCTCGGCCCGGATCCGCCCGCCCTGACCGGCCGCGCTGTGATGGCCGCGCCCGCCGGTCGCGCCGCACTGCGAACAAAGGTCCGGGGCACTGCGCCACACCGTGGCGCACAGCGAGCAGTGGAGATCGCGGCTGCCGCCTGGGGTCATGATGATCCCGGCCAGGGGCGCAGCCCCGCAGACCGGGCAGCGGGCCACGACCCCCGGGATGTTGTGCAGGGCCCGGACATCGATCACCGCGGCGATCCGACTGAAATACACCTGCAGCGCCGCGGTGATGAAGACGGTATGGGCCCGGTCAACCGGCGGCACGCCACCGACCAGAAAGCGGTTGGCCAGATCCTCGAACCAGCGCGTATCCATCTGATACAGATCGACCAGGGCGGCACGGGCGGCACGGGGCATCGCGACATCGGCCATCGTCGCGGCGATTCGATGAAGCGCTTCGATCCAGCACGGATCACGCGACCACAGCTCGGCATCGACCGCGGGCAGGCCGTCCCGCGCGGCGCGGGCCACCGCGGTGGCGTCCGGGACCGGTCCCAGCGGAAGATCCTTCAGCGCCTGGTGCTGGGCGTCACACAGCGCCACCATGAAGTCCAGGAACGCCGCCATGCCATGGCCAAGCGCCAACACCCGCAGCCGTTGCGACCGCAGCAGGAACATACGGTCGGGATCCGGTCGGCACAGCAACGCCGCAACGGCATCGGCAATGTTGTCTGGCTCCACATTGGTCATAGCGATGATGAAGCGCGGCACCGCGGGCATGTCAAGTGCCGTCGGGAACAGGCAGCCGTTCTCATTTGGGCTGTCGGCCCAGGGGCTGCCGCCCGCACCCGCTCGGGGTGAACCCCGAATCCCCCTCTATTTTGACAAAAACAAAGGGGTCTGGGGCATGGCCCCCGTTGGGTTTGGCCTAAAGCCCAACGCTTCGTCGCCAAAATGAGAACCGCTGGGGAACAGGGCGTCAGCCCCGGCTCAGGAGTCCGTTCCGGTTGCCTGGAATCCGGTTGCCTCAGGCGTCGCGCCCGGCAACAACCGCGGCACCGCAGCCGGGGCACGCTCCGCCGCTGGCGATGCCGGCAACCCGCCCGGCACGACGGTCAAGCAGCGCCGCCGGCGCCGGCGCTGGTCGAGCAGCACTTTGACCCCGACGATCAGCACGAACAAGGCGAGCATCGAGAGCAGAAAATCCGTGACCCGATCCGCCAGCATCGCGCCCATGGCCTGGCCGAACACATAGCCCGAGCCCGCGAACACCAGTGCCCAGAGCAGGGCGGCAATCAGGTTGAAAAAACAGAATCGCGGCCAGGGCATCGGGCTCATGCCCATCGCAAAAGAGCTGATATTGCGGATGCCGAAGATGAACCGATAGGCCAGAACAAATCCGGTCGCGTACCGGTCAAGCCAGCCCAAGGCGACATCGATCCGCGGCTTCAAACGGGGAAAGCGATTGACCAGCCTCTGACCAAAGCGGCGGCCCAGGCCGAAATAAAGCTGGTCGCCGCAGAAACTGCCGATCCAGGCACACAACAACAGAATGTCGATCCGCAACACGCCCTGGGCCGCCGCCATACCGGCGAACAGAACGAACGTCTCGCCCTCAAGGAAGGTCCAGAGAAAAGTGATGAGGTAGAAATAGTCGCCGTAGGAGCGGATTGTCCCGAGAACGTCCATCGTGCCTATCGATCCCAGCGGCAGCAGTGATTGGGCGACAAGCAACGGCGCGCCGGCGTCACCTGTTGGCAGGCTTTCACCCGCCACATCAAGCCATCATACGGGCATTGGGCCCGCGACGCCACTCTCTTGAAGGACGCTCTCTTGAACGACGCTCTCTTGAAGGCGGCGCACCGTGGTCCCGGGTCTCGAAGAAAATCCCGCGGTGCAACAAGCTGCATGATACAAATTCCAAGGGCGTTGCCATCATGGCCGCGCTTGCGGCGTGGCGCGCCACCCGGTAAACACGAAAGGCCGCGTTCGAGCGGCGATCCGGATGGGGAAGCGATAATGCGACAATGGCTGGCATCCCTGATGATCGGCATTGTGGCGGCAACGGCCGTGACGGGTCCGGCCCGGGCTGACCTGCCACAACCCTTGCGGGCCCCATTCGATGTCGAGGCCCAAAGGGCGGCCCGGGGCACCCCGGCACCCGAGGATTTCGACTGCCCGGCGCCGATCGATGCCGTGCTGCGTGCCGAGGGCGTGTCCTTCTACACCGATCGCGCCCATTCCAAGGTCAACGAAGATCGTCAGCGGCAGAACAAGGATAAGATCGCGCCGATGCGGCACTTCGCCCACATCGTCACCAAGCTGAGCGACGCGTTCGTGGGTTCGCAACCGACGGATCCGCGGCCGGCGCTGTGCGCGCTGCAATGGCTCGATGGCTGGGCGACGGCGGGCGCCCTGTTGGCCGAACCCAATCAGCAAGGCGCTTATGAGCGCGAATGGACCCTTTCGGGGATCGCCCTGGCTTATCTGAAACTGCGCGGTGTCGAAGATCCCGATGCGGCCCGCAAGGCGCGGGTTCAGACCTGGCTGGCCGATCTGGCGCGCGCCGTCCACCAGGTCTACGAACAACCCAAGCGCAGCGACAACTTCAACAATCACGCCTATTGGGCCGGCCTCGCCGTGGCCGCGGCCGGCGTCGCCGATAACGATCAGAGTCTGTTCACCTGGGGTCTTTCGAAATACCGCCTGGGAATCGCCCAGATCTCACCCCAGGGAACCCTGCCGCTGGAGATGGCGCGCCGGCAACGGGCACTGCACTACCACCTGTTCGCGCTGACCCCGCTGGTGATGCTGGCCGAACTCGGCGCCGCCAATGGCGTCGATCTCTATGGTGAACGAAACCGCGCGCTGTTCCGGCTGGTCGACCGCGTTCTGGACGGTCTCGATGATCGCGACTGGTTCGCCGACGCCGCGGGGGAGCCGCAGGAACTCGCCGAAAAGCTGCCGGTTGACGATATTGCTTGGGTGGTGCCGCTTCAGGCACGGTTTCCCAGCGATCGTCTCGCCGATCTGCGCGGCGATCACCCGACAATGATTTCGCCCCGTCTGGGGGGCAATGTCACCTTGATGTTTGGAACTCCATGACCCGCCGCTCTCCCCTTCTGATCCTGTTCCTGATCGTTTTTATTGATCTGGTCGGCTTTGGCATCGTCATCCCGCTGCTGCCCTATTATGCCGCGCATTTCGGCGCGTCGCCCCGGACCGTCACGCTGGTGCTCGCGACCTTTTCCCTGGCGCAATTTATCGCCTCGCCGATTCTCGGGCGCATCAGCGACCGGGTCGGCCGGCGGCCGGTGCTGTTGCTGAGCCTGGCGGGCGCGATCGTGTCCTATGTCATTCTGGGCTTCGCCGACGCGTTGTGGGTCGTGTTCGCCGCCCGCGCCCTGGCCGGGATCACCGCGGGCAATATCGCCACGGCCCAGGCCTACATCACCGACATCACCCCGCCTGACAAGCGGGCCCGGGGCATGGGCGTGATCGGCGCCGCCTTCGGACTGGGTTTCATCATCGGTCCGGCGATTGGCGGCATCCTGGCCGGCCCGGACCCGGTCAACGCCGACTTCGTGGCACCGGCGCTGCTGGCGGCCGGACTGTCGGCGATCGCCTGGACCGGGACCCTGCTGGTCCTGCCGGAAAGCCTTGGCGCCGATATCCGGGCGGCGATCCGCCGCCAGCCGCGGATCGGCCGTCTGGCCGCCGCCCGAACCCATCTGGCGCGTCCGGTGCTCGGCCGTCTGATTGCCTTGGGTTTCCTGATGATCGCCGTATTCTCGGCGATGGAATCGACCTTCGCCCTGTGGGCAATGGGCCAGTTCAACTGGGGGCCCCAGGATACCGGTATGATCTTCGCGTATATCGGCGTTGTCGCCGCGATCCTGCAAGGCGGCCTGATCGGCCGCCTCAGCCACCGGTTCGGCGATGAGCGGCTGCTGATCACCGGCATCGTCGCCCTGGCCGCGGGATTGGCGGCGCTGGCCGCGGCGACGACGTTACCCCTGGTGCTGGTGGCGACGACCTTGCTGGCCGCCGGCTTCGGTGCCGCGAATCCCAGCCTGTCCAGTCTGATCTCGCGTCAGGCCGGTTTGCTGGAACGCGGCGCGGTGATGGGCGTGTTCCAGTCGGCCAGCAGCCTGTCGCGCGTGCTCGGTCCGGTGCTCGGCGGCCTCGCCTTCGCCGCCTGGGGTCGCCAGTCGCCCTTCATTGTCGGCGTTGTCGTGCTGATCCCGGTGCTGCTGCTGGCCCGGCGCATTGCGGTATTGAGTCTGCCAGCCACGACGACATGATCCCGGCCGAATTCCGACGAATCGGTAACGTGACATCGGACTCCCGCTTCGTTACGGTGTGGACATGAATCGACACGATCGTTAGGAAGCGATTCACCATCTGCGTCGCATGATGCGCTTCAGACACGTGTCGTGACCCGCACTTTTATGCGCCCCCGAAATTACCGATGATTGTCGTGAACGACGAACCTGTTCCTGCCACCCCGATCAAGGCGACAAGCGGCGGGCCGTTGCGGCGTCTTTATAACTGGCTGATGTTGGCCGCCCAGGGCCCGCATGCGCTCTGGGTTGTCGCTCTGGTCGCCTTCGCCGAGAGCTCGTTCTTCCCGATCCCGCCGGACCCGTTGCTGGTACCGATGATCCTGGCCCGGCCGCAACGGGCCTGGCGGTACGCGGGTGTCTGCACCGTCAGTTCGGTGATCGGTGGCATTGCCGGCTATGCCATCGGCTATTTCCTCTACGCGACATTCGGCCATTGGGTGGTCGAAACCTACGGCCTCCAGCGGGCTTTTGCGTCGTTTCAGGCCACGTTCGCGGTCTGGGGCGCCTGGATCATCTGCCTCAAGGGCCTGACCCCAATTCCCTACAAGCTGGTGACGATCGCCAGCGGAATGGCCCATTTCGATTTCGGGACCTTTCTGATAGCTTCGATCGTCGCCCGCGGCGGCCGCTTCTTCGTGACCGCGGCCCTGTTGCGCCGCTATGGCGAACCGATCCGCGCCTGGATCGAACGATCACTGTTGCTGACCGTGGTGATCCTGATCGCCGCCATCGGTGTCGGCATGCTGGCGATCGGCTTTCTCGGCTAGAGCAGCCGGCCGCGGCCACCGGTCGGGCGTAACCAAAGCGACAAAACAAAGGTCGAGGCCGTTCCGTTGAAGCGGCCCGGGCCGTGCGTCCCGATGGGCACGCCGCCGGGTCAGGTCAGATAGGAATGGACGATCTCGATCAATTCCTCGGCAGCGCGTCCCTGAGGGGTATCGCGGCGCTCCGGATCGACGACACGCTCCCGGATATGGTCTTCGATGACCTCGGCGATAAATCCGTCGAGGGCGCCGCGGCACGCGGTCGCCTGCTGCAGCACCGTCGCATGATTGTCGGCATCCAGGGCGCGCTCCAGCGCGTCAACCTGACCGCGGATGCGACGCAGCCGATTCAACAGCTTCCGTTTTTCTTTATCGGGTTCCATACATCATCCTTGATCCTATACCCCCAGTCTTGTCACCGATACGGTTCAACCGATCCCGCTGGACTTCCTGTCCCGCACGGGTTGCCATTGCCGAACCATCCACTGGCCTTCGCCCGACGAAGGCCGAACGACGTCCTGACCGCCAGTACCGGCCAGGATCTGATGAAACCAGTGCCCGAATGTCAGTCCCATCATGAAGAGCATATTCATCAACGATTTCGCTGCGACCGCCGACACGCTGGTCGCATTCCTCGCGGCGTTCCTGCTGGGCACGGCCATTGGCTTCGAACGCCAATATCGGCAGCGCACCGCCGGCCTGCGAACCAATGTGCTGGTGGCCATCGGTGCCGCCGCCTTTGCCAGCATGGGCATGCGCCTGCTGGGGCCGGAAGGTGCCACCCGGATCATCTCATACGTCGTGTCCGGGATCGGTTTCCTGGGCGCCGGCGTCATCATGAAGGAAGGGATCAATGTCCGCGGGCTTAATACCGCGGCGACCTTGTGGTGCTCGGCCGCCGTCGGCGCCTTTTGCGGCAGCAACCTGTTCGCCGAGGCGGTGCTCCTGACCTTGTTCGTGCTGGCCGGCAATACGCTGCTTCGCCCTCTGGTCAACCACATCAACCGCAAGCCAATGGATGAGCGGGTCACCGAAGCGGAATATCGCGTACATGCCGTCTGCGATCCTGAGCATGTCGCGGACGTGCGCGACCTGCTGTTCACCGAGTTGGAACTCGCGAACTATCCGATCCAGGATACCGAGGTCCTGTCGGAGTCGGATGACCAGGTCGAAATCGCCGCACTCCTGGTCCCGACCACGGCCGATCCCAAAGAGTTGGATCACGTCGTCGTCGCCCTGGAAAAGCATCCACAGATCCGGAACGCGACCTGGACTGTCGGTACCATCAATTGATCGGGCAATTGATCGGGCAATTGATCGGGCAATTGACCAAGTGACGGGCGGGGCGCCCCGTCACCCCGCCGACGAGGCTCGTCCGGGCTCAGCAACAGCCGCAGGGATCTCCGGACCACGCCTCGCGCCCTTCTTTGACCAGCAATCCGACGATCGCCAGCGCGGTCACATTGTCGATCCACCACGCCCCCACCAGGGCCTGGGCGCCAAGGCCGACCAGAACGGCCAGGGACAGCCAGCCGCAGGTGAGGCTCTCCATGGCATCCGCCCGCAGGGCCGCACTGCCGAGGACGGCGGCGACCGCCAGCTTGCGCCGCGACAACCAGGCCATCGCCGGGATCGCGATCCCGGTTACAGCCAGGCCCGGTCCGGACAGCCCGGCGGCGCGATGCATCCATAACCCCCAGGCAGCGCCGGCAACGACGCTGGCAGCCAGGGCAAACAGCAACGCACCACCGGCCCGGCGCGCCCGGCGTTCGGCGGCCTCGGCGAAAACCTGTCCGCGCTTGATCTCTACCGTCAGCCGCCACAGCAACAAGCCGGCCGAAAGCAGTTCGATCACGCTGTCGGCGCCAAAGGCCATCAGGGACAGACTACCGGCGGCGATACCGCCGCCGATCGCCACCGCGGCCTCGACCACCATCCAGACGATCGTCAATCGCTCCAGGCGAAAGGCGTCGCGGATCGCCTGATCCCGCCCCGGATCCGAGGCGGGATCAGGTGCCGATGAACAGCCACAGGCGTCGGTGATCATGGTGCGTCCTCTGCGGGGCTTGCCTTGGATCCATAGGATAGGGTACCACCCTATCCTATGAGCCATACGACGAAACGAAAAGAGACTTTGCTGGCCCGGGTGCGACGGCTGCGCGGCCAGGTCGAGGCGATCGAACGGGCGCTGGAGGCGGAAGCCGAATGCGACAAGGTCCTGCATCTCCTTGCCGGGGCCCGCGGCGCGATGGCCGGGCTGATGGCCGAGGTGGTCGAGGACCATGTTCTCGGCCACCTGGTCGATTCCGAGAAGCATCCCGATGCCCTGGATCAGGACGCGGCCGCGCAATTGATCGACGTGGTTCGAACCTATTTGAGGTGACCCTATGAGCATCACCGACACGGGCGTCCTGCCGCCCGGTTCGCATCACCACCTGTTCCTGGGCACGGAACACGCGCGCCATGAGCGGCGCGCCTGGTGGGTCATTGCGCTCTGCACCACAATGATGGTTGTTGAAATTGGCGGCGGCCTGTCCTTTGGCTCCCTGGCCCTGATCGCCGACGGCCTGCACATGTCGACCCATGCCAGCGCCCTGCTGCTTGCGGCGCTGGCCTACACCTTTGCCCGCCGTCACGCTGCCGATCCCCGCTTCACCTTTGGCACCGGTAAACTGGGCGATCTTGCCGGGTTCGCCAGCGCCATCATTCTGGCGATGATCGGCCTGCTGATCGCCTATGAAGCGGTCGATCGCCTGTTGCACCCGGTCGCGATCGATTATCGCGAAGCGATCGTGATTGCGGTTCTGGGCCTTGTGGTCAACATCGTCAGCGCCGGACTGCTGTCGCGCGGCGGCCACGACCATGGGCATGGGCATGGGCATGGTGGCCATGCCCCGGATCACGAGGAACCGGAACAGAGCGTGATTGTCGGCGGCCGGACCCTGGGCGTCAGCGTCGTCGAGGATGGGGTGCCACCGCGCTTTCGCCTGCGCTTCGCGGTCGACAGGCCCTCGGCAGAGCGGGTCACGATCGAAACGCTCCGTCCCGACGGCGCCCGGCAGCTTTTCGCCATGATCGCGCGGGGTCAATATCTCGAATCGGTGGACGAAATCCCCGAACCCCACGCCTTCACCGCACGCATCCGCATCGAGGACATCACCGGCGAAGCGGTCTTCGCCGAAGACGACGCCCATCATGCCGGGGCGACAACCATCCGCGACAACAATTTCCGTTCGGCGCTGGTGCATATCTTGGCCGATGCCGCGGTCTCCGGGCTGGTGATCATCGGCCTGGTGCTCGGCTGGTTGTTCGGCTTGTCCTGGATGGACCCGCTGGTCGGCATTGCCGGGGCCACGGTTATAGGCACCTGGGCCTTTGCGCTGGTGCGTGACACCGGATTGGTTCTGTTGGACACCGTTCCGGACCCGGGATTGGCCCGGCGGCTACGACAGACGATCGAAGCCGACGGCGATCGGCTGGTTGATCTTCATCTCTGGCGGCTCGGCCCCGGCCATCTCGGCGCGATCGTCAGCATCGCCACCGACAAGGTCCGCGACGCCGCCTTTTACCGTCAGCGGCTGCAACCCTTCCACGCGCTGTCACATCTGACCGTCGAGGTTGATCCGTCGCCCCGGTGACCCGCCTCATTCCCGAGGTCAGATCACATCGGCCGGCGCCAGCCGGCAGGCGGTGCCGCCGGCACCGCATTCGATCTGGATCGTGGCGTGGCCGATGCCGAAGCGCTTTTCCAGCACCAGCGCCGCATCGGCCAGCAATTCGTCATCCACCGCGGCTTCGGGTCGGACCAGGTGGGCGGTCAACGCGGCTTCCGTGGTGCTGAGACCCCAGATATGCAGATCATGGACCTCGCTGACCCCCGGCAGGCTGCGCAGATACGCCTCGACGTCGCCACGATCGATCGCCACCGGCACCGCGTCCAGGGCCAGATCCATCGCCTCGCGTAACATCGACCAGGTTCCGGCGACAATGAGGCCATTGATGACCAGGCTGATCACCGGGTCGAGCCAGTTCCAACCGGTGACCGCGATCGCCGCCGCGGCCATGACAACCCCAAGCGAGATCCCGGCATCGGCAGCCATGTGCAGAAACACGCCACGCCGGTTGAGATCATGAGCCCGCCCGCGCATGAACATCAGGGCGACCACGCCATTGCCGACGATCCCCAGCGACGCCACCGCCATGACGATGCCACCGACCACGGGTTCCGGATGCAGCACGCGCATCACCGCTTCCGCCGCGATGGCACCCACCGTGACCAGCATGATCACGGCATTGGCCAGCGCGGCCAGGATCGAGGACCGGCCGAAACCATAGGTCCGCCTTTGGGTTGGCCGGCGCCGCGCCAACCACACCGCGCCCCATGCCAGCAGCAGCGCCAGCACGTCGGTAAGATTGTGGCTGGCATCGGCCAGCAGCGCCACGGAATTGGCGGCGACTCCGCCGACAATCTCGACGGCAACGATCGCGACATTCACGACGACGCCAAAACGAAAACCGTCGCCGTCACCCGGAGCCCCGTGACTATGGCTATGGTGGTGCGCGTGATGCCCCACCGACGGCCCCTCGCGGTGATCATCGCACGCCTCATCATGGTCTTCAGACGGGGATTCGTGAACGTGATGGTGAGACATCGGCATGACAATCCAGCAAGAGACAATCGGGAGCGCCGAATTGTTGACCCGGTGACGGCGGCGCCGTCAAGGTGGATCGCCCGTCACGGGTACACGGCGCCTGCAATGGCAGGGGAATCGCTCTTCCTGATCGCCAGGCGTTCCACAATGGCGATCATGACCGCCTACTCATCGGAAAACTATCAATAATAGGGCTCGCCCACGAAGCCTGAAACCATCAGATTGAATGGACTCTGCGGATTGCACCCGGCCGGTTTTTCACCCTTCGGTACTTATCTGCCGGTAAAGCCGGTTTATTTTCGCATTTGACGCCGCCATGTGCTTGAATGGCAAAGTATTGTGAATCCTTGGGTTCTTGGCCCCTTGACTTCGAGGCCGTGTTTTTGGGAGGTCGTCAATTCTGCCTGGAATGTTGGTATCACGATTCTGGCACGGGCCGCAGCGGCAGGCGCTGAACGCCACGCAGACGCCCGGACGTCACGGTGCTGATCGCGGGACGACCCGATGATCAGCGATTTGCGCCGGGAGAGAGACCGGTTCGTCGCTTTTGCCTTCGCGACAGCGCATTTGTTGATCGAGACGGACTCGGCGGGCATCATCAGCTTTGCCGCCGGTTCGGCCTGCGGTCTGATCGCGGGATCGGCCGATGATCTGATCGGCCGGCGGATCGATGAATTTATCGCCGCGCGCGACCAGCTGTACTTCCAACAGCTGATGCAGCGGATCGTCACCGCCGGGGCGGTGCGCCAGATGCGCGTTCGGCTGGTCGGCGTCGCCACCGGGGACGTGGAGTTCTTCCTGGGCGGCTGCTACATCGACTCGGCTGCGCAAAGCCTTCATTTTGCGCTCTCGGTCGCCGGCTCGGACCAGGCCGCGCCGCAACAGACCGATGACGGCCTGAGCCAAAACGAGGACTTCACCCGGGCGGCCCGCAATCATCTGGCCGGTGGCAGCAAGGATCAGGGCTTGACGCTGCTGGTCGTCGATGGTCTGGCCCGGATCGCCGCGACCCAGGGGTCGGACGCCGTCAAGACCGCCGCCGACCGCATTGCGGCCTTTCTGCGATCGGTTTCCATCGGCGGCGATCGGGCAACCACGGTGGCCCCGGGCCGCTATGGCATTATCCCGGCCCCGGGCGTCACCGAAGCCGAAATCCACCAACAGATCGATCACCTGCTGACCGATGCCGGAATTCCGTCAAACGTCGTGAGTTTCTCGATCGCTTTCGACAAGCAGGGATTGACCGAGGCCGATGCGGCACGGGCCCTGGCCTATTCGATCCAACGTTTCGCTGAAACGCCGCCAGCGGCGTTTTCGGTGCGCTCGCTGCGCGATGGCGCCCAGCAGATCATTGCGGAAACCACGCGAATCATCGGCAGTTTCCGTCGCGTGCTCGACGAGAACCAATTCGACCTGGTGTTCCAGCCGATCGTCAGCATGCAGGACGGCACGGTTCATCATCTGGAGGCGCTGTCGCGAATTTCCGGCGTGTCATCGATCGCCTCCTGCATGCGCTTCGCCGAGAACTCCGGCATGATTCAGGACTTTGACCTTGCGGTGGCCCAGAAAGCGATCGAGAATCTCGACAGCCATGCGGCGCGGGGCTGGTATCCGGTCGTCGCGGTCAATCTGTCGGCCCGTTCGCTGCAGAGCCCGATTTTCATGGGTCAGTTCCAGCATTTGATCCAGGCGCGTGCCGACCTGATCCACCAGATGATGCTGGAAATCACCGAAACCGTGGCGATCGGCGACTTCAACGTCGTCGCCCGGATTATCGACGGCTTGCGCCGCAACGGCCACCGGATCTGCATCGACGATGTCGGCGCGGGCACAACCTCGTTTCAATCGCTGTGCGATCTCAAGGTCGACTTCCTGAAGATCGATGGCGAGTTGGTGCGCCGCGCCGCCGATCGCGGTGACACCACGGTGTTAAGTGCGATCACCCGGCTGGCGACCGCGACCGGGGTGCAGATGATCGCCGAACAGATCGAGACCGCGGAGCAGGCCCGGATGATGCAATCGCTTGGCATCCGATTCGGCCAGGGCTATCTCTATGGCCGCCCGGCGACCGACTTCACGATCTGGCGCAACCGGTTTGCGCCGCACACCTTCCACGATCCGCAGTGGCAACCGATCGACCGCCCCCAACGGCGCTGATACCGCCCGACGCCGGCCCGGCCCCGACGGCGCCACGGGCAGACATCCGGCACGCCGTCACACCAGCCCGGACGCGATCCGGAATGACGGCTCGGTCTTCGCCGCGATCTCGTGGATCGTCACCCCCGGCGCCAGTTCAAGCAGGGTCAGACCGCCGTCACCATGCTTGTCGACCGCGAACACCGCGAGGTCGCTGATGATCAGGTCGACCACCCGGGCACCGGTCAGGGGCAGACTGCATTTCGACAGAATCTTCTTCTCGCCGTCCTTGGCGGTATGTTCCATCACCACGACGACGCGCTTGACGCCGGCGACCAGATCCATCGCGCCGCCCATGCCCTTGACCATCTTGCCCGGGATCATCCAGTTGGCAAGGTCGCCGGTCTCGGCGACCTGCATCGCCCCCAGCACCGACAGATCGATATGGCCGCCGCGGATCATGGCAAAGCTGTCGGCGGATGAGAAATAGCTGGTGTAGGGCAATTCCGTGATCGTCTGCTTGCCGGCATTGATCAGGTCGGGGTCCTCGTCACCCGCGAAGGGAAACGGCCCCATGCCCAGCATGCCGTTCTCGCTTTGCAGCACGACGCGCATGCCATCGGGGATGTAATTGGCAACCAGGGTCGGGATGCCGATCCCCAGATTGACATAGTAACCGTCTTGAAGTTCACGGGCGGCCCGCGCCGCCATCTGTTCCCGTGACCAGGCCATGGTTTGCTTTCCTCCGGCTCACGAACGCGGACGCACGGTGCGCTGCTCGATGCGTTTTTCCCGATTTTGGCTGAGAATCAGGCGCTGGACATAGATTCCCGGGGTGTGGACATGATCGGGGTCGATCGCCCCCGGCTCCACCAGGATTTCGACCTCAGCCACCGTGATCTTGCCGGCGGTTGCCATGATCGGGTTGAAGTTGCGCGCGGTGCGCCGGAACACCAGATTGCCCTCGGTATCGCTCTTCCACGCCTTGACGATCGACAGATCGGCAACGAGCCCGCGTTCCATGACATAGAGCTCGCCATCGAATTCGCGCAGATCCTTGCCATCGGCAACCAGGGTGCCGACGCCGGTCCTGGTATAGAACGCCGGAATGCCAGCACCACCGGCCCTGATCCGCTCGGCCAGCGTGCCCTGCGGATTGAACTCCAGCTCCAGTTCCCCGGACAGATACTGTTCGGCAAACAGTTTGTTTTCGCCGACATAGGACGAAATCATCTTGCGGATCTGCCGGGTCCTGAGCAGACGGCCCAGGCCCCAGCCATCGACACCGCAATTATTGGAGATGACGGTCAAGCCTTTGACACCGCTCGCCTCGATCGCTTCGATCAGATCTTGCGGAATGCCGCACAGGCCAAAGCCGCCGGCCATGATCATCATGTCGTCGTGGAGGAGGCTCGCCAGAGCGCTCCCGGCATCAGGATAGACTTTGCTCATCCCTGTCGTTTCCCCTTATTGCCTTGCACCTGCGGCGTTTGGACGCTCGCACGGGCACGCCCGCCCGTCAAATGGGATTGCGACGCGCCGGCGGCATCCACGCCTTCAGGATGGGGTGCCAAGGCCGGGCGCCGGGGAACGGATTTTTCTGTTTTTCTTCGCTTGACAGCCCCGGGCTTCTTGAGCAATATCCGCGCCACCTTGGGACGGGGCCGTAGCTCAGCTGGGAGAGCGACGCGTTCGCAATGCGTAGGTCAGGAGTTCGATCCTCCTCGGCTCCACCAAGGTGAAAATCCAGGATCGACAGCAAGGCTTGACCGGCGACCGCCGTCAGGCCTTTTTTATGCCTCCGCCTGCGGTAGCGGACGGTTCATGGCAGCAGCGCCGCCCCCTTCGACCGCAGGGTCTCGTAAAGCTGCGCCGGCCCGAGCAGAATTTCCCGCAGTCCCGGTCGTCCCACTCCTCGCCACCATTGGCCAGCTTGTAGGGGGTGTCGTTCTTCAGGACGTCGAGGATGAAGCCCTCCTCGATGGCCTTGCGCATGGAATAAACATGGAACGGCGCCGGCAGATTGTCCGGCCCGGCAGGCCGGTCGGGATGCGGGGTTCGGAATTGCTGACGGCGAAATGCACCAGAGCGCCGCGCGGAAACTCCGGCAGCGGCTCGGCGGCGTTCTGGCCCTTGGGGCGAGGTCGGCGGTCGAAGCGGTACTGGTCGATAGCGTCCGCGACGCTCTGGGTGAAATCGCTTTTCAGCTCCACCGCCTGGTTAAGGCAATTGCACTTCCCTTAACTTACGGAAAGTGTGGTGTCCCGTGGAACCGACACAACGATGTTTGTGTATGACAATTCTCTGTATCTCGGACTCAAACCCCGTTGTGTGTGGCGCGTCGGACTCAAAACAGCCCCCTACAGCACATCGCGGCCCTCGGCACAGTTCAGCAGATCGCGGAACGCCAGAATGGCGGAACGCCGCCCACTCTGTTCCCGTAAAGGATGAAGGATGCCAGCCTCCCGCAGCTTGCGCAAGAAGGGCAAAGCGCTCTGTTTGGGGATCCCCGAGCGTTGGACGAAGTCGCTGGACTGGAAAACCGGGCGGTCGAACAGCGTATCCAGCACGACAATGGCATGTTGCGAGTGGGTCAGGTCAGTAATCCGTCGCTTCATGCGTTCGTAGAGGTCGAGAATGGCACGCACCCTCTCGGTGTTGGCGCGGGCCTGCTCCACAATGGCCTCAAGGAAGAACGCGATCCAAGCGTTCCAGTCCCCGTCCCGGCCGATGCCGCGCAGGCGGGCATAATAGAGCTCGCGGTGCCCCTCCAGATAGTCGCTCAAATAGAACATCGGGCTGGCCAGGGCGCGCCGCTGGAACAGAAACAACGGGATCAGCAGGCGGCCGATGCGGCCATTGCCATCCTTGAAGGGATGGATGAGTTCAAATTGCGCATGCATGATCGCCGTCTGCACCAACGAGTCGAACTCGTCCGCAGACAGATAGCTTTCCCAGGCTTGCAGATGATCCTGCAATTGCAGGGGCGACGGAGGAACGAAGGTCGCTTGCGCCATCGTGCATCCCGCAGGGCCGATCCAGTTCTGCTCGACACGGAAGGCGCCCGGATTCTTGTTGGCGCCGCGCACGCTGTCCATCAGGACCGCGTGCATCTGGCGCACCAGAGACAGGGTCAGGGGACGTTCCGCCAGCGCCGCGGTGGCCAGCACCAGGGTCTTGCGGTAATTGACGATTTCCTGGATGTCCTGAACCTTGTCCCCGGTAAAGTCGATGCCCGCCTCAAATTCCAGCACCTCGTCGACGGTGGCCTGCGTCCCTTCGATCTTCGAGGACAGCACTGCTTCCCGGTTGGTCAGTGGCGACAGCAGCACCGAGGGATTGATGACGCTTTGCAACAGGCCGTCATAGCGCGCCAAAGCCGCGTTGGCCGGGCCGACCAGGCGGATCAACCGGCCGTAATCGAGGTCCGGGCGCGGCAGGGACTGTGGGGTATAGGGTTCCATCAGGCCGCCACCGCTTCCACGAGACCGCGCACGTCGATTTTTCCGGTGACCACGGCGGAGATCAGGGCGAAGCGCCGTTCCTTCAGCAGGTCGATGGCGCGGTGGGCCTCGGCGATGTGATCGTCCGACAATTCCCTGCGCTTGCTGCCCGGACTTTTGCGCATCTTCTGCCAGAAACCACTGGCGTCGATCAGTTGCACCTTGCCCTTGCGAGGAGCGGGCTTGCGGTTGCTGACGATCCAGACATAGGTGCTGATGCCCGTATCGTAGAACATGTCGGTCGGCAGGCCGATGATGGTCTCCAGCAGGTCATTCTCCAGCACACAGTCCAGGCGGCGCAGCACCGCGAAGGGCAGGATGACCTTGCCGTATTCCGATTGCTTGAAATCGCCGCGCAGCAGGTCGGCGACCGACCAGACAAACGCTGACAGGGTCTGCTGATTCATGTCTCGAACGTCCTGATCGCCGCCAACGCCCTGTGACGCGCGCAACAGCAAGCCAAACCCGAACCGAAACAAGGTCAGCCCGCCTGTCGCGCACCGCGGCAGACTAGGGTTCGATACCGTGGATGGCAAGGGAACCTTGCGTTGAACACCCGTAGAACGTGCACCAACCGCACATTTACGCTGACAGGGCAGACGGCGCCGATCAGGCGAGCTGGCGGGTCAGGAACTGGCGGCAGCGTTCCGAGCGCGGTGCGCCAAACAGTTGCGACGGCGGCCCCTGCTCCTCGATCCGACCCTGATGCAGGAAGATCACCGAGGACGACACATCACGGGCAAAGCCCATCTCGTGGGTCACGATCACCATGGTCCGGCCCTCGTCGGCCAGTTGGCGGATCACCCGCAGCACCTCGCCGACCAGCTCGGGATCCAACGCCGAGGTCGGTTCGTCAAACAGCATCACCTTGGGCTCCATCGCCAGCGCCCGGGCGATCGCCACGCGCTGTTGCTGGCCGCCCGACAACTGGCTGGGATAAGAGTCCGATTTGTCGTGGACCCCGACCTTGTCCAGCAAAGCCAGGGCGCGGTCGCGCGCCTCCGCCTTGGGGATGCCCAGGACATGGACCGGCGCCTCCATGACATTCTCCAGCACCGACATATGGGTCCACAGGTTGAAGTTCTGAAACACCATGCCCAATCGGGTCCGGATCCGGTCGACCTGACGCCGGTCTTCGGGCTCAACCTTGCCGCCGCGACCGGTCTTCATCCGGATCGTTTCGCCATTGATCTCGACCCGGCCCTCGTCGGGGATCTCCAACAGATTGATGCAGCGCAAAAACGTGCTCTTGCCCGAGCCGCTGGAGCCGATCATCGAGATTACGTCGCCCTCATGCGCGACCAGCGAGACGCCCTTGAGCACCTCCAGCTCGCCATAGCGCTTGTGCATGCCTTCGACCACGACGGCCGGGATGGCGGTGCCGGGAACGGCAGAAGCGCGCGGGGCGACCACGGAGGGGGAAATGCTCATGTTCAAGGGTCCAGACGAGGGTCTCACCATCACGCCAGCGTAAGAGCGTTGCCCCGCCGATCAAAGTCAATTCTGCCCGGTTCGGCATCAAAATCAGGCTGCGACAAAATATTAGGCAGCGGCGCGCCGCAGCCCGCAACCAGCTCACTCCATCATCGCGCGATCGATGTCGTCGAGCGGTTCGGAGGTCACCAGCACCGAGACCTCCATTTTCAGGAAATCCTCCTTGCGGCCGCGCCATTCACCGGCCAGGGGCACCGCCTGGGACGGATCGCGGGTCACCGCAACCCGGATCAGGTTGCGGCCGCCGATAATGCCGTTGGTCGGATCGAATTCGACCCACCCGGCCCCGGGCAGATAGATCTGGACCCAGGCATGGCTGGCACCGCCACCGACCGTCGCCGGCCCCGTATCCGGGCTGTCGACGGCAGGATCATAGAGATAGCCGCTGACGAAGCGGGCGGCAAAACCCAGGCTGCGCGCCGCCTCCATCATCAGCAGGGCGAAATCACGACAGGTGCCGGTTTTCAGCGCCAGCGTCTCGGTCGGCGGCTGGGTTCCGACCGCCTCGCGCACGAGATAGCGGAAATCCCGCTTGATCGCCGTGGTCATCGCCACCAGCAGGTCCTGGGTCTGGGGCGCCGCCCCGGCCACCCGAACCACAAACGCCTTGGCCCATTCATCGACCTTATGCTCCGGATCCGGGTAATGGCGGTCACGGGTCCGGCCCAGATCCTGGACGTCGTCGGCGGAATAGGCGAAAGGATAGGTCCGGGCGTAATCCTCGATCGGGAATTCGATCGGCGTCACGCCATAGTGATTGACATAGATCCGGCTCTCCAGGCGCAGCTCCGCGGCGGAGCGCGAGAACTGGACCACGGTGATCGAATTGCCGAAAACGTCATGGAGCCAGCGAACCTCGGCCGGTGCCGGACCAATGATCAGCTGGGTGCCGAGCAGGCGCATGTCATGACTGTCACGCGGCCGGAACATCAGGCGATGAACACCGAACGTGACCGGCTTGGCGTAGTGGTAGGTCGTGACGTGATGGACGAACAGTTTACTCACGGGCCGGGGCCCCTTTCCCAGGAAACCGTCGCGGGACATCCCGACGATACCGGTTGATGCCGCACCCGACAACCGCGCTGGCGACACGGCAGACCGGGTCCCGGCGCCGGGATCGGCGGTGCCGGGCGTCAGCGGTTGTCATTTTGGCGCCGAAGCGTTGGGCTTTCGCCCAAACACAACGGGGGCAATGCCCCAGACCCCTTTGTTTTTGTCAAAATAGAGGGGGTTCGGGGTGCGCCAGGGAAAGGCGCGTGTTTCAAGCGGGTGAAGAATCCCGCCCGTGCGCTGGTAGCGACAGGGTACGGAACCGAGTTCTTGGGCGAGTCCG
>JARLIO010000053.1 GCA_031291675.1 Azospirillaceae bacterium
ACGTTAACCTGCCTTGTCCATGCGAATGTCGATCAAGCGACTGTTCGGTCGTATGTGACAACGGCGACGGTCCCAAGACTCCCCAACGGTTGTAGCCTGAGGGGCAGCGGGCGCCATTCGCCGCGCCAGAGGGCCGGTGGCCACCGGCCCTCTGGCAGGTATCCTTTGATCACAACGGAAACCCGCTTTCCAGATACAAGAGGGCTTATCTGTGTGCCGGTGAGCTTGTGCCGGGATGGCGGCGGAAGTGGCCTCCTGATTTTCAGCGGCGCGAGCCAGTGGCACCAACCGTCGATCGGGCATGGTGTTGCGGACCACCGCCATTCATGACGGTGCGTATGGCTTCGCCAAATGAAGGGGATCTCGCGACGGACCGGTCCCGATCCGTCGCGGCGCCGCCGGCGTGTCTCCCCGGCGGTCATCGTGAAGGGTGGCTGGTTGAGCAACGCCCCGAAGGCCTATATCAATACCCGCAGCCGCTCATAATCTATTTTTCCGCTGTCGCAAAATGGTAGTCGCGGGACGCCGCGCACATCGAAGCTGGCACCCGGGAGCCGCCATTCCCCCGACAAGGCGGCGACCGTGCCCTTGATCAGGGCCGGATCCTCGCAAAACACGACGATGCGGTCGCCGTCATCAAGGACTGCGGCGGTTGCGGTCTCGCGTAACCGGGATTCGACCTCATCCAGGCTGATCCGCAGCCCGGCCAGCGTGGCCATCCGCTTGCTCCGGCCGGTGATCGTCAGGAATCCCTCGGAATCGAGCCGGCCGAGATCCCCGGTGTCGAGGCGCCCACCGGTCTCGTCGCCCTTCGACAGATCCAATCGCCGCTCGGCGTAGCCCAGCATGACGTTCGGCCCCTGGAAGACGACATGGCCTTCCTGGCCCGGGGCCAACGCCTTGTGGTCGGCATCTTCGATCCGCAGCGCCGCCCAGTCGAGGGCCCGGCCGACGGAGCCGCGTTTTTGCACGAATTGGTCGTGTGCCAGCGTCGTCATGCGCGGCCCGGCTTCGGTCTGCCCGTACATCACATAAAACCGGTCACCGCGGCGCTCCACGAAATCGTGCATCTGCTGCTGGATCCGGCCGTCCAGGGCGCCACCCGCCTGGGTCAGGGTGCGGACCGTCTCCGGCACCAGCCGGTCCAGCCCGCTTCGCGCCAGGAAATTGTAGTGAAACGGAACGCCGGGAAAATGGGTGCCGCCGACCGCCCGGACCGCCGCCCAGAATGCCGGCCGGACCACCGACTCGCCGGTCAAATAGACCGCCGCCCCGACCCGAAGATGAGACGTGATCACCGAGAGGCCGTAGGAATGGCTGACCGGCAGATGGGCGATCGCAACGTCGTCCGGGTCGATGGCCAGAGCCTTCGCGATCTGGCCCGCATTGACCATGATCGCGGTCTCCGACAGGCGGACGAATTTCGCGCTGCCGGTTGTCCCCGAGGTCGACAGCAGGATTGCCAGGGCGGGATGCACCGGATTGCCCGACCGGCGCAACCGCCGCCAATGCCGGGGCCCGCCGTCGCCGATCCGGGAGCGAAGACCGGCGGCCATCTTCGATGACGCGTACCGTTCCAGGCCGTCGCCGCCGGGGCATCCGGCGGCCGAAAGGACGATTTCCGGCTGGTAGTCATCAATCAACCGCCGCAGTCGGATCGGCGACAGATCGGGACCGATCAATGCCACGGCATGACCGGCGGCACGGGCCGCCAGGATCGCCGAGACCGTCGCGATCCGGTTGTCACCAATGACGAAAGCCAGCGATGCGGACCCCGGCGACAGCGTCGTGGCAAGCCGCATCACCTGTTCGCGCAGCGCGGCGCGTGACAGCCATTCCGGCGTATCCGCGTCCCTGATCGCGGGCGCCGGTTCACGATCGGGAATCCGGGGGAACAAACCGCCGCAAGTCGGATCGAGCCAGTCGGTTGCGCTGCTGATCATCGGACCAGACCTCCATCCATGCTGATGACCCGGGCTGATGACCTGGGCCGATGACGTCACGCGACACCGAGGCCAGCGACGCAGCGGGATCTGGCTTTGCCAGAGGTTCCGGCTGGCGGCGGGCATGCATGTGGTCACACGGGCGGCCCGGGCAACCCGTGCGACACGGCCCGAAAGATCGAGGTTAAGTATCGTATTTCCTCATGATCTCGACCGCCTTGCCGAACGAGCACATTTCCAGGATGTCGTCCGCCTCCATCATGATATCGAATTCATTTTCCAGCGCCGCGACCAAGGTCATGGGGCCCGGGGAGCGGCGGGTCCCATATTCGCGAAATTTCAACCTCGACCTGTCGATATCGGGCGGCACATCCAGGGCTTCGGTAAAGACCCTCGCGACACGCTGTGTCATTTCCATATTCGCCGTCGCTCACGACGACGCAGCGAGCATCGCGCGCGGTATAGAAGGCATACGCTCCGGGCCTCCCGCCAAAATCAACAGCAGGCAAATGCGCGGCCACGAAGCATGATAGCCGTGCCAAACATACCCACCAATGATCATTCCGGATTACCGCGCTTTATTTTCGCGTCAGCGTGCCTCTTCGGGTTGTTGCGGCGGGCCGGAAAAGGTATCACTTGCGATCGCGGGCCGCGGTGGTCCGCCGATCCCCGGGCGTCCCGAAGCGACCAGGATGACGTCATGGTGGCGCTTGATCGCCGCATCCGATGGTGCCGCCGCGTAGGCCCGCGTCGACAGCGTTTTCGCGGCCTCGAGATCGCCGAGGCCATAGTCGAGCCACGCGAGACTGTCGAGCACCGCCGGGTTCCCGGACGTTGCGGCGGGGGCCAGGAATTTGCGGGCTTCCGTCATTCGCGCCCGGTCATCGGGGGCAAACTCCGCAAGCAGGGCGGCATAGTTGTTGGCCGCGATCATGGATGACGGATCATCCTGCAGGATCCCCCGATAGGTCGCCAGCGCGGTCCCGATCTCGCCCGCCGCCATTTCCGCCGACCCTTTCACCAGCAGCAGCGGTTCCCGCGGCACCCCGACGCGCAAACCCTGCGCCACGATTTGCAGCGCGTGCGGGAAATAGCGCGCGTCGATCAAGACCTGACCGTAGCGGACATAGGATTCGGCTTCGGTCGGGTTGATCGCGGTGGC
The DNA here is from genome assembly GCA_031291675.1 of Azospirillaceae bacterium. Classification (GTDB taxonomy): domain Bacteria; phylum Pseudomonadota; class Alphaproteobacteria; order Azospirillales; family Azospirillaceae; genus JARLIO01. The sequence continues at coordinate 3,106 of JARLIO010000053.1, forward strand.
CAGAGCGAAGGCGCTGTCGGCCTCATCCAGCTTGCCGGCGCTGATGCGAAGGCCGGCAGCCAGCAGATAGCAAGTTCGGGCCAACGGACCGCCAAGGGTCGCGGCCCGCTGCCTCAGGGCATCGGCAACCGGACCGGGCTGGCCGGCGGCGACGGCCGCCTGGGCATAGCTCACGAGATCCGCGGGCTCGGGGACCTGCGAAACCGTGACCAGTCTGGCGAACGCCGACAGTGCGGCGTCATGGTCACCGCGCGCCAGATCCAACTGGCCCTCGACCCGCAAGACTTCGATCGACCCGGGGGCGAGGCTTTGCAGATGTTTCAAGGCGACGGTGGCGGCATCCCAGTCCTTGCGGGCCATCGCCAACTGGGCACCGGTCACCCAAGCGGGCGCATAATCCGGCTGGCGTCGCGTCATTTCATCCAGCATGTCCGCGGCGTTCCGGGCTTGGCCGGCGCGCTGGAGCATCACGACCAGTTGCAAGCGTAACGCGGCATCGTCGGGGTGGGTATCGGCGGCACGGCGCATCGCTTCGACGGCATGGGCACTGTCGCCGACGCTGGCGTAGGCCACGGCCAATGCCTGCAGCGCCACGACATCCGTGGGATCCCGGCCGATCACCCCGGCAAGATCGGTCACCGCCTGCCCGCCGCGCCCGGCTGCCGTATACAGGGCGGCGCGGGTGATCACGGCATCATCGTTCGGCGGATCGGCGGCAACGACCGCGTCCAGCAGCCGTTCGGCCCGAACCGGATCGCCCGCCTGGCCCCACAGCTTGGCGAGCGCGATCTTCGCCCTCAGACCCGATGGCGAGCCGCCAAGCCGACCGGACGCCGCGGTCAGCGTGTCGATCGCCGCCTTCCGATTGCCGTCATCGGCCTGCAACGAAGCCAGGGCGATGTCGATGACGCCGTCATCCGCGTCACCGTCGCCGCGCGTCGTGGTGATCAGGTCCGCGGCCACCGTCTCCGCCGTCGCGCGGCCCCGGTGCCGTACCAGGAAATTGATCAATGCCAGCACCATGTCGTGGTCACCCGGTGCAGCGTGCAGGCCATCGCGAACGGTCTGTTCCGCCTCGCTCCGCCGCCCGGCGGATTCCTCCGTTTCCGCCAGCGCCAACCGCGCCTGCGGATCGCGCGGTGCGGCGCTAACGATCGCGCCATAGGTGGCGATCGCATCGTCCCAGCGCCGCAGCTCGGTGAGCGCAACCGCCCGTACCCGCAACAGGCGCAGGTCGGTCGATGCCGCCATGCCGTGCTGTCCGATGATCGCGAGCGCCCGTTCCGCGTCCCGGGATTTCAGGGCAACATCGGCCAGGACAGCGACGGCGCCGATATTCGCGGGATCGGCCTTCAAGGTCGCATTGGCGTCCGCCTGGGCCGGCACCGACAGACCCGAACGTTCTTCAATATCCGCACGCAGACCCAGGGCCTCGGTGCTGTCGGGCAAAACCCCGAGCGTGACATTGATGCGGCGCAGCGCCTCCGCCCGTTGTCCGGCGTCGGCCAGCATCTCGGCGACCCGCATTTGTGCTTTCAGGTGACGCGCGGCCGGAATCGCGGCGCGCGAGTAGTCGGCGAACGCGGCCTTGAGATCACCCAGCCGCTCCTCCACGACCCCCAGATCGTAAAAAGCCGCCGCATTCACGGGTTGCGCGGCCGCCGCGATCCGCAATTCGACGCGTGCTGCGGCCAGGTCGCCCCGCTGGGCCAGTTCCCACCCCTTGCTGAGATGCTGCGCGGCGTCCTGACGGCTACTCTCCGCCTGGTCGCAGGCCGCCAGCGCCATTCCCGCCAGCACGAGGATCCCCCAGACGATTCGCCGGCGCGGAGTAGCCCGGTACTGGCCCGGTCGGGTGCCGTCATCCGCTCCGTTCCGGCCAAACCGGAACCGCGCTTGTCCGGAGCCGAACGCGTGTTTCGAGTTCATCAGCGTCACCGCACAGGATTGAGCCCGACCAGCATTTATCTATTTTCCGCATACGCGGAAAAAACCGATCGCACGGCAAAAAATGGCGACATGTTCGCGACGAACATGTCGCCACCGAAGTCAGCCTGATTGCAACGTCACGCGGCCGCAACGGCCGTATTGTTGCGCCGACGACGTCCCATCAGCCCGAGCCCGGCCAATGCGGCGCCGAACAGCGGCAATGCCGCCGGAAGCGGTACCGGCGACACCGATACCGTGCCGGACACATCGGCCGCGGTCGCTCCCGCGACCGTCCCGGTCGCGGCGAGATAATAGGCGCCTGGCGCGAGCCCTTGGGTACTCAACGCGCCATATTCATAGCCCGTCGACGATCCGGTCGCGATCGCCGATGTCGTCCCGGTTGTCACGAGTGAACCGCTGCCCGGGGTGCCACGGTACAGGCTCAGGACCAGGTTGGTGATCTTTTGTGCCACCGTGCTGTAGGCCGAATCGACGATCGCGCTGGTCGATGCCGCGCCGCTCGACAACGAAAACGTGAAGAAGTCGGTGAAGGAGCCCGACGAGAGAATGCTGGAGGAACCCGTCTGGGCCCCGCCGCTCGTGCCCGTCAGGGATAGGTTGGTGATCGTACTGGCTCCGGCTGGCACCGACAGCAATGTGGCGGTGCCGGCGATTGCCACAAGAGACCTGATTCGCGTCATGATTGAACCTCGTTTTCCGGTTTCATCTGTGTTGCTGTTCATTTTACGCTACAGGAAAAGAACATACGACTTGCGGTGATTCGGGAGCCTGCGGCCCGATTCGTTGTTCCTCCTCTCAGCCCTGGCTCTCAGCCTGGTCACCCGCCCCATCCGGAACGGTCGGGGCACGCAGCAACGACCAGCATGCCGTCGGTCTGGACGACCCCGGCCGGATACATTTTGCCCCTGCGCGCATTTTGCCCCGGCGCGGGGACCATTGAAACCACCCTTTCGGTGTAACGCATTCCCATTTCGTGACCCTTTTGGTCGCTTCGGACTCGAAACGATGCCGCGACGCCGGTGGGAGCCGTGGCTCAGCGCCATGACCGGGTCGCCGAACACATCAGGAATTTTTATTCTCTCATCGCGTGACCATGCGGTTGGTCTTGAACTCGATACAGCGGTCGCCTCGTGGGGTGCGTCATCGAATTTGCGACGGTCGCCCTCGCGAACGCGGGGGCCCAGAGCCGCAAGCTCCGAACGATGGTGCCTGCGGCCCGGGATGCTCGCGTCCGCGAGCATGACGGTGGCGAGAGATCCTGTCATTTTCAGCGTGCTACTAGCGTCGTGACCCCGTGGTACCTGCCGAGCGTCTGCGGATGCGCGGGCATTGCTTCGTTTCCGCCACCCGCGAACGAAGGAGGCCCCGGTGGGGTCCCCAGGCCATCCGCTGCCATCCGCCGTTCCCGACGACGGACCGACTCCGGTCATTGTCGGCCCCCGGTCCGACAGCCACGTGCTGGCGGATGGTGAACCGTTGCTGCGCTGGCCGATCCTTCGATCCTTGCTGCTGAGCCTCGATCTTGCGGCCCTGGTGGTGTCGCTGATAGGGGTTGAGGTCTTGATCGTCCCGGGCGGCAATCCCGAGGCGGGCTCGCCGGCTATTACACGAATATCGGCATACGTCAGATTTGGCACCCGGTGCGCGCGCTCCTGCCGGCCGAAGCGGCGGTGACGGCCGGTGACATGTTGCTGCGGGCGCTCGAAGGCCATGCCGCGGGCGTCGCTGGATTGCATTTCGGCGACCTTGTCCCCGAGATCGGTCTTGTTCTGACCGCGACCGTGCTGCTGTCCATGAATCGGATCGCGATATTCGGCGCCGCGAGCCGACGGCAGACGGTGTCGCACCGGCGGGAAAGCCTTGTCCGGGTCGGCGCCGGCCCGGGTGCCCGATTGATCACCCGCTACATCGCCGCAAAACCGGATAACGGTATTGGCGCGCCAACGCCGCCGCGATGTCGCGGCGGCCGACCAGCGGTTCTGATTTTGGCAACGAGGCGTTGGGCTTTCGCCCAAACCCAACGGGGGCAATGCCCCAGACCCCTTTGTTTTTGTCAAAATAGAGGGGGGGTCGGGGTTCACCCCGAGCGGGTGCGGGCGGCAGCCCGCGGGCGGACGGCCAAAATGAGAAATGCTGGCGGCCGACCACCCCCATTGACACCGCGGCGGCGCCGTCGTCGTCGTCCCGTTCCGTGCGCCACGAGGGATGGCGAAGGGTGTCCGCGCTGTCGAAACGTTTCATGGCCGAAATCCTTCCGAAGCCGGGAGCGCTCCGACGGACGAACCACGGTGTGGGGGGTCGAGTGCTTTCCGGCGGGTCCCGGAGACCGGGAGAAGGACACCGATCACCGGCATCCCGGTCGCGAATTCCAGATCGGGGGTCCGGCGGACGCGGCGGTCAAAGGCTTCGGCGAGCAACGCCAGAAACACGCCAAACGCGATCCCCAGGCCACCGGCGAGGCCCAGCACCACCGGCTTCTTGGGAAACGCGGCCTTCAGCGGCGGGACGGCGTGGTCAAGGACAGAGACATTGACAAAGGACTGCTGCCCCTGCAGCCGGGCCGCCGCGGCACGACTGGTGGCGGTGTCGAGCAGCGACTGGTCGAGTTCGACATCCTTCGCCAGCGCCGCCAAATGATCGCGCTGCCCCTGCAACTCGATCATTTTATCGGATTGCGTGGCGCGGTCCTGTTCCAGGCGCTGGACCAGTTCGCGCAGCGAGTCGGCATGAGCGCTTTGCATTTTCCGGTTCGCGGCAGTTTCCGCGCGGACTTGCAGGTCGAGAACGCCACGGTTGTTGGTGGCGTTGGTGCCGGCGATATAGCCGGCGCGGACCTCGCTCTCCGCGGCGAGCAGTTGACCGCGCGCGGTCGCCAGTTGCTCGGTGATCGCGGTCAGGCGGGTGTTCTCCGCGTCCGCGCCCTGGGACTGGTCAAGGAGCTTCGCATCGCGCTGGAATGACAGCATCTTCTGTCGCGCGGCGTCGAGATCGCTCCGCAATCTCTGGACCTGCGGTTCATACCATTGCGCCGCCCGCTGCGCCGGGGCGACCTTCATCTCCAGCGTGGCGTCCAGAAACGACGCGAGAACCGTATTCGCGATCAAGGCCGACACCTCGGGCGACGGCGACCGATAGGTGATCGCCATCACGTCGTCGCTATCGCCGAATTTCGCATCGAGATGTTTCAGCAATTCCGCGGTGGCCCAGTTATCGATGTCGATCTTGTCGCGGACGCCCGCCTCCTGGTAGGCCTTGACCACGTCCGCATCCCGGGCCAGGTCGAGGCGATGCACGACGTCGAGCGCGACCTTCTGGCTCGTCGCCAGGTCCACCATGTTCCCCTGCTCAATATGCACGAACGGCGGGGCCTGGGCCTGGCCGGTGACCGCATCGGGTTGTGACATGTCAACGATGGCATAGGCGATGCCGTCATAGCGCGGCGGAACCAGAAGGATCACCGCAGCGGCGCCGCCCAGGGTCACGAACAATGCGAATATAAAAATCCATGAGCGTGCGCGCAGGATGACCAGAACCCGTTCGAGCGACATGTTCATCCTCCGTTCGAGATGGCGGGCAATCAGAAAATACGCTGGGGCGCAACGAGGGCATCCCGCGACCGGATCTTGTCGTCGAGCGATCCCGGGATCTCCCCGGTACCGCCCGGGGCCCCGCCCACTTGATCCGGATCCGTCCGGACACCCCCTCTGTCGCTGACCCCGCCGCCCGCCGCCCGGGCCTGCCGGACCGTCACCTTGCGCTTAAGCGGATAAACCCCAGCGCTTCTCATTTTGGCAACGAAGCGTTGGGCTTTCGCCCAAACCCAACGGAGGGGCGGGGGGGTTCGCCCCGAGCGGGTGCGGCCGGGTTGCCCTTTTGACAGCCGCCCGACAACGCTGACCCGCACGCACCTCATCGAGGAACCAGGACACAGTCTTCTGGCGGGATTTCAGAAATCCGCGCACGTTCGTTCGAGGATCGCCGATGTCCGCCGTGAGAGATGCCAAAACCTGACCCCCCGCGAAGGCCCGCGCCAGCGATCGGGGCAGCGGATCCGCCGGCCACCCGGTATGGAACCGACATCCGGCGGTTTCATCCGCGTTCCGCGGCGTCATCGGTGATACCGTTGGCGAACGCGCAGACGAACCGGCGACGGCAGGCGACACAAATGCAGTCGCCCGACGCCACCAGAATGAAATCGGTCGTGAGCGTGGACGCAGCCGCCTCCTGATAACTCGTCGCCACGCACAGCGAATTGGCGTCGACACGGCTCAATCCCACCGCTCCGTCGTCGTACGCCTCCTCGATCCGCCACAGGGTGGCATCGGCGATGCGCTGCAGGAGATCATTTTCCCGTGGTGCGGGCCGGCTTTTCCGCAGGGCCGTGACCTCACCAGCCTTCAACATCATTTCGCTCACACTATTCACCATACAGTGATGTTGCGCCGACGAATAGAGCCGGATGACGCGCCGACAACGCCGCTTGATACGATGATAAGGCCGTGCTACCGGAACGACATCAATGCCGGCACTCTCCCGGAGCGCCATTGATCGGCCGGCAGATCATCATTGCACGTGCGGCGATCAAATAAAAACGTTGCAACAGAGGTACTTCCTTTGACAATTTTCTAGACATATCCAAATGATGTCTCGTTTCGATTGCCTGCTGTGACAAAAAATGGACGAAGCCACACTTTATTTACGGTGCCCTTCTTCGTCGTAATATTGTTAATGTGATCGGCCGGGTTGATCGGGGCCGGATATCGGCCCCGGGCTCTCACCGGGAAATGTCTGCGCTTTCCCGCGACATCGCCGTGGGATGATCGCGGCCTGCCATCGGTTCCGGACGCGGGCCGGCATGCTCCTTGAGGTAATCGATCACGCTTGTGGCGGCGATCCGCGATCCCGCGGTTCCCCAATGGGTGTCGTTGGGAAGATAGACATCCCTGACCCCGGATTGGATCGCCTGTCGCAGCGCGAGATCGACGCGGGGCAGATGAAGCGCCGAAGCCTCGGCGAGTCGCGCAATGCCATCGGGCTGCCGCGCGTCGGCCGGAAGATAGGGCGCATAGGCCGACGACTTGTCAGGCGGGACCACGACCAGGAAGGTGGTGCGGCCGTTGGCTTCGGTCCGCACCTGCCAATCGAGCAGCCGGCAGCGAATCGCCGCCCAATCGCCGTCCGTCCATGCCGCCTTGGCAAGATCATCCCGGTAGACCAGCAATTCCCCGGGGAGGCGGCTGGTGAACAGATCGGGCCGTGACAGGGGCAGGCGCCTCACCGTTGCATCGTCCCAGCCGACCAGCCAACGGGGGATGCTCTTGGCCAGATGATCGACCGCCTGTCCGACCCCGGTTTCGCTCCATCGTGGCGCGGTATCGCGGACGATCTCCAGCGGAACCGCTGACCGCGGGGTAAACGCCGGCGGTAACGAGAGGCCCGGAAATCGGGCGCGGTGTGCGGGCGCGGCATCGGTGCAAGCGCCGGCGCCGGTGCCGTCGAGCACCTGGTGGCGCAATGAACGTTCCACCAACTCAAGGATCACCAATCGCGGGGGATGCGGGCGATCCCGATTGGCCGCGATAAACTGCTCCACCGGCATTTTCTCGATGAAGAAAACACCGACGCTCAGTCCCGTACCCGCGGCCAGGAAGTCGGTCCAGAATCCGCCGGCTGGGGTCTGACGGTCGGGTGTAGAGCGCAACGAAAACGAATCGCCGAGCACGACAATGTCGTCGGCACGCCCGATTTGCCCGGCCGCGGCCAGGGGTGGGGCGAACACCTGCTCGGTCCCGGTCCACCCGAAGTCGTTTTCGGCATAGCCGCCCAGCCGGGTCAAATCGCCCGACAGCGGCTGCAGATGCTCGACAACGATCGCGCCGCACAGCGCCGCGACCGCAATCAATCCAATCAGAATCGCGTCATAGGTTCTGTAGGTCCGATCCATCGATCAAAACGGGAAAGCGAGGAATTGGCTGACACGGGTCATCCGGATCAGACCTCCGATAACGCCGCGGCACCATCGGCGATGGCAAGCCAGATGCCGGGACCCGGGCCCCACCGACGATGATCTGCCGCAAATTCGGTAAGAACAGCGCGGCAATGCCGCCACCCGCCGATGGTCGCGGCTGACCTTCAGGTTGACCGTCATGCATCCTCTTCGCCGTCACGCCAACGAAAAAACATTTTCCGGTATGCCAAGAGAGCGCGTCGCTGTCAACCACCCGGAAGCAGCACCAACAGTTCTCCTTTTGGCGACGAAGCGTTGGGCTTTCGCCCAAACCCAACGGGGGCCATGCCCCAGACCCCTTTGTTTTTGTCACAATAGAGGGGGGATTCGGGGTTCCCCCCGAGCGGGTGCGGGCGGCAGCCCGCGGGCCGACAGCCAAAATGAGAACGGCTGAAGCGGCACCCGGAAGCGACAGACCCAACCGGTGCGGCGCCGAAGGGGGCTCTCTGCCGGGTCATTGGGCGTACTGCCGATGTCCGTAGGTCGGCGCGGCGAACGGTCGGCTACCATCATGAGCGTACATGATCCGGCCGGCGGGGACGAGGAACCGACCGGGGCGGCACGGCGCGACGTGACCGCGCAGGCAGAAGTGTCGACGGCCGAATGCCGGCGCACCGCAGGGAACGGGGCAATCGACACCTCCCGCACCATGATGGTTGGAGAAAGCGCACGCTGATGGAAAAAAAAATTTGCGATCGAACATGGCCGCCGTGGCGCCGACGGCGCATCGGCGACGTCCGGCGGGCGATGCCCAACAGGGATTGGGTCGCGCCCCTTCTGCCGATGCTGACGCAACCGATGGGCTAGACCGCGATGAGCGCACGGATCCTGGCCGTCCACCGGGGCACACCCGGGTTCGAACGGCTGATCACAAAACTCGATGCCGAATATTATGACGTGCGGACCGTCCCGGATGCCGAAGCGGCGGTCCGCTGGCTCCAGGCGGATCCGTCGCCTGACCTCGTCATTCTTGAGGCCACGACGATTGATCCTTTGGGGGGTCCTGTCGGGGGTCCTGCGGGATTTGCGCGGTGCCGCCGGCTCAAATCCTTGGCGCGGGGGCGCGAACTTCCGGTACTGATGGTGGCTGCGGCCAGCGATGCCGAGGGAACGCGGGCGCCCGATCGGCAGTGCGGCCTCGCGGCCGGGGCCGAGGACTTCCTGATCACGCCGGCCCACGACGCCATTCTGCTGGCACGCATTCGCTCGCTGGTTCGACGCAAGCGCACCATGGACCAGTGGCAGTTGCGTGAGGAAACCAGCCAGCTCCTGGCCCTGTGGGCGGACGTTTCCCCGGGTCCGTCGGCCGCCGGCGACCACGCCAGGATCCTGCTGGTCGATCAGCGGACCGATCATGCGCACCGGCTCCATACCGCTTTATCGGCGGCCGGCAATACCGTCATCATCGCATCATCGTCCCGCACGGCCCTGGCCTGGATCAGCGAGGTCGATTGCGATGCCGTCGTCATCGACATTTCGATCGCCAATGACGATCCGCTGCGGCTGTGTTCCCGGATCCGGTTGGCGACGCGGCACCCACAGCTCCCGATCCTCCTGGTCGCCGACGGCGGCGATGACCGTCGTCTGGCCAAGGCATTGGATCTGGGCATCGATGACTACGTGCTCCGGCCCGTCGATCCGGCCGAGCTGGGAACGCGCATCGCCGCACGGGTCCGCCATTCGCGCTATCAGGAATGGCTGCGGGCGAATTACCACAACAGCCTGCGTATGGCCCTGACCGACAGCCTGACCGGGCTGTATAATCGTCGGTATCTCCATCGCCACCTCGACACGATGATGCGCCGTCTGCCCGTCACCGGCGCGACATTGTCGGCGCTGATGATCGATATCGACCATTTCAAGACCGTCAATGACCGCCATGGCCATGGGGCCGGCGATGACGTCCTGCGCGAGGTCGCGCGGCGGATCGTGCGCCATCTGCGCGCGGCGGACATGGCGGCCCGGTACGGCGGGGAGGAGTTTGTTGTCATCATGCCCGACTGCCCGTCCGATATCGCGGTCGACGTTGCCGAGCGGCTTCGCCGCGCCGTCGCGGAGTCCCCGATCACCCGGGACAACGTGACGATCCGGGTCACGATCAGCATCGGCGTCGCGTCGACCTCGGGGATCACGTCCGATACCGAGTGCCTGCTCCGCGCCGCCGACGATGCCCTGTACCGGGCGAAACGCACCGGGCGTGACCGGGTCGTTGCCAGCGCGACCCTGATGACCACAACCGTGATGCCCGCGCCCCTGATGCCCGCGCCCGTAATGACCAGCCCGTGATGACCTGCCCGCGTAACCCCACCAGGACGCCCGCCAGATGGCCGGCATCCGGCCGGGCGAATTCGTCGGCCGGCCTCCCCCGCCGTTTTTCCCCTCCAGCTCCCCCAATAACGCCGAGACCCGCGAATATCAGGCGACCCCGATTGGGGGGCCCTCCCATATTGGTTATAATGTGCCGCCCTGCTCCAGAACGGTCGCGTGAAACTGAGTATCCGGATGAACGAGATTTCATTGCACGTGGTAACCAATTTCGGCGACGGCACGGTCCTGGCGCCGCTGGTGGTGTTCATCGCGGGATGGACCTATTGGTGCGGCTGGAAATCCGGGGCGGCGGTTCTTGGCAGTTCCCTGCTCGGGGCGGGGCTTCTGATCACCGCGGAAAAGCTCGTGATGATCGGTTGTGGCCCGGCGATCCCGGTTTTTGCGATCCACAGTCCCAGCGGCCACGCGGCCCTGTCGGCAGCGGTCTATGGCAGCCTGGCCCTGGTGACCGGCCGGCAGGAGCGGACGCCGACGCGCTATGCCCTTTACCTGGCCGCGGCCGCCCTGATCGGGCTGATCGCCTGGTCGCGGGTCGTGCTTCAGCTCCATACCGTCGGTGAGGTGATCGTCGGCCTGTTCACCGGTGGCGCGATGTGCGTCGTCACGGGAACCCTGCTGTCGCCCCAGCCCGCCGGCCTCACGCTGCGCTGGCGCCCTGCGGCCGCGGTGGGATCCACGATCATGTTGTCATTCCAGGTGCTGGCGCTGTTTCGCGGACCGCCGCTTGCGATCGAAGGATGGGTTCACGGCTGGGCCCGGATCCTCGGTGACGCGTTCGCTTGTTCCGGATGACAGGGCCGGATCCGTCATCGCCGTGAGGCAACCAGCCTTTTCTTCAAATCGCCTGAGCTCGGCTTTATCGATCTTACCGGGTGTCGACGACAGCGTTCGTGATGCGGTCCCAGGCTTTGCAGGGAATATTGACGGTATCGGCGACGGACCGTGACATGAAGGAAATTTGATCGCTCAGATTTCGCGTCGAACAGCAGCGATGGTATCGCTCGCCACCGTCCTTGACCGGCGACAGGAGCGATCCGGGCGCCAGCGTGAGCACATCGCCGAACTGATCAGGCGGGCGGCGGAGTCCAAAGCGCGTCCAGGCCATGCTTCAGACGCTGGTGGCAAGCGGCAGCGCGAACGCCGCGCCCACTTACGGACTTGAAGTGGCGGGCCACGCCCGACGATGATGAGCACTATATCTGCGCTATAGCCCTCTAAAATGCTGCATTTTATCAACTTCAAAGAAGATGCTGCCGCCAGGTGAAGATGCTGCCGCCAGGTCAGAAGCGGAGTGCTGTAGCCATCATTGGTGTTTCGCGTCGCTGTGCCCGCACTCCATTTGTTCCCGAATTCAATTGGACGGCCTCGACAAGCCAGTGGACAGAGTGAGTTCGGCATCATGCACCCCATCGGCCGGAGAAAGGACGCGTCGGATCCGGGGACGTTCGGCGGAATATTTTCAGAACGATCATGACCCGCTATGGTGGTTTCCGTTTCCGAATGCCATGAGAAACACATCCGTAGCGTTCTTCACTGCGGTGTATCGGACGTTTTCATCCGGCGCGCCGTCGAGGCCCCATAACTGGCGTTCGACGAGCCCCGCCTCACAAAGCGACTTGAAGTAAAGGCTGGTTCGCCGGACGTCGGATCGCCGCAGCTTGCCCGCCTCCATCAGGCTCTCGATCTTCTCTCCGATGGCAAGAAGCGTCATTCGCGGCCCGCTTTCGTAAAAGATGCGGCTCAGATGTGGCTGTCGTCCGGCCTCGCCCATGACCAGACGATTTGCCTCGATGACATCCTGACGTGTGACCAGTGAGAGATAGGCCAGGCCAAGCCGCTGGAGAATCTGCGCGGCGTCATCCCCATCGCCGGCGGCCTCGATCTCTTCGATGCCGCCTTTGCCGGCCTCGGTCACGAACGCCTCGAAAAGAGACTCTTTGCTCGGGAAATAGCCGTAGAGCGTCGCCTTCGACGCCTCTGCCTCCGCAGCTATCGCCTCCATCGTCACCGCTCCGAAACCCTTCTTGATAAACAACTTTCCTGCGGCTTTCACAAAGCTCAACCGCCGGTCTTCTGTCCTTCTTCGCATCTTGGCGCTCCCATCGGCGACGGATTGCTATCAGCCCCATGGCTTACGGCCACCACCATAACTAAACGTATTCGTATAGGAATATTGACACGGATAAAAGCCGACCCATATCTGAACGATATCGTTTAGTTATGGAGTCTGGTTTTGGGTGTTGCGCCGTCATCGTGTGGGAATGAGGAACGCGCTGGGCAACGCCGCTCTGCGTCGGTCTGTGCGACAGGCAAACGAACTGCGGGGCGCCCGAGCGGCAATGGGTCGCGGGGCCCGCTCGAATTCGCCATTCGTACGACAGCTGCGGCATTGCTGGCACTTGCCGCTGCGCAACTGCTTGGCATCCTTCATCCCTGGTGGGCAGCGATGACCGTGTGGCTGGTTGCCCAGCCGACGCGGGGCCTTCTCCTTGAACGCAGCCTTGCGCGCCTGTTCGGGACGATCTGCGGGGCGATCGTCGGGGCGCTGATCCTGGTCCTGTGGGTGCAAAATCTGTTAGTTGCGCTGACACTCCTCGCGTTTTGGTTGGCGCTTTGCGCCGGACTTGGCACGATCTTCCGGCACTTCCGCAACTACGGCTTCGTATTGGCCGGCTATACGGCGGGAATCCTCGTCCTGTTTGGCCTGGGCGATGGCCACGCTGATACGGTGCTGGCACAGGACCGCGTCCTGTGTACGGTGCTTGGGATCGCCTGCTCGACGCTGCTCTCCTTCCGCGCTCTGCCGTCTCGCGGCGTGGACACACAGACGCGGGCCGAGACTCTTCTGAATCGTGTCTTATCGCAGGTCGAAACCGGATTCGGCGGGGGTGGATCGGATGCCGCCCTGTCCCTCGCATCCGAGATCGGCGCATTCGATCGTGCCATCGATGAACAGGCTGCCGGCTCAGTCCGCCGCCGCATCGACGTCCCGCGGCTACGCCATATCTCGGGCATGTTGCTGGAACTGATCGCGGTATCACGGCCGGAGCGGGGAACGGCGGCCGAGACAGACTGCGCGCGAGATGATCCGCTGCAACGTGCGCGGCAAATGGCCCATAGGGCCGCTGCAGGCGGTCGGGCCGCCATGGCCCATGCGCTCTATGACCTGTCAGATGCCTTGGAGCCTGCACGCTGGGCCGCATGGCAACATATCCGGTTTGACATGGACATGACAGCCGCTTGCCGTGCCGCCGCGCGACCGGTGCTCGCACTGACGATCGCCGTCATCGTCTGGCTGACCACTGGTTGGCAGGCGGGCTCGATGATGGCGATGACCGCGGTGCTGTTCGCCTCGCTCTTTTCCAGCCACGAGCACGGAAATCATATGGTCATCCAGGTTCTGCTGGGCACGCTGGCAGGCGCGGTTGCGGGATTGTTCGTGCGGCTATTCCTGCTGCCGTATGCTCAAGGCTTGCTGCCAACGCTGCTCTACATCACGCCGTTCCTGTTGGTCGCCGCATGGCTGATGCGTCGGTCTGCCACCGCAAAAATGGCAATCGACATAGCCATGACCTTTCTGTTGACGGCGCAGCCCGGAACCGCACCGGCGCCGGTCGACATTGTACTCGCCGAATCCTCAGCGATCGTCTCAGGCGTGTTCATTGCCGTGGCGATGTTCTGGCTGGTCCTTCCTTCGACACCAACCGTGCAATGCAGGCTTTTGGCAAATCGGATAGCCCGTTTGACGGCCAGCATCGCCCGCAGCAACACCATGAAGACCACCGCATCTGCCCATCAGGCACTGCGTCATGCGCAGGTGCGGCTGCTCGATTTCACGGAGAACGACACTGCCCTCTTCGGCGTGGCGCAGGCCTGCCTAGCGGCGGCGACCCAAACTCTCGCCCTCGCGCGACAGAATCCGCCCGGAGCGGCTGAGGCCGGGAACCAGAAACTCCACGCCGCACGAGAGGCAGCGCTGAAGGCCAGCGTGACGCTCAGAGACCTGATCGCCCGCAATTCAAGGAGGAAATGCAATGACTGATACGCAGAAATCGAACCTGTTTACGGGCCAATATATTGCCGGTCGCTGGCGGGCCGGAAAGGCCGGGAAAACGCTGGCCGACACCAATCCCTATAACGGGCAACTCCTGACGGAGATTGCCTGTGCCTCGCGCGACGATCTCGACGACGCATATCGCGCAGCCGCAAATGACCACTTTGTCGACGCCTTCGTCGAGCGGGCGCACAATCTCAAGGTCGGCGATCCAAACGCGCCCGACACCGTGATCGGACCATTGATCAACGAGAAGCAGTTCAAGGCTGCACTCAGCCATGTCGAGAAGGCTCGCACCGCGGGCATTCGCCAGGTTCTCGGCGAAGAGCCGTCGGGGCAGGTTTTGCCGCCGCAGATTTTTGTCGATGTCGCCAACGACTCGGTGCTGGCGCAGACGGAGCTGTTCAGCCCGATCGCGCCGCTGATCCGCGCCGCAGACGAGGCCGAGGCCCTTCGCATGGCCAATGCCGTGGAGTTTGGCCTCTCCAGCGCTGTCTTCACCGGGAACGTGGCACGCGGTCTGCGCTTTGCCAAAGGCATTGAGGCCGGCATGACGCATATCAACGATATCACCCCCAATGACGACCCGAACACGATGTTCGGCGGTGAGAAGAGCAGCGGTCTTGGCCGATTTAACAGCGACTGGATCATCGCAGAACTGACCACAGACCATTGGATCAGCGTGCAGGAAGAATCGCGCGCTTATCCGTTCTAACTTTTTTCACAACCAACAGAAGGAACGACATCATGAGCATGACCTTCCCCGAAATCCCGGAATTCACCGGTCTCTATAAGCCCAGCCGGGTCGAGACGCAGATCTTCGATCTGGAAATCGAGGGCACGCTGCCCCCTGAAATCAACGGCACCTTCTTCCAGGTCTCGCCGGATTCCTACTATCCACCCATGCTTGGCAAAGACATCTTTTTTAACGGCGACGGACTCGTTTCCGCCTTTAAGTTCGACAATGGCCATGTCAGCTTGCGTCGGCGCTATGTCCAGACGGACCGCCTGAAGGCGCAGTGGCGTGAGCGCCGTTCGCTGAACGGCGTCTACCGCAACATTCATACCAACGACCCGCTGGCGGCTGAAAACAACACCACAGCCAATACCACCGTCCTGTTCCATGCAGGTGTTCTGCTGGCGATGAAGGAGGACGCGCTCCCCTATGCGCTCGACCCCGAAACGCTGGAAACACTGAGCGTGTGGGATTTCCACGGCCAGATCAAGTCGGCGACCTTCACCGCCCATCCCAAGGTCGATCCCGACAACGGCGACCTGCTATGCTTTGCCTATGAGGCCAAGGGCGACGGCACGCCCGACATCGCCTATTTCGAGATCGACGCCACCGGCAAGCTAAAGAAGGAGGTCTGGTTCAAGGCCCCCTATGCCGCGATGATCCATGATTTCGCAGTCACCGCCCGGCATGTGGTCTTTCCGCTCATTCCGCTGACCGTCGATGTCGAACGGATGAAGGCGGGCGGTCAGCACTTCGAATGGCAGCCGGATTTACCGCAGCTTTTCGGCGTCCTTCCCCGCGATGGCGGCGAAGCGGACGTGATGTGGTTCCATGGGCCGAAGGATGGCTTCCAGGGCCATACGCTGAATTCCTACGAGGAAGACGGCATGCTGCTGGTCGATATGCCCGTGACGACTGGCAACATCTTCTATTTCTTCCCGCAGGCAGACGGCTCCGTTCCCCTGCCGGAAACCCTCAGCTCGCAGCTCATGCGCTGGTCATTCAATCTGAACGGGCCGAGTAACTCCGATACTGAGGAACACGCGCTCCAGCCGCGCCCCATCACGTCCTTCCCCTGTGAGTTCCCGCGCTGTGACGAACGTTTCACCGGCAAGCCCTATGAGCATGGCTTTGTCCTCGCCTTCGGTCCGACACTGCCTTTCGACGAAAGCCTTGGTGAACGGCCGTTCCAGTTTTTCAACCAGCTCGCCCATGTCAACATGAAGACCGGCGATACCGATGCCTGGTATCCGGGAAACGCGCAATGCTTCCAGGAGCCAATCTTCGTACCGAGGTCAGCAGATGCGCCAGAGGGTAACGGCTATGTCATCGCCTTGCTGAACCATCTCAACGGCGACAACACCGAACTTGTCGTGCTGGACTCGCTGAAGATGGCGGAAGGTCCGGTCGCGCGCATCAAGATCCCATTCCGGCTGCGCATGTCGCTGCACGGCAACTGGACCCCTGCAACGGCCCTTGCGGCCGCAGATCTGCGCATCTGATCAAGATCCTGCACCGGGGCATTGTCTCGGTGCAGGACATTCGGGCGGTACGGACAAGAAGTAGCGTGGTGCTTAATATGAGAATATCCGTGCGGCGGTTTCGTCGGGACTCGGTGTCGGTATTCTTACCATTCTTCTTCCACAGAGCACGATTTCCAAGGACGATGCTATTCTCGACGAGGAAGACGGCTTTCCACCACTTCCGGATGTTCACCTCCTGATGATTCAGGCGTCGAAAACGAACGCAATCCGTCAGCTGGCCGATATTCTTCGTCGATCATCCGGAAGCAAGATCGACCATAATCCAGTGATTGTTTGATCTTGCGCGGCGCTGCGATATGGGAGGTCTCCGCGCCGC
>JARLIO010000054.1 GCA_031291675.1 Azospirillaceae bacterium
CCGACCATTTGCGCGCGTCGGCCTTCCTGGTCGCCGATGGCGTCCTGCCCGCCAATGAAGGCCGCGGCTATGTCTTGCGTCGAATCATGCGCCGCGCCAGCGGGCGGGTGGCCCCCGGCCCTCTGGCAGGTATCCTTTGATCACAACGGAAACCCGCTTTCCAGATACAAGGGATACAAGCGCGTTACCAATGATGGTTTCCATGATGGCCCCTGTCAGCCGTGGTGATGAAGATCGAATACCGCGCGCCGGTCGACCCTGGACAATCGGCCCCTGGCCAGGACCGGTTGCTGACCAATACGACAACCCGATCACGAATATCACAACCCGCCCAACCAATCGGTTGAATGATGCGCCGCACACTCATTTATGCTAAGATCCTGGGTGTTAGGATCATGGCGCTGTCAAAGCATTGAATTGACGCGAGGTCTGCCATGTGGCTGACGTCTCTGAAACACGGGCTACCCTGGATCCTGGCGGCCACCGCCCTGCTGGTTGCGGGGCTGATCGCCGCCAACCACTTGAAACACCGGACCGCCCCGATCACCTCGTACAGCGCGCCGCCGACCTACCGCTATCGCCGCGATCCGTCGTTCGGGGTCTGTGACGCCGTCGACCAGACCAGCCATCGCGTCGTCGCTACCGTTGATTGTTCGGCGACGGATCAGACGCTCCTGGATGATCCGGTGCCATGAGACGCGCCGCGGCCAGCCGGGGCACGGCAGAATCGGGCACCGCGGGCCGAATGCGATAGAGCACGAACAGGGCGTTGCGATACACCGGCTGCAGCCGGGGGCGCAGCACCTTCATCAACGGGCGCGCATCGTCCTCCATCGGACGCCGCCCCCGGATCAGCCAGCCGGCACCGCTGTCGGCGACAAAATCCCAGAAATCTTCCGCTTCCGCCTCCTCCGGCGCCGCCGTCGCCCGGCGCCCCGTGTGCAGCGCGATCACCGTGGGATAGGTCGCAATGATCAGGGCATCCGCCGGCACACGGCACATGACTTCGTCATAAAGCTGCCGCGCCTCGCTTTGCTCAACCGAGAGGTTTCGGCCTTTAGGTTGCCGGCCGAACTGGGGTGCATAGACGAATGCCAGCGCCACGGTCAGCAGCAGGAACAGCGCCGCCACGGCGCGCCCATGCCCACGCCAGCGGTCAAGCGACGCGGCGGCAACGGCGATACCGGAAAGGCCATAGAGCAAGAGCAGGGGCAACACCGGCAGCGCATAGCGCATCCGTTCCTCGGTCATCGGATAGGCCACCAGCAGCGCCATATAGGCACCGAAGAACAGCTCGAACACCGACAGGCGGTTGCGGGCGACCTGGACCATGCCGATCGCTGCCAAAACGAGCCAGACCGCGCTGACCACCCCCCCCGGCACACCGCCATGGTTACCGCCCAGGAGGCCGACGAAGCCCTGCAGATAGCTCAAGGCGTCATCAACCAGATTTGATGGCAGATCGCTCAGCTCCCAGTCATCGAAGGTCGCGCCATAGCCACCGACATCGGCGGGGAACACATGGTTCACCGCGAGGATAAGGACGCAAGCCAGCACCAGCACCGCCAGACCGGGCCGCCACAACCGGCGCCCCCGCAACAGCACCAGGCCCGCGACCGCGGCAATAACGGCGATACCGGCGGCACGAACCAGACAGGCAGCCGCCAGCATCATCGCGGCGCCCAGGATCCCGTGCCACCGCGTGCCGCCATCCGCTCCGGCCCGGTCGATCCGGTCGACCAGGAACAACGCGCCATAACTCAGCAGCAGGAACGGAAATTCGGAAAATACCACGTCTTTGAAGTGCCAGACGAACGGGTTGAAGCCCAGCATCGCAATCAACAGCGCGACCGCAACGGGGTCGAGCCGATCCCGGGCGATCCGCGTCAACAGCGCAAGAAACCCGATGAAACACAGGACCAGGGCGACCTTGATCGCCAGATAGTTGAGGCCGAAGGTCATCAGCAGCGGCAGCAACAGCAGCGGAAACCCGGCGGGATAAGCGGCGGGATTGATCGGATTATCGGGATTGAACACATAGCCGCCGGCGCCGTAGGGGCCACCATGCAGAATACTGAGCGCGTCGATGATGTAGAGCTCGGCATCCCCGTCCCAAGGTTGCCCGGGTCGGATCGTCGCCAGCAAAAACACCGCGACCGCGGCCAGGATCACACCCCACACCGGCGTCCAGGGTATCGGCCGGGGGCCCGGACCGCCAACAACAGGAACGTCGAACGACTGAGGCTTCATGAGACATCGCCGGCGGGATCGGGAACAATACCGCGTACTATGCCCAAGCCACAGCCGGGGTCAACCATCGGTCACCACCGCCGGCGCGAAACAGACAGAAGACCACGGACGCTTATCGCGCCTGATCAGCGGCGGTGATCGGCAGACGGTCACGGCCGGGTCGAAATCGCCGGGCGCGGCCCTGGAGGGGCGCACTGGCACAGTGTTTGCGTGACCGGAGCGATCAGCCTGACGGCTGCGGGAAACAGACCCCTGGACGCGGCCCGTTTCCCGAAACACGCGGCCCTGCACCCGGGAACGACACTCATGGCATCTCACGCCCACGGAACCACGCCACCGAAGACATCGGCGCCTCTGTACCACTCCCTGTTTGTCCAGGTGCTTGCCGCCCTGGTTCTTGGCATCATTCTGGGGGTCGTGGCCCCCGGTTTCGCCATCGATCTGAAATTCCTCAGCGATTTGTTCCTGAAGCTGATTTCGATGATCGTGGCGCCGATCGTGTTCTGCGTCGTGGTCACCGGCATCGCGGGCGCCGGTGACCTGCGCAAGGTCGGCCGGGTCGGCGGCAAAGCGCTGGTTTATTTCGAGGTGATGACCACCCTCGCCTTGATGGTCGGCCTGGTCCTGGCCTATCTGAGCGCCCCGGGACAGGGCATGAACATCAATCCCGCCAGCCTGGACGGTCATGCGTTGGCGACCTACACCGACAACGCCCACAAGCTGCAAGGCGGCGGGATCGCGGGCTTCGTTCTCAACATCGTTCCCAACAGCCTGTTTGACGCCCTCAGCCGCAATGACGTGCTGCAGGTGTTGTTCTTCGCTGTTCTGTTCGGTGTCAGCCTCACCCTGGTCAAAAAACAGGCACAGCCGGTCGTCGACGTGATCGAAACGGCTTCAACCGTGCTGTTCAGGGCCATGGGGTTGGTCGTCCGTTTCGCACCCTTCGGGGTCCTGGGCGCCATCGCCTATACCGTCGGCCAATATGGCGTCGCCTCGCTGCATCAATTGCTGACCCTGGTTGCCGTGTTCTGGGTCGCCGTCGCCTTTTTTGTGGTCGTGGTGCTGGGCGCGGTGATGCGTCTGACCACCGGTCTGAGCCTTCTGCGCTTTCTGGCCTATTTCCGTGAAGAGCTGACGATCGTGCTTGCCACGGCATCGTCCGACGCTGTCCTGCCCCAGGTGATGCGCAAGCTCGAACGCATGGGTATCAAACCCTCGGTCGTCGGGTTGGTTGTTCCAACGGGCTATTCCTTCAATCTTGACGCGTTCTCGATCTATCTGACGCTGGCAACCGTTTTCATTGCCCAGGCCACCAATACGCCGCTGTCGCCCGGCGATCTGCTGCTGGTCCTCGCGATCTCGCTGGTGACGTCGAAAGGCGCGCACGGGGTTCCGGGATCGGCGATCGTCATCCTGGCCGCAACCCTGAACGCTGTTCCGGCGATCCCCGCCATCGGATTGGTCCTGGTGCTGTCGGTTGACTGGTTCATCGGCATGGCCCGTGCCGCCGGCAATCTGATCGGCAACGGGGTGGCGACCGTGGTGATCGCCGCGTGGGAAAATGACCTCGACATTCCGCTCGCGAAACGAGTTCTGGCTGGTGACCTCGCCGTTGACCTGGTTGTCGACGCCGGACCGGTCATTGCACCTGCGGAATGACCGGGACAGGACTGCGACAGCGGCGGGTTGGGCCCACAGATGGTCCGACCCGCGACCCGCGGCATGGGGTAGAGACGGCAAATTCCGCCGGCGTCGCGGCCCCACGAGGAGCGCTCTGAAGAAAGAGTCGCAACCTATGAATCGGTATGTTGCATTGGTGCCCTGGCAAATGGCGCGATGCTAACGGCCGTCTCCCTGGTGCGCCACACCAGCCGGCCGGTCAAAGCTCATCTTTCGCTTGATACGGGCGTTCTCGCCACTCTGGCCGGCGAGGGCCGCCGCCGGGAGCTGACCCGGTCCGCCTCGGTCGAAAACCTGACGCGGTGCCTCGCCGCCGGGCTGTTGTGAACAACACGTATCCTCAGCCTGCCCGACTAACCGCTACAGCCGATCGTGGCACAGGCAATCGCTTGGACGTTCTCTAAAAGCTCCCGAGGGGCCTTTTCCATAAACTTCGCGCGCCGGACCAGGTAATCCATCGTCCTCAACTCCGAGGCAACGACACATCCGACCACTTTCAGACCGCGGGGAATCTGAACCTCAAACGGCGATCCCTTTATTTTGGTCGTGATCGGACAGACCACGACCCATCCCGTTGCTACACTGAATGCTTGTTCGGACAAGACTATCGCACGGTGTTCGCCGGCCATTTCCGTCCCAGCCTGCGTCGACATTTCGATGAGAATAATGTCGCCGCGATCCGGAGTGTAGACCGTCACCGCGTTTCGGAGCCCGTTGGCGCAACGTCAAACGTGATGTCGTGCCGATGCTGCTCCGGATCGAACTGTGCCAGCAATTCGGCCATTGTTACTTTCGGGCGCTGACGTCGAATCACGATCTCGTCATCAGTCGCGATGACATCGACGGGCGTATCGATCTGCAGGTGCGCGCGCTCTAGCGCTGCTGCGCCAATCCGCACGGCTGCACTATTGCCCCATCGAGCGATCTTGCCCGGACGGCTCACAGCATCGGCCATGCCCATCTCCATTGTATCAACAGGAGCTACGGTAGATACGAGGCGCCCGAAATGCGAGGGCTTTGGCGATCGGCTGAGCGTTCGGTGGGCTGCCCTCGTGACGGCCGCCGCGCTGTTCTTTCGCGCCGTTGGCGTACCCATGCCACAGCAACCGCAGCTTGACCGCAACCCGGTCAGTCGTCGCCGAACTGCCAATTCAGCGTCGAGCCAGCCCGGAACGGTCGTACCACCGCGCCATCCTCGGCGGTGACCGCCTCGGGCACAAGGGTCGGGCCGCGGCGCAACGTGATCCGCTCGACATTGGGTTCCAGGCCGTAGAAGCGCGGGCCATTGAGGCTGGCAAAGGCCTCCAGCCGATCCAGACGCCCCGCAGCGTCGAACGCCTCAGCATAGAGTTCGATCGCCGTCGCCGCGGTGAACAGGCCGGCACAACCACAGGCAGTCTCCTTGGCGGTGATGGGATGTGGTGCCGAGTCGGTTCCCAGGAAGAACGCGGCCTCACCCGACGTCGCGGCCTCGACCAGCGCCAGGCGATGCCGTTCGCGCTTGGCGATCGGCAGGCAGTAGAGGTGCGGCCGGATGCCGCCTTCGAAGATCGACGACCGATTGATCAGCAAATGATGCGCCGTCACCGTCGCCGCCACCCGCCCGGTGCCGGCATGGGCCCGGACGAACGCGACGGCCTCGCCGGTGGTCACATGCTCGAACACCACCCGCAACCCCGGGAAATCGGCCAGCAGCGGGGCCAACACCCGGTCGATGAACACCGCCTCGCGATCAAAAATGTCGACCGTGGGGTCGGTAACCTCGCCATGCACCAGCAGCGGCATGGCGATGCGCTCCATGCGCGCCAGCACGGGGCGGATCAGGGCGAGATCGGTCACACCATGATCGGAATTGGTGGTCGCATGCGCCGGATACAGCTTGGCGGCGATGAACACCCCCGCGTCGTGCCCCGCCGCCAGCGCATCGGGATCGGTATGGTCGGTCAGGTAGCAGGCCATCAAGGGCTGAAACGAACAAGACGGCGGCAACGCGGCCCGGATGCGGTCGCGGTAGGCCATCGCCTCCGCCGAACCGCTCACCGGCACCCGCAGATTGGGCATGACGATGGCGCGCCCGAAGCAACGCGCGGTCCAGGGCAGCACCGCGCGCAACATCGCGCCGTCGCGCAGGTGAAGGTGCCAGTCATCGGGGCGACGCAAAACCAGGGATGTGATCATCGGCCCAACCGATCGGATGCGTTTCACAGGGCAAAATGGGGCCGATCGAATAGCGCATCCGCGGACCGCCGGCCAGGAAATTGCCACCCGACTGGTATAACGACGTCAATCCCGCTATGACACAGGATATTGACCGTCGAAGACCGTCGCGTGCTGACGATCCGACACGGTTGTCACCGTCGATCGAGTCCGCGTCCCCATGGCCCTGATTCCCCCCAAGACTCCGCCCGGCATCATGGAATTGCTGCCGCGCCAGCAGGTTGCCTTTCAGCGTCTGCTTGACACCATTCGCACCGGCTTCGAGCGTTTTGGCTTTCTGCCGGTCGAAACCCCGGTGTTCGAGAGCGTCGATGTCCTCTTGACCAAAAGCGGCGGCGAAACCGAAAAGCAGATTTATTTTGTCCAGTCGACCGGCGCCCGGCAGCAGAATCGCGATCCCGAACTGGCGTTGCGCTTCGACCTGACAATCCCGCTGGCCCGCTATGTCGCCGAACATGAACACGACCTGGCGTTTCCGTTCCGCCGCTATCAGATACAGCGGGTCTATCGCGGCGAGCGCAATCAAAAGGGCCGGTTTCGCGAGTTCTATCAATGCGATATTGATGTGATCGGCAAGGACACGCTGCCGCTGGCCTACGACGCCGAGATGCCGGCGGTGATCTATCACATTTTCAGCGAACTCAAGATCGGCGGATTCCGGATCAATTTCAACAATCGCAAAGTGCTGATTGGGCTGTTGAGCGGCCTCGATATTGCGGACGCGGAACGCCAGAAGCTGGTGCTGCGCGAAATCGACAAGCTCGACAAGGTCGGGCGGGACAAGGTGATCGAGACGCTCACCGGGGGTGAGATCGCTTTGCTCCCGGATATCGCGGCGCGCATTCTCGACCTGATCGGATTGAACGGCAGCAATGCCGAAATCCTCGCCGCGTTGGAGGCGATGCCGATCGCCGATCCGGTCTTCCGCGCCGGGGTCACGGAATTGCGCACAGTGCTCGACGGCCTGGCCGCTTTTGGTGTTCCCGATACCCATTACGGCATCAATCTGGCGATCGCCCGGGGGCTCGATTATTACACCGGCACGGTCTACGAGACCTTCCTCACCGATTTCCCGGGCATTGGCAGCGTCTGCTCCGGTGGCCGTTACGACAATCTGGCTTCGCACTACACCCGCTCGACCCTGCCCGGCGTCGGAATTTCGATCGGAGCGACGCGCCTGTTCTATCAGCTGAGCGAGGCCGGGTTGTTCAAGGCGGAAACCGGAACCAGCCAGGTTCTGGTCACCCAGCTGGTTCCGGCGCTGACGGCTGACTATTTCCTGATCGCCAGCCAGTTGCGCCAGGCCGGCATCAATACCGAACTCCAGCTGGAACCGGCCAAGATCGCCCGCCAGCTGAAATACGCCGACCGTGCCGGCATTCCGCTGGCGGTCCTGCTTGGTGAGGATGAACTGGCTCGTCACACAGTGACGGTCAAGGACCTGCGCGACGGCACGCAGCACACGATCGCGCGCGACGTCCTGGCCGCAGCTTTGTCCGCGCTGCTCGCACCCCGGGCAGCCCCCTGACCGGCGAGCCCCGGCCGCACGCCCGATCGGAGCACCGCGGCCCCGGCCGGGCGTGCGGCGCAAGTGCCGCATCCGATCCCCTGCAGAATAGAGTATCGTTTTCTGGAGATATTACAGATGGCATTCCGGAATTGTGCCGTGTGGACCCGATCAGAGCCTGTTGACCCGGTTTGCCGCAGGAAAGTCGTCGTGATGCCTGTCCGTGGCGTGTTCCATCAAGCGCGTGGCGCCGACACCGGAGACCGACAATGACGATCGCAGAAGCCGCTGCGGCGACCGCAGCAGTACCTGAAGCGGCCTGGGTGGCAAGCCTGCCCTGTTTCGACCTGCCGGAATTGACCGAGGCCCATGCCGTGCTTTGGCGCGCCATCGCCGCGCGGCTTGGCGACGCCGGCCTCGGCGGTCTCCCGGATCGATTGAGCCACCCCGATGATCTGGATCGGCACTGGCGAAGCCCCTGGCTGCTGCTGTCGCAAGCCGATGCCTACCCCTATGCCACGCAGCTGTCGGGCATCGTCCGCCTGGTTGCAACCCCCCGTTATCGCGCCCATGGTTGCAGCGGTGGCCGTCATCGCGGCCTTTTGGTGGTGCGCCGCGACCATCCGGCGCAGCGTCTGATCGATCTCCGCGGCAGCCGCGGCGCCATCGATAACATGCAGTCCAATACCGGCATGAACCTGCTGCGCGCGGCCGTCGCACCGCTGGCGATCCGGCAACGATTCTTTGGTACCGTCCAGGTCAGCGGATCCGCCGCCAACAGCCTGGCCATGATCGGCGAGGACGTGGCCGACCTGACCGTGATTGATTGCGTTACCTATGCCCATCTGGCCCGGCTGCGCCCAGCGCTGGTGGAGCCAACCCGGGTTCTCGCCGTCACCGCTGCCGCGCCATGCCCGCCCCTGATCACGGCCGCCAGTCAATCTGAACCTGTGGTCACCCTGCTGCGCACCGCGCTGAAGTCGGCATTGACCGATTCCGCGGTTGCCGATGCCGCCAACGCGCTGCTGCTGACCGGTTTCGAGATCATTCCCGATCGGGCCTATCGTCTGATCCGGACCCATGAGACACAGGCCGCGGCGCTGGGCTATCCCAACGTCGTCTGACGCCACCGCCAGAGCATGCCCACCGCCCCGGCATTCCCGACAAGGCAGGGGCCCACAAACGCCCCTTGGCAAAAGGCCAAACGCCCGCTATCTGGTTTACATGAAGCCACGCTCCGCCATCACGCCCGTCGTCCTCTGTGCCGACGACTATGCCTTGTCGCCCGGCGTCAGCGAGGCAATCCGGCGGCTGATCGCAAGGGGGCGTTTGTCGGCAACCAGTTGTATGGTCACGACTTCGGAATGGCCCGTCGAAGCCGTCGCGCTGCGACCCTTTGCCGGTTGCGCCGATATCGGCCTGCATCTCACCCTGACCGACCAGGCCCCGCTGACGCCGATGCCCCGGCTGGCACCGACCGGGCGCCTGCCAAGTGTTGGCTCGCTGATCGTGACCGCGTTGCGGGGGCGACTGAATCCAGCCGAAATCGAGGCCGAGGTGGCCGGCCAGGTCGAGTCCTTCACCACCGCGTTCGGCGTCCCCCCCGCCTTCATCGATGGCCACCAGCATATCCAGCAGTTGCCCGTGATCCGCACCGCGGTGCTGCGCCAGCTGGCGCGCCTGCCCGGCGCTTATGTGCGCTGTGGCGTCGAACCGGCGGGTTCAATCGTGCGGCGCGGCATCGCAACGGCGAAGTCGTTGCTGATTGCCGGCCTGGGCCTGGCCCTGCGCCGCGAGGCGCGCCGTGCCGGAATCCCGGCCAACACCCGGTTTCGCGGGATCTATGACTTCTCCGGGCGCGATCCCTATGCCGCGCTGTTCGAACGTTTCGTCAGCGCCCCGGGACAGCGCACACTGATCATGTGCCACCCGGGATTTGCCGACCCGGTGTTGGCACAACGCGACTCCGTAACCGGCCAGCGCGAAACCGAATTCGCGTTCCTGGACGGACCCCAGCTTCCGGACATTCTCGCACGCCAAGGTGTGCGGCTCGCTCGGTTCGCAGCACTGCCGGGTGCAAATCCGCCAACAGCGTGATCACCGTGAAGATCGGGCAAACCCGATTGTGACCAAAGGTTAACATTATGTTCTCCACATTGACGCGCTGCCGTCATCCGGTCCCCTTACGCCTTTGCCGATGCGGCGATGCTCTGTTGCGCGCGTCGCGCCGTCACAAGATGGTTTGAAGGGATTTGATTACGGTTATAAGCTTTTGGCGGATGATACGGATGATGAGAGCGGCCTCGAACATGGTGACCGGTCAGAAACGGGAAAACAGGTGGAGTGCGTGATGGCGGACGCGACGGCGCCAGGAATCGGGGACATTGATCCCCAGATCATCGCCGGCATCCCCGACGGCGAACTTGCCGACTATCTGGTCTGGCGGGAACGGGTACACAACACCAACATTTCCGAGAAGACACTGTTGGCCACCGATTTCCTGAATCATTTCAACGAAATCGTCATGCTGGTTGAAATGGTGCCGGACATGCCGGAGATGATCGAGGATTGCCGGATGTGGGAGCCCAAGGGCTACCAGGATCATTTTCGCCAGAGCGGCTTCTCCGACAAGGAGCTTGCCATCGCGGCCTATGAACATGTGCCGTCGAAATTCAAGGTCCCGTTCGAGGACACGATCGTCCAGATGAACACGGTGGTCCTGGCGACCCTGGCCAAGCTCGCCTCGTTGATCGAGGAGCACGACCCGGATCGGTTGCGTCTGGAATGTCAGCTATCGGTTGAACTGATGAACCGGGTTGCCCAGGTGGCCAACGGCATCATCCACGGCACAACCCATGTCATGGAGCAGAGCGAGATCGACGCGTTCATCGGCACCTGATCGGGCCCGGCGCCGGGCGGGTCAGGGCGACGACGCCGTTTTCGTGGCCGCGGCCAGGGTCTGTTCCCGAAAAAAGACGAACAGGCCGCTGCCGATGATCAGAATCGCGCCGAGGCCCGCTCGCGTCGACGGGATGTCACCCCAGACCAGAATCCCCAGAACGACGGCCCAGACGATCGAAACATACTGGAACGGGACCACCGTCGCGGCTCGGCTGAGTTGGAGCGATTTGTTCATCGCGACATGACCGAGCATGGCAACCCCGCCCAACATCGCAACCAGGGCGAATTCGCCACCCGCCGGGGCCACCCACGTCCAGGGCAGCGTCACAGCCCCGGCGACGACGCCGCCAGCCATCTGAAACGTGATCAGCCGCAGCCCCCCGCTGTCGCGCAGCGAGCGGGTCGCAACCATGCCGAGCGAGAACACCAGACTGCCGGTCAGCGCCAGCAGCGACGGCACCAGGGTCACGGTTCCCATCGGATTCAACACCAGCAACACCCCGACAAAGCCGACCGACACCGCCAACCAACGGCGCCACCCCACCTTCTCGTGCAGCAAGGGCACCGACAGCGCCGTGACGAACAGCGGCGACGCCATGTAAATCGTCATGACGTCGGCCAACGGCAGCCATCGGACCGCTGAGTAGAAGCAGGCGACGTCGGCAGACATGCAGGCAATCCGGACAAGATGCAACAGCGGCAGGTGCACGGTGAACACCGAACGGACCCCGGCACGCAGCACCAGCGGCGCCACCATCAACAGGGCGAACAGACTGCGCACCGCCAGAAGCTGGCCCACCGAAAAATCGGCGGTCAACCACTTGCCGATCGCGTCGTTGAAGGTGAACAGGCTCATCCCGACCAGCATCATGACGATGCCCGGTCGCTCATCCTGAACAGCGGAAGCTTCGGAAACCACAGACAAGGCACACCAACCCGACGGAAGGACGTGCACGCGGCATGCTCAGGACCAAGCATCGCGCGACGAACGCGGCCTGTTGTTATCCGATTGCCCCGATGATCGCCAGCCCGGAAAATGAAACCCTGCCACGCCCAATCGATCGGCCACGTCGCAGCCGTTCTCATTTTGGCTATCGGCCCGCGGGCTGCCGCCCGCACCCGCTCGGGGTGAACGGTGAGGTAGGGACAGCCATTGCTGGCCGCCCCCCTCCCAGGACCGGACGTGCCCAATTAAGGCATCCGGCCCCCAGGTTTCGACGTTCATTACCGAAGTGTGGGATC
>JARLIO010000055.1 GCA_031291675.1 Azospirillaceae bacterium
GATCAGGCGCAGGCACTCCTGACCGGCGAGAGCGTGGCCGAGGCGGCGAAACGCTGCAATGTCGCCATCAGCACCGCGTTTCGCTGGCGGCATCGGTTTCTGGCGGCCCCGGCGATCGATAAGCCCGCTCAACTCATTGGTGTCGTTGAGGCGGATGAGACCTACATACGGGAATATTTCAAGGGCAAGCGAGCCGATTGACCGCGTCCGGCGCGCAAGCGCGGCGGCAAGGCGAAGGAACCTGGCCTGTCAGCAGAACAAATCGCGGTCTTGGTGGCGCGTGACCGGAGCGGACGGACCACAGATGCGGTGCTGACCAAACACGACCGCGCCTCGGTCACGGCGGCGCTGACCGGCGTTGTCACCGAGGCCAATCAACTGTGCTGCGACGGTGGTAAGCCGATCGTCGGTATCACGCTCGCTTTGGATGTTCAGCGCTGAACCGGCCCGACCGCCGCGATTGTCGCGCCTGCCCGGCCGTAGCCGGTGATTTTTGTATCCCTTGTGACCAGGACCAGGCTTTCAACGCGAGCCTGAGCGATCAACATGCGGTCGAAAGGATCACGGTGGATCTGCGGCAGGTCGATCAACGCCTGGCAATGGACGGGCAGGACAGGCAACGATGTGATGCCATGTGGCAGGGTGAAAAGCCGGGAATCATTGTCGATACGCCCGAGACTGATCAGCAATGCGATCTCCCAGAAGCTGACGACGCTCACCGTCCGCCGCGGCGCAGCGTCAATGACCGCGCGCTCCTGTTCCGTCAGCTTTCCGGGATCGATGCGCAGCCACAGCAGTATGTGGGTGTCGAGGAGCACCGCTTTGGACATCAGCGCGCCATGAAGTCGTCAATGACGCTGTCGGGCAGCGAGAGGTCATCGCTGATCCGCAACCCGGCCAAATCGCCATAGACCACGGGCTGCTCGGTCAGCGCCGTGAGCCGGGCCACCGGCTTGCCGCTGCGGGTGATGACAATCTCTTCTCCGGCCTCTGCCCGCGACACCAGGGCGGCGAACTCGGCCTTTGCCTGGGCCACGGAAATCTGCGTGAGACTCATAGCGACGTCGTTATTATGACCATTATGGTCATAATGCCCCGATAGCGAATGCTGGTCAAGAAATTATGACCCTGTTCGTCATTGTCGTCTTGGAGCACCACGAGCGCTCCTCTTGCGTTCGCACCGCGCCTCGGGTTTCTGTGGCGTCCGGGCTCAAGCCCGCTATAGTCGGTCCACAGGCAGGACCGAAGGGGTCATTTTGTCCAGCGAACGTCTCGAACCCTCCGTGCAGCACAATGATCCGCAGTTTCGGGCGGATGTGGCCGCGGCACTTTGCGGCATCCGCCGCTGGGCCGATGCGGCGTTGTTATTCCGCGATGCGCTTTCTCTGCAACCGGATTTCACGACGGCCTGGCACAATCTCGGTTGTGCGCAGTGCGAGCAGGGGAATCTCGGTGACGCCATCGTCGCGTTTCGCCATGCCGAGGCGCTGGATCCGACCAATCCGGCGCTGACCGCGATCGTGACGGACACCTGGATCCGGCTGGCCGACTGGCACAATCGGGCCGGTCGGCCGCGCGAGGCCGTCGCGGCGCTGGCGGTCGCCCAGGGCCGCGCCCCGGACCGCAGCGACGCCCATCTGTTGAACGCCGACATCCTCGAGGCACTCCATGATCGCGCGGCGGCCAATGCGGCGTTATGGCGTGCCGCCGGCGCTGACGCCGGCAATCCCACGACGGCAAACCGGGCTCTGGGCAAGCTGCTGGCGGCGCGGGGGCGCCACGGCGACGCCATCGCGGTGTTGCGCGCCGTCCTGATCCGTGATCCGGCGGACATAGAGTCCTGGATCGAGCTGGCCACCGTTTCGTGCACCGCCCGCCGCATCGCCGACGGGCTGACCGCCGTGACGCGGGCGCTGCGGCTGGACCCGCGGCACCCCGAAGCTCTGTTTGCCTATGGCAACCTCGAATTGGCGCGCAAGGCCTGGCCCGCCGCGATCGCGGGATTTCGCGCCGCGGTCGCAGGACACGGCGAATTTTACCAGGCCTGGGCCAATCTCGGCGTTGCCTGGTTCGACAGCGGGCATGCCGACCATGCCGCGGCCTGCAACCGCAACGCGCTGGCCTGTCAACCGGGGGCCACCGAGATCTGGCTCAACCTCGCCAACGCCCAGGCCTCGCTGGGCCGGCTGGCCGAGGCCTGCACGCTGTATCGCCGCGCCCTGGTGATCGACCCGGGCAACGCCGGAACCCATTACAACTATGCGCTGGCGCTCCTGGCCTCGGGCGATCTGACCGCTGGCTGGCGCGAATATGAATGGCGCCTCGACCCACGGCTGCATCTGGAGATTCAGCATCGCGATCGGCCGCGGTGGCGCGGGGAACCGCCCGCCGGCCGCACGATCCTGATCTATCATGAGCAGGGATTGGGCGACACGCTGCACTTCGTGCGCTTCGTGCCGCTGCTGGCCCGACAAGGCTGCCGCGTCGTTCTGGAGACACCGGCGGCGCTGGTCCGGCTGTTCCAATGTCTGTCCGACCAGGTTGAAATTCTGCCGCTGGGTTCGCCGCTGCCCGCGACAGATTGGGCGTGCCCGCTGCCCAGCCTGCCGGCCCATTTCGCGACCAGCCTGGCGCGGGTTCCGGCCAAGGTTCCCTACCTGACGCCGCCGCGCGATCTGGTCGCCGCGTGGCGGGAACGGCTGGACGGTGCGCTGGCCAAAAGCAGCGGCAATATCCGCGTTGGTCTGGTCTGGGGCGGGAATCCGGCCTTTCCCTATGACCATCTGCGTTCACCCGGTTGGCAGGCGATCCAGCCGCTGTTCAGCGTCCCGGGTGTCGACTTTATCGGACTGCAACTGGGCCCGGCGCGCGCCCCAATGGAGGATGGGCCGCTGCCCGCGAACTTCACCGATCTGGGGCGACAGATCAGCGATTTCGCCGACACGGCGGCGATCATGACCCAACTCGATCTGGTCATCACCTCGTGCACCGCCCCCGCACACCTGGCCGGAGCGCTCGGTCGCCCGGTCTGGCTGATGCTGGGCGCCTCGATCGATTGGCGTTGGCTCCACCACGGCGATACGACGCCATGGTATCCCACAATGCAGTTGTTTCGCCCCGAGACGCGCGGATATTGGCCGGAGGTCATGGCGGCGATCATACGCAATCTCGACGATTTCGTGCTGTTGGCGTCCTGGAAGCGGCAGAGGACGACGTGACAACGCAGCCCCTTGTCATCCAGTGGACCCCTTCCAGCTTCTTTGGCTGGGGTGTTTATGGCATCAATCTGGCTTTGACCTGGACGCGGGATCAGGTCGGTTCCGTGCTGTTTTCGGCCGATCTTAACCCTGATACCGTTGTCGTCAATCCCCTGGCCCGGCGCCTCCTCGAACCGGTGTTTGCGCGGTCGCGGGAGTTTCATGAGACCATTCAGCCCTTTGCCGGCAAAAGCATGACCATGGCAATCCCGGTCCTGCAGGCATTGGGCAACCTTTTGTTGCCAGCCGGGCTTTCGATCGCCAAGACGATGATCACCGGACGGCCGAATGTCGGGCTGGTGTTTTTCGAGGATCCCACGCTTGACGCCGCGGTGCGGAACCGGGCACGCGGCTTCGATCTCATCGTGGCCGGATCACAATGGAACCGGGACCTGCTCAACGCCGCGGGCATCACGCACAGCGCCTTCATCATGCAGGGCGTCGACCCGACCCTGTTCCATCCGGCGCCGCGCGCCGGCTATCTGCCGGGTCGGTTCCTGGTGTTTTGCGGCGGCAAGCTGGAGGTCCGCAAAGGCCAGGACCTGGCGTTGCAGGCGTTCCGCGTGTTTCGTGCGCGCCACCCCGAGGCGCTGCTGGTCACGGCCTGGCATTCGCCCTGGCCGCGTCTGGCCAGCGGTTTCGATGCCAATCCGGCGTTGGCCCCATTTCCCTACGACAAGGCGGGGCGGCCGGATGTCATCGCCTGGGCGATGGCCAACGGCCTGCCACCGGATTCGGTCATCGACCTTGGCGCCGTGCCCAACGCCGAGATACCGCAGATCCTGCGTGAGATGGATGTCGCCCTGTGCCCCAGCCGGTGCGAGGGTGGCACCAACCTGGTCGCGATGGAGGCCATGGCCTGCGGCGTTCCCACGATCCTGTCGGCGAACACCGGCCATTTCGACCTGATCGCCAGCAGCGGCTGCTATCCCCTGATCCAGCAAGGCCCGATACCGCCGGTGATCGCCACCGCGTGCCACGGCACCGCAACGACCGGCTGGGGCGAAAGCGATATCGACGAAATGGTCAACGCGCTGGAGGCCGTCTTCACCAACCCGGATGACGCCGCGATCGTCGCGGCACGGGGCGCCAATTTCATGGCCCGACATGACTGGATGACGCAGAACAGGGCCCTGTTCCGCCTGTTGGCGCCACTGCTGTGAGCCCCGCGATGGATGAGGCTGTTGATCCCCTCTTCGCCCAGGCGGTCGCGTTGAACCGCGCCGGCCGGGGCCGCGATGCCCGGTCCGTTATCGACCGGGTGCTGGCGCTTCGGCCCGACCATGCCGGGGCGCTGCATCTGGCGGGCGTCATCGCGTTTCATGCCGGCGATCCGGCCACGGCGGCGCGCCGGTTCGAAGCAGCCCGCGCCGCAGCACCCGACCAGATCCTGTACCATATTGATCTGGGCGCTGCGCTCGAAAGCCTGGCCCGCGACGATCTGGCGGCACGGGTTTATCAGACTCTGGTGGCCCGTTTTCCCGGTCATGCCGAGGGTTGGCGCCGCCGCGGTCGTTTGTATCGCCGGATCGGCCTCAACGCCGTCGCGGGTTTGGCCCACGCCGTCCGGATCGAGCCGAACGACCCCGGTAGCCGCAGCCTGCTGGCGGATGCCGTTGCGGTCCGGGGCGTCAACCGGCATCAGGCCGAGGACCGGCAGGGTGCGGCGCATCTTTACCGGCTGGCGATCGCACTCGATCCCGCCCAGCCCCTGCCCTACAACAATCTCGGTATGCTGCTCCAGGCGGCCGGCGCGTCGGAGCCGGCGGATCAGGCCTTTCGCCGCGCCCTGCGGATCAACCCGCTGTTGAGCGAAATTTACCTCAACCGCGGCGGGTTGCTGCGCGACCGCGGCCGCCCCGCCGCGGCGCTGGCCTTTGCACGAGCCGCGGCGGTGCTGAGTCCGGAACGTGCCGGTTGCTGGAACAACCTGGCCAATGCCTGGCGTGATCAGGGATCGGTCGACGCGGCCGCCACCCTGTATCAGCGCGCCGGTCGCGCCGATCCCGGCTATCGCCACGCCTTGTCCAATCTGCTGTTGTGCCTGATCGCGCTGCCCGGGACGACACCACAAGCCTTGGCGGCGGCTCATCGCGATTGGGGACGCCGCTTCGCACCGCCGGCACCGCGGGTCGGATTTGGCAATAACCGCGACCCGGAACGGCCGCTACGCATCGCGCTGCTATCGCCCGATTTCCGCAACCATTCCTGCGCGGCGTTCATCGAGCCGCTGCTGTGCGGCCGCGATCCGGCACGGCTCCACATCACCGCCTTTGCCGATGTCCGCGCCCCTGACGCGGTGACCGCCCGCCTGCGAGCGCGGGCCGATGCCTGGCGCGACATCGCCGGTGTCGACGACCGCGGCCTGATCGACCTCGCCCGCGGTGACGCCATCGACATCACCGTCGATCTGGCCGGGCACACCGCGGGCAATCGCCTGGCGGCATTCGGCCGGGGCCTGGCCCCGGTCCAGGTCAGCTGGCTCGGCTACCCGACGACCACGGGCGTTGCCGCGATCGGTTGGCGCGTCACCGATGCCATCGCCGATCCGTCGGGCGATGCCGATCGTGATCACAGCGAGACGCTGCTGCGCCTGCCGGGTGGTTTCCTCGCCTATGCCCCGCCGGTTGCGGCGCCGGAACCGGGCGCCCGTCGGGATGGCGGACCGCTTCGCCTCGCCTCGTTCAACGCGCTCAGCAAACTCAACGCGCCGTTGCTGGCCCTCTGGGCCCGGGTTCTGGCGGCGCTTCCCGCAGCGACATTGCTGCTCAAAGCCCGGGGCCTCGACGATCCCGCCGCCCGCGCCCATGTCGCCGGCCTGGCCACGGCGGCGGGTATCCCGATCGCGCGACTGGAACTGCGCGGCTGGCTCAGCGCGCGCGATGATCACCTGACCGCCTATAATTCTGTTGATATTGCGCTGGACCCCGGACCCTACAACGGGACGACGACGACATGCGAGGCGCTGTGGATGGGGGTGCCGGTGGTGAGTTTGCGCGGTGATCGCCACGCCGCGCGGGTCGGCGCCAGCCTGTTGCACCGGGTCGGCTGTGCCGACCTGATCGCCGAAACCCCCGACGACTATGTCGGGCGCGTCGTGGCACTGGCCGCCGACCCGGATCGCCGACGTCACCTCCGCCAGGCCCTGCGCCCGGCCATGGCGGCATCGCCCTTGTGCGACGCCACCCGCTTTGGCCGCGACTTCGCCGACGCACTGCGTCACGCTTGGCGCGCCTGGTGTCGCGATCCAACCGGCCTGCCCCCCGGCGCCTGATCCCGAATCACGGCACCGGTTGAAGCGCCTTCACCGCGTCAAGGACCAGCGAGAGGCTGGTGCTGGCCTGTTCGGCCATGGCATTGAACCGCTTGTCGATCGCGCGCTCCGAAGCGCCAAAGCGCGCCTCCAGCGCGGCGAAGCGATCATTCATCCGGGCCTCGAACGCCGCGAACCGCGCCTCAAGCGACTCGAAGCGCTCCGACGTCGTCACACCGACACCGATGATCCGGTCCGCCAGTTGGGCCACATCAAGCTTGAGGCCGGCGACATCACCCTTCAGGCTGGCGACCTCGCCCTTCAAGCTGCGCAGATCGCGCAGCTCCGCCTGGACCCTTTCCAACCGTTCGCCGATAAACCGCATATCCGGCTCAGCCATCAGCGCCCACTCTCTGCTGCGAACCGGGGCTCGGAGGTCGTCGCGTCCGTTCAGCCGGCCGCTCAAGCTCACCATGAACCCTGCTGATATGCAAGCGCGCCGTGCCCCACCATGGTGTCGCGATCAGCGGAACAGGCTGAGGATCAACTGCATCGATTGGTTGGCAATCGACATCGCCTGGACCGCGAGCTGCTCGCGCACCTGAAGCGCCTGCAACTGCGCTGCCGCCTTGGCCATGTCGGCGTCGACCATCGCCCCGAGCCCGGTCGACATGGCGTCTGAAATCTGGCTATTGAACGAGATCTGGCTGTTGATCCTGTTTTCGTCACCGCCCAGGGACGCCAGCGCGGTTCCGACCGCGTCCATCGCCGTGCTGAAGCCGCCGGTCAGCAAACCCTGGGCATCGGTCGTCGATGTGATGGCGGTCAGGTTTCCCAGGACCAGGTTCACCAGATCCTGGGCCTGTATGTTGTATTGCGCCCCGCCACTATTGGTGATGACGCCAACATTCGTGGCACCGGAAGACAGGAGATTGGTCCCGCCATAGGTCGCATTGGCGATAAAATTGGACACCGTGGCGGTCAGCTGATTGAGATGGCTCAGCAATGAGGTGCGTGACGACCCCGTGTAAGTGCCGTCCGCCAGCTCCGTGATCGTCGAGCGGATCTGCGCCATCGTGTTGGAGATACCCGTTGCCGCGGCCTCCGCGACCGAAACCATCCCGAGCGCCCCGGACAATTGCTGGTTGCTCGCCGCGATGCCGGCCAGATCGGCCCGCACGCCTTGGGCGATGGCGAAAACCGCGCCATTGTCCGTGGCGTCCGCCACCTTGTAGCCGGTGCTGATTTCCTTCTGGACCCGGGCAAGCTGCGTTTGCGTGGCGTTGAAGCTCCACATTGCCGCCATCGCGGCGCCGTTGGTATGGACCGAGAAAACCATTGTCACCCCCTGGGCATTCTGCCCTGCCCGCGCCGCTTACGATCTTACGGCGATTGCCGCGATAACACCAACCTTTTACCCCGGACCTTTACCCGGGCTGCGCGCGGAAGCCGGATACGACGACTTTCGCGGTGGCAGAACCCCCGGGCCCCACGCGTCACAGGTCCGCCGCCGCTGACGCACTGAGCGCATCCCGCACCTCCGCGACGATCTCGAATGAATGCCGCCGCGCCACAGGGTCGAAAATATGGCCGGTGACGATCAACTCATCGGCGGCGGTTGCCGCCATGAATGCGCTGAGACCGCGGCGCACCGTGTCCGGCGCCCCGACCACCGAACAGGCCAAGGCCTGGTCGACGCCCGCCCGTTCGAGCGCCGTGCTGTGGTCACGAAGATCGTCGACCGGTGGCGGCAACGGCCCCGGCTGGCCGCGGCGCAGGCGCAAAAAAGCCTGCTGCTGAGAGGTGAACAGTCGTCGCGCCGCGGCATCATTGTCGGCGGCGATGATGTTGAGCGCGACCATGGCGTAAGGCCGGTCCCGCGTTGCCGAGGGGGTAAAGGTGCTGCGGTAGATCTCCAGGGCCTGCATCATCGCGTCGGGGGCGAAATGCGCGGCGAACGCGAAAGGCAGCCCCAGCATCGCCGCCAACCGGGCGCTGTACAGGCTTGATCCCAACAGCCAGATCGGAACCTCAAGCCCAGCCCCGGGCACCGCGCGCACCGCCTGGTCGGGTTGCACCGGGCCCAGCAGGGCTTGCAACTCCAGAACATCCTGGGGAAAGCTGTCGACACCAGCCATCGGATCGCGGCGCAGCATCCGCGCGGTGCGCTGATCGGTTCCCGGTGCCCGGCCAATCCCCAGATCGATCCGACCCGGATAAAGCGATTCCAGGGTGCCGAATTGTTCGGCGATCACCAGCGGCGCATGGTTGGGCAGCATCACGCCACCCGAACCGACCCGGATGGTCCGGGTGCCACCGGCAACATGGCCGATTACGACCGCGGTTGCCGCGCTGGCGATCCCGGTCATGTTGTGGTGTTCGGCCAACCAATAGCGCCGAAACCCCCAACGCTCCGCGTGCTGTGCCAAGTCAAGGGTATTGCGCAAGGCATCCGCCGGGCTTCCACCCTCGACGATCGGCGACAGGTCAAGAACGGAAAGCGGGATCATGATTTTCCTCGATCGGGCACAGGAGGCACGGTGCCGGGCGCGATCCCGATCATTTGGGGCGCCGACCCGCGCGTTACCAGTCGGCACCCCGCCCCGAGGCGCGGCCGGAGCCGCCCCGGCTATTTGCGCAACAGGAACTCGCGACCGACCTTGACCCGTTTGATCCCGTCATATTCGACGATATCGGCGGTGGCATAGGTCTCGCTCCACCGTTCCGGCAGAAACGAGCCGGTGCCAATAACATCGATCGGGGCCTTGGCTTCGGCCATGACCCGGCATTTTGCCGGGCCGAAGCCGCTGGACGCGACAATCCTGACCTTGGTGAAGCCGGCCTGATTGAGCGCCTCGCGAACATGGTAGATCGCCGCCGCCGACACCCCGGTGCCGATCAGAAAGCGCAACTGGGTCTCGTCACGATAACCGCGGATGGCGTCGGGCACATGGCGCTCCAGCACCTCATACGACCGGGGCGGATCCAGTCCTTCGACGAACCGCCCGCCGGGGGTGTCGAGGCGCACCGACAGTTGTCCCGCAGCGGCGATGTCGGGAAAGCGTCGGCAGACCTCAAGCGAGTCGGTGACCTCCTCGCCGAAATAATCGACCAGCACGGTCAGCGGTTCGGTCGGATGGGCTTCGTGAAACATTTCCGCGGCGCGCACCGTCGAGCCGGCATAACCAATCAGCGCGTGCGGCATGGTCCCCAGCCCGGCGGCTTGACCGAAATAGCCCGCGGTGGCATTGGTCGCGTTGCCGATGAAGCCGACCGCCCCGACCTTGCGCCGCGCGCGTGCCGAGCCGACCGAGGCGGCATAGGCCATCATCTCGGCCATCTCGGTACCGGCACAGTGCCGCGCATCCATCGCCAGGAAGGCGACATGGGGCAAGTCGGCGCACATGGCAAAGGCATTGTAGGCCGCGACGCAGGCCGGCCCCAGCTTCATCAGCAACAAGGTCTCGAGATCGACCAGATGAAAGAACGATCCGGTGATGTACATGATCGGCTCACCAGCGCCGATCCAACGGCCTTCACGATAGCGCAAATCGATCTCAAGATCGAAACCACGCTCCCGGGCGATCGCATTCAGCCAATCGAGGCACAGTTGCGGTGCCGATAACACCGGTCGCCGCATGAAGACCGCGTAGGTCACCCGCTTGTCACCAAAATGGCCAACGGTCGTCTTGGTGCGCAGGAAATAGGCGTCGGTCCAGTCTGCGACTTCACTTTCGGACGATCCGGGGAAAGGCCGAAAATCGGGGCGGTTAAGCAAGGTCGTCAACCCTTTTCCAATGGCTTGTCCTTGACCGGCACCGTGCGCCAAGACGGACGCGGCGTCGACCCGCCGCGTCGGAAATCGCCCGACACGGCGCAACGATCGCGGTCATGACTAAAACCTGTCGTTTCGTATCTCGCGGAGAATCGTATCATTTAAATGACACGAATCGCGCGGCGATTCTGAAACGCCGCGAATTTTGTCGACGAGGCCATGCCGGCGTTGCCGGTGAACAACCGGGCCAATCCGCTGTGCCGGGCCCCTGTGCCAGGCTGCCGCGGGGCGGATGGCGCGATTCGCGCCGATGATTCTGGCGTCTTTGTCGGCGGCACGGGCGTTGCCCGCCCCCAAGGCACACCGGTCGGCCCCCGTCACGAATCCCCCTGGCACGGGCCCCGCGCCCTGCGGGCGTCCCGCTCACGCGGAACGCCCCGGTTCGCACCAACAGTTACGCGGTCACCCGGAGGTGTGTCAAAACCGGTTTTCCGCCACCGTCAGCGAACAATCAATCACCCCAATCGGCGTATTTTTCGCAGATTTTATTAATCTTGGCACCTTTCCCGGTCTCGGAGAATTTCGCGAGACTACCGCGGAAATCATCCGGGGTTTCGTTCCACATGCAGGTGCACCAGGCCTGCGCCTTGGTTTGCCCCGCGATCGGGCTGAGCTCGCCGCCCCCCTCATATCTTGTCATCGAATATTTGAGGCAGGAGAGATATTGGGCATCACCCGAAGGCACTGTATTGTATTCGTCAGCACACGCCGTGCCGGCCGCGGCCAATGAAACAATCGTAGCCGCAGCAAAAAGAAAACGTCTCATCGCAGGAAAACTCCTCGGTCTTGTGTTGGATTTTTTGTTCGTGACGACAATTATGTGACTGCAGTGTGCCTTCCTGTCATCGACTGTGAATATAATCGGATGTGGTGTGATTTGGAAAGGTTCAAAATATGTTCGGCGTGCAGAATTCTTCAGCCGGCGCACGCCGTCGGACGGATCACTTCGAGCGATCATGGTCTTGCCAGTAATTCCACCGTACCCGGAAATCCAAATTCCGCTTCGTCACGATCGAAAGCCCTGCGATCGATTCCTTGACATCGGGAAGCACCCCGTCCAGCCACAAGGAAAACGAGAGTAGTCCGAAGTCAGCCGCTGAAATCGCTGATCGGAGCATTGTTTTTCTTGATGCGGCGTTGAACCGTGCCATGATGGCAGTTGAAACCTGATGTGGCGTTACCGCCGCTGGGCCGCGTTCGTTGGCTTCCGCCGCAGAGCGGGCGCTGGTGGTATCCCGGTCCGGAGCGTTGGGTCGGGGTCTTGACCGACCCCGATGACACATAATCGAGACTCTCTCGCCATGGCTTCCCATTCGACGGTTCTTCCTCCTGACACCGATCTCAGCCTGGTCGCCGATATCGGCGCCACCAACGCCCGCTTTGGCCTGATCGGTCCCCAGGGACTGATTGCGGCTGAAATCCTGCCCTGCGCCGGACATCCGTCGCTCGAGGCGGCGATTTTGGCGTTTTTGGCCGCGGTCGCGCCCGACGCCCATCCGCGCACCGCCGCCGTCGCCTTCGCCGGCCCGGTCACCGGCGATCGCATCAGCCTGACCAATCATCCCTGGACCTTTTCCCGCGAAGGCGCGCGCCGCACCCTGGGGCTGGAACGGCTTGAGGTCGTCAATGATTTCACCGCGGTGGCACTTTCGATCCCGCTGTTGAGCGACTCCGACCGTATCCAGATCGGCACGGGCACCGCCGACGAGCACGGCACGATTGGCATCATCGGGGCCGGCACCGGGCTTGGGGTTTCCGGCCTGGTGTTCAGCCGCGAGGGCTGGATCGCGCTGTCCGGCGAAGGGGGCCATGTGACGATGTCACCGATCACCGAACGCGAAAGCGCGGTGCTGGCCCGGATGCGCCAACATTTCGGCCATGTTTCGGCGGAACGCCTCGTGTCTGGCAGCGGCCTGGTCAATCTCTATCAGACCTTGTCAGAACTTGATGGCATCGAGCCCCGGCCGTTGACCCCCGCCGATGTCTCGGAGTTTGCGATCCGTGACGGTGATCCGCTGTGCACCGAGGCGCTGGACATGTTCTGCGCCATGCTCGGCACCGTCGCCGGCAACCTGGCCCTGAGTCTGGGCGCACGCGGCGGTATCTACATTGCAGGTGGTATCGTCCCGCGATTTGCGACCTATTTCGCCCAGTCACAGTTCCGCCACCGCTTCGTCGACAAAGGCCGCTTGCGCGGCTATCTCGCACCGATCCCGACCTATCTCGTGACCCATGAATTGCCGGCGTTTCTCGGGCTTCAGGCGGTGCTGCAGGGCGTGGCACCGGTTTCGCCCTGATATCCCTGTTTCGCGGGCCCGCGCGTTGCCACGTTTGCGACCCGACAGAATGACGGCGGGCGATCAAGCCCGCCGGACCCTTCGCCAACAAATGGCCGGCGCCCTGTCACCAATCAGTGAGATACCGCGACCTGGTCTATATTCACGCCATCTGAAGAATGGAGAAATATGGTGCCGGTCGCGGCCGCGGTCGTGAAGATCGGCCAATACTGCGCGTCGGACGAACAGAAGGACGAATTGTCGGTCAGGATGACACAGACACCACCGGCATAGGCGCTGCTGTAGCCGACATAATACCCGGTCCAGCCAATGGTGGCCGGCGCCAGCGTTGTGACCCCGGGCGCCGTTTCAGGCAAAGACCCACCGCCGTGCGAACTGCGCGCCGGCGCGCCCGATCCCGCATAAGCAACCGCCACGGGAACCAAAGCGAACGCGATTGCTGTCGGGAGTGCTATGATTCTGCGTCTTACATTCATAAGAGCCTCATCAAATTCGGTTCTACAAAGCGTCGGATCCGCGACAGTTCTGTCACGAATTCCGCCTCTGTCTTGCGGATGCATCTGCTGTCCGTGATCCCAGGCCGGCCGCAGTGTGCGGTGACAGGATAACACGGCGTTTCCGACTTCGTCTCTGCGGAACGCACCGCCACCTCCGCCCAAGATGACGGGCGGGGGTGGCTGGTCCCTGCGGTCCCCCGCCCCGCTCGCGTTACGAAACGGGTACCGGTGCCATCGGATCGAGCTCATCGGCATGGTGACAAGCCACCAAACGGCCGGCCACGGGGCGCAGCACCGGCAGGTCGGTGGTGCATAGCGTTGTCGTGTAGGGACAGCGCTTGTGGTAGGGGCAGCCCGACGGCGGGTTGAGCGGTGACGGCAACTCCCCCATCGGCACCCGGTCGGCGCGCCGCAGATGGGGCGCAACCATCGGCGTTGCCGCCAGCAAGGCCCGCGTGTAGGGATGTCGCGGTTCCTGGAACAGCAGATCGCGCGGGCCGTGTTCCACCGCCCGGCCCAGATACATCACGATGACATCGCGGGCGATATGCCGGACCACGCTGAGGTCATGCGAGATGAACAGATAGGCCACGCCGAATTCGTCCTGCAGATCCATCAGCAGGTTCAGCACCTGGGCCTGAATCGAGACGTCCAGGGCCGAGACCGGTTCGTCGGCGATGACGACACGCGGGTTCAGCATCAACGATCGGGCGATTGCGATCCGCTGGCGTTGGCCACCGGAGAACATATGGGGATAGCGGTCGTACTGGTCGGGACGCAGGCCAACCTTGCTCATCATGAGCAAGGCCTTTTCGCGTCGCTGCTCCCGATCGCCTTCGCCATTGACGATCAAGGGCTCTTCGAGAATCTGCCCGACCCTCTTGCGCGGATTGAGCGAACCAAATGGATTTTGAAAAATCATTTGAACCGTTTGGCGTCGAATCCGCGGGGCGATTTCCGACACCGGGCGCCCCTGCAACAGCAGATCACCCGACGTCGGCGGATCGATCATCGTAATCATCCGCGCCAGCGTTGACTTGCCACAACCCGATTCTCCGACGACGGCCAGGGTCTGGGCCCGGGGCAGCCGGAACGACACGCCGTCGACCGCGCGAACGACCTGGGGCGGCAGAAACGGCCCCCGTCTCAGGACGAAATGCTGTTTGAGGTTGACGGCCTCGATCACCGGACCGTCCACCGCCGTCGCGGGCGCCTTGCTTGCGATCATGCCGACGGCCCTCCCTCGCTTTCAATCGGAAAAAAGCAGCGCGCGATGCCGGTTTCGTCGGCGATCAGCGGCACGGTTTCCCGTCGGCATTTCTCCTGCACGAACGCGCAACGCGGATTGAACAGGCAACCCTGCGGACGGTCGCTGATCCCCGGAACCATGCCCGGGATCGTCGGCAACCGGCGTCGGCCCAGCGCCCGTTCCGGCAACGCGTCAAGCAGCGCGCCGGTGTAGCGATGGCGGGGATGGACAAAAAGCTCATCGACCGCCCGGGTTTCAACGACCTGCCCGGCATACATGACGACGACCCGATGCGCCGTTTCCGCAACCACGCCCATATCGTGGGTGATCAACACCAATGCCATGCCCCGCTGACGTTGCAGATCGACCAGAAGGTCGAGGATTTGTTTTTGAATCGTCACATCCAACGCCGTGGTCGGCTCGTCCGCGATCAACAGGCGCGGGTTGCACGAAATCGCCATGGCAATCATGACCCGCTGGTTCATGCCGCCCGACAATTGATGAGGATAGGCTGACATCCGGCTTTCCGCCGCCGGGATACCAACCTGTTCCAACAGTTCGACGGCCCGTCGGCGCGCCGCACGCCGATCGAGCCGTTCGTGCGCCCGCAGGCTCTCGATAATTTGGAAGCCAATCGTGAAACACGGGTTGAGACTGCTCATCGGCTCCTGAAACACCATCGCAACGTCTTTGCCGGTCAAACGCCGCCGTTCACGCGGGCTCAGCGTGCGCATGTCACGACCATCAAAGTCCATGCGATCGGCGGTGATCCGGCCATTGCGGCCGATCAAGCCCATCAGGGCCAGCGACGTGACGCTTTTCCCCGACCCCGACTCCCCGACCAGCCC
Organism: Azospirillaceae bacterium; assembly: GCA_031291675.1. Classification (GTDB taxonomy): domain Bacteria; phylum Pseudomonadota; class Alphaproteobacteria; order Azospirillales; family Azospirillaceae; genus JARLIO01. The sequence goes on from JARLIO010000055.1 coordinate 15,237, forward strand.
GACGACATCGCCGGCGTCCACGGTCAGATCGATTCCATCGACCGCACGAAATGTTCCCGTCCGGGTCGCGAATTCGACCGACAGGTTCCGAATTTCCAACAGGGCCATCGCCGTTACCGCTTGAGTTTCGGGTCGAGGGCATCGCGCAAACCATCGCCCAACAGATTGAAGGCCAGCACCGTGACCAGAATGGACAGACCCGGCAAGGTCACCACCCACCACGCGCTCTGGACGAATTCCCGGGCCGACGCCAGCATCGTGCCCCATTCCGGGGTTGGTGGCTGAGCCCCGAGGCCGAGGAAGCCCAGCGCGGCGGCATCCAGGATGGCCGTTGAAAAGCCCAGCGTCGCCTGGACGATCAGCGGGGCCATGCAATTGGGCAAAATCGTGTCGAACATCAGTCGCAACGATCCCGCACCGGCAACCCGCGAGGCGACGACGTAATCCTTGCCCAGTTCGGTCAAGACGGCGGCCCGGGTCAGACGAGCATAGTGCGGTAGCACCACGACCGAGACCGCCAGCATCGCGTTGACCAGCCCGGGGCCCAAAATCGCGACGACGACGATGGCCAGCAACAGGCTGGGCAGCGACAGCATGATATCCATCAGCCGCATCACGGCGATATCGATCATGCCACCGAAGAACCCGGCGATCAGCCCCAGCAGGACCCCCACGCTCAACGAAACCGTGACCACGATGACGCCGATCGCCAGAGACAGCCGCGCGCCATACAGCAATCGCGACAGAATATCGCGACCGATGTCGTCGGTGCCGAGCGGGAAACGCCAGAGTCCACCGTCGACCCAGACCGGCGGCACCAGCCGGAAATCGCGAAACTGCTCGATGGGCGAGTGCGGTGCCAGAATATCGGCCAGGATCGCAACGACAAAGATCGCCGTGATCACGATCAGCCCGCCGAGGGCGCCTTTGTTTTCAATAAAGCTGTGCCAGAAGCTGGCCAACGGTCCGGGCGGAGCGTTGACCTTGGCATCGTGTTCGCTGATTTCGGCCATGCTCATCTCCCGTGCCGAATGCGTGGGTTGAGCGCGCCATAAAGCAGATCAACGGCCAGGTTGACCAGCATGACCAGGGTCGCCACCAGCAACACCCCGCCCTGTAGCACCGGATAGTCACGGCGATTGATCGATTCAATCAGCCATTTGCCAATGCCGGGCCACGAGAAAATTGTTTCCGTCAGAATTGCCCCGCCCAGCAGCGTGCCGACCTGAAGGCCGATCACGGTCACCACCGGAATCAGAGCATTGCGCAAGGCATGGAGACCAACGACCCGAAAGCTGCTCAGCCCCTTGGCCCGTGCGGTGCGAATATAATCCTCGCCCAGAACCTCCAGCATCGCCGAGCGGGTCATCCGGGCGATCACCGCCAGCGGAATGGTTCCCAGCACCAGCGCGGGCAGGATCAGGTGCCGCACCGCCGAGCGGAACGCCCCCGGATCGTCCGACCACAAGCTGTCGATCAGCATCAGGCCCGTGACCGGATCAACATCGTAGATCGCGTCAATCCGTCCCGACACCGGGGTCCAACCCAGATTGACGGAAAACAGCAGGATCAGCAGCAAAGCCCACCAGAAGATCGGCATGGAATAGCCGGCCAGGCTGACGCCCATCACCGAATGATCAAACAGCGAACCGCGCCGCACCGCCGCAATCACCCCGGCCGGCAGCCCCAGTACGATGGCAATCAGGATCGCGCACACCGACAATTCCAGGGTCGCCGGAAACAGCGTGGCGAATTCATGCAGAACCGGCGTCTGGGTCACGATCGACAGACCCAGATTGCCATGCAGGATCTGGACAATGTAGGCATAGAACTGATGCCACAGCGGCTGATCGAGCCCCATCTCATGACGCAGCAGCGCCAGGCGTTCGGGCGCAATCCCCCGCTCCCCGACCCGCACTTCGATCGGATCCCCGGGAACCAGCCGGATCAGGAAAAAACTGAGAAAGGTCACACCCAGGAAAGTTGGAATGACCATCGCCGCGCGGGAAACCACAAAACGTAACATAACCCCTCCAGCAGACGACACCAGCCGCTGCCGCAATCGCCCATCCGATCGCAACACCCGGCATACGGTCCCCGTCAAGCAGCAAGGGATCCCCCCCTGCCGCCCGGCGGGGACCGCGATACCGGCCCCCGCGTTACACTGGCACCGACCCGTGTTATTTCAGGCCGACACCTTCGAAAATATGCAGTCCCAACGGAATGATCTTGTAGTTGGTGACCTCTTTGCGGATCGGCTCATAGACGATCGAATGCGCGATCGTGACCCACGGGGCCTCTTCCTTGAAGATCACCTGTGCCTGTTCATAGAGTTTGGCGCGCTCGGCCTGGTCACTGATCTGTTCGGCCTTGACAACGAGATCGTCAAACGCCTTGTCGCACCATTTGGACACGTTGTTGCCGCCGACGCGCGCCGCGTCGCAGCCCAACAGCACATGCAGGAAATTATCCGGATCACCGTTGTCGCCGGTCCAACCAAACAGGGCCATCTGATGTTCGCCCGCCTGCATCCGCTTGCGGTATTCGCCCCATTCGTAGCTGACGATCTTGGCGGTGATCCCGACCTTGGCCAGATCGGCCTGCATCATCTCGGCCATACGCCGGGCATTCGGGTTATAGGGACGCTGCACCGGCATCGCCCACAAATCGGTTTCAAAACCGTTGGGATAGCCGGCCGCGGCCAACAGTTCCTTGGCCTTTGCCGGGTCGTAGGGATAGTCGGTCACCTGGTTATTATACGACCACATGATCGGCGGAATCGGGTTCTTGGCGACCGTGCCCGAACCCTGGAACACCGCGTCGACGATGGTCTTGCGGTCGATCGCATAGTTGATCGCCTGGCGAACCCGCTTGTCGTCGAACGGCTTCTTGGTGACGTTCATCGACAGATAGCCGATATTGAGCCCTTCCTGATGCGGAAGGTCGATCGCGGCGTCCTGCTTCATCGCGGCCAGATCGGCCGGATTGGGGTAGGGCATCACCTGGCATTCGCCAGCCTTCAGCTTGGCATAGCGAACCGACGCATCCGGCGTGATCACGAACACCAGACCGTCAATCGTCTGCTTGCCGCCGTAGTAATCGGCAAAGGTCTTGTAGCGGACGATCGCGTCCTTCTCGTATTTCACCAGCTGGAACGGACCGGTTCCGACCGGATCCTGATCGATGCGGTCGGCGGCACCGGCCTTCAGCAACTGCGCCGCATATTCCGCCGATAGAATCGAACCGAACGGCATCGCGAGATCGGCGATGAAGGGCGACTCCGGACGCGTCAGGACGACCTTGACCGTGTAATCGTCGACCTTGTCGATCGATTTCAGCAGCGTCGGCATTCCCATGTCATTGAAATAATCGTAGGCTGCGCCCGAGATATTATGAAACGGATTGTCGGACTTCCACTGGCGCTCGAAAGTAAAAATGACATCGTCGGCATTGAAATCACGGGTCGGCTTGAACGCGGCCGTCGTCTGCCACTTGACGCCGTGGCGCAGCTTGAAGGTGTAGATCAGGCCATCGTCCGAGACCGTCCAGCTCTCTGCGAGACCGGGTGTCGTTTCGGTCTTGCCGCGGACGAATTCGACCAGCCGGCTGTAAATCGGCATCGACGCATCGAAGCTGGTGCCGGTCGTGTTGACCTGAGGACCAAAATTCTCCGGACTTCCCTCGGAACAATAGACCAGTGTCTTTGCTATTGCCGGCGCCGCGCACAGGGTCGCGATTGCCACGCCCAGGGCCGCACCGCGTAGACCGATCATCATTGCATATCTCCCGATACCGTTTGATGGGTCGCTGGCCGCTTGAATATCGTCAGCGGACACACCCCAAGCTCTTGAGATAAGCGCGGCGTTGTCCGACTGTCAATGTGAGGCTCGATCAGCGATGCCAACGCCGAGTGAGCGGTTATAGTATGTCACAGGGTGATGGCGATTTTCGCCGTTCGACGGGAAGAGGCTGGATCATGGAAAAGGCGTGGGTTGCTGAATTATTCGAGCGGGTGCGCAAGCGCAACCCCCTGGTTCACAACATCACCAACTTCGTCGCGATGGATATCAGTGCCAATCTGCTGCTGGCCGCCGGCGCCTCGCCCGCCATGGTTCATGCCGAGGAAGAGGCCGCGGACTTCGCCCGGATCAGCGACGCCCTGGTCATCAATATCGGGACCCTGTCGCCGAGCTGGGTTGCCGCGATGGTCGCCGCGGCGACCGCGGCCCGCGACGCCGGCAAGCCCTGGGTCCTGGACCCGGTCGGGGTCGGGGCGACGGCCTTCCGCACCGCGACGGTTCATCGCCTGGTGGCACTGCGGCCCACGATCATCCGGGGCAATGCCTCGGAAATTCTCAGCATTGCCGGCGCCGAGGGCGGCGGCAAAGGCGTTGACAGTCGTGCCAACTCCGACTCCGCGCGCGCCGTCGCCCAACGCCTGGCCGCCGATCTGGGCACGGTGATTGCCGTAACCGGCGCCGTGGACTATGTCACGGATGGCCAGCGCACATTCGCGATCGCCGGCGGCCACCCCTTGATGACCAGCGTCACCGCGGTCGGTTGCGCCGCGACAGCCCTGGTCGGCGCTTTTGTCGCGGTCGAATCCGACGCCGTGCGTGCGGCCGCCGCCGCCCTCGGTACTCTGGCCGTAGCCGGCGAGATCGCCGCGGAAGGTGCGGCCGGCCCGGGAAGCTTCCGGGTCCGGCTGCTCGACACGCTGGCTACTCTCGATACCGCCACGCTGACAGCCCGGTTGCGGCTGACGGTGTGACGCCCCCCTCACCAACAGGAACTGTTCGCCATGCCATCCTTCGACATTGTTTCGAAGACCGACCTTCAGGAAGTCGACAACGCGATCGCCAATATCATGCGCGAAGTTGATACCCGCTTCGACTTCAAAGGCGCGAAATGCTCGGTAACGCGTACCGAAAACGAGTTATTGATCCTCGCCGATGACGATCCGAAATTGAAGCAACTGCACGAATTGCTGAAGATCCATGCGACCCGGCGCAAACTGGTGCCCGGGGCCTTCGAATTCGGCAAGATCGAGAAGGCCGCCGGCGACAGCGTGCGCCAAACGGTCACGATCAAACAAGGGATCGACAAGGAGTTGGCCAAACAGATCGTCAAGGCGATCAAGGACAGCAAATTGAAGGTCCAAGCCGCCATTCAGGGGGACGAGTTGCGTGTGAGCGGCAAGAAAATCGACGATTTGCAGTCGGTAATTGCACTGGTCAAGGAATTGAAAATCGAACAGCCGCTGCAATACGTCAACCAGCGCGAATGACGCGCCCAACCCACCAGGGCCGATTTCCGGCCCCGGTGGCGCTCACCGGGCCCGGTTTTCCCGTCGATGGCAGGCCGCCTGCCGCGGGGGGGCCGAACGGTGGTACGCGCGGCCGCGCCGATCTTTCTTCTTTTCAAGTTGTTTCAAACCAGCGTAACATTTATAACTTGTTCACGAGGCTGCTTCTGATCGTTCGGACTCTGCGATCAGGAGGGTATCCGCCTGTTATATTCAGAGTTACCGTCGCCTCTGGCGCGGAAAAATGCACAAGAAATAGGCACGAATCGTGTCATCACTGACCGGCCCTGACAACGAATGTCTGGCGAAAGGGCAATTGTTCATGCTGTCGGGTATGCGGGTTTTCCATAAGTTATTACTGATTTTCTCTCTCGATATGATTGCGGTTGTCTTCCTCGGATACAGCCTTGCCGAAGAAAAGTATATCGCGATTGATTTCGCCGAAAAGGAACTTGTCGGCAACGCCTATATCGACAGCATCCGTACGGCCCTCTCGAGTGTATTGCGCCGCGACAACCGCCACGATGTCGGTGAAGCCGCCCCGGGAGGCACTCTAGAACCGGCCGCTCAAACCGGGAATGCCACGACAGCCGCCGCTCAGCTGGCACAGGCGCAAGCCGGGCTGCGCCGCGCCCAGGACACGCTGGGAACCGGCCTCGACAGCGCGATTCTGGCGCGCGATGCCGTCGACGCATTGCAACCTCTCATAGGAACGGCGCCCGCCGATCCTGTTGCGATTCGCGAGGCGATCTCGGCGCTTCGCGCCCTCCTGGCCCGAGTCGGGGATAATTCGAACCTGATCCTTGATCCCGATCTCGACAGCTACTACACGATGTCGCTGGTGCTCCTGCGCTTTCCCGAATTGGTCGAGGCTTTGGTCGAACTCAACCATCTCGTCCGGGGGTCGACACCGACCGATGCCGCGGGTGACCACCGCACCATCGCCCTGCTGATCCTTCAGGGCCGGCTCTCGACCGTTGCCGCCGGGCTGGAGAATGACTTCAAGGCCGGAACCAGCGGCAATCCCGACGGCTCGCTCCAGCGCGCCCTGCACGACCGCTACGACCGGCTCCTGGCAACGATGACGCAGCTGAACCGGGATCTGCTGACGCTCGACCTGCACCAAGGTCCTGGCAATGTCGGCGTCGCAGGCGCCGATCCGATCGACCATGCCCACAATCCCGATCCCGGCCTCGATCCCGGCGTTCTGGATGATCGGGTCGTCACCCTGCTCAACGACAGTGTCGAATCCTGGCGCGCCACATCAACCGCGCTGGACCGGCTGCTCCAGCAGCGGATCGACGGTTTCTACCATCGCATGTTTATGCATTTCGCGATCGCCGGCGGCCTGCTGGCGATCATTTTCACCCTGGTTCTGACGGTGGCCCGGCGGATCGCGACACCGATCGCCCATCTGGCCGGCGTTGCCGAGCAGGTCCGTCGCGACAATGATTTCACCGCCCGGGCCACCTGGCGCAGCCGCGACGAGATCGGGCGCCTCTGTGACGCCTTTAATGCGATGCTGGAGCGCCTGCAGATCGAAACACAACGTGAGCAAGAAATGGCGGCGCGGGCCCGGGCCGCCGAAGCGCAGCACGACCTCATCGAGGCGATTCCCCTGCCGCTGCTGGTGACACGGGTCTCGGATGGCCGTGTGCTGCACATCAATCAGCCGGCGTCGGCGCTGCTCGGGCTCCCGCCGACCAATGGGGATGGCCCTGTGCCACAAAACGACTGGTTGTCACCGACCGACCGCGCCGGGCTGTTGGGCGAAGTCCAGAACAAGGGCTTCCTTGATGGCTTCGAGGCGGCGTGCGCCGGCCCGAACGGGTCGACGTTGTGGGCCCTGATCTCGGCGCGCCTGCTGACCTATCGCAACGAGACGGCGATCCTGACGACCCTGACCCCGATCAATGAACGCCGCCGCATCGAGGGCGAACTGCGCGCCGCCAAAAACAATGCCGAGTTGGCCCTGACAGAATTGCGCGAGGCCCAGCGCAATCTGATCCAGTCCGAGAAGCTGGCTTCACTGGGCAGTCTGGTCGCGGGCGTGGCCCATGAAATCAACACCCCGGTCGGGATTGGCCTGACCGGCGCCTCGGCACTGTCGGTCGAAACCACGCGGATCCGCCGCCTCTACCTGGCCGAAGAAATGGGCCAGGCCGACTTCGAGGATTTTCTTGGCTTTGCCGAACAGACCACGCAGCTTCTGCTGTCCAACATGGAACGCGCGGCCGCATTGATCCAAAGCTTCAAGCAGGTCGCCGTCGATCAGGTCAGCGACGAACGGCGCACCTTCGAACTCAGGGGCTATATCGATGAAGTCCTGACCAGTCTCCACCCGGCGATGCGCAAGAGCCATCTTCAGATTCATGTCGATGGTGCCGACAGGCTCGAAATGGACAGCTATCCCGGGGCGCTGTCCCAGATCCTGACCAACCTGGTGCTCAACGCCATCCTGCACGCGTTTGACGACGGCGACAGCGGCGAGGTCACAATTGCGCTGTCCGAGCCGACCCGCACCGAGGTCTCAATCCGATTCAGCGACAATGGCAAGGGTATCCCGGAAAGCTACCTGCATCGTATCTTTGATCCCTTCTTTACCACCCGCCGCGGCTCGGGGGGCTCGGGATTGGGCCTCCACATCGTCTATAATATCGTGACCGGAGCGTTGCAGGGACGGATCGATGTCGAAAGTACCGTCGGTTCCGGCACAACTTTCATTTTGACATTGCCGCGTGTTGTCGCGGGAAATTCTGTGCCGGACGTCAACACGTCCGGCGCCCTCTTGATGGTGCCGCAATAAATGCCCAAGCTGGTTTTTGCCAACAAGAAAACCAAGGTTCCTCCCCCCAACGACGATGACGGCGGGACCCCCTGGAAAGTCCTGATCGTCGACGACGATGCCGAGGTCCACGCAGTGACCCGCCTGGCGCTGCGCAACCTGAAATTCCACAACCGCACGCTGGAGTTCCTGCACGCCCATTCCGGCAAGGACGCCGTCGCGTTGATCGAGCAGCATCGCGATATCGCGCTGATTCTGCTCGATGTCGTGATGGAAACCGACGATGCCGGGTTGCGCTTGGTCGAACATATCCGTGGCGAGCTGCGCAACCATAATGTCCGCATCGTGCTGCGCACCGGCCAGCCGGGCCAGGCGCCGGAAACCGAGGTCATCCACCGCTACGATATCAACGACTACAAAGCCAAGACCGAGCTGACCCAGCAGAAACTCTGCACCACCGTGGTCACAGCCTTGCGCGGCTATCGCGATCTTGTCGCGATCGAAACCAGCCGCAAGGGGCTGCGCAAGATCATCGAGGCCTCGGCATCGCTGATGCAGAGCGGATCGATGAAGAAATTTGCCAGCGGCGTCCTGACCCAGCTGGGCGGCCTGCTGGGGACATCCAACAGCGGCATCCTGTGTACCCAGGCCACGCCGGGCAGCATCGGCGATCTCGCCATTCTCGCCGCATCGGGACGCTTCGAGAATCTGGAAGACGCGACCGGGGACAAGCTCGACACCCTGGTCCGCGAACGCATCGCCGGCGCGGTGCGCAGCGGTACAACGATCTGCGAACCGGGCTACACCACACTGCATATGCGCGCGCTCGACGACCGCGATGTCCTGATCTATGTCGAGGCCGAAAGGCCTCTCAATGATGTCGACCGATCCCTGGTCGAGGTGTTTGGCGCCAACATCGCGGTCTGCTTCAAGAATCTTGAGATGTTCGAGCAGACATTGCGGGACAACGAACGGCTGGAACAACGCGTCGCCGAACGCACCCGGGATCTGCACGAACGCGAGGAACGCCAACGGGCCATCCTGGAGGGCAGCCCGGTCGGTGCCGCCATCCTGCGGCTGTCCGACGGCGCGCAGTTGTTCGCCAACAGCCGCCTGTGCCATCTGCTCCAGGAATTCGCCGGTCCGACCGACGCGCCCCTGCTCGATATTCTGCTGGCCGACCCAACCGAAGGCGAACGCATCCGCGCTGCCATCGCCGGTCAGGGCGAGGTCAGTGATGCCGAGATCCAGATCGCCCGACCGGGCGGCGGCACGTTCTGGGCGCTGCTGACCGCCCGGCCGATAACGATCAACGGCGAAGCGGCGGTCCTGGTCTGGCTCTACGACATTACCCTGCGAAAGCTTTTGGAACAGGAGCTGATGCGCCAGGCGACCCAGGACTATCTGACCGGCATTCCCAACCGCCGCCGTTTTCTGGAACTTGCCGAACAAGAGTTGCGACGGACCCAGCGCTATCAACACCCGATGTCGGTGTTGATGATCGATATCGACCGCTTCAAAAACATCAACGATACGTTTGGTCACCAGGTCGGAGACGAGGCGATCCGGGTCATCAGTGACACCTGCGTCAAGACCCTGCGCGCCCTCGACATTTTTGGCCGCATGGGCGGCGAGGAGTTCGCGGCCATCCTGCCGGAAACTCCCGAAGAGCAGGCCGTTCTGGTCGCCGAACGGATCCGCCAGGCGGTGGCCTCGGTGGCGCTACCGCTTGAGAGTGGCACGGTGCTGCACTTCACCGTCAGCATCGGCGTCGCCGCGCCGCATGAGGCCGAGGCCCTCATCGATCCCGCCCTGGCCCGTGCCGATTCCGCGCTCTACGACAGCAAATATGGTGGCCGCAACCGCGTCAGCCGGTTCACCATGGTCCGGCCCAGCGGTCTCGACGGCAAGCACAGCGATCTTTGATCCGGACGCGCGGTCTCGACGATCGTCGCGGTTGCCATCCAACCAAACGATTGGTAGGGTGGGCGTCCCCAATTCGAAGGACCGGGCGTGACACAGAAAACCGATCGGGACACCGTCATCGAACGCGCGCTGGATCTGATCCGTCTGCGCGGCTACCACAAGACCACGATGAACGATGTCGCAGCCGCCTGTGGCCTGCTCAAGGGAAGCCTGTACCATTATTTCCCGGGCAAGGAAGCGCTTGCGGTGGCGGTGATGGAGCGGGTCTGCGAGACCTTCGTCAAACACATCGTCGACATTGCCCAGGACGAGGCGGTTCCGGTCGAAGCCCGGCTGGAAGCCATCATGGACGAAACCCGCAAGTATTTCCTGAGCCGCGAGGGCGGCTGCATCATGGGCAATGTCGCGCTCGAGGCCATCGACGCGGTTCCCGAATTCCGCCCCATCGTCCGGAAATATTTCAAGGACTGGATCGCGGCGCTCGCCCGGCTTTACGAAAGCCGGTTCCCCGCCAAGATCGCGTTACGCCAGGCGGAGCGCATCGTCGCGATGATCCAGGGTACGATCATGATGATGCGGGTTTATCAGGATAGCAGCATGTTCGAGATGGCGATCAGCGATATTCTGCGCGATTTCCGCGCAGCACCGGTGATAACGACCGAGGTGGCGTTCGCCGCGGCGTAGCGGACGCTTCCCAGCGACAGCACGGCCGATGGCAGGGTTGCGCTGGTCTTCCCGCCGCCATTGCCCCATATTGATCGAGAACACCAGCCCGCGACGCGCGCGACACATCGCGGGTTGGGATCTGCGGTGACCGCCGCCGCGGCGCGCAAGGGCCGAAGCCGGCAGGACGTGTAAACGCAACGGTCATTTCTTGTGACCGTTGTGAGGGCTCGCTCGATATTGGCGCGTTGCAGGCGCCGCGGCTGTGCCACGGTCTGGGCGGTTCCGACAACAATGGTGGAACGACATGGCGCCATCCAACAATGACGACGAGGACGAAGACGGCAACCGTCAGACCCGCAGTCTGGCCGGATTGGCGGTGATCCTGTTGCTGTGCGTCGCCAGCCTGTTCCTGATCCACCGCCTGACCGCGGTCAGCCGCACCGAAGACTGCCTGATGGCGGGCCACACCAACTGCGCCCCGGTGACCGTACCGGGGCGGTAGCCCGAACCGGACGGGCGTTCGCTCTCACTTTTGCGTCACCGGCGCGTCGAACAGGGCGCCACCGCCCAGGGCCTTGTAGAGACCGATCACCGCCAGCACCTCGGCCAAATCGCTTTGAGCCAAGCTGTCGTCGCTCTGGAACACGGCGCGCTGGCTATCCAGAACTTTCAGGAAGTCGGTCAGGCCGCGGGCGTAAAGTTGCGTCGCATGATCCAGCGCCGTGCGTTCGTCCGCCGCGGCCGCTTCCAGCAGGGCACGGCGCCGGGCCTCGGTGGCGCGATTGACCAGTTGGTCCTCGACATCCCGAAAGGCGATCCGGATCGCCTGTTGGTAGGCCAATCGATCCTGTTCGGCGACGGCCTGTGCCACCGCGATCCGCGCCCGGGTCCGACCGCCATCATACAGAGTCTGGTTGGCGGCGAGCCCAACGGACCACACCAGGCTTTCGCCCAGGAACAGGTCGTGGACGTTACTGACCATCGGCCCGATCGCCAGGGGAATCTTGAAATGTGGGAACAGGTCGGCGGTGGCGACACCGATTTGTGCGGTCGCCGCCGCAAGGCGCCGCTCCGCCTGCTTGATGTCCGGTCGGTTGCGCACCACCTCGGACGGCAGCGTCGCCGGCAGTTCCGGCGGCACGGGTATCGGCCGGCCAGGCGCGGTGAGCACCGGTTCCTGATCGCCCGGGAAGCCACCGACCAGAACACTGATGGCGTGACTCAACCGCGCGATCGCAGCCTGGAGCGGTGGCAGCCGGCTCTCGGACGCCTCGACAGCGGCACGGGCCCGCAACACATCGAGCTCGCGCCCCAATCCTGCGGTCAAGGCCCGCCGGGTCAAGGCCAGCATCTGGCGTTCGGCGGCGATGTTGCGTTCGGCAATGGCGAGCCGGCTTTGGTCACTGCGCAGCGTCGCGTAATCGACGGCAATCTCGGCCAGCAGGCTGACCAGGATGGCGCGGCGGTCTTCGACCGACACCTCAACCTGGGCGTCGGCCGCCTCAACGGCCCGGCGCGTGCCGCCGAACACGTCAATCTCCCACGCCGCATCCAGGCCGCCTTCATAGGTCTTGTAGCCGCCGACACCCGGCGGATAAGTCAGCCTTTCGCTGGAACGCGCGCTGGTCCCGGATGCCTCGGCGGCAATCGTCGGCAACTCCGTTGCCGCCACGATGTCCCGCTCGGCCCGCGCTTCGACCAGTCGCTGCATCGCGCGCTTGAGATCGAGATTGCCGGCGATCGCCTGATCGATCAGCCGGTCGAGCAGCGGGTCGTCGAAGCGGCGCCACCACGCCGACAAATCCACCGGGCGAACCGGCGCATCCCCATCGGCGCAGACCTCGGTCCAATGATCGGGAACATCCGGCACCGACGCCTGATAGTCCGGCCCGACCGTGCAGCCGGCCGCGAGGCCGAGCATGAATAACGCGGCCAAATTCCGATATCTCATCACCGGACCCCGCCTCGGTCGGTGATTTCCCGGAGCCACGTCCAGGTTTCCTGCAGCCACGCCATCGGATTTCGCTTGGGATCACCCGCCAGGTCCAGCGCATCGCGGCCGATCGACACCGTGCAGGTCGTGCCGGCGATCAAGCTCATCCCTTCGGGGACGCGGTCGATCACCAGCTTCACCGGGACCCGCTGGGCCAATCGAACCCAGGTGAAGACCGGGTTGACCTGGGGCAGGCCGGCGCCATCGGGTTCGGCATTGGGGTCGGCGATGCCGCGACCGATACTCTCGACATGACCGGACAATGGCTGTTCGAACCCCATCAGTTGAATGCGGGCCAGATCACCGCGATGGATCGCCCCCAGCTTGGTTTCCTCGAAATAGCCCACCACCCAAAATCGGTCGGCATTGACCAGGGCGATGCGGGGGACACCGACCGCCATGAAGTCGCCAACCCGAAGATTCAGATTGGTGACAAAACCATTGACCGGGGCATGAACCGTTGCCCGCTCCAGATTCAACTTGGCGATGTCAACCGCGACCTGCGCCGCGGCAAAGGCCGCCCCGGCGACCCCGGCGGTGTTGCGGGTGCGATCGATTTCCTCGGCGGAGACAACCCCGGTCATCCCGGCCCGCCGCCGCTGGTCGCTGAGCCGCTGATCGCGTTCCTGCCGGCGCTGATCAAGCTCGGCTTCGGCCTGGGCCAGTGCCAGGTGAAACCGGACGGGATCGACCTGAAACAGGACGTCACCCTTATGGACCATCTGGTTGTCGGTGACAGGCAGCGCGACAACGGTCCCGGCAACCTCTGAGGCGACGGCGACAACCTCGGCACGAACCCGGCCGTCCCGCGTCCAGGGCAGGACCATATAGTAACGCCACAGCGCGGCAACGAGGAACACGGCAACAGCAACGGTCGCCAAAGTGATGGCGACACGGATGACCTTCGCGAACATGGATCAGGATCTCAGGAAAAGGGAAGTACAAGCGTAAATGCCACGACGAATAGCGCGATTTCGAACAGGGCCTGGTACCAGACTCTTTCGAGAACGCCGGCTCTCTCCAGCACGTAGCGGCAGAGAAAGAATACCGGAATAGAGAGAAGGAAATTGATCGCGAACGGAGCGAAATAGATGCCGCTCGCATTGATTTTATCGATCATGATGATTTTCCCATCAGGGACAATGCCGCGCGAAAGAAATAGCGATAGCGCCTGAGCAGCAGTGAAATTTCGAGCAGTGACGCCACCACCCGCGCAACCCGGGCCTCCAGCAACTCCGGGTTTGTTGCCGCAACCTCGACCAAAGCCTGCGCGGCGTCGTCGGCCTGGTGCGCCACGATCTCGGGGCCGGCGCGCAGCGCGCGCAGCGCCTTCAATACCGGGGCCACGGTCGCCTGGACCGCCGGGCTGAGCGGCGCCAACTGGGCGCGCAGCACCTGGAGACGAAGAATTTCGCGACCGACGCGTAACGCGGCATAGCCGCCCTGCATCAGGCCATCCTGATCAACGTCCGATGCCCGGATGCGTGCGCCCAGACGCAGCAGACGGACATGCATCCGTGTTTCCCAGGCGGCGGGCGGCAGCGGCCGGCGCAAGCGTGGCAAGGCCTGGACGTCCCGAACAATAGCGCGCACCAGGTCACGGACCTGGCGGCGGGGATTGACCGGCAGGATCAGGGCGTAGATCAGCGCCGCCAAGGCGGCGCCGGCGATCATCGCCAGGGCAGTGTTAAGAAGGCCGACAACGTCATAATGCATCGGGTTCCCCGGCGCGAGGAATGTCGGGAAAAACACCAGAATGCCGAGGCCGATAAAGGCCGATTTCGGGTTGAGCGAAACCAGCATCGCCGGAAACAAGGTTACCGTCAGCACCAGCGCCAGCAGGGGAAAATTATCGATCTGCGGAATCACGAACACCAGGTAGACCAGCGCCAACGCCGCGGCCAGGACGGTCCCCTTGACGAAGGCCATGGCATCCCGCCCGGGACGATCGCGCTGCGCCAACAGCGCGACATTGGGAACGGTCGTCATCACCATTGCGGCACCCGCGGGCCACGCCGTCGCAATCCACAACAAGCCGGCGAGCCACACCGCGGCGGTGGCGCGAAGGCCATTGACCGCGGCCCATCGCCAATCGCGGTGATAGATCACAATCGCACCGCGCTCCTCGACCGGGCGGGCATTCACCCCGATGGCACCGTCGATTGCCGCCGTGACCGCGTCGAGCAATTCGCACAAACGATCCTGCGCGATCAGGGTGGTCACGTCCTGCGGCGACAACGCGACCTCGACGGCATCGCGGATGGCCCCGAGTTCGGTCAGGATGCGGCGCGCCCCGTCAACCGTCGCGACCCGGTCGCCGGCCCGCAGCAGCCCGATCAAATCCGCAAGCCTGATGCGCACCGCCGCGACCGCCCGGGTCAGAACTTCATGGTACGGTCCGGGCCGCCGCTCCGCCGTCATCAAGGCGTCATGGGCGGCACTGGCGGCGGTCAGCGCACCCAGCATGGCCACGACCGATGCCCGTTGCGCGTCGGCCTGGCGGCTCATCGCCGCCGTCTCCAGCGCGGCGAACTCGATCAGATTGTCGAGGTCGAGGACCGTCGCGCGCACGGCACCGTGGCGCGCCGACAGTGCCACGGTCCTGTCGCCGGACAAGGCCTGATCGATGAAGGTCATGAGATCAAGCAGGCTTCGGCGCAGCCGCTCCGTCAAAGTCCCCGCGGTTTGGCGGCGGCTGAGCAGCGAGCCGACCAGCGCCGAACACATCACCCCCAACATCACGACCGCGACCCGGTTCGCCGCAAGCGTCAGGATCCTGTCTGGCGTTTCCGCGACACCGGGCAACGAAATCAGCCCCACCGTGTAGCCGGCAAGAACGGCGCCATAAGACCGGAAATTGCGCAGCACGGTGGCCGCCGCGGTGCAACAGCCGACCCAGACACCGAACACCGCCAGATACAGGATCGGTGTCTGCGCAAAACATGCCGCCAGGATCAGCGCGATCAGGCCGCCGATCAGCGTGCCGCCGCCGCGATACAGGCATTTCGACCACACCATGCCGTGGACCGGATGGGCAACGATGAACACGGTGACCGCGGCCGATGACGGGCTGTCCAATTCGAAGACATAGGCGAGGTACAGCGCCAGCAGTGCCGCAAGACAGGTCCGCGCCGCATGGGCCCAGCCCGGCGGAGGCAGCGGTAGCCACCCCGTCGGCATCACGATGCGGCGGCGCAACAACTCCGGGAAACGGCCCCCCAACCCGACGACGGAACGCACAAGAGCGATCGTCGCGGTCACGGCGTGCCCTCATCGGGGGGCTGGGCTTCCGCCGCCACCCGGATTCGCTCGAAAACCGAGAGACACAGCGCGAGTTCCTCATCGCTGACCGCACCCGTCAGCCTCTGGGCCACGGTGTTTCCCAGTTCGGCGACACGCTCATAGACGCCCCAGCCGACCTTGGTCAGGTGAAGCGTCTTCCCCCGGCGGTCATCCGGCGCTCCCCGGCGCTCAACCATCCCCTCCCGCTCGAGACGGTCGACCAGTTGACCCAGGGACGGGCGTTCCATATCGAGCGCCTCGGCCAGATCCTTCAGACGAACCCCGTCACCGAGACGCCCCAGATGGTACAATGGCCGCCAGGTTGCCGCTGTCAGCCCGTATTGTTTCATGCCGACATCGACCGCGTGCCGCCATCGGCGGCTCAGGCGCAGCAGCGACAGGCCAAAATCGCGACGGCTCGCCGGGGACAGCGCCATCACTCACCCTTTCATTACGTATCAAATCATATTGCGCCTTCTTATATGGCCCATCATGATCTGAGCGCAAGTCCCCGGTGATCCCGAATGGCGACCGAGCCGAAGCCCGCTATGGAGGTCGGCTCCCCGTCCCCGGGCTTCACGGCTGAGCGACGTCGCACCGGCTTTCCATGCGCCACGCGCACCCCAGCCGGCGGACCACGCCGTCAACCCGGACCGTACCGCGCAGCCGGATGTCACCACTGGACGCGCCAACCATCAGGTCGAATTCACCCGGTTCGACGATGCGCCCGCCATCCAGGCTGGTGAAATTCAACATATCGACCGGCACGGTGAAGGTGACACGGGTCGCGGCTCCCGCGGCCAGCGCAACCCGACCAAAGGCCTTGAGTTCCTTGACCGGTCGCACCAGGGACGCCTGACGGTCGTGGACATAGAGCTGCGGCACCGCGACCCCGGAGCGGGTTCCGCGATTGTGGACAGCGAAGCGAACCCGGAGTTCGCCGCTTTCGATGTCCACGGCCTCCCGTTCCAGCGTCAGATCGGTAAATTCGAACTCTGTGTAGGACAGGCCGTGGCCGAACGGATAGCGGCTGCCAAAATGCCGGGCGACCGGTGTGCCGGAACTTTTGAGCTTGTGATTGTAGACATAGGGCACCGCCCCGGCGCTTTTCGGCACTGACAGCGTCAGCCGTCCCGACGGTTCAACCTGCCCGGTCAGCACCTCGGCCAGGGCGATTCCGCCCTGCTGGCCCCCAAAAAACGCCATGACCTGGGCGGCAAGCCGCGGCTCCAACCCGCCCAGATTGTAGGGCCGACCGCTGGTCAGCACGACAATCACCGGCTTGCCGGTCGCGACCACAGCTTCCAGCAGGCGCTGCTGCACGCCCGGCAGATCGAGGCTGTCGGTGTCCGATCCTTCGCCGACGGTGCCGGTCTGGAAGATCCCCGACAGATCGCCGACGCAGACAATGGCCAGATCGGCCGCGGCGGCACAGGCGACGGCCTCCGGGATCAGGTCGAGCCGCTCCGACAGCGGGGACACCAACGCCAGGCTGGTGGCATCATCGACATCGCCGGGGAACACCGGGGTGCCGTAGCGGCGCTGCTCCAGAATGTAACAACCCCTGGCATAGCTGACGGTGTCGGTCCCCAGGATCCGACGCAAGCCGACGAGCGGCGTCACCACATGACCGATGTTATCGGTCAGGTCCTTGGTGATCAAATGCACCGGGAAGCTGTAATCCCCCAGCAAGGCCATCGGGTCATCCGCCGTCGGGCCGATCACCGCGATCCGCTGGTTCCGGCCGGGATCTAGGGGCAGGATGCCGTCATTGTCCAGGATGACCACGGATTGCCGCGCCACTTCGGTCGCCAAGGCGATCGCGGCCGGGGTTTGCAACGCGATCGCCGCCTCGTCGGTGTAGGGCTTTTCAAACAGCCCCAGGCGGAATTTCTCGGTCAGGATGCGTCGCACGATCCCGTCAATCTTTTCGATCGTGATCAGGCCGCGGCGTAGCGCCGTCTTGAGATGGATGGCGCAGTCGTCGCCCGGCAGCTCGATATCCAGACCGGCATTGAAGGCCAGGGCCGCCGCCTCCGCCCGGTCCGCCGCCACGCCGTGATGCTGGTACAGCAGACTGATCCCGACATAGTCGGCAACGACCAGCCCGTCGAAGCCCCACTGGTCGCGCAGCACCTCGGTCAGCAGGTGGCGGGAGGCATGGCTGGGTTCGTTGTCGACATCGTGATAGGCCGGCATCACCGACCCGGCCTGGGCCTGCTTGATCGCCATCTCGAACGGCAGCAGGAAGATATCGTTGAGCTCGCGCCAGCCCAGATTGACCGGGGCATGATTGCGTCCGCCTTCGCTGAAGGAATGGCCGGCAAAATGTTTCAAAGTGGCCAGCAGATCCCGCTTTTCGCCCTGCAAACCCCGGACATAGCGGGTTGCCAGCACGCCGACCAGATAAGGATCCTCGCCAAACGTCTCCTCGGTGCGGCCCCAACGCACGTCGCGCGAAACGTCCAGCACCGGTGCCAGGCCCTGATGACAGCCCAGGCTGCGCGCCTCCTGCCCGATGACCTGGCCGAGCCGTTCGATCAGCGCCGGGTTCCAGGTGGCGCCCTGCGCCAGCGAGGACGGAAACAGGGTACAGCCCGCGGCCATCAGCCCGGCGAGGCATTCCTCATGGGCGATCGCCGGGATGCCCAGCCGCGTTTCCTCACGCAGGAATTTCTGCAACCGGTTCAGCGCCCGTACCCCGGTGCGCGGCGCGATGCTTCGGGTCCCGAGCGGACGGGTGATCTGGCCCAGACCATGGCTGAGCAATTCGGCCAGGGTGTCAGGATCGCTGGCGCCGGTGAAGCTGTCGGTCCGGACCTCATGGCGGCCATCGTCCGACAGAATCAGCCAAAAGGCGTGCATCTGCGCGATTTTCTCATCGAGTTCCATCCGGGCCAGCAGATCGTCCACCCGTTCGACAAGGGATCGTGTCGGATCCTGATAGAGGTAAGGCATGGTGACAAACTCTCCCTGTCCGGCGGCCGAGGCCAGCGGATCACCGATTGATTCCTGTCGGGCGCGGCCGTTTCAGCCGCCGGCCCGCCGTTCGAAGGTCATGCCGTCCGTGCCGAAGAGATGACAGGACCCGGGCGGCACGCTGAAGGTCAAGGGGCCGGTGCTGACGCCCGTGCCGCCACCCAGCTTGGCGATCACATCCTCGCCATCGGCACCCGTCAGATACACATAGTCGTATTCGCCAAATCGCTCGACCGCCCGCACCGCGCGGGTGATCGTCTGCGGTGCCGGACCGGAGAGTGCGGGCGCGATTGGCTGCAGATGTTCCGGCCTGACCCCCAGTGTCGCGGCGTCACCAGGCCGGGCGGTGCCCGCGGCAACCGGAACCCGCAGCGTCTCGCCGCTGTCGCGCAGCCGCACCACGACACCATCCGGGTCGATGGCCGCAATGACCACGGGCAGGAAATTCATCCGCGGCGAGCCAAGAAAGGCGGCGACAAACAGGCTGCCGGGACGATGGTACAGCTCAAGCGGTGTCCCGACCTGGGCGATGCTGCCTTGTTGCTCCCGGTCCGACCCGGCCCGCAGCAGCACGATCCGGTCGGCCAGGGCCATCGCCTCGGTTTGATCGTGGGTGACATAGACGACGCTGGCATGGGGATAGTCCCGATGCAGCCGCGCGATCTCGCTGCGCATATGGACCCGGAGCGCAGCGTCCAGGTTGGACAGCGGTTCGTCGAACAGGAACACGTTGGGTTTGCGCACGATGGCACGACCGATCGCGACCCGCTGACGTTGGCCCCCGGAGAGTTCCCGCGGCATGCGGTCCAGCAAGGGCTGGATCTGCAGCACGCGGGCGGCCTCGGCAACCCGGTTTTCGATTTCCGCCGGTGGCGTCCGGGCCTGACGCAGGCCGAATTCCATGTTCTGGCGCACCGTCATATGCGGATACAGGGCGTAATTCTGGAACACCATCGCCACGCGGCGCCGGGCCGGCGGCACCTCGTTCATCCGTTCCCCGTTGATGCGCACTTCACCGCTGGTGATTGCCTCGATCCCGGCGATCATGCGCAACAGGGTTGATTTGCCGCAACCCGAGGGTCCCAGAAAGACGCAGAACTCCCCGGCGGCGATCTCCAGATCGACATTGCGGATCACCGGCGCGGCGCCGTCAAATTTCTTGCAGACATTGGCCAGGGAAATACTCGTCATGATGCAACCTCGCAGGTGGTCCGTGGCATCCGTCAGCCCTTGAGCGATCCGGCCATCATGCCCTTGATGATGCGTTCCTGGCCAAAGCCGTAGGCGACGATCAGCGGCAGCGACGTCAGGGTGACAAGCGCCATCATCGCCGGGATATCGGACGCGTATTCGCCCTGAAAATCCCAAACGGCCAGGGGCAATGTCCGGTGCTGGGGCGTCGAGGTCAGGACGTAGGCGAAGATGAACTCGTTCCACAACGCAATGCCGTTGTAGATCGCCACGGTCGAAAGCCCGGGCCCCGACAAGGGCAGAAAGATCCGGAGGAAAATGGTGAACGGACCGCACCCATCCAGTTTCGCGGCTTCCTCCAGTTCCCGGGGGATCTGGCGCATGAACTCCGTCAGGATGAAGATCGAGACCGGCAGGCTGGTGGCGACATAAGGACCGATCAGGGCAAACGGGGTGTCGTACAACCCCAGATCACGGGTCATCAGATAGATCGGGACCAGGGTGATGTGCAGCGGCACAATCATCCCGGCGACGATCAGACCGAATAGGGGTTTGTTGAAACGAAAGCGCAGCCGCGCCAACGCATAGGCCGCCATGGCACTGATCAGCACGATCAACGTGACAGAAACCGCGATCACAAACACGCTGTTGCGCAGATAGATCAGGAAGAAGCCCCGTAACACCGAAACATAGTTGCCGAGATTGAGGCTCTCGGGAAGCGCCCAGACCGGGCTGGAGAAAGTCTCCTGTGCGGTCTTCAGACTGGTGAACAGAACGAACAAAAAGGGTAGCGACGTCACCGCCAGCCAGAACAGGCCAAGGACGGGAACCGCGATGCGCGACACAGCAAAAGCCCGGCGTTCGGCCATGTCAGACCTCCGTCTGGAAGCGGCGGGACAGCCGAAGCGCCAGGGCGGCGGCGGCGGTCACGATGATGAACATCGCCGAGGCTACGGTGCTGCCGTACCCCAGTTGGAATGCGTTGAAGACCGTGCGGTACATGTAGGTCGCCATCAGGTCCGAGGCATTCTCCGGTCCGCCCCCGGTCATCACATAGATCAGGTCGAAATAACGCAGTGACCCGATCACCGCCAGCAGCACCCCGGTGCGGAAAGTGCCCTGCAGATGCGGCAGTTTGATGCGCCAGAAGATCGTCGTCTCGGTCGCACCATCCAGATGGGCCGCTTCGCTCAACTCCCGCGGGAACGACGCCAGACCCGCCAGGAACAACAGCATGTAAAACGGAATGTTCTGCCAGCAAATCACGGCGATCACCGCCCCCAGCGCGTAATGCGGATCGCCCAGCCAGTCCTGCGCCAGGTCCGCCAACCCAACCGCCTGAAGAAAGCTGTTCAGCGGA
Organism: Azospirillaceae bacterium; assembly: GCA_031291675.1. Lineage (GTDB taxonomy): Bacteria > Pseudomonadota > Alphaproteobacteria > Azospirillales > Azospirillaceae > JARLIO01. The sequence goes on from JARLIO010000055.1 coordinate 36,724, forward strand.
CCAAAATTCGGGTCATAGACATTCTTGAACACGACGCCCAGCGCGACACTGGACATCAGAAGCGGCAGAAAATAGAGGATTTTGAGAAGGCGCGAGCCCCGCCCGGCCTCGTCCAGGACCACCGCCAGCACCAGCGCGATCGGCAGTTGGATCAGCACCGAAAAGAACGCCAGCACAAAGTTGTTGCGGACCGCCTGCCAGAAGACAGGGTCGTGCCGCAGTTGCACCCAGTTGTCGAGACCGACATAGCGGCCGGTTTCACCCAGGCCATTCCAGTTCAGCAGCGACAGGCGAAAGCTGGAGAGCAACGGATACAGCAGATACACGACCAGCAGGATCACGGCGGGTGCCAGAAACAGCGCCGGCACCCACCGCTCGAGGGACAGGCGGATTCCGCCCGGTCGGCGGACCAAGGTTCGTATGGGGACCACGGTCATAAGGGACCTCCAAAGCCGGCGACGAGGCCGGATCCGTGAGGGCGGGCGCACCGGAGGCGCCCCCGCCCCTGCGTATCCGATCCGATGCGCGGATGATCAGCGCAGCTCGGTCTTCGCCACGTCTTCCATCTGCTGTGCCGCGGCCTCGGGCGTCACGGACAGGCCAAACAACGCTTGCGTGGTGTCCTTGTGCACCTCGCCCAGCTTAGGGGGCAGTTCCTGATCATACCAAAGCTGCACATTGGGGGCGTTGCCGATCAGGAGATTGATGCTTTTCAACAGCGGATCACTGACACTCAACCCTTTGAGCGGCATCATCCGCCGGTCGTCGAGTCGCCCCTGGGCCGCCTTGTCGTCGGTCATGGTCTTGACCAGATTGACCGCTGCCGACGTTTCCGGACATTGGGCCGAGACGCTGAGAAAATTATCGCCCAATGTGCCGATCAGGTCCCGGGGATCGCCCTTGCCCCCGGCCACTGCGGGAAATGCAAAGAAATCCAGCTTATCCAGGAACGCCGGATTCTCGTTGCGGATCGTCGCGACCTCCCAACTGCCCATCAGTTCCATCGCCGCCCGACCGGAATAGAGCAGACGACGCGAGGCCCCGATGTCGTAATCCAGCCCGTTGAAGCCTTCGGCAAAGCCACCGGCCTTGACCAGGTCTTGAATCCGCCGCCCCGCCTCGACGAAGGCCGGATCGGCGAAGCCGCCGCCGGCATGACGTTCCAGAGCATCGCTGAACGCCGCGGGACCGCCAATGCGGTCGACCAGATAGACATAGAACATCGAACCCGGCCACTTGCTCTTGTTGGCCATCGCGAACGGCGCCACGCCATCGGCCTTCAAGATCTTGACGACGCTCATCAATTCATCCCATGTCGTCGGTGGCGCCAGCTTGTGCCGGGCAAAGATCTCCTTGTTATAAAAAATCACGGCGACCGCTGTGTTTTCCGCAGGCAACCCGAAAATCTTGCCGTCGACGGTAACGGGCTTGAAGCTGTTGGGCAGGAAACGGTCGCGGAATGCCGGATCCTTGTCCAGATACGGGGTCAGATCGACCACCTGACCTGATTTGACATATTCCCGCAAGGGTCCGCCACCCCAGGTCGCGAAGACGCAGGGGGGCTCATTGGCGCCAAACGCAATCTTGAGCTTGGTCTTATAGGCGTCGTTGGCGATATGGGATTCCTCGACGCGGAACCCGGGGTTGGCCTGTTCGAAACGATCGGCCGCATCATGGATCACCTTGACCGCACCCGCCGTGGTCTGGAGATCCCATTCCGTGATTGTCCTGCCGCCCTGGGCCCGGGCTGCCAACGGCAGCACCGCGGCGAGCGAAAGCGCAAGCGCCGTGCCGCAAAGCACGTGCCGGCGCCGCTTCAGAAAGCGTTTCGCACCCATATTTCCCCCCACCATCTTGATTAGTATTAATTGACGTTAGCGCTAACGTTATTATATGTCAACAGACAAGGTTTGGCGAACCGGGAGGCGCCCCGACCGGACGCTCCCGCCGTCGACACCGAATGCCCCTCAATTTCGCCAACGGCGCACATTCTTTTCTTTGTTTTCAAAGTGATCCCGAACGGCACCGACAGCAGCGGCAGTGGCACGGCCCACATTGCCAAGCAAAGCCAGGCTGTTATAGACTGGATCAAACCAAACGTTAGACCGGTTATTGACGGGCGCAAACGCTTCCGCCCTGGCGACAGAAGGATCCGCGATCACGATGAAGAAGCCGGTGCCGACGCTGGCGGAGGTTGCCAAGGTGGCCGGCGTGTCCCAGATGACGGCATCGCGGGCCATCAACAACCGTTCGGGCGTTTCCAAGGAGAAAAGAGAGGATATCCAGCGCATCGCCGACGAGATGGGCTATGTGGTCAACCGCGCGGCGCAACGCCTGTCGGGCGGGCGCACCCGGGTCATCGGCGTGATGGCGCAGTTGCACACGACATTCACTGCGGAACTGGTGCTTGGCGCCGGCGGGGCGGCGCGTGCCGCGGGCTACGAGATGCTGGTCTATTCGTTGCCCGATAATGATCGTCGGCCACCGGGAAGCGTCGTCGACCTGTTGCGCCAGATCGCCGATGGGGTCATCGCCCTGCTCCCCTATGAGTCCGACTATCTGGAAACGCTGAGCGCCGCCCATCTGCCCGTGATCACTGTGGACTATCGCGGCGAGGAGTCGCCGTTTCCGTCGGTGGCTTCCGACAGTTACGAGGGCGGTCGAACCGCGGTCCGGCACCTGGCCGAGCTGGGCCACCGGCGCATCGCCCACATCACCGGCAACGAAAGGCTGGCATCGGCGCGCGACCGGCGGCGCGCCTATCTCGACACCATGGCGCAGTTGGGGCTGGCGATCGATCCGGCACAGATCGCTACCGGCGATTTCTCGCAACGCAGCGGCTTTGAGGCGGCAAACCGGCTGCTGGCCCTGAACCCGAGACCGACGGCGATCTTTGCCGCCAATGATATCAGCGCCCTCGGGGCGATCTCGGCGATCCGCGACGCCGGCTTGCGCGTCCCGGAGGATCTCTCGGTGGTTGGCTTCGACGACATCCCGGTGGCCGCGCAACTCCATCCGCCGCTGACCACGATCCGCCAGCCGATGCAGCAGATGGGCCGTTCGGCGGTCAACATGCTGCTGGCCCTGATTGTCGGCCTGGAAGCGCCGTCGCCGCGGATCACCCTGCCCACCCAGCTGATCGTCCGGGGCTCAACCGTCCCGCCGACCGCGCGCCTGAGGTCCTGAACCCGCGCCATTCGTCGCAGCCTTTGCGATAGCACATGGACGGGTCTCGGGTCCCGGCATAGCATCATGCGTGTATTTCTATAATGGGAGGAGGACGCCCTGATGAATTCCCTGGCTATAAAAATGGGATGGGTCGCGACCGCGGTTCTGGGCGCAATCGCGCTCGGAATCGTGGCGTTATCGCGTGGTGAAACCATCAGCGCCATCTGGCTGGTGATTGCCGCCGTTTGCATTTATTTCCTGGCATTTCGGTTCTATGGATTGTTCATTGCCTCGAAAGTGATGCAGGTCGACGCGGCCCGCGCGACACCGGCGATACGCTACAATGACGGGCTCGATTATGTGCCCACCAATCGCTACGTCCTGTTCGGCCATCATTTCGCGGCGATCGCCGGCGCCGGTCCCCTGGTCGGCCCGGTCCTGGCCGCCCAGATGGGGTATCTGCCGGGAACCCTGTGGATCCTGGCCGGCGTTGTCTTTGCCGGCGCGGTACAGGATTCCATGGTGCTGTTCCTCTCAACCCGCCGCGATGGCCGCTCGCTCGGCGACATCATCCGCGCCGAGATGGGGCCCGTTGCCGGCGCCATCGCCCTGGTCGGCGTCCTGCTGATCATGATCATCATTCTGGCGGTTCTGGCGCTGGTCGTGGTCAAGGCCCTGACGGCGAGCCCCTGGGGCACCTTCACCGTGTTCATGACGATCCCGATCGCGATCCTGATGGGGATTTATTGCCGCTTCATCCGCCCCGGACGCATCGCCGAAATGAGTGTGATCGGCTTTGTCCTGTTGATGGCGGTGCTGATGTACGGCCAGACCGTTTCGCAAAGCCCGCTGCTGGCGCCGCTGTTCACCTTCAATGGCGAACAACTGGCCCTGATCCTGATCGGCTATGGCTTCGTCGCGTCGGTCTTGCCGGTGTGGCTGTTGCTGGCGCCGCGCGACTATCTGTCGACCTTCCTCAAGGTCGGTACCATCATCGCCCTGGCGATCGGGATCCTGTTCGTGATGCCTGACCTGAAGATGCCGGCGGTGACAAAATTCATCGATGGCACCGGTCCGGTGTTCTCGGGAAATTTGTTTCCGTTTCTGTTCATTACCATCGCCTGTGGCTCGGTGTCCGGGTTTCATGCCCTGATTTCCTCGGGCACCACCCCAAAAATGATCGAGAATGAGAACCAGATCGCCCTGATCGGCTATGGCGGCATGCTGATGGAATCGTTCGTCGCGATCATGGCCCTGGTGGCGGCGAGCGTGATCGAACCCGGCGTCTATTTCGCGATGAACAGCCCGGCCGGCGTGATCGGCGCGGATGCTGCCAACGCGGCCGCGGTGATTTCGTCCTGGGGCTTCATCGTCACCCCCGATCTGCTGACCCAAACCGCCAAGGATGTCGGAGAGCTCTCGATCCTGTCGCGCGCCGGCGGCGCCCCGACCCTCGCCGTCGGCATGGCCGAGATCTTCTCGAATGTCATCGGTGGCAAGCTTCTGATGGGCTTCTGGTACCATTTCGCGATCCTGTTCGAGGCTTTGTTCATCCTCACCGCGGTCGACGCCGGAACCCGCGCCTGCCGTTTCATGGTTCAGGACATGATCGGCGCCGTGATCCCCTCCTTCCGGGCGACCCAGTCCTGGGCCAACAATCTGATCGCGACCGCGATTACGGTGACGATGTGGGGCTATATTCTCTACACCGGTGTCGTCGATCCGCTGGGCGGCATCAACACGCTGTGGCCGCTGTTCGGCATTTCCAACCAGATGCTGGCGGGTGTCGCCCTGATCCTGTGCACCGTGGTGCTGTTCAAGATGAAGCGTCAGCGTTATGCCTGGGTCACGATCATCCCGGCGGCGTGGTTGCTGATCTGCACGACGACGGCCGGCCTGCAAAAGGTGTTCTCGGGCGATCCGGCGATCGGCTTCCTGGCCCATGCCGGCAAGTTTGGTGCCGCTCTCGCCGACGGCAAGATCCTCGCTCCGGCCAAAAGCATCGAACAGATGCAGCGCGTCGTGCTCAACGACTATGTCGATGCCACCCTGGCCCTGCTGTTCGTACTGGTGGTGGTTGCGATGCTGGTCTATGGGCTGCTGGCCATCCGCAAATCACTGACGACCGGGCGCCCGACCGCGATCGAATTGGGTGGCTCGGGGCAGGTGCGGCATGCCTGATCTCTCGCTGTTGTTGCGGCGTCTCAAGCAGACCAGCCTGCTGATGGTCGGCGTTCCTGATTACGACACCTATGTCGCCCATCGCCGGGCCAATCACCCCGGCCAGCCGGTGATGTCGTATCCGGAGTTCTTCAGGGAACGGCAGAACAGCCGCTACGGTGGCGGTGACGGTAAAATCAGCCGCTGCTGCTGACGGTTGCCATCACCGATGCATCCCCGCGACCTTGCCCCGGGGATGCATCGGTGGGGCCCGGAGTCTACCCGCTGACGCCCCCCGTGGTGTCCCGGTCGCGGTCCTTGAGGCTTTGCTGCAATTCGTCAATCGACGTGACGGCGCAGGACTGTACCTGGCCGATCAGTGCGCTGACGTCACCGTCCGGCTGCTCGCAGCGGATCATCAGCTCCCGGCACAGCTCGGAGAGCGGCGCCATGCCCAGCGTTCCGGTCAACGACGCCAAAGCATGGGCCTCAAACCCGATCGTCGCGCGCGGCTCGGATGCGGTGTCCAGCCGCTGCAAACGCTGTTTGATGTCCACCGCGGAATTCCGGACGATCTCTGGAAACAGGTCCTCGCCCATCACCTCGCGCAACTCCGACAGCATGCCGTGATCGATCAAGGCACCCGACAATGACCATGGCGGCGGTCCGGGCGTCCATCCCTGTGCGATTTCGGCGGCGGCGTCCGCCGACAATCCGGCTGGTGACGCCTCATCGTCGGGCAGAAAGCGGTCGATCGCCGCCAACAACGCTTCGCGTTCGAATGGTTTGGTCACATAGTCATTCATCCCGGCCTGCCGGCACTGCGCCAACTGCTCGGCAACCGCCGTCGCGGTCAAGGCGACGATCGGGACCTGCCCGCGTTTGCCCTCCAGGCTGCGGATCGCCGCGGCGGCCTGAAAACCGTCCATCACCGGCATCTGCAAATCCATCAGCACAAGATCAAAATCCTCGCGTTGCGCCGCTTCGTAGGCCAGAAGGCCATTTTCCACCATTTCGACCGAATGCCCCGCCCGGCGCAGGATCGCCAACGCAACGATCTGGTTGGTGACCACATCCTCGACCAGGAGCAACCGGCCGTTGCGACCGCGGGACGGGGCCGGGAGGCCGGACCGGACCGCAACCGTCTCCCCCAGGCTGGCAACGGATAGCGAGACCTCGACCCAGAAGGTGCTGCCGTGTCCGGGTTCACTGTCGACCCCGATCGCCCCCCCCATCAGGTCGATCAACTGGCGGCACAGGGCCAGACCGAGGCCGGTACCGCCAAAATGGCGGCTGGTTGATTGATCGCCCTGACTGAAGCGCTGAAACAAGCGCGGTCGCGCGGCCTCGGCAATACCAGGCCCGGTGTCGACGACCTCAAAGCGCAAGCGCGGGCGTTCGGGGACACCGCCGCACGCCGAAACCGACACCAGCACGCTGCCATGATCGGTGAATTTAACCGCATTGCCCAGCAGATTGAGGATGACCTGCCGCAACCGGTTGTCGTCGCCCCGAACCACGGCGGGAACGGCACTGGCGACCGCGAGCCGGACCAGCAGCCCCTTGCCCGAGGCTATTTTCGACATCAGCTCGACACAGTCGTTCAACAACCGGAACAGATCGAACGCCCGTTCGTCCAGCTCCAGCCGCCCCGCCTCGATCTTGGAATAATCCAGAATGTCGTTGATGATTGCCAGCAAGCTCCGTCCGGCCTCGCGCTGCAACGTGACGTGACGGCGCTGTTCGGTGGTCAGGTTGCTGTCGAGCAGCAGATCAGCGAGACCGATGACCCCGTTCAAGGGGGTCCGGATCTCGTGGCTCATCGCTGCCAGGAATTCGGATTTGGCGAGACTGCCGGCATCGGCGGCCCGCTTGGCCGCGATCAGGGCGCTGGTCCGGACCTCGATCGTGTGCAGCAGCTCTGAAAGACAGCGCGCCATGCTATCCAGTTCATCATTGTGCCCTGAATCCAACGCCATATGGGCATCGCTGGCCGCACCATCGCGCCAGTTGACCATGGCCGTCTCAAGCGCCCGCAGCCGGCCGATGACCTGACGCTGAAACCGCCGGAAGATCACCGCGGTCGACACCAGACCGCCGACAATCGCCAGCGCCGCCAATCCTTCCAGCCGATGCGCCATCCGCGCGGCACTGAGCTGTTGTTGTTGCAACCGGTCTTCGGCGGCACCGGATAACTGTGACGCCAGGACGATCAGGCGGGTGGCCACCTCGCTGATCTGGCGTACGAGATTGGTCCGTCGCGCTTGCAAGTCGGCGTTACGCCGACGCAGCGTGACAATGCTGCCAACGCCGAGCACCGCATCACCCGCGTTTTCCACCGCAGAAGCCGGGATCTCGATGCCGCCGAGAGCGGCCAGCGCCACCACGCAATCCGGAGACACCGCCTCAAGCCCGAATGAGGGCGCCACCGCCAGGGTGAGGCACCGTTGCCGGATCGCCTCACGCCGCCGGTCGAACGCCGTGGCGGCGGTCAGCGCGTCACCGACCACGCCATCAAGCGCGGTGATGTAGCGGCTGAGGATCTGCGCATTGGCGCGCAACACGGTCAGTTCCGTGGCATCAACGCCCGACTGGCCCAGTGCCGCCAAATCGCTGTCGAGCAGCCGGCTCCCCGCGTCAAGGCGCTCCCGCAGCGTCGTCCGCTCGCCATCATGCGTGACCAGCCCCAACTGCTCGCCCAGGCCCGCCAACTCCCGCGCCGCGATCAGGACATGCTGGACGCCGGTCAGCTCGGGCAGTTGCACCACCATCATCTCTTTGGCGCCGCTGGCGATCAGACCGAGAAACCAGACCGAGATCCCGCCTGTCAGCGCCAACACCACAACCAGTGCCAACGCATTGGCCAGCACATAGTCCATGATGCTGCGTTCACGCGAATGCCGGGGGCCCCGATCTCGTTGTCCGCCGATATCGTCTTGCTGCTCCATAACACAAAATGCCGTTCATTTCGGGGCCTGGCCTGGCATCATCATACGATGATGGGCGCCGCCATTAGGCGTTGACACGCCCGGGAAATCAATGACCTGTCATCCCGGGGGCGAAGACATGCGCGATCCGCCCCGTCACCGCCGGGATTGCCCGGGGCCGGAAAAGGCGCCGTCATGAGCGAGCATGGCCGGTTTACCAACCGGCACCCCCGAAACCTTGGGACGGCCCTGCAGAAACAACGGTGAAGGCCAAACATGACACGATCTTAACGTTTTTTCGCAAGCCATGCCCCACGATTCGACCCATACTTGAAACAATGGCGCGACTGAACTAACATTGCGAGGCTTCGCGTGCAAAAAGGATCACCAGGCGCGGCAACGCGGGAGATTGTCACCATGGTCCATAGTGCTTTGACAAGATCTATATTGACAACGTTATTTCCAGTTATGCTTGCGCTACCCCTGGGCTATCACGCCGGTGATGCCGTGGCTGGAGTCGTTGACCGGATCCGGCAAAAAGGGACGGTCCGTTGTGCCGTCGATCAAACCCCCGGATTCAGCGGCATTGATGGCGCTGGCGAGCCTGTTGGATTCGATGTCGATTTTTGTCGCGCCGTTGCCGCGGCCGTGCTCGGCGACACCGGTGCGATAACGACCCAGCGGGTCAGTACCGCCAATAAATTCAAGGCGCTGGTCAACGATGAAATCGACATCGCCTTTGGCATGGCGACCTGGACATTTACCCGTGACACCACCCTGGGCGTAACGTTCCCGGCTGTGACTTTTTTCGACGGCCAGGGCTTTCTCGCTTGGGTGAATGATGGGGAGAACGGCGATGCCAAGGACAAGATCTGCGTCCAGGCCGGTACGACGTCAGAAAGCAACCTGACCGACTATCTGCTCCATCAAAAGCCGCCGATGCAACCCTTCACCAGCCCGACCAGCGAGGCAAAATGGCAGGCTTTCGCCCAACGACGCTGCGCTATGGTTACCGGCGACCGCAGCGAGTTGGCGGCCCGCAAGGCAACGATGGCCCCGGGTCCCAACACGTGGCGAATGCTGCCCGACACGATCTCGCGTGAGCCCCTGGGGCCGGCAATCGCCCGCGGCGACGAGCAATGGGAAACGATTGTCCGTTGGGTGATGCTGCTCCCTCAGATCGCCGAGGCCAAAGGTGTCACGTCGGCCAACATCAAGACCACGAGCGAGGCCAGTGATATCGAAATCCGCCGCCTGGCCGGATTGGACCCTGCCTTCGGCAAGGAACTGACGCTTGACCCCGGCTGGGCGCGCCGCATCATCGCCGGGGTCGGCAACTATGCCGAGATCTATGACCGGAACATCACGCCGTTGGGGCTGGAACGGGGCCAGAACGCGTTGTGGCGCAATGACGGGCTGATGTTTCCGCCGCCGCTGCGTTAGGGGCTCGCGTCGCTGACAATGAGAGGATCTCTCGCCACCGTCATGCTCGCGAACGCGGGCATCCAGGGCCCCCAGGCGCCATCGTTCGGAGCTTGCCGCCCTGGGTCCCCGCGTTCGCGAGGGCCTTTTCCGACCCGGGGCGCTCCGCCTGAGCGTGGTTTTGACGGAATAATGACAAAGACTGGAAAATCGTGCGACCATAAGGCACGATGTCACGGGTGATGCATCGTGACGAGGATCTGCAAGGGACGACGCTAGCGTGACATCGGAATGCAACGGGCATTTGTTGTGACCGTTGGTATGAAAGCGCGAATTGATTCCCGTTTGCCTGCTCGCCCGGCACGAAAAGTCTGTTCGATCCGCACCATGGGCAAGACCATGTCTCAGTTCCGCGCCAAAATCACAATGGTATCGCAGGGCCTTCGCGCTTGCCCCGCCGCGAAAATGCCCAAGACGGCCACACGTGGCCCCCGCCCTCTTCGCTACACCTGCCCGCCGGGGGCTGCGCTGAACCATATCCAGTGCGCGGCGCTGCCCTATGCCGTCGAAGAAGGCCAGTCCCGTGTGCTGCTGATCACATCGCGTGCGAAACGGCGCTGGATCATTCCCAAGGGCTGGGCCCGGTCCGGCGTCACCGCCCACCAGCGCGCCGCTCACGAAGCGCTTGCCGAGGCGGGGCTGGTGGGAACCATCAACCACGAACCCTTTGGTCTCTATCGCTACAAACACGCCCTGACACCGACCCGATCCGTGTCTTGTCTCGTCCTGGTCTACCTGTTCCGCGTCGAGCGCGAACTCGACGACTGGCCGGAAAAGGGTCTGCGCCTGAGGCGTTGGCTGTCGCCCAGCCAAGCCGCCTACCTGGTCAAAGACAGCCAGCTGGTCGAAATCCTGCTGCGCTTTGGCGTTCTGTCGTCGCGCCAACCGGTCGGCCGAACCTGGCCGGTGGTCATCGAGCTGGAACGACCCGATTTTCATCCGCCGATTTAACCGGCGCCGCCACGGTGCGCAACCGGCGTGCCTCCTTGATTTGCGCCAGGAGGGCCTGCGCCGCCTTGCTGCGGTACCGTTCGCGGTGCCACACCACCCGAAAGGCGCGCCGCGGCAGCGCCGGTCCGACACGGCACAATGTCCCGGCGCCCAAGCCCGGCTCCGCCACCAACGCGGAGATCGCGGTGGCGCCAGCGCCCGCCAAAACCGCGGCGCAAACCGCCTCGTTGGACGGGAGTTCCAGGGTGATCCGCAACTGTTCCGGCGCCACGCCCAGGGCGCGGAGTGCGCTTTCAAAAACGGAGCGGGTCCCTGAACCCGGTTCGCGCAGCACCCAATCCGATTGCGTCAACATCGATGGCGCCAGATCATCATGGTCCGCCCAGGGATGGCCCGATGCCACAACCACGACCAGCTCGTCCTGGTCGATCTCCTCCGCGGTCATCGCCGCCTCGTCGACTTCGCCCTCGATAAAGCCGAGCTCGGCGACCCCCGCGGCAATCGCCTTGGCAACCTGCGTGCTGTTGCCGATCGTCAGCCGGATCTCGATATCCGGAAAGGCCCGCCGGAACGCCACCAGATGCCGCGGCAGCCAATAGCTCGCAATGGTCTGGCTGGCCTGGATCAACAGCGTCCCGCGTTTGAGGCTCCCCAGTTCGACCAATGCCAGCTCCGCGGCGCAGGCTCGGGCCACCACGGCACGGGCCTCGTCCAGGAAGATCCGGCCGGATGCGGTCAGCTCGATACCGCGGCCGATCCGATGGAACAGCGCGGTTTCGTACCGGGCCTCCAAGGCCGCAATCGCGGCACTGACCGCCGACTGGGTCAACCCCAGCGCCTCGGCAGCCCGGGTCATATGCTGTCGCTCCGCGACGGCGATGAAGATGCGCAGCTGTTCGAGCGTCACCGGCCCCTCCTGATGCCATCGCGTGACAGGGGATCCGCGCCGGCTCTCTGGCCGGATCAGCCGACCGCTTCGACCAGGATCAGGCTGAAACCGGAGATGAAGAGCCAGGATGCCGCCCCCAGCAACAGCGGCTTCAGCCCTTTGGCCTTGAGCTTGCGGAAATCGGTTTCCAGCCCCATCGCCGCCAGGGATACCGACAGCAGGAATGTTGTCAGTTGCACGAGCACGGCCTTGGGTTCAACAGGAATCGTGATGACACTGTTCAGGCCGACCAGGGCGACAAAGCCGAGAACGAACCAGGGCATCGGCGCCGCACGCCGCGCCGGATCACGGCCGTGATCATGCCCGCGCCGCCGCCGCGCCGCGAGCAAGCCCAGGCTGATCACCATCGGGGCCAACATCATCACCCGGCTCAGCTTGGCGATGGTCCCGAACTCGCCAGCCTGCTGGCCATCCTGGAACGTCGCAGCAACGACCTGGGCGATCTCGTGGATCGATGCGCCCGCCCATAAACCAAAATGATGGGGATCAAGGTGCAGCAGCGCCGGCAGCAGGGGATAGACAAACATCGAGATCGAGCCGAACACCGTGACGCAAGCCACAGCATAGGCGACATCCTCATCGGGGGCATCGGTCACGGTATTGGTGGCGATAACGGCCGAGGCACCACAGATCGAGGTGCCGGCGGCGATCAGTTCGGTCAGCTTGCGCTCGACCCCCAGGGCCCGCCCCAGCCATTGGGTAAACAGAAAGGTCGCCGCCAACGTCGCGACGATCGTCGCGATCCCGGTGCCACCGACTAAAACCACCTGGGCTGCGGTCAATTGCAGCCCCAGCAGAATGATTGCCAGGCGTAAAATGCGCCGGAGGCTGAAGGTCACGCCCGCCCGGGCGCGGCGCGGCGTACCGATCACATTGTGAAACAGCATGCCGATCACGATCGCCAGGATCATCGGGCTCAGAATTGATACGCCCGGGATCTCGCGACAGGCGAACGCGACAATGGCGATCATGGTGGTCAAAGCGAGACCCGGCGCGATGCTGTGCGGCACCGGTGCGTGCGCGGAATGCCGGGGGGCCAGGTCAAACGCCGGCACCCCTACGCCGCCCGTCGCCGCGGCCCCCGCGGCAATCAAATCCGAACTGAGTGGCACTCTTTTTCCATCTGGCATGATCCAGCACCCTGGTGTGTGAAATCCAGGGCAAACTGCGCCGACGCGATCAATCATTCCAACGGATTGTTTTTGTCGTTTTAATCGATTTCATTTGTTGATTGGCCGGGATGGCCGACGAACTCAGGAGCCCGGTGCCGCGGCCGACCGTTCCATCCAGTCTGCGGCGAGATGGAGTTGAGCCACGAATCCCTGCTCGCCGGTCCTGGTGATCCTGAGGGCGCGCGTGTCGGGCAGCCGCGCGATCCAGCCGAGCTCAAGCAGGCGCCCCAGCACCGCCGCGCCCAATTGACCGGCGAGGTGGGGTCGGCGCTCGCTCCAATCCAGACAGGTCCGGCATAACGGACGATGCCGCGAGCGCGGCGCCGCGTCGAGGTCGATGCCAAAATCGCCGAGGAACTGTCGCCCCTCATCTGTCACCAGACCGGCACCGTCCGCCAGGATGACATAGCCCTGCGCCGACCAGCCATCCACCAGCGCCAGCGCCAGGCGTCCGGCCAGATGATCGTAGCAGGTCCGTGCCAGACGCAACGCCTTGTCACGCGGACCGATCGGGTGATGCCGCTTTGGTCCGTCGGCCGCGATCGCCATCAGCGCCTGCATCGCCTGTGCGATTTCCGGTGTCGCCAGCCGGTAGTAGCGATGACGTCCCTGCCTGGCCATGGCAATCAGCCCGGCATCGGTCAACCGGGCCAGATGCCCGCTCGTGGTTTGTGCCGTGACGCCGGCAAATTGCGCCAGCTCGCCCGCCGTCAGGGCCAACCCGCCCATCAGCGCCGAGAGGATATTGGCGCGCGCGACGTCCCCGATCAGGGCCGCAACCGACGCGATGCTGTTGCCCGAAGCGACATTTGACATGCCGGCCAGCATAGCCGCACGACGCGCCGCCGTCAGCCTTCGACAGTTCGGCCGCCGCCGAAACATCGACAGCATGGTTCGCGCTAGAACCCGGGCCTCTTTGATGCCTGGCAAGAAGCGAACCCGATATGATCATGAAACAGACGAACATCAAGAAAGAACTGGCGTTGATGCTGGCGCTCTCGACCCTGTGGGGGGCGTCGTACAGCTTCATCAAGATCGGCGTCGAAACGATACCGCCGCTGAGTTTGATCGCCGGCCGCACCCTGATCGCCGCTGTCCTCCTGACCGCCATCCTGAAGGTGCGAGGCGTGACACTGCCGAACGGTGCCGCGATCTGGGGGAAATTTCTGGTCCAGGCCAGCCTCAACAGCGCGATCCCCTTCACGCTGATCGCCTGGGCGGAACAGAGCACGGACGCCGGCATCGCCACGATCCTCAACGCCACGACACCGATCTTCGCTTTTCTCCTGACGGCGCTGCTCACACGCCACGATCCGGTCAATCGCCGCAAGCTGTGCGGTGTCGCGACCGGCATTGCCGGAGCGAGCCTTATTGTCGGCCTGCAGGCGATGGCCGGGGTTGGTCATCAACTCTGGGCGGAACTCGCGATCCTCGCCGCCTCGGGCTGCTATGGCGGCGCGGCGATTTTCGGGCGGCATTTCCGCGGGCTGGACCCGATGATCCCCGCTACGGGCTCGATTCTGTGCGGCGCGGCACTCCTGGTCCCTGCCAGCCTCGCAATCGATCGGCCCTGGACGCTGAACCCGTCAGCCGACTCGGTCCTTGCCCTGTTCGCCCTGTCGAGTTTGTCGACCGCATTGGCCTTCGTGATCTATTTCCGCCTGCTCCAGACGCTGGGCTCGGTCGGCACAACCGCGCAAGCCTATCTGCGCGTCCCGATCGGCGTGGCGATCAGCGTCCTGTTCCTCAGGGAGAGCGTCACACCCGCGGCGGGGTTCGGCCTTGTCGCGGTTGTCGCCGGGGTCGCGGCAATGACCATCCCGGCCCCCCGCGCCCCGGCCACGCGCTGACCGACCCGTGCCCGAGGACCTTCATGGGCGGCCCTTGATGACGAACGGACGCTCATCAAGCGTTTCGTCTGCGCGTTCGAGCCCTTGTGAGCCGGCGCGACACGCTTTGACAAGCGCGACGACGCCTTCCTCGCCGACCTCCCGCTCATTGCCGTGCTGATCTGGCCTCACTCACGCGATGCCCTGGCGACCCGTGGCGGAAATTCCGCGCCATCCGTACCCGACATCGACAAAGGACTGAAGTTTCCGCAATCGTCTTCACGGCTCCCAGGGCCAGTAATGTTGTTGGCAGCGGTTGTCGTTGTAGAAAGCATAGGATGCGGTGCGATCGAGGATCAGGTGATCGCGTTCCGCCCGGCTGATTGCGGCCAGAGCCGCCTGCAATCCGGCGTGAAGGCTTTCGGGAGCCGTGTCGCTGACCGGGGCCGTGCCACTGAGGAAATCGAGCTGGCGATAAGCGTCAAGAACCATTGCCGTGCCCGGTTCCAGACGACAGGCGGGGTGATCGGGATCATCCCGCTTCAGCACCGCCAGCAGTGCCGCGGCCAGTTCAACATCACTGCTGGGTGTGTCGAAATAGCATTTCCGGTGATTGAGCGCGATATCCACCAGCCGGGCGATCCGGTCGGCCGGGCAATCGCGCAACAGCGTCGCGATCCCGGCGGCGGTTCGCGGCAGATACCAGGCGCGGAGATCCTCGATCTCAACGGCGACGCTGGCCGTGGTGCGTGGTTCGGGATAATTGAGATATTCGCCCAGCGTCATTTCCAGGGTGTCGACCGTGAAGCCGGGAAAGGCGCGCATCTTGAATTCGGTGTCACTGGCGCCGCGAAAGCTGCCGTCATACCAGCCGAAGCGATCATGCAGTGTCCGGCGGTACAGCCCCGGAACGTGGCCGACATAGGTGGTGTCGACCAGCATGAAATCGGCATCGACGGTCTTGCGGTCATAGGCCATCAGGTCATCGGTAAAACGGCCCGCGGCATCGGTGCGAACCACGACGGCGCTGGCCTGGACCCAATCGACCGACGGCGCCGCGTCCAGGGCATCGGCCAGGATCGCCAACGCATCGGGGCGCAAGGTCTCGTCGGCGCCCAGAAAGATGAGATAAGGCGCGCGGGAAGCGGCAATGCCCCGGTTCCAGGCCTGGGGTATCGTCTCCCGCTCGGCGGTGCGCAGATAGAGGCACTGCGGCAGCGCCGCCGCTTCGATTGGCGCCCACTCATCGCGCGGTGAGGCGCTGTCGATGAAGATGATCTCGACCTCGCCGCGCCCGATCAGGGTTTGTCGCCGCAACAGCTCAAGGAACCGCGGCATCTTGGCCGCGGCGTCGTAAAGTGAAACGATCAGGGCAACCCGAGGCGCCGCGTTGGTCCGCCTGTCGATCACGCGTTCGAACGCGACCGGTGCCAACGTCTGACAGCGGGCGCGGGCCTGGTCCAGGAAATCGGCGCAACGCGCTGGCGCAGCAACAGCATCTCCGTAGAGGGCTTCGACCGCCGCGGCTTCGTTCATCATGCCGTGTTGCCGAAGCACGCCGGCAATTGTGAGGCACCGGTCGAAGAGATCCGCGCCGGCCAAGCGCATCACGCGCAGATCGTAGGCCGCACCCAGCAGGCCCTTGCCGTCAAGATAGGCCAGGCGTCCCAATTCATGAAAGATGCGACCACGGTCCAGCCGGCGTTGCAGCGCCTCGTACAGGATCTTTCGTTTGACCGCACGGGCCGCCGCGTCCGTCTCCGGGGCCTCGCGATAGAGCCGGTAATGGTCACACAGCAACGCGATCCCATCGCGGAATTGTTTTTCCAGCGCGGCGGATTGCGGGATCTGCGCCAAAGCCCGCGCCGCCACGGGGCGAGGATCGGTCGGTTGAGAGTCGCGGGGTTGATAGCGAAAAGAGAATGTCGACGCGGGCGTTGTGGCGGCAGCCGGTCCAGGCACCGTCTCGCGCAGGCAAAACTGTCCGATTTCCAGCAACCGGGCCAACAGAGGTTTCGTCGCGGCAATCACCGGGGCGCGATCTGTCGAACGGCGCGATGGGCTTTGATAGATTTCAGCGAGGGATGGACCATCGATAATCGGTGTACGGGTTTGCAGATGCTCGACCAATTGGGCGCGATGATCGTCATAACCGTCCAGCAACCGTTGCAGATCATCGGTCGCCGCCGGGGGATCGGTCGGATCGATCATGAGCCAGGGCAGTCCCGGCAGGCTGTCGGACAGGAAGCGGATGACACCGGCGAAGCGGCTGATCGCCGTCGGGCAACCGCACAGCAGGCTCTCGAGCGCTCCCAGATTGAGGCTGTCATAGGTCGACGGAACGACGACAATGTTGCGGGCGGCGAAATCGACCCGCAACTCGGGCCACGACTTCTGATTCACCAAGGTGCAATCGATCTTGCGATTCGCCAGCATCCGGCCAAGAGTGACATTGCTTCTGCCGTCTGGGCCAACGTCCGCATCGTTGCCCGCCAATACCGCCGCGCGATAGCCAGACCGCGGCAACCACCACAGCATTTCCAGGTACAGGTGCGCCCCCTTCCAACGTTCCTTTCGCGCGGCAAACAACAAACCCGGGGGTTCCGCCGCGGGCGCGGGCCGGCTGGGGCTGAGGCGGCGTAAGTAATCCAGGCGCAGCGGATTGAGATAATAACCGCCGGTCCCGTTGGCCGCAGCCCGCGCCTCAATAAAGGTGCGGCTGATGCCATAGCGGATATCGACCACCTGATAGAGGGCGTTTTCCAACTGAGCGCCCTCCTCGATCGATTGGGCGATTTCCGGCGGCGGAGTCCCGGACCAGTTGAGCCAAACCGACATCGTCATCGGTCCGTGCATCGACAACACAAGCCGATCATAGGAAATTCCAAACAGGTCGAGCGCGCCAAACAGATACAGTCCAAACGTATAATAGTCAGGCAGATCGACGATGTCGAAATGCTGACCTTCAAAGGTCGCCGCCAAATCAAGGAACACCATCTGCTGAAGAGCGGACGCCTGACGCCGGATCAAGGAGTCGTCACAAACACAGCGCCGCGGCGACACGACGGGATGGGCATTGGGCGGGACATCGCCCATGGGTTCCGTCTGGACGAAATAAAAATCGATGTCCGGATTGGAAGCCGCCAGCGATCGGTAGAAACTCTCGCCACCGCCGACACCGGTCATAAAATCCCTGGCCGCCAGAAGGACTCTCATCCTGCCCCCATCGCCATGATCTCTCCGAGGCATGCAGCCGGCATTTTCCGAAAGGCTTCAGGCCCTGGCGACGTCGCCAAGGCCATCCAAGAACTCTCCGGAATGAACCATCAGAAGTCAAGCCACGGCGCAATACATCGTTATTTCTCTCAAAAACTGATTTATCAGTCAAAAAAATCACATTGTATGGTTGTATATGGCAATGAATGCTCTGATTTTTTTCGCCCCTCGACAGGGTCAACGGAGACCTTCATCAACATCCTCTTCCTTCGGGGTTCCGATGAAGCGCTCCGCATTGGCGGTGTTGTCGGGTTCGTCGACCCGATTCATGTGGGAACGGTCCCGTCCCGGTGAGCACGACGCCACAGGCTCCTGGTGCCGGTTCCTATTCAACCCGATAAGAAACGTCGCCACCGGCTCAGGCGGCGATGCTGATCGGCAGCATCAGGAACACGGCCCCGGTAATGCCGACCTGGAGCAGATTAAAGACCATCAGCAAGGCGCCAGCGCGCAGCAGCGGTTGCTCCCACCAGCCCCCCCAATACCGCGCGACCTGGCGCAGCAGCAGGACCGAGACCATCGCCACCAGCATGAACAGAGCGACCCGCGTTGCCGGGTTTTGCAGGATCAGTTCGAGAGCGTGGAGTTCGAAGGAGCGGCCGATCGGTTTCATGCGAAATCGAAAGCGCAACAGCCCCGAAATGATCAGTCCGGAAAAGGCCGCGAGTTCGGTCGCGGCCGCGGCGACGAACAGCGGAAAGGCGCTGTCGACCTTCTCCAGCCCGGCGAGTTCACGGTCAATGTCGCGGCGCATTGCCGCCAGTTTTCGCCGAAGGCCCGGGTAGGGCGCGGTATCCGACGAGGCGACCAGATCCTGCACCTGACGCCGTCGTTCCAGCAATTCGCAATAATAAAGGTTGGCCTGAATCCGGTATCGGCGCGAGATGCTGCGCGCAAAGGGGAGCAGGACCGAGAGCGCCGGGCCGATCGATGTCAGCAGGCCCGCATGGCTGAAGCTTGTGATCTCCAACTCGCTCATCGACACAGCTCCCCCAAGCGCCGCCAGGCACCGACGACCAGCGCGCCGCATTGTGCGCTGGTTGCCCGGTCGTCTCAACCAACAGCTCGGCATCCCCGGGGTCGTTATTGCGCGGATCTCGGGGCCCCCGCCGATCCGTGGGTGCGCTCCCGGCCTCAGAACGGGGCGATGTTGACGGTGAGAACGATTTCGACGACCGTGCCGGCGAGATCAGGCGGCGGGGGCGGAAACGGCGTACTATGCTGGATCATGGTAATACCGGCCTGATCGAGCAGATCGGTGCCTGACGATCGTTCCAGTTGCAACCCCACCAGGCGCCCGCTGCGATCGATTTTGATGACATATTGGGCGATCCCGGTCAGACCCAAGGGCCGGGCCCGGTCCGGATAGACCCGATTGCGCAGAATGTCGTCGCGGAGCGCATTGAGGTAGCGGTCGCCACCACCCTCGCCCGGCGCCTGATCGTCGAACGGATCCGGTTGTGACCTGGGATGCGGCGTTGCCGTCACCGGCCGCGCCGTCGATGTCGGGTGCGGCACCCGAGCTGCCGCCGCGGCACGGGCCGGCGGCCGTGACGGCACGGGTGGCGGCACCGCCGCAGGTGGCGCCGGAACCGCAACCGGTACCGGGGCTGGCGTTGGCGCCGCGGGGGCCGGCACGGCCGGGGCATCGGCGCTATCGGTCTGGGCCGGTTGCGGCGGTGGCGGCGTTTCCGGCGCCGGGGCGGCGGGGGGGCGTTGCACCGGGACGGTAACCCCGGCCGGCGGGGCGGCGGGCGGGGTTACCGGCGCCGGCGGGACCATGGCGGGTGGAAGCTCGGCGATATCCGGCGACACCGATGCCAATGTTGGCGCCGGCACCGGGGGCTCGGGCGGCGGCGCACCCGGATCGCGCGGTGCCGGTGCGACAACATCGGGAACCGGGCCGGGACGACGATCGGGATCCCCGCCGGAATGACGGGCCGGCTGGGGCGGCGCCGGCGGTTCCGGCTTCCGGGTTGCGACCGGCGCGGCGGGAGCCTGGGGCGCCGGCTCGTTGACAATTTCGACCGGGAACACCGGCGTTTCCGGCGGCAGCGCCGGGCTGGCGAGGCGATTCACCAGGAAGAACACCAGCGCGGCGTGCAACAGCAAGGCCGCCACGATCGCGCCGACGACACGCCAGGGCCAGCGCGGATCGCGGGATGACGGCGCTTCATCGCTGGGCCCCGCCACCCACAGCGCAGCCGCCGGGGACACAGAAACCGGGGGATCGACGACGCTCACCAGATCTTCCTTCGTTTGCCGGCGCAACCGCAGCCTGTCAGGATATCGCCATTCCCCTGTGTCACCACAAGGCTGGCCGTCACGGTGCCGCCGAACGGTTCGACACACCGGGGGGTATCGCGGGCCGGGCATAGCACACGGCGACGTCATGCGCAGCGTCGGCGCACATTAAGGGCGGCGTCGGCGCCGGCATGCCGCTGACCGGCGGCAGCGGCGTCGCCGCCACACCGGCAGCAACGGCCTGCCAGATTTCGACCTGAACCGGATCGCCGGCACGGTCCGAGGCGGCGGTGTCGGGCGCACCGGCCAGCCGGGCAATGGCGCCATAGGCCGCGGTCAGATCGGGGCCCGTGGCACCGTCGGCCCCCATGACCACCGTCGGGGTCAGGCTGCACAGCGACAGCCGGTCCTGGGTCAGGTTTCGGATCCGCAACTGTCGAAAGACCCCGAGTCCTTCGATCACGATCAGATGCTGGGCCAGGGCCGCCGCCAGCGTCATCGCGGGCCCGGCACCGACCCGGACCACCGCGTTGCCGAACGCTTCCGGCGCCTGGGACAGCACGGCTCCGGTGGGTGGTGCGGCCTGGGTCTGATCAAGGCAATAGGCGGCGACATCGGCGAAGCCGCCCGGCGCCATCGTCGAGCAGGCCGGC
This sequence comes from Azospirillaceae bacterium, assembly GCA_031291675.1. GTDB lineage: Bacteria > Pseudomonadota > Alphaproteobacteria > Azospirillales > Azospirillaceae > JARLIO01. The sequence continues at coordinate 57,535 of JARLIO010000055.1, forward strand.
GCGAGGACCATCCGCTGAAACCCCGCCTGCGCCGGCCCGCTGAACATCGCCAAAAGCGCCAGGCCCCCGCACAGACGCCACCCGATCACACGGGGAGCCAAGCGACACGCCATCGCCCGGGTCAATCGACACTGCCATGACCGGTCCGAAGGGCGGGATCAGCGGCAACCCCACGGCGCTCGGCGGTCTCAGCAGGGTTCCGGGCCAGGTCCCGGGTCAGGCGCACCAGGGCCGCCAGCGTTTCGTTGCTGGTGTGGTGCTCCATGCCTTCAGCGTCGATATCGGCCGTTTCCGGGCTGACCCCGATCGCCAGCAGAAAGGTATGGACGATCTGATGCCGCTCCCGGGAACGCCGTGCCACCGCCTCGCCCTGGGCCGTCAGAAAAATCGCCCGGTAAGGTTGGGTCGTGACCAGCCCCTCCCGGGCCAGACGACTGATGGTTTTGGTCACCGTCGGATGCGCGACCCCCAGCGTCCGCGAGATATCGATGGCCCGCGCCTCACCGGTGGTCGCGATCAATTCGGCGATCAACTCGACATAGTCTTCGGCGAGCTCAACCTGATGGGCCTCACGGCAACGCACAAACCGGTTCACCGCCGCAACGGGAGCGGCCGGGTTGGTCCCGGGTACGGCCACCGACGGCGGTGCTGCCGATTCGGCGGATTTCTCGATCATCATGCCCACTCAGTTTTTTTGATGCCGCGTGATTTTGGGACTGGAAGACGGTTCGCACAACACCCAAGTTTTTTGTAGCCAAGGCTACATTATGTTGCTGACCCTTTATCGTGATATTGGTACGGTCGAAAAAACGAGGTTTCAGAATGTCCCAGGCAGTGATGGTGCAGGGTTCCTTGACCGATCGGACGCTTTTTGCCGGCCATGAAGTGTTGGCGGGACGCCGTCACGGCGTGGCGGCGGCGCTGCCTTTTATCGGTCCGGCGGTGATCGCTGCGATTGCTTATATGGACCCCGGGAATTTCGCCACCAACATCCAGGCCGGTGCCCATTACGGTTATGGTCTGCTTTGGGTCGTGGTCGCGTCCAGCATGGTTGCCATGCTGTTCCAGGGATTGTCCGCCAAGCTGGGGATCGTGACCGGGCGCAATCTCGCTGAACTGTCGCGCGACCAGTTCCCGCGGCCTGTGGTCTACGCCATGTGGATCGGCAGCGAATTCGCGGCGATGGCCACCGACCTCGCCGAATTCCTGGGCGCCGCGATCGGTCTCAGTCTGCTGTTCAGCCTGTCGATGCTCGCGGCGATGGTCATCGTTGCCCTGACCACCCTGCTGATCCTGAGCCTGCAGCGCAACGGGTTCCGTGCGCTCGAAATCGTGATCGCCGGCTTTGTCGGTGCCATTGGCCTGTGCTATCTGGCGGAACTGCTGATCGCCCCGCCGGACTGGGGCCAGGCGGCCTATCATTCGGTCGTGCCGCATCTTGCCGACGGCAATGCCCTGTGGCTGGCGATCGGCATTGTCGGGGCGACCGTGATGCCGCACGCGATCTACCTCCACTCCGGTCTGACCCAGAACCGGATTGCGCCACGCACCAACACCGAGCGGCGCCGGCTGATCGTGTTCTCGCACCGCGAGGTCCTGGTGGCCCTGGGCCTGGCCGGTCTGGTCAATCTGGCGATGATCACGATGGCCGCGGTCGCCTTCCATGACGGCGTCCATGATGGCGTCGCCGAGATCGAGACCGCGTATCAGACCCTGTTCCCCCTGCTCGGGACCGCGGCGGCGGGTATCTTTCTGGTGTCGCTGCTTGCCTCGGGCGTGTCCAGTTCGGTGGTCGGCACAATTGCCGGACAGATCATCATGCAGGGTTTCGTCGGCTTCAGCATCCCGCTGTGGCTGCGGCGCCTGGTGACCATGGCCCCTGCGGTCGCGGTCGTCGCCTGTGGCATCGACAGCACCCAGGCCCTGGTCGCCAGCCAGGTCGCACTCAGCCTGGTCCTGCCCGTGCCGATGATCGCGTTGCTGGTCCTGATGTCGCGACGCCGCGTGATGGGGGATTTCGTTAACAGCCGCACAACCACTGCAATCGCCGGGGCGGCTGCCGCGATGATCCTGACCCTGAATATTCTTCTGGTGCTGCAAACCTTCGGCGCCCCGGTCAATGGTTGGCTCTGAGGGGGCTGGTCTGCGGCGAGGCCCCAATCCCGCGCACGTCACGGCGTGCGCGGGATTGGGGGCCGCGTTTCCCTGCACGCGGCAGTCGTACAGGGAAATTGGTGCGGACGGCGGGACTCGAACCCGCACTCCCAAAAGGGAAGCAGATTTTCTTACCACGACGGCTTTCGCCGCGCTCCGCGCGCTGATATGCGGATCTGCACACCACCGGAACTTCGTGGACTGGACTATCCCTTCACCATGGTCCACCGCTGCGCTGCCACAGTCCGGCCAACTTTAGGTGCCGCCCGTCTAGTCTCTACACCTTCCCGGGATGAGACAATGCCCCACCCCGGGCTTGGCTCGGGATTGGCATGGCCCCAGGCCGAAGCTTTCCCCGAATTTGAGCGGTTCTGCACCAAGGGTTTCCCCAAGGGCACTCCCATGAAGTCTGCTGTGTCTACCGGTTCCACCACGTCCACACGCGATAAATCCACCATGCCACAGTGCCGTCACAATTGCGACCCCCTTATGGGACCCTTTTGTACACGGCGGCGCGACCGATCAGCGCTCATCATCGTAACGGGCCAGGCTCATGATCCCGGCACCCATCGCGACGCTGCCAAAGGTGATGATCAAGCCGCTGAACAGCATCACCGTCACCAGGACGGCATGATCGCTGTGGCGGATCAAGGTGCCGAGATGGTCGACATCAAGACCAATCAGCCCGGTGCCGACAATCACCGCGGCCGCGATGCCGGCCAGCAGGTGGCGCAACAGAAACAGAAGCGCGTGTTTCTCAAAATCCCGCATCGTCGCCTTCCTTATCCGTCGCCGAACGCCGTGGCCCCCGAACGTCGTGACGACGACCGTCGCATCAGTCGCTGACGACCTCCGCGTCACCGCCCAGCACCCGCAGGATGGCGCACAGCTCGATGACCGCGGCATCCAGGGCACTCGCGTCGGTGCCGCGCAACACCAGATTGGTGCCCGGTTTTGCCGGCGGCAATCCGAAGGGATAGCTGCCGATCGCGATCGCGGGCAGACGATCCTGCAGGGCACCGAGTTGCGCCGCCAGGACACCTTCGGCGAGATGGCAGCGCACGGTCCGCGACAGCATCGCCGGACCGCCCTGCAGGCGCGGGATGACGTCGTCGAGCATCGCCTGCATGATCCGCGGCACCCCCGCCAGCACGAAGACGTTGCCGATCTGGAAACCCGGGGCACGACTGACCGGATTGGCGATCAGGCGCGAACCCTCGGGCACGGTCGCCATCCGCAACCGCGCTTCGTTCAGGTGCCCGGACGGGTAATGGCTTTCCAACAGCCGTACCGCGTCGGGATCCCGGACCAGGGGCACACCGAATGCCGCGGCGACCGATCCCGCCGTGATGTCATCATGAGTCGGCCCGATGCCACCCGTCGTGAAGACATAGCGGTCGCGCGCGCGCAATTCATTGACCGTCGCGACGATCATCGCCTGGTCGTCGGCGATGACCCGGACCTCGCGCAAGGGTATCCCGATCGGGTTGAGCCGCTGGGCCAGGGAGGCCAGGTTGGTATCCTGAGTCCGGCCGGACAGGATTTCGTTGCCGATGATGATCAGGCTGGCTGTTATGGTGGTCACGGAATCGGACATGGCGAAGGGGCGGTCACAGTCGTGGCGGAGGGACCAAGTGTGCCACAGCGTCGCGGCCGCTGACACCGTTTTGCAGGCTCCGGCGCGCGATAGCGACGACGGAATATGCTGGAGACGCCGCCGGCCGGCGCACCAACGTCGCAGCTTTATCGCCAATGCGCGTTACGACGGGTTGCCGCGCAGGTCCTCAGCCGATTATTGTAGGGATCTGCACGCCGCACCCTGCGACAGCACGCCGCAGGGTGCGGCCTTATAGCGATACGGACAAGAATGACCGATGCCCAAGAGGTGGTCCCCGACGACCACAACCAGCGCCCGATTCCGATTCATGGCCCCGATGACTTCGCCGCGATGCGTGCCGCGGGCCGGCTCGCGGCCGAGGTGCTCGACTACATCACCCCGTTCGTGGTCCCCGGCGCCGCCACCGGGGAAATCGACCGGCTGAGCGAAGTGTTCATCCGTGATCACGGCGCATTGCCGTCGCCGCTGGGATATCGTGGCTATCCCAAGGCGACCTGCATCTCGATTAACCATGTGGTGTGCCACGGCATTCCCGGCGACAAGCGGCTGCGTGACGGTGATATCGCCAACATTGACATCACGGTGACCCTGAATGGCTGGTTCGGCGACACCAGTCGCATGTTCCTGATCGGCGACAATGTCGGCGTCAAGGCCCGCAAACTGGTCGACGTCACTTACGAGGCGTTGATGCGTGGCATCGCCGTGGTTCGCCCGGGCGCGACCCTGGGCGATATCGGCTATGCGATCCAGAACTATGCCGAAAGCAATCGTTTTTCGGTGGTTCGCGACTTTTGCGGCCACGGGGTGGGCCGCGTGTTCCATGACGCGCCGTCGGTGCTGCATTACGGCCGCGCCGCTACCGGCACCGTGCTGCGCGAGGGCATGTTCTTCACGATCGAGCCAATGATCAATGCCGGCCGTTACGAAGTGAAGATTCTGGCCGATGGCTGGACCGCGGTGACCAAAGACAAGAGCCTGTCGGCACAGTTCGAACACTCGATCGCGGTCACCGCGACCGGTTACGAAATTTTCACCCTGTCGCCACAAGGCCTGCACAAGCCGCCCTACCTGCCGACCGCAACGCCGGCGTAATCACGTCGCAACGCCGGATTGGCAACCGGCATCGGCGGCGGCGATCAGATTCCGGCGCCGATAAAATGCGGCAGGCTATGGTCCATATCGAGGGCCGGCGCCATCGAGGTGCAGCGACCGACGACCCGGGCGGGCACGCCGGCCACGGTGGCGTGGGGCGGCACCGGATCCAGCACCACGCTTCCCGCGCCGATCTTGGCCCCGATGCCGACCGTGATATTGCCCAGCACCTTGGCGCCGGCGCCGATCAGCACCCGGGCGGCGATCTTGGGATGGCGATCCCCGCTCTCCTTGCCGGTTCCGCCCAGCGTCACCTCGTGCAGGATCGAGACATCGTCACCGACAACCGCCGTCTCCCCGATGACGATGCTGGTGGCATGATCGATGAAGACACCGCAGCCGATGCGCGCCCCCGGGTGAATATCGACACCGAATATTTCCGACGACCGGCTTTGCAGCAGCAACGCCAGAGCCCGGCGATCGTCCCGCCACAGCCGGTGGGCGATCCGGTGGCATTGCAATGCCTGGAAACCTTTGAAGAACAGAAACGGCGTCGCCAGATCGGGGCAACTGGGGTTGCGATCGCGGTGCGCCCGAAGATCCGCGTCGGCAGACCGCAGGATCGTGCGATCGCGATCCAGCACAGCGGCGACCAGCTCTTCCAGGGCCCCGGCCATCAGGGCGGGCCCGCCCAGCTTATCCCCGATCAGGCGCGCCAATGCGTCAGCAAAATTGCGGCGGCCGAGAATGGCGCGCTCCAGCCAGGGCTGCAGCATCGGTTCGCGCTCGGCCCAGCTCCAGCTTTCACCAACCAATTCGGCCCACAGCGTCGCCGCCAGCGTGCCGATCCCCTGGCTATGCATATCGTCCGGCATCTCGAATCGCTCCCGCCATCCTCATCCGCGCCAGGGCTGTTTCCGGTCACGTTGGATCTGAAACAGCTCTGGATCTTTGTTTTGTCGCATTCTCGACGCTCAACCGGAACCCGCCTGGTCGGTAAATGCTCTCAGGCCCCGTCCCCGGCCGTAGGGTAAATCGAATATGGGGTGCGCTGTCAATCAACGCGACATCGTCCTTCGGGCAATAGATCCGCGCCCACCGTGCCGACACCATTTCTGGCCCTGCCCGTCAAGACCCCGTATAGTTGCGCCGTGCCCACGATCGGATCGCAGAGTGTCTTGACCCGCCGCAAGCCCCCCGTTCCCACCGCAGCCCCCGAAGCCGACGCCGCCCTGGGTGACAACGGCCCGGTTGACAACGCCCCGGACGATACGCCACCGCCGCACTATCTGGAACACCGGACCCGCCTGCGCGCGCGGTTTCTCGATACGGGTCCAGGCGGATTGCAGGACTACGAGCTTTTGGAGCTGCTGCTGTTTGCCGCGATTCCGCGCCGCGACGTCAAGCCCAAGGCCAAAGCATTGATCGCGACCTTTGGCAGCCTCGGCGGTGTCGTGACGGCCTCGACAGAACGTTTGCGCCAGGAAGCCGGGCTCAGCGACCACGTCATCGCCACGCTGAAAGTGACTGCGGCCATCGGGGTGCGGATGGCGCTGGGCCAGATCATCAACCGGCCGGTTCTCAGCTCATGGGACAGGCTGCTCGACTATTGCCAGACCGCGATGGCCCATGAAGCGACCGAGCAGTTCCGCCTGCTGTTCCTTGATCGCAAAAATACCCTGATCGCCGACGAGGTGCAGCAGCGTGGTACCGTCGACCATACCCCGGTCTATCCCCGGGAGGTGGTCAAACGGGCCCTTGAGCTCGGCGCGTCGGCGGTGATCCTGGTGCATAATCACCCCAGCGGCGATCCGACCCCGAGCCGCGCCGACATCCAGATCACCCAGGAAATCGTCAAGGCCGCCGCGGTGCTCGGGATAGAGGTCCACGACCATCTGATCATCGGCCGCGGCCGCCATGTCAGTTTCAAGAGCATGGGGTTGATGTGACGGGCGCACGCCCGGCCGGAAGAGGCTTCTCATCCTCGGCGGTGAGCGGTATCGTCGCCGCCTGTCATTCCCCGTTCCTGTTGCTCCGTCTTGAGGTGTCTGCTCGATGATCCCCCGCTATAGCCGCCCCGAAATGGCCCGGATCTGGGAACCCGAAAACCGATTCCGCATCTGGTTCGAGATCGAGGCCCATGCCTGCGACGCCCAGGCCGCCCTCGGGGTGATCCCCAAAGCGGCCGCCGAGGCCATCCGTCAGCGCGGTCAGTGGGAAATCGACCGCATCGACGAGATCGAACGCGAGACCCGCCATGACGTCATCGCCTTCCTGACCAATCTCTCCGAGCATATCGGGCCGGAAGCGCGTTTCCTGCATCAGGGCATGACCTCTTCCGACGTCCTTGACACCTGCCTGTCGGTCCAGATGACCCAGGCTGCCGATCTGCTGCTCGCCGACCTCGACGGGCTGCTGGCCGCCCTGCGGCGCCGCGCGTTCGAATTCAAGGACGCCGTGTGCATCGGCCGCAGCCATGGGATTCATGCCGAACCCACGACCTTCGGCCTCAAGCTGGCCGGCCATTACGCCGCATTCCAGCGTTGTCGCCAGCGGCTGGTGGCCGCGCGCGCCGACATCGCGACCTGCGCCATCTCGGGCGCCGTCGGCACCTTCGCCAATATCGACCCCAGGGTCGAGGCCTATGTCGCCGAACAGCTTGGCCTGGCGATCGAGCCGGTGTCGACCCAGGTCATCCCGCGCGACCGCCACGCGATGTTCTTTGCCGTGCTCGGCGTCGTCGCCGCCACGCTCGACAATCTCGCCGTCGAGATCCGGCATCTGCAACGCACCGAGGTGCGCGAGGCCGAAGAGTTTTTCTCGCCTGGCCAGAAAGGCTCCTCGGCGATGCCGCACAAGCGCAACCCGGTCCTGTCGGAAAATCTGTCGGGCCTGTCGCGTGTCGTGCGCGCCGCGGTGGTCCCCGCCCTGGAAAATGTCACCCTGTGGCACGAACGCGATATTTCACATTCCTCGGTCGAGCGGGTCTTTGGTCCCGATGCCACGATCGCGCTGGATTTCGCCCTGGCCCGGGCAACCGGTCTGGTCGACCGGCTCCTGGTCTATCCGGCGCGCATGGTGCAAAATCTCGAGAGCCTCGGTGGTCTGGTGTTCTCGCAGCGGGTGCTGCTGACCCTGACGCAGAATGGCCTCAGTCGAGAGGCCGCCTATGCCGCGGTGCAACGCAACGCGATGAAGGTGTGGCAGGAAGGCGCTGACTTTCTAAGCTTGTTGCAAGCGGACACGGAAATCACGGGCTATCTGTCACCGGCTCAGCTCGCGGCGCTGTTTGACCTGGGCTATCACACCAAGAATATCGACACGGTGTTCCAACGGGTGTTCGCCGACTGACGGGCACAACGCGTGCGGCTCGGGGGGACTGCATCAGCGCGGTTTGCCCGGCCGACGCACGGGGGTCGCACCGGTCAGGGGCTGCCGGTTGCCGGTCGATTGAAATGGCTGGCTTCGCTGACCGCGGCGGCGGCGATCTTGCGCTTCAAACCGCGATCGAGCCGCCGGAAAACTTCCAGACAAAAATCCAGATCGCCGGGCGTCGGTTCCACGAGATAATATCGGATACATTTCAGCAGCAACCGCGCCGCCGGGACGCTGGTCAATTGCATTCGATCAAGGGTTTCTGCGAGAACCCGCATCGATTCGTCGCTTTCCCGAGCCATTTCCCGATCCGTTACACGTATCTGCGCCGCCCGACAATCGCGACTGGACCCTATGAGCCACAAACGATCTGGTCAAATTAAAGCTCTGTTTCAGAAAATTTGATCGCGGCCACAAATCGCCATCCTGCGACGGAATAACCGCATCGCAACAGCCCGACCCGGCATCGGCCCGCGATCAAAAATAACGCACACGGTATCTCAACAATTCTGTCACTTTGACCAACACACCGTAACTGTTTTTGTCGATTGCGGCATCACGTCGCGATCTCGGCGCGGGCAATCGCGAGCAGGCGTCCCGCCTGCCGCTCGATCCGATGCCGCGACACCGTTCGCCCGCGCGCGACCAGATCCTCATGGACCCGGTCCAGCAACCAACCCTCATCATGATGATCGAAATGGGCGCGAACCAGCTGCCCGGCATAAGTGTCGCGCTGGTCGGGTGGCAACGCCATCTGCAAGGCCGCCCAGGCCCCGAGCAACCGCGCCCGGCGCATGTCCGCGCGAAAGCGCATTTCCGCATCACGCTGGAACTTGTTTTCAAACGCCCGCTCCCGCTCGGTGAAAGTGGCCATGGCGTGCGCCCTCCCGGACGATATTCAGTGGCTATTCCTTCAATTCCGCCTCATAACGTCTGCTGATCAAGGATATGGGGATGCCGGGCCGCGCCCGCCATCAATGCCAAAGTCCATGCTGCCCACGCGAGTGGTATTCAAGTGCGGCCTTGTGCAACGCCCCGAATCGCCGAGGGACGGGGATTTACGTCAGACCCTCAAGCCGTGGATAAGCGTGATGTGCAGTCTCGTCATCCTTCGTCGCCCTGAAAGCCCGTGGCCCGTGATCATCGGCGCCAACCGTGACGAGAGGGTCGAACGGCCCTGGCAGGCGCCCGCCCGGCATTGGCCCGATCGGCCCGACATCGTGGCCGGACGCGACGAGATCGCCGGTGGCGCCTGGATCGGCGTCAATGACTATGGTGTCGTGGCCGCGGTGTTGGACCGCGCCGGAACCCTGGGCCCCGGCGAAGACAAGCGCAGCCGGGGCGAGCTGGTGCTGGAAGCCCTGGACCATGCCGACGCCGTCGACGCCATTGACGCCTTGTCCCAGCTTGATCCCGCGGCCTACCGGCCGTTCAATCTGCTGGCGGCCGACAACCGGGATGCCTGGTTCCTGATCAGTCGCGGCGATGGCCGAATCGTCCGGGTTGCCGTGCCGCAAGGGATCAGCATGATCACCGCGGGTGACCCCAACGATCCCGCTGTGCCGCGCGTTCAGCGCTATCTATCGCGTTTTCGTGACGCACCGCTGCCCGACCCCGACGCGCCCGAGGCCGGCGGCTGGGCATCCTGGCAGCAGCTTCTGGGGGAAACCGGGCATGATCCCGGCGACGAAACCAGCGCGATGTGTTTTCTGCGCGCCGATGGTTTCGGCACCACAAATGCCTCGCTGATCGCCCTGCCCGCGGCTGGCGCCGACCATCCCCCGGTTTGGCGCTTCGCACCGGGGCGACCGGATCGGACGGAATGGATGTCAATAGCACTTGACTGACGCTGGCGTGACTCTTTGTTATCATATCGCCCAGGGTCAAGGGCGGTCCGCTCCATTGTACTGGGCGGGCAAGCTTGCTATATGACCCCAAAAGTGAAGTGGTCCGGCTGATGCCGCGGCCGTATGCCCGCCCACTGTGGAAGACCACGATGACAAGACGCCGGCGGATCTATGAAGGCAAGGCCAAGGTTCTTTTTGAAGGACCGGAACCAGGCACGTTGGTCCAATATTTCAAAGATGATGCGAGTGCCTTCAACAACCAGAAGCGCGGCATCATCACCGGCAAGGGGGTTCTCAACAACCGGATCTCCGAGTACCTGATGACACGACTCGGCGACATCGGCGTCCCGACGCATTTCATGCGCCGGCTCAATATGCGTGAGCAGCTGGTCCGTGAGGTCGAGATCATTCCGATCGAGGTTGTGGTCCATAATATCGCGGCGGCGACCCTGTCAAAGCGCTTCGGCATTCCCGAAGGCACCCAATTGCCCCGCTCGATCATCGAGTATTATTACAAATCCGATGAGTTGGGCGATCCGATGGTGTCAGAGGAACACATCACCGCCTTTGGCTGGGCGATGCCGCAGGACCTTGACGACATCATGGCGCTTAGTCTGCGCATCAATGACTATCTCTCGGGACTGTTTCTCGGGATCGGGCTCAAACTGGTGGACTTCAAGCTGGAGTTCGGCCGGTTGTGGGAGAATGACGAGATGCGCATCGTCCTCGCTGATGAGATCAGTCCCGACAATTGCCGTCTCTGGGATGTCAAGACCAACGAAAAGCTGGACAAGGACCGCTTTCGCGAGGATCTCGGCCGGGTCGAGGAGGCCTATCAGGAAGTGGCGCGGCGGCTCGGGATTCTGCCCGAGGGCGGACCCGTCGATGTCGCGACACCGATCCGGGAGCCTGGCCCGCGATAACCCGGTGGCGACCGCCATCGCTCTGGTCCTCACGCCCGTCTCCGGCGCGGCGCGAGGGCCCCATCATTTCGAAACCAAGGATTGTTGATACCGTGAAAGCCATCGTCCATATCACCCTGAAACGTGGTGTGCTTGACCCGCAGGGCAAGGCGATCGGCCACGCCCTGGCCTCGTTGGGCTTCGAGGGTGTCGGCGAAGTCCGCCAGGGCAAGGTCATCGAACTCGATCTGGCCGAAACCGATCACGGCATTGCCCAGCGACAGGTTGAGGCGATGTGCCTCAAGCTGTTGGCCAATACCGTGATCGAGGATTACCGGATCACGATCGGCGATTCGTCCCGGCCGTAGCCTCAGCGCGCCATGCTTGCCGCGATTGATGTTCTCCGCGCCCGCGATCCGGTCTTCGACCGATGTCTCACGGCCGCGGGAACACCCGTGGCGATGGTGCGTCCCGCTGGATTTCCCGGACTGCTGCGAATCATCCTGGACCAGCAGATTTCGACGCGGGCTGCTGACGCGCTCTGGCTCCGCCTGGCCGCGGTGCTTGATCCGATTGACGCGTCCGGTTTTCTGGTGCAGAGCGACGAAACCCTGCGGGCGTGTGGCTTCAGCCGACAGAAGATCGTCTATGCCCGCGGACTGGCGAGCGCGATCGTCGAAGGACGCATTGATCTCGACCGCGTGATGACGCTCGATGACGATGCCGCCGCCGCGACCTTGATCCAGTTGAAAGGGATCGGCCGCTGGACCGCCGCGATCTATTTGCTGAGCCAGGGGCGCCCGGACATCTGGCCGGTCGACGATCTGGCGCTGCAAATCGGCGTCCAATGGGCTCTGGGCCTGCCTGAACGACCGACACCGGCCGCGTTGCTGGCCTGCGCCGAGCCCTGGCGCCCCTACCGCAGCACCGCAGCCCGGCTGATCTGGAAATTCTACATCGCCACGGTCGCCGCCCAGCGCCAACAGCGACGCGACGCCGCAGCGGATTGACCCCGCGGGGCGCGACCGGCGTTCCGGTCAGCCCCGAACCCCGTCCCCGGCCGCCTGTTCAACCGCCGCCTGTTCAACCAGGGTGCTGGTCGACACCAGTCCGAGACTTCCGGCGGTGTTCGCGACCTCGGCCAGACAGGTTGCCGCGCGATCCGCGGGCAGCCACACGGAAAACCGGGTCACATAGCGCTCGCCATGGGGCCAGGCCGCGGGAATGGTCTGGGCATCCATGCGCACGATATTGGCACCGAATTGGGTGAAAATGTCCGACAAGCGCGCGATCAGCCCGAGCTGGTCGCCACCGCTGACCTCGATCCGATGGGTAATCCGTCCCTGCGGGGCCAACGCCGGCTCGAACACGAATCGACGCACCGTAACCTGGCCACCGGCCAATTCCGGCAGCTGTTCCAGGCCGGCCTGCAAGGCCGCGATTGTCAGAGCCCCGGGCAACTCGCACACCGAGGTGAATTCCGCCCCCTGGCCCAATACGGCAAAGCTGGTATCGCGGAGATTGATCCCGGTGTCGAACAGGTGGCTGGTGATCGCCGAGACCAACCCGATCCGATCGGCGCACAGAACCGACACCAAAGCGACTGCTGTCATGACCCTGCCTCTGTTGGGACCCCCTCGCGCGTTTTCCCGCGGTCGGCGCCTCGTTCCGGATTGTCACCGCGTGACGGCGGACAGACAGTGGCCCCGCCACGATCGCGATCATGCGTCCCGGCGCGCGCGCCGTCAAACCCTCAACACGGCCCCCCCCCGGCCGGGCGCCTATTCAATAGCTTGCCGGACCGCCCCGGCCCCGGCCAACGGCGCCAGGGGCAAGGCCGCGACCAGCATGCCCGCCAACAGCAACAGATGGGGGCGCGCGGTCAGACCGTTGATCGCCGCGTCGATGGCGCTGGCGCCAAAGATCAGGACCGGAACATACAGCGGCAGAATCAGCAGCGATAACAGAACGCCGCCGCGGCGTGCCCCGAGTGTCAGCGCGGCGCCGATCGCGCCGACCAGGCTCAGCACCGGCGTCCCGAGCAGCAGCGACAGCATCAGCACGCCGAAGCCGTCGCTGGGCATGCCCAGCAACAGCGCCAACAGCGGTGCGGCGATGATCAGTGGCACACCCGAGACCAGCCAGTGCGCCAGAATCTTTGCCAGCACCGCGACCTCGAGCGACAGCGGTGACAAGGCCAGGAGTTCCAGGCTGCCATCCTCAAAATCGGCTTGAAACAACCGCTCCAGCGACAGCAGAGAGGCCAGCATCGCCCCGACCCAGATCACCCCGGCCGCGATGCGCGCCAACATCGCCGGCTCCGGCCCAACGCCCAGCGGGAACAGGACGACCGTGAGGACGAAGAACATCACCGCGACCGTGGCATCGAAACCCTGCTTCATCGCCAGATGAAGGTCGCGCCACACCAGGCGCAGAAACCCCGTCATGTCATCCATTCCCGTAGTCCGGCCCCGGGATCCGGACTGTAGTGGTCAATCTGTAACTGCCCGGCATCGGGAATGACCAGTTGGGCATGGGTCGACACCACCACGACGCCACCGCCGGCACGATGCTCGGCGATCGCCGATTCGAGCAGCACGACCGCGGCCCGGTCCAGCGCAACCGTCGGTTCGTCAAGCAGCCACAACGGTTGGGGCACAGCGACGATCCGGGCCAAATTGAGGCGCCGCTTCTGACCCGCCGACAGGAAACGGCCCGGCACATCGGCAATTTGCGCCACGCCCATGCGCTCCAGGGCGAAGCGGGCCCGCTCCGCCGGTTCATCGGCACCGGCCAGCGCTGCCCAGAAGGCCAAGTTCTCCCGCGCGGTCAAAACCGGTTTGACCGCGTCGAGATGGCCAACATAGCTGACACGGCCGCGATGACGGTCCGGTTCGTCAGCAATAACCTCGCCATCCCAAAGCAGATCTCCGGCATAAGGCTTCAGCAGCCCGGCCATGACCCGAAGCAGGCTGGATTTGCCGCTGCCGTTGGGGCCCAGCAAAACCAGCGCGTTACCGGGATCAAGGCCGAAACTCAGCCCGGTAAAGACGAGGCGATGCCCCCGGAGGCAGGTGAGATCGGAACCGACGAACAGCGGCATTGACACGACAGAAGCTTGGGAGGGACAGGGCCCGATTGCCCGCAACGGACAAGGAAAAGCCGGCAAGCTATAACACGCCCGCCCGAAAAAGAAACGGCCACCGCGGGGGCCGATTGCGGTGGCCGAGGAAATCCAGCCGGGGCTTGGCTGGCCGATGTCGGCGTCAACTGCCGGTCAGAAGAGGAACCAAAGACACTGACAGCGCTGTAGACCTTGACCAGCGGCGCAGCGGCTCCGTTTCCCGGGCTGTAGGGGCCTTTCCGATGGCGCCAAGCTAGGGGTGAAAAATGGCGAAATTTTGATGCTGTTGCCATAAAAGAAGGAATCTTCGGCACAGACCGGCCCTGCGCCGGCCCCTCCTCCCGCCGCTGCCCGGTCGCGCCGAATCCCCGGGCCGTTCGCTGCCGAGAAATTTTTCGTCCCAGCCCATTTTTTATCTTTTCAGCAACGCTTCATCGGCATATATGCGTCTTCCGCACGCGCACGTGCCACTGGCCCCCACGGATCCGCCGCGGTGTGGCTATGCAACGACGTAACGCGTATCCCCGACCGTCCCTTAAGCAAGGCGGCGTCTTGGAGGTTACGATGTTTCATGTTGTTGTCAGTGGGCCTGCGCCCACGCCTCTTCCTCTCGCCTTGTCCCCGTATAAGTCCGGGTCTCTCGTGGCTGCTCGATTAACGACCTCGCGGCATTGACCGCGGGCGTAATTGTCGGACGCTGATTTCGCGTCCCAACAACCACCGCCAACCCTTACCTCACGATTCGACATCAAGCCGGTAACGGCCTTCGCATCCTATGGAGACCGGGATGAACGAAAAGATTGCTCAATTCTTCGACGAGCGACGACCGCAGACCCCTTGCCTGGTCGTCGACCTCGATGTCGTCGAAGAGAATTATCGCACCCTGGAAAACGCCCTGCCGGAAGCCCGGATTTTCTACGCCGTCAAAGCGAATCCGGCGCCGGAGATCCTGCGCCTGCTGGCGCGGCTGGGCTCGGCCTTCGATACCGCCAGCGTCAACGAGATCCGCGACGTCCTGGCTGCCGGGGCACAACCCGACCATATCAGCTACGGCAACACCATCAAGAAACAGGCCGATATCGCCACCGCCTATGCGCTGGGCGTCCGGCTGTTTGCCTTCGACAGTGAAGCCGAACTCAACAAGATCGCCGTCGCCGCCCCGGGCAGCCGGGTGTTTTGTCGCCTGCTGACCAGCGGCGAGGGCGCCGAATGGCCGCTGTCGCGCAAATTCGGCTGCGAGCCCGAGATGGCTCGTGAGCTGCTGATCAAAGCCGCCGGCAAGGGTGTCGTGCCTTATGGTCTGTCGTTCCATGTCGGCTCGCAGCAACGCGATCCGACCCAATGGGATGCGGCATTGCAGACGGCTGCGGCGCTGTTCCGCGATCTTGAAAGCCAGGGCATCGAACTGACGATGGTCAATATGGGCGGGGGCTTCCCGACCCGCTACCTGCGCGACATTCCTTCGGCGGTTCAGTATGGCCAGGCGATTTTCGACAGCCTGCGGCGCCATTTCGGCAACCGCATTCCCGAGACGATCGTCGAACCGGGACGCGGCATGGTCGGTAACGCCGGCGTCATCGAAACTGAGGTCGTCCTGATCTCCAAAAAGTCGGCCCATGACGACCGGCGCTGGGTCTATCTCGATATCGGCAAGTTCGGCGGCCTGGCTGAAACCATGGACGAGGCGATCCATTATCCGATCGTCAGCAACCGCAACGGATCGGTCAGCCCGGTGATCCTGGCCGGACCGACCTGCGACAGCGCCGATATCATGTACGAACGGACAGTCTACGAACTGCCCGACGATCTCGTAATCGGCGACCGCTTGCGGATCGAGGCCACGGGGGCCTATACCACGACCTATGCCTCGGTCGCTTTCAACGGCTTCGAGCCGTTGGGCGCCCATTACATCTGAGCAGGCCTCGTGCCGCGACCACCGACTCCGGGGCGCCGTCCCCGGGTCGGCGTTGCCGCGGCGAACCTGATCGAGGGCGAACCTGATCGAGCACCGGACGCAGACATGACAAAGGCCCCGTCGGAGTGGCCTGAGCCGGGCTCACGACAGAGAGCAAAATCGCAGTCAAGTCATCGACAAACTCAACGCCGCATCGCGGCGTGCCACGGCCTCAGCCGAACGAGACAGGAAACCAGGTCGACCGGTTTCCTGTCTGATTTCCGCCAGAACAGCCCCGCAAAGCCCGCGGGCCATCGCCGCGCAGCCCCGTTCGACAGCAGCGGCGGTTGCGGTGATCCGCAGCCGGCCGCGCGTTCGAAATCAGGCCTTCCAGAACGGCTTGTCAACTTCACCGACGACGTCAGCAGCGCTGACGCCGATATCGCGAAGCATCCGCTCGTCGAGCTCTGCAAGCTGACGGCGCTGTTCGATGCGCTCACGCCAGGTGTGAATGGTGCCAACCAGCCGGCCGAAAATTTCCTGAGGCAGATCGGCGGACCCGTGACCGCGGTTCGCGGTCGGATGAGAGGTCGTCGCCATGAGAGTGTTCCATTTCCAGGGTTGCGGGACGGATCGCCACTGAGCCATGCGTCCCTGACATAACGGCTACATTACGCCACGGCGGTAAAGAAACAATTTACGGCACTCTCTTTTGATCTGCATCAAAGTTAAGAGGCCGAAACCCTTCACCGCGAGCAAGGATATACTCCTTTTATTGTGACGTTTGCACATCAATGGAGGCGACCGGACAGAAACGCAGCCATGCGTAAAGCGCGGCCGGTCCGTCGCCGATCGCCGCCGGGTGTCGCCGCCGGGCGACACCCCTTTCGAGAATGCGGCCGCCATGCGGCGCCACCCGGCGACGCTCGCGTCAGCCGATCAAGGCGCGCAACTGTCGATTGGCCACGGCCAACATCGCCAGATCGACCCGCGACGCGGCGCGCAACTCGGTCAGCAACTGGCGGGTCCGTTCGACCGGACCGGGCCGGGTGGCGATCCAGGCCTCGGTCGGGTCCACGCCATCTTCGGGCGCGGTCTGCAGAACATGACTGGCGAGCTGGCTCTGGTGGGCGAACAGATCGTCGATTGTCGCGGCCACGGCGAGTTTTTGCCAATGGTCTTCGGTCTTGATCTTGCGTGCCTGATCGCGCAGCCATTCAATGCCGAACAAATGGCCCAGGCTGAAATAGATCCGGGCCACCGCCGGAACCGGACGGGCGCGGGACCCGGCGATTCGACAAATATCCAGCGCCGACACCAGAACCGGCAGTCCGGCAACCTGACGGGCCAGGGCATCGGGAACGCCCTGGGCGATCAGGCCCTGCGTGCGGCCGTCAAGATGCCGGTGCTGGTCGCGATCCAACACCGCGGCCAGGTCATCGGCCAGGGCCTGAATGCCCGGGCGATAGGTTTCGACCTCCCGGGTCATGTCCAGCGGACGCGCGGCATTGGTCAGGAACCAGGTCACCACCCGGTCGAGCAGGCTCTGGGTTTCGATGATCATCGCGATCTGGACGCTGCAGGAGGCCGGGGAGTCGAGCGACTCGATCGCGGTCCAGAGCGGACGCAAGGAAAACGCCTCCCGCGCGATGGCATAGGCGCGCGAGATCGCGTCCGGTGCCTGGCCGGTCCGATCGGCGATGGCCTGGACGAAGGTCGGCCCGACCCGATTGACCATGCTGTTGGTGACATGGGTCGCGATGATCTCCCGTCGCAGGCGATGGCGTTCGATCGCCGCCTCGAAACGACGGCGCAGCCGCTTGGGGAAATAATGGATCAAATCCTCAACCATCCGCGGGTCGTCGGGGACATCGGATCGCAGCAGCGCCTCGTTGAGGGTGATCTTGGAATAAGCCAGCAACACCGCCAGTTCCGGCCGGGTCAGCCCCTGGTTCTTGGCGGCCAGGGCCGCCAGGGCCTCGTCATCGGGGAGGAACTCGATCGCCCGGTTGAGATGCCCGGCCCGCTCCAACGCGCGCATCAGACGCATCTGGAGTTCCAACGCCTCGCCGCCCTGCGCCTGAACGACGCTCAGGGCCTGGGTCTGGAGGTAGTTGTCAGACAGCACCAGCGCGGCAACATCATCGGTCATCTCGGCCAGCAACTGATCGCGCTGCTTGACGGTCATGTCGCCGCGGTCGATCACATCGCCCAGCAGCACCTTGATATTGACCTCATGGTCCGAGGTATTGACACCGGCGGCGTTGTCGATGGCATCGGTGTTGATGTGACCGCCGCGACGGGCGAAAACGATCCGGCCGCGCTGGGTCACCCCGAGATTGGCGCCCTCGCCGATCACACGGGCCCGAACCCGCTCGGCGTCGATCCGCAGCGCATCGTTGGATTTATCACCGACATCGGCATGGCTCTCGGATCCGGCCTTGATGAAGGTCCCGATGCCGCCAAACCACAACAGATCCGTTTCGACGCTCAGCAACGCCCGGATCAGCTCGCTCGGCGTGACACGATCGTCACTCAGGCCGAGGCATTGCCGGATTTGTGGGCTCAGGGCGATGGATTTGGCGTGGCGGTCGAAGATCCCGCCCCCCGGCGACAGCGCGGCCGGATCATAGTCGCCCCAGCCACGCCCCAGCTCGAACAGCCGGCGACGCTCGGCAAAGCCCGCGACGGCATCGGGTTCGGGATCACAAAAAATGTGCTGGTGATTGAAGGCACCGATCAGCCGGATCTGCTCGGACAGCAGCATGCCATTGCCAAAGACATCGCCGGCCATGTCGCCGACACCGACAACGCGGAACGGTTCGCGTTGAATATCGCGGCCGATCTCGCGGAAATGTCGCTTGACCCCTTCCCAGGCGCCGCGCGCGGTAATGCCCATCTTTTTGTGATCGTAACCGGCCGAGCCCCCGGAGGCGAAAGCGTCGTCCAGCCAGAAGCCGTAGTCCCGGGCCACACCATTGGCAATATCGGAGAAAGTGGCTGTCCCCTTGTCGGCCGCAACCACCAGATAGGGGTCATCGCCGTCATGGCGCACGACGGCGGGCGGCGGGACCACGGTGGTGACGGGTTCCCCGGTCCCCTGCTCGATCCGGTAGTTGTCGGTCAGGTCCAACAAGCCGCGCATCAGGATCTTGTAACAATCGATGACCTCGGCCATCAGCGCGGTCCGGCCCGCTTCGGCCCCGGGCAGCCGCTTGGCGACGAAGCCCCCCTTCGAACCGACCGGGACAATCACGGTATTCTTGACCATCTGGGCCTTCATCAACCCGAGAATCTCGGTCCTGAAATCCTCGCGCCGATCCGACCAACGAATGCCGCCGCGCGCCACCTTGCCGCCGCGCAGATGCACCCCCTCCATCCGCGGGCTGCAGACCCAGATTTCGACCATTGGCCGCGGCAGCGGCAGATCGTCGATCCGGCGGCTATCGAGCTTCAGCGACAGATAGGCCTTGGGCTGATGATCGGCGTCCTGTTGGAAATAGTTGGTGCGCAAGGTGCAAAGGACCAGGTTGAGCAGACGCCGCAGGATCTGGTCTTCCTCGAGATTGGTGACCTGGTCGAGGTCGCGCTCGATTTCACCTTGCAGCGACGCGGCCATGGCGTCGGCATCCGCCAGGGGCAACGCCGGATCGTGGCGCGTCAGAAACAGGGCCAACATCGACCGGGCGATCCCGGCATGCAGCGCCAGCGCGTCCTCGATATAATCCTGACTGAACGGGAAACGCGCCTGGCGCAGATATTTGGCATAGGCGCGCAACACCGACACCTCGCGCGACGACATCGCCGCCCGCAACACCAGCCGGTTGAACCCGTCATCCTCACTGCGTCCCTCCCAGACCCGCAGGAACGCATCGTGGAACTTGTCGCGCAGCCGCACCAGATCGAGCGGCTCGCCCGCAGTCCCGGTCTCGACGCGCAGGGTGAACTCATGGAGCCAGATCGTTTCCGCCGGCCCGGTCACCCGCAACTCGAACGGCACCTCGGTGATGACCTTGACGCCCATATGTTCAAGCATCGGCAGAATGTCGGACAAGGAAACCGGAGTCCCGCGACGATAGATCTTGAAATGCAGCTCGGTCGGGCCGGCTTCCAGCGGGCGATAGAGATTGACACCGAGGCGGCTGCTCGCCAGCACCTCCTCGACCCGTTCGATATCAAAGACCGCCGCCTGGACGCCGAAGCTCTCGGCATAGTTACTGGGGAAAGCCTCGGCATAGCGTTTGGCGAGGCGCAGTCCCTGTTCCTCCCCCCAGGCATCGATCAGCGCGGCGCCCAGGCGGTCGGCCCAGGAGCGAGCGGCTTCGACCAGGCGCAGTTCCAACTCGGCGAGATTGACCTCGGGAACCTGACCCGGTGTCGTGCGCAACACATAATGCACCCGCGCCAGAACGCTCGAGGCAACCTGGATGTAGAAGTTGTCGCAGGCTCCATTGAAGCTGGTCTCGATGATTTTCTGGAAGCGATGGCGCAACAGGGTATCGTAGCGATCGCGGGGAATATAGACGAAGCAACTGACGAAACGCTCAAACGGATCGCGCCGGATGAAGAGCGCAATGCGCTGACGTTCCTGCAAATGCAGCACGCCCAGGCTGAGCTCATAGAGCTCGTCATCGGTGATCTGGAACAGTTCGTCCCGCGGCAGCGTCTCCAGAATATGGATCAGCGCCTTGCCGTCGTGGCTGTGCGGATCGAAACCGGCCCGATCCAGGATTCGGGCGACCTTCTGGCGCAGGAACGGGATCTCCCGTGCCGAGCGGGCATAGGCCGTGGCCGTCAACAGACCGACAAACAGCTGTTCGCCGATCACGATGCCGCTTGGATCGAACACCTTGACGAAGATCGCGTCCATCGGCACCGGCCGGTGAACCCGGGAATGACGGTTGGTCTTGGTCAGCATCACCAGCCGCGGCTCGCGCAGGAAATTCCGGACATCCGGCGGCAGCGACGAAAAATTCCGCAGCCCTTCAAAAACCAGAACCGCGTCGTCGCGCAACACCCCCAGGCCGCTGCCCGCAATAACCTCCAGCGTGATCTGCTCATCAAGGTCCGCTGCGGCCAGCGGGCTCTTGGCGACATTGACGAACCGGTAAGCCCGATACCCCAGAAAGGTGAAATTGTCGTCGTCAAGCCAGTGTTGAAATTCAACAGCTTCCGCGACATCGGCGGATTGCGCCGCCGCCAGGCCCTGGAAACTTGCCGCTGCCTGGCTGCGCATCGCGCCCCAGTCATCGATCGCGCTGCGGACCTCACGCAACACCCGGATGAGATCCTCGCCAATGGCCGCGAGTATCTCGGGCTGGGTCTGCCGATCGACCTCGATATGCAGAAAACTCTCCGGAATGCTGTCCCCGGTCACCGGATCGGCAACCTCAAGCAAGCGGCCTTCGGCGTCGCGGCGGACGCGGACCACGGGATGGATGACCAGATGGACCCCGAGATCGTGCCCCCCGAGCGCCGCGGTGACCGAATCCACCAGAAACGGCATGTCGTCATTGACGATCTCGACGACGGTATGACCCGATTGCCAGCCGTGATGTTCGAGTTGGGGATTGTAGATGCGCACCAGCGGCGTCTCGCGATTCCGCTGCGCGGCGAACTGCCAGATCGCCAATGCCGCACCATACAATTGCTCGGCATTGGTTCGTGCCATGTCCTCGGGCGGCACATTGGCGTAGAAATGGCGAACGAACCGTTCGGCGGCGATCAGACGCTCGCGATCGCCGTCGCGGCCCAATCGTTGCTGAACCTGGATGATGATCTGATCGATCAGATCATCCTTCTGATGTTCCGACTTGAAGGCCATGGTCCCACCCCTCCTCCGTCTTGGCGCCATCGCGGCGTCCCCGTTATAGCAATCCGCAACGCGTTCGGCTCATTGCCGATTGGGGATCGGCAGCACGGGCCGAAGCCTCTTCGCTTTTTTTTTTGGGGGGGGCAGCGGGTTGTACTCAGTTCGGAATGATCGCGGCCCGGAACGATCGCGACCCGGACAGGTCACGGCACGTCCGCCGCCTTACCGGAAAATTCCGTTGAACACGCCGCGCGACGCGCCGACAACGCCCAGGCCGAGGCTTCGCCGACAAACCCGCCGCGCAGCGGCAGGCACAACACCGTCAATGCGTCGAACGGTTCGTTTCAAACTCCTGCTGCGCCAGAATGGCGATGCTGGTGTTGAAGCGACGCACCACGGCGCGCTGTTCGTCGCTCAGGCGGCCCCAGGCGGCGGCGATATGCCCGGAAAACGGCATCGGCGCCGCCGCAGGCTGCCCGGCGACCAGCGCCAGGGTGCATTTCTCTGCGGCATCCTCGGCCAGACGCAAGGCAGCGTCAAGGTCAAGGGTTTCGGCAACAAGCTCGTACGCTATTCTTCTGAGATCGTTCATGGGCGTCCTCCCGATGATGGAGCCGGGATCAGCCTACGCCCCCGCGGGCCTCTTCGGTTATGCGACAAATCGGCAATACCCGATCGAAAATCCCGCCTATGACTTTCGTCTCGTTGCGCCGCCACCGTCCGACGCTGCGGTCATGGCAACGGGGCCTCACCCGTGTCCGGCTTGAAGCCGTGGACAAATCGGCGCGGCGGGTTCGCATCGGCGCGGAAGCCCCCGGCGCGAACCCGGATGG
Organism: Azospirillaceae bacterium; assembly: GCA_031291675.1. Lineage (GTDB taxonomy): Bacteria > Pseudomonadota > Alphaproteobacteria > Azospirillales > Azospirillaceae > JARLIO01. Next base: position 80,186 of record JARLIO010000055.1, read on the forward strand.
CGATTGCGCGGTCCCCAGGCCTGGACATTTTTCGAAAAAGGGTAATCAGAGGACACGCCTCTTGTTTGACGAGAAGGGGGACGAAGTCGGGATTGCCTCTTGCGAGCCCGGGATTTTTTTGCCGCCGAACGGATCAGTCGATCAGAAAATGGATGTGGCGCTTGCCGTGATGCGGCGAGCATTCGACATGGGCCTTGACCCCGAAAACGTCACGGATCATCGCCACGGTCAGAACCTCTTCGGGTGTTCCGGCACAGACCACCCGCCCCTGCTGCAACACCGCGATGGCGTCGCAGAACATCGCGGCGAGATTGAGATCGTGAAGGGCGATAATGCTCGTGGCCGGCAGCCGGCTGACCAGCGCCAGGATCTCCAATTGATGATGAATATCGAGATGGTTGGTCGGTTCATCGAGCAGCAATTCTCGCGGGGTCTGCGCCAGGGCCCGGGCGATCTGGGTGCGCTGGCGCTCACCACCGGAAAGGGTATGCCACAGCCGATCGCGCTTGTCGGCGAGGCCGACCTGAAGCAGCGCGTCCTCGACCGCCGCGGTATCGCCCGGATTCCACGGCGAGAGCGGCCCGCGATGGGGCGTGCGTCCGAGGCGAACCACGTCGGAAATGGTGATCTGGGCCTCGGTCATCGCCTGTTGCTCGACCAACGCAACGCGCCGGGCGATGGCGTTGCGCGACAGGGTGGCGACATCCACCTGGCCCAGCAGAACGACACCACTGGCAACCCGCCGCAGCCGGCCGATCAGCCGCAACAGGCTCGATTTTCCCGAACCGTTGGGACCCAGCAGTCCGAGCGTTGTCCCCGGCGCGACGTCGATCGTGACCCCGTCGATGATCATCCTGCCGTCGACGGCCCAGCAAACGTTCCGCGCCGAAATCGTCACTGCGGTCGCCTCGCCCGGTACAGGATGACGGCAAAGGCCGGGGCCCCGAACAAGGCGGTGACCACGCCGATCGGCAGGATCTGCTGGGGGATGATGGTGCGCGAGATGACGTCGGCAAGCACCAGGAAGATGGCACCGGCCACGGCCGCCACGGGCAGCAGCCGCGCATGACCGGCGCCGACCAGGAAGCGGGCGGCATGGGGAATGACGAGACCGACAAACCCGATCGAACCGACGATGCTGACCATGATCGCCGTCGTGACCGCGGTTGCGCCAAACAGGACGAGCCGGATCCGTGTCACCGGGATCCCCAGCGCCGCGGCGGCGTCGACGCCAAAGGTGAAGGCGTCCAGGGCGCGGGCATAAAACAGCCCGACGCCCAGACCGGCAAGGGCGATCGGAAGCACCAGATAGACATCCGGCCAGCGAACGCCGCCGAGATTGCCCAGAAGCCAGAACATGACGCCCCGCGCCTGCTCGGCATTGGCGGAGGTCGTGACGATCGTCGAGGTCAAGGCGTTAAAGAGCTGAGACCCTGCGACCCCGGCGAGAATGATGCGGTCCCCGAAACCGCCCGCCCCCGCCGCCAGCAACGACACCAGAACGAAGGCCATCACCGCCCCGGCAAACGCGCCACCCGATAGCGAGAGGGCACCGCCACCCCATCCCATGATCATCACGGCGACCGCGCCGGTCGAAGCGCCGGCGGAGATCCCCAGAACATAGGGCTCGGCCAGGGGATTGCGCAGCAGGGCTTGCAGGATGGAGCCTGACAGGGCCAAAGTCGCGCCGCATCCGGCGGCAACCAGCGCCCGGCTGAGCCGGTAATCCCCGATGATGCCTTCCTGGATGGGATTGAGCGGAAAGCCGGTACCCAGCACCCTGTTGCTGACCGCTTTCGCCACCGTGCTCAGGGGAATGGCCATTTCGCCGGTCGAAACGGCGACGCCAATGGCAAGCGAGAGGATCACGGCGGACAGCGCGGCGAGACCGGCCCGCACCCACCATCCGTCCCTCTGGATCCGATCGCCGATCAATCGGCCGCCCCGAACGCCTTGATGCCGTTGGCCAGGTCTTCGATGCCATCGATCGTCCGGATCGACGGGTTCATCGATTGCGCGTCCATCACAACCACATGCTTGTCCCGGACCGCCTTCAGCGCGCCGACCACCGGGTCGGTTTGCAGAAAATGGAGTTTCACCGCCGGATCATCGGCGGGAAAACGGCGGCGATCCATCCTGGCAATCACGATCACCGACGGATCCGCGGCGACGATACTCTCCCAGCTCACCAGCGGCCATTCCTCGGCGGTGGTGATGACGTTCCGGGCGCCGAGCGCCTTCAGGATATAGGCGGGAGGGCCGTTCTTGCCGGCGACGAAAGCATCGCCCTTGACATCCTTGCTTGAAAACCAGAACACCACCGAGACATCCCGGGCCTTGCTGCCGGCCACCGCGGCGATGGCGTCGGCCTCGCGCTGGCGCAGACCGGCGACCAGGGCCTCGCCCCGATCAGCGACACCGAAGATTTCGGCAAGCTCGCGGATTTCCTGGTACACGAGGTCCATGCCGAACATCTGCTTGCGGACGCCGTCGCCCCCGCCGGAATTGTCCTTTTCGACGCAATCCGCCGGCGAAATATAGGTCGGGATCTTCAGTTTCGAGAACTGTTCCCGGGTTCCGACGGAACCGTTCGGCCCGACATGCCATTCATATTGCGCGGTCACCAGTTCGGGCTCCCGGGCGACAACGGATTCGAAGCTGGGATCGTTGTCGGCCAGACGCTTGATCCTGGCGTTTTCCGTGGCGAAGCGGGGCAGAACCGGGCCGAACCATACCGCCGTTCCGGCGATCCTGTCGGCGAGTCCCAGCGATAACAGGATTTCGGTACTGCTTTGACCGATCGAGACGACCCGTTGTGGCGCCTTGTCGAAGGTGACGCTGAGCCCACAATTCTGGATCGTCAAAGGGTACCGGGTCGCTTCGGCGGCGGCATTCGCAACGCCGAGCGTGAAGCAGGCCAAAAAGGCGGCAATTGTCGCCGCGGTTTTGCCCAACCAAAAGGGCCAAACCCAAACGCGCATCGTCATCCTGAGGGCTCCGAAAATGGGTTGGCCGAAACAGCGCACGATCGCTGCCTCACGATCGGTGAGACGGTGAATCGTCGCTTCGGGCCATCACGGGATCACGGGAAGCCGGTCGTCCGACGCATCGGGAAAACCCGCAGGCGGACAGGGCCGGCGCCGGCGTCCCGATGATCAGGTCGACGATCCCGTCGGACGGGGAAGAATGATGGCGGTGGCGCCTGCCGCAGACGCGCGTGATGACGTCATGATGTCTCCTGACCCGGACAACCCCGCCGGGAAAACGGATTACGGTGCGACGGCAGGTCTCCTGGCTCGCGGATCATGGCTTTACCGTCTGCCTTCCCGCAGGTCCGGGCATCCCGGGTTCGCAGTGGCATGACGCCCTGGCACGGCGTCACAAGGACGGTCAGCGATCCGCTGACAGTTGCGGGGGCAGCCACGGATTCCGCCCAAGACGTCACCGTGTTCCCTTTTAATCCCTTTCGGGAACCATCAGGGCCATTGTATAGCAACGCCGGGAACAGCGGGTCAACAGACCGGAATCGGGTGGCTCCGGCATCGCATCGACCCGAGCCGGGATCGCGGTTGCGTGATGATCTGACGACGCTGCGACGTCCTGGGCGTTCGCGGGAACGAAAGACAGCTTGGGTCGGTCATGACGGATGTTCAGCGCAATGACGACTGATCGCTCATCAGATCGCGGGACGCCCGGGACTCATTGGTCTTGCGCGATTGGTGCCGTCGCGATGGCCATCGGCGTGGCCTTGTTCCCGGTTCGTGGCGAGGCTCATCCTCATGTCTGGATCGTTTCCAGCGCCACGGTCCGGATCGATGGCGGTTCTGAGTTTCGGCGCGTTGTTTTTGCTCGAGGCGCTTCAGCCGCTTTGATTTCGATCCTGCCAACGGTCGCGTAGACAGGGGGACATCTCCGGCCCCGACCGCTCTTTCCCTCTATTCTTCCGTCTGCAAGGCCGCTTCGTAGTCCCGGCCACCGTGAAAGACGCCAATGATCGATATCTTGTCGGCTATCACGGCATAGGCGATCATCGTCCGTCGCCGATAACTGATAACCCGGAGGCCGGGACGAATATCGTCGCGACTCATCCCCGCAGCGGAAAGGTTGTCAGTCCCTCGCAATAACTGACGATGGCATCCGTATAGCGTGCGGCGATTGCCGGCGATGCCGCCGTCGCGAGGGACCGATAAAGCGCCACCAATTGCTGCTCGGCCTCGGGCGTAAAAACGACGGTGGCGGCTATGATCCTTTCCGCTGTTCCGCAGCCAGCCGCGCCCGCACCTGATCGACGGTCACCGCACGGGAGGGATCGGCCTTGAGCGCATCGTAAGCCGGCCCCACCAGATCTTTCAGCCAGTTCTCGACGGCGCGGTCGCGGGCCAGCAAAACGCGCAATCCATCGCGGATCACTTCGCTTTCCGTGGCATATTCCCCCGCCGCGACCTTGGCTTTGACAAGGTCGGCCATCTCGTTCGGCAAGGTGATGCTGAATTGCTGTGTTGAACGCATGGAGGCCTCCTCGGAGTCAATCGAGTAGGATTAAATCCTATAACACCTCCGCCCACGATGGCAATTGCGGTGACAAGGCCGCCGCCGGGGGAATTTTCCGGGGGCAGGTCACCAGAGTTCTGGGGGCAACTCAGCCGAGCCCAGCGGCACGACCAATCTCCTCATCGCGTGGAAAATTCTCAAAAACACGCAAAAAGGGTGGAAGTGGGAGATAGCGTCGTCCGCCGCTGCGGGCGGAAAGACCAGCTTGTCCGGCACCTCCCCACCGGCCGGCCCGTGGCCGTCCGCAAGGTTCGCTTTCTTGGACAAGTTTGGCGTCCCCGACGGGATTCGAACCCGTGTTACCGCCGTGAAAGAGTTGCAACGAGGCCATTGGCGAACAACAGCGGACGATGCATGTCATTGATAACACGCTGATTCATCCGTTACCGTCCTTGTCTGTCCGCCCCCGGTCTGCTACATCTGTGCAGTAACTATGCAGTAGGTTTTGGAGGAAGGAAGTGGCAAAACGGGTTCGCAGTGGACCATTGGAAAGCCGTACGGCGAGAACGAAACTGGAACTGTCAATTCGCGTCCAAACGTGACCCCCTTTTCGCGTCCAATACTGACCCCTCATTTGGGAGAAGAATGGGCTTATCCCCGCAGTGCATAGGAGGGACCCGCGCCCGGAGTGCAGCGCCTTCGGCGTTGCGCGGAGCGGA
>JARLIO010000011.1 GCA_031291675.1 Azospirillaceae bacterium
CTCCCCAGGTGGCATCGATCCCGGCAAGGTACGCCTTCAGTTTCTGCACCGCGGTCACATATTCGGGCACGGTCGCACCCAACTGCCGCAGATCACCCTGCACGATCGTCTCGACACGACTATAGAGTACGTCGACCCGTTCGCGCAGCAGATCGGGTGTCATCTTCGGATCACCGGCGACATAGCGCTGACCCGCCGTGGTCAGGCGCAGCAGATCGACCTCGCTCTGCGCCGCGACATAGAGAATGCTGTCATCAAGCGTCGCGACGCGTTCAATCAGTTCGCTTCGCATCAACACCAGCAAGATGCCGAGACCGACGGCGATCAAGGCGATCGTCCCGGTACACCAGCCGATCGCCCGGTAGAGAAAGCGACGGGTCACTGGATTTCGATCGTCTTCAATTGCCAGATCGCGCGGTCAAAGTGAATCGGATTGTTGAGATCCGGACGATCATCGAAGGGATAGATCAACCACACCGGCCCCTTGTCACGGGCCGTCAGGCGTTTGCCATCGGCCGAGACAGCCAGGATCGCGCCCGAATCCCGGAAATCCTCAAGGGGAATATCGACCTGATAGTCGTTGAGGGCCCGGGCCAGCAAATGCGTGCCGCTGCCCCCGAGACGGTCGATCAGGGCCTTGACCCGGACCCCCTCGAACCGGACCTTGCCTTCGGTCCAGGGCGTCTGGGTCGTCACCACATCCATCCCGATGGCCTGGAGCATCGGCAGATCCAGACGCGCCACGCCCTCCTGATTGGTTTGGGTGATATGGCCGCGGACCTCAATGATCACCGGGCCGGTCGGTGCCGCCAAATCCCCGGCAACGGTGCGCCCAATCGGCATTGCCAGTAAAATCGCCGTCAAGAATACAATAAAACGTTTCATGTTCCACCCGATGATTCATGATGCCGGCACGATGGCATGGGCAAATTGTTGCGGAGTCTTGGCGACGATGACGTCGATCCGGTCTTTGACCTGTTTGAGGCTGACGGGCTTTACGAGATAGCCGTTGACGCCGTTTTCCCGTGCAAAATTCACGGTTTCCGCATGGGCATCGGCCGTCAGGAACACGATCGGTGTGGCATTGGCGCCGCGGACCTTAATGGCCCGCACCCCTTGCAGAAATTGGCGGCCATCCATCTGTTCCATATGAACGTCGCAAAACACGATGTCAGGCCGGGTCCGGACCACCTCCAGCAAGGCATCCTTGCCATTGTCCTTCAACCCGATGTGAACGACGCCAATGTCGCGCAGGATCTTGTGGATAATCGCACGCGTAAAGGCCTCATCTTCCACAAGCAGGACTCTTATTTTGCCGTAGTCAACAAGCGGCATGATCGCGTCAGCCTTCACAATCGAGCTTTTGATGAACCGGTCGGATCAGACGCACCCCTGCATCAAGCCCGGTTGCGACAGAATAACGCGGGGTCTCGCTGTCGTATAGTGAATTTCGCGAGCTCACGATTGCAAAATACAATTTTACACGGTCCATATGCTGATGATTTCAATCAGCAGCCCCATCGAGGCGTGATGTGATCGCGCCTGCGCCCCTTCCCGGAGATCAGGCGATTGGCGGCACCAACACGGGGCCGCCATGGCCCCGATTGTGGTCTGCCCGCCACCGCCGTGGCGTGGGCGCAAATTTCCTGGTGCCCCTTTGTCACCCGCGCTAGGGTGCCGCGACCAAGGAAGCATGTGGATCCGGTATGAACGAGTTGTCCGACGGCGTGACGCCCCCTCCTCTCTATTCGCTCGTCATTCCAGCGCATGATGAGGCGGGCAATGTCGTGCCCTTGCTTGACGAAATTCACGCCACGCTGGCCGACACGGTGTCCTACGAGGTCATTTTCGTCGACGATGCCAGCCGCGATGCCACTGTGGCCCAATTGACCCCCCGGATCGACGGCCATCAGGTGCGTCTGGTCCGACATAGCCAGCGTTGCGGCAAGAGCGCGGCCATCAAGAATGGCGTCAGGGTGGCGCGGGGATCCTGGATCGTCGTCATGGATGCCGACGGACAAAACGATCCGGCCGACATTCCGGTCCTGATCGCGGCCGCCGGTGCGGCCAACGCCGATATCGCCAACGGCGTGCGCCGCAGGCGACAGGACACCCTGTCCAAACGCTGGGCGTCCCGCTTTGCCAACAGACTGCGTCGTGCCCTGCTTGATGATGGCTGCCCCGACACCGCTTCAGGATTGAAACTGTTTCGGCGCGACGCCTTTCTCGAACTGCCGTTTTTCAGCACGATGCACCGTTTTTTCCCCGCGCTGTTCCAGATGCATGGTTACCGCGCGACCTACCCAATGATCAACGACCGGCCGCGGCGCTTCGGCCAGTCCAAATACAGCAATCTCGGCCGCGCCCTGGTCGGTATCGTCGACCTGGTGGGAGTTTCCTGGCTTAAACACCGGACCCCGGCCCGTGGCACGGTGACGGAAGCCACACCCGGCCCAGTTGGGGTCAACGCCCGGACCTGACCCCGGCACGGGACGCGCGCGGCCCCTGTGCCGGATGGCGACGCGCACGCCGGCAGAATCACCACTCCGGATGATGGTACAGCTTGAGGATCGCCATGGATTGGAACATCTGGACCATTATCGGTTTCCTGGGGCAGGCGCTGTTTACGATGCGTTTTGCCTACCAATGGCTGGTCAGCGAACGGCAACGCAAGAGTGTGATCCCCGAGGCCTTCTGGTATTTCAGCCTGACGGGCGGCCTGACGTTGCTGATCTACGCCATCCAGCGTCATGATCCGGTGTTCATTGTTGGTCAGGGCAGCGGCCTGTTCATCTATGCCCGCAACATTTATCTGATCCAGCGCGAAAAGCGTCTCAAGCGGCTTGCCGCCACGACCGCGGCGCCGCTCGGTGATGCCGCGAAATGATGCCGCGAAATGATGGGAATGCGATGCCCGGTACGTTCACCGCCATCCTGATGACGATCCGCACCCAGGCCCAGGCCGTCGCCCAGGGCCTCGCCCTCGTCCTGTTGTGTCTGGCGCTGTATCTGCCGGGATTGACCGCACTGCCGGTCGTGGATCGCGACGAGGCCCGGTTCGCCCAGGCATCCCGCCAGATGGTCGAAAGCGGCGATCCGATCGCGATTCACTTCCAGAATGAAAGCCGCCTGAAGAAACCGATCGGGATTTACTGGCTCCAGGCCGCCAGTGCTTCCGCCCTGGGCGGTGTCACGGCGCCGATCTGGGCCTACCGCGTGCCCTCGCTGATCGGTGCGACGATTGCCGTGCTGCTGACGGCCTGGATCGGAATCCGGCTGTTTGGCACCACGGCCGGCATGACCGCCGCCGCGATTCTGGCGGGAACCGTCCTGTTGGGCTACGAGGCCCGACAAGCCAAGACCGACGCCGTGCTGCTGGCAACCATCGTCGCCGTCCAGGGGGCGCTCGCGGCGCGCTGGCAGGATCACCGCGAGGGGCGCAAGACCAGTCTCGGCGTCATCCTGACCTTCTGGGTCGGGCTCGCGGCCTCGATCCTGGTCAAGGGGCCCATCGTGCTGCTGGTCAGTGGTGCGACCATCGCCGCACTGGCCGCGGTGGAGCGCCAGGTGCGGTGGCTGGCGGGGTTGCGCCCGCGGCTCGGTCTGCCCCTGTTGCTGGTCCTCGTCCTGCCCTGGTTCATCGCCATCATGATCCAGACCGGCGGGGCCTTCTTCCACGAATCGGTCGGCCACGACCTGGTCGACAAGATGGTCTCAAGCCAGGAAACCCATGGTGCCTGGCCGGGCTACTATGTCGCCGCCTTCCTCCTGACCTTCTGGCCCTATACCCTGCTTGCGATCCCGGCAGCGCCCTGGGCCTGGCGCCATCGCCGCGAACCGGCGGTTCTGTTCTGTCTCGCCTGGCTGGTGCCAGCCTGGCTGATTTTCGAGCTGGTGCCAACCAAACTGCCGCACTACGTCCTGCCACTATACCCGGCCCTGGCTTTGCTGACCGGCGCGGCGGCGGCGGCGATGCCGGCACCGGGCCGCCGCCTGTCAACCCTGGCCCTGGTGGTCTGGGCGATTCCGGGGATTGCGTTGCTGGCGGCGTTGCTCGGACTGGTTCCCGTGGTTTCCGGGCGGCTGCAACCCGGCGCGATCGGGCTTGCCGTCGGCGCCGCGGCGCTGCTGTGGCTGGCGCCGCGCCAGACCCGGTTGTCCAACAAGATGATGGCCCTGGCGCTGGCCGGCGGGCTGATCACGGGCGGCGCGTTTCAATTCGTGCTGCCGTCGCTGGATCCGGCCTGGGTCAGCGATGCCGTGAAGGCCCGGATCGATGCCGTCCGCCCCTGCCCGACCGGGCCGATCGCCGCCGCCGGCTATACCGAGCCCAGTCTGGTTTTTGATGTCGGCACCGGGATTCAACTAACCGATGGTTCCGGCGCCGCCGCCATCGTCGGCGCCGACGCCTGCGCGGTCGCCGTGGTCGACATCACCCAGGACGCCGCCTTCCACACCGCACTGAGCACAGCAGTGCGCACCCTGGGCCAGGTTCGCGGGTTCAACTATTCCCGCGGCAAGCCGGTGGACCTGACGCTTTATGCGCGGCAATAGCCCGGCACATTATAGCAACGGTCGTGAGAAATGACCGTTGCGTTGAAACGCCACGCCGGCTTCGGTCCTTACGGGCCGCGGCGGCGGTCGCCGCCGATCCCCAACCCGCGATGAGTGAAGATCATCGCGGGTTGGTATTACAGCGGCCGGCCACGCAGGGCGAATTCTTGAAAGCTGCTGACCTGGCCGGCCCGGAATGCGGCACCGAACAGACGGTTGATCACAATCTTGCGGCCGATCACCGCACGCAACCGGGCGATCAATACCGGGTCGACGATGCCAAGCCCGTCATTGTCGAGCCGCGACAGCAGCCGGAGATAGGAGGCCTCAGCACGATCGGCGCCGTCGTCGCCGTGGCACATCGAAGCCGGGTGGACACGATATTGCCGCAGCGGCTGGCGCAACACCGGAACCGCGCCGCAGGCCTGCAGCACCGCCATGTTGAACACAACATCCTCGCCGATATCGACCCCGTCGAACCAGCGCAACCCGAGCTCCCGGCGCTGGACCAGACACAGCGGTGTCGACAGCGCGATGAATTCATCAAGGGCCAGGTCAAACGCGTCCGCCGCCGCGGGGAACGGACGCCCCAGCAGGCGATCGTCGCGCTCATCGATGACATCGACATTGTCGCCCGCGGCCCCGTGTTCGACGGCCAACGGAACCAGGCCTTGAAGCCGCTCCGGATACCAGAGATCATCGGCGTCCAATGGCGCCAGCAGGCTCCCGGTCGCCGCATCCAGCGCGGTGTTGCGCGCCTCGGGGCAACCGCCGCCAACCCGGCCGGTTGATACGAAGCGGACACGCGAATCGTCAATTCCGGCCCGGGCCAGAATCTCGCGGTAATCGGTGCCGTCATCGCTGGCAATAACCAGCTCCCAGTTCTGATAACTCTGAGCCCGAACGCTTTCGACCGCCCGGGCGATCACCCGATGCGCCCGATAGGCCGGCATCAGCACGGAAACCAGATGTGTCATGAACGCCCCCGATCCGGTCCTCTTGTCATCATCGGGGATGCCTTGTCGCCGATTTTTTGGCAAGACCGATGGCACCAGTTTCGTCACGAGGCCGCGATTTTTCCGTCGGGTTAATTGACTTGGGTCAAAGTCATCCCATCGATCCAGTGACATAGTTTGTCCGTCTCTAACCCTCCCTGTTATCGCCTCGGGCCGCCTTCTGGCGGCCCGCTTGTTTTGTGCCGCCTTCTGGCGACCGGCCTGTTTTGTGCCGCCTTCCCGGCATGCCCGTGGCACTGCGGCTGCCGGCGAATCCTTCGCCGATCATGCGGCTTGACACCAGGTCCCGACACCGTGATCGTGCCATGGTACTGGAGTCACCGGCTCGGTCATGCGGCACCGGCTGTCAGAAAACCGTCGGTCGTCCCGATCCGGCGCAGGCAGGAGAGTTTCTGTCCGTGAGTGAGACAATGACGGCGCGATCCGGCGCCGAACCCGTCACGGTGTCCGTCCTGGGTGCCGTCAGCCTGTGTCATCTGCTGAATGACACGATACAATCGTTGCTGCCGGCGATTTACCCGATCCTGAAATCCGGGTTTGACCTCAGTTTCAGCCAGATCGGTCTCCTGACTCTGACCTATCAGATCACGGCGTCCTTGCTGCAGCCGATGATCGGCCTTTATACCGACCGTAACCCCCAGCCTTATTCCCTGCCCTTCGGCATGGGCTTCACCCTGCTGGGGCTGCTGGTGCTCTCGGTTGCGCCCAGCTTTCCCGTGCTGGTGGCGGCGGCAGCGCTGCTCGGGGTCGGGACATCGATCTTTCATCCGGAATCATCGCGGCTCGCCCGCCTGGCGTCGGGGGGCCGACACGGCCTGGCACAGTCGGTATTCCAAGTCGGCGGCAATTTCGGCCAGTCGATGGGGCCTCTGCTGGTGGCATTCTTCATTCTGCCGCGCGGTCGCGACAGCCTGGCCTGGTTTGCAATCCTGGCCCTGGGTGCCATGGCGATTCTGACGGTTCTTGGACGTTGGTACAAGAATAATGGCCATGCCGAACGGCATCACTATCGGATTGCCCGGCGTCATTCCGACCTGTCGCGACGCCAGGTCACCGCCGCCATTGGCGTGTTGCTTGTGCTGATCTTTTCAAAATACGTCTACCTGTCCAGCATCACCAGTTACTATGTTTTCTATCTGATGCATCATTTCCAGCTTCCGACCCAGGAAGCCCAGGTCTGCCTGTTCATCTTTCTCGCTTCCGCGGCGGTCGGGACCGTGGCCGGGGGGCCGATCGGCGATCGCTTCGGCCGCAAACGTGTGATCTGGGGATCGATCGTCGGTGTTCTGCCGTTCACGCTCGCGCTGCCTTATGCCGATCTCACCGGGACCATCCTGCTCTCAATCGTGATCGGACTGGTGTTGTCCTCGGCGTTCTCGGCCATCGTCGTTTATGCCCAGGACCTGCTGCCGGGCCGGGTCGGTATGGTCTCGGGGCTGTTTTTCGGGTTCGCCTTCGGCATGGCCGGTATTGGCGCCGGTGTTCTGGGCGCGCTGGCCGATCACACCAGCATCGAATTCGTCTATTCAGTCTGTGCCTATCTTCCCCTGCTCGGTCTGATGACCGTGTTGCTACCCAATGTCGAGGATGCCCGGCGCCCGTCGTGATGCGGGCCGGCGGAGATCCGGCGGTCCCAAGCGGAGGAATTGCTGGCGATGAGCGACGATTTCAGCGGTCCCGGCGAAACCTTTGTCGAGGTCACGCAACGCAGCTGGCTGGGCCGCGCTGCCGGATCCTTGATTGCGGTTGTGATCGGTCTGATCCTGTTTCTGGGCAGCTTCCCCGTGCTGATCTGGAACGAGGGCCGGGCTGTCGCCGCGATCGACACCCTCAATGCCGGTGCCCGCAGCGTCGTCTCGGTTGCCGCCGACCATATCGATCCGGTCCATGACGGCCATCTGGTCCACGTCACCGGCGTCGCCACGGTCGACCACCCCGCCGTGGATCCGGTCTTCGGCGTCGCGCCGGTAAATGCCGTCCGCCTGCGCCGCCACGTCGAAATGTACCAGTGGCAGGAGCACAAGGAGAGCCAGACCGACAAGCAGCTGGGCGGGGGTGAGACCACCCGGACCACCTATCAATATCGCAAAGTATGGTCCGAGACCGCGATCGATTCGGCCGGGTTCAAGCAACCCAATGGCCATGGCAATGCGGTAATGCCCCTGCACAGCACAATGTTCGATGCCAATGGGGTGCGCCTCGGCGCTTTTCATCTGGACGAGGGCCTGATCGGACAGATGTCGGGCTTCAAAACGCTGGCGCCACCGACCGACGCGACCGGCGCTGGGGTCGAACCGTTCTTCCGGCGGTTCGGCGAAGGGTTTTACCACGGGAGCAGCCCGGAAACGCCGGCACCGGGCGACATCCAGGTGTCGTTCGAGGTCATCGAAACCCAGCCCATCAGCGTCATCGCCGCGCAGGTCGGCCAGCGCTTCGCCCCGTTCCGCACCGGGAAGGGGCCGGCGATCGAAGCGATCGACCTGGGCACCCACAGCGCCGCTGACATGTTCCAGGAGGCCCAAGCCAGTGAAGCGACGATGACCTGGATCCTGCGCGGTGTCGGGTTCGTGATGATGGCGTTGGGGGTTGGCCTGATGGCGGCACCGTTGGCGTGGCTCGCCAGCGTGCTGCCCGTCCTGGAGGGCGTTGTCGATGCGGCCGCCTTTCTTGTCGCTCTGATCATCGCGATTCCGCTGACCGCCATCACCATTGCGATCAGTTGGATCGCCTACCGGCCGCTGCTGGGCGGGGGCCTGATCATTGTCGGGCTGGGCCTGGCGATCCTGGTCCGCCGGCTGGCGGGGCGACGTCCGCCGCGGTTCGCCACGCCGCGCTGATCCCGGCCACACCGCCGCTATGGATATTTTGCTTTGCGGAAGCACCACCGACGCAATATCCTGTTCGCTATAACGACGGAAAAGGGTGCCGGTGATGCCGTTCGCGAGGTTCCGAGGTTCGATAATCCGGCCGACAATCCTGGCCACCCTTGCCATCCTGGCACTGCCCCTTGCCACGCCGCGGCCGGCCGTGGCCGAGCCGGTGGTGATCCTGGCGGCGGCGACACTGAAGGATGCGCTCGATGCCGTGACCGCCGCGGCGGCTTCGGCGATGCCGGTGCAGACGACGGCGATTTATGGATCGAGCCCGGGTCTGGTCAAACAGTTGGAAAACGGCGCCCCCGGCGATCTTTTCTTTTCCGCTGACACCGACTGGATGAACGAAGCGGTCAAGCGCCAACTGGTTGATCCGGCGACACGGGTCGATGTGCTGTCGAGTTCGCTGGTGCTGGTCGGCCCGGCCCCGCAACCCGCGGCCACGCCGATAACCGCGAGCTTTCCGCTGAGCATGATGCTGGGCGACGGACGGCTGGCGATGTGCGATCCCATGATGATGCCGGCCGGGCGCTATGGCCGCATCGCCTTGCAGCATCTCGGTCTCTGGGAGGGTGTCAAGGATCACGTTGCCAATGCCGAGAACATCCGTGTCGCGCTGACCGAGGTCGCCCATCATGAGACGCCACTCGGCGTCGTTTTCGACACCGATGCCCGGCTCGACAACCGCGTTGCCATCGTCGGCACCTTCCCGGCGGACAGCCACCCGCCGATCCTGTTCCCGCTGGCGGCGGTCAGCCACGGCCACAATCCGGACACGGCGCGCCTGCTGGCCTTCCTCGTCTCGCCCGCCGCGCGGTCGATATTCGAGTCCTACGGCTATGCCGTGGTGGCGCCGGCGACGGCGCCGTGACCGGGTTCCGACTGGGGCGGATGTGAGGCCGACAAGGTTGCGGAGCGTCGGCATTTAGACGATGCTGCGCGCCCCAACCTTTGAGAGCCGAAGCGATGGTCAGAAACGTCGATCCGAATCCGGGAACCGCCCTACACGTCCGCCCCTTCGATGCCGCGGACGTGGCGCTGCTGGTCTCGTGGTTCACCCGGGAAATCGAGATTGTCCTGTGGAGCGGGGAGGCCTTCCACTGGCCCCTTGACGCGCCCCAAATGGCAAAAATGATCGAGGAGAGCCAGGGAAATCCCCCGGGACGTACGCTTTGGGCCGTCACCACCGATGACGGGACGATGGTCGGGCATTTCCAATTGGTCCATGACGACCGCCGCCGCACAGACCGGTTGTGCCGGGTCGTCTTGTCGCCGACGGTTCGAGGGCGCGGCCTCGGCGCGGTCCTGGTCCGTCTCGCCGCTCGGACCGCATTCAACAGTGAGTCCGCGCCCGACCGTCTCGAACTGTATGTCTACGACCACAATGCCGTGGCTCGTGCCGCCTATCGCCGGGCGGGCTTCGTCGAGGAGGGTCTGCTGCGGCAGAACCTGGCGGTGATCCCGGGCGACGGCAACCCGACGCGGATCTCGAGCATGATCGTCATGGCGTTGCTGCGCCCGGAATGGCAGGCCCTGCAGCCGGCGACGCCCCGCGTCTAGACCTGCGCCGCCAACCCCACCGGGAGGCCCGCCCTCAATGTGCCCCTCCGGCATCAACGGGCGCCCCGCCCCGTCGCGCCGGATGGGCCAGCCAGATCAACCCGATCAGGGTGAGGAACAGGACACCCGACAGCCAGAACAGGTCGGTCGCCGACAGGATGAAGGATTGCCGGGTGACCTCGGCGTCGATCAGGCCATAGGCCTGCTGCGCCGTGAAACCCAGATCCTGGGCGCCGCCGGCCGCCATCGCGGTCGGTGCGGAGAACGCGGTGACGCTTTCGGTCAAGTAGGCATGGTGGCGGGTTGCCCCGTCCTCCCACAACGTGGTCCAGACCGACGCCGCGAAGGATCCGGCCATGATCCGCATGAAATTGTAGAGGCCGGAGGCCGCAGGAATGCGCGATGGCGGCAGCCCCGACAGGATGATCGCCGTCAGCGGAATGAAAAATGTCGCCATCGCGATGCCCTGGACCAGATGGGTCACCGCGATGTCGCCGGGGGTGATGTCGGGACTGAAGCCGGAGCGCCAAAAACCACACAAGGCGAACACCAGGAAGGCCACCGTCGCCAGCACGCGCGGGTCGATACGGCCCATGGCCCGGCCCACCAGCGGCGACAGGATGATCGCAAAAATGCCGACCGGCGCCGTAACCAGCCCGGCCCAGGTCGCGGTGTAGCCCATGATCCGCTGCAACCACATCGGAATCAGCACGGTGTTGCCGAAAAACGCCGCGTAGCCGAGCGTGATCGCAATCGCCCCCGCGGTGAAATTCCGGCCCTTGAACAGGCTCAGATCGACGATCGGGTGCGCATCGGTCAATTCCCAGATCACGAAAAAGGTGAAGCCGATAATCGCGACGATCGCCAGCACCACGATCAGGGACGAATTGAACCAGTCCAGCTCCTGGCCCTTGTCGAGCAGGATCTGTGTTGCACCGACCCAGATGACCAGCAGGCCGAGCCCGACAACGTCGATCGGTGCCAGGCGCACCGCGGTCTCGCGTCCCCGCAGCGTCATATAGCAGATCCACGCCGCCACCAACCCCACCGGTATGTTGATGTAGAAGATCCAGGGCCAGGAATAGTTGTCGGTGAACCAGCCGCCCAGGATCGGCCCCATCACCGGGGCGACCACCGTCGTCATCGCCCACAGGGCGATCGCCATTCCGGCCTTGGACCGGGGATAGCACTGGAGCAGCAGCGCCTGGGACAAGGGGATCATCGGCCCGGCGACCAGCCCCTGAAGGCAGCGGAACAGCAGCAGCATTTCCAGGCTGGTGGCCGCACCGCACAGGAACGACGCCAGGACGAACAGCAGCACCGAGCTCAGGAACAGACGCAACTGCCCGACCCGCTGGACCAGCCAGCCGGTCAGCGGCACGGCAATCGCGTTGGCAACGCCGAACGAGGTGATGACCCAGGTTCCCTGGCTGGCGCTGACCCCGAGGTCACCGGCGATCGTGGTCAGGGCAACATTGGCGATCGTGGTGTCGAGCACGTTCATGAACGTCGCCAGAGACAGGGCCACCGTCGCGAGAACCAGGCGGCTGCCGTGCAGCGGGGGAAACGGATCCTGGGCAGTTTGGGCCATCAGCCTTCTCCGGGTGCCAAATTGAGGCGATTTTCTGGCAGGCTGTGTTCAGGGACCAACCGCGCCGGTCGGGGCCTTCGCCGCGGCGCTGCCCTCGCTCGCGGCGATCAGTCGGCGGATCAGATCGTCGGCATCCTTGTCCAGGTCGCTGAACACGCCGGTCTCGGCAACATTGTCGCGCTGACGTCCGACGGAAAGCTGAGGCCCGCTCTGATCGCGGATGTTGACGTCGATCTGCATCGACAGGCCGATGCGCAGCGGATGGGCCGCCAGTTCGGCGGGATCAAGGCCGATCCGCACCGGAACGCGCTGAACCACCTTGATCCAGTTGCCCGTGGCATTCTGTGCCGGCAGCAGCGAGAACGCCGCCCCGGTGCCGGCCGCCAGCCCGACCACGGTGCCGTGATAGGGCACGCCGGTGCCATAGACGTCGGCGGTGACCGTTGCCCGCTGGCCGATGCGCATCTGCTGCAATTGCGCCTCCTTGAAATTGGCGTCGATCCAGACTTCATCGAGCGGCACGATCGCCATCAAGGGGGTTCCCGGCGTCGTCCGTTGACCGACCTGGGCGGTCCGGCGCGCGATCTGACCCGCGATCGGGGCCAGAACCTTGGTGCGGCGCCAGGCGACAAAGGCCTCCCGGACCCGCTCCGCGGCGTCCTGGACCCGGGGATGAGCGGCGATCGTGGTGTTGTCGATCAGGACGTGATTGGCTTCGAGCTGCTTTCGCGCGGCGTCCCGCTGTGCCGTCGCCTGCTCGACCGCATCACGGGCGTGTTTCAGTTCCTCCCCCGACACCGCGCCGGTATTGACCAGGCGCTGGCGGCGCGCCAGGTCCTGCTGCAGCCGGGCGAGATTGGTGTCCTGCAACGCGACGCCGGCGGCCAGGGCGCCGTCATTGGCGATCAGGGCGCGAATCTCGCGTACCGTCTGGGCCAGGGCATCCTTGGCCCGGTCGAGCGCCAGTCTGGTGTCGGTATCATCGATATCGATCAGCAATTGCCCGGCACGGACATAATCGGTGTCGTCGGCGTGAACGCCGGTCACGGTGCCGGCGATCTGGGGCGTGACCTGGACAACATTGCCCGACACATAGGCATCGTCGGTCGTGACCGAAAAGCGCGCGACGGTCTGCCAGTGATAGCCATACAAGGCCCCTATGGCGACGAAGATCAGGGTTGCAACCGCCAGCAGCAATTTTCGCCGCGTGCCGGTACGGGCCGTGTTCGGGACGAAAGGAACGGAGGCGGACGGAGCGGAATCGGGCATCGGGGTCTCCTGGCAGGCGCACGTCCTGGAGAAAAGCAAGGGAAAGAGACGAAACTGTTCGGTCAGGACCGCGTTTGATCCGCCGGGGGTTGGTTCGGAACGGGCGGATCACCGGGCTGGTAACCACCACCAAGCGCATGAACCAGCGCGACCGCGATCACCAATTGCCGGTTCTGCGCCCGGGCTTCATTGCGCCGCTCGGCGGTCAGCTCGCCCTCGGCCGACAGCACGGTCAGATAATTGCTGAGACCTTCGCGGAACCGCAGAATCGCGAGGCGATCGGCATCCCGCAGATGGGCGACGGCGACATGTTCCTGGGTCAGCGCCGATTCGTTGGCGTGCCACGAGGTCAACTGGCCAACGACATCCTGGAGCGCCGCGATGATCGTGCCATTGTAAGTTTCGACCGCAATGTCGAAATCGGCATCGGCCATCGCCAGATTGGCGCGCAACCGGCCGGCATCAAACACCGGCAGGGTGATCGCCGGGCCGATCGTGGCCAGGGTGCTGCTGGCCATGAAGAACTTGTCGATGCCGACCGATTGCAGGCCCAGCGAGGCCGACAGATTAATGTTCGGATAGAAGGTCGCTTTGGTGGCGTCGATCGTCCGGACCGCGGCCTCGATCCGCCAGCGCTGGGCGACAATGTCGGGACGCCGGCCGATCAATTCCGCCGGCAGCGTGGCCGGCAAGGCGAGGTCATGGGCAACCAGCAGACGTGGGCGCCCGATCGTCGCGCCGCGATCCGGCCCGGCACCGACCAGGACGGCCAACTGTTGCTGCAGCAGGGCAACACGCTCCTCACTGGCGCTGATTTCGGCCTCGGTCGCCGCGATCGCGGCGGCGGCCTGTTGAACTTCGACCTCGGTCACCAGTCCGGCGCGCAGCAACCCGTCCGACAGCGCCTTGATTTCATGCTTCTGGCGCAACAGGTCGCGACTGATCTCCAGTTGATCCCATTCGCCGGCGAGCCGGACATAGGCCTGGGCGATCGCCGTCGTCAGGTCCAGCCGCGCGGTTTGCCGGTCGACCTCGCTGGCGCGCAGCGCCCCCAAGGCCGCGCGGAACTCGGCCTCCTTGCCACCCCACAGATCGAGGGTATAGCTGCCATCGAGTGCAATCTGATTGTTGGTCCGGACATTGCCGGCGAAAGGCGCCGGAAACAGGCCGTTTTCGTTGAAGCGTTCCAGGCTTGGTGCGGCGCCGGCACGAAGCGCGGGAAACAGTGCCGCCTGGGCCTGCCCCGTCGCCGCCGCGGCCCGGCGGATCCGGGCGTCGGCGACCCGCAAGCTCGGGCTGCCCGACAATCCCTCGGCGATCAGCGCGTCGAGCTGCGGGTCCTGATAGTCATGCCACCAGTCCAGCGTCGGCCAGGGCGCGGTCTTCGCGACACCCACCGTGGTTGCCGCAATCTGAAGCCGGTTGGCATCGGCCATGGTGGCGTCGCTGTGAAGCCCGTCCGGACGAACGCAGGCGCCCAGCAGCAACGTGGACAGCGACAGGGCGGCGAAAACGATCCCGGGGCGCAACGCCCGGATCGGCGGGGTCATCGACCGCTTCCTTTCGAAGAAAGGCCGTGGCCGCTACTGCCTAGGCAGCAAACCAGGCAAAAAAATGCGGTCATCGATCGACCTCGTTGGCGAGCATACGGTCCAGAAAACCCATCAATTGGGCGACCTCGTCGTGAGTGAAACCCCGGAGCAGACGATTTTGCACGTCCACAGCGACCGGCGCGAGTTTGGGATAGAGCGCCCACCCCGATTCCGTCAGTTTCAGCTTGACAATGCGCCGGTCCTCGACACAGCGGTCCCGGCGGATCAGATTGCGTTTCTCCAGCCGATCCAGCATTCGGGTCATCGATCCGCTGTCGTGTCCCAACAAACGGCATAACTCCGCCGCACTGGCGCCGACGCCACTGCCGATCCGGATCAGAACAATCCATTGCGGGCCGGTGATCCCCAGCACCGACGCCCGCCGATCGATCGCGTGGTTCAGTTGCGCGGCGACATCGATCATGTGACGCCCGACATTGCGGACCGGCCTGTAGCTGGTTTCGTCGTAGATCGGGGGTAGGGTGACGGGCTCGGTGTTCATGCACATCTCAGCGAGGGACAAAATAACTGCCTGGGCAGATATTGTCGCAGGCAGCGATATTGTCAAGCGCCGTCTGCGGCGCGGTCGCGTCTCAGTTTGAATGCGCCTCCCGACCCCGGTGGGCCGCCAGACCGCCGGTGGTGGGGGAATCCCAGAAGGGGACAATCGGAACTGCGCCCCGATGACGGCTCCGCGCCCATTGCTGCCGTTCGAAGGGCAGAATCTGCGCCCCAAAACCGGCCGTTCAGCTTCGTCAGACAGGGTTGTGGAACAGTGTCCTCCACGGTGGCGAAAAGCGGGTTACCAGCGGAGTCAATCCGCGAGCTCTGGCCAATCTTCCGGTACCAGCGCGGGTGGCTTGGTCCAAGGGCGTTCTACTAACGCCTCCTGGAACCACGGATTGCGCAGATTAGCATGCTCGGTGACGATGATCTGGAAACCAGGCGCGTCTTCACGCGCGAATTTATTGAGCAGCTCAAACAGCCGTCGCACCGCTTCGAGATCGGCATCTTGTTCGGTCTTTTCGATCGAGCCGCCGGCCGCCTCATACGAAGCTTCTGACGGAAAATAGACTTGAGTTGGCTGATCGATTAGCAGGAAGCGTGGGAGATGCTGGTTCTGGCTCACCGCGAAGCGGTGGAGCGCCAGCAATGCCGCCAAATGATAGGCGAGATGATTCTCGCCACCACCAGTCCTCTGCATGAAGATCGGTCGGCCTGGCCGGTCAAGTGCGACCGTCAGGTTGTGCAGATCGAGGCGCGCCGGATATTGGCTGAACTCGGCACCGAGCGCCACGATGTAGCCTGACATATGCATCGAAATATTGTTCAACGTCGAGGCGAGCCGGGCGCCCGAATCGTCGGCGCCAATGCGCTGTTCGAGATCGGCCACCCGTGCCTTCAAGCGGCGCTGCTCCTGTTCGAGCCGCGCAAACTCGGTATCGGGTAGCAGACCTTCGAGGAACAGGCTGATCCGGCCGACGACGCGCGAAGCGGCATTGTTGCGATTGGCCAACTGTACTAACACTTCACTCGCCGCTATAGCGCTCGACAGTTCAAGCTCCTTGGTCCGGATCTGGTCGCCGGTTGTCTGAAGGTCGCGCCTCTGCTCGTCCAGGTAAGCATCTAACTGCGGCCGCTCGCCGACGACTGCGTTCATCTCCCGATCGAGCGACTCCAGATCGGCGAGCAGAAGCTGAGCGATCGGGCTTTCCAGCGCGAGATTCGCCTCCGCGAACGGCCATTGCCATTCGCCGGTCGCCTTGTTGACAGGCAAGGCCTTTATCGAGGTCAGCCGGTCATGCTGTTCAACCGCCTCGGTCTGAAAGCCATCGGCGCGCTTTGCATATTGCTCGGCTGCGTCGAGACGGCGTTGGATGTCGCGACGCTGCTCACGCAGCGTCACAAGATCATTTTCGATACCAGTTAAGCGTCTTCCATCGTCCTCGGGAACCGGCGTTGGTCTCCAGGTTAACGCTTTCCGCAGCTGGTCGACGATCTTGACGCCCGCCGCAGGGCTAGCTTGGAGGATGCCTACCGCCCGCGCCTCTGACTGCAGCCCGATCGCGCGTTCCTCCGAGGTGTCGATTGCAGATTTGGCCTCGTCCAACAGCTTGATGTTTAGGCGCAACTCGCGCTGGGCAGTGCGCAGCCGAGACTCTAGATCGAACCGATCTCGCGACGATACGCCCAGCAAAATGGGCAACGTGTCCTTGATCGTCTGAGGCTGAAATTGCTCGTTCTGACGGTAGAAGAGTTGGTCCTTGTTGGCAACGATGGTCTGTTTCTGGAACAGGTAAAAATACGTGTGCTTGATATTGGCGTCGTAGCTCTCCCGGCTATTCCCTATCGGCACATCGGTGGTGTTTTCCGGAATGCCGAGTTGCCGCGACAGGAGGCTCACTACACCATCATCGTCGTCATTGATCGTGAGGTCGTCGAGGGCAGGAACCGTGACCTCAGCCCCTCGACGCACCATGGCGAGGCTACAACTACTACGCCCCGATCCCGGGGCGGGCTTGGCGATCAGCACCTCCTCGCCTTCAAACGCATAGATTACCGCGTACCAGGAGACGCGCTCTTGGATGATGCCTTCGGGAATGTTGAAGGTCGATCGCCCCATGCAATATTCAATTATGTCCGAAAGCGCCGACTTGCCTGTCGATGAGCGTCCGGTGATTACATTGAGACCGTCATGGAAGAGGAGGTCGCGCCGGCGGCCGTCGTGGCTGTAAATGTGGATCGATCTGATCTTCATGGCCGAACGCCCATCGTCATGTAAAGAGTGCTCCGATCACCAACGCTTGCGAATTCCTTGCCAATAAAGCGCGCGACGCGCTGACAAGAGATCGTTTCGGCGGTGCCAGTGACTGACTTGCGCATGCCGTTCGGCACCGCCTTAAGCCTCCCCTGATCGTTGACCGTGAACAGGCCCATCTGCATCAGGAAGCCCAGTGCCTCGAACGCGTATGGCAGCAGATCGGTGGTGCGCCGTGCGAAGCCGACGAGCAACTCGGGATGGGTCGCGACGAGCTTCAGCAGATAGCTGCGATTGCCCGCTTGCAGAATCTCACGCGAGCGCTTGTGAAGGCAGAGGGGCAGCACCAGTAGTACGAGAGAGAAGGGCATGCCGAGTTCGTTCTTCTCCTCGTAGCCGCATAGCGCGCGCATCAGAATGAGGCCGCAAAAGGCGGGGTTGAAGAGATTACGAATCTCGACTGGTCGTTCGTCCCACCGCTTCATGCAGCGATCCCGAGCAATTGCTGAAGACGTTCTAAGAAGCAGGGGTGCCAATAGACGCGCGGCCGAGGGCTCGCATTCGCTAGGATATGGAACGCGCCGCGGACCACATAGGGTTCGGTAACCCGCTCACGGATGCGCAGCGCGAGCGTCTCCATCTCCGCCCAATTGTAGAGCGCCTTGCCCACAGCAACACAGGCCTCCTCTTCACGGATGCCGGTCAGCCGTTCGAAAACGATCTCGCGATAACGCCCCCATTCGTCGACCAGCCGGTCCTCATACTCTTCGATCTCACCGGAAATCAGCAGGCTTTCGCGAGCCCAACTTGAGCGCTGCTCGAAGGCGCGATAGTAGTCGATAATGGCATTGCGGATGCGGGCCGCCGACAGGTCCAGGATGCGAAGCTGCTTGACGAACAGTCGCGGATCGTTCGCCACGTCGATCTGACCGTCGGGCAGCCGCCCCCGGAAGTTGATCGGCAGATTGCCGTCGCGATATTCTTCAGCGATCGCCGACAGTTTGTCCGAGACCTCATAACCGAAGACCGGCTCGTCGCGCTCGCCAGCCATCATCTTGATAGCAAGGTCCATCCACCAGCCCTCAAGGCGTTCGAAAACGGCGGCGCGAAACTCCCTCCGGATTGTACGCAGGTGCAAGTCGATCAACGCAGGCAGGTCGGTGATCCGGGGAGTCGCATCAATGACGGTGATTCTGCTATAGAAATCGCTGAGTTCTACTTCGCTCAGGGGCTTGAGCGCCTCTCGAACCTTGCCGATCAGTTCCGATTTGCTGGTGTTGAGGACTTCCTGAGTTTGCTCGACACGGTCTTCGTCGCCGCGCGCGTCTTTGGTGAACAGGAACAGAAATGTGCTTTTGCCAAGGTCGGCTGTCGTGAAGAGTAGGAATCGGCCATTCGATGCGATGCCGCCGGTCTTGCGATAGTAAGCTAGCCAAATCCGGACAGATTTCCAGAAATCGATCGACAGGTTGGTCAGCTTGTCGCCTCCCGCCTTATGCTTAAGCGAGCCGAGTGACCGTATGCCATTCTTGGAGATGAACTCGACGTCGTCTTCCTTCTCAAGGAAGACTGCGGTGCTTTCGGGAAGTTCCAATATTTTCAGCAACGCAAATCGCGGCTGAAAAAAATAGCCAAGGCCTTGTTCTGCCGCAGAAAACGGCGAACCAGATTCGGTCATTATAAAAAATCCGACTCAATGTGCTTCCGCGCCAACGCTGCCGCATCCGCCTCCGCACGGCATACTGCCGTCACCTAAGGGCGATAATTATTCCAAGCATCAACCAAAGCAACCAACGATTTTTGGATCATGAAATAATTTGAACCTTTCCACGCAGCCACGCTACGTCCAGCGATGAAACCCAACGTGCCTGTTGCAGAGTACAGAGTGCTGGTATGTCTGCCGTTGCGTGAGGCGTGCCCGAAAGGCACCCGTCCCCTTCCGACCCCAACTCGCCTTAAACCGAATAGCCGGTATTCAACATCCGACCCTGACGGCAGGCAGACCGCTCCCCACCCCTTGCAGAAATTCAAACTGAGATACGACCGGCGGCGTCCGCGACGGGCGCTTTGATAAAATCGATGAAGGCGCGCAGCGGTGCCGGCAAATGCCGCCGGCCGGCGTAATACAAAAACGGCCCGGAAAAGCTCAACCACCAGTCTTCAAGCACCGGTTCCAGTGCCCCGGTGGCCAGGGCCGGGGCCAGGCAGCCTTCGAAGGTCGAAATCAAACCCAGCCCGGCGATCGCGGCGCTGAGCTCCAGCTCGATCCTGTTGGCGACCAAGGGGCCGGTCGGGTCGATCCGCACCACCTCACCGGCACGCTCGAACTCCCAGGGCGGCTTGACGCCGCTGGCGAAGCGATGGCGAATGCAGGCATGTCCCAACAGGTCTCGCGGATGTTGCGGCCGGCCCTGTGCCGCCAGATAGGCCGGGGCCGCGGCGGTGGCATAGCGCTGGACCCGGGGACCGATCGGAACCGCGATCATGTCCTGCTCCAGCCTTTCATCATAACGAATACCGGCATCAAAGCCGGCGGCCAGGACGTCGATGAAGCTGTCCTCGGCACTGATTTCCAGCGTGATGCCCGGGTGCCGCTTCAGGAAGGCCTCGATGATCGGGGGAAGGATCAGGTGGGCGACGATGACCGGAACATTGAGCCGCAAGGTGCCGGTCGGGCTGTCGCGCAGGCCGTTGACGGCATCGAGGGCCGCGGCGACCTCGCCCAGCGCCGGGGCCAGACGCTCCAGAAGGCGGGCCCCGGCCTCCGTCAGGGTCACGCTGCGCGTCGTGCGGTTGAGCAGACGCACGCCAAGCCGGGCCTCGAGCCGGCGCACCGCTTCGCTGAGCGACGACGCGGACACGCCCCGGACGGATGCCGCGCCCCGAAAGCTGCGATGCCGGGCCACGGCGATGAAGGCTTCGATATCGCTCAGGTCAGGATCGGGCATTGTTGGTATTCCCGTACAAACGGTGTCGATCATCACGAATGATCAAACGATACACCGGGACTTCGATGTCCTGTCATCGAACACGTCGTAATTGCGAAACCAGGACCATGAACCGGTCTGAAACTGCGCGTGAGCCGCGTTGAACCGGCATGGGTCCGGAAGACCGGGAAATGATATGGAACCGGCATGATGCCGCCGGACCAGGGTGGTACCCGGGCGTCACCCCGAAGGAAGAGTTGCGTTGTCTCAGAAAACCCGAACCGTCGGCGCTGGAACCCTGGTTTCCATCGTGACATCGGTCGCCTTCACCTTCATCGTCTATTTCCTGATCGGCATCTCGCTGTCGACCCTGCCGGGCTATGTCCATTTCACGCTCGGCTATTCCTCGATCGTCGCCGGCAGCGTCGTCAGCACCCAATATCTGGCGACCTTGCTGACCCGGGCCCAGACCGGCCAACTCGCCGACCGCATCGGCGCGCGCAAAACCGTTCGCTGGGGCTTATGCGCCTGCATCCTCAGCGGTGTCCTGATGACGATGGCGGCGTGGCTGGAAGCGACCCCCGCCCTTTGTCTCACCGCGTTGGTGCTGGCCCGTCTGCTGTTGGGCATGGGCGAAAGCGGCGTCTCGACCGGCTCGACCTTGTGGGGCATCGGCCAGGTCGGGGTTGCCAATACCGCCCGGGTGATCTCGTGGAATGGCATTGCCACCTATGGCGCGCTGGCGGTCGGGGCACCGTGTGGCGTGCTGTTGCAACAACAAGGGGGCTTGCTGCCAATCGCGGCCGTCGCCCTGGCCTTTCCGGTGGTCGGCCTGATCGGCAGCCTGTTCAAAAGCGACAGTCCGATCATTCGGGGCGAAAGACTGCCGATCCGTCATGTGATCCGGCGCGTGCTGCCCTACGGGCTGGGGCTCGGGCTGGGATCGATCGGGTTTGGCACCATCGCCTCCTTCATCACCCTCTATTACGCCAGCCGCCACTGGCCCCATGCCGCCTTCACCCTGACGAGCTTCAGCGTCGCCTTCGTCGCCGCCCGGTTTCTGTTCACCACCCAGATCGATCGACGCGGCGGCCTGCGCGTGGCGATGGCCTCGCTGGCGACCGAATGCCTGGGGCTCGGGCTGCTGTGGTGGGCGCCCCATCCCTGGGGCGCCCTGGTCGGGGCCGCCTTGTCGGGTTTAGGCTTCTCCCTGGTGTTTCCCGCTTTGGGGGTCGAGGCGATGAACCGGGTGCCGCCGGCCAGCCGCGGCGCCGCGCTGGGGTTGTTTTCGGTGTTCCTCGACCTGTCGCTGGGGCTGACCGGCCCGATTACCGGTGTCATCATCCACGCCCGGGGCTACCCGGCGGCGTTTCTGTTTGCCGCCGCGGCCGCCGCCCTGGCCGGGCTGATCGCCACGGTGCTGCTGATCCGTTCGCGCCCGCTGCGGAACACCGCCGCCGCCCCGGCCTGAAGCCCGGCGCCGGATCTGGTGCTGGCGGATGGCTTCCTCCTGGCCGTCGTCGCGCACGACAGCGAATTCGTGGTCCGGCTTTGGTTCGGGGGTCTCCGGGACACCGGCCTGCTGGGCCGCGGCGACGCTGAGCCCATGCACTTGATACGGTGCGCAGCGTCCCTCGACGGCGCTCGAAACGAACGGAGGATGGGGATCGGCGCGCTCAGACCCCGCGCGGTTCCTGCTTGAGCTGGTCACCACGGACCTTGCTCTGGAACTCGAATACCCAGCCGGGATATTCCGCGGGCAGCTTGCTGACCTCATCGAGTGTTTTCAGTTCGGCGTCGGTCAGCACCACCTTGGTCGCGGCGATGTTATCATCGAGTTGCTCTGGCTTCTTGGCACCGATGATTACGCAGGTGACAGCCTTTTGGTGCAGCAGCCAGGCGAGTGCGATCTGGGCGATCGAGACGCCCTTGGCTTCCGCGATCGGCTTCATCGCGTCGATGACGTTGTAGCCGCGTTCCTCATTGACCGGCGGGAAATCGAAGGTGGCGCGGCGGTTGTCGCCGTCCTTGGCGCCGTCGCGGCGATATTTGCCTGACAGAAAACCGCCCGCCAGCGGACTCCACACCATCAGCCCGATGCCTTCGGATGCCATCATCGGCACCAGTTCACGCTCCAGGTCGCGTCCGGCGATCGTATAATATGCCTGAAGCGATGCGAAGCGGGCCAGATTGAACTGGTTGGCGATACCGACCGCCTTTGCGATCTGCCAGGCGGCCCAATTGGAGACGCCGATATAACGGACCTTGCCCTGTTGGACGACCGTGTCGAGCGCCCGCAGCGTCTCGTCCATCGGCGTGATCTGGTCGAAGCCGTGGATTTGGTAAAGATCGATATGGTCGACCTGCAGGCGCTTGAGGCTGCCCTCCAGGGCGTAGAGCATATGCGAGCGGGACGTGCCACGCGCGTTCGGGCCGTCGCCCGTAGGCCCGAAGAATTTGGTGGCGACGATCACATCTTCCCGTGCGATCCCGAGGTTGCGCAACGCCTGGCCGGTGATCTGTTCGGAAAGACCTTTTGAATAGACGTCGGACGTATCGATGAAGTTGATGCCGGCATCGATCGCGGTCTTGACCAGACCGTCAGCTTCTTTCTGCTGCAGGCCGCCCATGCTGCTGTAGATACCGCTCCCGCCACCGAAGGTCATGGTGCCGAGGCAGAGTTCGGAAACGAACAGGCCGGTGCGGCCAAGGATGTTGTAGCGCATGGGGACTCTCCTGATTGAAATAAACGGGCAGGTAGATAGGATCAGGCGATCGGGCCGAGTGGCTCCATCGCCAAAGACTGTGACATGCCGCTTTTTCAAGCCTTTCGATCGACCGTCTTCTCCATTCTTATATCGGGCTGACCGCAGCTTCTCCACGCCGGATCGTCGCAAACTCTTGCCTGATCCGATCAAATGCCGTCTTAGTGACCGAATGGACAGCCGTTCTCATTTTGGCGACGAA
The DNA here is from genome assembly GCA_031291675.1 of Azospirillaceae bacterium. GTDB lineage: Bacteria > Pseudomonadota > Alphaproteobacteria > Azospirillales > Azospirillaceae > JARLIO01. Next base: position 23,108 of record JARLIO010000011.1, read on the forward strand.
GCGTTAGGCTTTCGCCCAAACCCAACGGGGGCAATGCCCCAGACCCCTTTGTTTTTGTCAAAATAGAGGGGGATTCGGGGTTCACCCCCAGCGGGTGCGGGCGGCAGCCCGCGGGCCGACAGCCAAAATGAGAACCGCTGCCGAACGGGGCTTGCCTTCGCGGGCGGCGCGAAGGATTGAATGTGATGCACGAAACTCTCGCCGGCCTCGCTTACCGCCACGCCACTCAGCCAGGGGGAGCGTCGATCCCGCGTGTGAGCGTTCATGTCGCGAAGGAGACCAACTGGCCGATCCCAACGCTGTACCGGCCCATGCTCGGCATCGTGCTGCGCGGCGCCAAGCGCGTCGTGATCGGTGACCGCACGCTTCGCTACGACGCCAATCATTTTTTCATAGCCTCGATCGACGTGCCCGCATCAAGCGTCATGATCGAAACCTCGCCTGAAGCGCCCTACGTCGCGGCGCGGCTGGCGATCGACCAGGATATCCTCGTGGACCAGGTTGTTGATATACCTCGCGAGGACCGTGTCGATACGACGGCCTTTGCGGTGTCCGCGATGACCCCTGCGCTTCTCGATGCCTGGTCACGGATGTTGCGGCTGCTGGACGCTCCAGAGGAGATCGACACGCTGGCGCCGCTGTTCGAGCGCGAGATTCTCTTTCGGATCCTCCAGGGGCCACAAGGGGCGCTGCTTCGCCAAGCCGCTCGAAGCGATAGCCGAATTGCGCAGATCAGGAATGCTATCGCCCATCTACGCGCGAACTTCGATCGCCTCGTTCGCATTGAAGAGTTGATTGCGATTGCAGGGATGAGCGCGGCGACGTTTCACCGCCATTTTCGAGCCGCGACCGCGATGAGCCCACTGCAATATCAGAAGGCGCTCCGCCTGCAGGAGGCAAGGCGCCGTTTGATCGCGGACGCCGATGTGTCCGGCGCAGCTTATGCCGTTGGTTATGAGAGCGCATCGCAATTCAGCCGCGAGTACACACGCATGTTTGGCACGCCGCCCGCGCGCGATGCTGCCAGGCTGCGGGCTGGCAAGAACTAGTGGCTCGCGTCGCTGACAATGAGAGGATCTCTCGCCAGCGTCATGCTCGCGAACGCGGGCATCCAGGGCCCCAGGCGCCATCGTTCGGAGCGTGCGGCTCTGGGTCCCCGCGTTCGCGAGGGCGACGGTCGCACACTCGATGACGCCCCCCCACTAGAGCTGTTTCCGATCACGTTGGATCGGAAACAGCTCTAGATCTTTGATTTGTCGCATTTTCTACGCCCAACCGGAGTCCACTTGGTCGGAAAATGCTCTAGCGCAAGCGGCTTCCACCACCATCGAAGAGCAAGACATCTTCTGGACGAGAGCCGAGCCGGATGATTGATCCCGGTGCCGGCGGCGGGCCTGACGCGATCTCGGTCACGACCGCGTGATCGCTGCGTGACTGGCCATGGACATAGGTCTTGTCGCCGAGATATTCGGCAAAATCAATTTTGACCGGGATACCGGGATCAGAATCTCCAACAAGATGGAGAAGATGCGGCCGGATCGCGACGGAAACCGCACCATCACAGCGTTGGCCCGCGATGCAATCGGGGCCGGTGAGGAGCGAGCCGTCGATCTCCAAACCTTCGGTCGTGAACCGGCCGGGCAGGACATTGATCTTAGGCGAGCCGATAAAACCAGCGACGAAGAGATTGTCGGGGTCACCGAAGATGTCTGCCGGCTTGCCGGCCTGCTCGATGCGACCGCCGCGGAGCACCACGATCCGGTCGGCCAGCGTCATCGCCTCGGTCTGGTCATGCGTCACGTAGATCATCGTGTTGCCGAGCCGGCGATGCAATTTGGCGATCTCGATGCGCATCTCGATCCGAAGTTCGGCATCAAGGTTCGACAGCGGTTCGTCGAACAGGAAGACACGGGGATCGCGCACGATGGCGCGGCCAATCGCGACGCGCTGGCGCTGTCCGCCGGAGAGCTGCGCCGGGCGCCGGTCCAGGAGAGCGATCAGATGCAACAGCTCGGCGGCGGCTTCGACCTTGGCCGCCACCTCGGCGCGCGGCCGACCGGCCATCTTCAGCGAGAAACCCATATTGTCGCGCACCGAAAGATGCGGATAAAGCGCGTAGGTCTGGAACACCATTGCGATACCGCGCTCCGACGGCTCGGCATCGGTGACATCGCGCCCGCCGATGGCGATCGTGCCGTCGCTGACCTCCTCAAGGCCCGCGATCATGCGGAGAAGCGTCGACTTGCCGCAGCCGGAAGGACCGACGAAGACGATGAATTCGCCATCCGCAATCGTGAGACTAATGTCGCGCAACACGTCAACGGCGCCGAAGCGCTTGGTGACGCGATCAAGGACGACGCCCGAGGCGGGCGTGGTGGCACCCCTGGACGCGGCCCTGGCGGCCGACGTCATCGCGTGCCCTCCTGCCGAACCCAGACGAGCATTTCGCCACCCGCGCGATTATCCCAGGCATAATAGGGCACGGCCTTGATGCGCGCCGGCACCCGGGCGGGAGCCTGGTTGATATAGAGCGCGCGGGGCGCGGCGGGCGTTTCCCTCAAGCCATCGGCGGCAATCGCGACGGCGCCGTCGAGCCCGTCCACCGGCTCGCAGACAAAGGCGCCGCCAGCCGGCAAGACCAGCGAATTGAGCGCGGCGCCGTTGTCGACCTCTTCGAGGCAATAGACGAGCGGACCGCGCATCAAGGAAACGCGCCCCTGGTCGGCGCCAACCTTCGGGCTCGCGTGGATCGTCTCGACCGGCATGTCGAGTGTCAGCGCGAGTCGGTCGCCCGGTGCCCAGGTGCGGTTGACGCGGGCATAGCCGTCCGTGACAAGCGACTGAAGGCTGACGTCCGCGCCATTGATGCTGAGCGTCGCGCTGCGTGCCCAGCCGGGAATGCGCAACGCAAGCGTGAAGGCCGCCGGCGTGCTCGGATCGACGGCGATCTCGATCCGGCCGTCGACCGGATAGCGCGTGGCCTGGGTCAGCGTCACGGGCACGGCGCCGACCGCGAGTGTTGCCTCGCTCTCGCAATAGAGATGCACCGCGATCACGTCGTCAGCGACGCCGTACATATAGGTACCGACCGAGGCGACGAGCCGCGCGATATTGGGTGGGCAGCACGGGCAGCGGTGCCAGATCCAGCGATGGTGCTGGCCCCGGCTTTCAAGCGGGTTGTCATAGAAGAAGCGGGTTCCGTCGAGCGACAGGCCGACGAGCGCACCATTATAGAGCGCCTGCTCCATGATGTCGGCATAGCGGCCGACGGCCCCCATGCCGAGCATCCGGTTCGCCCAGAAGACGAGCGCGACCGAGGCGCATGTTTCCTGATAGGCCGTGGCATTGGGCAGATCATAGTCGAATGTCAGGCCCTCATTGTCGGCGGAGGGACCAAAACCGCCGGTGACATAGAGGTTGCGCTCCGTGAGATGGGTCCAGAGCGCGTCGAGCGCGGGCCTGAGCGTCGTGTCGCCATATTCGGTCGCGATGTCAGCCATACCGGAATAGAGATAGGCTGCGCGCACCGCATGGCCGACGACGGTCCGCTGCTCGCGCACCGGCACATGCGACTGATTGTATTCATAGGTGGCAAAATGATAGTCGGCCATCGTTTCGCCGCGCGCACGCATTTCGCCCGCGAAATAATGCGGGCTCTGGCCGCGCTCGTCGATGAAGAACCGTGCGAGGTCGAGATAACGCCGCTCGCCCGTGGCGCGTGCGAGCCTGACGAGCGCCAGTTCGATTTCGGGATGGCCGCAATAGCCGCGCCGCTGGCCGTCGCCGGAACCGAAAACGCTGGCGATATGATCAGCATAGCGCGCCAGGATAAGCATGAATTTGCGCTTGCCGGTGGCGTGGAAATAGGCGACCGCGCCCTCGATCAGATGTCCGGCGTCATAGAGTTCATGGCAGTCGCGCAGGTTCGTCCAGCGCTTCTCCGGCTCCATGCGCAGATACCAGGAATTGAGGTATCCGTCTTCAGCCTGGAGGCGGCCATAGGCATCGACGATCTCGTCGACCCGGGCCTCGAGCACGGGATCCGGCTTGCGGTAGAGCGCATAGGCCGCCGCCTCGATTGATTTGCCGAAGTCGGAATCCCAGAACATCTGGGTCGTGACCTGATCGTTGCCGGTCTGATAGGGAATGCGCAGGCCTGGATTGGGCCGGTCCGGATCGACCTGATCGAGCATGCCGGCCTCGATGCAGCGGTCAAGCAGCGTGTGGGCGGTCACGGTGGCGATCGTGTCGATGCGCGGTCCAAAGAAGCCGCCGACCTTGATCTGCTCGATGGACGGCGGACGGAACAGGGCGAGCGGAGGCCGGGAGGCGGCGGTATTCATGGGACGGTCCTTGGCTGATGATGTTTCGAGCATCACTTCACCGCGCCGGCGGTCAGGCCGCGGATGTAGTGGCGTTGCAGGGCGAGGAAGAGGATGAGACAGGGGATCATCATGATGGTGACGCCCGCTTGCACCGCGCCCCAGTCGATCGAGCCGTAATGGCCGGCGCGCACGGCGGTCAACAGAACAGGAAGTGTGTAATTGTCCTGGCTGGTCAGCAATACGAGTGCGGCGAGGAATTCGTTCCAGGCGTTCAGAAAAGCGATCAGGCCGACCGATACGATCCCGGGCATGACCAGGGGGCCGAGCACATGGATCAAGAGCCGCAACCCGGTCACGCCGTCGATACGCGCGGCCTCGGCGATCTCCGGCGGCACCGCGTCGAAGGCATTGCGCATCATGAAGACCGAGAACGGCAGCTGCAGCGTCACATAGATGAGCACAAGCCCGACCAGCGTGTTCTGCAGCTTGAGTTCGGCCAGGATCAGGAACAGGGGCGTCAGGATCGACTGGAACGGCACCATCATCGTCGCCAGCACGAGGACGAAGAAAAAACCCTTCAGCGGAAACCGGTAGCGCGAGAAGCCGTAGCCGGCGAGCACCGAGACCAGAATCGTGAGCGCGGTGGTCGCGATCGCGACGATCAGGCTGTTCAGCGTATGGTGCAGAATGCCTGCGCCGAAATTCTCCAGCGTGCGGAAATTGTCGAGGCTGATGCCCTCCGTCGGCCAAGGCGGCAGCGGCGGCTGTGCGGCCTCGGAGCGCGATTTGAAGGTGGCGAGCACCGCCCAGGCGATCGGCGCAAGAAACAAGAGCGCGACGAGGATGCCGGCCGCATGCGACATGATGTCGATCCGGCGTGGCATCCGACGGCGGGGGCTGGCGACGGCGCCAGATATGGTTGATACGGTCATCGGCCGTCCTCCCCAGAGCGCAAGAGCCGCAATTGCACGAGGCTCAGGATCAGGAGAATCCCAAGCAGCACCATGGAAAGCGCCGCGCCATAGCCGAGCCGGAACGAGACGAAAGACTGATTGAAGATCCAGTAGACGGCGGTCACGGTCTGGTTCTGCGGACCGCCGGCGAGGATGATGTAGAACTGGTCGAAGGCGAGCATCGATCCCGTGACGGCAAGGATCAGCGCCAGCGCGAGCGGGCGGCGGATCAGCGGCAGCGTGATGTACCGGAAGCGCTGGAGCCAGGTGGCGCCATCAATGCGTGCCGCCTCGTGATAGTCGGCGGGCACCGCCTGAAGGCCGCTCATCAGAATCACCATGTAGAAGCCGGACATCTTCCAGACGACCATCAGCGTCACCGACCAGAACGCCGGCGTGAAGTCGGCGTTGAGGTCGTAGGGCGCGGCGGTCAGTCCGAGCAACTGGGCGAGCGGCGAGAACAGGCCTGAATCGACATTCGACAGCCATGCCCATAGCAAGCTGGCCGACGCAAAGCCGACCACCACCGGCAGGAAGAAGGCGGTGCGATAGAGGTTGACGCCGGGGCGTGGGCGTTCGACGAAGAGCGCGAGCGCCAGGCCGACGGCCAGAAGCCCGATCGTAGCGGCGATCGTATAGAAGACCGTGAATTGGAGTGCGTTCCAGAAGCCGTGGTCGTTCCAGAGCGTGAGATAGTTGCCGAAACCGATCCAGCGCCGCCGGCCGATCAGCGGCCAATTATGGAGCGACATCCAGGCCGTCATGACGAGTGGCACGGCGAAGAAGGCGACGACGAGTGCAATCGCCGGGGCGATATAGAGCAGGCCGATCCATTGCCGGCGAGGTCTTCGTCGCGATGGCACGATGTCACGATTAGCCGTCATGGTCGGTCTCCGGCGGTCTCAGAACGGAAGCGGGGGACGGCCGGTCCGCGACGACGGGGTCGCGAACCTGGTCTCATCCCTGACGTGAGGATCCGGGCATCGGGGCCGACCTCACAGGGGCATGGAACGTCAGCGCGCCGCGTCGATGATTGATTGCATCGCCGCGTCGCCTTCCTTCAGGGACGGTTCGATGGCGCCTGCATCAGCGAACAGCACTTTGCTGAGCGTCGTGTTCCAGGGACCGTTCGCTGAATTGATCAGATCGTTGAAGACGACCGAATAGGGTGTGCGGCCCTTGGCCATGGCGTCGGCGGCGATCAGATAGCGCGCATCGAGATCGGCGAGTGCCTGTTTGGCAATATCGCCACGCACCGGCAGGCTGCCGTTCCTGGCGAGCAATGTTTGGCCCTCAAGCGAATAGGCGTATTCGAGGAATTCCTTGATCGCGCCGAGTTTCTTCGTGCCTTTGGAGACGACGAAATTGTCGCCGCCGGCAAAGGACGAAGTGCCGCCCGTCTTGCCCGGCAGATAGGTCACGCCATAGTGGAGGTTCGGATATTGCCCGTTGAGGGCGCCGATGGCGAAGGAGCCGGACGGGGTGATACCGATCTTGCCGGTCGCGAAAGCGGCAAAGAAGTTGGTGCCCGTGTCGGTCCTCGCGCCGGCGGGCACGAACCTGTCCTTGACCATGCCCTGATAGAAAGCGATCGCATCGCGCATCTGCGGCGTGTCGAGCGTGGCCTTCTTGCCGCCATCGGAAAAGATGTCGCCGCCCGACGCCCAGATGAGCGGCGTGAAGGTAAAGATGTTGCAGCCGCCGCAATTGCCGGAGAAATAATAACCGTAGGTGTCGGCGCCGAGCGCGCGGACCTTCTCGGCGTCGGCGCGGATCTCCGCCCAGGTGGTCGGGCCCTTTTCCGGATCAAGGCCAGCCTTCTTGAAGAGATCCTTGTTCCACAGCAGGACGGAGGCGTCGGCCGAGAACGGCATGCCGTAGATCTTCCCCTCGAAGGTGCCGACGGAGAGATGCGCCGGCGACAGGCTGGAAAAATACGGCAGCGATTTCGCGAGGTCGGTCAGATCTTCCAGTTGGCCGGAGGAGGCGAATGCCGGCGTATAGATGAGGTCGAGCGATAGCGCGTCGGGTGCGCTGCCGCCGGCGGACGCGATCGCGTATTTCTGCACGAGTTCGTTGACCGGGACGATCTGCAGCTCGACCCTGGTCTCATGGCTCTTGTTGAAGGCATCGACGAGTTTCGGCATGAAAGTCGAATCGTCGGAGCGCGCCCAAAGGCTGATCGTTTCGGCGCCTGCTTGCGATGTAACGGCGGCTGCAGCAAGAAATAGTCCGCCGAAGAGTGTTGCGTATGACATTTTTTCCTCCCGAGTATGCCTGAACGCGCAGGCTTTCTTGTTTATCGCTCCACCCTGTTGCTGGGTGGTTGTTTGTCAAGGCGTCAGTTCGCTGGAGCACCACAGGATTGGCGAACCACCAGTCGGCACGGCATGCGCCTTATTCCCGGCTCGACGCGCGTGCCGCCGACAAGATCAAGGAGAGCCGCACCGGCGATGCGGCCAAGTTCGGTCAAGGCCATGTCCACCGAGGTCAATGGCGGGCGGGTTGCTGCGGCGAAAATCTCCCAATTGTCGTAGCCGACGACCGCGAGGTCGTCCGGAACACGGATACCATGCAGGGTCAGCGCGTCGATGAGGCCGCGCGCGATCTGATCGTTGCCGCAGAAAACCGCGTCGGGCCGGTCCGCCGATGGTGCCATGATGAGCCGACAGCCCACCGCAAATCCAAACGCCTCGGACCAATCGCCGCGTTCGGCCACGCCGAAACACGGCAAATCGGCTTCCCCGAGCGCGTCGCGCCAGCCTTCGGCGCGCAGCGCCACGGCGGCGAAACTGTCGGGTCCCGTGACATGCGCGATACGCCGCCGGCCCAGCGCAATAAGATGCGCAACCGCCGCCTTGGCACCGCCGAAGTCGTCCGGCACGAAGGCAATGTCACTCTCGGCCGCGGCCGAATTGACATGAACGACCGGCATCGGCAGTCGGGCGAGATCAAGCGGCGGGCGGCGGTCGATGCGCTTGCCGGCGACGATCAGCCCGTCGACGCACTTCTCCTGCATGGCGCGCAGATTGATCCGTGCGCGCTCGGGATCGTCTTCGAGCGCGCAGAGGAAAACGGACACGCCGCGATCAACCATCGCGCCAGCAAGTCCGGCCGCGACGGGCAGCGTGAAACGGCCATAGGTATCATTCGTCAGAAGGCCGATTGTGAAAGAACGCTGGCTCACCAGCGCGCGCGCCATGGCATTGGGTGTAAAGCCAAGCGTCTGGGCCACCGTGCGAATGCGATCGCGGGTTTCGGGGGTCATCCGGCCCTGATCGTTCAGCGCCTTCGATGCGGTCGAAATGCTGACGCCCGCCTCGCGCGCAACATCACGAATCGTCACGCGTGCCGCGATCGGTTCGGGGACATCAATCAGGTCCGCAAGGTCTTCCGCATCCATTGGCGCGACCCCAAGGTCTTCCGATCCTGCTTTCAGGGTCGGGAAAACGTTTTTTCTACTTGGAAATAGGTTTTTTCACCGAGACCCGCCTTTGTCAAGCGGGATCGCCGCGGCAGCCGAAAATGGGCGTTGATGGACAAATCCGAAGAAGGGCGGCGGGCGGCCATTGTCCAGGGCTTCAGGCGACCTTGCCGGAGATCCTGGCCTCAACCTTTTGAGTAGACAGAGTCACGTCAAGGGTTGCTCGATCACGGCCTTATACCAGCCCGCCCCGGCCCGGAGGCGCCTTCAGCGCCCCGGCGATCCCAGCAGGCGTCCGCCCCGCCAGCTGCCGACGATGCCGCAACCAACCAGGATCAGCCCGGTCACGCCGAGATTCATCACCAGCACCAGCGCGGTCGGGTCGACGACATGGATCAACAGGTGCGCGGTATCGGCAAAGCCCGCGACCGCCAGCGCCCCAAGCCACGCCGTGTTGGCAGCGCGCAGCGGCCGGGACCGGCGCAGCATCCGCCACAGCACCAGCGCCAGCGGAACGCTGGCCATGACCAGCGTTTCCAGGCAGCGCACGCTGTCCGCGACGATCGGCGCGCCGGTGGGAATCGCGACCCAATGCCCCAGACAGCCGGCACCGACGCCCCAGACCCAGACCAGGAATGCCGGCAGTGGCAACAGGAACCAGCGGCGCGACCGGTCGGGAAGCCCGATGGACAGGGCCGCCAGGGTCCCGGTCACGCCCGTCAGCCACGACCCCAGAAGCGCCACGACAAAGTCCGGCTCCACCAGGCGCTGGTCCAGATCCGCCCGCAACCCGCGTGCCGCGGCCAACAGCGTGATCAAAACGGTTGCCAGCACGATCAGCCGCGTGGCGCGCACCGCGGGCGGCGCCAGCGGCTGCACCGGCGCCAGATGATCGACGAGCGATTCGATGAGATGATCGGTGGTCGTCATCGCTCTCACAATCCCTCCAACAGCGTCCGCAACCGCTTGATCGCCCGATGCGCCGCCACCTTGAGCGCCGTCTCGGACTGGCCACTGATCGCCGATGCCTCCCTCAATGAAAGTTCTCTCAAGCGCAGCAGTTCGATGGCCTGCCGCTGCCCCGCGGGCAAGGTCTCGATCGCGCCGCGCAGACGGCGCGAATCACTTCGCTCTTCATGATGGTTCGTTTCATCATGGGCAAAGGTTTCATGCTCTTCGGTCAGCGGCATTTCGCGCGCCCCCTGACGGCCGCGACGCCGCAAACGATCGGTCAGGCGGTGCTGGGCAACACCGACCAGCCAGGGCGCAAAGGGACGCGTCGGATCATAGGTATGGCGGATCATGTGCAGGGTCAGCAGAATATCCTGCACGCCATCCTCGATTTCAGGTCCATCCAGCCCGGCACGATGGGCCAAGGCCCGCAAATAGGGGGTCACCGCCCCCAGCAGCTGACGATAGGCCGCGGCGTCGCCCCCCTGGGCGCGAACCATCAGCGCCGACCAGTCGGATTCTTCCGCCACTGCGTTACCCCGCTCCCGAACAGAACAATTCGACAACGCAACCCTGTGCCGCAGGTCGGAACCGGCACCGCGGCACCCGCTTCCCCTGACGCCACCAGACCCGCGCGCGCCGAAGGTCCACGATCCCGACGCCGGCAAGATTGCACGGGGCCAGGGCCAGGTCCAGAGCGATGCCAAAGGATCACAGGCGGGCGCCGCGCCAACCCGAAAAAACTGTGCCTGGCGATGTAACGTCGGCCGGCCCCGCGACGAACCTTCCCCTGAACGCCCGCTGTCGGGCGTCCCACCAAACAGGGAGCACTCAGATGTCTCGTTTTGCCACTGTCGCCGCACTGTCCACCGTCCTGGGTCTCGCTGCCGCCATGCAGACCACCGTTGCCAGCGCCGCCGATCCGGCGCCGATGGCGAAGACCGAAGCGGCCGTGAAATGTTTCGGTGTCAATGCCGTCGCCAAGAATGATTGCGCCGCCGGCAGCCATTCCTGCGCGGGTCAGGCGAGCATGGCCCGCGACCCCAAGTCCTTCATCCTGATCCCGGCCGGCGCCTGCGCCAAGATTGCCGGCGGCACCCTCAACCCCGCGTAACGGTCCCCCATCCGTGTCAAACCTGTCGGCGTGTTCCGGCGGGTGGCCGGGCACGATCCCCGCTTCGGCGGGGATCGGCCTGCGCTTTCCCCACCATCGCGATGTGATCGAGACCCGGCCGGCCGTCGGCTGGCTTGAGGTCCATACCGAAAACTATACCGGCGGCGGCAACCCGGCGGCGTGCCTTGAGGCGGTCCGCGCCGACTACCCCTTGTCGCTGCACGGTGTCGGCATGTCACTGGGCAGCGCGGACGGCCTTGATGCCGATCACCTGGCGCGCGTCCGGGATGCGGTGCGCCGCTTTGAGCCGGCCCTGGTCTCCGACCATCTGTCCTGGAGCCTCGGCGACGGCCTCTATGTCGCCGATCTGCTGCCCCTGCCCCTGACCGAAGAGGCGCTGGCCGTGGTCTGTCGCAATGTGGAGCGGTTCCAGGACGGTCTCGGCCGCCAGATTCTGGTTGAGAATCCGTCAAGCTATTTGCGTTATCGTCATTCGACGATCCCGGAAGCGGAGTTCCTCGGTGCCGTGGTCGCGGCAACCGGCTGCGGCCTGTTGTGCGACGTCAACAACATCTTCGTCAGCGCCTGCAATCATGGCTGGGACGCGATGCATTATCTCGACACGATCCCGGCGGCTGCGGTCCAGGAAATCCATCTGGCCGGGCATGCGATCCGCACCATCAACGGGCGCGACATCCGGATTGATGACCACGGATCGGCGGTCAGCGATCCGGTGTGGACGCTGTTCTCGGCGGCGATCCAGCGCTTCGGCCGGATCCCGACGCTGATCGAGTGGGACAACAACCTGCCGGCGCTCGATATTCTGGTCGCCGAAGCCGCCAAGGCCGACGCGATCCTGGCCGCAGCCCCGCAGCACACGTCGGAGAGGGAGCGCCATGCCGCGTTTGCGTGACCTTCAGACCGCCTTCGTCCGCAGTCTGCGCGACCCCGACGATGCCATCGCCCTGGCCGCGATCGGCCTGCTCGATGATGCCGCCGATCCCGGGATCCCGGCTACCGCACGGATCGGCATTCATCGCAACACCCATATCGGCACCCTGACGACGGCGCTGCGGCAGACATTCCCGGCGGTCGAAGCGCTGGTGGGTGTCGATTTCTTCGAAACCGCGATCGCGTTGTTCGTCCAGGAACGCCCGCCGCGGGCCGCGGGTCTCAACGACTATGGCTGCCACGCGCAAGCCGATGGCGCTGCGACCACCGGCCCGGGATTCCCCGCCTTTCTCGCCCGACTTCCTGCCACGGCGTCCCTGCCCTATCTGCCCGATGTCGCCCGGCTGGAGGCGGCGATCGCCGCCGCGGCCCAGGCCCCCGATGCCGGGTCCCTGACGCCGCAGGCCCTGGCCGGGCTCGGCGACGCCGCGGCGGATCACGCGCTGACACCGCACCCCTCGCTGCGTCTGGTGACCGTGACCGGGCCGATCGAGATTCTGTGGCGGGCGGTGCTCGACCATGACGACGCGACCCTGCGAAGCCTCGCCCTGCCCGGGAACCGCCGCGGCCTGCTGGTCTATCGCGCCACCGCCGGGGTCACGATCAACGCCCTGGACCCGGCGCAGACCGATTTCGCGGCCCGCTTGTGTGGCGGCCAGCCGCTGCGTACCATCCTCGACGATGCGACGCCGGCAGCACTGCTGACGCTGTTCGCCGAACTGCTCGCCGCCGGCTGCTTCACCGCGACCCGCCCTCTTGCGATCGAGATGCCGTCATGAGTCCACCGCCGCCTTCGCCGCTGAGCAGCCTTCGGCCCCCGGTCAAGGCCGTGGTTGCCGCGCTGAACCACGTCCCCTACGCACTGCTGGCACTGCCCCTGCGCTTTGCCGTTGCCACCGTGTTCTGGAATTCCGGGACCACCAAGCTCGCCGATTGGGGGGCGACGCTACAACTTTTCCGCGAGGAATATCGGGTTCCACTGCTGCCGCCGGAAATCGCCGCCCCGCTGGCCGCATCGATCGAACTGACAACGCCGATCCTGCTGGTGCTCGGGCTGTTGACCCGGCCGGCCGCGGCGCTGCTGCTGGGTATGACCACATTCATCGAGGTCTTCGTCTATCCCCTGGCCTGGCCGACCCATATCCAGTGGGCGGCGATGCTGCTGGTTCTGCTGTGCCGCGGTGCGGGTGGGCTGTCGCTGGACGAACTGCTGTCCCGGCTTTTCGACAAGCCCTGACGAAGACGCTCAGCCTCGCGGCGATTTCGGCCCAACGCCGCCGCAGGGCGGCTTCTATCCAACGCCGCGGCGTGGTGGCTTGGGCGCGGCGACAATCCGGCCGGGACGAAGCCCGACCGCCGCGGCCAGGGCATGAAGATCCGCGACCCCCGTCGCTGCCATCGCGGCCAGGGCGATCCTGGCGCAGGCGTGGGCGTCGCTGCCGGCCTGATGATGATCCAGTTCAACCCCGAGATAATCGGCGACCGTCGACAGGCGGTGGTTCGGCAGGTCCGGCCACACCCGACGGGCGATCTTGACCGTGCACAGAAACGGAACATCGGGCCAGGGCAAGCCGTACAGGTCGAGACTGGCACGCAGAACGCTGACATCGAAGGCAGCATTGTGCGCCAGGATCACGGTGTCGGGATCACGCGGCGCGACATCGTTCCAGACCTCGGGAAAGGACGGCATCGCCGCGACATCATCGGGCTGGATCCCGTGGATCTGGACACAAAACGGTGAAAAGCGCAGTTCGTGCGGACGGATCAGCCGCTCGACGACCCGACCGACACAACCGCCGTCGATCCAGGCCACACCGATGGCGCAGGCGCTGACCCGCGTTTCATTGGCCGTCTCGAAATCGATCGCCACACCGCCCACGACGTTCCCCCGTGCCCGGCGCAAGATCCCGGGCAAGTGCCATCACAAGTTCATCAAAGGGATATAGCCTGTCCGCCGGTTTGCGCCAACCGGACAATTCCCGCCATCGCGACGCTGCCGGCGCCGCGCGTGCTGTCCGCGCTGGATGTTCCGAAAATACAGGACTTGAAAAATACAGGTGTGATGCGACGATGAAGACAATCAATGTTCCCACGCTTGGCGCCCGATACTGGACTTCTCTCTGTCTGGCCTCCGTGTTCGGCGCCAATATGGGCGATTTTGCCGCCCATAATCTGCATCTTGGCCACGCCAGCGGCCTGCCACCCCTGGCGGCGCTGCTCGGCATCATCCTGCTCAAGGAATGGCGGTCCCGGTCGCAGGTCGGGACCGAGCTCTATTACTGGCTGGCGATCGTCACGATGCGGACCGCCGCGACCAATCTTGGCGATCTGGCGACCCATGATTTTCACCTCGACTATCTCTGGGTGATCGCCGGCCTGGCGCTGCTGCTGGCGCTGAACGTGTCGCGCGATCCGCTGGCAACGGGCACCAGGGACGCCGGCGCGCACGACCTGCCCGCGACCAATGCCCGGTATTGGGGATCGATGTTGATTGCCGGGACCTTGGGCACGGCCGCCGGCGATTTCGCCGCGGACGGCTTGGGTCTCGCCGTCGCCTCGCTGTTTTTTTCGGCGCTGGTTCTGGCGTTGGTGGCGTTCGGAAACCGGATTCCGCTTCATGCGACGATCTTTTATTGGGTGACGATCGCGTTTGTCCGCACCGCCGGCACCAATGTCGGCGATCTCCTGGCCGGGCACGAAGGATTACATCTCGGACTGTTGGTCAGCACGCCGCTGACCGGGGCCCTCCTGTATCTCGTGCTGCAATTCTGGAAACCGCAGCCGGCGATGCGTCCCTCCCTCGCCTGATCACCGGCCTGGAAGACAGCACAAAGCCCGGGAAACCGGCCGGGACGACCCCGGCGGTGGGCCGAAAACGCCTCGGCCCACCGCCCTGTGGCATTGAAGCAAATCCGGATAATGCCGCCGCAATCGGGAAGTCCTGACCGTGGCCTTTTTTGATGTCGCACGACCAGACACGAATTATCGCTTGCATCGTTCCCGATCGGCGCTTATTTGAATTGCAGGTTCCGATGAACCTTTCCAAAACGATCCCACAGCCAAAGAACCATGTTGGTAAAACAAGGCAAGAACCTCATTGAGGTTGAGGTCGTCCGTAAGCGGCGACGCAGCACAAGTGAAAAACCCGCAGCCCCGGCAAGTCACGCTCCGATACAACAATCTCGGTCCGATCACGCAGATCAGCAGAGCGGCAGTGCCGCAACGGATATCGCGGCACCACCGGGTGCTTCCTCAAAGACACTTTGGGGTGATCTCAGCGGATTGTTTGAAGAAGCGGCGCGCCAAACTCAAGACGACGCGGTGTAATGGCTCTTCAAAAGCGGTGTCCAGTCCAGATAGTGGACATCTCGATGGCGTGAATGCCTGCTATTCCCGTAGCAGCTATCATCAACACTTGAAACGCCTGTCAGCCACGTCGTTGATGGTTGTCATCAGATGCGTCCGGTCGACGGAAACGATCACGGGAGCCGCGAGAACGGCGGCGAGCCCCGGCATCCCCGTCGGCGCCGGCATGCGGTTCTGCAATCAGCGCTCCGGCCGGAAGTCAGCATTGACGAGATCGGACATTGACTCATGGCAGTCAGTGTGACGACGGTATCGCTGTTACGGCACGGATGAATGATTGATTATGACACACCGCACGTTCGTGTTCTTGTCGTTTGCCTTGTCGCTGGCTTCCGCCGGGATCGCTGCGGCTGAACCGGTGACCCTGAATTGCCACGGCAAAGCGCTTACCGGCCACACCCCCGGCGCACCCATCAGTTTTCGCGTCGATGTCGATCCCACCAGCCAACGGGTTCTGACGGTTGGTCGCGCCCATGTCACCGAGACCACGGGCTACACCGACCGGCAACTGACGTTCCGCATCGATTACCGGTCGGCGAAAGGCGCCTTTGCGGCGATTTACGTCATTGATCGCCCGGACGGCGCGTTCAGCCTGCGTGAAGGCGTCACGACCGGGCAGCGTAACATCGCCGTCGGCCGTGAACTCGAAACTTTCGCCGGCAACTGCGACGGCATCATGGGCCTGCTGATGTTGCCGACTGCGCCGGAAACGCCGGCCATCGACCCGGCGTCCCCTGTGACGGCGCCGTTACCGCAATAGCGGTCGCGTTCCCCGATCCGCCGGGGCGCGGAACAAGGCGGGGTCGCCGGTCAGCGCCAGGGCACCCCAGAACCACAAAGAAAGCACACCAACCACCGGCCATTGGCCGGGCTGGCGAAACACCGCCATCAGCACCAATAATCCCGCCAATGCGATCACCATCCGCAGGCCATAGCGTTCAACAATCCGGCCCCCGGCGATCAGGACTTGCGCGAATCGGTCGGGCACCACCGCTGGTCCGGCACCCACCGGATGCGGTTCCGCCGTCGTCCGGATCAGATCACCCCGTGACATGTTCCCTGAAATCTGTGGTTCTACCATTCCCTGCCTTTCCCTTATGGGGCGGGGCCCGTGATCCGCAGGACCTCGCGCCAAGCCCCACGATGCATCGCGCCATCGCCGAAATCAAAACGTCATGACATGATGCCCCTCGACCGGTGGCGGATCGCCTTTCGACCACGGGAAGCGGGTGCAGCACCTCGACGACCTTGAATATCGGTTTCGCATCGGCCAAAACAACCACCGCCCTTTTTCTGCGACGACCCGTCGAGCGATGACCCCGGCCAATCACCCTCCGGTTCCTGGTTCCGTCCCGCCGACAGGCCCGTGCCTCTGATAAGGAATGTCGATGGATCTTCGTGATCCGATGCAAACGGATCGGTTGCGGCCCGATGCGGTATTATCGCCGCTCGACGGTGCTGACGACCCGGCGCCGCTCGGGCCGTTCGCCCTGATCCCGCGCCAGGACGAGTGGGACCGGGTCTATGCCGTCGGCGATGTTCATGGCCGGCTCGACCTGATGATCGCGCTGGAGGACAAGATCCGCGCCGATCTCGACCGGCAACCGGTACCGCGACCCTTGATCTGCTATCTGGGAGATCTGATCGATCGGGGTCCCGACAGTCGCGCCGTCATCGACCATCTGATCGACCCCCCGGACGACGGCGTCGCGCGCCTGGCGTTGCTGGGCAATCACGAACAAAGGATGCTCGATTTCCTCGGCGACCCGGCGGTCGGCCCGGCCTGGCTGAAGCTCGGTGGACGCCAGGCATTGAGAAGCTACGGTGCGTCGATCAGCGAGCGTCCCTCGGCCAAGGACTTTGTCCGTCTGCGCCGGGCGCTGTTGGCGGCACTGCCCGAGAGCCATAGCTGTTTTCTGCGCAGCCGGCCGCGCGCCCTGGCCTGGCGCAACTTTGTTCTGGTCCATGCCGGCATCGACCCGGCCCGGCCACTATTGCGCCAGCGTCCTGACGATCTGATCTGGATCCGCGCCCCGTTCCTGAGCGCCACCAACGATTTTGGCGCCATCGTCGTCCACGGCCATGTTATGGTCGATCGTCCCGATGTCAAATCCAACCGCATTGCCATCGATACCGGGGCCTGGAAGACCGGTCACCTGACCTGCGTTGTCCTCGACGACGACGCCGGCCGCAACGCACCCCGTTTCCTGAGCACCTGAACCGATGGCGCCGGGTCGTCGTCGGTTTCCCGACGGCCCTGACGGATCAAACTGCTTTCCAGGACCTTAAAAGGTCCAATTTCGGCGGATCCAATCATGAGCCTGCTTTTCAGCCCCTTCACCTTCGGGCCCATCACGATACCCAACCGTGTCGTCGTTGCCCCGATGTGCCAATACAGCGCCAATGACGGCTGTGCCAGTGACTGGCACCTGGCGCATCTGATGCAGCTCGGCACCTCGGGCGCCGGCCTCGTTGTCGTCGAGGCGACCGCGGTCGAACGGCGCGGCCGCATCAGCCATGGCGATCTCGGGCTCTATTCGGACGACAACGAGGCGGCGCTGGGCCGGGTCCTGGGCGCGGCACGGCGCGTCGCCGGCCCCACAACCCGCTTCGGGATCCAGATCGGCCACGCCGGCCGCAAGGCCTCGACCCAGGCCCCCTGGGACGGTGGCGGCCCCCTCAAGGGTCACGAAGACCCCTGGCCGGTGGTTGCCCCATCGGCCCTGCCGTTCGACGATCATTACCCGGTTCCCGCCACCCTGGACGCGGCGGGTCTTGAGCACATCGTCGCGGCGTTTGCGGAAACCGCGCGCCGGGCGGCGCGTATCGGGTTCGATGTTGTCGAGGTTCACGCCGCACACGGCTATCTGCTGCATCAGTTTCTGTCGCCGCTCAGCAACCACCGCGACGACGCCTTTGGCGGGACCGCGGACAATCGCCGGCGCTTTCCGCTGCAGGTGCTGCAGGCGGTCCGGACCGCACTACCAGCCACCGTTGCGCTGGGCATCCGCATCTCGGCAACCGACTGGGTTGACGGGGGCCTGACGGTCGCCGACTCAGCCGCATTCGTCGCGGCGGCCCGGGAGGCCGGCGCCGACTATGTCTGCGTGTCGTCGGGCGGGCTGGTCCCCCATGTGCGCATTCCAACGGCGCCCGGCTATCAGGTGCCGTTCGCCGCGGAAATCCGCGCGACCACAGGGATGGCGACGCGAGCCGTCGGGCTGATCGCGGCGGCCGACCAGGCTGAAGCGATCCTGACCGCCGGTCACGCCGATATGATCGCCTTGGCCCGCGCCTTCCTCGACGACCCGCGTTGGGCCTGGCACGCCGCCGACCGATTGGGCGCGACGCTTGAGCGGGCGCCGCAGTACCAGCGCGCGGCCGCCGCGCTATGGCCGGGCGCCAAACTCAGCCGGCCGCAAGACTTCGTCTGAACGGCACCGGCCGCGCCCTCGCCCGGGCGGACCGGCCCTGGAGCAGTTCCCCCCGCGTTCGCGAGGGCGACGGTTGCAAATTCGATGACGCACCCCACAAGAGCATTTTCCGACCAAGTGGATTCCAGTTGGGCGTAGAAAATGCGATAAAACAAAGTTCTAGAGCTGTTTCCGATCCAACGCGATCGGAAACAGCTCTAGTCACCGAACAGAGTGTGGATCGTCGCCATCAGTTGTGCCGTTTCCTCATCGGCGTCCGGTTCGCGGTCCGCGCGGGCCGGCGCCGACACCGCGCCAGGGGCCGCCGACATTTCGCCGGAAAACAACTGGTCGCCGGAAAACAACTGGTCGACGGCCGACTGATCGATACCACCGGTCAGCGACGGACCATTCAACAGATGCGCGTCGGGACGATCATCGTCGAGCTTGCGGTGCGCGGCGACATCGCCGTCGATAATCCGGCCACTGCCACCGGCTTCATCGATGCCCCAGATCTGGATCATCGCGTTGACCCGCTGCTCGATATAACGCAGCGTATTGACGACCTTGGTGGTTCGCTGACCCGTAATATCCTGAAAGCTGCAGGCCATCAGGATGTTGGTGCCCTGATTCTCGATTTCATTCATCGCCGCGGCGATGACCGGGTCGGTCCGCGAAACTTTTGCGGCCTCTTCAAGAATTCGTTCGGTGCCGTTGAGGATTTCCGAGGTCGCGCGTTCCGTCGCCGAGACAATGGCGTCCAACTCGCCGGTTGCCGCGATGATGCGGTTGGAACCGGCATCGATTGGCTTCAACCCGGCAATGTCGCGCCGGGTCTGCTCGATGACCTGGCTCATCTGGCGCAACTCGCCACGCAGCACCGGCAGCCCCGGTTCGCGTTCCTGCAACGGCGCGAGCCGCTCCAATCGGTCGATCTGTGCCTGCATCTGCTGCGTCACCGCCAGCAGGATGGTCTGGTCGCCGCCCTCTGCGCTGCGCCGGCCATGCATACGCAGGAAGGCCCGGCCGCGTGCCGTTGAGGCAATAACACCTTCGATCGCCTGGTAATCCCGCTCGGAGAGCGCGGTATCGGTCGGAAATATGTCCATCGGGCCCGTCTTCGACATTTTCCTGCACTACGACCGAAGCCAGCCCAAACCTATCCGCGCGATGATCATACGCGGGTCCGGAATGGCGGCCAGTTTCAGTGCCGGCGAAAAACCATGAAACAATAAGGCCATTGACCACAGACCCTGTCCCCACCGGGGCCTCGCCGTACCAGCACGACGTGTCATTATGCGATTTTGCAATAACAAGTAAAGCCATCCACCGGTGTAGCATGACGCAATCGCCGGTCGCCCGGCCCTCGCGCCCGGATTACCGCGCCCCGAGGCCGGGGTGCCCGGGGCCAGACCGCGACGAGCCGCCGGGCGCGTGCCGGCGCCATCATGCCAGCTCCCGGACCCGACCCGGTGTCGCGTCGCACCGCCCCCGGGCCGAATCGGTGACGACCGGCCCGGGGGGCTTCTCCTGAAAGCACCGCCGCCCCAAGGCGGGTGCCGCCGGACGGCAAGCACCAGGGCACCGACGTGGCGCGCCGCGGCACCGAACCTCTGCGCCGGGCCCTGTTTTACCGCCCGCGACCGCATCGGCAATTTCCGCTTCATCCTGTTTGGCGCTGATTTCCTTTTTATCAACAAACAGCTAACAATTCGTCAAGGGCTACGGGTTTCATCGACGGCGCCACCAACGACGTGATCTTGCCTTTGTTCGCCGGCATTGGTGTTGTTATGATGGGCCACCGGACGTCTGACGCTAACCGATCGTGACGGCGATGAATTCTCGGAAATTCGATCCTGATCCGTTGTTTCATCCGCTCGAGACACGAAATATCGTCGTCTGCGGCCATCGCACCAGCATCAAGCTTGAACCCTATCTCTGGCAGTCGCTGGAGGATATTGCCGAGCGCGAAAACCTGGCCATCAGCCAGCTTTCGAGCCTGGTGAAGGAGTTGGCCGAGGCTGCGCCTCCCGGCATTGCCGGTGACGGCACCGTAACCCTGACCTCGATGATCCGGGTTTTCATCCTGCTGTATTACCGCGGCAGGCTGAGACGCAAAACCGACGCCACCGGCAGCCGGCGGACCAGCCTTGATGTCGCCTCAGACGCCGATATGGTCACGGTCCTTGCGGCGATCACCGCACGCTGATCGACCGCAAATCAAGGTCCCGGGTTCAGGCCCAGCCGTTCTCATTTTGGCCGTCGGCCGCGGGCTGCCGCCCGCACCCGCTCGGGATGAACCCCGACCCCCCCTCTATTTTGACAAAAACAAAGGGGTCTGGGGCATGGCCCCCCGTTGGGTTTGGGCGAAAGCCCAACGCTTCGTCGCCAAAATGACAACCACTGGTTCAGGCCCCGGATCAGCGTGGCGTCAGTGACCAGGCCGGCGCGTCCGACCGCCGTAGCGCGATTGCGATCAGGTAATTGGCGAAATCCGTCACCTTCAGCCTGACCGCCGCGGTTTCCGAGTCGCCGGATAGGGCGCGCGACACCAGAAAGTAATTCTCGACATGGCTGGGCGATACTTTGAACAGTCCGACCGCGCCCTTCAGACGCGGATAATAGAGCGCCTCGATCGGCTTTTCCTTGCGCCCGACACGGTCCAGCGCCTCCGCCTCGGTGACGTCGCCGGCCTCTTCGCGGCGCACCAGGGTCCAGTCGGTTTCGCCGCTCCACCCCGCCTCAATCACGGCTTTGACCGGTTCGTCGGCGATGCCGACTTTGAACACATGTTTGCTCAGTCCGACGTCGGATGCCCATTTCCCGAACTGTACGCTTCGCGCCACATAGATGACGGCCATGACTGCCGCGTCCTCGATTCCATTTCAATTCGTCGCGCGGTTCAGGCCGGCAGCAACGATCGCCACAGCGTGGGATCCACCATTGGAACCCGGCCGCGGCCCCATGTCCAACACGAAAATGACACGGGCGCGGGGGACGCTCCGACACCGGTCCCCGGTTGCGCCCTATTTTCGCGTCAAATCCAGTACGCCCTCGATCCAGGCCGAGCCGCGGGACAGGGTCAAGGCCGACCGGCCCGTCCCGGTGGCCCCGCCCCTGTGCCAATCATGCAGACGCATGACCAGCTCGGCGACATCCGGCGGCGGCAAATCGATCTGCATCGACTGAAGATAATTCTCAATCACGATAATGGCGATTTTCAGGGTTTCCCGGTCCAAGGAGGGAGAACTCTGCGCTTTCTCGGGTGTTTTTACCGATTGCGCCTGTTGCCGATCGTCCATTGCATCTCTTTCGGTGTTCCCGGTCCTGGATCCACCGAACCGCCACGGATCGACCCGATGAATCGGCGCCGCGCTGAGACATCGCGCGCGGCCGGCGAATCCGATTATGCCCCTTCCGGAACCGGTCACGCGTCTCGGCCTCACGATCCTGCGAGGCGACCCAACGCCCGGGGCATGCGGCGCCAGCGGCCACCCGACCCGGCTCATCAAACCCGGCCCGCGCTGTGACGATGATTCCGTTTCGGATGGATCCGTCATCGTGAGGGCAGTATCACACAGACTCCGGTCCTGATGAAGAGGGAAGCATCCCATTACCGGCGTATCCACCCAAAGACGGCGGCTGCCATCCCGATCTCCCGCCGGAACCACCGCCACGATGGCGATCACGACGGGGACTCCCGTCGTTTAACCTTGAATGCACTCCCGCTGTCGCAACATAGTCGAGCATTGGATTATGGCGTCAAACGCGCCGACCGACCCATGCTTCGAGCGATCGCGGGTGGTTGGTTTCCCGGATCCGGTTTCTGCGCAATCCTGAGAGGGTTCTGTATGAAGGCCTTGTGCTTGTGGCTGGTGTCGATTGTTGTGGCGCTCGCCCTCGTGGCGACGCCCCACACTGTCACGGCCGCCGCCACGGCCCCGGTCGGGGTCTGGCTGACCGAATCGCGGGACGGCGCCATCGCGATCGCTCCCTGCGACAGCGGACTGTGTGGCGCGCTGGTCTGGTTCCAACCGGGCGACGGGGCCGAGAGCGCCCCCCCGGTCGATGAGCACAATCCCAAGCCGATGCTGCGCCATCGCCCGTTATGCGGGCTGACCATGATCACCGGGCTCACCGAGACCGAAGGCGGGTGGACCGGCTGGATCTACAACCCGTCCGATGGCAGTACCTACCATACGCAACTGATAATGCACGCCGACGATACCCTCGAAGTCCATGGCTATGTCGGCATTCCCCTGCTGGGCAAGAGCCAGATCTGGGTCCGCGCGCCCGCCGACCTTGGTCATTGCTGAGCCGGCGCCGAACGCGAAGACGGCGGCATCCGAACCGCCGACCAGCCTCAGGGACGTTTCAGCGAGCCACGGCGCCATCGATCAGCGCCTCGGCCACCGCGAGCAGGGCGATGGCCGGACCGCCCGGACCAAAGGTCTGGCTGCTGGCGTAAGCGCCTTCCAGCAGCAGCAGCAGGCCATCCCCCAGGGCGACCGGATCCCGCGCCACCAGCCGCGCCGCCATCTGCCGCAGTCGCTGACGCAGTTGCCGTTTGTTGGCTTCGGCAACCTGTCGGCCGGGATGGTTGGCATCGGGGAATTCGATTGCCGCGTTGGTAAAAGGGCAGCCCCGATATCCCGGGCGCAACGCCAGACCCATGACCCGTTCGAACAGGGCCCGGATCTGCGCCCGGGGGTCCCCGTCATGCTGCGCGACGATCCGGTCCCAAGAGCGCCAATAATTCGCGTCGGCATCCTCGAGATAGGCCCCGACCAGCGCATCCTTGGAGCCGAAATGGCGATACAGGCTCATCTTGGTGACGCCGGCCCGCTCAACGACGGCCTCGACGCCAACGGCCCGGATGCCGTCCCGGTAAAACAACTCCCTGGCAGCATCCAGGACCCGATCCCGCGCCGGACGAACGCCGGTCGACTCGGGATCCGGAGCCGCCTGGGCTGACGTCCCCCCGGCATCGGCCCCCGCGCCGCCAGCCGCCTGACCCACAGCATCCTCTGTCACAGCGCTTTCCGCCCTCCCGAGCAAATTCCTCTTGAAATGAGACCGACCGGTCCGTACCTTCACGAGCAAGATACCGACCGGTTGGTCGCATGCCTTTTGTAGTTCATTGACGCCCGGCTGTCCATCCTGCGCATCGTCACGCCGATGCCGGCAAGAGGCGGCCGACAACCCGAGGAGTCGGACATGCCCGGTATTTCCCGTGCCGTCCAGGCCATCACCGGTCACAAACTGCATTATGCCTGGATCGTTGTCGGCCTGACCTTCCTGGTGATGCTGACCGCGGCGGGAATCCGGGCGACCCCCAGTGTGCTGATCGTCCCGCTGGAGCAGTCCTTGCACTGGAGCCGCGCCAGCATCTCGCTCGCGATCGCGATCAATATCGCGCTTTATGGTTTGATGGGCCCCTTCGCGGCGGCCTTGATGCAGCGCATCGGCGTGCGTCTGACCATCATCATCGCGCTCGGCCTGCTGTGTCTGGGGACCGCGATCAGCACCACGATGACCCGGCCCTGGCATATGATCCTGTTGTGGGGATTGATGGTTGGCGCCGGGACCGGAATTGTCGGCATGACCCTGGGTGCCACGATCGCTACCCGCTGGTTTGACAGGCGGCGCGGGCTGGTCATGGGTGTCCTGTCCGCCAGTTCGGCCACGGGCCAGCTGGTATTTCTGCCGGCGCTGGCCTGGATCGCCGAGACCTGGGGCTGGCGGCCGGTCTCCTGGACGATGGCCACGGTCGCGCTCCTGGCAATCCCGCTGGTGGCGCTGCTGCTGCCGGAGCGGCCCGCGCAACTGGGCCTGGCGCCGCTCGGCGGCACGCGGCAGCCGGAGTTGCCGTCAAACCAGCAAAACCCGGTGGTCGTGGCGGTGAGAATGCTGGGCCGTGCCGGCAGGTCCCGCGATTTCTGGCTGCTGTTCGCCAGCTTCTTCGTCTGCGGCGCCAGCACCAACGGCCTGATCGGCACCCACCTGATTCCCGCCTGCCTCGACGAAGGCATACCGGAGACCGGTGGTGCCGCCTTGTTGGCGATGATGGGGATCTTCGATCTGGTGGGCACCACGGCATCGGGCTGGCTATCCGACCGCTATGACAACCGGGTCCTGTTGTTCTGGTATTACGGGTTGCGCGGCCTGTCGCTGCTGTTCCTGCCCTTCGCTTTCGGCCTGTCCTACCCCGGCCTGGCGCTGTTTGCGGTGTTTTTCGGTCTCGACTGGATCGCCACCGTTCCCCCGACCTTGCGCCTGACCACGGATGTGTTCGGCAGCCGTGACGCCCCGGTTGTCTTTGGTTGGATCCTCGCCGGTCACCAGTTGGGCGCCGCCGCCGCGGCGTTGGAGGCCGGCATGATGCGGGCCGCGTTGGGGCGCTACCTCGAAGCCTTCATGATTTCCGGTGTGCTGTGCGTTGGCGCCGCCATCATCGTGCTGAGGATCGGGCGCGACCGGATCCCGGGCCCGGTCGAGGCGCTTTCCTGACCCCACCGGCCCCCGGCCAAAACCAGGACCGGGCGGCAACCATTTACGGCGCGGCCGCCCGGCGTCATACTGGCACGATGCATGACCCAATCGGACTCAAGGCTGAGGACACGGAGACGATCCGCGGCACCGTCCTGTTCCAGCGCCTCGGAGACCGTGGCCTGCGCGCGCTGTTGGCGCAGGCCACGGTGCGTACGCTGGATCGCGGCGCGACCCTGTTTTTGCAGGGCGAGCCGGCAGATCGCTTCTTCGTCCTGTTGCGCGGCTGGGTCAAACTATACCGCCTGGGCCGCGACGGCAGTGAGGCGGTCGTCGCCCTGGTTGGCCCCGGAGAAACCTTCGCCGAAGCGGCGGTGTTTGCCCATGGCGGCTTTCCGGTCTGCGCCCAGGCGATCGATTCGATCCGCATCCTGACGATGACCGCTGCCAGCTTCGCCCGGACCATCCGCGAGGACGAAGAGATCGCATTCGCAATGCTGGCGGCGATGTCGATGCGGTTGCGCCATCTGGTCTCGCAGGTCGAGCAACTCCAGGTGCGCCCGGCGCCCCAGCGGCTGGCTTCGTTCCTGCTGCAATTCTGCGCGGCGACGACCGGATCCGCCTCCTTCGCCCTGCCATTCGACAAGGCGCTCGCCGCCAAGCGGCTCGGGATGCAGCCCGAGACGTTTTCCCGGGCGCTGGGCAAGCTGCGCCCGCTCGGTGTCAGCGTCGACGGCCCGACATTCCTGATCGCCGACGTCGAGCGCCTGCGCGACTTTTGCAGCGAGGATGCGCAAACCTGACGACCGGCCCGCTGTCACGAGGGGGGCGGCGCGTCCTTCATCTTGCGATAGCCATTCAGGAAATCCTGAAACAGCGAAACCTCGGCAACCCGGTTCTTGATCGATTGCGCGTCACCGAGACCGGTGGCCTGGTCCGGCCGGGTCAACAGCAGGAAGGTATTGGCGTCGGGACCCGTGGCCATCGCGGTGGAAAAATCCTTGCGCAACTGGCCCAACGCCGCGGAATCGCCGGCCATCGACAAGGCGATGGCCCGATTGATCACCAACTGCGACGTCTTGAGATCCAGCGGCGGGGCGCCGGCCGCTGGCCCTGGACCGATCAGGCGTGCCAGCACCGCCGCGGACTCGGCCCACTGTCCCGCCTGCCGGGCGATATCGCTGCGCAGATACTCGGCGGGCCGGCTG
Organism: Azospirillaceae bacterium; assembly: GCA_031291675.1. Taxonomy (GTDB): domain Bacteria; phylum Pseudomonadota; class Alphaproteobacteria; order Azospirillales; family Azospirillaceae; genus JARLIO01. The sequence continues at coordinate 49,302 of JARLIO010000011.1, forward strand.
TTGTCATTGGCCAGCAACTGCAACGCTTCAGCCGTCTTGCCGCTCATCGCCAGCGCCTTGGCGCGCATCGTTCGTCGTTCGGATTGCTGATCGGTGGTGAGTTCGGGGACCTCGCTTTCATCAAGAGCTTTGACCGCCAGATCCCCCTTGCCATCGAGCAACCGGATCGCCGCCAGACGGGTCCCGACTTCGCCCTTTTTCTGTCCCTGAAGCCGGAAATTGACCTGATGTTCCAGCAGGTCGCCGGCACGGTCGAGCAGGTCGATCTCGACCAGTCGCTCCGCCAGCTTGCGGATGATTTCATCGCCGTCGTCGCCGACCGGCGTCAGCTCCTTGAACTGGTCATACAGCCCCAGAGCCTCGACCGGGTTGAGCTGCGCGGCACCGTCCTTGATGAAGATATCGCGAAATGCCGTGGTCATCTCCCCGGCGATCCCGGCCGAACGGGGATTGTCCGGGAACAAAGCCTCGGTCTCGCGCAAGGCGGCAAAACCGGCGGGATAGTTCCCCGCCATCAGGTGCACCTGGCCCCGGCGATGCAGAATATCGAATTCCAGGTCGTCACCGCGCCACGCGAATCGGAGCCGTTCCAACCGGACCGCGGCATCGGCTGGTTTCAGGCGTCCTTGAGCCAGGTCCAGATTGATCAGCGCCAATTCCCCGCGCACCTGATAAAGGTGATCGCTGCTGTTGGATGCGGCCTTGAACATCTCCTCGGCGCGGGAGATCTTGCCCTGCTGGCTCAGAAGGACGCCGTTGAAATATTGCACGGCCGGCAAACTGTTGGCCGACCCGCCGCTGCGGGCCGACATCCGGTTCAACAGCCGCTGGGCCTCGGTCTGATTTCCGGTTTCGGTCGCGGCCTCGATCGCGGCCATCGCGACCCGGGTGAACAGCGGATCGGGGTAGGTGTCAAGGCGGGCCGACGACGCCCCCAGCAATTGCGCCGCGCGCCCCCATTCATGACGTTTTGCCGCGGCCACGCCCTGCCAGATCTTGACGTCGGGATATTGTTGCAAGTCCGGGTCGCTCAGGTCCTGATCACCCTCGGCGACCATGTCGTCAAGAACGCGGGCGGCGCCACGCAATCCCTTGAAGTTGGTGTTGGTGTTGAAATCGGGATGGGCCGCGGCCAGCATATCCATCAGCCCCACCGCCTCGGCGCCATAGCCACGGGCAAAATAGAACCGGGCCAATTCGGCCTCGGCCTGCGGCCGGGTCTCCTCGGTCGCCTTCTCGATCGTGTGCTGCAGCATCTGGCGCGCCGTCGAGAAATCCTTGGCGTCACCGTGCCGCCAGGCCTCAAGGTCGAACAGCGGGGCCGGTGCGGTATCACTGGGCGGCGCCAACGCGGCCGGGGGCGTGATTCCGGCGAAATCGGCGGCAGGCGACAATTTCAAACCACTTGCGGTTGAGATCGCGACGCCGTCGGCGGCGGCATGAACCCCGACATTGTCTGCGGTGGGCCTGACGACGATGCCCTGGACCGCAGGCAACAGCTCGAGCTGGGCATAACTTCGCCGCTCGGTGACGGCCTGGCCGGCAACCGGTAATGTCGCGACATACAGGAGGTCGCCGACGGTCGGATCCAGCAGCGACACCACCGTGGCGGCATCTTCGGCATGGACCAGGATCCGGGCCCCGAACGGATTGTCGGGATCGGCAACGACAGGAAGCGACGCCACGGGCGGCGCCGGCGGTGCGCTCAGCGCGACCTGCCATTTCGTGTCCTGGCGCGTGACCTTGGGGACCAGCGTCGGCGGCACCGAAATGCGAAAGGCACTGACCGAAGAACTCGGTACCGCTTCGGGTTGCCCGATCTGATAACTGCCGGGGATGATGCCGATCCCGCTGGGCAACGTCAATTTGCGGTCAAACACGACGTAGAGATAGCCTGAGCGCTGGTAAACGGCGGCCGAGGATGGCTGCTGGGGATCGAAGGTCAGGACCGCGTCGGCGGTCGGGGCCGTGGCGGGCACCGCGCCCGCACCCCCGGGTCCTGCCGGCGCATTGCCGGCGCCGGCCGCCGCCGCGCCCGGTTTCGCCGCATCCAAGCTGGGCGCGGGTGCCGGGGTGGTGGGTGCCGGCGTTGCGGGCGTTGCCGGCGCCGGGGATGCCGCCGCCGCGGGCCTGGCGGCGTCGCCCCCCGCCTTGGCCGCCGCGGCCGGATCAGACGGTTTCGTTTTCCCCGGATCGGTTTTCCCCGGATCGACCAGATCAAGCACGAGGGTCCGCCCCTCGCGGGAATGCCGGACCTGGGCTCCAGCGCGCAGTGTCAGTTTGAGCTGCAACGGCGAGCTCTGGGCCTCGACAATGCGCTCGAGATTGCGCAGACGCATCCGGCCCAGCACCGCGGCATCAAGGCGCCCTGGCCGATCGAAGGTGAGCGTGACCGTGCGGTCGTCCTGGGCAACGGTGTAGCCGACCTCCCCCGGCCACGCCAGCACCAGCCGGGAAAAGCCGGGATGGCTGCCATAACGCAGGCCGATCAGCGGCACGGCGGCGGCCGGCGGCGGCGCGTTCTGAGCCCGGACGGGCACGACCAGGGCGATCAGCATCAGGATCAGAACCGCGCCCTGACACCAGCGGATATATGACCTAGTGGCGATCATGATCCCGCACCAATATCGCCAAAGTTGAACTGCCGGTTCCCGGTCCGGCCGGCGCCACCAGGGCCGTGATATCGCGGACAAAGCCGGTCTGGCGTAACGCCATTGTCAATCCGAGGGCCTGACTCAGTGCCTTGCGCCATCCGGCGTCATCGGCGTCCGGCGCGCTATAGCCAATCGCCTCGACGCCGTTATCCAGGCGGTCCAGGGCACCACCGAGGCGGGTCAGCATCCGTCGGCCCCGATCGGAGAGATGGCCATCGCCGTCAAACAGAGCGGATGTCGGTAGATCGATGGCAACGCGATCCGGGAGACGCCGTAACGTCGCCAGATGCAGGTCGTCATCCTCGGCGAGCTGTCGGTCAAGGATCGCGGCGAGATAGTCCAGGTTGATTGCCGGGACCGGCTTGGTCAAACGCGGCACGAACGCGGCCCCCGACGACGCGCCGGCATTCGCCGCGGGAACCGCGCCGACGCCGAGACCCGCCGTGAGTTTGCGCAACTGCGCCCGGTCCGGCTCGCTCATGGCATAAAGCAGGATGAAGAAGCTCAGCATCAGGCAGCAGAGGTCGGTGAAGCTGATCATCCAGGGCTGGCGCAACACCCGCCGTGGCGGCCGCACCGGCACCAGAGTGGGCGAGGCCCATGGTTTGGCGCCACGGCCTCGGCTGCCATTCGCGAGGCTGTCGCCGCTTGGCGGTCCGGCGTGATTAACCATGCGGCCCCCCGGCGGCGTGAACCGAGAGGATCAAGCGGATTTCCCCTGCCTGGCCGTGCTCGAGCCCCGCCGCAATCAGATCGGCCGGGACGCCGCGTCGAAACAGGGTCCGGGCGAAGGCCGCGGCGCGGCTGACCGCGAGATCATGGCCCAGCGTGGCCCCGACGGCGGTGTTGATCCCGATCAGGGCTTGCAGATCGACACGAACCCCCGCCGGAGGCTGACGCAGCGCATCGGCCAGACGGTCGAGCAGGCCGGCGCGAACCGCCAGCAACTCCGCCTGCTCAGGGTCAAAGAGCCGCTCGATCGGCAAGCGCAGAACCAGGACCGCGCCGTTGCCGGCCAGATCGACATGGGCACCCTCGATGTCGGCGCCGACCTGGGCGCCGAGGCGCTGGAACAGTGGCAGCCCTTCGCCGGGCAGGATCGCGCTGGCCTCGATCTCGGGCAGGCGGATCAGCGGCCCCCGGCCCCGCGCCGCGAATGCCGTGTCGAGACTGGCCATGACCGCCCTGACCCGATTCTTCTGCATGCTGGACAGGGCGACCAGGGTCGCAAACACGGCGAGCATCACCAGGAACAATGACATCAACAGTGTCAACGCCCCCCGGCCCGACGTCAAACTTTCTTCGGCCGGAGCCCGACGCGGCGGCACCATGGCGTGCCCCTAATCCGTTCCAGACATCAGGCGATCAATCTCATTCTGATCGATCGCAACCGCGGCCATTTGCGGTCCGTTCAACAGTGCCGCCTCGCCGACCGGCTCCGGTCCCTCGGCGGTCAAGGTCGTGATCCGTTCGACCTCCTCCCCCAATATCGCCACCAGAAGGTCAATCTTGCGTTCGATGTGGCGCAAGGTCCGGACCACTTTGGTGATGCGCTGACCGGTAATGTCCTGGAAATTGCAAGCCTCGAAAATCCGGGTCACCGCCCCGGTGACCGCGACACCGACGTCGGCATCGCAACGACCGGCCAGGGCCGAAATCTCATCACAACTGTCCATGATGCGATTGGTTGCATCTTCCGTTGCACCAATCACCGCATCCAGCTCATCCGTCGCGATCGGAATATCGCGGCCGCCAATCGTATCCGGCTGCAGATTGGCGATTTCGCGCTTCGAATCCTGGATATAGCGGGCCAATTCCTCCAATTCACGATAAAGTCGGCGGTCTTCCGCCGACACCGACCCGGTATCGCTGGACACCGCGAGCGACGCAACCGCCAGCGCGACGAGATCGGGGTCGCTCAGCATGCTTTGCTGCGCCCGGGCCGTCGCCAGCCGGGCGGCGAATTCCAACTCAAATTTCCCCATGATGGTGTCGCTATTCCTTTCGGCGCGTTCCGCTCAACCGCAGGATCCCTCGGCTGGTTCGAAAATTCAAAAAAGTCAAAAACCGGCCGCGATAGCGCATGCCTTCCGCTTCATTGCGGTGGCAATGTCGGCAATTGGCGGCGGTCGGCAAGCTGGGTCGTGACATCCTTGGCGCGCATCGGGTCCATCGCCGCCATGATCGGGGCGGTCTTGGTCTCCTTCATGCGCTCAAATACGTTCAACAGGACCGGCATATCGAGGGTATTGAAAATACGGGCGGCATCGGTCGGCTTCATCGTCTCGTAGATCTTGACCAGACTGTCAAGCTGAGCCTGCTGTTTTTCGTCAACCGTTCCGATCAATTTCTCGATATTGGCCCGGAGATCGTTCAGCTCGGTCACTTTACGATCAATCCGCTTCTCGGCAGCGGTCAACAGGGCTTCGCGCTCGTCCAGTTGTTGCGCCCGCTGATCCAACTCCGTCCGCCGGGTTTGCAGCCGCTTGAGAAGGTCCATCTGGACATTGCCAAAATTCGGGTCCCCGGAATCGGCACCCGCCTCCGGACTCGTGTCGCCGGTCGCGGCCTTGCCGGCCGGGGCCGCGGCCGACGGCTTGTCGGGCGACGGCTTGTCGGTCGCCGCGTCGGCGGCCGGTGCCGGTACCGGTACCGGTGTGGTCGCGGGCGCCGGTGTCGGGGCCGCGGCCGGGGTCGCCGCTTTCGCGCTGTCGATGAGGGGCGCCGTCGCCACCATCCGCCAGGTGTCACCGACCCGCATGCCCAGGACGAGAACGCCGAACACGATCATTGTCGGCAACAAACGGAATCGGAAGCGCCACCCTCGGGCGGCGGGGGCCGGGGCTTGCGGCAACGCCCCGGCCACGCGCTGACGGCCGGCCTTGGCCCCCGAACCCGGCTTGGCCGCCGGACCCCGTGCCGCCGCCGCACCGGCCGGCGCCGGGCCGGTGCTGGCGGGTCTGGTCGGGATGGGACTGGCACCAACGGGCCGGATCGGGGCCGCACGCGGTTTTTCCCCGGATGCCGGGCCCTTGGTTGCGGCCGCGGCGCCCGAAGACGCCGAAGAACGGGGCGCGGTGTGCGGAGCCGGGGAACGAGCCATTGTCACGGTCAGCGCCTCTTTTCCATCGCTCTCAGCAGATCGCGTTCAGCCCGCGACAAGGCTTCCTGGCCATCGCGGGCGCGCGGCCGGGCCTCGTTCGCCATTTCTTCCGGCTCGTCCTCATCCACCGGCGCGGTTTCCACAACGCCGCCGGCACGAAAGACCGGCCCGGGCTGACGGGGACCGATCGGCTCCATGTTGCCGCGGCGCGGCGCCGCGAGGTGCGGCATGTCCGGTTCATCCTCGTCATCAAGCGCCAGGCGCCGGATCGCCGCGGCGGTGGCCCTGCGGCTGGAAATTCCGGCCCCGCGGCCACCGCCGGCCAGGTCGGATCCGCCGGACGCGGCACCAGCCGGGCGAAATGGCGCTTCGGCGGGGCGGCCGCGCCGCTCGTCTTCCTCGACCGGGGGACGCAAACGCCGTTCTTCCTCCTCGACCAGGGGGCGCAGGCGCCGCTCGATCTCCTCGGGCGATGACCGCCCCCGGTGGTCGACGTCGGGCAATGTCGGTCGCCGCATCGGCGCATCACGATCGTCAGACGCCGTGGCGTTCCCCATCGAAGATGCCGGACGAACCGGCCGGGGCCTGGCCGCCGTTGCCGGGGCCTGGGACGGGACCGCCCCAATCCTCTCGTCGCCACCGCGCACGACACGCTCCAGACGATTGGCAAGGCTGTCCGCCGCCTCGATCATGAATTGAAGCTCATCGCGCAGCGACTGGGCGCGATTGACCGCCTTTTGCAGCGTTTCACCGGATTCCGCGGCGGCACGACGCATGCCGTCGACCCCCGCTTCGGCCCGACCGGTGGCTTCGCCGAAACCGGCGATCAACCCTTCAAGCTCGTCGCGGCTATCGCGCAGAATTGTCAGTTGCCGGTTCAAACGGATCACGAAACCGATGGTGGCGACCAGCAGGACCACAACGGTAACATCCACGATCAGTGCCAGATTGATGGTCATCGGCGCGCTTCCTCACTCTTGGGCGTTTCACGTTCGATGCGCACTGCGATATGGCCGCCCTTCCGCCCCATCCGTCCCTCAAACATCGACACATCGCCGCAGCGCAGTTCGACCATGTCCTCGGGAGAGGCATTCAGAAGAATTCGGGTGCCAACCTTCCACTCCAAAACATCGTGCAAGGTCAGGGTAATTTCGTCGAGCACCGCGCTGATCTGGACATCGGTCAGCCACAGTTCGCTGGCAAGGTGGGTTTCCCAAATGGAGTCACGACCGAATTTTTCGCCCATGAACATCTGGAGCAACAGCTCACGAACCGGCTCCAGGGTGGCATAGGGGATCAGAAGCTCCAGCCGGCCACCACGGTCTTCCATGTCGATCCGCAGTTTGGCCAGGACCGCGGCGTTGGCCGGGCGGGCGATCGTGGCAAAGCGCGGATTGGTTTCCAGGCGGTCGAAGCGGATCGTCACGGGAGACAGCGGATCGAAGGCCGCGGACAGGTCGCTGAGAACGACATGAACCATGCGTTCGACCAGGTTGCGTTCGATGGTGGTGTAGGGCCGACCTTCGATCCGCATCGCCGCCGTGCCGCGACGGCCGCCCAGCAACACGTCGACGATTGAGTAGATCAAGGCACTGTCGACGACCATCAGGCAATAATTGTCCCACTCCTCCGCTTTCGCGACGGCGAGCATCGCCGGCAGCGGGATCGAGTTGAGATAGTCACCAAACCGCACCGAAGAAATCTGGTCGAGGCTGACTTCGACATTGTCCGAGGTGAAGTTGCGCAGCGACGTCGACATCATCCGCACCAGACGATCGAACACCACCTCCAGCATCGGCAGGCGCTCGTAATTGACGAGCGCGCTGTTGACCAACGCCATGATGCCGGAACTGTCACCGTCGCCGCTGCCATCCTTGTCAAAGCCCAGCAGGCTGTCAATTTCGTCCTGGTTGAGGACGCGCGTCGACCCGCCCGCGGGCGCGGCGCCGTCCTCGCCGGACGACGGCTCCTCGGCCATGGCGGCCCATTCTGCCGCCAGCCTTTCGTCTTCGCTCAGTCCATCAAGAGGCGGATCGGCCATCGTCGAGCCTTATTGCACCAACATTTCCCGAAACAATACATCCTTGACCTTCACCGGTTCCACGGCGCCATTGACACGCATCAGCAGTTCCTCGCGCAAGCGGTACATTCCCGCCGAACCCTTGAGATCGTCCAGACGCAGTTCCCGCAGATAGACCTGGAAGTTGTCGATAATGCGGGGCAGCACCTGCTGCACGGCGGGGACATCCTCCTGCCGGGCCAGCTCAAGGCTGATCTGCATCTTCAGGAAGCTCGGACGGCGGCCCGTGACGTTGAGGTTGACCAGCATATCCGGCAAATCGAAGAACACGGCCGGGGCCGCCTTTGTCGCATCCTCGGCCTTCTTTTCCTCCTTCTTGGAGGCCTCGTCCGTCTTGGCGTCGAGGATACCACTGAACATCACCGCCGCGCCGCCACCGACCAACAGCAGCATCGGCAGGACAACAAACAACACCAGCTTCTTGCCGCTGAACTTCTTCTTTGGCGGAGGACTGCCACCGTCTTCATTGTCGGATTCTGCCATCGACATCTGATTTCCTGGTCCTCATGGTCGGGCACTGGCCGGGCGCCACGTCGAAAGCCACGCACGCTGCCACCCTATCTTAACGGGCCGTTGCTTAATAACTTATTGTCCCTCACACCGCGCGGCAATGGTGCGACCGGGATCCGCGACCAATCATAAAGGCTTTCGCAATCGGCGCGTCAGAAAAGTTACGGCCACAAGCAGGAACCGTCTTCGGCCGATCCCGGATGATTAATGCCGATCGGCTGATTTTACCAGCCCGGGCCGACGAAACCCGCCGATTTCGGCAAGATTTGCCCAGCAGTGCCGACCGGAAAGTTGCCGCGCCCCTCGATCCCGCGGCCGGTGCCCCGCGATCGCGGCGGCGAAAGTGCCAAAAGCGCCGGAAAACCCAGGCGATCCGCGGCGTCACGGCACTTGGCACGATCCCTGCTTAAGGTTGCCTGCGGACCGATGACCAACGCCCCTTTCCCACCGGCCCGAACCTACAGCATGTTGAGGAATGGCAATGGACAACGCGATTTACATCGGCCTGTCATATCAAACGGCCCTGCAGCGTCAACTGGACGTTATCGCCAACAACATGGCCAACCTCAACACCACCGGTTTCAAGGGCGAGCACGACGTGTTCAGCCAGTTTCTCGACAAACCGCCGCACGGATCAACCCTTTCCATGGTCCAGGACGTCAATACCACCCGGGATCTGCGCGAAGGGCCGATCGAAACGACCAACAACACCCTGGATTTCGCGCTGCAAGGCGAAGGCTATTTCACGGTCGAGACCTTGAACGGCCCGCGCTACACCCGAACCGGCAGTTTTGAACTCGACAATGCCGGCGAAATCGTGACCCCCGAGGGTCTGCCGGTCCTGGACACCCAGAATCGGCGGATCACGATCCCGGCAACCGCCAGCGAGATCAACGTCACCAGCGACGGCATTGTTTCGACCAACCTGGGCCAGTTGGCAACGCTCAAGATTTCCGGTTTCACCAACCAGGTCCTGATGCAGCCGCTGCCCGATGGCCTCTATGACACCACCGAGGCGCCCGTGGCGGCGACCGCGAGGGTGGTCCAGGGGGCTCTGGAAGGGTCCAACGTCGAGGGCGTGGTCGAGATGACAAGAATGACCGAAGTGACGAAACACTACCAGATCGCCCAGAATATGCTCGACAGTGAAAATACCCGTCAAAAAGATGCCATCGACAACTTGGCAAAAGTCCAATAACCAGGAGAAATCGTCCCATGCGCAGCCTGAGTATTGGCGCCACCGGTATGTTGGCACAGCAGCTGAACATCGAAACCATCTCGAACAATATTTCAAACATGAGCACGACGGGTTTCAAACGCCAGCGTGCGGAGTTTCAGGATCTGTTGTACCAGAGCCAACGCCGGGTCGGTTCGACGACATCCGATGCCGGCACGGTAGTCCCGGTCGGAATCCAGATTGGCGCCGGCGTCAAGCCGACTGCGGTCTACCGGATCAACGAACAGGGGTCACTGTCGACAACCAACAATTCCCTCGACATCGCGGTCAATGGCCAAGGTTATTTCCAGATCACGATCCCGGGCTCGAACACCCAGACCGCCTACACCCGCGCCGGGTCGTTCCAATTGGACTCCCAGGGTCAGATCGTCACCGCCGACGGCTATGTCGTGCTTCCCGGCCTGACCATTCCGGCCAACACCACCGCGATCACCGTCAGTTCGACCGGCGTGGTCCAGGCCACGGTCGATGGCCAGGTCACGGCGGTTACCGTCGGCCAGTTCCAGATGGCGAATTTCACCAACCCGGCCGGTCTGGACGCGATCGGCGACAACCTGCTGCTGCAGACCACGGCTTCGGGCCAACCAACGACAGGAACCCCGGGATCAACCGGGTTCGGCAAGCTGGTCCAGGGATCGCTTGAGGAATCCAACGTCAATATCGTGACCGAGATCACCAACCTGATTTCGGCCCAACGGGCTTACGAAATGAACAGCCGTGTGATCCAGGCCGCCGACGACCTGCTGACGACACTGGCGCAGATGAAGTAATCAGCGCCTCGCCGGCGCCAGATGAGGAACCATGACCATGTCCCGTTTCACCCCTTCCCGGATGGCCGGTCTTCTGATCGCGGGCGCAATGTCAATGACGGCGTGGTTTCCAGCCTGGGCAATCGATCTGCGAAGCGAAACCGTGGTGAACCGCGACAAGGTCACACTGGGCGACCTGTTCGACAATATCGACAAGAGCACGTCCGGATACGGCGCCGATCAGGTGATCGGAGCGGCGCCGGCCCCGGGCAAGCGCGGTCTCTACGACGCCGCCTATTTGATGAAACTGGCGGAAGTCTATCAATTGCCCTGGCGCCCGGGCAGCCCGTTTGATCGCGTCGTCGTGACCCGGGCGTCAAGCCTGGTCCCGACCGAGGCGATCCGCGCCGCCCTGGTCGACGCCCTGCGGCCGCAACTGCGGCTCGACCGGATTGATGTCGAGCTCGATAATCATGGGCTGCAAATCACGGTGCCCGAAACCGAAGACCCGCCGCAACTGGCACTGGACGATCTCACTCTCGACAGCGGCCGCACCCGGTTCAACGGCACCATGGTGGCCACGGTCGCCGGTGCCGATCCGGTCCGGGTGGTGGTCACCGGGCGGGTCTCCGGCATCGTCAGGATCCCGATCCTGACCCGCAGCATCCCGCAGAATGACGTCATCAGCGCCAGCGATGTCGACTGGATCGATGTGCGCAGCGACCGCCTCTATGGCGATATCCTGAGCTCGGACAGCCAGTTGATCGGCATGCAATCGCGTCACCAACTGGCACCGAACCAGCCGCTTCACCTTTACGACGTCCGCCCCCAGATCTTCGTCACCAAAGGCTCCCTGGTCACCCTGACCATCCAGACGCCCTTCCTGTCGATTTCGACCCAGGGTCGGGCGATGGAAGACGGGGCCAAGGGTCAGGTCATCCGCCTCGTCAATACCACCAGCAACAAGAGCGTCGAGGGCACGGTCACCGGCCTCAACGTCGTGGCGATCAGTCCACCCGGAAGCATCATGACAAATTGACCATACCTCCCGGGACCGGCGGAGACCTGTTAATGGTGCCACAAGCCCCCGCCCGCGCTGCGACGCCGCCTCGGATGACAATCATCCGGACTGTTTTTTTTGAAGAGGGCCTCCACGATGTTTCTGCGCCCCTTTCCGCTGACACGCTGGGCCATTGTCGGGTTCACCAGTTTGGGACTGTCCGGCTGTGGCAGCCTGGATCGTATCGGCGATATCGGTAAGCCGCCGGATCTCTCCCCGGTGAGCGACCCGAAATCCCAGCCGGGCTACACCCCGGTCAGCCTGCCGCTGCCCGCCCCCCAGCTCGGCGAGCACCCGGAGAATTCGTTGTGGCGCAGCGGTTCGCGGTCGTTCTTCAAGGATCAGCGCGCCCACCGGGTCGGCGACATCCTGACCGTCACCATTGCGATCAACGACAGCGCCAACCTGTCCGACGTCACCGAGCGCAAACGGGCCAACAGCGAATCCAGCGGTTTTCCCAACATGTTCGGGCTCGAGACCGCGTTGCCGCGCTGGCTGGCCAGTCACAGCCTCAGTACCTCGACCCTGGTCTCGACCAGCAGTTCAACCGACAACAAGGGCACGGGCACGATCCAGCGCAGTGAGACCATCAACCTGTCGATGGCCGCGCTGATCACCCAGATCCTGCCCAATGGCAATATGGTCCTGCAGGGCACCCAGGAGGTCATGGTCAACTACGAGCTCCGCGCCCTGACGGTGACCGGCGTTATCCGACCGGAAGACGTCACCTCGGCCAACAAGATCGACTACACGAAGATCGCCGAAGCACGGATCAGCTATGGCGGTCGCGGTCAACTCAACGATGTCCAGCAGCCGCGTTACGGCACGCAATTGCTTGACGTCATTCTACCTTTCTAGAAACCGGCGTACAGCAAAAGGACCCCGGATCATGACACACCTGCCCCACCGCCTGACCCGCCTGATCATCCTCGGCAGCGCTGCACTCGGGCTCAGCGCATGCGGCAGCCTCGACCGCGTCGAAAACATCGGCAAGACGCCCGATATGAGCGCGATCCAGAATCCCAAGACCCAGCCGGGCTATACCCCGGTCAGCTTGCCGATGCCATCGCCGCAGATCGGCGAACATCCCGGCAATTCCCTGTGGCGCAGCGGCAATCGTTCCTTCTTCAAGGATCAGCGCGCCCATCAGGTCGGCGATATTCTCACCGTCAGCATCTCGATCAATGACAGCGCGGCCCTGTCCAACGTGACCGAGCGCAAGCGAGCCGATAGCGAAGCGATGGGCATGCCCAACATGCTCGGCCTGGAAACCGTACTGCCCCATCTGCTGGGCAGCAGCATCAACACCTCGAGCCTGGTCAGTGACAGCAGCACCACCGACAACAAGGGCACCGGAACCGTGGCGCGCAGTGAGGCCATCAGCGTGTCCGTCGCGGCGCTGGTGACCCAGATCCTGCCCAACGGCAACCTGGTGATCGAAGGCAAGCAGGAAGTCCGGGTCAACTATGACCTGCGGGAGCTGACGGTCACCGGGGCTATCCGGCCCGAGGACATCACCTCGTCGAACACGATCGATTACTCGAAAATCGCCGAGGCCCGGATCAGCTATGGTGGCCGCGGCCAGCTCAACGATGTCCAGCAGCCCCGCTATGGCACGCAATTGCTCGACGTCGTCCTGCCGTTCTGATCCACATCGCGGCGCGCCGGATCAGGATCCGGACGCGACCGCGCCCCGGCCAATCATCACCGGGGTCAATCGTCGCCCGGGTCAATCGTCGCGGTGCGTCCGCTCCAGACGTTCATGCCGTTCCTGGGCGTCGAGGCTCAGCGTCGCGATCGGCCGGGCGTCGAGGCGATGGATCCCGATCGGCTCGCCGGTTTCCTCGCAATAGCCGAAACTGCCATCGACGATGCGACCCAGGGCGGCATCGATCTTTGCGACCAGTTTGCGTTCACGGTCACGTGTCCGCAGTTCCAGAGACCGGTCGGTCTCCAGCGACGCGCGATCGGCGATGTCGGGCTCCTGCATTCCACCATCCTGGAGGCTTTGCAGGGTCTCGGTCGACTCCTGCAGCAGTTCACCCCGCCATCGCAACAATTTGCGGCGGAAATACTCGACCATGACCGGATTCATGAAGGGCTCGTCCTCGGACGGCCGATAATCAGGCGGCAAGAGCGGCGACGACATCCCTGACCTATCCAACCTGCAGACTAACCAAAGTGGCGCGGAGTATAGGGATGGTGACCCCAGGCCGCAACCCCGCGCACGAGGCCTGACGGGATCATCTGCACAGCCGCGCGCGAACCGCGCGAGCGGACGCGGATGTGACCGGCGGCGGCCCGCTGTGATGGCATCCCGGCCCGGGGCGCACGGCTCACGAGCGGCGCGCCCGTCAGGCCACGCCGGGCGCCGGGGCCGGCCCGCGGACCCTGCTGGTGACAAGCTGTTGGCCGGTGGCAAGGCCGCCCGGCGCGCGGATCAGCGCGCGGCTTCGAACTTCGCCAGCTCGACCTGTGCCCGCAGATCGACCTCGTCGAGGATCGCGGTAAGACCGGGGTCATCAATGCCGTCGCGCTGAACCTTTATCGCCGCCGCCAGCGCCGTCAATTGCGCCTGGCTCAGAGAACCGCTCAGCAAGGCGTCGCGAATCTGATCGAGCTTGTCGAGAATGGTCTCGGCGCGGCGCCGGGCCTTGGCGGGACGACCCGCCGGATCGTCAACCTCCTGAAGGGCGAACAGCGGGTTGACCGTATTGATCCCCGCGGCGGCCGACGAACCGCCCGGGCCACCGGCGCTTTCCTCCAGAGCCCGCGCGAACTCACCGTCATGAGCGACATCACCGCGGCCAAGTTTGCGCGTCGACCCCGACGGCGTCGCGATGCCTTTGGGTCCATCAACCTTCATTGGCGCCCTCTCCCAGCCGGAATGGCGTTATCAACCCGTCAATCATGCCAGCCCCGATGCCGAACGGCCCGCCCGTCGTCCAAGGAAATCCTTCGGCAACGCAACGCACCTGCCAATTTCTTCGAGAATAGGCGAATCGTCCGCCAGGGTCACCTAAATTGCGGTTCGGGGCGCGGCAGACGGTTTCTGCAACCGCCTAAGCAACTCGGCAAGAATTACCGGGTTCCAGAGATGTCGGTGGCGAAATTTGCCGGACGACGCCGGGCCCATCAGCGATCAGGCGCGGCGAAAGCCCGCAAAACGCCCGAATAGCGGGTCCAGCGCGGGCGGCCGTCCCGGTGGCACGACATTTGTATATCATCACAGCGCAGCAAGAGCGGACGATACGCGCCCTGGCGCCCCCTGCTGGAGAACCCGGTCATGTCACAGCCGTTTGCCACCGATCCGAACACCGCCCTCCCCCGTCATGCGGGCCAGACCCTGCGCCGGGTGCTGGTGGCGCTGCTCGCCTGCGGTCTGGCACTGCTGCCCCTGGCCCCCGCTTCGGCGGCGTCCCGGATCAAGGATGTGGTTCAGTTCGAAGGCGTCCGGAGCAACATGCTGGTCGGGTACGGTCTTGCGGTCGGCCTCAGCGGCACCGGTGACAGCCTGACCAACTCGCCCTTCACCCAGCAGAGCCTGGTCGGCATGCTGGAGCGGATGGGGATCAACACCCGCGGGGCCACACTCAACACCAAGAATGTCGCCGCGGTCATGGTCACCGCCTCCCTGCCCGCCTTTGCCGCCAAAGGAAATCGGATCGACGTCCAGGTCTCGACGCTGGGTGACGCCACCAGCCTGCTGGGCGGTGTCCTGCTGGTGACGCCGTTGATGGGAGCCGACAGCGAGGTCTACGCCGTGGCCCAGGGATCGGTGGCCGTCGCCGGCTACTCGGCCCGCGGCCAGTCGGCCAGCGTGACCCGCGGCGTGCCGACCGCGGCCCGCATCTCCAACGGGGCCATCGTGGAACGCGAGGTCGATTTCCAGCTCGCCGACATGCAGGTCATGCGGCTGTCGCTGCTCAATCCCGATTTCACCACGGCAACCCGCATCGCCCAGGCGATCAACGGCCTGCTGGGACCGGCAACGGCCGAGGCGATCGATCCGGCGACCGTCGCGCTGAAGATCCCCCCGCAACGGCGCAATGATGTCGTCGGGCTGGTCACCGAGATCGAGCAACTGCGGATCCTGCCCGACCAGCCGGCCAAAGTCGTCATCGACGAACAATCGGGCGTGATCGTGATGGGCGAGAATGTGCGCATCAACACCGTCGCGGTCGCTCAGGGCAACCTGACCATCAAGATCACCGAAACGCCCCAGGTGTCCCAGCCCGGCGCCTTCGCCAATGCCGGCTCGACGGTGACCGTTCCCCGTACCGGCATCGCTGTCGACGACAGCGGGGACAAGCGGCTCGGCGTCGTCAGCAACGGCGTCACGCTGCAGGACCTGGTCCAGAACCTCAACGCGCTGGGCATCGGTCCACGCGACATGATTACGATCCTGCAGAGCATCAAGGCTGCAGGCGCCCTCCAAGCCGACATAGAGTTGATGTAATGACCATGCTCAATTCGGCGGCCCCCCTGGCGGCCCCCCTGGCGACCACAAGCTTCCCCGGCGACCCGTCCTCGTTCGGCCAGACCTCGTTCGGCCAGAGCTCTCTGGCCAGTTCGGGCCTGACGACGCCCAACCGGGATGCCACCGACGGCGCGGCGGCCATCATGCCGCTGCAGACCATCGACCTCGCCAAGGCGCAGGCCGCGGGTCGCGAATTCGAGGCCACGTTCCTGTCGCAAATGCTGTCATTCATGTTTGAAAGCATCAAAACCGATAAGGAATTCGGCGGCGGCCGCGGTGAAGACAGCTTCAAGACCATGCTGGTCTCCGAATACGGAAAAATGATCGCAAAGGCCGGCGGCATCGGTGTTGCCGCGCAAGTCACGCGCTATATCCTGAAGACGCAGGAGGTTTGAAAATGACGCCCTTGGAAGAGCAAATCCTCAAAGCGGCAGCGGCGATGGCCGACTTCACCGAATTCCTGACCCGGGAAACCGATGCGCTGGGACGGTTCGATGTCGCGTTCACCAGCAAGAACCACACCCACAAGATGGCGTTGGCCCGTTCCGTCCTGCAATCGATCAACGCCTTGCGCGACAACAAGGCCGAGATTTCGGCGTTGAAGGCAGAGAACCCCGAGGTCCCGGCGCAGATGCACAGCGCGTGGGAGACCATGAACAGCATCGTGACGGCCAACGCCGCGGCGCTGAAGCGGGCTGAAGGCATCAGCCGCCGGGTGATTGATGTCCTGGTCGATGCCACCCGCAAGTCCAACGCCCCGGTGACGACACGCTATAGTCGCCGCGCGGTCACGACCCCGCGCGGGCCGCTTTCCGTCAGCCTCAACCGGACCTTCTGACCAGCACGTTCAACGTCATGGCGGTTCGCCCAGTGTCACGGCCCGGTGTCACGGACGGACAGCGGCACCAGACACAGGAAACCAGGTTCCGGGCGGCAGAAATTGCCCAGCGAGCGGCTGAAATGAACCGCTTAAGCGGGCGATTACCGCCTGCTTTCCTGTTCTCTGCACTGTTTTTCTTCGGGCCGCGAACAGTTTGACTTGGCCTGCATGTTGCATTCATTTCACGATGAGTTGCCAATCGAGGTTACCGTGGATAGCTTGGCCGCACTGAATTCTCCATCGACGTCGACGCCGACATCGCCGACGACATCGACATCGCCGACGACCATCGGTGCGACGTCGGCCAAGAACGCGGCGGCGAAGGCGGCATTCAGCCGCCTGATGGACTCCCTGCTGGCCGCCTCAACGACGGCCGATGGCGCCGCGACCGCGACTTCGACCACGACGACGCCAGCCACCGGCACCTCAAGCACGGGAACCACGGATCCCGCGGCGGCCACCACGGCGTCGGCGCCGTTGGGGATCAACGCGCCGACAAGCGGGACAACGGGACTCTGGGGCTCAAACGCGGCCGGGATCGGGGCCGCGGCCACCGCGATCGCCGCGGCGGCGAGCAATAGCTTGTCGTCAACGGAATCGGCGGCGGGCACAACGACATCTGTGGTCACGACCGCTTCGGCCAAGCCTGGTGCGACCCCAAAGACGGCCAAGACCACCGACAGCCAGAGCGCCGACGCGAGCACCGCCGCGCCCGCCCTGTTGACCGGCGCTCCCCTGATGCCGCTCGCCCTTGCGACCGCGGTAACACCGGCGACCGCGAACGGCGGAAATGCCGGCACCGCCGGTATCGACACGGCAGGATCGAGCCAAGCCGCAGCGCCAGTCGCGGCATCGGCCGCAGCCAATACGAGCGCCATCGATCCGGGCCCGTCATTGTCAGGAGCGGCGGGCGACACCTCAACCACCGCCGGGGCCACGCCGACAACCACCCCGGCCGGGTCCGGATCCGGATCAGGCGTCACTTTTGCAAGTGCGATGGCGGATGCGCAAGCCGCAATCGCGGCCACGGCGGCAGCCGGCGCCGCAGACAAGACAGCAAGCACGACAGCGACGGCCACCACAGCGGCGGCCACGACCGCGGCAGCCACGACAGCGACGGCCGCCACCACGGCATTGGCGACGGGCACGCCGGGTACGGGCAACATCACGGTTCGTGCGTCGCGCGAACCGGCCGGACGGACCCCGACATTGACGGCAGAGCAATCCCGGACCACGACCGGCGCATCCTCACAAGCCAGCACGGATGGCACGGCGGCCACCGCCGCCACCCCGTCCGCCGATACCGCGGTCACGACCGGCCTCACCACAAACAACCCCGAGGGCCAACAACAGCACAGCGGCACCGGCGCGGATCCGGCAGGGACAGGCAGCATCGCGGGGAGCGAGACCGGCCTGGGATCCAGCGCCACGGTCGCGGCCGGCGATGCCACGGCAACCACCGCGACCGCCAGCAGCGCGGCCGGGCCAACCGACAAGATCGCCGCAACCGCGTCATCGGCGCATAGCCGGCTTGCGGATACCGAGGCTGCCGGCGACAGTGGCGCGGCGGCAACAACGACGGGCCACGCCGCCGGCGTCAGTGCCGCCGGTGCGACGGGGGCCGACCTCGGTCTGTCCGCGGGCGCGACGTCATCATCGACGGCCAGTCAAACGACGGCGGCCAACACCACGACGACCCCGTCCCCGAACAGCCCCGCGGTCGAGCAGGTTGCTTTCTATCTGCAGAAGGCCGTCACCACAAAATCAAACCAGGTGACGATCACGCTGAACCCGGAAGACCTGGGCAGCATTGAGATTAAATTGAAATTCGGCGGCAACGGCAGCGTCCAGGCCTCGGTCACGGCTTCGAACCCGGAGACGCTGCAAATGTTGAAGCATGATTCGCACATCCTGGAGCAGTCTTTACAGAATGCCGGGTTGCAGACCGATGGCAACAGTCTAAGCTTCGACCTGCAGCAGGGCGGCGGTTTCAGCCAGGGCAATTCCGCTGGTGACGGCGGTTCCGGTCGGCAGACCAGCGGCTATCGTCAGGCCGCAGCAAGTCTGTCGGCCACGACCGACGCCTTTGCTGCAGCCACGACGACCGCAACGCGAAGCGCGACGCTTGGCAGCGGTCGCCTCGACATTCGTTGCTGAAAAGGACCCGACCATGACCTCCTCGATCAATTCCGTTTCGACGACGCAAAGCACATCGAGCAGTTCCAGCACGAGCTCGAATTTAACGAGCAGCACCTCCTCGACGACAAGTTCGACCAGCAGCGACCTGTCCTCAACCCTGAGCAATGAAGCCGTATTTCTTAAGTTGCTCGTGACCCAGTTACAGAATCAGGATCCTCTCAGCCCCACGGATACGTCGCAGTTCACGCAGCAGCTGGTGGAGTATGCCCAGGTCGAACAGCAGATCAAAACCAACACCAAGCTGGATACTCTGGTATCCCAGGGCAATACGACACAGACCGCCGCGGCATTGAGCTTCATCGGCATGGAGGTGCAGGTCAGTGGCGACACGACCAACTATGACGGCAGCACACCGCTTGAGTTTGCCTACACATTGTCCAGTGCCGCATCGTCGATCACAGCGACGATCACCGACTCCAGCGGCAGTACCGTCGACACCCTGACCTTGAGTACAACCTCGGGCAGCCACACCGTGACCTGGGACGGCACCAGCAGCAGCGGCAGTTCGGTGTCCTCGGGGGCCTATACCGTCAGCATCAGCGCCACGAACGCGTCGGGTTCGTCGATGGACGTCAGCGAAAGCGTCTACGGCAAAGTCACCGCGATCGAATCACAAAACTCGACCACGAGCCTCCTGCTCGGTGACGTCTCGGTCGACCTGTCCAACGTCATCGGCGCAGCACCTGCTTCAAGCACCGCTTAACCTTCCCTCCGACCCGAATGGTCGGCCCCGGGCAGCATCAAGGAGAACCACGATGAGCTTACTCGGAGCACTTCATACCGGCGTCGCCGGCTTGTCGGCATTTAGCCAAGAGCTGACGAACATTTCCAACAACATCACCAACATGAGTACCACGGCCTACAAGTCCAGCAACACGAATTTTGCGGACCTGATAACAACAGCCAACGGCGCCGCCAATGCAAGCTCCGGTGGTGTTACCACGACGACCTCGACAATGGTCACGACACAGGGCAACATCCAGCAGACATCATCGACGACGGATGTCGCGATCTCGGGAAACGGCTTCTTCGTCGTCGAATCCGGGACCGCCTCGACGACGAGCAATGTCCTCTACACCCGTGATGGCTCGTTCTCGGTCAATACCGACGGCTACCTCGTCAATGCCGACGGCTACACGCTGATGGGCTGGAAACTCAAGTCGAACGCGCTGCCCACCTCCACCAGCGATACATCGAGCCTGACGCCGATCAATGTCTCGTCATCGACCGGCACCGTCGAGCAGACCAATACCGTCGACATGAACATGAACCTCGATTCCAGTTCGACGGCGCTGGCGGTGGGCACCGTCCCCTCTGAATATACGCGCGATGTCACGGTCTATGACAGCCTCGGAACCGCTCAAACTGTCGCGCTCGACTTCTACAAGACCGGCTCAAATGCCTGGACGATGCAGGTCACCGCGTCCGGCGCCACCAGCGGAACGACGACCGACGTCACCATGACCTTCAATTCCGACGGCTCGATCGCGACGATTGGCGGAACCGCCGTGCCGCCCTATAACGCGGCGGTCGGGCCGATCGATTGGGGGAACGGGTCCGATACCAACCAGACTTTGACCCTGAACCTCAGCAGCATGACCCAATACTCGTCGAGCTTCGCCGCGACTTCGGTGACGCAGAACGGCGCCGCGATGGGGACACTCAAGAGCGTCAGCGTCGATACCAGCGGCAATGTCGTCGCCAGTTACAGCAATGGCACGACACAGAACATCTATCAGATCGCGCTCGCAACCTTCTCTGACCCCAACGGGCTGCAATCGGTTTCCGGTAACGTCTACAAGGAAACGCAATACAGCGGAACCTACAACCTCCAGGTATCGGGAACCAATAGCGCCGGCTCAATCAACCCCAGCTCGCTCGAGCAATCCAATGTCGATCTGGGTACGGAATTGACCGATATGATCGTGACGCAGCGGGCATACAGCGCGGCATCGAAGATCGTCACGACCACGGACAGCATGCTGCAAACCCTGCTGTCGATGACCTGATGCGGCGGCCGATGGACCCCGCTTGCAGCGGTACCTTGCAAGCGGCGCCCGCCTCGGCGCGCCCACGAGCGGCGCGCTGTTTCACCGGGCGCGCGGATCGATCAACGACCACCGCACTTTCGCCAGCGTCCCGGCAATCCGCTCGCGATCGGAAAACCGGGCCCGGCTGAACGACACCCTATCGCAGCCCGAATCGGGCTCCCCCGGGCTTTGACGTTTGGCCATTTCGCGCGCCGGTGTGACATGACCTGTCCCCGACCCGCACGTGGCACCTGGCCCCTCCGCCTCCATGACCCGAGCCCAAACTTGCCTCCCGCGTTGACGTTGAACAGCGCGGGCATCGTGCTGCGCGCCCGCTGATCCCCCTTGCGGTGCGTCCCCGCCCCGGCCCCTGACGATCCTGCCGCCATTGCAAATTTCTGCCGATTCTTTGCGGCAGCCGCACAGGGATTCGGCCGGTCAACCGTGTAAAGCACAGTGATAACAGGATGGGGTGGGACCTGGATTCCAGCAATCGCGAAGATCACCGACGATCGACGGCGAATCGAGAATCGATTTGCTCCGGAGTGCGCCCGCCACAAGGCCTGTTTATTCGATCCTTCCACGGATGATACCCGCAAAAAGGGATTGTGGTCGTAAGAAGGCGCGCCTCAGCCGAAATCAACCGACTTGATACTGCCGCGAGTTATGCCGGTTCGTGACGACGCTTGACCGCTTTCCCCCGAGCGGACGGCGGCGGACAGCCGTGCCACCGTCGAAGGAGACCACGATGAGCCTGCTCGGAGCCCTGAATACCGGTGTATCCGGACTGCTGGCGCAAAGCCAGGACTTGACCAACATTTCCAATAACATCACCAACATGAGCACCACCGCCTACAAATCCAGTAACACAAATTTCGCCGACATGGTCACGACGGCGAGTGGCGCGAGCAATGCCAGCTCCGGCGGTGTGACAACCACAACATCCTCAACCGTGACGACCCAGGGAACAATCAAACAAACCAGTTCGACAACCGACATCGCGATCTCCGGAAGCGGCTTCTTTGTCGTTGAATCGGGAACAGCATCAACCACCAACGACGTTCTCTACACGCGGGATGGCTCATTTTCCGAGAATTCAGATGGTTACCTCGTCAATAGTGACGGTTACACCCTGATGGGCTGGAAACTGACCTCGGGGAATCTGCCCTCGTCCACCAGTGATACTTCGACCCTGACGGCGGTCAACGTCTCCTCGACGACGGGAACGGTCGAGGAAACCGGCAATGTCACGCTCAACATGAACCTGCAATCCTCGTCGACATCGACCACGGTGGCGTCGGGGAATTCGCAATACACCCGCGATGTCACGGTCTATGACAGCCAGGGCACGGCGCAGACAGTAGCGCTGGATTTCTACAAAACTGACGCGAATACCTGGACGATGGAGGTCACGGCATCCGGCGCCACCGCGGGAACGACGACCGATGTCAGCCTGACTTTCAATTCCGACGGCTCGATCGCGACAATCGGCGGAGCCGCCGTGCCGCCCTATACCACGACCGTGTCGGGAATCGACTGGGGCAATGGCTCGTCGACCCAGAGCATCACGCTCAATCTCAGCAGCATGACGCAGTATTCGTCCAGCTTTGCGGCGACTTCGGTCACCCAGGACGGTGCCGGCGTGGGAACCTTGTCAAGCGTCAGCATCAATTCGAGCGGCGTCGTCGTTGCCTCCTACAGCAATGGCACGACACAGGACCTCTACCAGATTGCGATCGCCACCTTTTCGGACGCCAACGCGTTGCAGTCGACATCCGGCAATGCCTATAAGGAAACTCAATCGAGCGGTACCTATAATCTGTCGACATCGGGCAGCAACGGCGCCGGAAGCATCGAGACCAGCTCGCTGGAAGAATCCAACGTCGATCTGGCGACCGAATTGACGGATATGATTGTCACGCAGCGCGCCTATAGCGCTGCCTCCAAGATCGTCACGACAGTCGACAGCATGTTGCAGACGCTGATCGCGATGACCTGAACGAGCGACGAACTGAGCGGTAACACCGGGCGCCGCCGCTTGCAGCGCCGTCACCAGGGCGACCCGGGGGAACCCCATCAGCGCGATGCGGCTCCCCCGTTCGATGCGTCAGCGTCGCGCGGCCGCACCGATCAACAGGTCAAGCGCCTCCTTGATGCGGAGCGCCGCCTGCCGTTGCGCGGGCGGGGCATTTCTGAGCACATGCACCAGCATCGTCGCGTTCGCTTCGAACAGCACCACGCGCCCCCCGGCATCGAGCGCGCAATCAATACCGAAATAGTCGAGCCCCACCGCCTCGGCAAACCGCTGAAGCTGCGGCCAGGCGGCGCCAAACACGGATTCAGGCTGCTCAAGAAACCGGGCCTCCTCCTGCTGCGCCCAGGCTTCGCCCATTTGATCGGCCGTCACATAGTGAACCTTCCATTGGCTGGAGATCGCCAGATGGTAAGGGTAAGGCTTGCCGCCGATGAAGATCACCCGATATTTGCGAAACAGCCGATCGGCCAGAGACTGCGTCTCGACGAAAGCACCGGCATAGAAGGTCTGCCTGGTGCTGCTTTCGAAATAACGGCGCCACGCCGACGCGTCGGCAATCAGGGCCATATCCTCGCCACCATGCCCGCCAACCGGCCGCAGCAGCAGCGGCGCCCCGCCGCAGGACGCCGACAGGGTCTCAAAGTCCGGAATGATTTCTCGCCCAAAGCGCCAGAACGGCGGCGTGATGATGCGATCCAGCCCGCGCGCGAAAGATCCGACCCGATGGCGCGCCGTCGCCGCGATGCGCTGCGGCGGATTGAGGATCGGCCGGGTACACCCGGTCAACAGCCGCCCCGCCCGTTCCAGATAACCAATCCCGGCATCAGCGTCGGCGATGATATTGAAGACAACATCGAAGTCATCCGGCACCGTTCGATTCGGATCCATGCCGGGAAAGACCCAGGTGAAAAAGCGCTGATGGGTCACGCCATCGACCACCAGATTCAGCGGAATATTGCAGCGGGCCGGCGCCATCACGATCAGCACGCGCACTGCGTCACGATCGCGCGGCCGGGTTCCGGCGACAATCGGCCGGACCGCCTCGGCGCGGCGCAACAGGGGCAACGCCTCCGCCGAACGATCGGACTCGTTCAGCGCCGCCGACAGCGCATACAGCGCTTCGGCATAGTCCGGCCGTTGCTGGATGGCACGCCGATACGCCGTGATCGCCGAATCCACCGCCCCCTGTTCGTAAAGCACCTGCGCCAAATGGAACAAAAAAGAGGGATCGGCGGGATCAACCTGCAAGCCGGCCCGATAGCACGCCGCGGCCGCCCCCGGCCGCCCGGCACGCCACAGCGCGTTACCGAGATTGCCGGCCGCACCGGCAAGCGTTGGTGCGATCGCCAGCGCCCGGCGATAGCAGACCGGGGCCTGGTCGATCAGTCCCAGGGCCTGCCGGGAATTGCCAAGATTGTTCCAACCATCGGACTGCGCAGGGTCCAGGACGATTGTGCGTGTAAACGCTTGTGCGGCTGCGTGATGAGCGCCCGCAGCCGCGTTCAGCAGACCGAGATTATGACAGGCAATCACTGCGTTGGGATCAATCACAGCCGCACGCCGGAACGACGTTGCTGCCAGGGCCGGTTTGCCGCTCTTGGCCTGGGCCGAGGCCAGGTTGATATACATCCCAGCCTGGTCGGGAACGAAGCCGAGCGCAATCTGCGCCACGGTCGCCGCGGCGTCATAGCGCCCCAAGCCGTGGAGAACGACGCCAACATCGTTGAGCAGGCCGACGTCGCCAGCGCCCAGCGCCACGGCCCGTCCGTAAGCCGCAAACGCCTCGGGCAGCCGACCCAACGCCGCCAGCGCCTGCCCGAGCGTCACATGAATCTGGGCGGTATCGGGCGCGTATCGCGCCGCCGCATGCAACAGTGGAACCGCCGCGGCCCGGTCGCCGCGCTGCAACTGGATCACGCCCAGCAGATAGAGAACCGGGCCCTCCTTTGGTTTTGCGGCCAAAATCGACTGATAGGCCGCTTCCGCCTGGTCCAAACGACCAGCCTGATGGTGCGCAAGCCCGGCGGAAAACTCTTCGGGAATGGTCGACATGGCGATGGCATCAACGCCCTTGAACGAAATGACGGAATCGGCACCGTGGCCGCTCGGACAGGAATGCCGGGTCTGCTGCCGGCAGAACAGCCACCGTTCGCGGAAGCCTGCCGCAGCATAGCGCGACAACCAAGGCACCGCATCCCCTCTCGCAACCCGCCTCAAGCCGCCAACACCCGCGACCTTGACCGCGCCCCGGGAAGCTCGCAAGCTGTCCCTTGTATTTATGTGATGGAGCTCTTACCAAGATGCCCTTGAAAATTCGCCTCAAACCCCGGGAAAAATTCGCCATCAATGGTGCCGTTCTGACGGCCGGGGATCAGGGCGCCACCCTGCTGCTATACAACCGCGCGTCGTTGCTGCGCGGCAAGGACATCATGCAAGAAGAGGAAGCCACCAGCCCGGTGAAACGCCTCTATTTCTTCATCATGTTGATGCTTCTCGATAGCGCCAATAGAGATAAATATTATGTCAGTTATATGAAATATCTGACCGACTTGATCTCGGCGATTTCCTTGCGAGAGGTTAAGGAATCCTTAATCGTTATCCATGATTATGTTGCGGCGGGTGAGTCCTACCAGGCCCTGAAGCTTTGCCGCGCGCTGATCGCGGTCGAAACCGCACTGCTGACCGGAACGACGCCGCCCGAGTTTCCCAAGGAACTAAAAAAACATTTTCCAGTCACCGACACGGAGCAGACACCATGAACGACAGTGATCAGGACAAGCTCTCCCAATCGGACGTCGCCGCGATCAGAGAGGACGAACATTTCCTTCTCGAACAAATCACCCAGAAACTGGCTGACGCCTGGGACGCCGAAAAGGCCGCCCTGCAAAAGAAGGCGGAAGCCATTTCATTAACGCGCCTCGTCTGGTCGCATTTTTGTGACAGCCTGGTGCTGCCCGACAACCGTATGCCTGACGAGGTCCGTAAACTGCTGCTCGGCCTTGGACTCTGGGTTGAACGCGAAACGGCGAGCATCAATGAAGGCAAGAGCGACATGGAAGCCCTGATCAACGTCAATCGCCAGATCGCCGACGGGCTGAAGCCGCTCGCCTGAGTCTTTGCCGTTCCACCATGCCACCCGCCTCCCCGGTTCACCCAAAGGCCTGGCACGGTGCCCGGACCTCTTGTCCTGATTGCCAGGCCGCCGCGACGGCCCCCCGGACGCTGCCTCGTCATTTCGTCGCATGCAAGGCTCATTGCGGTGGTCATTGGTATTTCCCGATCCCGACGCAAGCCGGGATAAGGTAATATTAACCCTTAGGGCAGACTCTATGCTATGCCGCTGCGACATCACACGCGGAACGCTTTTGCGACATTTCATAGCCGTCACGGCGACGAATCGGATGCAAACATTGGTTCGTTGTCAAGGCCGCCGACACAAGGTTACCGACAATGAGTCCTGCTGATCAAAGGGGCGTCAACGCTTACACCAGAGCCAACCAAGTCAGTCGGAATCCCCGGGCGATCGAGGCGGACGTGATCCGCCGGGTGACCCGCGGACTGGAGATTGCCCGGGAAACGGGCGATCGCATCCAACTGGTAACATCCGCTCTCGACAATCAAAAGCTGTGGATGCTGCTGTTGAGCGATTTGGCAAATGACGGCAATCAACTGCCGGAGGGCTCGCGGGCGGCACTGATTTCGGTTGGAATGACCGTGATTCGTGAGACGCAAAACAATCTCGATAAGAAGCTCGACCTCGATTTCCTGATTGCGATCAATCGTGACATCATCGCCGGGCTCGAAGGGGTACCGAGCACCGGCCAGCCACCGGCCGCCCCGGCCCGACCAACCGTCCCGACGAGGCCGCGGTAACGCGGTCCGCGGATATTTGCCCCGGGCTCATGGTGATAGCGATCCCTGTCGATGTCGGGCCTTTTCCGCGGCCCGAAAACGCGGTAGGGATCGAACAGCATCGCTGCGGCCGCAACCGGGAAAACTTGCCGGCGCGCCGCCCTTCCGGACCGCCGCGCGTTTTCGCAGGAACTGATCAGAAATGCCGACACACACCTCACTGAGTTCACTGCTCGGGTCATCGCTGGCCAAACAGGCGGCGATTGCCCGGGACCGGGGCGATTATGTTGAGGCCGAACGCCTGTTTCGCCTGGCCGCACCCGGTGACAACGGGGTCTCGTACAGCGACCTCGGCCTGATGCTGGCCAATATCAGGCGCTTCCCGGAGGCCCTTGAGGTCCTCGAGCTCTCGATCAAGGCTGACCCCAATCAGGTTCAACCCTGGGTGACGCGAAGCCTGATTTACCAGGAGCAAGGCGAAGTCGCGCTGGCGCTTGGCAATGTCGGCGCCGCGGTGTGCATCACCCCCGAAAATCCCGCCCTGCTCAACATGATGGGCAAACTGTTGCAGAAAAGCGGCCGCTACAAAGAGGCCATGCTCTGCCACCACGAAGCCATCAAACGCGCGCCCGACGACGCGGAATACTACTACCAACTCGGGCTCGCGATGGAACACGAGGAGGCGATCGACGCCGCCCGTGAGTTGTTTGAGGCAACACTGGCGCGGGATCCCGACCACACCGGCGCCTATGTCGGGCTGTGCGGCGTCTATTACCGGCAAAAGCGCGATCAGGATTGCATCGCGCTGGCCGAGCAGGCCAAAAGCCGGAGCCGCAGCAACGCAGCCATCCTGGCTCTTGCGGGGAGCGCCTACGCCCGGCAGGGGCAACGCACCGAAGCGGCAACCGCGTTCCGGATGGCCCTGGCCACCGCCCCCAATGATGGCTATTGCCACCATCGCCTCGCGGCGCTGGAGGGCTGGATGACCCCGCGCGCGCCGGCCGAGTTCGTCCGCCGGGTCTTCGATGCTCTCGCCAACGACTATGACACCACCGTCACCGGCACCACCCCCTACACGCTGCCGCAAACCGTCGCGGAAATCGCCGGCCGACACCTGTCGACCCCGGTCGCAGCGGCGATCGACCTTGGTGCCGGAACCGGCCTGATCGGTGTCGCGATCCGCCCCCTGACCGAGCAGCTGCACGGCGTCGACTTGTCGCCACGGATGATCGCCAAACTCAACGACCGCAAGCTCTATGATACCGTCGCGACGATGGATGCGCTTGAGGCCCTGGCCGCCGATGGGGAACGCTGTGGCTTGATCACGGCGATCGGCGTACTGCCCTATCTCGGTGACCTGTCGACGCTGATTGCCGCCGCCGCCAAAAGGCTGGCCCCGGGTGGCCTGCTGATCGTGACCATCGAGACGCAGGAGGGAACCGGGTACGCCTTGCGCCCCTCCGGCCGTTTCGTTCACAATCTCGCCTATATCGAGAAGATCGCGGCAGCCCATGGGCTCACGATCGTGGAAAAGGCCGTGGCGTCACTGCCGGTCCCCGAAGGTGACGGCCCTGTCGCCGGCATGATCCTGGCGCTGCAACCGGCCGCGTCGCTCTGACGTCGGTCGGCGGCGTCCCCCGGGGACCTTCCTCCCGGGAGACGCCGCATCGCATCGCCGCCGGAGGGCCTGACGATCCCGAGACCATCACGGTCATCCGGCCACGGTCATCCGACCACGGGCATCCGGCCACGGTAATCCAGCCACGGGCATCGGGTGCCGCCCCGGACCCAGGGACATACGCCCGTGATTCCGACTGCACTGTTCGGCCCGATCGAGGCCTGTCGCCGGCAACTGGCAGACAACCCGCTGTTGGTGGCGGCTCGGTTTGAGCTGGCCCGGTTGCTGCTGACCGGCGGCGAGGCGGCGGGCGCCGGTGCCGTGTTGCGCAGCGCCCTGACCCTTGAACCAGCGGCCCGCGACCTGTGGCTCCTGGCCGCCGCCGGCCTGACCATGACCGATCAGGATCGGGCGGCATTACAGGCTTTGCGGTGGACCCTCATCCTCGATCCCGCATCAATCGATGCGACCATCCTGTTGGGGCCCCCCCCGGTGGGGGGGGGGGGCCCACTGATGCCGAACCCGCTATATTTGGTGGCGACGTGGGTGGGGGCCCTGGCGGTGGGGGGGGGGCCCCCACCACAGGCGACCGAGGCGGCTTTCCGCGGCACCCTGGCACAGCTCGGCGCGACGCCGCCACCCGCAGCGACCCGCCTGTTCAATGAGTTCGGCTGTTTCCGATCCCAGGCGGGTGACGAGGTCGGCGCCGCGGCCCTGTTCGAGCGCGCCTTGATCCTGGCACCCGATTCGGCGTCGGCGATCAACAACCTGGCCAACGCCTGTTCCCGCCTGGGCCTGCTGTGCCAAGGCCTGGCGGCCTATCGGCGCGCGCTGGCGATCGCCGCCGATCCCGCGATCGAAGGCAATCTGGCATCCTTGCTGCTGGAGGCCGGGGACAAGATCGGCGCCCGACGCCATTTGGCCGGCGCGAGGGTCAACCGTCCCCGAGACCCGGGATTGCTTGATCTCGGCGCCCGGCTGGCGATCGCCGAGCAAAGCCCGGACGAGGCGTTACGCGCCTACCAGGCCTGCCTCGCCGCCGCGCCTGATTACGGTCCTGGTTGGATCAATCTGGGTTTTGTCCACGAAAACGGCGGCCGTCCCGAGGCGGCGCGGACAGCCTGGCGCCGGGGCCTGACCCTCACCGTCGGCACCGCACAGGATGACGCAGGCGCCGGTCCGCCCGACGCGGCGCACGCCGCGATGACCTTGGCCCTGGCTCCGGCACTGGGTTTGGCGCGGGCGAAACTTGCGCTGTACGGCCAGGCACCCGCCGCGGGAACACGCCTTGTTCCGCTCGACCGCTTCGATGATCCCGATTGTCCGGTCCAGGAGAGCGTGACGCTGAATGCCACCGACCGGCTCCTCTGGTGCGACGACGTCACGGTGCACCATGACCAATGGTATCTGTTGATCCAGGGACGGCTGCTTCTTGATCTGGTCTTCCCGTTTCCGGTCGGCGAAGCCAATTTTGTCCGGGCCTATGGTGTCAACGGCCAGGCGCTGGTCAAGGACCTCCCCGTCATCGAGGAAGACAGCGCCCCCGCCTTCCTGCTGGCGGGCGCGACCAATTATTATCACTGGCTGCTCGATTATCTGCCCCGGCTCCGCTGGGCGTTGCCGGGCACGACGCGCGATGAATCCGGTCCCGCCGACCCGGCAGAGCTCCCGATCCTCGTCAATCGGGCCCTGGCGCCCTATCAGCAACGCAGCCTGGACTGGCTGGGCGTTGATCGCCGCCGGCTCCGCAGCGCCGATCGCCCCGGACTGCATCACTATCGCCGGCTCGCGATTCCCCATCGTTCCGGCCGAATCATCGACGATTACGGCGTTCCGGTCTGGCAACAGCCCCAATTCGACCCCGACGCCCTCGATTGGCTGCGTGCGGCGTTTGGTGCACGGCGCCAGGATGGCCGCGGCGGGCGTCGGATCATGATCTCCCGCCGCGGGGCGGCGTTTCGCCGTTGCGTCAACGAGGCGGCGATACAAAAGCTGGCGGAGCGCCACGGCTTCGTTGTCGTCACCCCGGAGACACTGGATTTCGTCGATCAGGTCGCCCTGTTCGCCGCGTGCGACGTGGTTCTGGGGGTCCACGGCGCCGGCTTTGCCAACATGGTGTTCGCCCCACGACAGGCCACGTTGATCGAGCTCCATCCCACCGCCGAAGCCCCACCGTTCTTCGTCGGACTGTGTCAGGCCCGGGGGCAGCGCCATATTGCCATTCCGGGCCAACCCGTCCAGGCGCTACGGCCGATGACCCGCCATTTCTGGGATTTCTCGGTCGACCTGGCCGCCGTCGCGGCCGCCCTCGACACGCTGTGATTCCCGGGGCTCGGCAAAAACTGCCGATCCAGAACGGAAAAAACTGCCGCCCCGGTGCCGATCCGCCCGTCTTGGCGCCGCGGATACCGCCGTTTTTTGCGGCATGCTGATTGCATTCCTTTGGCAGCATTGGAGCCGAGGCCACGAGACCTCACGGCATTGATCTGACGGGATTCGGCGATGTCACTCACGTCCGCATTGTCAAACGCGACTTCCGGTTTGCGGGCCGTCTCGGCGCAGATCAGCGCCGCCTCCAACAACATCAGCAACGCCAACACCAGCGGCTACTCGACCAAGACCCAGCAGGTTTCGACCGCGGTCAACGGCACCTCAACCGATGGCGTCAAGCTCGGCGCCGTCACCCGCGATGTCGACCAATATCTGCTGGCGGACAAGCTGTCAGCGACTTCCGAAAATGCCAGCGCCAGCTATAGCGACTATGTCCTCGGCCAGTTGACCGATGCCTATGGCACATCCACCAGCGGCAACTCGTTCGCCAACCAATTCAGCTCCCTGCAAAGTGCCTTCAGCACCCTGCAGGCAACACCGAACTCGACGACCCTGCAGACCGAAGTCGTCACCAAGGCGACCAACCTGGCAAACTCGATCAATAGCGCAGGGAAGGAAGTCACCAGCCTGCGCACGGAGAGCCAGAACCAGATGACGACGTCGGTCAGCGCGATCAATACTGACCTGAACCAGATCAACACCTTGAACAGCACGATCGTTGCCGGGCAGGCTGCCGGCCAGTCGGTTGCCGACCTGCAGGATCAGCGCGACAAATATCTCACCGACCTGTCCTCACAGATCGGGATCACCTATTACACCACGTCATCGGGCGCGGTCCAGATCTCGACCGCCGGCGGGGCGACCTTACTCGACAGCACAGTCCACAGCCTGAGCTTCACCGCCAACAACGTGACCGCGTCATCGCAATATGTTGCGGGGTCCACCAGCGGTTCCCCGGTGCTTCAGGGTATCTATGTCGACGGGTCCGATATCACCTCCTCGCTGGGAACCTCCGGCACGCTGGGCGCCGCGATCAATCTGCGCGACAACGTTCTGCCGCAGGCCCAGGGGCAGCTCGACGAATACGCCACCGAACTGACCAATGGCTTCAGCCAGTTTCAGGTCACAACCACCACCACCAATCCCACAACGACCGCCGCCCTGCAGCTGTTCCAGGATTCGTCATCATCCGCCCCGGATTATTCGACGGGCACAACCACCGCGGCGACGTCCTACAGCGCGGGGATCGCGACGCGGATCGAGGTCAATCCCACCGTGGCCTCGAATGTCTGGATGGTGCGCGATGGCAACGTCTCGATCAGCGGCGGCACCGCCAGCACCCAGACCGAGAGCAGCAACAGCGGCAATTCCACCCTTCTCGGCGCCCTGGTGTCGCAAACACAGACGACCTCCTCGACCAGCAGTTCGACCGGATCTCCCCTTGAGGGCACCATCACCTTCAGCAGTACGGTCACGCCCAGTGCATCCGCCGTATCGCTGAACCTGACGACCTCGGCAACGCTGGCCGATTACGCCACCTCGATCATCGGCTATCAGTCGACCCAGAAAGCCACAGCGTCCTCAAGCTATACCTCCGCCGCCAGCTATCTGACGACGGCCACCACCAACCTCAGCAATCAAAGCTCCGTCAGTCTGGACGTCGAGCTGGAAAAGCTGGTCACTTTGCAGAATTCCTACTCCGCCGTCGCCAAGACAATTTCAACCGTGAATTCCATGTACGGCGACCTTTTGGGAATCGTCGGTTAATGATACAGTATCAGCGGGCGATGGCGTGGGATCGGGACAGGAGACGACAATGGCGGTAACTTCGATCGGGACTTATACCCAGAATATCTATACGGTATCATCCGAAGAAACCGCCCTGTCCAAACTGACGGCCGAGGAATCGAGCGGGTACACGACGCAAAAATATGGCGAACTGGGCACTCAGGCGAGTGCGCAGATCGTATATTCGAACGCAACCAGCTCGATCAGCACCTACAACTCAAACATTACGACCGCGCAGTCGCGCATCACCGCCTCCGATGAGGTCTATAACGAAATATCGAACGTCGTCAGCAGTTTGTCGTCACAAGTTACCGAGCTCTATACGGCATCGCAACCTTATTCATCGTCAACAACAGCTTCCCTGAATTCTTCGGCAAAATCCGCACTTTCTGAAATTAATTCTCTTCTTAACACAAATGTCAGCGGACGATATATCTTCTCTGGAAGCGCAACATCAACACAACCGATGACAGATAGCAGTACTGTCAGTTCGAACCTGATGTCGAGTACTAACGGGACCGCGTCGGGTTTGCCGTCGAGTTACACCTCGGCATCGTCGAGTTATGCCGATGTCTGCAGCTATTTTTCGACCGTTAGCAACTACTATGCCGGTGCAACGGACGGCGTCGAGAGCAGCGTCCAGGTTACCAGCACGACGTCGGTGACCTATGGCACCAGTGCCGACAATACCAGTCTCCAGACCGTTCTGCGGGCCATCTACGCCGCGGCCAACCTGCAACCGACCACCGCAAATGCCAGTTCCGGGACCAACAAGAGTGAGTTCCAGAATTATCTGTCGGATATCAACAACGACCTGACGACGGGCATGTCAGGGGGCACGATCACCAACGCGGCAACCAATCCGTCGAGCGGATCCACGAACACCGTCGTCGGCCTGAATACCGTCCAGGGCATCCAGGGCGACGTCTATACGAACCTGACGGATATCGCGACGCAGAACAGCACGACGCAGTCTTACCTGAGCACCAATCTCAGTAACATTCAGGACGCCGATTTGACGGCGGTCTCGACACAGATCATCAATCTTCAGACCCAAATCCAGGCGTCGTTCAAGGCCATCAGCATCATCAGCAGCCTGTCGTTGGCCAGCTATATCTGATCGCAATGCCAGCTGTTGCGGCGGATCCGGTCCAAACCGTTTATGCCGATGCCGTGCGCCTGCACCGGCTGGGACGTCTGGATGAGGCCGGCGCCGCCTATCAGCAATTGCGCCGTCTGCGCCCCGATGCGGCGGAAGCGGCCCATGGCCCGGGCATCATCGCCCTGCAGCGCGGCGATGCCGCCGGCGCGGTGTTCTGGTTCCATCGCGCGATCGTCCTGGCCCCGGCAATTCCTGCCTACTGGTCCAATCTCGGGCTGGCGCTGGAAAATCTCCACGACTGGCCGGCGGCGATGCGTGCCTATCGTGCCCTGCTGGCACTGACACCACAGACGCCAGACGCCCTGTGCAATCTCGCTGACATTCACAGGTTGCGCGGTATGATCGATACCGCCGAGCGGATCTATCGCCGGGCGCTGCGGCTGGACCCCGCCAACCGGCGGGCCTTGACCAACTACGCTCAGATGCTCGCAACGACGCACCGCGCGGCGGACGCGCTGCTGCCTTACCGCCGGCTCGCCCGTCTGATGCCCGACGCCGCATCGGCACATCACCATCTGGCCTGCGCGCTGCAAGAAGCCGGCCTCCGTGATGCCGCCGAAGCCGAATACCACCATGCCGTGGCCTGCGATCCCGGTCATGTCGAAGCCTGGTTCCAACGCGCCCGGCTGCGCCACGGCCAACGCCAGCCCGACGAGACCGCAACACTCTACCGCCGCTGTCAGACCCTGGCCCCGCGACGCGCCGGCATCCGCTACCATATCGGTCTGTGGGCCATGGAGCAGGGTCGCCCCGGCATCGCGGTCGCGGCGTTTCGCGATGCCGTCACTCTGGACCCGGCTTACGCAGAAGCCTGGAACGGCCTGGGCCTGGCCGGCGACACGATCGGACGACTCAGTATCGCGCTGCCGACGCTGACCCGCGCGGTCCGGCTGCGTCCCGACATGGCGATCGCCCACAACAATCTCGGCCTGGCCCTGATGCATCTGGGGGAGCCGCAATCGGCCCAAGCCGCCTTCGATACCGCGGCCGCCTTGTCACCCGACCACCCCGGGATCCTGTCCAACCAGATGATGTGCCACCAGTATCGCCCGGGGGTCACGGCACCCCTGCTGCGGGAGGTCCACCGCGCCTGGCACTGGCAACCGGTGCCACCCCCGGTGTCGCGCGTCATGCCGCCGCACCGGATCGATCCGCAACGACGGCTCGAGATCGGCCTGGTCTCCGCCGATTTCACCGCTCATCCGATCGGCTTTTTCTGCAAGCCGCTGCTCGACTTTCTCGACCGAACCCAGGCCCGTCTGACCTGCTATGCCGTCGCACGCAACCGGGGGCCGATCGCCGATGACCTCCGGGACCTCGCCCGGGCCCGCGGCGATCGCTGGGTCGAGGCGGAAAGCCTGGACGCCGATCACCTGGCCGCAAGGATCGCCGATGACGGCATCGATATTCTGATCGATCTCGCGGGCCATACCGCACGCAACCGCCTGCCGGTATTCGCGCGCCGGGCGGCGCCGGTGCAAATCACCTGGGCCGGCTATGTCGGAACCACCGGGGTTGCCACGATGGACTGGCTGATCGCCGACCATTTCCATGTGCCACCGGGTGAGGAAGCGGCCTATGGCGAACGCATCCTGCGCCTGCCGGGCGATTACGTCTGCTATGCCCCACCCGATTACGCGCCCACGGTCGGCCCCCTGCCGGCGCTCGCCACGGGGGTCATCACTTTTGGCGGCTGTCACAACCCGGCCAAGCTCAACCGTCCGCTATTGACACTGTGGCGCCGGGTGCTGGACCGCGTGCCGAATTCGCGCCTGCTGCTGGCCTACAAGTTCCTCGACGATCCGCTGAGCCGTGGCCAGCTTTATCAGGGGCTCGGACTGGGTCCCGATCGGATGATCATCGAAGGCCCGCAACCTCATGCCGGCTTGCTGGCCACCTATCAGCGCATTGATATCGCGCTTGACAGCCACCCCTATTCCGGCGGTCTGACAACATTCGAGGCGCTGTGGATGGGCGTGCCGGTGGTCACCCTGACCGGGTCAAGCTTCGCCGGCCGCCATTCGACCAGCCATCTCCACCATGCCGGCCTCGGTTCGCTGGTCACCACCGACCCCGAGGCCTATATCGACCGGGCTGCGGCTCTGGCCGCCGACCTGCCGGCGCTGGCGGCCTTGCGGGCCCGGCTCCGGCCACAAATGGCAGCATCGCCGGCCTGCGATGGCCCCGGGCACGCCGCCGCGTTCCTCGGCGCGATGCGCCATGCCTGGACCGATTGGTGCCAGCGCACCTCCGGCATCCCCGAACGGGACCGCGCATGACCCTGATCCTGGCTGATCCCAATCTCGGGCTTTCGAGCGCCGGGCACCATCTGTCTTACAGCCGCGCGGTCGTTGAGGCCGCGGCCCGGCGCGGCCTCAACGCCCGTTGCGTCGGCCATCGCGCGGCCTCCGCGGCGGGAACCCTGGGACTGGCCGTCGAACCCCTGTTCGAATATGCTCTGTTTACCCTGCTCGGCCGGGGCCAAACCCCGGATCTGACCGAAAGCTTCGTCTTCTTCAATACCCGGGCTGCGGCCGCCTTCAGCACGCTGTTGGCGGGCTGCGGGCCCGACGACACGCTGTTCCTGCCCAGCATCACGCATCAGGAACTGTTCGGGCTGGCGCTCGCCCTCGCCGCGACCCCGGCGCCACAACGGCCCCGGATCCGGATCTGCCTGCGCTATCATTGGCAACGCGACCCGGCGGCGGCCCGTGACTATTACCGCGAGGCGCTGCAAGCCCTGAGCGATCCGGCGCTCCGCGTCGCCTTGTTCAGCGATACCACCGAGCTGGCGGCCTATTATGCCACGCTGACACCGTGCCCCATCGCCGTTCTGCCCATCCCCGCCCGGATTGCCCCGACCGCAGTGCCGGACTCGCCCCCCGTGGGTCCGCCGATCGTGGGCTATCTCGGTGAACCGCGCAGCAACAAAGGCTTTTTCTTCCTGCCGCCCCTGGTCACCGCAGTGCCAGCACTGCACTGGCGGGTCCAGATCGCCGCGCCCTTTGCGTTGCCCCCGGATTATCGCGCCTGCGTCGAAGCACTGCGCGGCCAACCGGGCGTCAGCCTGAT
Source organism: Azospirillaceae bacterium (assembly GCA_031291675.1). Classification (GTDB taxonomy): domain Bacteria; phylum Pseudomonadota; class Alphaproteobacteria; order Azospirillales; family Azospirillaceae; genus JARLIO01. The sequence continues at coordinate 86,142 of JARLIO010000011.1, forward strand.
CGACCATGATCTCGACGAGGCCGCCTATCTGGCCCTGCTCGGCCAGTGCGACATCATCCTGATCGCCTATCGCCCCGATGACTACCGCTTGGCCAGCTCGGGGATCTTCACCGAGGCCCTCGCCGCCGCCAAGGTCGTCGTGATCCCCGCGGACACCTGGATGGCCCGCGAGGCCGACCGCGCCCGGGCCGGTGCCGTCTGTTTTTCCGGCTACGACGCCGTGTCCGTCATCCCGGCGTTGCAATCAGCCGCCGCCACCCTGCCCCGGCTGCGCGACCAGGCCCGCGCCTGTGCCCCGGCGTGGCACGACCACCATAATCCCGATCGTCTCGTCGCATGTGTGCTGGAGGACGTGTCATGACCGGCGAAGACCAGAGCGGCGCCGATACCGCTTCCCCAATGACCCCGACCACCCTGCTGATCACAGCGCTGAACCATCATCGTGCCGGCCGCCGCACCGAGGCCGCATCACTGTACCAGGCGATCCTCCGGGTTCAGCCCGATCATGCCGATGCCGCCGGTCTGCTGGGCCTGCTGCTCTATCAAACGGGCAACCTGCCGCTCGCCCGGACGCTGTTGCACAGCGCCGCCGTGCTTCATCCCGCCGTCGCGTCGTTGCGCGTCACCCTGTCGGCTGTGCTCACCGCCCAGGGCGATCATGCCAATGCGGCGCTGAACCTGCGCCAAGCCCTTGAAATCGATCCGGCAAACGCCGATTGCCTGGTGAGTGTGGCGGGTTGCCACGCCGCCGACCCGGCGGGAACCGCCACCGAGTCCTGGCTGCGCCGCGCCATCGCCTTGCGGCCCGGTCTGGCGGCGGCCCACAATAATCTGGGCAATCTGCTGCAGGCGCGCGGCGATCTCGCGGCGGCGGCGACGCAATATGCCGCGGCGCTGGCCGCGACGCCGGACCAGCCGGAAATCCTGTACAATCTCGGCAATGTGCTGCGCGGCCTGTTCCGCGGGCAGGATGCCGAGACCCTGTACCGCGCCAGCCTGCAACTGGCCCCCGCCGCGGCACCGGTTCTCAACAATCTGGGCAATATACTGATCGATCGCGGCGACATGCGGACCGCCCTGACACTGCTGCGCCATGCCCGTCTGGTCGCCAGCGACGATGCCCGGATCCGCGGCGACCTGGCCTCGGCACTGGCCGCCGCCGGGATGCTGCCCGAGGCGCGGCGCGCCTTCGGCGAGGTGACGCTGCTCGACCCGCGGGACCTGCGCGCCCGACTGGGCTGGTGCGTCACCGGATTGCCGGTGATCTACGAGTCGGTGGCCGAGATTGCCACGGTCCGCGCCCGCTATGCCCAGGAGCTGACGACGTTGGCGGCTGACGTCGCCCTGGGCCATGTGGCTCTCGACCCCAGGGCCATCGGCAGCATCCAGCCCTTCGCCCTGCCCTATCAAGGCGAGGATGATCGCGACCTGCAGCAGCTCTATGGCGATATGATCTGTCGTATTGCCAAGGCCGCGGCCCCCCCGGTTACCACCGGCCAGCCCGGCGCCCCGGCGGTGATCACCGGCGATCACCGGGTTCGCGTCGGGTTCGTGTCCGGTCATTTCCGTCGCCACACCGTGTGGCACCTGTTTGGCTCCTGGCTGGAACTCGACCGTGACCGGTTCGCGGTCACGGCCTATTCCTGCGGCCCGCAACAGGATGAGGAAACCCAACGCGCCCGGGACCGGGCCGAGGATTTCGTCCAGGGTCCGGCAGACCTGCTGACCGCCCGGATCACCGCCGATCGCCCCGACCTGCTGATCTATCCCGAAATCGGCATGGATCCGGTGGTGCCACGCCTCGCCGCGCTGCGTCTGGCCCCGGTCCAGGCCATGGCCTGGGGCCACCCCGAAACCAGCGGCCTGCCAACGATCGATTATTTCCTGTCCAGCGATGCCATGGAGCCGATCGACGGTGACCGCTATTACACCGAACGTCTGGTCCGGTTGCCGCGACTCTCGATCCGCTATCGCCCCCCGGCCGTGACACCGGAGCCCTTCGACCTCGCCGCCGCGGGGGTACGCCCCGACTCGGTGCGCTATCTGTGCTGCCAGTCGCTGTTCAAATATCTGCCGCAATATGATGCGCTGCTGCCGGCGATCGCGGCCCGAGTGCCGGCGGCCCAATTCCTGTTCCTGTCGCACCAGAGCGGGGCGGCGCTCAATGCCCGGTTCCACGCCCGTCTGGGCGCGGCATTCCGACGGGCCGGGCAGGACCCGGCGCGTCATCTGGTGATGCTGCCGCGGCTGTCCGCGGCGCGCTACGCCGGTCTCAACCAGCAAGCGGACATTTTCCTGGATTCGGTAGGCTGGTCGGGAGGCAACACCACGCTTGAAGCGATCGCGTTTGCCGGCTTGCCCGTCGTAACCTTGCCCGGGGCGCTGATGCGCGGCCGTCACGCGGCGGCGATCCTGACGGTGATGGGCGTGACGGAAACCATTGCCCGGGACGGCGACGACTATGTTGCGCTGGCCGCGACGCTCGGCCGCGACGCCGCGGCGCGGGGCCGGATCGCGGAGAAGACCCGCGCCTGCCGCGACCGGCTTTACGACGATCCCGGGATCCTGCCCGCCCTGGAATCCTGGATCCTTGATGTCTGTGGCAGAGGCTGAGGCAGAGGCTGAGCGGAGAGCCGGGACCGCCCGCGGCGATCCCGGCCCACCTGCGGTTACGGCTGGTTGAAGTCGAGCGCTGCGGTCAGATCACCGACCGACGGGTTGCCATGGGCGACCAGCGCTTCGTCACGCGCCTTCAAACCGGGCAACACCGGCAGGTCAAAGCGGCGGGTGATCAGGTGCAGGATCGACGTCGTGTCGTACAGCGTATGATCGACGAACCCCTTGCGGGCAAAGGGCGACACGATCAGCGTCGGGATCCGCGAACCGGGGCCCCAACGGTCGGCCTTGGGCGGAGCCACATGATCCCAGAAACCGCCATTCTCGTCATAGGTGACAATCACGACCATATGTTGCCATTGCGGACTTTTCTGCAGATGGCTGATCAGGTCGGCGATGTGACGATCGCCGGATTCGACATCGGCATAGCCGGCATGTTCGTTCAGATCACCCTGCGGCTTGTAGAAGGTCACCGGGGGCAGCGATCCGGCATCGATCGCCTTGATCAGCTCGACACCGGACAGACCGGCATCCTTGATATGTTCGGCACGCGCCGGCGTTCCCGGGGCCATATCAGCGAAATAATTGAAAGGCTGGTGGTGGAACTGGAAATTCGGCACCGGCGTCGCGTTCTTGCCGTCCAAAGCCACCTGCCAAGCACCCGAATACCACACCCAGCCCACGCCCTTGGCACTCAACAGATCGCCGATCGTCTGTTCGGTTTGCGGCGGCAGGGTGGTCGGATTGGCCGGATCGGCAAAGGCCGGGTTGCCATCAGCCGCCGGCTTGTTGGCACTGGGCTGATAAGGCGGCTGCATCGTGTTGATTGCGTAGAAATCCGGCGTCAACCCGCCATCCTTGACGAATTTGGGGATGCCGTCGATCGCCGAGGCCGGCGATCCGGCCGCGACGGTCAGAGACACGCCATCGGGTTCGACCGCGGAAATCAGCCCCTTGGCCGGGCTGGTATCGGCATGGGGATAGGTCGGCGTGCAGGCACAGACCAGCCAGAAATGGTTCAGGAACGAGCCGCCAAAGGCGCCCATGAAGAAATTATCGGCCAGGGTATAGCTCCGGGCGACTTCCCACAGCGGCAGTTTCGCGCCGTCATAATGGCCCATGACCAGCGCGCCGGAGTCGGCGTAGGCGACGAAACGGTCATTCTTGCCGCCGTCGATCTGCATCTGGTTCTGGTAGAACCGGTGCCACAGATCGTTGGTGACGACGCTGAGCGGGGTGTTGAAGCCCTGGGGATCATCGATCGCAAAGGGCTGATTGGCCAGATGCGCGGTCTGGGCCTCGGTCACCGGCGGCGTTACGCCCTTGGCGGTCAGGCCATGCCAGACCGGCGCCAATTCCTTGAGCACTGTGCCATCGCGATCGAGCTGCTGCGCCTCGGCCGGAGTGACCTTCTGCAAACCGTTGGCGCCGGGGAATGCGCCGTAGAGATTATCGAAGCTGCGATTCTCGGCATAGATCACGACGATATTGTCGATGCTGTCGATACCGGCAGCCACCGCGCCACCCGCCCAGCCGATGGAGGATCCGGCGGCCAGCAGTCCCAATATCCAGGTCCGCGTTTTCATGGGATTTCCTTTTGACAGCGAAAGCATCGCCCTGTTGCCCGGGCCCCGGCGATCATGCCGCCCGTGCATTGCCGAAATATGACGTTCACGGAATTCCCTGAATCTTCACACAAACTCTGTGGCAACAGCGCCATTGTGCCGCCGAGGGTTGAGAAGCCCCCGGACCGTCCCCGAACCGCCGATCACAGGGTCGATATGCCTGCCTTTGCCCCTCTCTTGCCCCGCCCCCCGATCGGCACCGTCCTGTTGGGGTTGCTGGCCCTGATCCTGGGGGCAACCGCCTGTTTTGCCGCGGATCCATCCCCGACAGGACGGTCGCGGGCCGAGGTTTACCATCAGGTCGACGCCATGGCCGAAGTGGGACAGATCCTGTTTTCCGACCCGGCGCTGTCGGCCTCGGGGCGACTGTCCTGCGCCTCCTGCCACAGTCCGCAGAACGCCTATGGCCCGCCCAACGGCCTGGCGGTCCAGCTCGGCGGACCCCGGATGCGGTCGATGGGAACCCGGGCGGTGCCGTCGCTGCGCTATCTTCAGGCGATACCCGCTTTCACCGAACATTTCTTCGAGTCCGACGACGAAGGCGATGACAGCATCGATAACGGGCCGACCGGCGGCCTGACCTGGGATGGCCGGGTCGACCGGCTGCGCGACCAGGCGAAGATTCCCCTGCTGTCGCCGGTTGAAATGGCCAATGCCAGCCCCGCGGCGATCGTCGCCACGGTCCGCGCCGCACCCTACGCCGACGCGCTGCGCGGCGCCTTCGGCGACAGCGTGTTCGACCACCCGGACACCACGTTCAACGCGATTCTTGAGGCGCTGGAGGTCTATCAGCAGCGCTCCGCCAGTTTCTATCCCTACAGCAGCCGCTATGATGCCTACCTCGCCGGCCGGGCAACCCTGTCCCCGGCGGAGCAGCACGGGCTGGCGCTGTTCGAGGACCCCGCCAAAGGCAATTGCGCCCGCTGCCATGTCAGCCGACCCGACGCCAACGGCACACCGCCGCAATTCACCGACTATGGCCTGGTCGCGCTGGGCGTGCCGCGCAACAGGACGATCGCGGTCAATGCCGATCCCGACCATTACGATCTCGGCCTGTGCGGGCCCGATCGCACCGACATGCGCACCCAGCCGCACTATTGCGGCCTGTTCATGACGCCGACGCTGCGCAATGTCGCCACCCGGCACAGCTTCTTTCACAATGGCGTCATCCATAGCCTCAAAGAGGCCATCGCCTTCTATGTCGAGCGCGATACCAAACCCGAAAAATGGTACCCGCCGGATGCGGATGGCAAGGTCCACAAATTCGACGATCTGTGGTCGGCCTATGTCGGCAATGTCGAAATGGACGCGCCGTTCGGCGGCCAGCCCGGCGACCCGCCGGCGCTGTCCGAGGCCGAAATCGACGACATGGTCGCCTTCCTGCGGACCCTGACCGACGCCGACCAAACAAGCAATTGAGCGCCGGGGCCAATTGAGCGCCGGGGCCCGGCGCTTTGGCGGCGAGATCGTGCGCGAAATAGATCAAGACTCGTATCGGCCAACGTGCCGTCGATCTTTCAGTGCAGCCAACTTAACGATTTATTAATGATAATTGAACCAGCCCGATCACGGTGGAGAGAGGGAGCAACTCCTGCCTGTTTCATCAAAGTTTAATTGTGCTGACACGAAATTTGCCAGGTAGCGAACGTTTATTGTTATTGATTTTTCCAACCAGGGACACCAGCCATGCGTAACCTGATCCGCAAATTCATCCGCAACGAACGCGCCGCCACCGCCCTCGAATACGGGTTGCTCGCAGCCCTGATCGCCGGCGGGATCATCGTGGGCGCAAGAACTCTCGGCAACAGCATCACCAACATGTTCAGTACAATGTCAACCACCATGAACACCGCCGCAGGCAACGTCCAGAAATAACGGTTCCGTTCGCGTCGAGAGATCGCCCGTCATGGCCGACTGCCGGGTTTTTGCCGCCGGGCTTCTGCTCGCCGCTGCGGGGCTCGACATCAGGAGCCGGCGGGTGCCAAATCTTGTCAGTATCCTGCTTCTGGCAACGGGGCTCGTCGCCGATTGGCTACGGCCCGATGGCCCGTCGCCCGCCGCCGGTCTGCTGGCCGCAACGATCGTTCTCGTCGTCGGATTTGGGTTGTTCCAGACCGGGATGCTGGGCGGTGCCGATGTCAAGCTGATGGTCGGCACCGCCGCCTGGCTTGGCCTGCCCCGACTCGGCACGCTGCTGCTCGGAACCGCCCTCGCCGGTGGTGTCGTCAGTCTGGCGACGCTGGCATTCGCCGGATTATGCCGGCGATCCGCCAGCGCGCCGGGTAAATCGATTGAAGTTCCTTATGCCGTTGCCATCGCCATCGGTGGCATCGGCGCGCTTTATTTCAAGCCATTCGAATAGTTCGCGTCGCTGCCGCCCATAATGGAGTTGCTGGTCGATGAAGTTGCATCGTTTTTTGATGCTGATGGTGGCTCTGATCCTGCTCGGCGCCGGCGTGCTGATTGCCGGATCCGTGCTCAGCCTCCAACAGGCACAGGTCGTGGAGCGTCCGGCACCGCCGCCGCTGGCGCGGCGCGCCGTCATGACCGCGTCCCATGCCATCGCCGCCGGCGGCTTCCTGCAAGGCGGCGACATCACCTGGAGCGACATTCCGGAAAACACGCTGCGGCCGGAACTGTTCGTCAAGGGTGCCGACAGCCCCGACACGCTACAGGGTTATGTCGTCGTCACCCCGATTGCCGCGGGCCAGGCGATCGAACGGCCGATGCTGGTTTCACCGCGGGAAAAGGGCTTCCTGGCCGCGGCCCTCACGCCGGGGCGCCGTGCCATCAGCGTCGCCGTCGACGAGGTTTCCGGCAATGCCGGTCTGATCTATCCCGGCGACCATGTCGACATGCTGATCACCAGCACGGTCAACGATCCCGGGGTCGATTCATCCCACCGCCTGGTTGGCGAGGTGGTGCAGCGCAACATCCGCGTGCTCGCCGTCGACCAGGGCATGCGCGGCGCCACCGAAATGCCGCCGGACAAGGCCGGCGGCGCTGAGCGCCGGCCGGCGCGCACGGTCACGATCGAGGTCGCCCCGCAGGAGGCCGAACGGGTCGCGGTCGCCAGCACCATGGGCCATATCGTGCTGATCCTGCGCAGCCTCCAGCCGGTCGCCGCCAATACCGTCAATCAGGATGCCCCTGACACCGCGCCGGTATGGGCCGGGGACGTGCTGACCGCGCTCGGCCAGATCAAACCGGCGCATGTCGACGAGGCGGCACCGGCCGCGGGGGGGGGGGGGGGGGGGGGGCCGCCCCCGCGCCCCCCGACCCGCAGCGGGCGGGCGAACTGATAAAAAACAAAAAAAAAAAAAAAAAAAAAAAAAAATAAAAAAAAAAAAACAAAACAACAAAGAACCCCCACGATCTGCCTCGGACAGGTATCCGAATGGCAGGGGAACAACGAAACTGGGCGACGCAACTTGCCGTAGCCGTGCTTCTTTTCAGCGCGTGC
>JARLIO010000056.1 GCA_031291675.1 Azospirillaceae bacterium
ACTTGAATACCGAAGCTTATCTCGCCGATACTTCGCCCGGGTGGTTTCAGTCCAAACCATCTTGTGATCTCCTCGTTGCTCGCAACCACGATTGAATCACAAGGGACTGGAATCACTCAACTCTTTTTCGGTCAGCCTCTGAGCCGCGTTCTTCTTGTACCCCGCTTTTGCTACAATTTCGAACCGTTCGTTAGTCGCCCACCGGCCTGCGGTGAATGAAACTTCGCAGTGGCGCGGGCACGGCCCGCGCCACTGTCGCTTTCTGGTTCGAGCCAATGTCGCATGCCACCTGTCGCTTGGTCGGGATGCGACCTGTTGCATGGGGACAACGGGGATCATCCCGGCAGGGCCCATAACGGTTCCAGGGCGCGGAGCAGCGCCATCGCCGCGTCGTCAGAACCGGCCTCCGTCGCCGCGGTCTCAAACTCGGCGATTTCGAGGCCAACCTGCTCGTTGCCCGCCAGGACCGTCGCCGCGGCTTGCAATTGGTTCAGGCTCAGCCCCCCGGGGACCTGATACTCGGTCGGGACGACGCCGGGTTCAAGGACGTCACAATCCAGATGAACATAGACCGGCCGCGCCGTGATCGCGGCGGCCAGCCGCTCCGGCAGGTCCGGGCCCGCGGGCAGGTGCCGGAGAATCCCGGCGTCGATCAGGGCCTGTTCGTCCGGGTCAATGTCGCGGGCGCCGACCAGGAGGACGTTGCGGAGGTCGAGCGCGCCGCCCAGGCCGGTCTCCCACAGGCCCGCGGCACCACTCAACACCAGACCGCCGAGATAACCCGTCTTTGACCGGGCGGGAACATTGCTGTCGGCGTGGGCGTCAAACCAGACCACCAAGGCGTCCGGGCGATGATGGGCGATCGCGGGAAGGGTTGCCAACGCGGCGGCACACCGGCCCATCGTCGTGACCGGCCGGTAACCGGCGGCCAGGCTCGTCCGACAGACAGCGGCGAGGGCCATGAGATCCGACCGCGCGGCTTCCAACTGCGCGCGCCAGTCGCCGGACCCGGGTCGTGACATTCGCCCCACGGGCGCCGCGGGCACGCCGAGCCGGGTGGCGAGCCGCCGGCCCAGCAGCCGGGCGCCGGCGATGCCGCGCGGGTTCCGATCGCCGGCACAGCCTTCGAACAGGGTCAAGGTCGTCGTTTTGCTATGGCCGGTCTGCATCGCTGTTCCTTGTGGGCGAACCCGCCTCGACGCAATCGGCGCGTCGTTCCGGGCACAAGGGGCTGTTCGGTGCGCGGTCGTGATGGCATTGCGGATCAAACAGCCGAGGAGGTGTGCCATGTCCGTGTTCGATCAAGCCGCGATTCTGGCCAGCTTGCGGGCCGATCGCCTGCCACAGGTTGCCGATACCTATTTCCCCGGAGCCAGCTTGTCCGACTCTTATCTGTGGGGCAAGGTTTGCGCGTCCGTCGCCGACATCGAACGGCGCCTGCGCCTGTTTCTGACGCCGCATGAGGTGCTGCCCGAGGCGGCACCGCAGGCGGAGATCGATGCCTTGATCGCCGCGGATCCCGACGTGCCGATCACGCTCGAGCCGGGCTACGACTACGATCCCAAGCTGTTTCGCGGCGATGACTGGGGTCTGATCACGGTGCGCCACCGGCCGATCATCGCCGTGCATCGCATCGATTTCGTATCGCCGGCCGCCAACGATACGCTGTGGACCGTTCCTTGCGAATGGATCCGCCTGGACCGGAAATACGGCCAGATCAATCTGGTGCCGGCCCAGCGTGCAATCACGCTGCCGCTCAGCGCGTTCGTCATGTCGGTCCTGGGCGGGGGGACGACGGTGCCGCTGATGGTCCAGGTCCGCTATCGCGCCGGACTGGGCCGTGCTCCGGCCGATCGGCTGGCTGCCGATCCGGATCTCGATGATCTGATCAAGACGATGATCGTGTTGTCGATCATCGGCGACGTCTTTGTCCCGCAATCCGGCAAGGCTTCCGTGGATGGCTTGTCGCAGAGCCGATCGATTGGCATCGAGCGGTTTCGCAGCGACATCGAGCAGCGCATCGAGGCGTTGCGCCAATCGATGGCCGGTGTCCGCCTGACGGTGCTGGGATGAGCGTCTCGCCCGGGGAGTTCAACCGGTTGCTGCGTGCGATGGGCCAGGGGGTGAACTGGCGGGCCGCCTCGCTGTGCCCCTGCCGGGATCGCAACAGCGGTGCCGCGCGCATTGACTGCCCGGTCTGCGCCGGCAGAGGCGTGATCTGGGCGCCACCGGTCGCGGCCTGGACCGGGATCACCAGGATGCGCATTGTGCGTGAAGCGGTGGCGTTCGGAGCGTGGCTGTCGGGCGACGAGATCCTGACGATACCGGCCGACAGTCCGCTTTATGCCGCTGCCGAAGATGATCGCGTCGTGATGACCGACAGCAGCGAACCGTTTTCTCTGCTCCTGACCCGCGGCGTCGACGACGCCCTGGTTTTTACCGTGGTCACGATCGACAGCTGCGGCTGGTTGGCCGCCGATGGCCAAAGCATCGTGGCCGGGAGCCTGCCCATGGTCGCCGGTGATGGCTCGTTGTCCTGGCCCATCGGTCAGGTCGGCCCCGATGCCGGCATGCAATACAGCCTGAGGGGGCGCCGCCGCCCGGAATATTTCATTTTCAAGGAGCTGATCCGCGATCGCGCCCATTTCGGCGGCAAAGCCCTGCCGAGGCGGGTGGTCGCGCGGCGTCTCGATTTGTGGGGACGTTGAGTGGGGATCGAGACGCCCGCCGCGAGAAAACCATAACCCGTGCGCAGGTCGTGACGGCACAGTGCCCGTGGTTATTCCAGAAAGCGTGAACCGATGACCACCAGCTATTCAACCCTGATCACGACGCATGGCCTCAGCCTGCTGGCGATGGCACAGGCCGGCGGTGCCACCATCAGCCTGACCCAGATGGCGCTGGGTGACGGTAATGGCACGGTGCCCACGCCGTCTGCGGCGCAAACCGCACTGGTGCACGAGGTCTATCGGGCCGCGCTCAACAGCCTGGCGCCCGACAGCAACAATCCCCCCTATATCGTTGCCGAGATGGTCATACCGACCACCGTCGGTGGTTTCACCGTCACCGAGGTCGGCCTGTTCGACAGCGCCGGCAACCTGTTCTGCGTCGGCAATTTCCCCTCGACCTACAAGCCGGTGCTGGCCGAGGGCAGTGCCCGCGATCTGGTGATCCGCGTGATCATGGAGGTCGGCAACGCGGCCAGCGTCCAGTTGCTGATCGACCCTGCTGTCGTGTTGGCGTCCCGGGGCTGGGTTCAGTCACTGTTTGCGCCGCTGAGCGGCGCCGCGTTCACCGGCAATGTTTCGACGACAGCCAACGTCACCGCTTCAGCCCTCCTGACCGCCAACATCGCGATAGTTGGCGGTCAGATCTACGAGACGGCGACCAACGGCAACGCGGCCCTCGCCGTCAACTATACCGGCTATCAGGCCGGCACGACGCAGTATCGTGATTTCAGCATCAATGACGGCAAGCAAAACCTGATTGCCAGCTTCATTGGCGCGACCCACAGCATCAATTTGCACGGTGGTGTGACGGTCAACGCCAATACCGGCGTC
>JARLIO010000057.1 GCA_031291675.1 Azospirillaceae bacterium
GCGGCATCGGCCACGCCATAGGTTTTACTGATCTGAGCAAGTTCTAGCATCCGTGAAGCCGTCGGCACGATCTACGCTACAGGGTAGATTTTCGCGGGGCACCTTGTCAAATCCGGCAATATCGCGCAAGCGCCGTCTCATTTTCGAGAGCATGCCGATATCGCTGTTGGAAGGGTTCTCCCCGGTCGCCTGGCAGCACATCCTTCTTCTGGGGTGCTACCTCTTTCGGGACGATGGCCCAGCGATCGACATAGAAGCCCTGCGGATTTATCGCGATGATGGCGAGTGGCCACGCGCCTCAAATCGCCGCTAAAAGGCGCCGAGCCTGTCACATCTACCATTCAACGTAAACGCCGCTCCCGAGAATTGCTGCATGAGCATTTTGACCGGTCATGGCCGCATTTGGAGTCGCTGAAACCGAACCTGTTGTGGATCCTCCGACCCTATTATTATAATACACAGTTGAATTGTGATAATTAATATCAGGAACATCGAAGGCATTCGCTATTTTTAGCGTCCTATTTTGAAACGCTGTCCATAGCGATTGCGATTGTTCAGATGTTAAAGATGACATCTCGTCTTTAATTGTCGACATGCTGTTATTGTACCATTGGTCTATTTTCTGTTTATCGTTGGTGTCGGCTGGACCGGTATAAACATCGGTCAAGGTTGTGCTCCAACCAGCCGTGCCCACGGTTCCAACGGTTTTGACCGATCCAACGCTGGTTGGCGGTGTGCTATATTGGTGGCCCCCATAGTACGAATCGAGTGCCTGCCAAATCGTGCCGGACGAGCCGGCAGCGGTTGACGACTCGTTCGCTGCGACACTCCCTGCTTTCGTTCCCTTGACGATGTCCTGGATGGCCGAGATTGCCGCGGCGACCCCGCTTGATGAGTCGGTCGAGCCTGTCGCCATCACCCCTTTAGCGCGCTCCGACAGGGTGACAATCACGGCGGCTTCGCGAGCGGTGGCGCTGGAACCGGACACCTCTGCGTTTGCCGAAGTCGATCCGGTGCCGGTCGCGCTCGACCCGGCGCCTTGGGAAAACAGCGCCAACACGCCCGACAGATCTGAATTCTGATTGTTTGTCACCACAGTCATTCTGACCTCCTCTGAACCGGCCTCAACCCGCCTTTGCTGCGAAGGGACAAGACCGCGACAACTACGCCGATTAACCGAAACGGACCGATCTTCTCGCCCGTCCATTAGCGAACAAAACGGCGAGGTGGTTCTTTCGCCTTTTTAGAATCACCTCGACACGTCCTCCGCTTTCTCCAAGAGCTCTTTAGTTGATGGTAAATGCCACGTTGACAGTACAAGATGGCTGAACTGGATTTGAAGGCGTGGCAGCCTTACAGCTTGGCGAAGGATATTTCCCCGCCGTCGCGACCGCGCTGTACACGGGCGTCGAACAGGCCCCGGTCGAAGGATCGATCGGTTCCGCCAGCGTGAACTGGCAGGTGTAAGCGGTCGTGCCGACATTGTAGCCGTAGTAGGCAATCATCGAAATGGTGTTCCCCGAACTTGATGTCGCACTGAATGGAGGGGTCGTGCTACCTGCTGACGTTGAGGGGAACGAGGTCGGGCAGGAACCACCGGTGCAGGAGCTGCCGGAATAAAGCGCGGGCTTTGTGCCGTTATTGTCAGTTACGGTCATCGTGACGGTCTGGGCCGACGCGCTGGTCGACATCGTCGCGAGCGCCACCAGGGCGCCCAAGGCTATGGGGGGCGTTAAATTCTTCATGTTCCACGTCCTTCCGCTTTGCAAAAGGTTGCCCTCTGTTGAATTTTCTATTCCAGGGCCGTTCATTCAACGTCGGGGCAAACCGGTTCGTTCTTGCCCGCCTGATCGCATCGCCGCCGATTGTCAGAGGTCGCACCATCTTCACGATATGGTTGAATAATCCCTCTTTACGATCCCCTTCTTGTCAAGCCGGTCGCGCGAGCGCGATCCCCGATCAAAGCCGGTGCGGGCCGCGGCTCAGGGGTTTGCCCGCGATCGGCGCGGCCTCGGGGAGGCGAACAACGCGGCAAGAGCCTGGACGGCCCGGGCATCGGGCGCCGAGATAAATTGTGCATAGATCAACTTATCATAGAAATTATAATCCGGATTATGACTGTTAATTTGCTCCCGCCTCGGGCCAGAAACCAGCGTCGATGATCTGCCCCAGTGACTTATCATGTTGCCATTATGTTCACGGATTCCGTACACCTACGCAGGGGTTCGAGTAGCAGCGGTACAGGTTTCCTAGGTAAGCTGTGAAGCTCAGAAAATCCGCCATTCTCGTCCGGCGTCTCGGTGAGGTAGACGTCAGCGAGACAGCGCGGCGAGACGATTTTTGCGTCTCGATAGGATCAATTTTGGCATTCCGAGACGGTGCGACGCCCGCGCCTAGACCCATCCGAGACGCACTCGGGAGCTTACCTAGGTTTTCTGCTCGCCTGCTACTCGCACCCCGTGAACGAGCGTTTAATTCATTTGGTGGTGTGCGACTTTATGATATGGTCATGCGCGACCTTTCAAGGAAATGACCATGCCCAGACCGCGAACAAACGATGGATTGACCAAGGCTCAACGCTATCTCCGACACCAACAGCACAGGGGAATGAAGCTGCTGCGGGTTTGGGTTCCGGACCCGCATCACCCGGAATTTGCCGCAGAAGCGCGGCGACAAGGGCTCTTGCTGCGAGGGGCGCCGGAAGAAATCGAAGCCCTAGACTTCATCGCATCGGCGTTTGACTGGCCGTCAACATGAAGCGCGGCGACATCGTGACCGTGGCCGCACAAGGCGACTATGGCAAACCGCGCCCTGCTGTCGTTATTCAGTCAGATACACTTAACGCGGCGGATAGCGTTCTTGTCGCGCTGTTCACCAGTACGATTCAGGACGCGCCGCTTTATAGGCTCGTTGTGGAGCCAATTGAAATGAATGGTCTCAAAGTAAGATCGCAGGTTATGGTGGACAAAATTCTTGCATACCCGCGCGTAAAATGTGGCCTTGTGATCGGGCGACTTTCTGACAGAGAGATGACCGCTTTGAATAACTTGCTCTCGGTGATGATTGGGATTGCCGATTGAGGAATTTTCTGTTCCGATAATTCAAGGAGTGGTCTAACTTGGTCACAAAGACACCACGCGGCCCGATCGAGGGCGACCGGTTCGGTTACGATCCAAAGGCCAAGCAGGCGGCGGCGATGCGCGACCTGTTCGGGGAGATGGAACAAAAGGCTCAGACAAAGACCGATGGTCCGGAGAAGGTCGCCAAGGTGGTAAAATCACCAAAGTTCAGCCGAACAAATAAGCGGCTGATCTCCGCTCATTGCGAGATTATGGATAATGGCCGTGAACCGATAACATATCAGCATACCGTGCTGTGCCAAACAGGATTGCCATATAAGCCAGTTAAAGAACGAGTTTTGGAACAAGAACAAGGCGCAGTTTCATTATCTGTGGAAGCTGGCCGTGCTAAAAATCCAGAGACTGGCAAGTGGGTTGATTTGCCGCTGCCACATGGTGAGCGCCCCAGGCTGATCCTAATGCACCTGAATACCGAAGCCTTACGGACGAACTCGCCCGTGGTTGAAGTCGAAGGAAGCATGACAGCTTTTGCCCGGCGGCTCGGTATGGACACGAGTGGACCAAGCTTGCGCACACTAAAAGACCAGCTTGGTCGACTATCGGCGGCACTAGTTCGAATGGCTGTGGTCGAAAACGGACGATCAGTTCAGGTTAATACCCAAATAGTTGGAGCATTCGATCTATGGTTTCCGAAGTCTGAATATCAACGAGTCCTGTGGCCAAGCGTTATTCGGTTAGGACAAGATTATTTTAACAGTTTAATAACCAACGCCGTACCATTAGATGAACGTGCCATTGCAGCGCTGTCTGGAACGTCGCTCGGACTTGATGTCTATGCGTGGCTTTCTCAGCGGTTGCACCGGATTGAGAAGCGAAAACCTCAGCGCATTACTTGGGAATCACTTAAGAGTCAATTCGGCGGGCAATATGGTCGAATTGAGGATTTTCGCAAACGCTTCAAGCCGGTGCTCAAGCAGGTGCTGACGGTTTATCCCGGTTCGACGGTTGGCGAATGGGTCGAGGACGGTCGGAGTGTGGGCTTGGTGCTGCATCACTCGGCGCCGCCGGTGACCAAGCGCATGGTGCTGCTTCCACGTCAAGGCGACGGCGTGACAATCGACGCCACGCCGATCCGAGTCGCGATCGACTGACACGCGTCCCCCGGAAAAGCCTGTGCGAATCAGAACTTATCCACGTGGAGTTTGTCCCGAAACCTACGTGGAGTTTGTCCCGCACATCCACGTGGAGTTTGTCCCGCACACCGGTAGATATATACTGGTAGTTTTTCCGGTAGTTGGCAGCTTGGTACTGTGGATAGCAGTTTCGCCGCCGCATCACCGCCTTCCCAGCCCTCCCGGCCCGGGTCACCCTCGTCTCATGCTTTGATTTAAAAATATTTCAAAAACTCCGAGAGTTCGGGCGTGGAACCCCTGATAATCAGGCGGCTCTAGAACTCTGTGGCAAGGGCGGCGGACGACGTGTGAGGTTGAGAGTATAATTTCCGAAGTGCTCGGGGTGCTCATCATCGGCGTGATCAACAACGGCATGAACCTGTTGTCGATCCCCTATTTCTACCAGCTCATCGTCAAGGGCCTGGTCATCCTGGTGGCTGCCTGGCTCGACGTTAGCAGCAAATCGAGTCGCGTATGAGGATGTCGTCCGTGAAGAAAATTATCACCATCGGCGAAATTCTGGTCGAGATCATGGCAAAGGAGCCTGGCGAGGGTTTCCGGTCGCCGATCGACCTGGTCGGTCCCTTTCCCTCTGGCGCGCCCGCCATCTTCATCGATCAGGTCGCCAAACTGGGGCAGCCTTGCGGCATCGTAAGCTGCGTTGGGGACGATGATTTCGGTGCCATGAACACCGAGCGCCTGCGTCGCGACGGTGTCGATATCGCGGCGATCGCGGTGGAGCCGGGCGCAGCGACAGGAAGCGCTTTCGTGCGCTACCGCAAGGACGGTCAGCGCGACTTCGTCTTCAATATCAAGCACAGTGCCTGCGGCCTGATCCGCCAGACACCGGACGCCGACGCCCTGATCGACAGCGCCGATCACCTACATGTCATGGGCTCCTCGTTGTTTTCCGATGACATCGTCACACTCATCCGCCGGGCAATAGGCCGAATCAAGACAAAAGGCGGCACAGTTTCCTTCGATCCCAATATCCGCAAGGAGATCCTTGGTCTTCCCGGCATGATTGAGGCGCTCGACCATGTGCTTGGGCAGACCGACCTCTTCCTGCCGAGCGGCCCCGAACTCTTCCTCCTGACCGGAGCGACCGACGAGGTACCGGCGGTTCGGGAGATCCTGGCGCGCGGGGTGCGCGCCATCGTCCTCAAGCGCGGTGCCGACGGCGCGACCTATTACGAGCACGGCGCCCCGCTGCACATGCCGGCCTTCCGGGTCGAAGAGGTCGATCCCACCGGCGCCGGCGATTCCTTCGGCGCCACCTTCGTGACCTGCTGGCTCCGCGACATGGCGCCCCGCGAGGCGCTTCGGCTGGCGACCGCGAGCGGCGCACGCGCGGTCCGCGTCAAAGGTCCGATGGAGGGGACCTCCACCCGCGCCGAGCTCGACGCCTTTCTCGCCAATCACGACTCCGGAGTTCCATCCGGGCGCTTGGCTCCGCGCCACGGGACGCGCGGTCGCAGTCGCGACCGTACCAGCCCGCCATGAGTCAAGATCATGGCGGGCTGGTATTACTGGACCGCGCTGAAGCGCGTTGCTGTCGCAAAGGGTTCATAAGGGGAACCATCCGCGCCCGGACTCTGCCTGCCCAAACAGTCGAGGCCAGGATCGCCTGCAAGGTTCTCAACCGCATGACCGCCCTCGGCATGCCGATCTCCCGGAAGGTCGCCTGAAACCACGGAGAATAGCCGAACTCTGACCTTTTTCGGATTTGTGCGCCAACGCTCACCAACGCCCCTTTGAGCCTATCTCATGCCGCCGCCTCACGACAACAGTCCGATTTTCGTTCCAACGCCGACCACAACCAATGCGTCACCGAGTCTGGCCCCGGGAGATAGCAAAGCATTCAACGATTAGCAATCTACAGAGGAATCGTTGTTTAAATGGACATATCATCATACGACGTTGGCCTATGCGACACGGATGATTCCGTTGCGTCAGGATCGATCGAGGCGATCGATCGCGGAATATCACGTCAATAATATTATTACGGGCAATTGCCCTGGACATCGAATAGCTTTCATGCCATGAGGTTATTGTGAGAATCAGTCAACATCATTCAATATGATACAGTCATCTTGACAACAATGTTTATAACATTACTAAAGGTTGTGTGTATTATTTTTTGTATATTTGACCAAAGTCCCGTAGCAACAGGACAGGACACGAGCAATATATCCCCGATTATGATGCCGCGTAATACGCACACCCATCTGCGATGGACATCAAAATGACGAGATCCGATTCCCTGACATCACCCGCGGAACTACATTCCTATTGCCCGATGAACGGTATTTTATTGGGATCTATCGCCATAAACACGATGGATGAGATCGACGAGACGATCGTCGTGTCCCACAAGGCGTACAGCGGATGGATTGACACGCCACTGAAAGAGCGTGTTGCCCGGGTCGATAACGTTCTGCGCGTTCTGAAGGGATCCGCCAAAGAACTGGCGAACCGAATTACAAGCGAGATGGGCAAGCCCATCCACGAAGCTCATCAGGAAGTCGAGGATGGGTTCGAGTGCATCCGCTGGTATCTGGACCAGGCGCCTCGCGCGTTGCAGCCCACACACGACCGGGCCGACGCCCACGAAGTTCATGAGATATGTTACGTCCCCTATGGCGTCACGGCCGTGATCGTGCCGTGGAACTTCCCCTTCCTCAATGTCGTCTGGCCGGTGTTTCCAAATCTGCTTGCGGGAAATACCGTCATCCTGAAACACTCGGAAAAGACTCCGCTGTTTGCGCAATACCTGCATGCGCTGATCGCGCCTGAGCTTCCCGAGGGCGTGTTCGCGCTGGTCACCGGCGCGAGGGACACCGGTAGACATCTCTGCCAGGGCGACATTGATCAAATCTGCTTTACCGGGAGCACCCGGGCCGGGCTTGAGATCCAGCGAAGTGTTCTCGATCGAGCAGAGCGTGCCGGTCGCGCCATTCCCGTTCATAGCGAGCTCGGCGGCTCCGCCGCCGGCATTGTGCTGGAGGACGTGAACGTCACCACCGTCGCCGAGGCGATCTTCCGCGCCCGCTTTGAAAATGCCGGGCAGGTCTGCGACGGCCTCAAGCGACTGCTGGTACAGCGTCGCGTTTACCCGCGCCTGCTTGAAGCCCTGACCCAACTGCTCGAACGTCGGCCGCTCGGGGATCCGACCGCGATCTCAACCTTTATCGGACCGCTGGTCGACGCCCAGCAGCGTTCAGAGATCGAGGCCCAGGTCGCAGACGCCCGCGCGCTCGGCGCGACCATCCGAGCCGTCGGCGCCTGCCCGGCCACCGGTTGTTTCTATCCACCCACACTGATCCTTGATATCGACCGCCGGATGCGGGTGTGGCGCGAAGAGGTCTTCGGACCTGTGCTCCCCATCATCGTGTTCGACAGCCTTGACGAAGCCGTGGCGCTCGCCAATGACACGGTCTACGGCCTGGGCGGTTATGTCTACACCGCTGATGGCGAACATATCCGCTGGCTTCGCCGCAGACTTCGCACCGGGATGGTCGCTGTCAGCGGCAGTCATTACCTGCGTCCCTCGGTTCCTTTCACAAGCGGCGGCTACGGCCTGTCGGGGAACGGCACGTACAACGGCCCGGATGTGTTTCGTAAATTCTGTCGAATGCAGATCACATCCTATCCGCAAGCCCTGTTTGCCGACCGTGCCACACCGGTGATTCCCCCCGCTCCGCCCCGACGATCACAGCGCAAACGCGCACGCGCCCAGGACACGCTCACCGAGGCCGGCGTCTTGCGTCGCCACGGTGATGGCACCGTCGAGATTCGCCCCTACGAACTCCCGGTTCGCCTTGGCGATCAGGTCCACAACCTTCGCATTTCGTTGTGGGCATTCGATGAGGGCACTGTGGAGGAGGACGCCTACTTCGTCGCCAGCTATGGTCAGGAACGCTTCAGCAAAGGCGCGCCGCTGGTCCGGATCCAGTCGCTCTGCCCCCATGGTCACTATTTTCATTCGACCCACTGTGATTGTGATTCACAGCGCGATCTCGCGATGCAGCTCCTCGTCAAGGACCCCATCGGCGGATTGCTGGTGATGGCCGCGAGCGAGAAACATGCGGGCCGGGGTATCGGTCAGGTCATGATCGCGGGTCTCTACGCCTATGGCTATGCCACCGGCCGTGACGTGGTCACGGAATCCTTCAACGACCTCCAGTTTAATCGTGACGAAAGAGACTTCACGCCGGCGCTCGAGGTTCTGCGGCGTATGGGTTTGCGCTCAATCCGGCTGCTCACCAACAATCCCGACAAGGCACGCCATGTCGGCCAGGCGCCGGGGCTCGAACTTGAGGAAGTTGTCCCGCTGATTGGCGAGGTCACGGCTGAATCCCTCAAGGAACGCCTGTTGCTGGCCCGGGCCGGACACTATTACGACCGGGCGCTGTTGGATCGGGCGGCCATCGACGCCGTCGCCCGCGGCGGCAGGCATCCCCTTGAAGGCTGGTGAGAATCTGTCTGTCCCCCTCTGGAGGTTTCGCCATGGATCCGCTCGACGATGGTCATCCGGGGACCGGCACGGACGCCTGGAGAATCGATAAATCCATCCTGGTTCGCTGTGCCGGCGATACGGCCTCGTGGCAGACCGGGCTGGTGGGTGGACTGTGTGCCCTGTGCGCCCGGATCTTCCAGACCCACGACGTTCTCGTCTCGATCGGATCACGGCCGCCGACCCTGCATAGCCTGTCTCCGCAATCCACCGTCCCGGATCTTGCATCGGCAGTGGCGGGATCGGTGGCGCAATCCGCGGCTTCTCCCCTTGAGGTCTGGGTCACGCCTGCGGGCGGAGGCGCTTTCGCCGACAGCCAAAGGATTGCGCTCAGAGCCCACGCGACCGATCAGGCGATCGATGTCGGTCTTGAGGCCGACGGCGTCGTCGAAGCGCCGATCCTGGCGCGTTCGCTCGCGTCGCTCCTCAGCGCGGCCGGCGAAACGCCCGAGCGCAAAGTCGACGGGTTACCCGTGCTCCACGGCGAGGATCGCCAACGCCTGCTGGGGCTCTGGAACGCGACGACATGGCGCCTGGGCGCCCTCCAACCGCTTCATCGCAGTTTCGAATTGCAGGTGCGCCGGACGCCGGCGGCGACGGCGCTCGTCGACGGACCGCACCGTTGGACATATGCACAGCTCAATGGCGCGGCAAACCGGCTTGCCACCCGCTTGCGAGCCGAGGGTGTCGACGTCGGCACGACCGTGGGTCTCTGCGTGCCCCGGTCCGCGGCGATGGTCGTGGGCATGCTCGGCGTTCTCAAGAGTGGCGGTGCCTTTGTCCCCTTGGACATGAACCATCCCCTCGCGCGCCTCCAGCGAATGTGCGCCCGGGCCCAGCCCCGGGTCCTGCTGTTTTCGCGCACCCGGGACGGGCTCGCCCTGGCACTTGGGCACCCCGGCCCCCGGCTCGGCATCGAGACCGTGATCGAGTCACCGGGCGACGAGTCCGATTTGCCGGGCGGGGCGGCCGTGGAAGATCCCGCCTATGTGATCTTCACCTCGGGTTCCACCGGCGACCCCAAAGGGGTCGTCGGTCTTCATCGCGGGATGAGCAACCGGATCCAGTGGGTCCTCGAACACGTCCCGCTGCAACCCGATGCGATCTGCTGTCAAAAGGCGGCGCTCGGTTTCATCGACTGTATCGGCGAGGTGCTGAGCCCGCTCTTTTGTGGCCGGCCGCTGTTCATCGTCCCCGAGCACGAGGCTGTCGATCCGAAGGCCCTGGTCGACTTCCTGGCGCAGCACCGCATCACCCGCGTCACAACGGTTCCCACGATGCTGCGGATGGTGCTCACCGCGGTCGGTGATCTGCGCATCCGGCTGCCGTTTCTCCAAACCTGGATCTGCAGCGGCGAGGAACTGCCGGCCGACCTCGTCGGACGCTTTTTCGCGTGCTGCGATGCCGAGCTCTATAACTTCTACGGCCCTTCGGAAGCGTCGATCGAAGTCACGACATGGCGCTGTGACCGCGGGTCCTGTCCCTCACCGGTACCCATCGGCTATCCCATCGGCAATACGCAGCTCTATGTGCTGGACATCAGGATGCAGCCGGTGGTCCCGGGTGTCGTGGGCGAACTTTACATCGGCGGCATCGGTCTGGCCCGGGGCTATCTGGGGGATCCTCAACGCACGGCGATCAGTTTCGTGCGAAACCCCTTCTCCGACGATCCAGAGGCGCGGCTGTACCGCACCGGCGATCTCGCGCGACACCGCGCGAATGGCGTGCTCGAATTCATCGGTCGCCTCGGACGGGACGTCAAGGTCCGCGGCAATCGGGTCGCGCTGGGAGAGGTCGAGAGCGCGATCGCATCGCTTCCCGGGGTCAACGAGGCGGCCGTCGTCGCCTGGCCCGATCCCCATGGCGCCATCCGGCTGTTGGCCTACATTGTTCCCGCCGGACCCGACGCGCCAGCGCTCGAGGCGCTCCGCGGGCAATTGGCCACGATCCTGCCCGCTTATATGATTCCGTCCTTTTTCGTGTCCCTGGACAATCTGCCGAGAACCACCTCTGGCAAAATCGACCGCTCTCATCTGCCGGATGCCAGCCCCACACGGATGCTCCGTGAGCGCAATACCCGTCCCTTGTCCACCGAGACCGAACATCAGATCGCGCGGTGCTTTGCCGAGGCGCTCGGCATTCCCGTGTCCAGCGTCGACGATGATTTCCTGAAGTTGGGTGGCGACTCGTTGCAAGCCACCTTGCTGCTGTCACAACTCGCCGCGCAACAGAGTTTCGAGCTCTCCCTGCGTGATTTCTTCACCCAACCCACGGTCGAAGGGGTCGCCCGGCACCTTGATGCCCAGCGGCGACGGGACGGCTCGACGGCTGTCCCCCTCATCACGCCCCGACCGGACACGCCGGACGATAGGGTGCCACTGTGTCATGCGCAGGAGCGCCTCTGGTTCCTTGCCCAACTCGACGGCGGCAGCGGTTACGTGGTCTCGACGGCGCTTCACCTCGAAGGTCCCCTCCTGATCGAGGCCCTCGAGAACGCCCTCGACGCGCTCTGGCAGCGGCACGCCGCCCTGCGAGCGGTCTTTCCAGAGCGCGACGGCCGGCCCGTTTGCCTCATCCCGGACCCGACGCACCCCAACGCGACGCGGCTGATGCTCGATCAGGTCGATCTCAGTCACATCGATCTCGATGGCACGCCCGGCGAAACCGCCTTGGCGGACGCCCGCATCGACGAGCACAGGCGCCGCACCCAGCGCGAGACTCCCTTCGATCTTGCCGCAGGTCCGCTGGTTCGGGCAACATTGTACATCTGCGGCCCTACCGACCATACGCTGGTCCTGACGATCCACCACATCGTCTGCGACGGGGTCAGTATCGACATCCTGGTCCGCGAATTGACGGCACTCTACGAGGCCCAGGTCATCGGCTCGGAGTTCGTCCTTCCCGTGCAGGCGCAGAGCTATGCCAATCACGCCCGCTGGGAGCGCCAGCAGGAAGAGGGTCCGCGCGCGCGCATCCTGGCCGCGGTCTGGGGCCGGCGGATGGCCGGCGCGCCGCCGGTGCTCGCGCTGCCCCTCGACCATCCGAGACCGTCGACAGGCTCGGAACGCGGCGCCTTCCACCGGTTTCGTCTCGGTGCCGACCTGGTGGACGCCTTGCACGACTTTGCCCGGCAGGCGGGTGCGAGCCTGTTCATGGTCACCCATGCGGCGTTCGTCGCGCTTCTGACGCGCCTGTCGGGTCAGAGCGATCTGTGCATCGGGGTGCCGGCGGCAAACCGAACCCGCGCCGAGGTCTCCGGTCTCGTCGGATTGTTCGTCAACACCGTGGTGCTGCGGACACGGGTCTCGGGCGGGGAAAGCTTCCGGGCGCTGGTGACACAGGTCCGCGAAGACGGCCTCGAAGCCTTCGATCATCAGGATTACCCCTTCGAACGGCTGGTTCATCAATTGAAACCGGAACGAAACCTGAGCCACACACCGCTGGTCCAGGTGACTTTCGCACTTGAACGTCCCCTGCCCGCGCAGCGCGCCGCCGGTATCGAGATCCACGCCCGGGACCTGGATTCGGGGATCGCCCTGTTCGACCTCAGCCTGACCCTCGCACCGACGGACCACGACATCGACGGGGTGGCCGTCTACAGCACGGCGCTGTTCGAACCGGAAACGATCGCGCGCTGGATGGAACACTATCGACGGCTGCTCGAAGCCGCTCTACGGCAGCCGGACACACCAATCACGCGTCTCCCCTTGCTGGGCGCCAGCGAGCAACGCCTGTTACGCGCCTTCGGAACCGGCGAGATCCTGGGTCCGCCGCGCTCCGGGGCCAGCGTCCTCGCCCATTTTGAAGCTTGCGTCCGGCGGACCCCTGACGCCGTCGCCGTGGTCGTGGGTGAGACGCGGCTCAGCTACAGCCGCCTCGACACCCTGGCCACTCAGCTCGCCACGCGCCTGTGCGCCCGCGGGGTCGGCCCCGAAATGCTGGTCGCGATTTGCGGCCGGCGCTCGGCGGACCTCGTGATCGCGGTCCTGGCGGTCATGAAGGCCGGTGGCGCCTGGTTGCCCCTGGATCCCGGCTATCCGACCGCGCGCCTGCGCTTCATGCTCCAGGACAGCGAAGCCACGCTGCTTCTGGCACATCGCGAAGCCGTTCCCCGCCTCATCGGCGACAGCGCGCTCCCCTGGTTGACGCTGGAACCGGACGACGCGGACAACCACAGGACGGGCGATGCTCGGCGATCGCAGCCCGAGCCGGAACAACTGGCTTATCTGATCTATACCTCCGGTTCGACCGGCAAGCCAAAAGGCGTGATGATCACGCACGGCGCACTCGAAAGCGCCTGGCGGGCCTGGGATCGGGCCTATTGCCTGACCGGGCGATGCCACAGCCATTTGCAGACGGCCAGCTTCTCCTTCGACGTGTTCGTCGGAGACCTGGTCAGAGCGCTGTGCTCCGGTGCGAAGCTCGTCATGGCGGATCGGGAAACGCTGCTGGATCCGCCGGCCCTGCTCGATTTGCTCGACGCCGAACAAATCGACAGCGCCGACCTGTCGCCTGTGGTCATGCGCCTGCTCGCCGAACATCTGACGCGCGTTGGCCGCGACCTGTCCGCCTTGAAACTGCTGGTGCTCGGAACCGACGCCTGGAACGTCGATGCCCATCGACATTGGCAAACGCTGCTCGGACCCACGTGCCGGTTCCTCAACGCCTATGGCGTGACCGAAGCCACCGTCGCGAGCACCTATTATGATTTCCGACAGAGCCCCCTGCCCGCGGCGGGTCCGGTACCGATCGGTATCCCGCTGCCGGGCGAGACCATCCGCATCGTCGATCGACACCGGATGCCGGTTCCGATCGGCGTAACCGGCGAAATCTGCATCGGTGGCGCCGGTGTGGCGCGCGGCTATCATCATCGTCCGATGCTCGATGCCGAACGCTTCTTCGTGGACGCCGACGGACGGCGGCACTACCGCACGGGCGATCTGGGACGGTGGCGCGCCGACGGCATCATCGAATTCCTCGGTCGCGCGGACGCACAGGTCAAGATCCGCGGCTTTCGTGTCGAGCCCGGCGAAGTCGAGGGGGTCATTGCCGCGCACCCGGCCGTTCGCGACGTTGCGGTGGTCGCCCTCCCGGATCCGCTCGGCGGACACAGTTTGCGCGCCGCCGTGGTCATCCGCGATCCCGCGACCCTCGGCATTCCGGAGCTGCGGGCTTTTGTGGCGCAACACCTGCCGGAGCATATGATTCCGTCCTCGCTACAGATGCTCGAGGCCCTTCCCACCTCACCCAACGGCAAGATCGAT
This sequence comes from Azospirillaceae bacterium, assembly GCA_031291675.1. GTDB lineage: Bacteria > Pseudomonadota > Alphaproteobacteria > Azospirillales > Azospirillaceae > JARLIO01. The sequence continues at coordinate 14,033 of JARLIO010000057.1, forward strand.
CGGCAGGCAATCGCGGCGCTCGAGGATCGTGGGATCGGCATGGTGCGGACGAATACGTCCCCGCGAACGCCTGAGGAGGGGGCTATTGCGGAGATCCTCGCCCGGGTGCTCGGGCGCGAACGGATCGGGGCCGATGAGAACTTCTTCGCTCTGGGGGGACACTCCCTGCTCGCGACCCAAGCCGTGTCGCAGATCCGCGACACGCTCGGCGTGAGCCTGAAGGTTCGGAGCTTCTTCGAGGCCCCCTCGGCCGCAGGTCTCGCCCAACAGGTCCGCAGGCTCCGCGACCAGGCGTCGGGAAATCCGTTCAAGGTCGGTGCCCCGCCGGTTCGCCGTCCAGCGCGGACGGCGTTCGAGGAACCCTGTTCGGCAGCCCAAACCCGACTGCTTTTCCTCCATTATCTGGGCGGCGGCGGGCGCGGCAACCTGGCCTATGACATCCCGGCATTGTTTCATCTGCGCGGAACGCTCGACCGGCCCGCGCTCGAACGCAGCCTCACCGGCATCGTCGGGCGCCACGAGATCCTTCGCACCACATTCATCCCGCCGGACGGCACCACATTGAACGCAAGGCAGCGGATTCACCCGTCTCTGCCGGTGCCGGTCACCGTGGTGCGATGCCCCCGGCACACCGCGGACGGGGCCGACACGCTCGCGACGGACATCGCATCGGTCATCGGGCAACCCTTCGACCTCGAAACGGGTCCCTTGATCCGAGCCGTTCTGTTCCAACGCGATGATGACGACCACCTGTTGCTTCTGCACATGCATCATCTGGTCTCCGATGCCTGGTCGGTCGGCGTGTTTGTCCGCGAACTTCGTACGCTCTATAGCGATTTCCACGCGGGCCGTCCGGCCACGCTGCCGCCGCTGCGCTGGCAATACCGTGATTACGCGGCCTGGCAGCGTGCCCTCCTCGACACAGATCTCGGCACGACGCAACTCGACACCTGGCGAAAACAACTGGCCGGCGCCCCCGCGCGGCTCGAACTACCCGGCGATCGCCCGCGCCCGGCGGTGAAGTCCTATCGCGGCGGCGTCCTGCACCATACCCTGGATGCGCGCCTTGTCGCCGGCCTCGGTGCGCTCGGGCAGCGCCTTCACGCCAGCCTCCACATGCTCCTGCTCGCCGCGCTCGGTGTCCTGCTCTATCGCCGAACCGGCCAACCGGACCTGTGCATCGGCTCGCCGATCGCCAATCGGGGCGACGCCGCGTTCGAGGAACTGATCGGTTTTTTCGTCAACACCCTGGTCCTGCGCATCCGCCTTGAAGGTGACCCGAGCTTCACCGAACTGGTTTCGCGCGTCCGCGAAACCGCGCTTGACGCCTACGACGCCGCCAACATCCCCTTCGATCGCCTTGTCGATGAACTTCACCCCAAGCGGAGCCTGAGCCACTCCCCGCTGTTTCAGATCGTGCTCGCCTTGCAGAACGTGCCGACCGAAGACGTCACGCTCGAAGACCTGACCGTCGAGACGCTCGACCTGCATAATGGAACCGCGAAGTTCGACCTGGTGATCATCGCGGAACATCGGGGTCCGGAACTGCGGCTGGAGGTCGAATACAGCGACGATCTCTTCGACCGGACGACGGTCGAACGGATGATCGACGGCTACGAGACGATTCTGCACGGCGCTGTTTCCGCTCCCGAGACCCCGGTCTCACGCCTCCCGGTCCTGTCCCGGACCGAACGCGCGCTTCTGGAGACGCAGTGGACACAGACGGAACACGATCTCGGCGAACCACGCTGCCTTCACCATGTGTTCGAGGCCCAGGCGGCGCGGTCCCCGGCGGCCATCGCCGTGATCGGACCCGCGGGTTTCCACCCCGCCACCATGACCTGGCGCTCGCTCGATCGTTGCGCGAATGCCCTCGCCTATGAGTTGCAGGATCTCGGCGTCGGACCCGGTGCGACGGTCGGCATCTTCTGCGATCGAAGCGTCGAGCAGATCGTCGCAATCCTGGGCACGCTCAAGGCCGGCGGCGCCTATGTTCCCCTCGACCCGGGCCATCCGGCGGCGCGACTGCGGGACATGGCCGCCGATGCCCGTCTCCGCGTCGTGCTGACCCACGGCGTCACGCCGTGTCCCGACCTGGGCGTCCCGCGCCACGACCTGTCCGGTGCCACGACGCGCGAAGCGCCCCAGGCGCCCCGTTGCGGCGTCACGCCCCAGGATCTGATTTACGTGACCTATACCTCGGGCTCAACGGGTCGCCCCAAAGGTATCGCCATGCGCCACGCCGCGGTCTGGAATCTGATCGCGTGGCATCAAGATGAGACGCCGCTGGCGGCACCGACGACGATCCAGTACGCACCGCTCGGCTTCGACGTCTCGTTTCAGGAAATCTTCGCGACCTTCATCGACGGCGGAACCCTGGTTCTGGTCGACGAGGACGATCGACGCGATCCCTTCCGCCTCTGGGAGGTCATCAGGCGCACGGCGACGCAGCGCCTGTTTCTTCCCACCGCCGCCCTCAAGCCGTTCACGTCGGCGGCAGCCGCGCTGCCGGCCCTGCCATCCGGTTTACGCGAAATCTGGGTCGGCGGCGAACAGATGCTGATCGATGCCGACATCCGCGCTTTGTTCGAGCGTCTCCCGTCCTGTCGCCTGATCAACTATTACGGGCCCTCGGAATGCCATGCGGTGACCTGGGCCCCGCAACCAAGCGACGTCCGGCAATGGCGGGACGCCCCCCATGTCGGACGACCGATTGCCAACGTCAGGATCCACATCCTGGATCACTTCGGCCAGCGCGTGCCCATCGGCGTCGAAGGCGAGCTGTGCATTACCGGCCCGTGCGTCGCCGAAGGCTACCTCGACCGCCCGGACCAGACCGCCGCAAGCTTCGTTCCTGACCCGTTTTTCGGCGACGACGCCATCGCGATCGGCGTTTCGCCGCCCCGCATGTACAAAACCGGCGACCGGGCCCGCTACGATGCGGACGGCAACATCCATTTGCTGTGCCGTCAGGACGGCCAGACCAAGATCCGGGGGTTTCGCATCGAAACCGGCGAGATCGAGACCGTACTCATGCGCCATTCCGACATCGAGAGGGCCGCGGTGGCCGTCGACCGGCCCGGCGACGAGAATGCCCGCCTGCTGGCGTGGGTCGTTGCCCGTCCGGGCGTCCCTGTCGACAGCCGCGGCATCATCACGTATGCACACGACGTCCTGCCGGATTACATGGTCCCGTCTTCCGTGGTCGTCCTCGACCAATTTCCGATGACGGCGAATGGCAAGATCGATCGCGGCCGGCTGAGCGCGCTCGCCGCCACCGCCGCCACCGCCGCCACCCCGGATAACGGCCCGAACGGCCGCGAGCTTCCCCGCAATGCCCGCGAAGCTCAGATCGCCGCGGCTTTCGCCGCGCTTCTGGGACATTCGCAGGTGGGTCGGGACGAGAATTTCTTCGATCTCGGGGGCAACTCGATCCTGGCCATGAGCCTCGTCGCCCGCCTGCGCGCCGCCACAGGGCTTCCCTTGTCGGTCGCCGCGTTGATCCAACATGCAACACCGGCGAAAATCGCAAACCATCTCCATTCGCACGGCACCGCGACCCCCGTCCGCGCGTCACCTCTGGTGCCGTTACGGACCGACCCGCGCTCCCGTCCGCCGTTGTTTTGCGTGCATCCGGCAGGCGGCAATGTCGTCTGCTACGAACCGCTCAGCCGTGCGCTGGCCTATCCCTTCTACGGGTTCCAATCGACCGGTCTCAACGCCGGCGAAGTCCCGCTTCGCGCTGTCGAAGAGATGGCAAGCGGCTACATCGCGGCGATCCGCGCCCGCGCGCTGCCGGGCACGCCGTTTGGTACGCCCGCCGGCCCGCTCCATCTCGCCGGGTGGTCGATGGGCGGGATCGTGGCCTTTGAGATGGCGTACCAGCTCGTCCTCGCCGGAGGTGACGTCGCGACGCTGATCCTGCTCGACACCGATGCTCCGGTCCGCCATGGCGAGGCCCCGGGGCCAATGTCCGCGCTACCGATGAACCTCAAGCTCGCGAGAGCCCTGGCCGAAGAACACCATGTCGTGTTCGGGCGGACCATCGATCTGGACGAGGCCGCGTTGGGGACCATGACGGAGATCGAACGCCTCAACAACATCCTCTCGGCAGCGGATGAGGCCGGGGCGATCCCCCGCGACCTCGGTACTGAAAACGTCCGGCACCTGTTCCATGTGTTTTCGCGCAATCTTGAAGCCATGCTCGCCTATCAAGCGAAGATCTACCCCGGCCCCGTGACCGTGATCTCGGCCCGGGATCGGAAAGGCCCCGGGGCCTCGCAGCCGCGTGACCGTGGGTGGCGGACCCTCGTTTCCGGTGCGCTGACGGTCCACGAGGTTCCCGGGGACCACTACACCTTCCTCCAACCGGAGCACGTCGCCACCGTCGCTCAGCTCATCGACAGCGCATTGTCCGGCCCGGTCCGCATGAATGCCGGGTTGAGACCGTAAGAGTCCTGGCCCTGGAGCATGACGATTTCCGGTTGGTAACGACGCCACATCGCAGGATCGAAGGCGACGTCGGGCGTCGTATACCGGATCCCACAGCCGATCCGCGCCCGGGACGTGCGATTGGGTCCGGTGCGATGAACCGTATACGCATCGAACAGGCACACCTGGCCGGCGGTCATATCGACCGCGACCTCTTCGGTCCCGGTGATCGCATCAGGAAATTCCGTGGTGAATTCGCTCCGTGGATCGTCGAGGGTCACATGGGATCGCAAATCCGTGCGACGACCCGGCAGAAAATGAAGGGCACCGTTGTCACGATCGACGTCACCCAGCGCCACCCAGGCCGTGATGGTTTTGACGGGCTTCATGGGCCAATATGCCCCGTCCTGGTGCCAGGGAACGTAGGTGACATCACCGGCCTGCTTGTACCAAAACAGCATCGACCAGATCATGATGTCGGGCGCGTCCAGGAGGTCCTGGACCAAATCGACAAGGCGCGGATTGCGCATCATCTCGGCACACCACTGATGCCTGGTGTGCCAATTCGGCAGGTCCCCCGCAATGTGGCGGGTCTGCTCCTCGGTCTGGCCAACGGCCTCAAAAAACCGCCGGCGCAATGTCACGCTCTCCGCGCGGCTGAAAACATCGATGGGTTGAGTATACCCGACCCTCCGGTAGTGCTCGACATGGGCCCGCATCGCTTGTCCCCCCTCCCGCGCGCAACAGAATCGACGCTCCAAGCTATGACCCGACGGCAATGCCGCGGCGACAGCCGGCCGCACCCCGCCTAAGACACCCCCGCAGCCGCGCAATCATAGTCAGCCCCGACGCCGTTCCCCGGGGCGCCGTTCCCCTTGGCGACATTCCCCTGACAGCGATCGCGGATCAGCCGGATCCAGGCGTGGTTCACACTGCCGATCCGGGCGTCGAGCGACTCCCGGGACAGATCTCCCGGGCCGGATCCGGCGCGGGAGACGGTCCGGAGACGATGATTGAGATACCAGGCGCCACCGGGGTTGACGTCCATCTCGATGACATAAACCTGCCAACCGGTCCCCTGCCGCCGCACGATGACGTCGAGCCCCAAAATATCCGGCGCGGACGGCCCGGTCCGCACCTCCGATGGCGCGTCACGGGTGATCGCCGCGCACATCGCCTGATAGGCGCGTGCCGACACCGCCGATACCTGCGCCCGAACGTGCGTGAGGGTCGCACGGTCCCATGCCAGAAGTTGCGCGATTTCCTCGAGCAGAAGGGCTTCGGCGCCCAGGGTCAGGTTGATCGCGCCGCCTTCCTCTCCCATACAGGCGATCATGTCCGGAACCACGGCCCGGCCCCGGCGATCCCGGGTGACGAACACCCTCAGGATCCAATCCAGCCGACGACACCCCGCCATGACCAGCGGCGGTACGATGCGTTCCTGGATCAGGACGTCGCTGCCACCGCAGAGGAACGCCGACAACACCGCCTCCGTCTCGGCGAGGTTCCGCGCGCTGAAAAAATGAACATCCTCGCCACACCCGCCCTGGTTGGGCTTGAGGACGCCGTGGTCGCATCCCTGTTCGGCAAGAAAGGCTGCGAGAACACCTTGGGGCGGCTTCAGGGCCACGGAATCCCGATCGAGTGTCACAACGCTGCCCATGGTCAGGCGGCGGGCGTCCATACGGGGGTTGTGGCCGTGGTTGACCACCGTTTTCGCGCCGCCCGCCAGCGTCCGTGTCAGAATCAAAGAGAGATCCCGGGGTACGAGAAGCCCGGCACGGCGCAGCACGTCCGAGGTCAAGTCCTTCCTGAAAGGATAGTCCCGCACCCAGGGCAGAACGGTAACCGGAATATTCAGCAATTTTCCCTGCAATGGTTCTTCGTTGTAATTGACGAGGTAGTCGATCCGAACGCCGATCGGAAATTCCACGAAAAACAGTTCGCCGTCCCGAAAAACCAGCCCCGAATCGACCACAATTCCTTTCGCGTCGACGCGGAACCGATTTCGATCAATGAGAACGAAATAGAGATCGCGATGCTGCGACCCGTCCTCGATCAGCGCCAAATCATCATCGGAATCGTAACCTAAAATACCCACGACCTTCGTGTCAGGCCGGAGGCGGTTGTCAATCCCACCGCATCGGGGGGCGGAATAACCGCACTGGGCGGCAATACGACAAATCGACACGCGAAAATTGTCAGACGCCTCCATCGGCGACTCCCTGTCGGGTCAAAATCCACCCCCTGCATTATCGGACACCATCACACGCACCCCCATGAATTGCAAAGGGATTGTGGTTGTGTAAACATCATTTCAGGAACAAAAAACAGGGAATTTCACTTGCTACACCATCTGATAACGGATAAGATTTCAAATACGAAGCTGCATAAGCGGCATGCCAAGCTATTGCCGCCTTCGAGCTCGTCACGTCGGGCGGGTTTTCCAATCTTATTCGCTTTGAAGAGGAAGGACTTCTACGCCTTCAGAAGACGTGATGCCTTCACGATCACAACCTTAGCCGAAAAGGGGCTTGCAGCATGCCGTCGACATCCCAAGCCCGCTGGTCCGCCCAGGGTATTTCCGAATTCACGCAGGACACTCTTCGAGCATTACTCGACTCACAGATCCCGGCGATCCGGTTCCGCGGATTTGCCACCCAGGCGGAATGTGAGGCTTTGGTCACGGCGATTGATGAAGACGCGTTCGCCTATAGTCCACAGCAATCACCACCGATCGGGCGCATCGGGATCACGCAATACGGCCATCGCACAGCCCCCGAGGCCTATTTCGCCGGCGTCCCCGACGCCCACCATGCTGTACAACAGCTTTTCTCCCGCGCCTTTGATCCCGTCGCCCGGGTGATTGCGGCGCTGCGCGACGTGTGGCCGGCTGCCGTCGAAGTCGCTGACAGCGAAAGAGGCCGATATCACGCCGGTCTGATTCGCCTGATCCATGACTATGCGGGTCTGCACTTCGATTTTGTGCCGATCGAGGGGCGGGGTTGGAGCATTGATGACATCACGGCGCAAATATCCTGGAATCTCCACCTCAGCGCACCCGGCAGCGGCGGCGCCTGTGTCGTCTATGATCGACGCTGCGAGGTCGAACACGAAGCGGTCAAGGCAGACCCCGACGCGTTGCTTGCCGATCCGGAACTGGTCTCGGACCGGCCCTTTGTCACGCTCGACAGCATTGTCGGCGACATTGTCCTTTTCAATACCCGGTCCTATCACGAGATTCTGCCCTGTCGCGGCGGACGCCGCATCACCGTCTCCTCGTTCATCGGACGTAAACCTGACGGGAGCCTTGTCCTGTGGTCATAAGGGTCAACAGCCGGGTCGACCGGCTCACCGACTATCCGTTCAGTCGGTTGCGGCAACTCCTGGACGGGCTGTCCCCGCCCGCCGACATCGAACCGCTGATCGTTTCGATCGGCGAGCCGAGACAAAGCCCCGGGCAGATCGCCCGATCTGTCGAAGCGCACCACGCCGACTGGTGGCGCTATCCCTCTCTCGACGGGACCGAGCGTTTTCGCCAGGCGGTCGAGGGCTGGTGCCGGAGACGCTTTGGGATCACAGCCGCGTTCCTTGCCACGCCGCGCAGCATCCTGCCGGTGGCGGGGACGCGCGAGGCCTTGTTTCTGTTCGCCCAGACGGTTGTCCCCGAGCCGACCTGGGAACGCGGCCTCCAGCGACCGCTCGTCGTGGTCCCCAATCCTTACTATGCGGGCTATCCCGGGGCGGCGATCATGGCAGGGGCCGAGCCGCTGTTTCTCGGTGGAGCCGGACGCCGGAATTCTCTCCCCGATCTCACCAGCCTGTCGTCCGAGACACTCGATCGCGTCGTCCTCGCCTATATCTGTGCGCCCAGCAACCCGATCGGCGAAGCCGCGACACTCGAGTATCTGATCGAGACGATCCGCATTGCCCGGCGACACGACATCGTGTTGGCGATCGACGAATGCGCCGTCGATCTCTATCACGGGGCACCGGTGCCCGGCAGCTTGCAGGCCTGTGAAGCGATCGGCGACGGCCTGGACAATGTGGTGGTCTTTCAGTCCCTGTCGAAGCGATCGAGCGCCGCCGGACTGCGTTCGGGCGCCGTCATCGGAGACCCGGGGTTACTGCAGCGTTTCTGGGAGGTCCGCTGTTTTGGCGGCGCGACACTGCCCGTCCCGGTATTGGCCGCATCGACCGACCTGTGGCACGACGATACCCACGTCGCCGAAACCCGTGCCGAGATCGGCGCGCGTTTCGATGTCGCCGAACGACTCCTGTCCGGGCGCTTCGACTTTTATCGACCCGACGCCGGCTTTTTCTTATGGCTCAATGTCGGCGATGGCGAAGCCGCGGCGCGTCGGCTGTGGCAAAACGCCGGCCTCCAGGTCATGCCCGGTGCCTATCTCGCCCGCGACACCGGTCACGGCAATCCATGCCAGGCGTTCATCCGAATCGCGCTGGTCCACGAACTCCCGGTCATTGAAAGCGCCCTTCGGCGTTTGACGGAGGCGTTATGAACCTTGAACCCGACGGCTATCGCATCATCGGGATCCCCGCCGCCGATGACACACTGCTCGCCAGTTTCGATGACATGCCGCTGGACCAATATTGTGGTGGCCGCCAGCGTTTTCATCGCTTCTCACAATACCGGCTGCGGTTCCGCGACGGACATTGGCAGCCGGAACGTCTTCCGCATCGACCGCTGCTTCAATCGCACGTCTACAACAGCAAGGCCGGGAACGTCATGCGGGAAATCCCGCCGCTCCTGGTCGATCCGGCGACCTGGGTCGACGCCGCCCTTCAGTCCGGTGGGCTCGACACGACCCGGGACTGGCACCTTGACATCAATCAGTACCGGGTCATCACCACGCCCGACATCACGGGGATCACCGTCCCCGAGGGCGCCCATCAGGACGGCCACCGTTACGTGATCATCTTCGTCTTTCGTCGCCATGCGATCACCGGTGCCACACTCCGCTTGCTGCCCGTGGCCGGCGGTCCGGCGTTTTTCGAGACGGTCATCGAGGCCGGCCAGGCCATCATTCTCGACGATACCCGCATGCTGCACGACGCATCGCCGATCGTGCCAGTCGGCGACTACGGCTATCGGGACTATTTCGGCACGGCGCTCAATCCCTGGGAGGACCGACGCTACGGGGCGGAATTCGAAGCCAGGGTCCTGGCCGCCGCAGCCCGGCACGGCCAATGATCCGCTGGCGTTTCGAGACGCACCGGCGCAGAAGACTCGCGTCCAACCGCTTCACAGGATGGTTTCACAGGGTGAATTGTGCGTAGGGGCCCGGAAAGCCGCGGGCCTCAAGCTCCGCGGCCATATCGAAATCGCCGGTCGGCGGCGCCTCGGCGAGGCGCCGTATCAAGGTCACACTCCCCTGGCGGCTTTTGTGCGGCTCGACCAGGCTCGCGATCTCAAACCGTGCGTCCAGCCCGAGGCATCCGTGCTGCCGTTTGATCTCTCGGAGCATCGCACTCGGCTCAATGCCCCCGGCAGTGATCGGATAACCGTCGCGGCGATGCCTGATCGTCGGCCAATGCCAATAGGTGTAATGCATTAGCAGAATTCCGCCACACGGCTGAATGTGTGTCCAATATTCTGACAGAAAATCAATATACTCGTGAGTACTGCCGCAGTCAAACCAAACGAAATCGAATGGAACCACCGGCGATTTTAGCGTTGATGCCAATCCACGGAAGGAGCCTTGATAAAGCGAATACAGATGATCAAGGCCGAGCGTAGTGAGGAGTTTTGGAACAGCGGCCGCAGTCGTGTCAATATCGGAAAGATCGTCGACGGCCAACAATCTCGGCGCATAATCGCGTTCATACGACTCGGCTCGCAGAACGTCGAGCCGTGGATCATCCGGTGTGCCTTGCTGTAACAGACGCCGGTCCTCCGCGTCCTCTGCAACGTTATCGCGCAGGGCTTGCAAGAGAAACGGCGTCGTATACCCCAGACCGATCTCAAGCAATGATCGCGGCCGTGTCATCCGGACCATCGAATAGAGCAGCCCTGCGACATGCTCCGTTCCGAGATCGGGGCTGCGCAACGGCTCAACGGCGTCCATGAAAGCGCGATCCAGCAACGCGCTCACTCCGCCGGGATCGTCTTGACCGTTCCCTCGGTCAGGCGGCGCATCATCCGATACGTCATGTGAAGGGGATCTTCATCGCGATGGGCGACGGGCTCGAATCCGGCATTGTGTCGGGCCGCCCGTTCATTCCAGGTCTCATGACCGCGAAATGCAATCGTCTTGCCTTCATCGAACCCTGGCCAGGGTCGATAGCGCTGACTGGGTCCCGGCCGTCCGCACGCCAGGATGGGATCAAGATAGAGCGCCTCGTTGCTGATCATGGTGGATGTCGGAATATAGCCGATATCGAGACCACAACGACGATATGCCGAGGTGTTGGCCTCCGAGCCATGAACGATATGAGAATGGTGGATTGAGACATCGCCCGGCTCAAGATGGATCTCGACGGCGTTCGCCAGATCAAACGCTCCCACATCCATCGAGGATGCCAACATGTTGGGGACATCGTTGCGCGGGAGTATCGGCAACAACGGCTGGCGATGAGTTCCCGGCAGCATGCGGAGGCATCCGTTATCCGGACCGCTCCGGTCGATGGCGACCCACAGCGTCAGCGCGTTCATTGGCTCAAGGTTCCAATATGCCCCATCCTGATGCCAGAGCACGGCGTGGCCGTCATGGGCCGGCTTGCAAATGTAGTGCGCCGTGAAACACGCCAGATCGGGTCCCAGCACGGCCCGCGCAATATTCAGCAGTCGGGCATCAGTCACCAGACGAACCCAAAAGGCATCGTCCCGCATCAGCGGATGATGCAAATGCTCGGGACGCAGGTCGGGATACTGCTCGCACAGCCACGCAACGTGCCGGCACGCCTCATCGATCAGGTCTGCATCCAATACACCACGAAGGATTGCAAACCCATCACAATTATACCGTTCAATGATATCCTGTAATTCGCCATCTGAGAGAGTCATCGGGGCTCCTTGGCGTCAGATATCTGCATGAAGGCGATACATATCACAACCATCATTCCGTATTTACCAAAATCGTCTAGGTAAAAATCGGTTGATGCGCGGCAAACATAGCCCTCAAGCTGCTGAGCGATATATTTTTACCTTTTTATGAGAATCATGTCAACGCTGATGGTAATTGATGGTAATTGCTCACCCCCCGGCCTTCGGGTGAGGAATGGGGCTCAGGCGGCGTTGGTGCGCAGATCGAACAGGCCAGAACTAACGAAATGGCCTTCTGATACGCACAAGGGGACGAAGCAGGAACATCACGCGGCCTTGAGGAACCCGGTACGAGGAGGATGGTAATGATAGCAAACCAAGACGATTCTCCGCATGGACCCTCGGCAAGTTCAGGGAAGGCCTATGCCACCAACGCGGCTGAAATGGCTGAGGTTGTCGAAAGGTGCATCTGAACTGAGCCATTCGGCGGCCCGAGCGGATATAACGCCTTGCTTCATATGACGCATAACGTTATGCTGCCTCGATGATCGTTGATTTCCGCTGCGGAGAGACCGAGCTGATCTGGTGTGGCGTCTTCAGCCGCAAGCTTCCGCACGACATCCAGAAAACAGCGCTCAGGAAGCTTCGGATGCTGAACAACGCGAAAGTGCTCCGGGATCTTTCGGTTCCACCGAACAACCATCTGGAAGCGCTGAAGGACGATAGGCCTGGACAGCACAGCATCAGGATCAATGGTCAATGGCGGATTTGCTTTGTCTGGTCGGAAGGAGGGCCGGCGCATGTCGAGATCGTCGATTGCCCCTGAACAGATTCCCAATCCGACACCGGGCGAAATGCTTCTCGCGGATTTCATCGAGCCGATGGGGTTGAGCCAGAACGGGTTGGCCCGGGCGATCCGTGTTCCACCCCGCCGGATCAACGAAATTGTTCTCGGCAAGCGTGGGACCGCGCTCTCGCTACCTTCTTTGCTCAAGCCTTCATTCCTGCGCCGGCTGACCAAGCCGTCGAAATGCTGCTCTGCGTCGGCATGTTGCCGTCGGAACTGCCCTCGATCGACGCCCTGGCACAGGCCGTTCCCCTCATGCCCGATGCCGCTGAGTGATCGCCGCCCACACCCCGAATGGCGCGAAAGCGCTCAGCCAGCCGACGGAGATCCCAAACCGAAATTCGGCAGACCCGAAAACGCCCGCCAGAATCCGCAACAACACGAGCAAACTTGGGGCAATCCAGAGAAACGGCCATAGCGGAAGCTGCTTTTGCCTTCGAAGCGACATTGCCTTCCTCTCGTGATCAGATCAATGCATCTCATTCAGCAGAAGCACCCGCCCTGCCAGATAGGGATGCCCCGCCACGATGGTGGCGAAACGTCGGTCGGCGGTCACTACGGGACAGCCGGCAGCCAGGGCCACGGCCAGGTAGGCGCAGTCGTAGACAGTGTGTGCGAGATCCTGTGCCAGCATCAGTGCCGACGAAACGGAATCGGCAGTCAGGCCAACCATCTCCAGGGGAGCGTCGGTCAGGTCCCGCCACGCATCGGTCACGGCGGCGCGAGTCAGTTCCCCGCGTTTGGCTTTCATGGCCAGAACGTTTGCCGTCTCGACCCAGAATAAGCCCGGCACGATCAGCCGTCGTCCGGCGATCAGGGCCACCGCATCATCAGAATCGGGCTCGTTCACGACCCATTTCACGCCGACGCTGGCATCCACAACCAGGGTAGAGGGTAGATCAGTAACGCCCATCGCGTGCCTCGCGGACCAGATCGGCGCTGTCGGTCTGGAGCTGTAGGCCGGTGCGCGTCATGGCCCTGTTTCTCAGGCCTGAAGCCCATTTCTCCGACGCCATGGGCATGCAGGCTTCCATAATGATCGCTCGCACCTCGGCTTCAAGGCTTCGTCCCGTCCGAGCCGCCCGGCGCCGTAGCGCCTCATGCACGCTGTCCTCGATCCCCCGCACATTGATGGCCTTGGCCATGCCTTATAACTCCCGATGATATCGCCGGTATCAGTATAGCGCTATCACCGCCTGTTGCAAGGACCACTTGGCAGGTCGGCAGAAGTGTGCCGCGGATGTTCCCCTTCGGTCAGGCCGCTGCTCGAGGATCGCCCCTTTCAAGCGCGGCGACATCGACGTGATGCAGCAAAGCCGTGAACTGCGTCCGGCCTGAAGCCTGGGCCGCCGCGTTCACACGCTGAAGGTTCGGCAGCAAGGGTTGCCAGCGCTGCGTCTGGCTCTTCGCCGATTCCAGCGCAATCCCCGCCGGCCGGCCCCTTCCCTCCACCATGTCGTTTCCTTTCATGGCTTCAACGGTACTATGGGCCGGTCCGACTTCCAGCCACGATGCAACCAGCTCCGGTTATCCCTTGCTGGCTGCCCCCGCCGGTGACCATTCCGGCGGATGTGGCTGGACCTCCCAGGTTCCGGCACGATCCCTTTGCACGTGATGTGGCCTTAGACCCCGGCCGAGCGATGGCGCCTTGCGATAGCGGCACCACACATGTTGCTTTCGGCTGACAAGACGGCCTCGGCCTCCACAATGTCGTCATTTCGTGGCTCAATCCCACACCCCATGCAATCATTGTGTACGCTTCGGACCCCGCGTTGCCGCGACGCCCGCAACACTCATTATCGGGCGGCTCGCTACGCCTTACCCGGACGGGGCTTGCACCCGTTGGATCGCGCCAGCTTCGCCTGGCGCACCTTGTCACGACCCCTGATCCGTCATTGGGACGGTTGCCCCATCAGACGGGGGTTCAGCGTATACGTCGCGATGGCTTCGCCTTGGGCCAGAACGTGGTCATGCATGGCCTTCTCAGCGCTCGGTCCGTCGAATGCCCCCGTCAGACGCAGCGACGGAACGTCGAGCGCGAAAACCTTCACCACATAGTCGTGAGGCCGTTCGTCGTTGACGGGAGGACACGGCCCGTCATAGCCGCCATAGGTGCCGGCCATCTCCGGGTTCGAGGCCAGGAAGGACGTATAGACGTTCGCGCCGCGACGGCCATGGCCGGTTTCGCCGACCGGCTTGCCATGCGGCACCAGGCCTTCGCTTTCGACGCCCGAGCTCAGCGATCTGATGGTCGTCGGAATATCGACCAGGACCCAATGATGCAGGGTGATGCGGGCCGCATCCGTCGAGATGACCGTTCCCGCCTTGTTGATTTGGCTGAAATCCTGCGGAACATCCGGGTCAACCATCAGCAGGGCATAGGATCGCGTTCCATTCGGACCCGCCGACCATTTGACCGCCGGGCTGATATTCTTCGTGGCACTGGACGCCGGAGGGCAGAAGGCCGCCTGATCGGGCAAATGCCCGGAGCGATCCAGACCGCCGATTTTGACCGTCAGGCGGTCGCTGCCTGCATAGGTCGCTGACGCGGTCATCATTGCGGCCAACACGGCTGCGGCTGTCAACGTTCGATCATGTGCTGTCATATCTTTCATCCTCATCCTTGGAAGTTATGACGAGGATAGAGGACTCGGGGGGCGCGTGTGGATCGGTTCCGATCAGAACTGCGCCTGATCCGATCAAGTGGCGGTCACCTCCCGCTTGCGGTGTCGGACGGACGAGGGCGTCACACCGAACCGCTCCTGAAAATGCTTGGCAAAGTGCGAGCGCGATCGGTAGCCTGTCGCCGCAAGTGCATCGGCGACATCGGCATCACGGTCGTTGAGCACGAGATAGGCGGCCTTCATCCGTTCAGCACGAAGCGTTTCCTGAAGCGTGCGCGCCTCTGCTCGAAGTCGACGCCGTAAGGTTGCTTCCGACATAGAGAGTTCGTCGGCAACGCTTGCGGTTGACCACGGCAAATGGAGGCGATGCCGGACAAGCAGGCGAACCGCCTCGACCACCGATCCGTCGACATATTTCGGCACGAGCGGCAAGACGCCTTGTTCCGCGAGGATCAGGAGGATTTCGAGGATCCGGTGATCGATGACGCGCCGAGACGATGGTATCCGACGCGATAGGGCTTCCGCGCCATGAAGTATCGCCGAGCACAAATCGGCGCTGATGATAGGTTCATCCGAGCGCGTCTCCTGTCCGACGAACTGGGGCCAGAGCCGGGCCGCCTCGATAACCAGTTCGCGGGGGAAACGGACGAACAGGGCGCGATAAAAGCCGGTCCGTGAATCCGGCTCATTTACCACATCGACACGGGCGTTCGCCGGCAGAACGAAAGCGTCACCCGCATCATAGATGCGTTGATGGGTTCCGGCGACGATTTCCTTTCGTCCTTCGATGACAATGACGAGGCCTGCGGTCGGCATAACGAATTGGGCGATTGTTTCCCGGCTTCTGGCGACGAAGGCCGAGATGACAGGAGGCTGCCCCTCCTCAATTGTATCGCGTGTGTCGTGCGTCGCCAGAGATCTCAGTGCTTTGACAACCTCTATTCTACGAATACCATTTCTGATTTCGATGGTTTTCGTCATGATCTTATCGTCTCCTCACTCGATGTTACTCGCATAATATAGGGAATATGGGTATGATGTTAAACTGGAGGGTATTGCGTATTATGAATTCGTTTTTCTCAGAGTTCCGTAGGTGATAATCCGTGTATGCGGGGAGAAGACTGGCATGACCGGCGCTGCTGTTCCGGAATTATCGGGATCATTTTCTCATTTGGCATATCTCGATCCTATGCCAAATTCCCGGACGCGAAAATATATAGTGCCCCCGTAATTCCCACGCCCGAGATCGCTTACCCGCTTGGGACTCACGCTGGAGCGAGCTCAGACGACTGCTCCTCGAAGATCCTCACCGTGAGTCTGCATCCACGACGCAAGGGAGTCGAGGGTTCCCTGGAGATTGCGGCCGAGGTCGGTGACCTCGTATTTGACCCGCAGCGGCATCTCCATGGGGTTCCACGCCCAAAGGGACATGTTTGCGAATTCCGCCTGGGTCTGCCAAAGACAAGGTCCCCGTCGCGCCAAGAAGGGGAAAAAGGCAGAAGCGGCCAACCGCTCCCATAGTCCCTTGTGGAATGTTCAACCTCATTTCGGTTCCCGTTCTGACAGGTCGTCACGAGCACGATCGGACCTCGCTTGAGCAGGTGATAAGCCTGCGAGGCTGGCAATTCTTTCATGGCGAAGTTCCTTGATCGTTCGCCTCCCCGTCAATGACGGGAAGGCGGACGTTTCGTTGTGTGTGTGGGGGGGGGGGGGCGCTTACCAGCCCTGGTCGATCGGCAGAACGAAGAGTTCCGCGACGTTGACATGGGCCGGCGCCTGGACCGCGAACAGGATAGTGTCGGCAATATCCGCACCCTGCAGGAAGGTCATCTGCTTGGCGAGGTCGTCCATCTGCTCGCGGTAGCCGGCATCCGTAATCTGGTCATAGAGCTCGGTGGCGACTGCGCCAGGCTGAATACAGGTGACGCGGATGTTGTGCTTCTGCCCAACCTCCATGCGCAGGCCGTCGGAGAAAGCGGTCACGGCGTGCTTCGTCGCGCAATAGACCGACAGCCCCTTGAAGACCTTGCGGCCAGCGATCGACGAGGTATTGAAGATATGGCCCGAATGCTGCCTGATCATCTGCGGCAGAACAGCCGCCGTCGTGTTGAGCAAGCCCTTCACGTTGACGTCGATCATGCGGTGCCATTCGCTGGTCTTGAGTTGATCAACGTCGGAGAGCGGCATCAGGCCAGCATTGTTGAAGAGAATGTCAATTGAGCGGTAAGCATCGACCAGCTTCCTGACTCCAGCTTCGACGGAGGCCGGATCGACCACGTCCATTTCGATGACGAGAGCTTCGCCGCCCTTTTCCGCGATTTCGGCCTTCAGGGCTTCCAGTCGATTGATACGCCGGGCCGCGATGCCGACCTTCACGCCCGCATCAGCCAGCTTGAATGCCGCGGCCGCACCGATGCCGCTCGATGCACCAGTAATCAGTGCGACTTTTCCGTTTATGTCCGTCATGGCTTGTCTCCTTGTTGCTTGCGGACCCGTTCCAGAGAGCGGAAAGGCGTTCGCGTTCGACAGGGAGAAATCTATGAAATCCCGGCTTCCTCCTCTCTCGGTGCATTGCCGAAGCTGTCGGGATTTTGCTCAATTTGCCGTCGGGAAGATCGAATTGCCTCAGTCTCGGCGATAGTCGCTCGGCGAGAGGCCCGTCTCACGCCGGAAAATCTGAGCGAAGTGGCTGGGGCTTGAGTAGCCGACAGTCATCCCGATCACGATGATGCTGGCGTCGGTTTCCTGCAGCAATTGCTGTGCTTTGGCGACTCGCTGCCGAATGAAATACCGCGAAGGTGAGGCCCCGGTCGATTTCTTGAAGAGCCGACTGAAATGGAACTCGCTCATTCCCACCTCATGCGCCAAGCTGTTGAGATCAAATGGCTGATCGAGCCGGGCTGCCATGAAGGCAATCGCCCGTCGCAGTTTCGAGCCGGGCAAGGCGTTTTGGGCACGTGCTTCGGCATCTGCACCCACGTAGTGGCGCACGAGATGCACGGCCAGGCTTTGCGCCAGTCCTTCGACAAACAGCGCGCTGCCTCCGCCTTCGGTGACCAACTCCCCATGAAAGAGGCTCAGGATGTGCGAAATCGTCGTGTCGCGACCACCGGAGACATCCTTCAAGGTGACGTTGCCACCGGCCTTTCCGAGCATCTCTCGCACCACCTTGTCGAATAGCGGAACAGAGACATAGAGGTGCACCACCTGAAATGGCTGATCACCGTCGGCCTGCCATCGCATTTCATAGGGAGCAGGTGACCGCGTCAGGAAGAAATCGCCTACGCTCACGCGGCTCACCGCCCATTCACCTCCAAGATCCCGTTCTTCGACGGTGGCACTGCCCGACATGACCCAGACGATGAGCGGTTCCGCGACGGCGGGAACCAGGAAAGGGTGCTGAACGCGACTGCGAGAGAAGATCTGCACGAAAACGTCTTTCCACGCCGGTCCGTCACCGCTGATCAACGTGGTCCCGCTGATATAGCTTTCGAGCCCGATCGGGGAGGTCCGCTCGGGAACGGGCGGCGCGTCGGACGGTTCATTCAAAACCAATATCGTCGCCCTTGCGTTGCAGATTCCAGCTTCCCCTTACGCCTTCGCGCCGGCATATGCTGCGGCCAATTCCAACAGTTGTGCTGTGGATAGCAAGTTTCCGTCGACCTGGTGAGATCGGCCCGCAGCATAGACCTGATGGCCGTTCTTCCGCAGCCGACGCACAGCCTCAACCAGCATTCGGTCTTCGGAGCCCGATCGCCGACGTTGCGGCGGGGGCTCGAACAAAGCTAACTGATCTTCCTTCATCGCACCCTCGACGGCCAGCGCCGTTCCCTTTGCGTCAGGCTGCGCGCTGATATGGCGTGATATCAGCCAGCTCGGTTCCGATCTGCCGCCGCCGTTCCATCAGTTCGTAGTCCGCCTGGATCCCGAGCCAGAAGCCCTCCGACAGGCCGAAAAACCGGGCCAGCCGCAGATCGGTATCGGCCGTGATCGACCGCTTGCCGAGAACAATTTCGTTGATCCGGCGGGGTGGAACACGGATCGCCCGGGCCAACCCGTTCTGGCTCAACCCCATCGGCTCGATGAAATCCGCGAGAAGCATTTCGCCCGGTGTCGGATTGGGAATCTGTTCAGTGGTAATCGACGATCTCGACATGTGCCGGCCCTCCTTCCGTCCAGACAAAGCAAATCCGCCATTGACCATTGACCATTGACCATTGACCATTGATCCTGATGCTGTGCTGTGCTGTGCTGTGCTGTCCAAGCCTGTTGTCCTTCAGCGCCTCCAGATGGTTGTTCGGTGGAACCGAAAGATCCCGGAGCACTTTCGCGTTGTTCAGCATCCGAAGCTTCCTGAGCGCTGTTTTCTGGATGTCGTGCGGAAGCTTGCGGCTGAAGACGCCACACCAGATCAGCTCGGTTTCTCCGCAGCGGAAATCAACGATCATCGAGGCAGTATAACGTTATGCGTCATATGAAGCAAGGCGTTATATCCGCTCGGGCCGCCGAATGGCATCAGTTCAGATGCACCTTTCGACTAACCGTCGTGGGTGAAGGCACGATAACGTTGGTCCCTTTGGACAGGATCCCGGATAGCGCTCGGGACGCCGGTTGCTGAACGCTCGTTGTATCTGGAATGCGGTTTTCGTTTGTGATAAAAGTATACCTGCCAGAGGGCCGGTGCCCACCGGCCCTCTGGCGCGGCGAATGGCGCCCGCTGCCCCTCAGGCTACAACCGTTGGGGAGTCTTGGGACCGTCGCCGTTGTCACATACGACCGAACAGTCGCTTGATCGACATTCGCATGGACAAGGCAGGTTAACGTGACGA
>JARLIO010000058.1 GCA_031291675.1 Azospirillaceae bacterium
ACCAACAATGGTTGCGAAAGGGCGCTGAGGCCCTCCGTCATCTTTCGAAAAGTCACCGGATGCTTCCGGTCCCATTGGGGTGCCAGGCTCTATGCCGCCACCGTTTCCGTTATCGCCACCGGTAGGCTCAACGGAAAGACCCGCCCTCCAGGCCGTCCAGGACATTATCGGTCGCTGCGCCGTCCCGGTCACGCCATAGCCGGGACGTGAGCAGTTACAGAATATCCGGGCCAAATCCTTGCCTAAGGCCCGATACTGCGCCACCTGACTCCGGCATCCGCGCGAAGCGGCGCCGCCGGCTCGAATCAATTGTCGTTTATCTTCAGCGCGGCGATGAAAGCGCTTTGCGGAGTTTCGACGTCACCGAACTGGCGCATCCACTTCTTGCCGTCCTTTTGCTTGTCAAGCAGCTTGCGCTTTCACGAAGCGTCGCCGCCATAGCAATTGGTCAGCACGCCGCTGCGCATCGCACTGATGGTTTTGCGGGCGATGACGCGGCTGCCCACCACGGCCTGAAGCGCAATCTTGAACAATTGTGGCAGAATCAGGTCCCTGAGGCGTTCGGACAAAACGTGGCGCCCGTTGTCGGCCTGACGGTCATAGAAACTCATGTTGCCGATCGGCGGGATCTCGGCGTCGTGTGCGGGCCGGGCCGCGATGAATTGCTGAAGCGGCTGCGCGCCTTCCGCGGTCGCCTGCCGCCCGATCTCAAGTTCGACCGGGATGAGGCGAATGTCCGGTCGCTTCTTCGATACCAACGTCCTGGTCTCTATCGCGTCCGGCGATCCCGTGAAGGCGGATCGCGCCGAAGAGATCATCGGCAACAAAGCCGCCATGGAATGTCAAAACCAAGCCTATCGAGACGCGGAAACTATCTCATTGCGGTGTTCCGGCGGGGGATGCTCATGCGGGAGATGCCTTGACTGATTCTTTCTTAATCACCATGATTGCATATAAATCACAGCGCGTGAGGAGGGCTGTTGCACATGGCACAAACCGAAACCAAAGTGTTCACCGCCCATGTTCCTCTCCCCTTGGCCGAAAAGATCGATCAGATGGCCTCGCGCCTTGAGCGCTCACGCGGCTGGATCATGAAGCAGGCGCTGTCCGCCTGGGTCGACCAGGAGGAAGAACGCAGCCGCCTGACCCGCGAGGCCCTGGCCGACGTGGATGCCGGCGACGTCATCGATCACCAGGCTGTGCAGGCATGGGCCGATAGCCTCGCCACTGACGAGTCGCTGCCGACGCGGCGCTGATGGAATTGAAATGGACCCGCAAGGCACACTCCGATCTGACGCGGCTGTATGAGTTCCTTGCTCCTGTCAACAAGTCGGCTGCTGCGCGCGCCGTGCAGGCGCTGACGAAGGCGCCGACCATCTTGTTGAGCAACCCGCGCATTGGCGAAAGACTGTTTGAGTTTGATCCGCGCGAAGTTCGGCGAATTCTCGTCGGGCGTTACGAGATGCGGTACGAGATTCAGGACTCGACGATCTACGTACTTAGATTGTGGCACACCCGCGAAGAGCGCTGACAGGGCTGCGCCACCGATCTGTCACGGTTCCGGCCCGATCGGACTTTTCGCCCCCAGCCACGAGACCGGGCTTGCGTCCGCCAGACTCAGTTGTCGTTCATCTTCAACGCGGCGATGAAGGCGCTTTGCGGAATTTCGACCTCGCCGAACTGGCGCATCCGCTTCTTGCCTTCCTTCTGCTTGTCGAGCAGCTTGCGCTTGCGCGAAATGTCGCCGCCATAGCATTTGGCGAGCACGTCCTTGCGCATCGCGCTGATGGTCTCGCGGGCGATGACGCGGCTGCCCACCGCGGCCTGAACCGCGATCTTGAACAATTGGCGCGGAATCAGGTCCTTGAGGCGTTCGCACAACGCGCGGCCGCGCTTGTCGGCCTGACTGCGATGGACGATCATCGACAGGGCGTCGACCGGCTCGGCATTGACCAGGATCGACATCTTGGCCAGATCGCCGGTCTCGTAGCCATCCATCTGGTAGTCGAAGCTGGCATAGCCGCGGCTGATGCTTTTCAGCCGGTCATAGAAATCGAACACGACCTCGTTGAGCGGCAGCCGGTAGACCAGCATCGCCCGGGCGCCGGCATAGGTCAGGTCGATCTGGACGCCGCGCCGGTCGGTGCAAAGCTGCAGGATGCCGCCGAGATACTCGTCCGGCAGCATGATCGTCGCCTTGATCCACGGCTCATCGATATGGTCGATCTTGACCGGGTCGGGCATGTCCGCGGGATTGTGCAGATCGCGCACCGAGCCGTCGGTCATGGTCAGCTTGTAGACCACCGAGGGCGCGGTCGTGATCAGATCGAGATCGAATTCGCGTTCCAGCCGCTCCTGGATGATCTCGAGATGCAGCAGGCCCAGGAAGCCGCAGCGGAAACCAAAGCCCAGCGCCGCCGAGGTCTCGGCCTCGAATTTGAAACTGGCGTCGTTGAGCGCCAGCTTGCCCAGGCTGTCGCGCAGATGCTCGAATTCCGCGGCGTCGGTGGGGAACAGGCCGCAAAACACCACCGGAATCGACGGCTTGAAGCCGGGCAGCGGCGACGAAGCCAGCCGCCTTTCGTCGGTCAGCGTGTCGCCGACCTTGGTCTCGGTGATGTCCTTGATCCCGGCGGTGATGAAACCGACCTCGCCCGGGCCCAACGCCCCGGTCAGCAGCGGCTTGGGGGTGAACACGCCGACGCGGTCGATCTCGCGCGTTGCCCCGGTCGCCATCATGCGCATCTTCATGCCGACCTTGAGATGGCCGTCGACCACCCGGACCAGCACGACCACGCCCAGATAGGGATCGTACCAGCTATCGACCAGCAGGGCCTTGAGCGGCGCGTCCGGGTCGCCCTTGGGCGCCGGCAGACGATGCACGATCGCTTCGAGAACATCGCCGACGCCCAGGCCGGTCTTGGCGGAAATCATCACCGCCTCGCTGGCGTCCAGGCCGATCACATCCTCGATCTGCTGGCGGATCCGCTCCGGCTCCGCCGCGGGCAGGTCGATCTTGTTGAGCACCGGCACGATGTCGTGGGCATTGTCCAGCGCCTGATAGACATTGGCCAGGGTCTGGGCCTCGACGCCCTGGCTGGCATCGACCACCAGAATCGAGCCCTCGCAGGCGGCGAGCGACCGGCTGACCTCGTAGGCGAAGTCGACATGGCCGGGCGTGTCCATCAGGTTGAGCAGATAGGTCTGCCCATCCTTCGCCTTGTACAGCAGGCGGACGGTCTGGGCCTTGATGGTGATGCCGCGCTCGCGCTCGATATCCATGCTGTCGAGCACCTGGTCGCGCATGTCGCGGTCATCCAGGCCACCGCAGAGCTGGATCATGCGATCGGCGAGCGTCGATTTGCCGTGATCGATATGAGCGATGATGGCGAAATTACGTATCAGGGACTGGTCGGTCATCGGATCCGGGGCACATCGGGGAACAGGCCTGACCATAGGGCCAGCGCGCCCGCGGCGCAATCATTGCTGTAGCGCCGGGACCTCCGCCGATCGGGCTTTCGATCGCGGCCCCGGTCGTGGTCTACTACCCGCGATGGTGCCACAGGCTGGGCCCGGGGGTTCGGTGCCGGCGCCGACGGAGCGCGCAATGCCCTTGTTCAGCTTCCCCGACGACGCGGTCTGGAACGACGCCGCCGATGCGGTGAGTTTCGAGGTCCAGCTGGGCGACTATCGGGGGCAGGTCTTCGTCCCGTTGCGGGTGATCACCGCCCTGGTCGGCTATCGACCCACCGCCGCCCAGGCTTTGCAGCATTTTCACCTCAATCGTGCGCTGTTCGAACGGGCGGCCGAAATCCGGCTGGCGGAGCGGCGCCTCGATGACGACGCCAATGTCCATCTGACCGGTTCGGATGTCCGCCGGGCCGCGGCCGCCGCGACCAACGGGTCGAGCGGTGCGTGAAGGTTGCAGCAGGGAACACCGCTTTCCGATTCGCGGTTTTCATTCGCACCGCTGCCTGGCGAAGACAGCCCATCCCCATAAAGAAACGCCCGAGCGCAAGACTTGTTCATTTACGAGAAATGTCCTACCAGTATTTGCCTGGTTCGCAACCAGACGAGGGCTTCAGAAGGGCATAGCCGTTATGCAGTATCTCTTTTACAATTTTTTAAGAGAAAAGCGCTTTGGTCGGCCTTATTTCATGTTCGAGAACCCAAGGACCGGAACGCCCTGCTGAACCAGGGGGATCAGGCAGAACCTCGTTCCTCCGCTTATGTCATGGGTAATCGCTTGAAAAAAGGAGTGTTCACTATGGTATTTTCCCTCGGGATTTCAAAAAAGCTCTTGATGGCCGTCGTTTTTGCTTTGATCGGGTTCTCGACCGTCTCGGGTTTTGCTCTCAAGGTGCTGTACGACAGCATGGTTCAGGACCGGATTGCCAAGGTCAAGAGCATAACCGAGTTCAGCGTCAGCATCCTGGCCAATTATCAACACCGTGTCGAAACGGGCGAGTTGGATCTGGCAAAGGCACAGGCCATGGCCACGGCGGAAATCGACGCGCTGCGCTACGACGGCAATAACTATATGTTCGCCTATACCAAAGAAGGTATTGCGATCTTACTGCCAGCCAATCACGACGCCGTGGGCAAGAATCGGCTTGCAACCGCGGACGCCAGTGGCGTGCCTTATGTGCAACGTTTCCTTGAAGCGGGCCAGGCCGGAGGCGGTGAGACCTTCTTCCATTTCCCGCGCCTGGGTTCCAAGGAAGCCCTGGCAAAGGTCGCCTACAACCTGCCATTCGCGCCCTGGGGCTGGGTTATTGGCACCGGTGTCTACATCGATGACGTCGATACCGCCTTCACACGCGTGGCATGGCGCTTTGCCGGGATCGTCGGGGTGATCACGCTCGCCACCGCAATCCTGGTCTTTCTGCTGGCGCGCCATGTCGCGGTTCCTCTGGTGCGGCTCGACGGTGTGACCCGGCGCCTTGCGGAAAACGACCTGACCGTCGAGGTTCCCGATACCGGGCGTCGTGATGAGATCGGTTCGCTTGCCGGCTCGATCCGAAGGCTCCGTGACGTGGCGCGCGAGGCCGAGGCCTTGCGGGCGCGTCAGGCTGCCGACAAACAGCGCGCCGAGGACGAGAAGCGGGCCGTTGCGCTGCGCATGGCCGACAATCTCGAAGGCGGCGTCAAGCAGGTCGCCGACAACATCAGCAGCGCGACGCACCGAATGGAAACCACCGCGACCAACCTGGCCCAGGTGGCGGAACGGGCCGCGGGTCAGACGGAATCGGTTGCCGCGGCGGCGGTGCAGGCCTCGGCCAACGTCCAGAACGTCGCCAGCGCCGCCGAGGAATTGTCGGCATCGATCCTGGAGATCAGCCGTCAGGTTCAGGTTTCGTCGTCGACCACGACCGAGGCGGTCGACGAATCCCAGCGGGCCAATGAGCTGGTGCGCGGCCTGGCCGATGCCGCGGATCGGATCGGTCAGGTGGTCGGTCTGATCAATCAAATCGCCAGCCAGACCAATCTGTTGGCCCTGAATGCCACGATCGAGGCGGCGCGCGCCGGTGATGCGGGCAAGGGCTTTGCGGTTGTCGCCAACGAGGTCAAGCATCTCGCCAATCAGACCGCCGCGGCGACCGGCGAAATCTCGACCCAGATCGCCGCGGTCCAGGGCGCAACCGGTCAGGCGGTCACCGCGATCACCAGCATCAACGGCACCATCGGTCGGATCAACAGCATCGCGACGGGCATCGCCGCCGCGGTGGAGCAACAGCATGCGGCAACCGCCGAAATCTCCCGGAACATCCAGCAGGCCGCGGAAGGAACGCATCAGATCACCCAGCTGCTGACCCGGCTGACCGAATCCGCCGGCCAGGTCGAAGCCGCCTCAGGCAATGTCCATGACGTGTCGCGGGAGGTATCGCAGCAGGCGGTCCGGTTGGATCAGGAAATGACGACCTTCCTGGGGTCGGTCCGCGGCGCGGCGTAAGGCTGGGCGCTCTGCCACCGCTTGCAAGGGCGTACCACCGCGTCACACGATGACGCGATGGTCCAGCAGCGCCAGCATGGGCAGATCGTGGGGACGGTTGCCATAGCCCCAGCTTTTGCCGAAGGGTCCGTGGCGATCGAGATAGGCACGGACCCGATTGGCTTTTTCGGCCCGGACACAGTTGCCACTGCTCATACGACCGGTCAGGACGCCGTTGACGACCTCGATTTCGGTTGCCAGCAGATCGTCGATGCCGCGTTCGGCCAGCAGACCGCGCATATAGATATCCAGCGATCCGGTGGCGACGACGATGCGCCGGCCGGCGCGGCGATGTTCGTCGAAAGCCCGTAGCATCGCTGGATTCCACCGGACCCAGCCGCGGCGTAACCGCTCGGCCGCGACCGCCGCGGCAGCGACCGGGATCCCGGCCAGGGTGTCGCGCAACACCAGGCTCTTGACCAGCGTCCCCAGATCGGGCCCCCCACGCCCGCGACGCGTCCGCAGCGCCATGGCCATCGGCACCGCCCGGGCCAGCGCCAGACCGGCGTGGCGCCGGCCGACCAGTTCGGCCAGAAAGGGGACCAGGCTGTCGCCCGTGATCAGGGTCCGGTCGAAATCAAAAAAGGCGATGCCGCGGGCGGGATCGGTCGTCATGGGGTGGCTATTTCCAGCGATGGCGCGGGGGACAGGGGGCGTTTTGGTGCGTCACGGGGCGAAGAAATCGAGCCGTTCCGGGCTGAGTGGCATCGCCCGGGGGCCGTCGGTCCAGATCAGGACGCCATGGATCGGGCGGTCGGGGTAGATGCGCGCGATCACCGCACGATAGGCGGCCAACTGGCGCAGATACACTTCCGAGACCTCGGCCTCCGTTTCGGGCGCGGGACGGTTGGTCTTGTAGTCGATGATCCACACCCCGTCCAGCGCGACCAGCAGGCGGTCGATCTGCCCTGAAACCACCCGGCCGTTGACGACGCCGACGATGGGAACCTCGCCCCGGCTGCCCGGGCCGAACCACGGGCTGAAGGCCGGATTTTCCAGCACGGTCAGGGTTTCCGCGGCAAGCTCGGCCTGCCGCTGCGGCGTCAGGTCATGGGCCGCCCGGCCCAGGAATCGCGCCGCCGCCGCCGGGCGCAGCGACACCGGCAGGTCGGGCAGCACTTGCAACAGCTTGTGGACCAGCAGTCCGCGCTGGAACCGCATGCCGTCGTCGGCACCGAGCGGGGAGCGCACCGCGGGCTCGATCTCCGGGCGCGACGGGGTCAGGGGCCGGGTCGGCCACGGTTCTGGTGCCGGCGGCTGCCAGGCCCATTCCGGCACCGCGGCCGGCCCGGCGGGCGCGGGGGCGGTGGTCGCGGTGGCCGCGGGCGGCGCCGCGGTCTGGCGGTCGCGCAACCGCCAGCCCGGGCTGGTCCAGCCGTCGGGGCCGAGATCGGTGAAATCGAACGCGACGGGCGCCGCGACCGCCTGCAGCGCGTCGCCGACCAGATGGTACCAGCAGTTGTCGGAGGGCTGGCGCTGACCCTGATAACCGGCGACGATCAGCCGGTCTTCCGCACGGGTCAGGGCGACATAGAGCAGCCGCCGGTATTCCTGGTCGCGCCGGTGGTCGACCACGGAACGGGCGCCACGGCAGTGCTGTTCCTCCTGGTCACGCCGGATCGCGAACAGGGGCACGCCGCGATCCTGTTCCGGCCAGAGGATCCGCGGGCTCTGCGTCGGGACGGCCATCGTGTCGGGCAGGAACACCACCGGCGCCTGTAACCCCTTGGAGCCATGAACCGTCATGATCCGCACCCGGCCACCATGGTCCTGCTCCAGTTCCCGCTTGATTTCCGCCTCGCTGGCTGCCAGCCAGGCGAGAAACCCCTGAAGCGAGGGCGGGTGGCTGCGTTCGAACGCAATCGCCGCCGACAGGAATTCGTCGAGCGGATCGATGGCATCCGGGCCGAGCCGGGCCAGCATCGCGCGCCGGCCGCTGCCGCTGTCGGCCGGGCAGGGCGCCCCGAGGATCCCGGCGAACAACTCGAACGGTGCGACGAAATCGGTTTGGCTCAGCGCGCCGGACAGGAAATCCCGGGCCGCGGCGAAGGCGGGGTTTTCGCCGGCCCGGCGCGACAGCGTTGCCCACAGATGGGTTTCCCGTCCATAGGCCAGGGCGTAAAGCCGATCGTCGTCAAAGCCGATCAGCGGCCCCTTCAGCACGCTGGCCAGGGTCAGATCGTCGTCGGGCATCAACAGGAATTCGCCCAGAGCGATCAGATCCATCACGGCGATGTGCCGGGTCAGCACCAGACGATCAACACCGGCGATCGGCACCTGACAATCCTTCAACGCCCGCACCAGGGTGTCGACGAACGCGGTGCGCCGGCGCACCAGGACCATGATGTCGCCGGGCTGGATCGGCCGGCCGCGGGCTTCCAGGACCTCACCATCATCAATCCAGCGCCGGATCGTTGCCGCGATGATGCGCGCCAGCCGGGTGGCCGGCAGATCCAGGGTCGTGCGCCCGACCGGCAGCGCCCAGGGCTGCGCCGCATCGCGTTCCACCGGCGCGACGGCTGGCCACAGCTCGACCAGCCCGGCCTGGCCGCGGCGAAACGGGCGGTGGGTCACGGTCTGGGCGGGATCGGTCACGATGCCATCGCGCGCCTGGTCGCGGGCGAACACCGCGTCGACGGTACTGAGCACTGCGGCGGTCGAGCGGAACGAGGTCTCCAGATCGATCGGGGTCCAGCGCTGGCCGGCGGCGCCGACCCGCTCCGCGAAGTGGCGTCGCATGCGGGCGAATTCGACGGGATCGGCCCGCTGGAAGCTGAAGATTGATTGTTTCTCGTCGCCGACGGCGAACACGGTGCGCTGTGCCGTGACAGCCCCTTCACCCGCGAAAAACTCCTCGGCCAGCGCCGCGATGACCGCCCACTGGTCGGGGTTGGTATCCTGCGCCTCGTCGACCAGGATATGGTCCAAACCCCCGTCCAGCTTGTACAGAACCCAGGGCGCGACGCCCTCGGTCGTCAGCAGCCGAAGCGTCGCCAGGATCAGATCATCGTAATCCAGCAGGCCCTGGCGGCTTTTGGCCTGCTCATATTCCACCAGCAGGGCCTCGGCCAGGGTCAGCAGCGCGACTGTTCCGGCGGCGACGGCGGCGGACCGGCGGCGCTGGGCCACGGTGACCAGCCGCGCCGCTTCACCCTCGAGCGCCAGTTGGGCCGCCGGCGTTGCCGCTTTGCGGGTGATCAGAACCTTGCGCGGCTGCTCCTCGGCGGTCAGGAACAGACGGATATAGTCGGCGAAACCGCTGAGGCGGCGCTCCGGTGGGCTCTCCAGCCAGGCGGCAAGCGCCAGGCCGCGTTCCCGGTCGGTCGGGCTGCCGGCCGCCAGCGCGGCACAGGCGCTGCGCAAGCCATATTCGTCAAGCGCCGGGTCGCATACCGCGGCGGCCGCGACGGTGTCATCGTCCTCGCCGGCCGTCACGTCAAGCAGCCGGTAAATCGCGTCAACCGTACCGCCCAGGCCGCCGTGATGGGCGAAAATGCGCCCGAGCCGGCCGCGTTCCGCCGTGAGTTCGGCCATCAGCCCGTCGAAATCACCCTCGGGAACGGCCCCGGCGATCCGTGCCAGGGCCTGGCCCCGTGCCGTGTCCGGCTCGGTCCGGGCCTGGAACAGCATCCGGTTACGCGCCTCGCGCAGCAATTCGGCGGCGGTGCGGTCGTCCATGGTCTCGAAATGGGGCGGCAGGCCGGCTTCCAGGGGAAACCGGCGCAGCAGCGACTGGCAGAAGGCATGGATGGTGTCGATGCGCATGCCGCCCGGACAGTCGACGACCCGCGCGAACAGGCGCCGCGCCGCGGTGACGAGGTCGTTTGCCGGCCGTTCGCCGGTCAGCTCCGCCAGCCGGTCGGCGAGCCGGTCGTCAGCCATGATGGTCCATTCGCCCAAGGTCTTGTTGATGCGATTGGCCATTTCGGCCGCCGCCGCCTTGGTGAAAGTCAGGCACAGGATCCGGTGTGGCGGTGTGCCCGACAGCATCAGGCGCAGCACCCGGTCGGTCAGGACCTTGGTCTTGCCGGTTCCGGCCGAGGCCCCGACCCACACCGAACAGCCGGGGTCGGAGGCGCGGCGCTGCTGAATCGCGGGATCGGGGGGAAGCCCGGCCGTGTCCACGCTCATTCGCCACCGCCGTTCGACCACTCGGCCAGGCGGGCCAGATGGGCGTAATCATTGAACCGCAACGCGCGGTCGGGGCGGGGCTGGGCGGCATAGGGTGTCGCCGGATCATCGAACAGCGTGATCAGGGTTTGCAGCCCCTCCCGGGCCTGATCGATCATCTCGCCGAGGCCGGCGGCCTTGAGCGGCTTTTCCTCACCCGCCGGCTCTCCGCCCGAGACCCGCCAGAAGGCCAGGGCGGAGACCGCGGCCGGCGGGAGATCCGTGAACCCCCCGGCCTGGGCGATCGCCGCCTCCAGCGGCAACTGGGGGGCGAAGCCGAGCCCGACCTCGGTCCCGCTCGGTGGCTGGCCGGTCTTGTAGTCGATGATCGCCAGGGTTCCGTCGGGCAGGCGGTCGATGCGGTCGGCCTTGCCGGTCAACAGGAAGGTGCCGCCGGGTCCGGCCAGGGTCAGCCGGCCGGAAACCTCGGTGGCCAGCGGGACCGCACCCGCGGTCCGGCGCCGTTGTTCCGTTGCCAGGAACCAGTCGGCGATGCGCACGAAGCGGGGCCACCAGAACGCCCAGACCTCGGGTCGCTCCAGCAGCGTGTCGAAGGCGGCGCGCCCGAGATCGAGCAGTCGTGCGCGGGCGTCCGGTGGCAGGGTTCGCGGGTAGGCGCGGACGAACTGGTCGAGTGCCTGATGAACGAATTCACCGCGCTCGGCGGCCCCCGGATCGGCAGCGATCGGGTCGAGCCGCGTCAGGCCCAGGACGTGGCGTGCGTAGATGGCATAGGGATCGCGCATCCAGGTTTCAACCTGGGTCACGGACAGGCGCCGCGGCCGCACCGCCAGCGGCGGCCGCGGTTCGGGCGGTGCCGCCGGGCTGATGCGCTCGGGCCAGTCCAGTTCGTTGGCCCAGAGGACCCAGGGCTGCGGCGCGGGCAGCGCGGCGCCATAGGCGCGCAACACGGTATCCAGGCGCAGCAGCCAGCGCGACGGCACGGTGGGTGTCCCGTCGACGCGGTTGGCGCGGGTCATGATCACCGTCGGTGCCGCGGCGGCCTGCGCGAAATCGTGCGCCGCGAGGCCGATGGAACGCTCCGGCGCCGGCAGGCCGAAATCCTGACGCATCGGGCGCGACAGCCAGGGGTCGGCACTGGGATCCCCGGGCCAGCATCCTTCATTGAGGCCGCCCAGGATCATCAGGTCGTAATGCTGAAGCTGTGCTTCCTGCAGGCCCAGGATATGTAGCCTCGGATGCAGACCGAAGGCGGTCCGGACCACGGAACCCGCGATCAGGGCATCGAACAGGGCCGGATAGCGCTGTCCCGCAACCGCGGGGAAATCGCGACCCGCCTGTGCCAACTGATTGATCAGGGTGGCCATGGACACGCCGTCATCGTCACGCCACAGGCGCAGCGCCCCGCCACGGCTGTTGCTGGTCGCCAGCGACTCGGCCAGGTCGACATGGGCGTGCAGCAGCGTCGCCAGCGGCTGGGGCGACCCGGCGACGAGATCGAAGAAGGGGCGGAAGCCTTGGTCGAGTGTCTGGATCCAGTCCGCCAGTTCGCGGCGTTGGTGGGGCGAGGCAAACCGGGCATCGGCGGTGCGCTCCAGCGCCGCGCGCAATCCGGCGAATCCAGGATCGGGGCGGGGGCCGCGCAACAGGACGCGTTCCAGATCGCGGGCACGGCGTCGGCATTCCTGCGGTGACAGGCCGCAGGTGACCAAGGGATGCTTCAGCAGTGACAGCAGCGCGACGGGTTCGGCATTGGTCCGGGCGCAACTGGCGATCAGGCGCATCAGCGTGCCGATTGCGGTCTCCGGCAACGGCCGGCCACCCGAATCATCGACGGTGATGCCCCAACGGCCCAGGGCGCTGGCGACGCGGCGCGCCAGGACCCGATCGGGCGTGACCAGGGCGGCGGTCTTGCCGGCGGTTTCGAGCGCGCCGCGCATCATCAGCGCGATCGCCCCGGCCTCGTCCTGGGCTGTGGGGCAATCGAGCCGGCTCAGCCCGGTGACCGCCGCCGGTTCCAGCGGCGCTTCGAGCCGACGCCAGGCCTCGGTGGTATCGGCCGGCCGCAGCGCCTCGGCGATCAGCGTGGTCCGGGCCGGCGGCGTTCCGACCAAGGGTGATGGCCAGCGCCGGACCTGATCACGGACCAGGCCGAGACGCGCCAGCATCCGGGCCATGCCGAATTGCGGATGGTCCTCGGTGAGCCGGGACCAGCTATCCGGGTCCATCGCGAGGTCGAGCCCGGGCAGCACGACGACACCCTGGGGCAGCTCGGTGACCACGCCCAGCAGATCGACCACCGCCGGGATTGCGCCGGTGCTGCCCGCGGCGATGACCGGTTCGGTGGGGGGATGGCGGCGCCAGGCCGCGATCTGGGCGTCCAGCAGGCGGTTGCGGCGATCGGTGGCGTCAAGCGCGCCTTCCTGTTCCAGGATCGCCGGCCAGTGCCGGGTCAGAATGCCCAGAAAATCGAGCGTGAGTTGCCAGTGCTGGGCGTAGTTGTCGGGGACCAGCCCGGCCAGCCGGTCGAAGCCCAGGCGTTCGGTGTGGACCTGGTCGAGCATTTGGCCGAGATCGCCGGCCAGTCGGGCGGCCTGGTCGGGCAGCAAGGCCGGATCCCGGGCCATGATCATCCGGGTCAGGACCAGTTGCCGGCGGATTGGCGTGATCGCCGGGGCCAGATCGATGTCCGGGGACAACACGGGATCCGTCGCCGGGTCCGGCGCGGTCCCGGGCGCCGCCGGCATGAGGGACATCTCGTCGGAATCGAGTTCGCCCATCGGCGCCAGCCGGGGCAGCATCAGCGGTTGACCCCCGGAGCGACGCAGAAAGGCATCGCGCAACACCCGGCAGGCGCGCCGGGTCGGCAACAGAATGGTGATCCGGGGCAGATCGAACGGGTCCAGGACCGCCCGCAGGACGCCTTCCGCAAGAGAATCGAGGAAAGGAACGCCGGCGGGAATGGTCGTGATCCCGCGCGGGATCATTGAACCGCCCACCGCGCGTTGCGCGGGTCGAGCCGGCGGTTGGTGTCGTCGAGGGCGTCCGGGGTTCCGATGTGATACCACGGCCCGTCGTGGCGGACGCCGAACAGGCGGCCGGCCTCAAGAGCGCGGTCCCACAGCAGGTTAGCGGAGAATGGTCCCTCGGGCGCATCGTCGAACAATTCGGGCCGCATGATCTGGACGCCGGCATAGACGAACGGGGCGACATCGGTTTCGGCGCGCCGGGTCAGTTGACCGTCCGGCGCCATCAGGAAATCGCCTTTTCCGCTGTAGCCGACCGTGGCGACCGTCGGGGCCAGTAGCATCAGCGCGTCCATTTGATCGGGATCCCAACGGCGCATCATCCGTTCCAGCGCCGGGACCGGGCCGTTGAGCCAGATATTGTCGGCATTGGCGACGATGAAGGGGTTTCGCCCCAGCAGCGACAGCGCGCGGCGCACCCCACCCCCGGTATCCAACAGCGTTTCCTCGGGCGACAGCTGGATCCGCGGTTGGGTTCGTTGCGCCAGATGATCGGCGATCATGTCGCCCTTGTAGTGGGAATTGACGACAACGGTTTCGATTCCCGCCTCGTAGAACCGATCGAGGACATGGTCGATCAGGGTCCGGCCTGACACGGTCAGCAACGGCTTGGGTCGGTCCAGTGTCCGGGGCCGCATGCGCAGTCCCAACCCCGCGGCCAGGACCATGCCGGCGGTGATCGGCGGTCGCCGATCGGACGCGGTCGGCGGCTGGTCATCGCCTTCGGGGATTGAAGCCACGGCTTTCGGCATATCGGTCATCGGACCGTCTCCAGTGAAAACAGCCCGGCGCGTCGGTCGGGCGGCAGATGGTGGGAAATCCATTCGGCAACCAGCGCTAGCGCCGGATGCCGCAATTGGGCGTCGAGTTGGCGCCAGACCCGCGGCAGGTACTCAAGATAGCGCCGTTTGCCGTCCTGCCGGGCCAGGCGAATGAAGATGCCAATGATCCTGGCGTGGCGCATCGCGCCCAGCACAGCGTAGCCGGCGGCAAAATCGCTTGTGGCCAAGGCGGGAAAGGCGTCGCGGTAGCGCTCGATCATCGTCGCGGTCAGGGTCTCGGACAGATCGCGCCGCGCGTCTTCCAGCAACGACACCAGATCATAGGCCACCGGACCCAGACCGGCATCCTGGAAATCGAGCAACCCGCAGCCCGCAACACCAGATCGGTTTGATAGCAACATCAGGTTGTCGACATGGTAGTCGCGCAGCAGCAGGGATGTCGGCAGGCGTTCGGCGAGCGGTAGGACGGCACGCCATGCCGCACCGAGCGTGTCCGCCGCTGCGGGGGTGATCTGGAATATCGGCAGACAAATTTCGCCGAACAGGTCGACCTGGGCCGCGAAGCGGGGGGCGTCGAACACCGGCAGCTCAAGACCCGTCGCGATCCGCGGCGTGAAACGCCGATGCAGGGCGATCAGGACATCAACGGCCAGGGCATAGAGGGTTTCGGCATCGGCCCCGGCGGCCAGGGCGGCCCCGAACGTGGTATCGCCGAAATCCTCGAGCAGCAGCAGCCCGGCTTGCGGTGCCGCCGCCAGGATGCGCGGTGCCGACAGGCTGATCCGTCGCAACAGGCCGGCGACCGCGACGAAGGCCGCGCTGTCGCGCGCCGGAGGGGGAGAACAGGCCAGGATCGCCGTGTCGCCCGGCCGCTCCAGGCGCCAATAGCGCCGCGCCGAGGCATCGCCGGCCAGCGCTATGCGCCGCGCCGCGCCCCAGCCCTGTGTCGCGAGAAAAGCGTCGATTCGCGCGGCCACCTCGGCGTCGGTCATGCCTGCGCGTCCCCGCTCAGAGCCAATCGCGCCGACGGGGCATCGCCGTCGCCGGGGCCCGCCCAGGTGCCAAAGCCGGTCAGCCGTGCCACGCGGCTGTCGGGTGTGGCGCCAAAATCCAGCGCGACGTCCAGCCGGTCGGATGGCATCATCGGGCCCAGCCGGTCGGCCCATTCAACCAGGATGATGCCCTGGCGCGCCTCGTCCCAGCCGAGTTCGAGAACCTCGTCCGCGGCCGTCAGGCGATAAAGGTCGAAATGCCAGATCGGGCCGACCGCGGTGTCGTAAACCTGGACCAGCGTGAAGGTCGGCGACGGGACTTCCTGGTCGGCACCGGCGAGGTGACGGATCAGGGCGCGCGCAAAGGCGGTCTTGCCGGCGCCCAGGTCGCCCGACAGCGTCACCAGGTCGCCCGGCGCGAGCACGGCAGCCACCTCTTCGGCCAAGGCCGCGGTCGCGGTTTCATCGGGAAGCGGGAGCAGGATCGACATGGTCCGGGATCTTTGGTCAACCCGTCGTGCGCTGCAAGCGCGAAAACGCCGGAGCTGAGTCGGCGTCCCTGTTGGGGATCATTTGCCGGTGAACACCGGGTGTCGTTTCTCCAGGAAGGCCTTGATCCCCTCCTGATAATCCTCGCTGTCGTAAACGATGCGGCGCAGACCCTGAACCCGCTCGAACCGGTCCGGCGGGATCGAATGGGCGCCGGCGAGGATCCGCAGCTCCTCCTTGATCACCGCGATGCTGAGCGGCGCGTTTGCCGCGATCTCCCGCGCCATCCCGTTGGCGAAGGCCTCGATTTCGTCGGCGGCGACCACGTGGTTGACCACGCCGATGCGCTCCATCTTCTCGACTCCGATCGGCTGGGCGGTGAAGGCCATTTCCTTGAGATGGGCCAGGCTGATCCGGTTGAGGAAGGTCAACAGCCCGGTGACATTGTAGGGGATCCCGAGCTTGGCCGGGGTGATCGCGAAAGTCGCGTCGGGGGCGGCGATCAGGATATCGCAGGCCATGGCGACCTCGCAGGCGCCACCCCAGACCCCGCCTTCGATCAGGGCCAGGATCGGCGCGGGAAACTCTTCGATGGCACGGATCAAAATGCGCAGCGGGTCGCTCCAGCCCAGGGGATCGCGCCGGGTTCCCGGGAGCTCGCTGACATCATGGCCGGCGGACCAGACCGGACAGCGCGGCAGGGCGCGCAGGATCACGGCCCGCACCTTTTGTTGGTGCAATTCGGCCAGGGCGGCCGTCAGTTCACCGATCATCGCTTCCGACAGCGCGTTGCGTCGCGCCGGATGGTTCATGGTCAAGGTCGCGACCAAACCGTCGGTTTCTTTGAGAATCAAGGTCACAGCCGCAGTGTCCCCGTCTTGGAATGGAGGCTCTCGATCATTGGGCGCGTTTGCCGGCGCCGGCAACCCCTGTTTCGCGGGGCGTCGTGAAGGGCGTTCCGGTGGGTGCCCTTTGGCACCCGCCGGAATTAACGGCAGCGGACGCGAAAGTCGTCGGGCGCGTTGCTGACCCAGGCGCACCCCGGATCAGGGGCCAACTCACCGGCGGCATTGCGATGCACATGGGGAGGCAAGGACGGTTGTGCTGCGGGCGTGGCTTGTTGCGGGGGTATTGTGGCCTCAGACGGCGAAAACACCGGTTCGACCTCTGTGGCGCGGTTGAACCCACGGGTTACCGCCGACCAGCTGATAAAGCCCAGCAGCAGGAGGGTGGCCGCCGTCGTGCCAACGCAAACCCACCCCCGTGGCCTGCGATGGGCGGTCGGTGGCGGGCGCCGGGTCCCGGGTGGCGGAACGGTTTGCCCGGGCGACGCCAGCAGGGGCAGATCTGTCGGCAGTCCTGGATTCGCCGCGGCGAATCGGGCAAACTGGGTTGGGAAGAAAATCATCGAAAAAACGATCAGATCGACGTAGCGCGCCGTCATGTGCGGGAATGCCTGAAGGAATCGGGCCAGAAACGCGAAGAAAGAACCCTTGATTTGGCGTTGCTGGTCGATAATCCCTTCCGGGTTGATCGAATAGCCAAGCTCCCGACCGACCAGTAATTTCTGCATCGTCGAAATCGCGCTGGCAATGTCGCCATTGATCGCCACGCAGGCGAGGCGATCGCCCGTGTAGACCATGGCGCGTTCGTAGGGCAGCAGGAAGATGTTGAAAATCAGCAGGTGCTGTGCCGCCCGGATCATCCAGCCCAGGACTCCCGCCTGCCGTCGCGCGCGCAGATAGCCGACAAAACGGCCGACGATCCAGCGCAGCTCATCATCGCTGACACCGTTTTCAAGAAGCTCGGAGTTCAGGAATATCGCGCGCCGGAAGAATATGTGCTTCATATAGGCATTGAAACTTCGGCTTTCATAAACAAAAATGTACACTTTTTTGTTGAATCCGATTGCGTTCTTCATTTCCTCAGAAATCGTGTTGATGCGGGGATAGTTGATCTCCGAAACAAGGATCGCATTGCCGATAAGGTAGGCAAAAAGGACGCGCATTCCCAACCACAACAAAAACGCAAAAAACGGGACAACAAGCACAACGGTCCCTGCCAGAAGAGCCGCCGCGATAATGGGAAACAAGAGTGTCGAAAACACCAGGGCCAGGTAGTAGCGTCCCCGGAGCGAGGGGTGGGCATAGGTATAAAATGCCTTGTCGGTGATTTTTTCTCCAATAATTGCCATGTTGTCGTTCCTCCCGCGGTCCGTTCCGGCGCATCCGAACGGATTGAAAACATCTGGCGCACGCGTCGCGTTTTGGCGCGTCCCGGTTCTCTGGCGCGCAGAAATGTCTTGGAAGGCGCAATGCATCTCGTGATAGTATATAAAGATCGCCGTCAAAACGCGAGGATTTCCGGATGGCTGATGTTTTCCTCAGCTACAAGAAGGAGGATATTCGTGCGGCCGAGGCTGTTGTCGCCGGCTTGCGCGCTGCGGGCTTCAGCGTGTGGTGGGACGACAGCCTCACGCCGAAAACCGCGTGGGATGTCGCGTTGGAGCGCGAAATCGCCATGGCCGCAACGGTGGTCGTGTTGTGGACGCCGCGCTCGGTGCAATCGGACTGGGTCCGCACCGAAGCGCACTACGGCCAGGACCGCGGCAAGCTGATCCCGGTGATGCGTGAGGACTGTTCGATTCCGATTGCCTTCATGCTGAGGCAGACGATCAATCTCTGTCACTGGAACGGGGAGCCTGACGACCGGCAATGGCGCAAGCTGTTGACCTGGGTGGCGGATCTGACAGGGACCAAGCCCGGCAATGCCAATATCCCGCAGGCCCTTGGTGCGGCACAGCCCAACCCGTTTCGCCGCGCGGTCGGCTATCTGTCGACGGGCGAGCCCATCGTCGATGGCATGCTGGTCAATGCCGCGACGCCCGCGGCGACGGTGTTTCGCGACGGCGAAACGCTGCCGGTGATGCGGATTGTTCCCAAGGGTGAATTTCTGCTGGGCTCGCCGCTGTCGGATCCCGATCGCGGGGCGGTCGAGGGGCCGCAAAAGCGCATCGAGATCCCCGCCCCCTTCGCAATGGGCGTGTTTCCCGTTTCAGGGGCGGAATATCAGGCGATCGCGGGCGCGCCGGCCGCTCCGATCGCCGCCGCGTCCGCAGGCAAAGCCCGGTTCGGCCGGTTCAAACAACCGCCCGCGGATCCCCTTGCGACATGGCAGCGCGGGGCTGATCCCGCTTTGCCGGTGACACAGGTTTCTTTCGAAGACGCCCAGACTTTCGTCGCGCGACTGAGCGCGGCCAGCCACGAGGTCTATCGCCTCCCCTCGGAAGCCGAATGGGAATATGCCTGCCGGGCGGGTTCACGCAGTCGCTATTGCTTTGGCGACGTCATCGATGCCACCGTCGCCGCGTTCGGACGCTCGACCGGACCGGTGAAACCGGGATCGTTCCCGCCCAATGCGTTCGGTCTGTACGATATGCATGGCAATGTCCGGGAATGGACCGCCGACCTGTGGCACGAATCCTATGACGATGTGCCGTTGGATGGCAGCCCGGCCCTGGAAGGTCACGGATCGATGCGCGTGGTCCGTGGCGGTGGCTGGTGCGACGATGCCGTGTTGCTGCGTTCCGCGGCGCGGATGCGCGCCACCTATTCCAGCCGGGTTGACGCGGTCGGGTTTCGCGTGGTCCGGGTCCTGACGTGAGCCGCTGAGCGCGGCATACCGGCCATGGGAAACCGCCCTGCCGCGGCGTATGGTGGGGGCAATGGTTATTCCCCGGATATGGATTTTTTGCAGGATCGATCATGTCAGAAACATCAGCCGCCGCGGCCCTTTGGGCCCGTTATCGCGCCGCCGAACCTTCGCCCTCCGCTGATCCGGCGACGTTGCCATGGAATGAGGTGCTGGCCACGGTGCTGGCGCACAAATCAGTGCGCAGCTACCTGCCGACTCCGGTTCCGCCCGGCACGCTCGAGCTGCTGATCGCGGCGGCGCAATCGGCGGCGACATCCTCCAACCTTCAGGCCTGGAGCGTCGTGGCGGTCGAGGATCCGGAACGCAAGGGGCGCCTTTCCGAATTTACCGGCTCCCAGCGCCATGTCCGGGACTGCCCGTTGTTTCTGGTCTGGCTGGCGGATCTGGCGCGACTCGACCGAATCGGCAAGGATCATGGATCGCCGCTGGCCGGCCTGGACTATCTGGAAGTCCTGATCGTGGCGATTATCGACGCCGCGCTGGCCGCACAGAATGCGGTGGTGGCGCTGGAATCGCTGGGGCTCGGCGCGGTGTATGTCGGAGCGATCCGCAACAGGCCCGAGCAGGTCTCCGCCGAACTGGGTCTGCCCCCCCTGGTCATGCCGGTCTTCGGTCTTTGCGTCGGTTATCCCGACCCGGAGCATCCCGCCAGCGTCAAGCCGCGCCTGCCCCAGGGGGCGGTGCTGCACCGCGAACAATATTCCCTGGACGCCACGCGCCAGCCGATCGCCGATTACGACGCGATCCTGCAGGATTTCCAGCGTGAACAGGCGATGAAGCCGCAGGGTTGGATCGATCTGGTGCGGGGCCGGCTGGAGACCGTCGCGGCGTTGAAGGGCCGTGACCGCCTGCGCGCGGCGTTGCAATCCCTGGGCTTCGCTTTGAAATAGCCGCAAGGGCGCGGGGGACCGGCCCGAAGGTTATGCCGCCGCCAGAAAGCGGCGGATCCGTTCGGGATCCTTGTGCCCCGGCCGATCCTCGACCCCGGAGGAGACATCGACGGCGGTCGCGCCGGAAATCGCCAGCGCGGCCGCCAGATTGTCGCTGTTGAGACCGCCCGACAGCATCCAGGGCCGGGTCCAGGTCCGCCCTGCCAGGATCGACCAGTCGAAGGCCACGCCGTTTCCGCCGGGCAGTGCTGCCGCGGCGGTGTGTTTGGCATCGAACAGCAGGCGGTCGGCGACGCTCAGATAGGGATCGACGATCGCCAGGTCGGCGGCGGTCGCGATCTTGATCGCCTTCATCACCGGGATGTCGAACCGGCTCCGGATGTCTCGGGTGCGCGCCGGGCTTTCGTTGCCGTGGAGCTGCAACAGGTCGAGCGGGACCTGGGAAACCACATGCTCCAGGAAGGCATCATCGGCATCGACGAACAGCCCCACCGTTCGGACGAGGGTGGGCACCTGGCGCGCGAATTCCGCGGCCAACGCCGGGACCACGGCCCGCGGGGATCGCGGATAGAACACGAACCCGACATAGCGGGCACCGCCCGCGACCGCGGCGGCCAGGGCCACCGGATCATTGATGCCGCAGATCTTGACCGCGATCCTCATGGGGTGTCGTCCGGCCGGGCGGTGTGCGGCAGTGCCAGGCTGGCCGCAATCTCGCGGGCGGCCTGCGCCGGATCGGCCGCGTCCAGGATCGGCCGTCCGATCACCAGATGGGTCGCGCCCTGATCCAGGGCCTGGCGTGGTGTCATGACGCGTTTCTGGTCGCCCACGGCGCTGCCCGCCGGCCGGATCCCCGGAACCATCAGCACGAAGTCAGGCCCGCACTGGGCACGAAGCCGGGCGACCTCCTGGGGGGCGCAGACCACGCCATCGACACCGGCGCGCTGGGCCAGATCGGCCAACCGTGCGACCTGATCGGCGATCGGCCCGCGTTGGCCGATCGCGTCCAGGCCCGGTTCATCCAGCGAGGTCAGAACCGTGACCGCCAGCAGGCGCGGCCGCGCCGGGACCGCGGCGGCGGCGCGCATCATGTCGAGGCCGCCGGCGGCATGGATGGTCAGGAACGCCGGTGACAGGGCGGCCGCGGCGCGGACCGCGCCGGCGACGGTGTTGGGGATGTCGTGGAGCTTGAGGTCGAGGAACAGCGGCAGGTCGATCCCGTCCAGGACGCGGCGAATGCCCGAGGGGCCCTGGGCGGTAAAAAATTCCAGTCCCAGCTTGATACCGCCGACGCTGCCGCCGACCAGGTCGACAATCTGCCGGGCGCGGGCGATCTCGGTGGTGTCGACCGAAACAAAGATCGGGTTGGACGGGAGCGCGGTTTGGGGCACCATCTCGGGCATTGGTCCAGCTTCTTCCTGATTGATCCTGATTGATCCGGGGGTCCGGCCAATCCGCCGGCGCATCGGCTGCTGTGACGCGGGCCCCGATTCTGTCGCGTTTGTCGTCGGGCGCCAAGCACCGTTGTGCGACCGGGTCGGAAAATCGGTCGGCGCCGATCGCGTGGACGGCGCGGGCCTGGCGGCGCTATTGCTGGACATCGACCACACGGTCTGGAGGAACTCCCGAAATGTCAGACTATGACCTCTACTATTGGTCCGTGCCCTTCCGCGGTCAGTTCGTGCGCGCGGTCCTGGCCTATGCCGGAAAAACCTGGACTGAGGCCGGGGACGCCGCAATCGCCGCGTTGATGGACGGGCCGGTGACGCAGATGCCGGTTCCGTTCATGGGACCGCCAATGCTGATCGACAAAAAGGCCGACTTCGCCGTCGCCCAGATGCCCGCGATTGTCCTCTATCTGGGCGAAACGCTTGACCTCATGCCCAAGACACCGGTCCTGCGCGCCCTGACCCTGAAGGTCGTCAACGACGCCAACGACGTGATCGACGAGATCACGCTGGATGGCGGTCGCGAGATGTGGACGGAAGAACGCTGGCAGGACTTCGTTCCCCGCCTGAAGAGGTGGATGTCATTTTGGGAGGAGACCGGCCGCAGCCACGGCTTGACGGCAGAGTCCGGCTTCCTGCTCGGCGGCGCGGCGCCGGGCGTCGCCGACATCGTGACCGCGACGCTGTGGTCGACCATGGCCGACCGCTTCAGCAAGATCGCGGCGATCCTTGAGGACGTCGCGCCCATGACAGCCGCCCTGACGCGGCGGGTTGCTGAGCTGCCGCCGCTGGCCAGGCTGGCCGCCCAGGCGCGGCACGACTATGGCGACAGCTATTGCGGTGGGCAGATCGGCGCCGCGCTGCGCAAGGTTTTGGACGCTTAATTTCTGATTTTTCTTTCCGCTGGATGAGGGAGCCGCCGCTCAATGAGCGGGCCTCTTCTCTCTTTGACCGTGGTCAGTCCGCAACACGAAACGGATTGACGATTCGCAGCCCCTCGTCGAACGCCATGCCATGCTGCAGATCCTCCGACCATAGCGTATCGCAATCGGCTTGGAGGGCCGAAGCAACGATCATCGCGTCGTAGGTGGAAAGATTGTAGCGTTCGGCCAGCGCGAGCCCGGTCTCGTGGGTCTCGATGGTGATCGGTTGGACGGTCAGCAGGCGGCGCAGCACAGACAGAAAGTGGCGCGTGTCTGGCCACGCCATCCGCATCTTGCGGCGCGCGACATTGGTCAGTTCGTTCAGGACTTGTACGCTGATCACGCCACCGTTGCCGATGATCGCCTCCGCACGATCCGCCTTCACGGGGTCGCCGGATGCGATATAGACGAGGACGTTGGTATCGAAGAAGCTAGCGGGCATTTGCCTCATCCCGGTCGAACTTGAAATCGGGCGGCAGGCGACCGCGGAAGACGCGCAGCCGCTTCAGCAATTCATCGCGGCCCGGCTTGCGCGCGACGCCGAGATCCCGCAGATCGGCGACATGGATTTCGATTTCGTCGCCTTCCTTAAGTTCAAGCGCTTCGACCACGACGGCGGGGAGGCGAACCGCGAGGCTGTTGCCCCATTTGGCGACCTGCATGTCATTTACCATTCGATGGATATACGCTACCGGAAGTGTATATCCAGTCAGGACTCAGATCAAGGGCGGAGCATCGAGGGCTTTGCGCCCCTGTAGGCCCTGGGGTTGGCTGGCGCTTCAGCTGTGGACATTCGCCCGGGCCTCGATCGCAGTCATCCGCCGTTTCGGTGTGCCGCGTTCTGGAGGAACAGATTGGCAGCTTCCACTACGTGTGTGCGTATGAGTTCCGGCCCCATTGTCGACTTGAAGTTGCGTCCTGAGCTATGATTGCCAACCTCATCATCTTTTGCCATCTTCTACAAGCGGCCCTACTCAAAGGCCCATTTGAGGCGGAGGCGGCGTCGCGTGCTTTCACATACGACCGTGGGCGTGTCA
This sequence comes from Azospirillaceae bacterium, assembly GCA_031291675.1. Classification (GTDB taxonomy): domain Bacteria; phylum Pseudomonadota; class Alphaproteobacteria; order Azospirillales; family Azospirillaceae; genus JARLIO01. The sequence goes on from JARLIO010000058.1 coordinate 23,425, forward strand.
GACACCCAACGCGCTTTGGAATTTTACGGGCCAATCATGGAAGCGTTAGGCTTGACGCTCAAATTCTCCGAGCCGCGATGGGCGGGTTGGAAGCACCCTAACGCAGACAGGCCGCTCTTCATCATCACGCAGCCCTTTGATGGTCAAGCCGCGACGTCCGGCAACGGACAGATGATTGCGTTGCTGGCCAGCAGCCGTTCCCTCGTCGACCATTGCCATGCGGTGGCATTAGAACATGGTGGCAGTGACGAGGGTAAACCCGCTCTACGGCCCGCGTATCATCCAGACTACTATGGGGCGTATTTTCGTGACCCGGACGGCAACAAACTTTGTGTCTGCTGTCATGATCCTGAGGCGACTTCGTGAACGTCCGATTTGGCCGCGTGCTCGCCTGACAGCGGATAGTCCGCGATCCACCCCTTGCCGAAACTCAAGCTGAGATACGCCCGGTCCGTCAGCCCATGACAGCCGCGCGCTCCAACGCCAACTCGGCCGCCGCGAGGTCTTCGAGCGCGGTTCCGACCGACTTGAACAGGGTGATTTCCTCTGCCGTGGCCCGGCCCTTGACCCGGCTCCGCGTCAGGTCGAACAGGTCGCCGACAATGCCGTCGGGTGTCAGTGCGCCGCTGGCCAGGGGTTGGACGATGTCACCGGCCTCGGCCATGGCGCCGGCGCGGGTGTCGACGAAGACCCGGGCGCGCCGGATCGCCACGTCGTCGGCCTCGCGCATCGCCGGCGTGAAGCCGCCGACCAGATCAAGGTGACACCCGGGCCGCAGCCAATGTCCCTGGATCAGGGGCGTGCGGGCCAGGGTGGCGCAGGTGATGATATCGGCCCAGGCCGCCGCGGCTTCCAGGTCGGCGGTACTCTCAACCGCGACGCCCGGGCGTTCGGCGGCCAGTCGCGTCGCCAGCGCTGCTGCCCGCAGCGGATCACGACCCCAGACCCGAATCGCCCGGATCGGGCGCCGGCCACTGTGGGCCAGGGCCAGGTGCGGCGCCAGACCGCCGGTGCCGACGACGAGCAGTCGGCTGGCGTCGTCGCGCGCCAGATGGTCAGCGGCCAGCAGCGACGCCGCGGCGGTGCGTCGGACCGTCAGGGCCGGGCCATCGAGTTGCGCCAGCGGCATCCCCGTCGTCGCGTCCAGCAACAGGACGATTCCAACGACGGAAGGCAGATGGCGCGCCGGATTGTCGGGAAAGACACTGACAATCTTGATGCCGATATGGCCGCCGCTGTGCCACGCCGGCATGATCAGCAGGGTTCCGGGGCTGCCGTCCGGGGTCGGGATCGTGAAGTGACTCCGCACCGGGACATCGCTGTCAGCCCGGAAAGCCTCGCGCAGCCGGTCCGCCAGATCGTTGTAGCCCAACACCCGGTCGATCGTCGCGGCGTCGATCAAATGCATCAATCAGGCCGCCGTCCGGTCTTCCGTCAGCGTCCGTGCCGCATTCTGGCCGGCGATCCGACGTTCGGCCGCCTCGGCGCGGGCCTTCCAGTCAACCACCTCGCGTTCCAGCCGGTCGGCGCGACGGCGGTCGAACCGACCGGTCCGGCGCCGCGGCGCGCCCGAAATATGGGCGACGATACCGCCGCCGACAAAGCCGACAAACAGGGTGACCAGGGCCACCAGATAGAGCGGCGTTTCAACCGTAAAGGGTATCGGCCACAAGGTCAGGGTCACCGCGGCCCGATTCGACAGCGCAAACGAGACCGCGATCACCGCGATCGGCAGGGTTATGATCCAGGAAAGGTAACGCACGCTCGGACTCCTCCAGCCGTTCCATCGCACCGACTTTGGCGGTGAAGGCCGGGCTGTACAAGAAAAACAGGTTGCGATGTCGGGGTTCGGCTGATGGCCGGTGGGGCGGGCCTCCGTGCCCGCCCTTTACGAGCCTAGAGGGGAGGCGCTTCATCGCAGATTGGTCCTCGGGGGGCTCGTCATCGAATTTGCGACCGTCGCCCTCGCGAACGCGGGGGCCCAGGGCCGCAAGCCCCGAACGATGGCGCCTGGGGCCCTGGATGCCCGCGTTCGCGAGCATGACGGTGGCGAGAGATCCTCTCATTGTCAGCAACGCGAGCTACTCGTCGGTGTTCAGCCGCTCCCGGAGCTGTTTGCCGGTCTTGAAGAAGGGAATCGCCTTTTCGGTAACCTGAACCGAATCGCCAGTACGGGGATTGCGCCCGACCCGGGCGTCGCGTCGCTTGACCGAGAAGGCGCCAAAACCGCGCAACTCGACACGGTCACCCCGCGCCAACGCTTCGGAGATCTCATCGAAAATTGTTGTCACGATTTTTTCCACATCGCGTTGATAGAGATGTGGATTCAATTCAGCCAGACGCTGGATCAGCTCCGACTTGGTCATGACGCCCCCTTGCAAACGACTTTTCGGGGTCGAGACCGTCTTGACCCCGTGTTTCGGTTCGAGAAGTCAACTTTCGCCCCGGTCCCCTGAAACCAGAATGGCCGGGGGCGGCGATGCCGATGAAATATGCGACCTCGTGCCAGCCTGCCAAAACGGCAGCCCCGGAGCAAGGATAAGAGCTTCTGGCGAAACGAATTTTTCGGGCTGTTGTCAAGCGAACGGCCGCCGCGCGGAGCGCGGCGGCCGCCGAAAGGGGGTCGGGATCGATCGTGATCCCGACCGGTGTCAAACCTCGTCGCGTTCCTTGGTCTGGGCCCGCTTCAGGGCCGCGCCAAGAATGTCGCCGAGGCTGGCGCCCGAGTCGGATGAACCGTACTCCTGCATGGCCGCCTTTTCCTCGTCCATTTCGCGCGCCTTGATCGACAGGCTGATACGGCGGCTGCCGCGATCGACCTGGGTCACCTTGGCGTCGATCTTCTCGCCGAGCGCGAAACGATCCGGCCGCTGTTCCGAGCGGTCGCGCGACAGGTCGGACTTGCGGATGAAGCCGACATAGCCGTCGCCGACGGCAACTTCGACCCCGGCATCGTTGACCGTGGTCACGGTGCAGGTGACGATCTCGCCCTTTTTCAGGCCTGCCGCGGCGGCTTCGAACGGATCGCTGGACAGCTGCTTGATGCCCAGGCTGATCCGCTCCTTCTCGACATCAACGTCGAGAACCTTGACGCGGACATGGTCGGCCTTCTTGAACTCGGCAATCGCCTCTTCGCCCGACTTGTTCCAGTCGATATCGGACATGTGGACCATGCCGTCGATCTCGCCCGGCAGGCCGACGAACAGACCGAATTCGGTGATGTTCTTGACTTCGCCTTCGAGCTCGGTGCCCGGCGGGAACTTCTCGACGAAGCTTTCCCACGGATTGTCGAGGCACTGCTTGAGGCCCAGGCTGATCCGGCGCTTCTGCGGATCGACATCCAGCACCATGACCTCGACTTCCTGCGAGGTCGAGACGATCTTGCCGGGATGGACGTTCTTCTTGGTCCAGGACATTTCCGAGACATGGACCAAGCCTTCGATCCCCGGCTCCAGCTCGACGAACGCGCCGTAGTCGGTGATGTTGGTGACGCGGCCCTTGAACTTGGCGCTTACCGGGTACTTGGCCTCGACGCCTTCCCAGGGATCGGCTTCCAGCTGCTTCATGCCCAGGCTGATGCGCTGGGTTTCCGGATTGAAGCGGATGACCTGGACCGTGACGGTCTGACCGATCTGCAAGGCTTCGGACGGATGATTGATGCGGCGCCACGCGATATCGGTGACGTGCAGCAAGCCGTCGACGCCACCCAGATCGACGAACGCGCCGTAATCGGTGATGTTCTTGACGACGCCCTGCAGAACCTGGCCTTCCTTGAGGTTGGCGACCAGTTCCGAGCGCGCTTCGGCCCGGCTCTCTTCGAGCACGGCACGACGCGAGACGACGATGTTGCCGCGCGACCGGTCCATCTTGAGGATCTGGAACGGCTGCGGGGTCCCCATCAGCGGCGAGATATCGCGCACCGGGCGGATATCGACCTGGCTGCCCGGCAGGAAGGCGATCGCGCCCGACAGATCAACCGTGAAGCCGCCCTTGACCCGGCCGAAGATCACGCCGGTGACCCGGGTCTGGTCGGTGAAGGACCGTTCAAGCAGCGTCCAGGCCTCTTCGCGCTTGGCCTTTTCACGGCTCAGCACGGCCTCGCCGTTCTTGTCCTCCATCCGCTCCAGATAGACTTCGACGGTATCGCCCGGCTTCAGTTCGGCAGCCTGGCCGGGACTGGCGAATTCCTTGAGGGGGACGCGCCCTTCTGATTTCAGCCCAACATCGATGAGAACCATATCGTTCTCAACCGCGAGCACCCGACCTTTGATCACGGTGCCTTCGAGGTTGTCTACGGTGCCGAGTGATTCGTTCAGTAGGGCGGCGAAGCTCTCCTTTTCCCCCAATTTGCCGAAATCATCCCCGGCTTTGACTGCTGCCTGTGCCATTTAAACTCCTAAGGTTGACGTAGAGCGCTCCGGCGACCGTCGGCATCGAAATGAACGGTCCCTGAACGCCGCGCCGGGCCCCATGCCCGACGACTTGCAACACGCGACGGTCCGGGGTGTGCCCGGAAGCCCGTGTCCAAAAAAGCGCCGCGCGCCGGATCGTTGCGATGCCCCGGGGCTTTCGACCCCAGGGCGCCTCGCGATCACGAACCGGCTACGGCTCAAAACGGCTGGCGCCTCGCGATCACAACCGCCGCCAACGACATCAAGCGGCATCAGGCCCGATCCGCGAGCGGATAAAGCCCAAAGCCGCTTCGAACGCCTGATCGGCGGTCATATCGGAAGTATCGAGCACGAACGCATCGGCCGCCTTGACGAGCGGCGCCGTGGCCCGCTCGCTGTCGCGCCGATCCCGATCCTTCATGTCCGCGAGGACATGGCTATCTATAGCGTTGACCCCCCGCGCCTGCAACTCTTTCAGCCGGCGTTGTGCACGGACCTCGACCGATGCGGTGACGAAAAGCTTGGCGTCGGCGTCCGGGCAGATCACGGTGCCGACATCGCGGCCATCCAGGACCGCGCCAGCCGCGGCGCCGGGCGGATCGGCGGCAAATTCGCGCTGAAATCCCAAAAGTGCCGCCCGGACCTCGGGAATCGCCGCAACCGTCGAGGCGGCTTGGCCGACACGATCGCTGCGAATCTCGGAATCGCGCAGCACCGCCGGGGCCCGTTCGGGGCACAGCGACCGGGCGGCCGTAATCGCCGCGGGACGATCAGTCGCCGAGTCGCCGTTGCGCAGCACGATCAATCCAACGGCGCGGTACAAGGACCCGGTGTCGAGATGGGCAAAACCGAGATGGTCGGCGATCCGCGCCGCGAGCGTTCCCTTGCCGCTGGCCGCGGGCCCGTCGATGGCAATGACGCGGGCCCGGGGCCGGGCGGATCCGATCACGAGTTCGCCTCCGCGGGCTTGATCGCGCCGCCCAGGCTGTTGATCAAGGCGACGAATCCCGGGAAGCTGGTGTCGATGAAGGTGCCGTCATCGACCTGAACCGGCTGTGCCGTTGTAGCACCGAGCACCAGGAAGCTCATCGCGATCCGGTGATCCAGCGCGGTTGCGACGGTGGCGCCGCCGGCCGGGGGCCGGCCGGTGCCGTGGACGATCAGGCTGTCGGCGCCGGCTTCGACCTTGGCACCACAGGCCGTCAAACCGTTGGCGATCATGGCCAGGCGATCGCTTTCCTTGACCCGCAGCTCTGCCAGGCCGTTCATCACCGTGGTGCCGTCGGCGCAGGCGGCGGCGACCGACAGGATCGGGTATTCGTCGATCATCGACGGTGCCCGCGATGCCGGCACCGTGACGCCGTGCAACGCGCTGGCGCGCACCCGCAAATCGGCGACCGGTTCGCCCGCTTCGATCCGGCGATTGTCGAACTGGATGTCGGCGCCCATCTCGATCAGGGTGTCGTAAAGCCCGGTGCGGCGCGGATTGACCCCGACATCGAGGATTGTCACGTCCGAGTCCGGGCGCAGCAGGGCGGCGACGGTCAGGAATGCCGCAGAACTGGGATCGCCGGGGACATGGACCGTGCGACCGGTGATCTCCGGCTGACCGGTCACCGACACCGCCAGGGCGCCGTCCTCAAGGATTTCGGTCACCACCGTGACCCCGAAATGGCGCAGCATCAGCTCTGAATGGTCCCGGGTGGGCTGCGTCTCGATCACGGTCGTGATGCCCGCGGTATTGAGGCCGGCCAGCAGCACGGCGGACTTGACCTGGGCCGAGGGCACGGGCAGGCGATAGGTGATCGGAACGGTCTGGTCGCTGCCGATCAGGGCCAGGGGAAAGCGGCCGCGCGACCGGCTGACGACCTGGGCGCCCATTTGTTCCAGCGGCGTAATGACGCGGGCCATCGGACGCTTGACCAGGGATGCGTCTCCGGTGAAGAAGCTGGTCACGGGATGGCTGGCCAGCAGCCCCAGCAGCAATCGGGCCGCGGTCCCGCTGTTGCCCATATCCAGGACCTGCTCGGACTCGCGCAGACCGCCGATGCCGACGCCGTGAACCCGCCAGATATCGGTTGGTGCGCCGGGATCGGCACGCTCGATCGTGGCGCCCAGGGCGGTCATGGCTGCCGCGGTGCGAAGCACGTCGTCGCCGGTCAACAGGCCGTGGATCACGGTTTCCCCGACGGCGATGGCGCCGATCATCAGGGCGCGGTGCGAGATTGATTTGTCCCCGGGGACACGGACGCGGCCCGACAGCGGACCGGTGGCAAGGGACTTGAGCGGCCGCAAGGGCATGTCGGTTTCCTCTCGGGTTCGGAAGGCGCCGTCTGTCTAGCATAGGGACGCCCAAGGGCGCATCACGGCGCGACGCGAATGGTTATACCATTTCAGAAACCCAGAAAGCCGGATGTGCCGGGTCAGGAATCGACAGCGGGTTTGCGTTTAGTTTTGACAATCGGGCGTCGGCCATGGCAAAGGCCCCCCTGATCCCGATTTTGGTGATAAGGAGTTCAAGCGTGGCCAAGGCGGAATGGGGCACCAAGCGAATCTGCCCAAATTGCGGCGCGCGCTATTACGATCTGCGCAAGGATCCACCGGTTTGTCCGAGCTGTGGCACCGCCTTCGATCCTGAGGCCTTGCTCAAGTCCCGGCGTACCCGGCCGAGCGCCGCCGAAGAGGTCAAGAAGGCCCCCGTCGTGCGTGACGACGAGGAAGTCGAGACCGAATTGGAGGGCGCGGCCGAGATCGATGAGGCGGCGGCGCCGGATCTCGCTGCGGGCGCAGAAGAGGTTGTCCAGGACGATGAAGAGGACGTGCTGCTCGAAGACGCGTCCGAGCTCGGCGAGGACGACGATATGGACGAAGTCGTCGATGTCGACGATCCCGAAGAGGATGAGCGGTGACAGCCCGAGTCGGTTGATGCCGTCGGAAACGAAAAAAAGACAACCGACGTGCATTTTCCTGTTGATCGGCGTTTCGGGCTGAGTATAGTCCGCCTCCACCGCCGGGGCACTCCAGAGCCCCTCTCCCAAGACGGAGCGCGGGCAGAGTTTCGGGGCCATAGCTCAGCTGGGAGAGCGCTACAATGGCATTGTAGAGGTCATCGGTTCGATCCCGATTGGCTCCACCATTTTTACCAAGGGCTTAGTCGGAAACGACTAGGCCCTTTGGTTCATCTGGTCTCCCGAAGCGGCGTGGGAAGCTTCCCGTTCTCAAGCGTGGTTTTCGACGCGCGATGGCCGCCGGTGTTGCGGTGTGATCGGGAGCGTTCGTGGTTCAGGCCATCAAGAAAAAGGCGCGAGCAGCATGGCGTTCGACAATACGGGACCTCGGGGTCCGGGTTCCGAAAACCGCTCGAAGTTCCCGCGTCGCGGGCCACGGCCGCCCAAGCCGGCCGGTTCGGCCGATGGGGCCCATCATCGCGCCCGGGGCGGCGGGTCGGCCGAGCAAAAACAGAATCAGTGGCTCGCCCGCGCGGTGGATGCGGAGCGCGCCGACGATCCCATCGAAGCCGAATTGTGCCGCCAGTACGCCGAACATTGGTTCCGCGTCTCCCGCGGTCAGGAATGAGCCGCGGCGGCACGCCGTCCTGAATCAGTTCGGGGCGATGGGGTCGTGACCGGGCCGCGGTCGTGCCGGCGATGCGGGCCGCCCGGGGTCGCCCGGGGGCGCATGCGCCGTCCTGGGCCGGTGTTTCGGGCCGTCGCCGATATTCTGCTGCGACTGTTGTAGAAAAGCTACGGTGGTTCCAGGGCTGCGTCTTGCGGTGCCGCGACCGGGGGTGATCGTTGCGGCGACCGGCGGTTCGAAGCTTTTCGTTTGACCTAAAGCTTTGGCGTCCGACCCAGGGCTTCCGGATCGCCGTGAACCTCGCGCCCTGCGTGATGGCCGCGGTCTATTTTCCACTACTCCAGGTGCCGTCCTGGCGCGATGGGGAATTGCCAACGCCGGCCATCGCCGGAGCGGACGGCTCTGCTTCGTCTCCAGGGCAAAATGCAGGGATGATTTATACTATACTTTTTAGTAGGACTGCATCACACCTTTGTGACGTCCATTCGACGCCGCGCTAATCAGCCATTAAGAATGCTGGACCACTATCGAGGTCATCCAATCACGGAGGTCGCTATGGGACAGGTTCAGGACATGACTTTACGGGTCAGTCACAAGTCGTCGGTGTCGGCCGATTTGGATCCGGCATTCGGCAACACGATCATCCGTCGGATCTACTGGTGTGCACAGGCGGCAGCCCAGAAAGCGTCAATCACGGCCGAGGTGGCACGCAAGATCGAACACCGGGTTATCGTCGATTTCATGTCCTCGGGGCTCGTCGCGATTCCGTCGGCCCTGATCGAGGCCGAAGGTCTGATCGTGGTTTGTGACATGGACGCGACCGGGACGGCGACGATCATGAACCTGCTTGATCCCGATGATTATATCGCGCTGGTTGATCAGGCCCTGGATGACGATGTGCTGGGCATCCCGCACGCCGCTTATGGCGAAGAGTTCTGTACCCGGCATTGAAGACCAGGGCCGCCGTTCCGATCGCAGCGACGACGATTTCGGCGGGACGGCCTTCGCACCCCCTCCTCCGCGCGGCCGGCGCGCGGACCCGTCGCCCCTCCTTACTTGAAAGTCTGCGGATTTCTCCGGCCCGATTGCGCCCTGTCCCGGGCCGCGCCGATGCAACGCTTCCATCCTTGAAACGGCCCTGAAACGGGCTGGTTCGCCCGGCGGTTCCCGCTATGATGCGGGCATCTTCCCGTCGGTGCGGCGGCCGGGCTTCGGGTTCGTCCGGCGGCATTGAGGGGGTCCCTTCGGCTGGTGAATGCCATGAACACTGCAGACCTGATTGCCCATGTCGACAATGTGCTCCGCGACGCGACAATTGCCGAACTGCCTCGGCATTATCGGGGCAAGGTCCGCGATAATTATGATCTGCCCGACGGTCGACGCATCATCATCGCCAGCGACCGCCTGAGCGCCTTTGATCGGATCCTGACCTGCGTCCCGTTCAAGGGCCAGGTGCTGACCCAGACCGCCCGTTTCTGGTTCGAGGAAACCCGGGATATCTGCCCCAACCATGTGATTGCCTATCCCGATCCCAACGTCGTCGTCTGCCAGCAATTGAAGATCATGCCGGTCGAAATTGTCGTCCGCGACTACATGGCGGGAACCACCGGGACCTCGATCTGGTCGATGTACCGCAAAGGCCAGCGCGATCTCTATGGGCTGCATTTCCCCGACGGGCTCCAGGAAAATCAAAAGTTGCCAGAAACCATCATCACGCCAACGACCAAGGCTTTCGACGGCGGTCACGACGAACCCCTGTCGGCGGCCGAGATCGTCGATCGTGGTCTGCTGACGGCGGTGCAATGGCGGGAGGTGTCGGACCGTGCTCTTGCCTTGTTCGCCCGGGGGCGTGACATCGCCCGCGAGCGGGGTCTGATCCTGGTCGACACCAAATATGAGTTCGGTTTCGCCGACGACGGCGCGATCATCCTGGCGGACGAGATCCACACCCCCGACAGCAGTCGCTACTGGTTTGCCGCCAGCTACGCCGCGCGTCTCGCCGCGGGGCAGCGGCCCGAAAGTTTCGACAAGGACTTCGTCCGGACCTGGGTCACGGCCCGATGCGATCCCTACCGTGATCCGATTCCCGAAATCCCGGTCGCGGTGATCGCCGAGACCGCCCAGGTCTATATCCATGCGTTCGAGACCATCACCGGCCAGCGGTTCGCGGCACCATCAGCGGGGCCGGTCCTCGCGCGCATTCGCGATAATCTGGCACGCTATCTGGGCGGGTTCACGATGGAAGCGACCGCGGACAATTGATGGCAATCCCCGGAGTCCCGGGATGACCGCGGCAATGTCGCCTGCCGGTGCGGGCGGCATTTTTACGCGGCGCCGGCCGGGGCAAAGGCGGCGGATCGGGTTTTTTCAGTTGAGACCCGTTCAAAAAGGGTCAAAACTCGGTACCACGGCCTGCCTGGGTCGGCAGGTGCCGATACAACGATGCGGAGAGCACAAAAATGACTTCCGATGCTCGCCTTGCCGCCCTGCGTGACAAACACGATCGTCTCGACCAAGCCATATGGGAAGAGGAAAAACGTTCGGCGCCGGATCAGATCGCGCTCAAACGAATGAAAGTTGAAAAATTACACCTTAAAGAAGAAATAGACCGGGTTGGCGCAGACTAGCCGGTTGCGATCATTGCGGATATGCAGTCAGGAGAGCCAGGGCTGACAGCGATAATTGCCAGGCCTGGCGTTCCCTCTCGTCGCGAATGTTGTGATCGTATCCCGGTATTCTTTTGAGTTCGCCGGGAACCCGATTTATCAAACCGTCTCGTCTGTCGGATCCGGGGTCGCCACGACCTTGTTGATGACCTCAAAATCATGGGTGATGGCCGCGACGGCCCCCAGCATGATCGATGCCGAACAATATTTCTCCGTCGAGAGCGCCACGGCACGCTCGACCTTTGCCGCGGTCAGCCCGTTCCCGGTCACGATATAATGGACGTGGATCCGAGTGAAGATCTTGGGGTCGGTTGCGGCGCGCTCGGCGTCAAGCTCGACGACGCAATCAAGCACCGCCTCCCGGCCGCGTTTCAGGATCATCACGACGTCGAACGCCGTGCAGCCACCCATGCCGAGCAGCAACATTTCCATCGGTCGCAGGCCCAGATTGCGGCCGCCCGCTTCGGGGGCGCCATCCATGACCACGGCATGGCCGCTGTCGGATTCGCCGACAAACATCATGCCATCGACCCATTTGATCCGTGCCTTCACGCTCATCCTCCTGTGTGCCGCGGGCAAACCGATGCCGGCGCCGGCCCGACGCTAAAGCCCGCCGTCCGATCGCGCAAGGGGACGCCGGCCGGTGTCGCGCGGCCGATGTCACGGAGTCGTCATGGTGTTCGTGCCGCTTGCGCGCTACTCTGCCGTTTCGAATCTCAGCGGCCTGAGAACCAAGGGGAGGAAATGGGGTGAACCCAGCGATCAACCGAAAGATCATTCTGGCATCGCGTCCGGTCGGTGAGCCGGCGGACAGCGACTTCCGCCTGGTCGAGGACGTCATTCCGCAGCCCGGACCGGACCAGGTTCTGTTGCGGACGCTGTATCTGTCGCTTGATCCGTACATGCGGGGCCGTCTCAGCGCGGCCAAGAGCTATGCCGAGCCGGTCGCGCTTGGCGGGGTGATCGTCGGCGGTACCATCAGTCGGGTTGTGGAATCCCCTGTTGCCGGGCTGGTTCCTGGGGATCTGGTGCTCGGTTACGCCGGATGGCAGGACTACGCCGTCGCTGCGGCCGCGGGTTTGCAGGTCATCGACCCCACACTCGCACCGGTGACAACGGCGTTGGGGGTCCTGGGGATGCCCGGAATGACCGCCTATTGCGGGTTGCTCAATATCGGCAAGCCGCAGCGGGGGGAGACCGTCGTGGTTGCGGCCGCGTCGGGGGCGGTCGGCTCGGTGGTCGGTCAGATCGCCCGGCTGAAGGGGTGTCGTGTCGTCGGCATCGCGGGCGGCGCCCGAAAATGTGCTTTCGTGGTCGATGAACTGGGCTTCGACGCCTGCATTGATCACCAGCGCCCGGATTTCGCGGTGGCGCTGGCGTCGGCCTGTCCTCGGGGCATCGATGTCTACTTCGAAAATGTCGGCGGCGCGGTCTTCGATGCGGTGCTGCCCCTGCTCAACATGTTTGCCCGGGTGCCGGTGTGTGGCCTGATCGCGTCTTACAACGCGACGGCCGAAGACGCCACCGGGCCGGATCGCACCCGGGCGGTCATGCGTGCCATCTTGACGCACCGTCTGACATTCCGGGGCTTTATCGTCTCCGACTACGCCGCGCAGCGGCAGGAATTCCTTGAAACTGTTGGCGCCTGGGTTCGTGACGGCAGCATCCGCTATCGCGAGGATATCGTCGAGGGCCTGGAACAGGCACCCGCGGCGTTTCGGGGGCTACTCAGGGGTGCCAATTTCGGCAAATTGCTGGTCCGTGTCTCCGCGGCGTAAGCTGCGGTGGCGACGACGAAGTTATTCATCCTGGTCACGGTCGGCGCCGCCGGCGACCTTCCGTTATTTGTTGAGGACATGGCATGAACATCCAAATCCAGGCCACAACACCCTTCACGGATCAGCGCCCCGGGACCTCGGGGCTGCGCAAGGCTGTCACCGTGTTCCAGCAGCCGCATTATCTTGAGAATTTTGTTCAGTCGATGTTCGATTCCCTTTCCGGCGTGGCAGGGTCGACATTGGCTCTCGGGGGCGACGGCCGCTATCACAACAAGACGGCTATTCAAACCATCCTGCGCATGGCGGCGGCCAACGGGGTCGCGCGGGTGATCGTCGGGCGCGACGGCATCCTGTCGACGCCCGCGGCATCCTGTGTGATCCGCAAACGCCGGACCCTGGGCGGTCTGATCCTGTCGGCGAGCCACAATCCCGGCGGCCCGCACGGCGATTTCGGTGTCAAATTCAACGCGGCCAATGGCGGGCCGGCGCCGGAAGCGCTGACCGAGGCTTTCTTTGCCCGTTCCAAAACCATCGACAGCTATCGGATTCTCGCCGCCGACGATGTTGATCTCAGCCAGGACCGGGAATTGGCACTGGGTGCCATGACGATCGAAGTGATCGATCCGGTGGTTGACTATGCCGGACTGATGGCGGAAATCTTCGATCTGGACGCGATTCGTCGCCTGTTTGCCGGGAACTTTCGCATGGTGTTCGACGCCATGCACGCGGTGACCGGCCCTTACGCTACCGAAATTCTGGAACGTCGGCTCGGGGCGCCCGCGGGAACGGTGATCAATGGCGTGCCGCTCGAGGATTTCGGCGGTCACCATCCCGATCCCAATCTGGTCCATGCGGCCGAGCTGGTGGCGCGGCTGGCCGCGCCCGGCGGGCCGGATTTCGGCGCCGCGTCGGATGGCGATGGCGACCGCAACATGATCCTGGGCGCGAATTTCTACGTCTCGCCCAGCGACAGCCTGGCGGTCCTGGCCGCCAATGCGCACCATGTGCCGCGCTACGCCGCGGGTCTTCCCGGGGTTGCGCGTTCGATGCCGACCAGCCAGGCGGTTGACCGTGTCGCCGCGGCGCTGGGGATCCGCTGCTATGAGACCCCGACCGGCTGGAAATTTTTCGGCTCGCTGCTCGATGCCGGCTTGATCAGCCTGTGCGGCGAGGAAAGCTTCGGCACCGGTTCGGACCATGTCCGTGAGAAGGACGGGCTGTGGGCGGTGCTGATGTGGCTGAATATTGTCGCCGCCCGTGGTCTGTCGGTCGAGCAGATCATCCGGGAACATTGGCAGATCTATGGCCGGACCTTCTATGGCCGCCACGACTATGAGGGAATCGACAGCAATGCCGCGGCGGCGCTGATTGCGGAATTGCGTGATGGTTTGGCGGGGCTGCCGGGTCGGGATCTCGCCGATCGCCGGATCGCCACCGCCGACGACTTCGCCTATACCGACCCGGTCGATGGCAGCCGCTCGGATCATCAGGGGATTCGCCTAGTGTTCGAGGATGGGGCCCGGATTGTCTATCGTCTCTCCGGGACCGGCACCGCCGGGGCGACATTGCGGGTCTATCTGGAAAGCCACGAGCCGGATCCCCGGCGCCACAACCTGGACGCCGCGACCGCGTTGGCCGATCTCGCGGCGGCGGCGGCGGCCCACGCCGGCATCCTGCGCCATACCGGGCGCGCCGCCCCCGATGTCGTGACCTGACGGTGTCCGGCCCGCCGGCCCGGGAAAGGCCGGCAGGACCGCTTGGTGGCAACAGCGGTCGTGCCCATATGCAACGAAGAGGATCCCGGGTCGATCGCGGCCTGGGGCAAATTGGTACGGCTCCCTCGCGCTGCCTGGCGGGTGAGGGCGCCGTCGGGGGAGTGCCGGAATGGACTTCGAGAAATATACCGAGCGTTCGCGCGGGATCATGCAGGCTGCACAGACCTTGGCCCTGCGCCGGGGCCATCAAAGGCTGTTGCCCGAGCATGTGCTCAAGACCCTGCTGGATGACAAGGAAGGGCTTGCGGCCAACCTGATCCGCGAAGCCGGCGGCGATGCCGCAGCGGCGCTGGCTGCCGTCGATGCCGATCTCGATCGCCAGCCCAAGGTTGAAGGCGGTGGTGCCGGTCAATTGTTTCCGACGCCGGAATTCGTCCGCTTTCTCGATAGTGCGGAAAAGCTCGCCGAGAAGGCGGGCGACAGTTTCGTGACCGCGGAACGTCTGCTGATGGCCCTGGCCCTGGCCGAGGGCACGGCCGCGGCCAGGGCCCTGAAGGGTGCCGGGGTTTCCGCCCAATCGCTGAATCAGGCCATCAACGCGATTCGCAAAGGCCGGACCGCGGATTCGCCGACCACCGAGCAGGGCTATGACGCCCTGAAGAAATATGGTCGCGACCTGACGGAGGCGGCCCGCCAGGGCAAGCTCGATCCGGTGATCGGCCGCGACGAGGAAATCCGCCGGACGATCCAGGTGCTGGCGCGCCGGACCAAGAACAATCCGGTGCTGATCGGTGAACCCGGCGTGGGCAAAACCGCCATCGTCGAGGGGTTGGCCCAGCGTATCGTCAATGGCGACGTGCCCGAGGGCCTCAAGGACAAGCGTCTGATCGCCCTCGACCTGGGCGCGCTGATCGCCGGCGCCAAATTCCGCGGCGAGTTCGAGGAACGGCTCAAGGCGGTGCTGAACGAAATCCAGCACGCCGCCGGCGAGGTCATCGTGTTTATCGACGAGTTGCACACCCTTGTGGGTGCCGGCGCGGCCGAGGGCACGATGGATGCCTCGAACATGCTGAAGCCGGCGTTGGCCCGGGGCGAACTGCATTGTGTCGGCGCGACCACGCTCGACGAATATCGCAAGCATATCGAAAAGGATGCGGCGCTGGCGCGGCGCTTCCAGCCGGTGCTGGTGACCGAGCCCAGCGTCGCCGACAGCATCTCGATTCTGCGCGGCCTCAAGGAAAAATATGAGCTGCACCACGGGGTGCGGATTACCGACGGTGCGATCGTGGCGGCCGCGACCTTGTCAAACCGCTATATCACCGACCGCTTTCTGCCTGACAAGGCCATCGATTTGATCGATGAGGCCGGGTCGCGGCTGCGCATGGCGATGGACAGCAAACCCGAAGCGATCGATGAACTCGATCGGCGGGTCATTCAGCTCAAGATCGAGCGCGAGGCGCTGCGCAAGGAAACCGACCCGGCGTCGCACGACCGTTTGACCAAGCTCGAGACCGAACTGGCGGATCTGGAACAGCATGCTGCCGAGTTGACCGCGCGGTGGCGCGCCGAAAAGGACGTGATCGCCGGCGCCCGGTCGATCAAGGAACGTCTGGAACAGGCGCGGATCGAGTTTGATCAGGCGGAACGCCGCGGCGATCTGGGCAAGGCCAGCGAACTGAAATACGGCATCATTCCGGAACTGGAGCGAAAGCTGCGGGCGGCGGAAACCCCTGACACCGGCAAAGCGGACCGCGATGGCCACATCGAGGGGGATGGCCGGACCGTGCCGCTGGTCGAGGAAGCCGTGACCGAGGATCACATCGCCGGGGTCGTCAGCCGATGGACCGGGATCCCCGTCGATCGCATGATGACCGGGGAGCGCGAGAAACTGCTGGCCATGGAGCAGCGTCTGGGCACGCGGGTTATCGGTCAGACCGAGGCCGTCGTCGCCGTGTCCAATGCGGTGCGCCGGGCCCGTGCCGGTCTGCAGGATCCCAATCGCCCGATCGGCTCGTTCCTGTTCCTGGGACCGACCGGCGTCGGCAAAACCGAATTGACCAAGGCCCTGGCCGAATTCCTGTTCGACGACGAGACCGCGATGATCCGGCTCGACATGTCAGAATATATGGAGAAGCACGCCGTCGCCCGGATGATCGGCGCCCCCCCCGGCTATGTCGGCTATGAGGAAGGCGGCGCGTTGGCAGAGGCGGTGCGCCGTCGGCCTTATCAGGTCGTGCTGTTTGACGAAATCGAAAAGGCCCATCCCGATGTCTTCAACGTGCTGCTGCAGGTGCTTGATGATGGCCGCCTGACCGACGGCCAGGGACATACCGTCGATTTTCGCAACACCCTGATCGTGATGACCTCCAACCTGGGCAGCGAGGTGATGTCGAATCAGCCGGAAGGCGAGGATTCGGCTTTGGTCCGCGATGAGGTCATGGCTGTGGTCCGGGGCAGCTTCCGGCCCGAATTCCTCAATCGGCTCGACGAGATCCTGCTGTTCCACCGGTTGACCCGGGCTCAGATGACGGGAATTGTCGACATCCAGCTCACGCGGCTGCGGGCTTTGCTGGCGGCCCGCAACCTCACGCTCGAACTGTCCGACAGCGCCCGCCAATGGTTGGGCAATGCCGGCTATGACCCGGTCTATGGGGCCCGTCCCTTGAAGCGGGTTATCCAGCGCGAGTTGCAAAACCCGCTGGCCACCCAAATCCTCGAAGGCCGCCTGGCCGATGGTCAGGTCGTCACGGTGAGCGCGGACGGGAACGGGTTGCTGATCAATGGGGTGCCGGCCGCGGCCCCGGTCGCCCTTGAGGCGGCGCTTCCGAAAACGCTGCACTGACCCTCTGAACGCAACGGTCATTCTTTCTGAGCGTTGTCATGACACAAAGGACGGGGCGCGACGCCGCGTTTGCGCCCCGAAACCCCAGGCGCCAAGCCGATTTCCCGGGGTTTGGCATGGCCGTCTCGTACCCGTCAAAAAATAGTCACGGGGCGTACATTTTGTGCTTGCGGGGTGAGGGGGCCATCTGTATAAACCCCTTCACCGACGCGCTGGTGGCGCTGACGACGACGCGAACGAGGGCCGAGAGGCCGGCGGGGCGAAGCCGGAAAAGCCGCCAAAGAGTTGGTTCCAGTTTTTCCCGAAGACGGGTTTAAGGCAAAAGGCGCCGTTTGCGCCCGTTTAGCCGTCTCCGGGATTGGTAACTTCTACCGAAGGCCGCTTTTGTCGGGCTGA
>JARLIO010000012.1 GCA_031291675.1 Azospirillaceae bacterium
CCCCCCCCCCCCCCCCCCCCCCCCCCCCCCCCCCCCCCCCCCCCCCCCCCCCCCCCCCCCCCCCCCCCCCCCCCCCCCCCCCCCCCCCCCCCCCCCCCCCCCCCCCCCCCCCCCCGCCACTGTCTCTCGCGATGTTACTCGGCAGCAACCGCCGCGCCACCCTTGCCCCGGGTTCCCAGACCAATCGTCTTGGCCAACTCCGACCGGCGTTTGGCATAGTTCGGCGCGACCATCGGGTAATCGGTCGGCAGGCCCCACTTGGCCCGGTATTCTTCCGGGCTCATATCGTAGGTCGAGCGCAGATAGCGCTTGAGCATCTTCAGTTTCTTGCCATCTTCGAGGCAAATGATGTAATCGGGGGTCACCGACTTCTTGATCGCTACAGCGGGCTCGGCTTTTGCCGCGGCCGGCTCAACCTTCGGTTCTTTACCCAGATTGGCAAGCGATTTATACACAGACCCGATCAACGCCGGCAGATCCCCCGCGCTCAATTGGTGCCGCGATACATAGGCCGACACGATTGATACCGTTTGCGCCAGGATATTATCGTCCATTTTGGTTTCCTTCTGACCATCTTGATGGCCCGAAGTTATCCAATACGAATAATTTGTCAAGACAATACTGCAAACAAAAGGCCCCGGAAAATCCGGGGCCCTACGCTTTTGAGTGGATTGTGATTACCGTGGTCGTCGTCTCTTGATCGGTCTCGACGCAATGCTAATATGACACGCTTGCAGCGCTGGGGTTGGCAAAAGCCATGTTCCTTGGAGTGATGCTCGGCCGATTTTTATCACAACGCCTTCGCGACAGCGCCACGCCGCTGCATGCTCAGTTGAAGGGTCGCCAGACTGCATTAGTCGGCAGGATGTTCTTGATCATCACGTGCTGACGTCGCTTGCTGATCCGCAGATAGCCGAACAACATCTGCGCCCAGGGAATGACGGCTGACTGCGTCGGATAGAGCGGGAACTTGAGCATCGGCAACAATTGGCGCCAGGTCATCGCCGAGGCGCTGCTGGCCAGGTTCAACACGAAGGCTTTGCTGGTTCCCGGAATGTCGCGATTGGCGTCGGTGTGAGGTGTCGTCGCCCCCGCTTTGGGGATCCGGATCATTTCCCGGAAATCGCTCATCACCAACGGCAACCCTGAAACGGCATTGCCCCCGTTCAGCCGTGAACGATAGATGACATAGCCGGTTTCCTGGCCGCTGCTGGATGCCGTAATGGTCAGGGTGACATTTTCTCCCGCGGTGACGGCGACCGGCGCCGAGGTCACGCCGGTCGATTGGCCCGAGGCGTTGACGCCGGTAACGTAGTAATAGTAGCTACCCGCCTGGGTGCTGCCAAATTGGCTTGATGCAGCGACCGCTGCGGTTGCCGTGACCCCCTGTGGCATCAACCCGGCCTGCGCGGTGGCAACAGCGGGATAGCGCAGTTCGAACGGCATCTGCAGAACTTCGTCGCGGATGAAGACGTCCGGATTGGTCGCAATGTCACCCCAACTGGTCCGAATTCCCCGAACCGGGGCGCCCAGTGCGACCCCGCCGCTCGGGACGTCGGTCAGCGGCACCCGGAAAGCCGGATCGAGGGCCGTGTCGAAGTCCGCCTGGACCTGTTGCGACATGAACAGATCGGTCGGCATGCCGAAATTGCCGTAAGCCGCAATCGTCGCCGCGGCACGGTTAACCAGGGCGATCGAGGCCAGCGATTGCGCTCTGGCATCGAGCAAATGGTCATCATCAATGTCGCCGCTGGCGACACCCTGACTGATCTGGGCAGCGATTCCGTCAAATTCCGTCGGAATGACCGTGCTGTCGCCCTCGAAGCACAGAAATTCGGCGTCGGTCAGCAATTGCAGAGCGCCGTTCTGGAACTCCACGGCCTCGGCCTCGGCGATCGCATTCTGCAAGCTTGTCACGAACGATACTTGGCGGCGGGTCATCAGATATTTCACCATCCCGACCCGACGGTGATAATTGCCGGTGGCATCGCTGATCGCGCCACTTTCCGAGGTCGTGCTGCCGCCGAGGAAGCCGCCGACCGATGACACCTCGGTCCATTCATCGACGGTCGCGGTCACCTGGGGCTTGGCGAGCTTGTTGAACAAGCGGAAGTGCTGGTTGTCCTGGATCGTCGATTGCAAGGTGGTGTCGAGGGACTGGAGGCGGAGCGCGCCGCCGCCGGTGAGGTTGGCAACATCGGTGCCGTAGTCGGCGGTCAGGGCCTTCCTGAGATCGAAGGCCTCTTCCGCCGGCAGCATGCCGGTGCTGGCGCTGGTAACCAAAACGTTGGGATCGATCATCATCTTCCTGTCGCGTGAAACGGAAAGCGGAGCGGGATGGCAGGGCGCGCGGACCGCGCGCTCAACCGAGGACCCGCGTCACCAGGTCGTCCGGCGGCAACTGGCCGCGGCCGTAATAGTTTTCCATCAACACCACGTCGTGGCTGCGGATCCGGCCCGCCCGTTGCGCCTCAAGAGCCTTGCTCAACAACACCTGGGGTGTGAACGCCGCGGCCTTGCGGCCTGGCGTGGCATCGGGCTTTGCGGGCGGGGCTTTGGCGACAACCGCGGCCGACTGGCCTGCCACCGCCTTCTGCCCGGCCTGCCGCGTCAGCAGGGTGGTGACGCCCACCGACTTCCTCAAAGCCCGCTCGCATTCGGCCAATTCCCGCACCATGTCGCTCACCGACTTGGCGCTGATTCGTCCCGCCCTATCCTTTTTGCCGGCAGAGCGGGTGCGCCGGGGCTTGCCACCCCGTGCGGCGGTTTGCCGGACATCCGGATCGTCGCCGGCTGCGTCCCCGTTCTCATCATCGTCGTCGTCACTGTCGGTATCGGGATCACCCTCGTCGGCGCCGTCATCGTCGTCCTCATCATCATCGTCATCGTCGAGGCGATCATTGACCGCGTCGTCGTCATCCTCATCCGCATCGGCCGGGACGTCCTTGCGCTCCCCGGCGGTGCTGCGTTTGGCGATCCCCGTGGTCTCGCGCACCGTCTTTTTGAGGCTGTCCAGTTGCGCCAGCAGCAGATTCATGTGGCTCATGCTGTCTTCCCTTTTCGATATCTGTCGGTTGAGATGAAGTGAGGCAAACGGCCTCGGGCCGCATCGAAACCTTGCCGTCACGACTTGTGCACGGGGCGCAAAAAATGTTTCGCCGCGAGGCGATTTTTGAGATCGGCCAGAAAGCGACCGACCCAACGGGCGGCGCGGTCGTGATCAAGACCGTAGTGCGCCGTGGCGTGGCCGATCAGCGCCCCCGGGGTCGGCACGACACGTCCCAAGCGGATCAGGCCAGCCAAACCTTCGGCGAAGTCGCGGTAGCGGACCGGGCCGCGGTCGAGGGATTCCCGACGCAGCGCCGCACCACCGGCCAGGGCGGCATCGTCGGTGCCATAGCCGGCCTCAAGGGCCTTGACCAGGTCGAGCCCGGCCGCGGTCCAGCATTTCGCCAGCGCCCCGAAGGGCACCGTCTGCGCCACCGGAACATTCTGGTTGGCCGGGGTCCGCGACAGTGCCAGGTTGGTCCAGCGCATCCGCTTGACCACGGCAATCCGACGCCGCGTCTGCGGATCCATTTCGACGGCTTTTTCCAGCACCGAACCGCCGATCGACGGAAACCAGCGCACCGGAGGCGAGACGGCGGTCAACCCCTGCCACACCAGATTGGCATTCCGCGCGATCGGGCCGGCCCCGCGATAGAGCTCTCCCTTGACGAAGGTGCGCCCGTCGCGGAACTGGACCTCGACGGGCCGGCCGATCTCATATTCCAGATAGTTGTCGACCCCGGAGTGGGGCCCGAGCAGCGTGATATGGTCGATGTCCAGCGAACCGAACCGTCGAAAAATGCCGGCACTGCGTTCCAAGGCCTGGCACAGGACCCGTTCACCCTGACTGTCGACGCTTTCATCGGAGGCCTGAATATAGATGAAGCGGCGCCCTCCTTCTGTCACCGGGGTCGCTTTGAACATCGACTCGATCAGCAGAAATTGCGGTACACTGGCGAGCAGCCGCTCGTCATCAACGGGATTTTTGTCGTCCTTTGGCATGATGGTTTCCTGAATTTCGGCGGAAATACGGGATCCGGGGCACCGGTTGTTTGGCACGATGTCGCTGAACCCGGCTCTGCGGTCACGAGCGCGGCGGTAATGGCGATTTCCTGGTCGATTCGCGCGGCGTTGAGACCGGGTCGGCCGGTGCCGGCTGCGCCGGGGCATCCCATGGGCTCACGACGCCCGGCGGCATCAAGCCCTGGGATTCCATCCAGGCCGGCACCAGAGCGGGATTGAGCGGCGCACTGCCCAAGGGGTGACCGAGCGGCTGGTAACCCTTTTCCGCCCGCAGCTCGTCCAGCGTCAGGATCAGCTTGCGCGCCTCCCATTGCTGGGCGTCGTCATCCACATCCAGGCCGACCCAGCGAAACACCAGCGTTTCGTCGAAACACCCGACCACGAAATCGGTGAACAGCGCCTCCAGATAGGCCATCAACGGCCGCAACCCCTTGTCGCGGCCATCGGCCAATTTCTCGGCGGTATCGCGACCGGCCAGGGCAGAATGCTGGGCACTGAAGGATTCGAAGTTGATCTCGTCGGGCGCCATGCCATAGACCGCGCAGATCATTGAGGTCAGAAATGTCATCCATTTGGCAAAGTACATCTCGTCGAATTCGACGCCGAATTTCTGGAAACTGGCCCGGCTTTCCTGATCCTTCGACACCATCACCGGCAGTGACCAGGCATTGTTGACGCCCTTGACCATGGCGTTCCAATAGCGTTTGAACGCGGCCAGGTCTTCCTGGCTGTAGTCGCCCGACAGGTGCAGCAACCCCCGCGGCATGGCATTGTCGCTGAAACCTTTGATATTGACGGTCATGGCGTTGAGGAAGCCGGTGACAACCCGGATCAGCAGCTCGGTTTCGCCCAGCCCATAACCCGCCAGCCGGACGTCGGTGCGGGGATTGCGCACCTCATAGATCAGATCATCATGGGTATAAGCGGTGCAGATCCGCCCCTGGATCACCTGGACCGCGAAAATCCGGTCATCGCCCTGATAGCCCTCCTCGGTGCACAACCGGATCGTCGCACCATCAACGGCATAGAGGCCGTCGATGCCCTGCCGCGGATCCTGTTTCAGTTCCGTTTCGATCGGCGCGGCATCGAGGGTCAGGCTGTCGCGAACCAGCTTGGCGGTGAACTGGCTGAAACTATCGCGGCGCAGCAGCTTGCGCCGCCTGGGATTGAACTCCCAGCCACAATGCTGAAAGAACCGGGCCAGCATCTGGGCCCGGTTCTGCTCGTCACCGGTCAGTGCGTGCTTCAAATCGCCGTGGCGGATTTCGAAACCGGGTCCGCCATCCTCCGACGGTTGGGTGAAGCGGCTGACCTGGCGGATCCGCGTCAGGATCACGGCATTGAGGATCGGCGTTTGTTCGACCATCGCCCTCAGGCTGTCGAAGCCCAGGGGTGACGGCTTGTCGAAATAGTCGCCGTGAGCGAAGACCTGGACATTGTCGAGAAGAACCGACTGCATGCCCTGGGGCGGCGGCGGTCTTCGACCCGGGAAAGCGATCACGCGGGTCTTGCTGAGCATCGCCTGATGCTCGAGATCCGCCGTTATGGCATCGACGACATGGCGGACCTCTTCGGCGGGGAACAGGGCGGAGGTGAGAGGGCGGTAAGACTGCTGAAGCTCCGCGCTGGCGTCAAAGCGCTCGTCAGCGGGAGCGGCGGCATCGAAAGCGATGGCGCGGGGATCGTCTGTCATGGGCACAGCCTGCCGTCACGACACCGCCACCGGGTGAAATTTTTCGGAGGGCCACGGCACAGGCCGCCCACGGGAATGACCGCGCCGACGTCTTATGCCTTAAGGGCCGATCTCATCGACCGGAAGATATGTTCCCGGCGGAGCGCCGAGCGGATCGGAGCGCCCCTGAGGATGATCAATGGGGCCGGGGCATCGTTTCTCGGAAACTGCGCGTTCCTATTTCGCACCGGTCGAGCCCGGCTCGCCCCCGCCCTCTTCGCCCGCGGCGATCAGCGCCCCCACCGCCGCCGGGCCCGGCTTGCCTTCGGCAACCAGACCTGCGGCAACCGCGGCGCGATCCCAAGGGGATCGGTTCTGGCTGAGCTTGCTCTTGCCCTCAAGCCGACTGATCGTCAGTTCGAAGCCGATGATACCGCGGAGCATGCTCTCAATGAAATCGGCCGGGGCATCGCCAACCACCCAGGGCTGCGACCGCCCCGCCTCGTGGCGTTCCGTCAGCGCCGTGACCAGGGCCAGCAGACGTTCGGCATCATCGAACATCGTGACGCGGCCATAGGCGTGGACCGCAACATAGTTCCAGGTTGGCACGACCTTGCCCGTCTCCTGTTTTGCGGCATACCAGGACGGCGTGATGTAGGCGTCCGGTCCCGCGAACAAGGCCAGCGCCTCGATTTCGCGTCCCAGCACCCGGGCCTGCGGATTGGCGCGGGCCAAATGGCCCCGCAGCCGGCCCAACGGTCCCGGCTCGCGATCCAGCAGCATCGGCACCGGTGTCGCAGCAAGACCGTTCTCCCCCAGTGTCACCAGGGTCGGCAGACCCGTTTGCTGGATAATGTCGTGGAGAACCGGAATTCGCTGTTCGTGAAAGGCGGGCGGTAAATACATGGGGAGAACCCGGCGCTAGCGTCGTCAGTGCGGCCATAGGGTCTGACGACTTCATCCCGTACCCCATGGCATTTGTGCCATGAGAAAATAGCGATAACGCATCGTGCCGACCAGGATTATCATAGTTTCGGACGCACAGGCCCCGATCCGGGCGATCGCTTCAGATTGCGTCAACAACCCTCAGCTTATCGGCGCCGGCTACCATCAAGCCCCGCGCCCCGTCTCACCGTTTCCCCCATGGGAATCGGATTTGTCACCCCGCTCGACCGGGGCAAGGATTTGGTTTTTCGATGTTGAGTCCCACTCAGTCCGGCGCCCCGCAGCGCTGGCGCGGCACCACGGCGATCGCAGGAATCGCCTGTGCCGGATCTGCCTATCTCATGTTCACGATGCAGGACGCGGTGGTCAAATGGCTGGTGACCGACTACGCCGTCGTGCAGTTGTTGTTCATCCGCAGCGTCATCATTGTCGCCCTGTGCCTGGTCTCGGGCGGCACCCGCGCGGTGCGCGAGGCCGCGGAATCCCCGGCCGTCGGGACCCTGCTGATGCGGGCGGGCCTGATGCTGGTCGCCTGGCTTTGCTATTTCACCGCGGCCCGTTCGCTGGGCCTCGCCGAACTGATCTCGATCTATTTCGTGGCGCCGCTGATCGTGGCCATCCTGGCCGGGCCGGTGCTGGGTGAACAGGTGCGCAAATCAACCTGGGTGGCGCTGGTGATCGGTTTTTGCGGCATCATCGTGATCACCAATCCGACCTCACCCACCGCGCTGGGCGCGGCGGCCCTGACCCTGCTGTCTGCGGGCCTCTGGGCCTACACCACGGTGCTGGGGCGTCGTCTCGCCGTCTCCGAGTCCACGACGGCACAGGTGCTGACCACCAACGTGCTGTTCCTGGTCGTCTGTGGTCTTGCCCTGCCCTGGGCCTGGCGCATGCCCGAGCCGACATCGCTGGGGCTGATGCTGGTGATGGGACTTCTGGCCGGCGCCGGTCAGGTGCTGTTGACCGAAGGGCTGCGTCGAACCCCCGTCGCGGTGGCATCGTGCCTGGAATTTACCGCGTTGCCCTGGTCGCTCGCCCTGGCGTTTTTGATTTGGGGCGATCGGCCGACGATCACCGTGTGTGTCGGCGTCGGCCTGGTCCTGGCCAGCGGCGCCCTGGTCTTCACCCGGGCCTGGCGCCCGGCGTGAGGGTCTTCACCCGGGCCTGGCGCCCGGCGTGAGCGGGAAGTCGGAAACTCTTCATCGGGTGGCGCGGGCCTCTGTGCCCGCGCGCCGCACGCCCGCAACGAGCGGCGATCCACCGCAACCCTTCTGTTATACCAATCCGCTTTGATCGTGACCGATAAAAGCGAAGCCTCAGCAGCGGTTCTCGTTTTGGCGACGAAGCGTTGGGCTTTCGCCCAAACCCAACGGGGGCGATGCCCCAGACCCCTTTGTTTTTGTCAAAATAGAAGAGGATTCGGGGGTCCCCCGAGCGGGTGCGGGCGGCAGCCCGCGGGCCCACAGCCAAAATGAGAACGCCTGAAGCCTCAGGCGCCGTCGCGACCGGGACCAGCCCGGCCCTCAGCGGTTTTGCAGCGTCCGCCCTGGCGCGGCGCCGCCGATTCCCGGATTGATCGACAGCGACTCGCCAGCGGCACTGCCGGCATCGTAGGCGCTGGGCGAAACCATCCGCCGGCTGTCGCGGCCGCGTTTGAGATTGAGGTCGAGCTGCGCCAACTCCTCATCGACGACCGCGGTCTTGACGATAACAAGGTCCCGCCCGCCGCGCCGATTGGCGGCATCGCGCTCGGCCTTCATCACCCCCAGCCGGGTCGCGATCGAGGCCACCATACCGAGCGAGAACGAGCTGTTGGCCATGGGACGCTGGTTGTGCTTGAAGCGCAGATAGCCCGGCGACGTCTTGAAGCGGCCCAGCTCGGCCCTGACGGCCGCGTCGATCAGATCGGTCAGGTAGTGGGCGACGGCGACATCCGAGCGCAAACCGAAATAAACATAGCGGAAATCCCCGGTCGGATTCTTCTCCCGCCAGACCCGGCAATCGCAGAAATCGGCAATCGCCCCGACACAGCCATCGAGCGGGATCCGTTTCTTGTAGCCGGTTTCGAATGCGAGTCGCTCACAGGACTGCTCCCGAATTTCGACATCGCTCAGGGACAGATCATAGCGATCCAGCAGTTCGGCGACCTTGGCCGCCGCCGTCATGGCTTCCTCCTCGGTACAGCCATTGTCGACCGTCTTGGCGCGCAGCGCCTGAATCCGGCTCTTGAGTTTGTCGAGTTCAGCATTCGAGGCGGTGGGCGGCGTCATCGCGGTCACAGGCAGTCACGAGCTCGCAAAGGAAAGGGAAGGACCGGGAAGGCGCAACGCCTCCCAGGCTTGGCATGACCATACCCTGTGTCATCCCCGGGGCAACAGAGATCGCAGCGCCAAAGCGATTTTGCCAGAGCCCCCCGGGCGCGTTGCGCTCGCGACCCATGACCTATCGGGATGAGGGCGACGCGTATTGATCAAGAAAACGACGGCACAGCGCGAAATCGCGATCAAGGCCGGGCGGCAGCGCAACACCCCGCTGCCGCGCCAGAGCGAGCGCAAAGGCCAGCATGCGGGGCGTCGGCGCCGTGCCGCCCTGCGCTGCGGGCGAGGCTTCAACCACCGGCTCGGCCGCGACCAGGGGGGCTGGCACCACGACGGCCGCCTGACGCCGTCGTCCGCGGCGCGGCGTTGCCGGCGCGTTCGAAACCGGCGCGCCGTTTTCTGCGGCCGCCGCCGGTTTTCGGGGGCTTGCCGCGGCCCGGCGCCGCCGCACGGGCGTCGCCTTGGCGACCGCGTCCACCGGCGCCGTCCCCGGCGACCGGGTGAAGGATGAGCCGCCACGCCGCCGACCCGGCGTTGCGGCGCGGTGCCGCGTCGCCGCACCCAGGCCCAGATCGACACGCCCGCCCGCATGGCCCTGGAGCACATCGATCAGGCGACCGGCCTCACCGGCGATCGAATCGATCACGCTCCGGAAATCGGCCTGGCCGGTGGTCACATCGTCCAGCCGCATTTCCCACAAGGCGGTGGTTCCCGGATCGACCAGGGCCGGCGCCGCGGCGCGCAACAGCGCGAACAAATCCAGCCCGGCCGCTGTCGGGACCACCATCTTGCCCTCGGCCGCCAGCAGCCTCTGCGCCTTCAGGCCGGTGATGATCGAAGCCCGGGTCGCCGGTGTGCCGATGCCCTTGGCCTCCTTCAAGCGCTCGCGTAACAACGGGTCCTCGACGAACCGCCAGGCGTTCTGCATCGCGTCGATCAACGTGCCCTCGCTGTAACGCGGCGGCGGCTGGGTACGCTTGGCTTCCACCTGCGCATCCGACAACGTTGCGGCTTCGCCATCGGTCAAGGCCGGCAACAACGTCGGCCCGGCGCTGCCCTCGTCCGCAGCGCTGGCGCCCCCACCGGGCGGCGGGGCGTTGTCAGCATCGGCCGATCCGAACACCGCCTTCCAGCCCAACCGCAAGGGAATCCGGCCAACCGCGCGAAATGTCGCGGCCGGCGCCCCGGGAACCGGCACCACCATCGTGGCAACCGTCTGGCGATATTCAAAATCCGGCATGATCGCCGCCAGATAAGAGCGGCAGATCAGCGCAAACAGCCGTTTCTCGTCCTCGTCCAACCGAGTCAGCCGGGTTTCCAGGTCATCCAGGACATTGACGTTGGGCACAATGGCATGGTGGGCAACACCAGCCAGCGCCGCATCGCAGAAATGGCCCGATTTGCCGCGACGGATCACCGGCTGGGCGACATCCAGACCGGCAAAGCCGCGCAACCGGGTCAGGGCCGCGGCGATGGCCGGGACATCGGCGATTTGGCTCTCGGCCAGATGGCGGGCCTCAGCCCGCGGATAGGTGATCAGCTTTTTTCCCGAGCCGTCATACAGCTCCTGGGCCACGGCCAGCGTCCGGTCCGCGGTCCAACCCCAGCGCTGGCCGCAGGTCTTCTGCAGCGCCGGCAGATCGAACAGCCGTGGCGGCGCCTGACGGCGGTTCTCGACGCGGACGGTCAGCGGGCCATTGTGCCCCGCCGCCGCCCGGGCGATCGCGTCCGCCCGTGCCCGATCCGTGATGCGGTCCTTGGCCGCCGGGGCGTGACGCATCGCAAAACTGCCGGCGGCGACGGTCGCCGTGGCAACAACCTCGAAATAATCCTCGGGCCGGAAATCACGGATCTCAATCTCGCGCAAACAGACGATGGCGAGCGTCGGGGTCTTGACCCGGCCAATACCGATGACGCCCCGGCTGCCGGGCGTCAACAGTGTCCGGGTCGCGGTCCGGGTCAGCGACAGATTGAAGATCTGGTCGGCCTGCTGGCGCGCCACGGCGGCCTGATACAGCGGCAGCATCTCGCCATTGGGTTTGAGCCGGTCGAAAGCCTGGCGGATCGTCGTGGCATCCTGGGCGGTGAACAAGGCGCGCTGCACCGCGCCGCGATAGCCGAGATGCTCCAGAATTTCCTGACCGATCAACTGGCCCTCGCGATCACAGTCGGTCGCGAGGATCACCCGATCACAGCCGCGCAGCGCCGCGGCGATCGCCTCCAGCTTGCGCGCCTTGTTGCCCTGGCGGTCCGGGCGGGTCGGATAGAGCCCGTCGGGCCGCAACAGGGCGCAGGACCAGCGCTTCCAGTCGGGATCAACCTCTTCCGGCTCGGCCAGACGGAGCAGATGGCCCTCCGCGGCCAGGACCGCGCCGAACCGGCCGCCCAGAGCGGCGCGCAAATCCTTCGCTTGACTGGCTTTTTCGGCAATGATCAGGGTGGACATCGGGCTGCACGGATCATTTGGATCCCCGCAGCCTAATCGCCACACCCGAACAAATCAAGAACCGAGTGCCCCGGAATTCGGGGTCTCAGGCGCCGGTGCCGCCGACGGTCAGCCCGTCGATCCGCAAGGTCGGCTGGCCGACGCCCACCGGCACGCCCTGCCCTTCCTTGCCGCAGGTTCCGATACCCTCGTCGAGGCGCAGATCGTTGCCGATCATCGATACCTTGGTCAAGGCATCGGGACCGTTGCCGATCAGCGTCGCGCCCTTGACGGAGGCGCCGATCCGGCCGTTCTCGATCAGGTAAGCCTCCGACGCCGAGAAGACGAACTTGCCCGAGGTGATATCCACCTGGCCGCCGCCAAAATTGACGGCGTAAAGCCCGCGCGGCACCGAGGCGATGATCTCTTCCGGGGTCTTGTCCCCCGCCCGCATCAAGGTATTGGTCATGCGCGGCAGCGGCGAATGGGCGAAGCTCTGGCGCCGGCCATTGCCGGTCGGGCGCATGCCCATCAGGCGGGCGTTCATCCGGTCCTGAATGAAACCGACCAGGATACCGTCCTCGATCAGCGTCGTGCACTGGCTGGGCGTGCCTTCGTCATCGATCGTCAGCGAGCCGCGACGATCGGCCAGGGTGCCGTCATCGACCACCGTGACGCCGGGTGCCGCGATGCGCTGACCCAGCAGACCGGCGAAGGCTGATGTCTGTTTGCGGTTGAAATCGCCCTCCAAGCCGTGGCCGATCGCCTCATGCAACAGGATCCCCGGCCAGCCCGAGCCCAGAACCACGGTCATCTCACCCGCCGGGGCCGGGATCGCATCCAGATTGACCAGCGCCTGACGCAGCGCCTCGTCAACCTGAGCCTGCCAGCGTGCCGGATCGAGATAGGCGTCATAAGCGACGCGGCCACCGGCACCATGGCTGCCGGTTTCCATGCGATCGCCGTCCCCGACCACGACCGTGACATTGAGGCGCACCAAGGGCCGGATGTCGGCAGCCCGGTGGCCGTCGGCGCGGACGATCTGAACCGCCTGCCATTCGCCGGCCAGGCTGGCCATCACTTGGCGAACCCGGGGATCCTTGCCCCGCGCATAGGCGTCGATCGCGGCCAACAGCTTGACCTTGTCGGCGAAATCGACCAGCGCCAGCGGGTTCAGCGCATCATAGAGCAGCCGGTTGGTCCCCGCCGGCGACAGGGCCAGAGTGCCGGAACGGCCGGCATGGACCGCCTTGACGGTGTCGGCGGCGCGGCGGATCGCGTCTTCGGACAAGGTCGAGGCGTGGGCGTAGCCGGTCGATTCGCCGGACACCGCGCGCAGGCCGAAGCCTTGGGTCGTGTCGTAAGCGGCACTTTTCAGCTTGCCGTCGTCCCAGGCCAGGCTCTCGGACTGCGAATATTCCAGATAAAGTTCGCCATCGTCGGCGCCGTTCAAGGCCTCGGCGATCATGCCTTCGACCTGTGTCCGATCGAGGCCGGCGCGATTGAAGAACAGGTCGTCGGTGGTGGCAAGATGGCTCATGACGGGCTCCGCAGCCGATAGGAAGGGCCGCGCCCTCCGTGGGGCGTGGCCGGGTTATGCAGCAAGATAGTGGCGATCCCTGGCCCCGCCCGCAAGCCTGTCGCGACCAACGACGATCGTGAGCCGCGGCTTTCGTTCAGTGACGGGGCACGGCCCGACGACGGTCAAAGTCCCAAAATCTGACGAACATCGCGACGGCTTGCCGGCAATCGTTCCAGCTCCGCCGCCAGCCGCAAGATGCGCGCGATCAAGGCCGGGTTGGATGCGGCGTGGTTCCGCGCGATATCCAACCATAGGTTATCTTCTAGCCCAACGCGCACGCCATCGGCCATCAGGAGCCCCAGGCTGTTTGCGGTCAACTGGCCGCGACCGATCCCGGACACCGAGACCACGCAATCGGCCGGCAGCGCGGCGAGGATCGCCACCAGATGCAACGCATCGGCCTGTGCCCCGGCGATATTTCCCAGCAGCACATTGACATAGAGCGGGGGCGTCAACAGCCCTTCCTTGCATAACACCCGGGCGAAGTTGGCCATCCCCAGGTCAAAGACCTCCAGCTCCGGCTTGATGCCCTGTTCCCGCATCCGCCCCGCCAGACGACGGATCGTGTCAGGCTCGTTGATGCTGGCCGATTCCACAAAATTGAGCGACGACAGCGTCAGGCTGGCCATGTCCGGCCTTGCCCCGCCATCCAGGTCGAGTACGCGCGCGCGGTCCTCGAACCCGGCGCCGTGACGACCGCTGGTCGTGACACAGAGCACGGCATCGCCGCCACCCGGCAGGCGCCGGATGGCCTCGATCAAGCGTCCATAGGGGTCGGGATCGCCGGTGTGGTTCCCCTTCGCGTCACGCGCGTGCAGGTGGACCATCTGCACACCCATTTCCAGGCAGCAGGCGACATCGTCAACGATTTCGTCATGACGGAGCGGAACATACGGGTTCATCCGCCGGGTCGGAATCGCGCCGGTGCAGGCAAGGTTCAAAATGAAGGGATCGCCGGTCCGCATCTCAGCGTTCCGTTGCTTCACGGGCGCTGCGCCCGGTTTTTTGCGCCGGATTGCCGACATAGACCCCATCGGCTTCCGTATTCGCCAACACCACGGCGCCAGCGCCGATGAGACTGCGCTCGGCCAGCACCAATCCATCACGCACCACGGCGCCCAGGCCGACAAACGCTTGCTCGCCCACCGTCACATTGCCCCCGAGCGTGACGCCGGCCGCCACGAAGGCATGATCGGCCACGCTACAATGGTGCGAAATATGCGCCCCGCTGCGGACGATCACATTGTCGCCGATGCAGGCAAAGGGCTGGATGATGGCATGCTCATAGATCATGCAGTTTTCACCCACGCGCAGATCGGGCCAGATGCTGGCCCGGCTCGAAACATAGCTGATGAATTCATAGCCTTGGGCTTTGGCCGCCCGGTATCGCTCGCGCCGCAGACCGTTGATGGCACGGTAACCCAGCGGGATCAAAAGACGAACCTTGTCCGGCGGATGATACCTTGGCAGATCCTCGAAGGCGACAACCGGTAGACCCTCATGAACCTCAGCGGACAGGAAGGCCCGATCGACCGTGAAGCCAATGACCTGAAAATCACTATCATGCGTCAAGCAATACCAGGCAAGATCAGAAAACGTCCCATTTCCAAAAATAACAACGGGTAATTTCGACATTCCGTCCTCCTTCCCGGCGTTCGTCATTGGCTTTCGGCCATCACCCCTACCATTTACTGACGAATTTCTTCCGGGCCATGTCATAGCGGTGTATCACCCAATCCCGGCTGGTTTCGGCCAGTCGGCGTTCCAGCGTGGCCCGTCCGGCCAGCAATTCCGCCCTGCGGGGATCATCAGGCCGCCGCTCCAGATAAAAATTCAGGTCGTGGAGCATGGTATGAATGATGCCGGTCATATTACAGAGTGTCCGTTCGT
Source organism: Azospirillaceae bacterium (assembly GCA_031291675.1). Classification (GTDB taxonomy): domain Bacteria; phylum Pseudomonadota; class Alphaproteobacteria; order Azospirillales; family Azospirillaceae; genus JARLIO01. The sequence continues at coordinate 14,904 of JARLIO010000012.1, forward strand.
GTATATCGGCCTCCTCCGCCGGGCTCGTGGCATTTTGCATTTGCAGATACAGCGAGGAATTCTTGTCATGGTGGCGCCAGCTCATCAACGGCTCCCGAATCATCCAGCCGCCGCGCAACAAAGCGCCCCGAAAACCGATATTCTGGTCGATGTCACGCTGCGTCAACAAGGGCAAACCAAAAAAATCAAAGACCTCACGATGCCAGCTCATGGCAGCGCCCAGGACGGTGCTGTCGTAGCTCGTCTCAAAAAAGGCACGAAGAGAAAGAACAATTTCAGAATTCTCATGAACGGCAGGTCCCTGCACGTCACCCCTGGCATTGATAATCTGGGGATTGCAGGTGACGACCGAAACATTCCGTTCCATCATTGCTTCCACGGAGGCTTCGACGCGGCGTGGAAAAAACACATCATCACCATTGCCGAGAACACAGATTTCGCTATTGACCATGTGCCAAATACTGCGCACATGACCCGGATGAAGATTACGGGGATTCTGATTCAGCCTGACAGTGTGTGGCCCGCGATAGCGTCCGACGATGTCCGTAATACGCAAGAAGGTATCATCCGGGGAATGATCGTCGGAAATAATGATTTCGAGCGGCGCGTAGGTCTGCGCCAGCGCGCTTTCAACGGCCTCGGCAATCGTGTCGCTCTGGTTGTAACAGATGATCAGGAAGGTAACGGATGGGCGTGCCATGGAAACTCTCCGATGGCGATCAGGGGCGGGCCGGATCGCATGCGGTGACAACGGCTTCGGCAACGGTGGCGATCGTGCGCTCGTCCATGTCGACGAAAAACGGCAGGCCCAGGACCGACCCGGCAAGCCGCTCAGTAACCGGCAGCGCCAGAGCCGGCGCCGACCTGAACGCGGCATGGCGATGACAGCCCTTGCCCCACCACAGCAGCGTCCCGATGTTCTGCCGACACAACCTTTCGGCAATGTCATCGGCATCGCAGCCCTGCAGTTCGACAAGGCAGGCGGTGGAAATCCAGTCGTGACCGAAACCCGGCTGCATCCGGACCGCCGGGCAGCGCGCCAGATAGTGACGGTAGACACGGGCGTGTTCGATCAATTTCTGGCGTTCGTCTGGCCAGGATTGGTAATGGGCCAACCCGACCGCGCAATGATATTCGCTGATCTTGGCGTTGGTCCCGGCCACCTCGGCTTCACGGCGGCCCCGGAAGCCGTAATTCACCGCATGTCGAACACGGGCGATCACGTCCTGGTCGAGGCACACAATGAAACCACCTTCGCCGATCCCCATGGCTTTCAAAGCGTCGAGGCTGACCACGACGGGGTACTCGGTCGGAACAAGGGTGTCGAAACCGGCGGCGGCGTCGACCACCACGGCGATGCCGGTGCGCCGCCGGAATTCCGCCCAGGCGGCAAAATCGAGGGCTTGACCAAAAGGCACGACCGGGACGACGGCGGAAACGGGATCGTTCAACCCGGCCAGGCAGGCCTCCACCGCGGCAGGATGAAGCGCCCAGTCCTCGGCGGAGACATCGACGAAGAACGGTTGCAGGCCGGCCAGCCGCGCCGCTTGCGCGGTCGCGGCAAAGGTCCAGGATGGCATCAGGCACAGCCCGCCGGCCCTGCCAGCCTGATCCTCCAAGGCCAGGGATAACCCGACCGTCGCATTGCAGACCAGTTGAAGCTGGCTGGCGGAAATTTGGTAGTGCCGGGCCAGAGTCTGCTCGAACTCGCGGCTGAGGGGCCCGAAATTGGTGTACCACCGGGTCGCGTCGATGCGCTCCAGAAAAGGCAGCAGCGCTGCCGCTTTTGGCAGCATCGGGCGCGCCACTGGTATGGGTTGGTCAGGAAGCAATGCCTTCAGCCTCGTTCTTGTCCCCGGAGTCACAGGGCCGGCACCATCTCTGATATTGGAGCCCTGGCAATCTCGGCGCAACGCGCACCGGGCTCAAGCCACCCGAAGCCGAAACACCGGAGGTTGCCAACCAACGATATCACGCTGATCGGCCCCCGCCACGCCGCCACCATCAAAAATCCGGCACCAGATCATGGTCTAGACCACTCACCCCGTCCCGGTCGTCGGGTTCTTGATCCCTATTCCTAAGGCTGGGTAGCGCTGTGAGCAAGAACACACATTTCCAGCCGGTTTTAGTTCCCCCGTTGGCGCGCCATGCGGCGGCCGGGACAAAGTGATCTCTGTGCGCATATCTCTCCGGCCGGCGGAAGCCCTGAGAAAATAGGGCGGCGACGTACGATGCAGCATCTATCCTGGCATCGGGCACGATTCCCGGACGCAAATATACGACAATGCTGGACTGTATAAATCGTTCTTGAATCACTCGCGCCGGCGAATTTGATGCGCTGGCGCGCGGAAATCGATGGAAGCGAACCTCCTCGGTTCGTTGATCGTGGCGATCCACACCGAAGTCGAATTGCGCGACGGAATTCCGCGCGATCCCCCAATGCGTGTCAATTATGGCGACCACAAAGCCAGCGCCGCGCGCCTCAGGCTCGAGCGGACGACCCGCCGATGAAACGGCAGGATCAGTGTGAGATAGCAGCGGCCCGGGCGATTATGACAATGGACAACGGTCGTCGCGACCACCTCAAACTCCCGGCCTTCCCCAAGGGGCCGCACCAGAATGGAGGCCCGGAAATCAAGATGCCGGTCATCCTCACCAATGATCAGTTCGCGACCCGAACGCGAAAGGACGGGGAAAAAATCGATGCGATCCCCGCTCTTTTTATCTGCGATTCGGCGGATTTGCTGCGTTGTTTTCAGGCCGAATCCGGCCGCGACGGCATCGCGCACAGCCAGGAGCGTGCGAAACCACCAGGCGGGATGACCAAAGATCGCTTCCGCGACCGCGGTGATGTCGCGTGTGGCATCGGCCGGTATCGCGACCGCAAAGGCATCGACGAGATCGGCCCCCCCGAACAGCGCGGCCAGCCGGCTTTCCGGGGGTGGGTCAACCGACGTGACACGTCGGCCAGCATCGCCAAAAACCGCCTCTGACGCCTGATGATGCAACGTCTCTTCCCTCATCATAACATCGCCAGGTCTTCCCGGAGCAAAGCGATGATATGCCGCAGAATGGGGCTGGAGGCTGCTAAATTCCGACAACGCGACCCGACCGCGGCATCGGTGATGATGGTGTCTGGTATCCCGGCCGAAATCTGGCTATATTGAGGTATTGCGAGGATGCCAAAGGGGGCAGCGCAGCGCTTGCCCAGGGCATTCGCGTCTCCCCCTTTCACGGAGATGACGGAACCACCACCGTTCCTTCCGCCGCGCAAGGGACGGTTGCGGATTGACGTGCGGGTGCCACATCCAAGTTACAGGGACAAGGCGGCACGGCGGTACGCGTTGGGGTTCGGAGCTGGAATCGATGATCACCCTCTACCACTTCCCTTCGCCGAACGGTCGCAAGGCCCTGATCGCCCTTGAGGAGTTTGGTCTGCCCTATCGGGTCGAACGGGTCGACGTCATGATCGGGGAGCAATTCAAACCCGAATTCTTGGCGATCAATCCGCTGGGCAAAGTTCCGGCGTTGATTGATGCCGAAGACGGCGCGCCGGCACAGCGGGTGTTCGGTTCCGGGGCCATTCTGCTCTATCTCGCGGAAAAGACCGGCCGCCTGATGCCGACCGATCCCGTGCAACGGGCCGAGGCGTTGAGTTGGCTGGAACTGGCGATCTCCGATCTCAGTCCGGCCGCAATGAACCTGTTTCGCTTCTTTGCCCGCGCTCCGGAAAAACTGCCTTATGCGATCGATCTGTTCAAATGTGAACTCGGTCGTTGCTGGAAAGCGTTCAACGGCCGCCTGGCCGATCATCCCTATCTGGCGGGCGACGATTTCTCGATCGCCGACATCGCGGCCTTCCCGTTCGCCGCGGCCAAAGCCAAATCAGCACCCGGCTATTTCATGGAATTTCCCGATCTGTTGCGCTGGCATGATCGGATCAATGACCGCCCCGCGGTCCAGCGCGCCATGGCCTGGGACGCGTGAGCCGGACTCGCCTTGGTGACGGGCGCGCGAACGGGCGTGACGGCCGGCCGCTTTAGTCCGCGGCTTCGCGCGCGCGGAACGCTGCGCGCGCGGTCATGATCGACTGCCGGTTCTGTTCGGCCCAGATCCAGACGCCACAGAAGGCGGCGCCCAGACTTTGGCCCAGATCGGTCAAGACATATTCGACTCGCGGCGGGATCACGGGAAACACAGTCCGCAGCACCAGGCCGTCGGCCTCCATCTGACGCAGCGTCTTGGTCAGCATTTTCTGGCTGACGCCCGCGATGCGTTCACCGAGTTGGGAAAAACGGAGCGCGCCGTGTTCGGCGAGGACCTCAAGGACGATCATGGTCCACTTGTCGGCAACCCGTCCAATGATCTCGCGCACCAGAGCCTCCAACGCAGGGTCCGTCGCCGCCGTTGGGCACGAACAGAGGGGCTGCTGATAACGGGTGACATCCGGGTTGGCGATCACGTTGGTCAATCCATCACTCTCCTTGCGGTCAGTATGGCACTTTCAAGTGCCTTCTTCCGCCGCGTTCCGGTTCCGCTTACTGACAATCCGAACATCGCCATCCCAACAAGGAGAAACAAGATGCGGACCAGCGGCAACACCATCCTGATCACCGGCGGCGGCACCGGCATCGGGCGCGGCCTCGCGGAGGCCTTCCACGCCCTCGGCAACAAGGTGATCATCGCCGGACGGCGCCAATCGGTGCTCGACGAAACCACCGCGGCCAATCCCGGCATGGCGGCGCTGACCTTCGACGTCGAGGATCGCGAGTCGATCCGGGCCTTCGCCACCACGGTCACCGGGCGCTATCCGGACCTCAATGTCCTGATCAACAATGCCGGGATCATGCGGGTCGAGAATCTTCTGACTCAATCCGATGTGTTGGCCGATGCCGAGGCAACCGTGGTCACCAACCTGCTTGGTCCGATCCGCCTCACCGCGGCGCTGCTGCCGCTGCTGCGGGCCCAACCCCAGGCTACGGTCATGATGGTATCCTCCGGCCTGGCCTTCCTGCCCCTGGCCCTGACCCCAACCTATTGTGCGACCAAGGCGGCGATTCATTCCTATGCGCAGTCGCTGCGCTATCAGCTCAAACACACGCCGGTGCAGGTCCTGGAACTGGCGCCGCCCTACGTGCAGACGGAGTTGATGGGCCCGGGGCAGGCCCGCGATCCCAGGGCCATGCCGCTCAAGGATTTCATCGCCGAAACCATCGCCATCCTCACCACGACACCCGACGCGACCGAGATCTGTGTCGAAGCGGTCAAGCCCCTGCGCCATGCCGAGGCCGGCGGCCACTATGACAGCTTTTTCACCACCTTCAACGATACGATGCACAGCTAAACCCGTTCGGTCGCCGACGGGCGGCGCCGCCACCGCATCGGTTCCAAGGCCCGTGGCCTTGGCGGGTGCGGGCGGCGTCCGCCCTCTTGTGCCACCCCATACTCTGTGATACAGAGATAGAGTTCTCTGCATGACAGAGGTCTCTGGCCGATTGCCGCGACTGCGATCACCGCGCGATCGGGGGAGAGGGTTCGCCAATGAAGGAATCGGGCACCCAGCCAGCGGTGCGCTTGCGCGACGTCGTCAAGACCTATGACGAGGACAGCCTCAAGGTGACCGCGGTGGCTGGCGTCACTCTGGATATCCCGCGCCAGCGCTTTTCGATGATCGTCGGGCCCTCGGGAAGCGGCAAGACGACCCTGCTCAACCTGATCGGCTGCATCGACACCCCGGTCTCGGGTCACATCGAGGTCAACGGCCAGGACGTCGGCAAACTCCGCGATAACGCGCTTTCCGATTTCCGCGCCCGCAATATCGGCTTCGTGTTCCAGAATTTCAGCCTGATGCCGGTGCTGTCGGCCTATGAGAATGTCGAATATCCCCTGTTGCTGCTGGGTCTGCCCGCCGCCGAGCGCCGCAAACGGACCCTGGCGATGCTGGACTCCGTCGGGCTGGCCGATCAGGCGCGCCACCGCCCCAATCAACTCAGCGGTGGTCAGAAACAGCGCGTCGCGATCGCGCGCGCGCTGGTGAAGCGTCCGGAAATCGTCCTGGCCGATGAGCCGACCGCCAATCTCGACAGCCACACCGGCGCCGCGATCATTGAGCTGATGCGCACGGAGCAAACCGAACAGGGCGCAACCTTCATCTTCTCAACCCACGATCCGCAACTGATGTCCTATGCCCAGCAAACCTTCGTGATCCGGGATGGCAGGCTGATCGACCAGCACGGGGAGGCCCGGGCATGATGACCTTCAAAATCGCCTATCGGAATATCCTGCGCAACCGGCGCCGCTCGAGCATGACCCTGTCGGCGATCGCCGTCGGCGCCGTCGCGATGCTGCTGTTCGGCGCTTTCATGTCGTTCCTGGTCCTGGGCTTTCAAACCACCACGGTGCGCAATGTCGGCCATCTGTCGATCTTCCGTGCCGGCTATTTCGCCTTTGGCACCGGCAACCCCGCCGCCTATGGCATTGCCGATCATCAGGTCCTGGAACAACTGATCACCCACGACGCGGTCCTGGGCCCGCTGGTCAAAATCGCCACCCCGCGTGTCACCCTGTACGGTATCGCCGGCAATTTCGACATCGACGCCTCCAAGACCTTCATCGGCATCGGCGTGGTGCCCGCCGACCGCGAAAAAATGCAGGCATGGAACGACTACCACCTCCCCGGCCGCAGCCGCCAGCCGTCGGCACTGCGCGATGACGACCCGACCCGGGGCGTGATCGGCATCGGCATGGCGCGGATCCTGGGGCTATGCCAACCCTTGGGGGTCACCGATTGCCCGACACCGCCAAAACTGACGGCCGACGCCGCGCCCGTAGCGGCACCCGACGCCGGCATTGATCTCAGCGAACTGAGCCAACGCGACCACGATCCGGCACAGAGCGGCACTGAACCTGCCCTGCCCCGCATCGATCTTCTGGCCGCGACGGCCGGTGGCGCCCCCAACATCGTCAGCCTCAACGTCGCCAAGGCCGAATCGCAGAGCGTCAAGGAGCTCGACGACAGCTTTGTCGGCCTGCATATCGCGCTGGCCCAGCAACTGCTTTATGGCCGGGGCACGCCCAAGGTCACGGCGATCGCGCTGCAACTGTTCCATACCAGCGACATGACGGTGGCGCGCGCCCGTCTGCTCGAGCTGTTCAAGGCCCATAATCTCGACCTCGAGGTCCGCGACTTCACCGAACTGACGCCGCAATATAATCAGGTGATCGGCCTGTTCGGCTCGATCTTCGTCTTCATCGCGGTGATCATGGCCGTGATCGTGCTGTTCACGGTCGTCAACACCATGACCATGAGCGTGATGGAGCGCACCAACGAGATCGGCACCGCGCGCGCCATGGGGGTACGCCGCCGCGGCATCCACCACCAGTTCCTGATCGAAGGCTGCCTGCTCGGCCTGTTCGGCGCGACGATCGGCGTCCTTCTGGCCGCGGTGATTGCCGTGCTGGTCAACCAGGCCGGCCTGACCTGGATGCCGCCCGGAGAATCCAGCGCGATCCCGCTGCACCTGTTGATATCGGGCGTCCCCGCTCTGATCCTCGGCACCTGGCTGGGCCTGATCGCGATGGCAACCGTGGGGGCGCTGCTGCCGGCCAACCGGGCGGCGCGGATGCCGATCGTCGATGCCCTGCGACATGTCTGAGCGTGCGTCACCCCGATCGGCAAAGGAACACGCCATGAAACAGATCCTGTGTGCCGTCCTCGTCCCGGTCCTCGTCCTGGCCCTGGGCGTTATGGCCGGCCCCGGGGCGCAAGCGGCAGATCGCACCGCCCCGATTTCCGCGGCGGAGATGGTTGCGGCGCTCGACAAAATCCGCAATCCCGGGCAGCCGTTCCGGCTGACCACGACCCTGGTCGACTATGACAATGGCCAGCCCCGTGACCGCTCGGTCCTGGTCGTGTTCGCCAAGGAAGACAAGACCACGGGACAGTTCGACAATCTGGTGCGCTATGTCGAGCCGCCGCGTGACGAAGGCAAAATGGTTCTTTTTTACGGGACCAAGCTGTGGTTCTACGATCCCGCATCCAAGGCCAGCGTCCGGATTTCGCCGCAGCAGCGCTTGCTGGGCCAGGCCTCCAACGGCGACGTCCTGACCGTGAATCTCGCCCGTGACTACACGGCCAGGCTCGTCGGCGAAGAGACGCTACAGGACGCCAACCGCAAGGACCGCGATTGCTGGCACCTCGATCTCACCGCCGCCAATGACGAGGCGATCTACAGCCGGATCGAATATTGGCTTGAGGTTGGATCCTACAACCCGGTCAAGGGAAAGTTCTATTCCGATAGCGGCCGCGTCCTCAAGATCGCCTATTACCGCAAATTCGAGGAACAGCTGGGCGCGATCCGGCCGCTGGAGACGGTCATCATCGACGCGGTCGATGCCCGGCAAGTGACGATCTCGACCAGTTCGGACTTTCGGCCTCAGGATATTCCGGACGCCTGGTTCCAGCGCGACTACCTGCCGCGCCTCAAGGTCCAGTGATGCGCCGCCGGGCCGCCCTCGCAATCGCCGTGATCGGGATCCTGGCCGCCGCGCCGGGCCGCGCCGCCGACGAGAACAGCGATCTCGACATGATTCCGGGGACACCACCGGCGACCGCGGCCCCGGTGGCACCCCAAACCGCCGTAACCCAGGGTACGTTGACGATCGAGGACGCGGCCGCGCTCGGGTCGCGGCGCGGCGGGCTGGTGGTGCCCTTGCCGGCCGGGTCCGCAAACTTCGTCGATTGGCAAAACCGCACCAGCCTCAACGGCCGTCATGACTGGCACTGGGGCGATGACGTCACCGTGACGGTGAGCGATCGCCTCAACCTCTATTTCGACAACAATATCGCGATCCCATCGCACCAGCAGGTTGGCAACGACTTCCGCGAGGGCTATCTGACCTGGGAGGTCGTGCCGCAGAACTATCTTGAGGTCGGCCGCATCAACGTCAAGCATGGCGTCGCGATGGGTTTCAACCCCACCGATTTCTTCAAGACCCGAACCTCGCTGAACCAGAGCTCGGCGGACCCTTCGGCCTTGCGCGAGAACCGGCTGGGCACGGTGATGGTGCGGGGCCAGACCATCTTCACCGGCGGCGCCGTCACCCTCGCGGTTGCTCCCCGGCTGCGATCGCCACAGGCCATCGACACGGCCGCCGCGCCGAGCCTCGATCCGGTGTTCGGCCAGACCAATGGCCATGATCGCCTGCTGCTGACCGGCAGCTTCGACCTGATCCCCGACGTCAGTTCGGAATTCCTGTTTTATCATGAGGACGACCAGAACCGCATCGGCGCCAATTTCTCCGTCCCGATTGGCGACGCGGTGATCGCCTATGCCGAAGGCGCGGGCGGACGCCAGCGCCGCCTGGCCGACGCCGCCGAACGCTTTGGCCGGCAGACCGGAACGCTGCCCGCATCCGCCGCCGATCTGCTGTCGACCGGGACCGACAGCCACTTTCGGAGCGACGCCGTCCTCGGGGCGTCCTGGACCAGCACCAACAAGATCACCGTCAATCTCGAATATCATTTCCACGAGGCCGGCTTCTCCGGCTCCGATTGGCGCCACTGGTTTGCCACGGGCGCCGCCAATGCCGGATCGTCGCTGGCTTCCGGGCCGCTGTGGTATCTACGCTCCTACGCCCAGGACCAGCAGGAACCGATGTCACGACAGGAGCTGTTCGTGCGTGCCGACTGGACCGATGCCCTGGTCCCCGACCTCGAACTGACAGCCTTCGCCCAGGCCAATCCTCATGACGGATCGGTGCTGACCCAGGTCGCCGCCAGCTATTTTCTATCCGACACCTGGACCGTGGGCGCCGTGGCGCGAACCACGATCGGTGGCCCGCGCAGCGAGTATGGCAGCCTGGCGCAAGCGCGCAGCGTCATCCTGCAAATCATCCGCTATTTCTAGCCATGACCGCGCCCCGTCCGGCCGCGCGACCCCCCTCACCTTCCAGAAGCTTGCCGAGATCGCCCCGATGACCCTTGATCCCCAAAGTGCCGCTTCGTCGCTGGTCGAGGTATCGCGAATCGAGCAGCGCACCCGCGAGGCGCTGCGCTATGGCGGTGCCAGCGCCTACCTGTTCCTGTGGGGCGGACTGACGACAATCGGCTATGTCGCCGAGTTCTTTGAGCCGACCGCCGCCCTGACCCGATGGCACCTGATCATGGCCCTGGGCGTTGGCGGCAGCTTCGCGATCCGGACCTTGCGCAACCGGGACGGCCGCACCGGCACCGCGAGCGCCAATCGCCGCATGCTCTATGCCCAGATCGCGCTGCTGGCGTTCGGCGGGCTGTGGACCCAGTTGTTCGGCAGCTTCAATGGTCCCGGCCTCGATGCTTTCTGGCCCACTTTGTTCATGAGCGGCTTCGTGATCGCCGGTTTCTGGCTGGGTCGTTTTTTCATCGCGGTCGGCGTCATCGTCACGGCCTTGACGGTCGCGGGTTTCCTGTGGAGCGGCCCGCTGTTTCCACTGTGGATGGCCGTGGTCAATGGTGGTGGGCTGATTGCCGGCGGTCTCTGGGTCCGCCGCCTCGGGATTGCGCCATGAGCGGGGGCAATGACCTGATCCACCAGGCCATGCGCCTCAAGATCATGGCCGCGCTGAATGTGCTCCCGGCCAAAGATGCCATTGAATTCACCCGGTTGAAGGGTCTGGTCGACGCAACCGACGGCAATCTCGGCTCCCATCTCGACGCGCTGGAACGCGCCGGCTATGTTGCGATCGACAAGCATTTCGCGGGCAAAAAGCCCCAGACCCGCGTCACGGCAACCCCGGCCGGTCGGCGCGCCTTTGCCGAGCATGTCGCCTATCTCCGCGAAATCCTGGACCGGGCCGATCCGGTGCGCTGAGATAAGGCAACCCGTCATCTGAACGATGCCACCCCACCCCGATATCGCCAGAACAAACGACCGGTACTCGCGTTCTCCTGGATCAATTGGTGATGGCCATCGCGGATGCGGCCGCAGCGCCATGATGACGGCGCGGGGGTCCGCGGGCGACTGACCGCCGCGCGTCGGGATCAGCCTGCCCCTGATCCGTCCGCAGCAACCCTTCTACCTTGCTTACGCTTTGCCCAACTCGCTCAACCGCGCCCGGGTGGTGATCTGCTCGGGATCGATCTGCAAATGCAGCACCGCTGCGCGGCCGCTGGCGCGGGCGTCCTCGAAGGCCGGCGCGAAATCGGCGGTCCGGGTCACCGTGGCGGCATAGGCGCCATAGCTGCGGGCCAGGGCGGCAAAATCGGGGTTGGTCAGGGTCGTGGCGATGGTACGGCCGGGGAAGCGTCGCTCCTGGTGCATCCGGATCGTGCCGAACATGCCATTGTCGAAAACCAGGACGATCGGTGTTGCCCCGGCATGGATCGCCGTCGCCAGTTCCTGGCCGGTCATCAGGAAGCCACCGTCGCCGACCATGCTGACGACGGTCCGATCGGGATGGAGCAGCGACGCCGCGACCGCCGCCGGCACCGAATAGCCCATCGCCCCGGACGTCGGCCCGAGCTGCCGCCCCGGCCGGCCATAACGCAGATAGCGCTGGCCCCAGGTCGAAAAATTGCCGGCGTCATACGTCAAAATCGCGTCGTCCGGCAGGCTGTCCCGCAGGCTTTCCATCACGCTGGCGAGATCGAGCACGAAATGACCGGGCTCCGGCTCCTGCCAGCGCCGATAATCGGCCCGCGCCGCTTCCGTCCAGTCCGCCCAGACCGGGCGGCCAGCCGGGGGCGCCAGACCCGCCAGCGCCGCGGCCATCGGCGCATTGCCGGACTGGATCGCCAGGTCAGGGCGGAATACCCGCCCCAGCTCCTCGGCCGCGGGATGGCTGTGGATCAGGGTCTGGGCCGGCTGCGGCGCGGCCAGCAGGCCATAGCCCTGCGTCGTCTGTTCGCCCAGACGGGCGCCAACCACCAGCAGCAGATCCGCGGCCGCGATCCGCGGCGCCAGTTTCGGGTTGGGCCCGGTGCCCAGGTCGCCGGCATAGCACGGGCTGCGGTTATCCATGACGTCCTGGCGCCGGAACGAGCAACACACCGGCAACTGGAAGGCTTCGGCGAAACGGCGAATGTCGGCGCAGCCGGCATCATCCCAGCCGCCGCCGACAATCATCAGCGGCCGCTGCGCCTGCGCCAGCATCGTGGCCAGCCGGGCGATATCGGCCGGCGCCGGGTGGCTGGTGACCGGACCGCGGGCACGGCGGTCGGCGACGGCAACGCTGTCGCCCAGCATGTCCTCGGGCAAGGCCAGAACCACCGGCCCCGGCCGTCCCGAGGCGGCAACGTCGAAGGCATGGCCGATCAGTTCGGGGATGCGCCTTGCATCGTCGATTTGCGCCACCCATTTTGCCAGTGGCGCGAACATGCGGCGATAGTCGATTTCCTGGAACGCCTCGCGCTCGGCCTGATCGCGGGCAACCTGGCCGATCAGCAGCAGCATCGGCGTCGAATCCTGCATCGCGGTATGCACGCCGATCGCCGCGTTGCAGGCCCCGGGTCCGCGCGTCACCAGGGCGATTCCGGGCCGGCCGGTCAGCTTGCCATAGGCCTCGGCCATATTGGCCGCGCCGCCCTCGTGACGACAGGTGATCAGGCGCAGCGCCGGCACATCGACGAAACCGTCGAGGACATCGAGATAGCTTTCCCCGGCCACACAAAAAGCCAGATCGGCCCCGTTGCCGCGCAGGGCGTCAACCAGGATCTGTCCGCCGCGACGGGTCCGCCGCTGCTCCTGGCCGCTGGACTGCGATGATTCAGTCATGAAGTTCCCCTTTGGATCGGCTCTCCGCGGACGGAGCAGCCTGACGCAACCGATCCAGGAGCTGCGGGCCCGGACCCTTCACCTGAAAAGCGAAGAGCGGCAGTTTGCGTCAAGCCTGTGGCACCGGCAAGCCCCGCTGGCGAAATGAAAAGAGCCGGCAAAAGCCGGGGCCCTCTTCATTTCTTCGAACAGGCGCGTGGGACACCGCCGCCGATGAGGCAGAGCGCCCGCGCAGGGCTCACAGGGTGATAACCACTTTGCCGACCTGCTCGTTGCTCTCGAGATACCTGTAGGCCTCGACCGTCTCGGCAAACGGGAAGGTGCGTGCGATCTCCGGCTTGAATGAACCGTCGACAAGATGATCGTGGATATACCGCTTCATGACATCCCACTCGGGCGTGTCGCGCAGTTCGCTGAAGGTATAGCCGTACATGGCGATCCGGCGCCCGAAGGCCGACAAGGGGAATGGCGTCGGATGGCCGGACAGCATTCCATAAAGATAGATGGTGCCGCCGTTTGCCGTCGCCTGCGCTAGCGCATTGATGCCGTCGCCGCCGATGGGATCGAAGACGATGCGCGCCCGCTTGCTGCCCGTAATCTCCGCAACGCGCGCCACGAGGTCCTCCTCGTCCGTCACGATCACATGGTCCGCCCCGAGCCCAAGCAGCCGATCCTTCTTGGCGGCGGTGCGCGTTGTGGCGATCGAAATTCCGCCCTGTGCCTTCACGATCTGGATCGCCGCCAGGCCGACGGAGGAACTGGCTGCTGTGACAATGACGAAGTCGTCCGTCGACACCTTGCCGAAAGGCACGAGGGCGCCGTAGGCCGTGCAATACGGCATCCAGACGGCGGCGCCTTCCGCCGCGGAAAACGACTCCGGCACGGGTGCGAGGACGCTCGCCGGCACCACGGCCGCTTCCGCAAGAACGGGATACCGGTTCATGGAGTAGCCCGGAATCGTTCCGAAGCGATGACCAACCAACGATGCGTCGACACCGGCACCGACAGCCGCGACAGTGCCCACGGCCTCGTAGCCCAAGCCGGAGGGCAACTCCGGCGTCTCCATGTAGAAGCCGCGATAATACATGCTCTCAGCGCGGTTCAGGCCCACGGCCTCGACCTTCAGCGAGACCTCACCGGCACCGGGCTGGCGATCGGCGATGTCCTCGAAGCGGAGAACCTCCGGGCCACCAAGCCGGTCAAAGCGAATTGCTTGAAACATAGTCATTGCTCCCGTCGACATTCAGCTATGCGATGCCACACGGGTTCAGATAAGCGCTGCCGCGCAGATCGGTAAGGCGTCCACGCATCCTATGAAACGCCGCTATGCCAAAGATGTGGCAGCCGGCCGACTCGTGGCGGTGCGGCACGAATGTCCGGCGTCGCCGTTACCGATCTCGGTGCTTTATCCAAAAAGCCGCCGGCTGTCACCGCGTGTTCGCGTCTTTATAGATTGGCTGGTTGAGGTCGTCGCACCAAAACGCTGAACGGCGTAGCGCCTTGGGCATAGGCTTGCGCCTCGACAGGGTATCTTGGGTTCGGCACCGGTCCCCGTTGGACCGGCGCCGAACCGCCAGGATCAGATCACAACCGCGACATCGGCTTCCTCGACCGGACGCTTCAACACCACCAGCGCCACCGTGGTGATCAGGGTTCCGACCACGATCGCCCCGATATAGGCCGGCAGGTGGGTGATGACGTTGGGGATCGCCAGCACGAAGATACCGCCATGGGGGGCATGGAGTTCGCAACCAAACAGCATGGAGAGCGCACCGGTCACGGCCGATCCGATCATGATCGACGGGATCACCCGCAGCGGGTCCTTGGCCGCGAAGGGAATTGCACCCTCGGTAATGAACGAGATGCCCAGCACCGCGGCGGCCTTGCCGGCCTCACGTTCCGCGGCGGTGAAGCGATTGCCGGCAAGCACGGTTGCCAGGGCCAGGCCCAGCGGCGGGGTCATGCCCGCGGCCATCGTCGCCGCCATCGGGGTGAAGGTGTTGGACGCCAGCAGGCCGACCGAGAACGCATAGGCCGCCTTGTTGACCGGTCCGCCCATGTCCAGGGCCATCATCCCCCCGAGCAACGCGCCCAGCACGACGGCATTGGCACCGGTCATGCCTTTGAGGAATTCGGTGAGGCTGGTGTTGATATAGGCGACCGGGGTCCCAACGACATAGATCATTAACAGACCGACCACCAGGGTCGCGACGAAGGGGATGATCAGGATCGGTTTCAATCCTTCGAGATTGACCGGCAGTTTGACCGTATCGCGGATCCAGCGTGCGACATAGCCGGCCAGAAAGCCGGCGACGATACCGCCGAGGAAGCCGGCATTCAGGCTTCCCGCCAGCATGCCACCGACAAATCCTGGCGCCAGACCGGGCCGATCGGCAATGGAAAAGGCGATATAGGCCGACAGGACCGGCACCATCAAGGCGAAGGCACTGCCACCGCCGATCTGCATCAGGGCCGCGGCCAGTGTGCCCGGTTCCTTGAAGGCGGTAATGCCGAAGACGAAGGACAGGGCGATGGTCAAGCCGCCGGCGACGACGACGGGCAGCATGAACGACACGCCGGTCAGCAGATGCTTGTAGGGACCGGACTGCCTTTCCTTGAGCTCCGCCTTGGCCTGCGCCACCTGGGTCACCAGGTCCGGGCCTGCGCCGGCCACCGGGGGCAGCGCCAGCGCCGACGCCACAACCTGGTCAGCCTTCTTCAAGGCCTCACCGACCGAGGTCTGCAACACGCGCTTGCCGGCAAATCGCTCCAGCGACACATGGGTATCCGCGCCGATGATCACCACGGTGGCCGTCGCGATCTCCGCGGCGGTCAGCGTGTTCTTGGCCCCGACCGAACCCTGGGTTTCAACCCGGACATCGAAGCCGGCGGCCTTGGCGGCCCGGTTCAGGGCCTCCGCCGCCATGAAGGTGTGGGCAATGCCGGTTGGGCACGCGGTCACGGCGACAATCAGACCCTTGGATGCCGGTGCCGCCGGCGCCGCGCTGCTCTTGGCGGCGGCGCTGCCGGCACCGGCATTGAGCGGGGCCTGGACGACGACGCCGGCGGCGGCCAGGGCGGCATTCAACACCTGCTGCGTTTCGACAATCGCCTTGGCGGCCGAGGTGCGATAGATCGGCTTGCCGGCAAAGCGATGCTCGTCCACGGCAACATCCGCGGCGATGATGACGGCGTCGGCGTCCCGGATTGCCGCGCTGGTCAGTGTCAGCTTGTTCGCGCCGGCGCCCTGGGTCTCGACCTCGATCTGATGCCCGGCCAGCGCCGCAACCCGGCGCAACGCTTCGGCCGCCATGACCGTGTGCGCGACGCCCGTTGGGCACGCGGTGACCGCTACCAGTTTTGCCATTTCAACTCTCTTCCTTCTCAGTACTTCGTTTCCAACCCTAAAGGGATTTCCCGGCCTGTGGTTCCAGGCCTTCGATCCGCACGGATTCCATGAGTTCCGCAATGCGGGCGCGTGATGGCAGAATCGGGCCGACCTGCGCCAGCTTCCCGGCGGCGACCGCGGTGGCCCGACGCGCACAAGTCACCAGATCCTCCCCGGCCAGGCGCGACATCAGGACACCGGCCACCATCGCATCCCCGGCACCCACGGTGCTGGCAACCGGAACCCGCGGCGGATAGGCATGCACCGCCTGGTGTTCGTCGACCAGGATCGCACCGTCGGCGCCCAGGGACACCACCACGAGATCGATTCCCGAACGCTGCAATTGCCGCGCCGCGTCGAGGATCGCCACACGATCGGTGAGCCGGGTTCCCAGGGCATCACCCAGCTCGTCGACATTGGGCTTGATGAAGGACGGCCGGGCGGCGATCGCGTGACGCAATGGCGCACCGCTGGCATCGACGGTGACGAAGGCGCCGCGTGCGCGCAACCGGGTCACCAGATCAGCATAGATCGTCTCGGGCACCCCCGCCGGCACGCTGCCGGCCAGAACAAACCAGTGATTGTCGACCGCGAGGTTCTCGACGGTCGCAATCAGTTGCGCCAGCGCATCGGCCGTGACCGCAAGGCCAGGCAGATTGATATCGGTGACCGCACCGCCACTGTGATCGACGACCTTGATATTGACGCGGCTGGCGCCGTCGAGCCGCTGACAGCGATCGGTGATGCCGCGTTCCTGGAACAACGTCTCGAATACGGCGACATTATCACGCCCCAGGAACCCGGCCGCCGTGATCGGCGCGGTATCGGCAAGGAATGCCGCGACATTGATCCCCTTGCCCCCGGCCGTCACGGTCTGGCGAACCACCCGATTGACGGTTCCCGCCGCGAAGCCCGGACATTCCAGGGTCTGGTCAACCGCCGCATTGAGGGTGACGGCGACCACACCCCCGGTCATGACCCCGGTCATGACAAGGCCCCCGGTCATCACAAGGCCCCCTGCACCAGGGCGCGAACCTCCGCCGCATTGGCACAATCGAGTGCGCGGTGCGCCAGCGCCTCGGCATCGCTCATCGCCAGACCGCGCAGACGGGCCTTGACCGCCGCCAGGCTGGGAATGCTGACACTGAGCTCCTTGACCCCGAGCCCGGCCAGCAGCACCGCGCCGGCGGGATCGCCGGCGACGCCGCCGCAGGCGCCGACCCAAGCGCCGTTGCGCGTCGCCGCCTCAACCGTCAGGGCGATCATGCGCAACACCGCGGGATGCAACCCATCGGCCTGCGGCGCCAGAACCGGGTGCTGCCGGTCCATCGCCAGGACATATTGGGTCAGGTCGTTGGTGCCAATCGAAAAGAATGACACCTCGCGCGCCAGCCGGTCGGCCATCATCACCGCGGATGGCACCTCGATCATGATGCCGATCTCAATCGGAGCGGCCGCCATTTCGACGCGCACCGCCTCGGTGATCGCCTTGGCCCTGATCAATTCCTCGACCGTCGCAATCATCGGGAACATCAGGCGCACCGGCCCGCAGGCGGCCGCACGGAAGATGGCCCGGAGCTGGGTCCGGAACAGATCCTCGCGCTCGAAGCACAGGCGAATTCCGCGCACGCCCAGGAAGGGATTCTCCTCCGCCGGCAGCGAGAGATAGGGGACCTTCTTGTCGCCGCCAATATCAAGGGTGCGTAGAATGATCGGCAGGCCATTGAGGGCCTTGACCATCGTGATGTACGACGCCGCCTGTTCATCCTCGCTGGGCGGATTGTCACGCTGCAGAAACAGGAATTCGGTCCGCATCAGGCCGACACCCTCGGCACCCGCCTCGACGGCCTTCTCGGCCTCGTCTGCGGCGCTGATATTGGCGACGACCTCGACCCGCTTGCCGTCCCGGGTGATCGCCGGCTGATACCGCTCCAGCCGCTCGGCGTCGCGACGCTCCGCAACCTGCTGGCGGAGCAGCTCGGCGTTGCCCCGATCGCGATCGGTTGGATTGACGACCAGAACGCCGGCATCACCGTTCAGGATCACCGGGGTCCCGACAGCCAAATCCAGCACCGAGGGCCCCGCGGCCACGACGGCCGGGATGTCAAGCGACCGGGCGATGATCGCCGAATGCGAGGTTGTACCACCGGCCGCCATGCACAGGCCCAACACCTGCCGCGGATCGAGCCGCGCCGTGTCGGACGGCGACAGATCCTCGGCCACCAGAATCACCGGGTGACTGGGGAAGGTCGCGGCGCCGGTGACGCTGTCGGCCAGGGTCCGCAGCACCCGGCGTCCGACATCACGCAAATCCGCGGCCCGCCCGGCCAGGACCGGATCATTGAGGCGCGCCAGCAGATCCGCCCGCTCCTCATAAGCCTGCTGCCACGCCCAGGCCGCGCTGTCACCCTGGTTGATGCGGTGCTCGGAATCGACCAGCAGTTCGGGGTCATCCAGCAATTCCAGATGGGCCTTGAAGATCCCGGCCTTGGCCGCTCCGGCCTTTTTCCAGAATTCCTCGTACAGATTCTTGAGATCGACCGTGGCACCGGCCAGTGCCTCGCGCAGATGGCGACGTTGGACCTCGGGATCGACGGCGGTCTTGGTGACCTGGATCCGTTCACGCTGGAACAACCAGACCGAACCGGTCGCAACGCCCGGTGACACCGAGATCCCGGCGATGATCCGGCCATCGTAATCGATCCGGCCCGTGACCGGGGCTGCCGGCGTCGTCGCGGCCGGTGTCGCGGGTTCCCCCGCGGCCTGGCCGTCATCACCCAGATTGGCGGCAAAGCCGGCCTGAACCTCGACCAGCGCCTCCGCGGCATCCACGCCGTCGGCGGTCACCGTCAGCGGGACGCCGCCCGACGCGCCCAGCTTCAGCAGCGAGACCATACTTTTGGCATTGGCGGTCTTGCCGTCATAGTGAACCCGGATCGTCGCCTGAAAGCGCTTGGCGATTTCAACCAGCGCCGAAACCGGCCGCGCATGCAGACCATGGGGCGTCGGCGCAAACACCGCGATCCCAGCGCCCACCACAACCACAGGCGCTGCCTCGGCCGCATCCGGTGCCGGCGTGCCATTCAGGACGGCCATGATCTGGCGCGGATCGGTGGTATGGGCCAGCCGCGTGGTCGCGTCGCTGTCGCCCAGGACACCGGTGAGGTTGGCCAGCACCAGAAGATGTTCATCGGACTTGGCCGCGATGCCGACCGCGATATGGGTCATCTCGCCATTGCCCCAATCCACACCCTGGGGAAACTGGACCACGACAATGCCGGTATTGAGCACAAACCCGCGCGCCTGCGGCAAACCATGGGGAATCGCGATCCCGTTGCCGAGATAGGTGTTCGCGATTTTCTCCCGTTCGAGGATGCTGTCGACATAGCCCGGCTCGACAAACCCGTTCTCGACCAGGAGCTGGCCGGTCAGGCGGATCGCCTCGTTCTTGTCTTTTGCAGTGCACCCCAGGCGAATGTGCCGTTCCGCCAAGTTCAGCATGCGTACTTACCTTTTCTTTGATGAGCAAGGCTTCTGTTTTCCGGGCATCGGGTACCCGTGTCCGTTTTCGATGTTGCACGTTGCCCGCATTTAAGCCAGCGGGAAACCGAGTGTTGCGCCAATTTGCCCGGGGTCGTCTGATCATGTCGTGCTGCGGTGCAAAAACGACGGGCTTGAACCCGCGGCAGACAACAATTTTTGTAATGTCAATCTCTACAATGACACAATTTTTTCTCATTCACGCCCGTACAACACTCGTCTGTTCGTCAATTCTTGATCGAAATCTATATCTTAAATTGTTCATGTTGTAATTTTCTGAGCAAGCAAACGCTTTCGTTTTTTGTGATCCCGATCGCCGAGGGGGTTCAGCGAATCATCGATTCGCACCGTCCCCGTTATCGTCCCGTCCGCCTCGGCGCTGCGGGGCCCCGGGGCATCCGGGGCGCGACGGCCCGCCCTCGCGCCATGGCCTGGCGACCCATGATCAACCAGGCTGTCGGTCAATCCCGATGATTAGCAACCGTCATGACTGGAACAAATCGGCGAATTATTTATCACTCTTGGGATGACTGCCTGATATCCGGGTCATCGATAACTATTCATTCGCATGGACGATGAATAGAACGGGCATCTCCTCTTAGCCAGGGACAACGGCGCCCGGGGGCCGCACCTGCCGCGACGCGGACATCACGACGCCCCTGAAGAAGTCCTGGAAACGCTTCGAGCGCTCAGCATTCATGATCGAGACGGCAAGAAGAAGGACAATGCCGTCGGATCTCATGTCCGAACGCTATCGCGCTGTTGCTGCGGCGGCGCATCCCGCAGCCCGGCGTAGTCCGGCCGGGTGTGATCTCGTCAACGGTCCCAGCCCCTCTCGGCCGTCATTTCCGACGCGACGCGGCGCGGAACCGGCTGACGGCGCACCAGCTCTTCCCGGGCCAGGGCCCCGATGCGGCCACGCCCTGAGCGGACCTCGGCCACAATGTGCTGAAGCTGCTCACTTGGCAGATTTCTGATCCATTCCCGAAGCATGTCGCTGACCCGGCCTGATGCTGCATTGCAATATAACTGGGGTTGCCGACACCGGTTTGCCAAGGGAGCCCGGTGCGACCCCGGCATGCATGATTTTGGCGATCGTTGTTGCAGACTATTGGCCTGATTCCTATGCTACCCAGGCTTTGCTCCCCTTTGTCGCAGTGTTCGAGGAATCCGTTGGTCATGCTCCGTCCCGTTTTTGCCGCGCCGGTCGCCGTTCTGACGATCCGGTCGCGTTTTCGAACCGCCGGTTTCGTCCTGCTGTTGCTGCTGGCGACGCTGGGTGTCGCCGTACCTGTTGCAACGATCCGGGCCGAAACGATCCGAATTGGCGCCACGGCCGGACCTCATGCCCAGATCCTTGAGGCCGTCAAACCCATCGCCGCGGCAGCGGGGCTTGATCTTCAGATTCTGGAGTTCACCGACTACAATGTGCCGAACGCCGCCCTGGCCGATGGCGATCTCGACGCCAATTCGTTCCAGCACCAGCCCTATCTCGACAACCAGGTCAAGGACCGCGGTTATGATCTGGTGTCCGTCGCCAAGACGGTGATTTTCCCGCTGGGTGTCTATTCCCACAAGATCAAGTCACTGGATGCCCTGAAATCCGGGGACACGATCGCGGTTCCCAATGATCCGACCAATGGCGGCCGCGGCCTGCTGCTGCTGCAAGCCAAAGGTCTGATCACCTTGCGTGCCGATGCCGGGATGAAAGCCAGCCGGATCGACATCGTCGGCAACCCGCGCAACCTCAAGATTGTCGAGCTGGACGCGGCACAGTTGCCGCGCTCGCTTGATGACGTCGCCGCCGCGACGATCAACACCAATTTTGCCATGGAAGCCGGGTTGTCACCCGATCACGACGCGATTGCCCGCGAAGACGCTGACAGCCCCTACGCCAACGTCATTGCGGTGCGCAACAAGGACAAGGACCAGCCCTGGGTGGCAAAGCTGGTCGCCGCTTACCATTCCGATCAGGTCCGTCAGTTCATCGCCGAGAAATTCAAGGGGTCGGTGCTCGCGGCCTGGTAAGACCCATCGGCCGCAGATTTCCGGCACCGGGGCGGGCTGGACAGCCCGCCCCGCCGGGTCAGCTACGCTGTTGAAGCCCGCCAGGGGGCGGCCTCACAGATAGGAGTTGACGAGGTTCTCCAGATATTCCTGGCGACCGGAGACCGGAACCGGTTCAACAGGGTGCTGTTCGACCTGTGCCGCGATATCGGCCAGGGTCAGCGGTCCCTTGAGCATCGCCTGGGCTTCCGGCGTCTGCCATTTGGCATAGCGTTGCGCGACATGCTGGGCCAGCTTCCCGCTTTCAACCATGTCAGCGGCGACCAGCAGCGCCCGGGCACAGGTATCGATACCACCAACATGGGCGAACAGAAGATCATCGGGGCTGATCGATTGACGGCGGATCTTGGCATCAAAATTGAGCCCGCCGGTGGTGAAGCCGCCCCCCTGCAGCACGTAATAAAGCGACAGCGCGACGTCCGGAACGTTGTTGGGGAACTGATCGGTATCCCAGCCCAGCAGGGAGTCTCCCCGGTTGGTATCGAGCGAACCGAAAATCCCGAACGCGTTGGCAACGGCGATTTCATGTTCGAAGGTGTGACCGGCCAGCATCGCGTGGTTGGCTTCGAGATTGACCTTGACCTCTTTCTCGAGCCCGTAATGCTTCAGGAAACCATAAACCGTTGCGGTATCGAAATCATACTGATGCTTGGTCGGCTCTTTCGGCTTCGGTTCGATCAGGATCGCGCCCTTGAAGCCAATCTTGTGTTTGTACTCGACGACCAGCGACAGGAACCGGCCCATCTGGTCCATCTCGTGCTTCAGGTCGGTGTTCAGCAGGGTTTCGTAGCCCTCGCGGCCACCCCACAGCACGTAATTCTCGCCGCCAAGCTGTTTGGTGACATCAAGGCAATTCTTGACCGTCGCCGCGGCGTAGGCAAACACATCCGGGTCCGGATTGGTTGCGGCACCGGCCATGAAGCGCGGATGCGAAAACAGGTTGGCGGTTCCCCACAACAGGCGAACCTTGGTTTCCTCGATCTTCGCCGCAATAACATCGGCAATCGTGCGGAAATTGTGCAGCGATTCGGTGAAGCTTGCGCCTTCGGGAGCGATGTCGCGATCATGGAAGGTAAAAAACGGGATCCCGAGCAGCTTGAAGGCTTCGAAAGCCACCTCGACCTTCAGCCGCGCTCCCGCCATCGCGTCACCGGACTGCCACGGCCGGTTCAACGTGCCCGAACCAAACGGATCACCGCCGGTCAGGCAGAAGGAATGCCAGTAACACACGGCCAAGCGAAGATGATCCGCCATGGGCTTGCCAAGGACCAGCCGGTCCGGCTGGTACCATTTATAGGCCAGGGGATTGGTGCTGGCGGGCCCCTCGTAACGAACCGGGGCGACGTCGCCAAAGAATGAGCTGGTCATGAGCAGGTAAACTCCTTGAACGCAGGATAAAGCCGGCGATAACGCCCATAGGCGTCCTCATAGGCATCGACCCATGCCGGATCAGGGTCGATGGTCGCGGCGATCGCGGGCGGGGTGCAGACATCGACGGGACTGACATTGTGCGCCGCACACAGGGCCAGCCGTGCCGCCCCGAACGCCGCCCCCAGTTCGCCTTCTGCCGCGAGATCGAGCGGCCGGTTCAAAACCGAGGCCATGATTTTAAGCCACAGCCGGGATCGCGATCCGCCGCCGACCGCCCAGGCGCGGGGGATTTCGGTACCGGCATCCGCCAGGACCCGCAGACAATCCCGGAAGGCGAAGGCGACGCCTTCCAGGACCGCGCGCGTCAGCGCGTCCCGATCCGAAGCGTGGCCCAGGCCAACAAAGCCGCCACGCAGCCGGGCCTCGTTATGCGGCGTGCGCTCGCCACCGAGATAGGGCAGGAACATCACCGAACCCGGACCGGTCAGGGTCTCCCCCAGCGCAGCGGTCAAGTGCGGCGCCTCGACGCCAAACAAATGGGCCAGCCATTGCAGACTGTCGGTTGCTGCCAGGATCACGCCCATCTGATGCCAGGTATCGGGCACGGCGTGGCAGAAGGCGTGGACGCCGGCCGCGGTATTGGGTGCAAAGCGCGCCGTTGTCGCGAAAAGAACGCCCGAGGTTCCCAGCGACAGAAAGGCATTGCCCGGGCGGACCGCGCCGATGCCGCAGGCCGCCGCCGCGTTGTCGCCGGCGCCACCGGCGACAACGACATCCCGCCGCATGCCAAAGCGATCCGCCAGTTCGGCACGCACGGTTCCCGAAACCGCGCTGCCCTCGACCAGGCGGGGCATCTGCGCCCGCGACAGGCCACAATGGCGCAAGGCAACGTCGGACCATTCGCGTCGGCCGACGTCCAGCCAGCAGGTGCCGGCAGCATCCGACATGTCGCTGACATACTCACCGGTCAGCCGCAGCCGCAGATAATCCTTGGGCAGCAACACCTTGGCGATCCGCGCGAACAGATCGGGCTCGTGGCGGGCCAGCCACAACAGCTTGGGTGCGGTGAAACCCGGCATGACGACATTGCCGGTGATCTGGCGGATCTCCGGACAGGCCTGCTCCAACGCGGCGCACTCGACCGCGCACCGCGTATCATTCCACAGGATCGCCGGTCGCAGAACCTGATCGGCACTGTCGAGCACCGTCGCCCCGTGCATATGGCCCGACAGGCCAATGCCCTCGACCGCCGCGACCTGTGCCGGATAAGTCGCCGCCAACTGGTCGAGAACCGTGAGGCAGCCCTGCCACCAGTCCTCCGGGTCCTGTTCAGACCAGCCCGGATGCGGCCGCGACAGGCTGATCGGGTGGCTGGCACTGCCCACAACACGCTGAGCCGCGTCGATCAGCACCGCCTTGATGGATGATGTGCCGAGATCAATTCCCAAAAACATTTTCGCCTCCCCACCGTGGTGTCAGACGCACCTACGGCAAATTGTCGCGAACAAAAATATCAATACGAACCCGCGGCGGGACGTAGCCGACCTGGCCGTCGGCGAAGGCCTTCAGGGCGCGCACCGCGTTTTCGACCTCGTCGGCGGCCTCCTGATGGATCACGGCATCGAAGGTCCCGGCAATCAGCGCGCGGCGGGAATGGGCGGTCAGTTCATGCGCCACCACGACGACATCGCGCTGCCGTCCGCTGGCCTCCAGCGCCTCGATGATCCCGCGGTTGCCCGCGCCCATGCTGTAGATCCCGACCAGGTCGGGATGCTGTGCCAGCAGCCCCGCCACCAGGGGACGCGTGGCCGCGCTGTCGTCACGGCCCTCGATCACCGGCAATATCAACAATTGTGGAAACTCGCGTGCCATGGTCTGGTTGAAGCCGTGCAGCCGATCGGCATGGTCAAACAGCACCAGCGACCCGGCCACCGTCGCAATTTTTCCCGCCCGCCCGCCCAGGAACCGGCCGATCAACGACGCCGCGACCCGGCCCGCCGACATGTTGTTGATGCCGATGCAGTCAAGGCGTCGCGACGGGGTCACGTCAGAGACCAGGGTCACCACCCCCACGCCGCGCCCGACCAGGGTATTGATGGCCTCACGGACCGACGGCGTATCGACGGCGACGACGGCCACCCCCATGCATTCCTCCGCGCTGATGCCATCCAGAACCCGGCACAGATCGGCATCGTTGAATTCATGATAGGGCACGCGGCGAATACGGATCCGCTGGTCCGCTAGACGTCCGGCCGCCGCCTGGACCTCGCGATCGAGATTGGCCATGAAGCTGTTGCGGCCCGATTCGGGCAAAACGAACAAAAAACGGTGTTCCCGGCTGGTTGCCAGGCTGGCGGCGAAGGCGTCGCGACGAAAATCGAGATGGTCGACCGCCGCCCTGACCCGGCTGATCGTCGCCGCGCTGACGCCCTTGCGATCGTTGAGGACCCGATCGACCGTCGCGAGGCTGACGCCGGCTTCCGCGGCCACGTCGCGAATCGTTACCCGTCTCACCCGAACCGCCCCCTCCGCTGCGCCGGCCCGCCCCCGCGCGTTGCCCGCCGGATCCCGGCAAACCGCCGTGACCGCCGGCCCGCGATCAGTAGCGCGGATCATGAGGTACGTAAATCATCAATTCGTCGCACCCGCAACGGTGCGTCTTCGTGCTCCGCTTTGCTCCCTACGCCACGATATGGCGCAAATGACGAAACCATGACGCGAGAAGGCCGACTCCGGGTCTGTTAAAGGCCGCGAACCGGGCGGTACCGGTCGCCCGTCTGCGACATTTGGACGAGAGCGCCTGATAGGGGCTTGCTGTACGTTCCTCAGGCTGATAGACCGGCCTTCAAGGGCGCTGACGTGTAGTGTGTACGGAATAAGCGCACTTATCTGGTGTAATTTGTGACATGAGCCACGATCGTCCTTTTGCGGTGCCGACCGTCACCAGCTCTCCGCTGCGGCGGTTGTCGCAGGGTTCATCTTCGAGATGCGGCGGGTGACGAACACCGCTACACTCCCCGTGCGTTTCGGAGTCACGATCGGTTCCGCAAGAAAGAATCATCCAGGGTTTAAGGGGGAAGGAAAAAATGAGAATGCTGCGTTCCCTATCCACTGTGATCGGCGCTGCCGCACTTGCTGCGGGCATCACTTTGACGGCCGGTTCGGCGATGGCCGACAAGGCGGCGCCGAAGCTCGGCTTTTCGATCGACGATCTGCGCGTCGAGCGTTGGGCCCGTGATCGCGACTATTTCATTGCCGCGGCCAAGGAACTCGGAGCGACCGTGGACGTCCAGTCCGCCGACGCCAACGAACAGCGCCAGATTTCTCAGCTGGAAAATCTGATCTCCAAAGGTGTCGATGCGATCGTCATCGTGCCGTTCAACTCGCGGGTTCTGACCAACGTCGTCAGCGAAGCGAAGAAGGCGG
The DNA here is from genome assembly GCA_031291675.1 of Azospirillaceae bacterium. Lineage (GTDB taxonomy): Bacteria > Pseudomonadota > Alphaproteobacteria > Azospirillales > Azospirillaceae > JARLIO01. The sequence continues at coordinate 41,448 of JARLIO010000012.1, forward strand.
GGATCAAGGTTCTGTCCTATGACCGCCTGATCCTCAACGCCGATGTCGATGCCTACATTTCCTTCGACAATGAGCGGGTCGGCCAGATCCAGGCCGAAGGCCTCGTCAAGCTCGTTCCGAAAGGCAACTACTATCTGTTGGGTGGCGCGCCGACGGACAACAATGCCAAGTTGCTGCGTAACGGCCAGCTCAAGGTCCTGCAGCCTCTGATTGACAAGGGCGACATCAAGGTCGTTGGCAGCCAGTGGGTCCCGGAATGGAGCGCGACCGAGGCGCTGAAGATCGCCGAGAACGCCCTGACCGCCAACAACAACAAGATCGACGCGATCGTCGCCTCGAATGACGGCACCGCCGGTGGTGCGATCCAGGCCCTGGTTGCCCAGGGCCTGGCGGGCAAAGTCGCGGTCTCCGGCCAGGATTGCGATCTCGCCGCTGCCCAGCGGGTCTTTAGTGGAACCCAGTCGCTGACGGTCTACAAGCCGCTGAAGCTGATCGCCACGGAGGCGGCCAAGCTGTCCGTGCAGTTGGTCCGGGGTGAGAAACCCGCCTACAACACCAAGCTCAACAACGGCCTGAAGGACGTCGACAGCCTGCTGCTGACGCCGACGCCGATCACCAAGGCCAATCTCGACCTGCTGGTCAAAGACAACTTCTACACCCAGGCGCAGATCGAGGGGAAATAACGATTGGTGCCGGGGGTTCGCCCCCCGGCGTCCTTCGGACCCCGGGTTTGACGGTGTGGGATGGTGACGCGCCGGTCAGTGCTCCATCATCCCCGCTGTCGCGCCCAATTTCGAAAACCGCCCTCAGAACCGAGCGTGAATGATGGCTGAGTATCTGCTTGAAATGCGGGGGATCGTAAAGGAGTTCTCGGGCGTCAAAGCCGTTGACGGTATCGACCTCAAGGTGCGTGCGGGCGAGGTTGTCGCGCTGTGCGGCGAGAACGGTGCCGGCAAATCGACCCTGGTGAAGGTTCTGTCCGCCGTCCACCCCTATGGCACCTGGTCGGGGACCATCCTGTGGCAGGGCGAGGAACTCAAGGCATCGTCGATCCGCGAAACCGAGCGCGCCGGAATCGTGATCATCCACCAGGAATTGATGCTGGTTCCCCAACTTTCCGTTGCCGAGAACATCTTCCTGGGTCACGAGCCGACGCTGGGCGCCGGCCTGATCGACTTCGAGACCATGTACGCCCGCGCCGCGCAGTTGATGGCCGAGGTCGGCCTGCCCGAGATCAATGTCGCCCTGCCGGTGTCCTATTTCGGCGGCGGCCAGCAGCAATTGATCGAAATCGCCAAGGCGCTCAACAAGAACGCCAAGCTGTTGATTCTCGATGAGCCGTCATCGTCCTTGACCAAGACCGAAATCGACGGGCTGTTGCGCCTGATCGACGGTCTGCGCGCCAAGGGCACCGCCTGCGTCTATATTTCCCACAAGCTGGACGAGGTCGCGGCGATCGCCGACACGGTCACGGTGATCCGCGACGGCACCTTCGTCGGCACCGCCCCGATGGCGGAGTTGTCGGTCGACGCCATCATCCGCATGATGGTCGGACGCGAAATCAAGAACCTGTATCCGCGGGAAGCGCATCCGGTCGGTGAGGTGATCTTCGAGGCGCGCCACGTCACCTGTTACGACATCGACAATCCCGCCCGCAAACGCGTCGATGATGTCTCGTTCACCCTGCGTCACGGCGAAATTCTCGGCATCGCCGGACTGATCGGCGCCGGACGGACCGAACTGGTCAGTACTTTGTTCGGGGCCTATCCCGGCCGCAGCGAATGCGAATTATTCCTCGACGGCAAGCCGATCCGGATCGAGTCCCCGCTCAGGGCGGTCGCCAACGGCATCAGCATGGTGCCGGAAGACCGCAAACAGCACGGCATCATCCCGATCATGGCGGTGGGGCACAATATCACCTTGTCGACGCTCAGCCGTTTCGCGCCCCGGGTGCTGATCGACGACGATGCCGAGTTGCAGGCCATCCATGGCGAAATCAATCGCCTGAGCATCAAGACCAGCAGTCCGGCGCTGCCGATGACCAGCCTTTCCGGTGGCAATCAGCAAAAAGCGGTCATCGCCAAGATGCTGTTGCCGCATCCGCGCGTCCTGATCCTCGACGAACCGACCCGGGGCGTCGATATCGGGGCCAAGTACGAGATTTACAAGATGATGTTCGAACTCGCGCGCAACGGCATGTCGATCATCATGGTGTCTTCGGAACTTCCGGAAATTCTGGGGATCAGCGACCGCGTGCTGGTGATTGGCGAAGGCCAGCTTCGCGGCGATTTCCTCAATGACTCACTGACTCAGGAACAGATAATGGCAGCCGCCATCACGAAAACGCCGCTCGCCGCCTGACGCTACCGGTTGGGGTCCTGGAGATAACAACTATGAATTCGATAGCAACGTATCTAACGGTTCTTTTTACGCGCTACAAGATTCTGACTCTCGTTCTGGCGATCGCGCTGATCTGGATCTTGTTCGGTTATCTGACCGGTGGCGAATTCCTGTCGCCACGGAATTTCTCCAATTTGCTCCGGCAGATGGCGATCACGGGCATGCTGGCGTCCGGGATGGTCTTCATCATCATTGCGGGTGAGATCGACCTTTCGGTCGGATCATTGCTTGGCCTGATCGGCGGTGTCGTTGCGATTCTCGATGCGCATTATCACTTGCCGGTCGTTCTGACGATCGGCTTGGCCATCGGCATGGGCGGACTGATCGGGTTGGCCAGTGGTTACTGGGTCGCCTATCTGCGTGTCCCCTCCTTCATCGTCAGTCTCGCCGGGATGATGGCCTATCGCGGTGTCCTGCTCGGGATCACCGGCGGTTCGACCATTGCCCCGGTCTCCGACAATGTCGTCCTGGTCGGCCAGGGCTACCTGCCCTTCGTGGTCGGCGATCTGCTCGGCGCCGTCCTGTTCGTCGTGCTGGCGGTGGTCAGCCTGCGGTCCCGGGCGCGCCATCGCGAACTGGAACTGCCGGTCGCACCCATGTGGCAGGACGTGGCCAAGCTGGCGGTCACCGCGCTGGTGATCATCGGTTTCGTCACCGTGCTCGACGCCTATCGCGGCGTCCCCATTCCGGTGTTGGTGTTGCTGGTGGTCATGGGGTTGTTTACCGTGATGGCCAATCGGACCGTGTTCGGGCGACGGATCTACGCGGTCGGCGGCAATCTCGAGGCGACCCGGCTGTCGGGTGTCAATGTTCAGCGGGTCAAAATGCTGGTCTTTGGCCTGCTCGGGATCATGTGCGCCTTTGCCGGGATCACGACAACGGCCCGTCTGGCCGCGGGTTCGCCCTCCGCCGGCACCAGCGGCGAACTGGACGCGATTGCCTCCTGTTTCCTCGGCGGCACCTCGATGCGGGGCGGTTCGGGCACGGTGTTCGGCGCGCTGATCGGTGCGCTGATCATGGCCAGCCTCGACAACGGCATGTCGATGCTCGACGTCGACAATTTCTGGCAGATGATCGTCAAGGGTGCGATCCTGCTGCTTGCGGTCTGGCTTGATATCGCCACCGGGTCCAAGCGCTGAACGCAACAACCGACCGACTCAAGTCGGCCGGTTTTCAAGACCACGCCGGTCAGGACGCTTCACGATAGAAGCCCCTGACCGGCGTTTATCTGCCGGAGCGCGTCGTTCCCGTCGCTCTCGCGACGGCGCCGCGCTGCGACGGGCCGTCCGCAAGGCGCCGGCAATGTCTCCGCTTCAAATGCCGGGATCCGCCGTGATGGCGTGCCGCAGTGCGGCGACAACCCGCTCCAGGACCTCGTCCCAATCACCCGGGCTGCGCTGCCGGAACAGCCGCGCTGTGGGATACCACGGGGTGTCGTCGCGATCGCGCAGCCAGCGCCAACACCCGTCATAACGCGACAGAATCCACACCGGCCGTCCCAGGGCCCCGGCCAGGTGCGCGACAGCGGTGTCGACCGTGATCACCAGATCCAATGCCGCGACCAGAGCCGCCGTGTCGGCGAAATCTGTCACCTCATCCATCCAGTCGACCAGGGTCAGCCCGGGCGGCCGCGCCGCGGCTGCGGCGGCGCCTTTCTGCAAGCTGACCAGCGTCAGCCCCGGAACATCGGCGAGGCACGCCAGGGGCGCCAGATCGATGCTGCGCCGCCGATCCACCGGATGGGCATCGATATCGCGATGGCGCGGATCGCCGGCCCAGACCAGACCAACGGTCCGAATCCCACGCCCCGGCGCCCCAGCCAGCTCAGCCAGCCGCCTGGACCATGCCGCAACCTGGACCGGATCAGGGAACAGGTAGGGAATTCGCGCGGGAACGGCGGCCGGGTCCGGCTGCAACAGCCGCGGCACACTCATCAGCGGCAAATGACAGTCGTAGGGCGGCAGCGGATCCTCAAAAGCGACAACGGCGGCGACATCGGGCAGACGGCGCAGCAGTGTCACCAACGGTGCCATCACCCGCAGCACCACCCGCCCGCCTTGTGCCGCGACCAGCGGCGCGAACCGTGCAAATTGCAGGACATCGCCCAGGCCCTGCTCGCCATAGAGCAGGATCGTCCGACCCTGCAACGGGGCACCGTCCCATTGCGGCCCGCTCAGCGCCGCGGACAGCGACCGGAATTTGTCGATCCGCCAGCGCCAATCAAACGCGTCCCAGCCCGCGACCCAACGCCCGAGATGCAGCAGCGCGAGGCCGTGATTGACATGAAAAAGCGGACTGTCCGGACAGAGGCTTACCGCCCGACCGTAAGCGGCGCGGGCATCGTCGATCCGGCCGGCAATCACCAGGGCGCTGCCCATATTGTTATAGGCGTCGGCATCGTCCGGCTTGAGCCGGATCGCCTGTTGACAGGCACGCTGTGCGCCGCTGCCCGCGCCAAGGTCGCAGAGGGCAGCGCCCAGGCCGCCGAGCATCTCCGGAAAGGGCAAGTCGATCTGCAGGGCGCGACGATAGCCGGTCAAGGCGGCTTCGGCCTGCCCCGCGCTCCGCAGCGCCGTCGCCAGGGTCGCGTGCGCCAGGGCATAACCCGGCTCCAGGATAAGCGCCTGGCGTAGCGCCGCGATCGCGGTCGCGCTTGCTCCCAGCTTGAGAAACAGCACGCCCAGCACATGATGGATCTGGGGCAGATCATCACGGATCGCCAGGGCGCCGCGATAGCCGCGAATCGCCTCGGCCCATTCCCCGGCCTGCTGATGGGCTGCGGCCCCGGCAAGTCGCGCAAACAGCTCAGCGGTCATCACGACGGCCACGATCATTCCGGTTCGGGGGCAAGATCATACTTCAGCCGGAATGATGACGTCATGGCGCAGCCTGGCGGCACGGCCCAGCGCGACCAGCGATTGGCGCGCGGTGTCGCGAACCGCCTGAATCAAGGGCGCCAATGCCGCCTCTTGCTGATCGCAGGCCAACATCAGCGCGCGGCAGCACGCGGCGAGCCGGTTCATGCCGAGATTACCCGTCATTGACGCCAAGGCATGCGCCTCGAACCGGGTTACGGCGCGATGCTCGGGAGCGTCGTCAAGCCGCAACAGCCGCTCCTCGACGTCGGCAACCGAGTTTCGAATGAAATCCACAAAAAGATCCTCGCCCACGACATCGAACAGGGCGTCGAACACCGTCTCATCAAACAGCGGATCCGCGATTTCCGATGAACCGTCACCGGAAGCGGCGGCGCGCACGGGATCGGCACCGACCAACCGATCGATCATCGACAGCAGCGTCTCGCGTTCGAAGGGCTTGGTGACGGTGCCATTCATGCCGATTTCACGACAATAACGCACCTGCTCCGCGACCGCGTTGGCGGTCAGGGCCACAATGGGCACGACGCTTTGTGGCCCATCAAGGGCGCGAATCGCGATTGTTGCCTGAAACCCGTCCATCTCAGGCATCTGCAGGTCCATCAGAACCAGATCGTAGTGCCCTTGTCGCACCGCGGCGACCGCCTGGACGCCATTGTCAGCAACATCGACGGAATGGCCGGCCCGTTTCAGAATCGTCAGGGCAACGATCTGGTTCATCGGGACGTCCTCGACCAGCAGAATATGGGCAGCCCGGGTCGGCTTCCACGCCGTGGTTGCCGCGATTTTCACGGCCCCGGGGTCAATCCCGGGCAGCGGCACCTCGAACCAGAAAATGCTGCCTTCGCCGAGACGACTGGTGACCCCGATATGCCCCCCCATCAGTTCAACCAGTTGGCGGCTGATGGCCAGGCCCAGCCCGGTGCCACCGTGGCGCCGGCTGATTGAATGATCCACCTGACTGAAGCGCTGAAACAGAAATTGCTGATCGGCCTCGGCGATGCCACTGCCGGAGTCCGTCACCGTGAAGCGCAACCGGTTTTCGCCGGGACTGGAGTCACCGGGCGTCACCGCGATCTCGATCCGCCCTTTATCGGTGAACTTGATGGCATTGCTGAGCAGATTCAGCAGGATCTGACGCAGGCGGGCATCGTCGCCGACAACGGCGGGCGACACGGCGGGATCGAGCCGGAGCGCGATCGCCAGCCCTTTCTTCGAGGCGACCCCCGACATCAATTCGATGCAGGAATTCAAAGTATCGCGAACGATGAAGGGACGTCGGGTCAGCTCCAGCTTGCCGGCCTCGATTTTCGAATAGTCCAGAATGTCGTTGATGATCGTCAGAAGATTGCGCCCGGCCTCGCGCTGCAACGTGACAAAGCGGCGCTGTTCGTCGGTCAGGTCGGTATCCAGCAACAAGTCGGCGAATCCCATGACCCCATTCAACGGGGTCCGGATCTCGTGGCTCATCGCCGCCAGGAATTCGGACTTGGCAACGCTGGCGTCATCGGCGAGTTGTTTGGCCGCGATCAACTCCGCGGCCTGGGCTTCGAGGCGGCGGTTGGCGCCGGCCAATTCGACGGCCGCGGCCTCGGCGGCGTCCTTGGCCGCGACAGTCTCCCGGTCGGAGAGCTCCCGTTCCAGAATGCCACCGACCCAGCGCGACAAAAGCCGCATATATTCCAGGTCCCCTTCGTCGAAATCACGCGGATAAGGATCGGATGAAAAGAATCCGATCGCCCCGTAACGCTGATCGCGAACCCTGACCGGCGCACCGATATAGCATTCCATGCGGAAAACGCCGTAGCCGGCATGGTCGGCATGGGGCGAAACCGCCATGTGCGGAATGGCCACGACGTCGTTGCGGAGCACCGGCAACGAGCCATAGGCCAACGACGCGTGAAAAACCGCACCCGCAAGCGTCTCAACCCGTTCGGGAGGCGCCGACAAATATTTGACGGCATAGCTGTCGCCCTCGATCTTGCTGATCATCCCAACCGAAAGGTCGAGATGGCGCAAACCCAACGCCAGCGCGTTATTGAGCTGGCGGGCGATTTCGGTCTGCGGCAGCGCCGTAATATCGCTGAGTGACCGCAGATTCTCGTAATGGCGCTGCACCAGCCGGGTGCGTTCGGCCAGGGCCTGCTCAACACGTTTGCGTTCCGTGATGTCGCGATCGATGCCGCGGTAACCCTTGTACTCTCCCGCCTCGTCATAAACCGGAACGCCGCTCGATTCCAGAACGACGCTATGACCATCGCGGTGCCGCATTTCGAATTCAAGCAGCGAGAAGGCATTATGTGCCGTAGCGGCGGCGCCAATGCGTTGCGGGTTTGTCGCGATCTGGGTCGGCGACATGAAGTCGCTGGGCGAACGACCGATGACGGATTGGGGTTCATAGCCGAGCGTCGCACCGAATCCCGGGCTGACATAGATGAAGCGGCCCGCAGCATCGAGTTCCCAGATGCAGTCACTGATGTTTTCGACGAGATTCTGAAACTTCATTTCAGTATCGCGCAACGCAACCGAGCGCTCTTCGGCCAACCGCCGCAAAGCGCCCTCGCGGCCGGTCATGACCAGCACAAACGTCGCGATCAGGCTGGTGACCAACAGGCGCAGAACAATCCCCAGGACCGCCCAGCCACTGCGACCGCGCACCTGGTCGACGAAGGAGCGCGAGGGCACGGTCTGAAACAGCCAATGTCGCCCGCCAAGCGCCAACGTGGCGGTGTGGCCCTGTCCGACCTTGGTGTCCGTCTGCCCGGAACCCGACTGGCCCCAGACGTCGGGCGTGACGGCAACATCGGAACCGAGGACCGTCGGTGCGGCCGGATCGGTGACGTCGATCAACCAATAGTGGACGCCTGACATGTCGCGCCCGGCAAAGGCGGCCTGGAGCAGAGCATCGATGCGAAACACGCCCGAGACAAAACCCTTCAGGTTGACGCCGCACTGCCCGCTATTGTCCTTGTCGGGTTGGGTATTGAAGACCGGCAGCATCGCCGTGAACGCCGCCGGGGCAGCCGTCCCGTGGCTCAACAAAAGATTGAAGCGTTCGCTGACCGCAACACGCCCCGTATCGCACGCCCGCATCATCGCCGCCATGCGGTTGGGATCCGAACCGATGTCAAACCCGATGACGCGTTCCTTGCCAGCCAACGGATCGATCACGGCAATCGGGAAATAGAACGGTCGTGCGGTGGAGGGCGCCACCGCGCTGCCGTCACGGTCATGCACCGAAAAATCGGCGATCCCGGCGCGCCGAACCCCCTCTTCGAAGGCGGTCCGATCCGCGGCGGCAACCCGGGGGAGCCATTCCAGCGATTCCAGCCCCGGGAAGCGGGCACGGACACGCGCGGCGAACCGTGCAAATTCGTGCCGTTCCGGATTCCCCGCCCCGGTATAGAGCCCCTCAATTGAGGATACCGCATCGAGATGAGCGAATACGGCCATTTCCAGTCGATTATCCAGACTTTGAGCCAATTCAGCGAAGTCACGCACGACATTGCGGCGCTGGATCATCGCGTTATAGGTGACAAGGCTGACCACCAGCGCAAAAACGGCACCCAGCGCCCAGGTGACCTGAAACCGTCGGTTGGTCCAGCGGTACCGTGGTCGTGTCAACCACACCAACAGCAAAGGCGTGAAGATGCAGACCCCCGCCACCCCACCACTCCACCAGGCCATCAAACCGAAGGGGATTTCGGCGGCGTCGAGGCGCCCGGTAACATAGAGAACGGTGACACCGACACTACTGTTGATCAGGCCGGCGACAGCACCGCCCCAGAAAAACAGTGCCAAAACCTGGCGCACTTCATCAAGGTCGTTGGGAAAGCGCCCAAACCGTCGGACCAGAGCCGCGCCCGCCAACGCCTGCAACACGGCCGAGATGCAGGTCACGCCCCCAATGGCGCCCGTCTCAAGCAACGCCGCCGGCGAGAAACCGTGGTAGCGCATGACCACATTGAGGACAAGCGAGCCTGCGGCAAGCGCGGGCCAGACGGCGCGCCCATAGAGCAACACGGCGGCCAGCGCAATACCAGCGGCCGGCCACACCGCGGCGCCGTTTCCCGATGGACCCGCGAGCGCAAAGCCCAGACGCCCCCCCATGGCGTAGGCCATGGCGATCAGGATGTAGCCCACCGGGATGCGGCCCACGAACGGGAGTGTGCCTCCGGAATCGCGGACGAGCCTGCCATCAACGGAAAGCACTGTACCACCTTCCTCCACAAGCCCTGGAGACGGCCTTGTGCCGCCTTGCGACGAACCCGATCACCGCTGCACAAGCCCTTCCTTGTAAAGTCAACAGAGTCGTGGCGCCATCAAAATGCGATGACACCCGACGATAGCCCCGATACCGGCGGCGGCGCAGCCCGCCTATTGCCACATGGCACGCAAGCGCTGTTTCAAATCGATCGCCGGCAGCGGCGTCAGCGGCGGCACCGCCACGGCCCCCAAGGGCGCTGCCGGGACACCGCCAACGATCTCGAACGATGCGAGATCGTCATCGCTGATGAACCGGCTGCGCGGCGCGTAGATGTGGGCATCACCCCAGCGCCGCTGGCCGCGGATACTGAAGCGCAACGGCTGGACCAGGGCGAGATGGTCCCGGGCCCGGGTCATGGCCACGTAGAGCAGCCGGCGTTCCTCCTCAATCTCGTCGACCGTCCCGGTTGCGAGGTCCGAGGGGATGCAGCCATCGACGACATTCAAGACGAAAACGCTGCGCCATTCCTGACCTTTGGCGGAATGGATCGTCGACAACACCAGCCAATCCTCATCCTTCAGCGGCACGCCCGCCTCGTCGCCGGTCGCCTCCGGCGGGTCCAGGGCCATATCGGTGAGGAACCGCGACCGCGACGGATGCTGGGCGGCAATCCGCTCCAATTGATCAAGATCGCTGCGGCGCGCCGGCACATTATCGAACAGGTCCGCCAACAGCGGATCGTACCAGCGCCGCACCCGATCGAGCTGCCCCGACCAGGCCGCTGCCCCGGCCAGATCACGGATCATGGCCACCAACGCCGGCCAAGCCGCCGCCGCGGCCGCCGGCGGCTTGAACCGTTCCAGCGCCCCGATGCTGCCGCCGGCCTGATCGAGAGCCGCCAGTGCCCGGCGCGCGGTTCCCGGCCCGACACCCGTCAATAATTTCAACACCCGGAACCCGGCAACCCGGTCGCGGGGATTCTCGGCCCAGCGCAAGATCGCCACGACATCCTTGACGTGACCGGCTTCGAGAAACTTCAAGCCGCCGAATTTGACGAACGGAATCCGCCGTCGCGTCAATTCAACCTCAAGCGCACCGGAATGATGAGCCGCGCGAAACAACACCGCCTGGTCCCGCAGGGCCAGGCCCTGCTCGCGATAGGCCAGGATTCGGTCGATCACGAAAGTGACCTGTGCCGTTTCATCTTCGACCATCGCCAGGATCGGCCGTTGGCCGCCGGTCGCCGCCGAAAAGAGGGTCTTGGCGAACCGTTCACGGGCCGGAGCGATAATTTGGTTGCAGGCCTCCAGGATCGCCGGGGTCGAGCGGTAATTCTGTTCCAGGACGATCACCCGGGCGGGCGGATCGAAGCGGGTCGGAAAATCCAGGATGTTGCGAACGGTCGCGGAGCGGAAGGAATAAATCGACTGCGCGTCGTCACCGACGACAGTAACCCCCGTGCCCCCGGGCTTCAAACCCAGCAGCACGGCGGCCTGCAAGGCGTTGGTATCCTGATATTCGTCGACCAGAACATAGTCGAACCGGGCCCCGATCGCCGCAGCCAGGGGCTCGATTTGCATCATCTGAGCCCAATAGAGCAGCAGGTCGTCATAGTCCATCAGGTTCTGGTTCTGCTTGGCCGCGACATAGCCGGCGAACAAGCCCCGCAATTCATTCTCCCATCCGGCGCACCAGGGAAAGGAGCGTGCCAGCACCACGTCGATCGCCGTCCGGGCGTTGACCGCATAGGAATAGATCGCAAGGCAGGTCGCCTTTTTGGGAAAGCGCTGCCGCGCTTCGGAAAAGCCCAGCTCATCCCGAACCAGATCCATCAGGTCGGCGGCATCGCCGCGATCGAGGATCGAGAAGCCGGCATCCAACCCAATGGCGTCGGCATAAAGGCGTAACAACCGGGCGCCAATCGCATGAAAGGTCCCGGCCCATTCGATCACCGGGGCCGCCGACAAACGCCCGGCGGTCGCCTCGGCGCAGATCTGCTCGACCCGGCGGATCATCTCGGCCGCCATGCGTCGCCCGAAGGTCAGAAGCAGGATCCGTCGCGGGTCGGCATCATGGAGGATCAGATTCGCCACCCGATGGGCCAGGGTCGTGGTCTTGCCGGACCCGGCCCCGGCGATCACCAACAACGCCGGCCCGGGCCGAAGGCCCGCCGCTTCGCCAACACCATACGCGACCGCCGACCGCTGCGCCGGATTGAGGTAAGGAAACGGGAATAACGCCATGACGCCAATCGGGTCCGGTGCGGGATCGGGAACACCGCCCAGAATAGGCGTTGTTCCGCAAAAGTTCCAGTTTCCTCTGTCGCCACCAGCGGCTCTCATTTTGGCGACGAAGCGTTGGGCTTTCCCCCAAACCTAACGGGGGCCATGCCCCAGACCCCTTTGTTTTTGTCAAAATAGAGGGGGTTCGGGGTGCGCCAGGGAAAGGCGCGTGTTTCAAGCGGGTGAAGAATCCCGCCCGTGCGCTGGTAGCGACAGGGTACGGAACCGAGTTCTTGGGCGAGTCCG
>JARLIO010000059.1 GCA_031291675.1 Azospirillaceae bacterium
AGGCCCGCCCCGAGATGGCCACCCGTCACCGAGACCGCGCTGATCACTTCACTGCGTAGCTCATCCGCAAGCTGCTGCAACTGGTCCGGTTCCAGACGGCGCAGATCACTCGGTTGAAGCACCCGATCGAGCAATGGCGTTTTCGTGGCAGGTGTCACCGGTGATCTCCCTTGACCCAACAGTTTGTATTTTTCACACTCAATTTCGACGCTCGACAACAAATTCGGCAACCTGCTTCAATAAATCAGCGCGATTCCCAAAGATCTCGAGATGGTTGGCCGCTTGCGTCGCCAGCATCAGGGCCTGATCGCGCGCGCGTTCAACGCCGAGCAGCGACACGAACGTGGCCTTGCCGGCCACAACATCCTGCTGCGTCGCCTTGCCGGTTTCTTCCGGTGTCCCTTCGACATCAAGCAAATCATCGACGATCTGGAACGCCAGACCGAGATCATGGGCGAAGGCGCGCAACGCCAGATGCTGGGGCAGCGAGGCACGACCCAGGATCGCTCCGGCTTCGCACGAGAAAGCGATCAGCGCCCCGGTCTTGAGGCGTTGCAGCCGCGTGATCGCGCCCAGGTCCAGGGCTTCATGCTCGGCGATCAGATCCAGAACCTGACCGCCGACCATGCCGTGGCCACCAGCGGCCTTGGCCAGTTCGGCGACGAGCAGGCAACGGACCTTGGGATCCTCGTGGGTCTCGGGATCGGCCAGGATTTCGAACGCCAGCGTCAGCAGGGCGTCGCCGGCCAGAACCGCGGTCGCATCATCATAAACCTTGTGAACCGTCGGACGGCCACGCCGCAGGTCGCTGTTGTCCATCGCCGGCAGATCATCATGGATCAGCGAATAGCAATGGATGAACTCGACCGCAGCCGCGGCGCGCAGGGCGCAAGCCTGGTTGACGGCAAACAGTTTGGACGATTCCAACAGCAGGAACGGACGTAACCGCTTGCCGCCGCCGAGGCAAGCGTAACGCATCGCCTCGAACAGGGAGGCTTCGGGCAGCGCCGTCGTCGGCAGGAGATGGTCGATCTCGACCTCAACCGCTTCCACGGTCTCGGCCATCGCGTTCTTGAGCGGAGTATTCAATTAATCGATCCGTGCCGGTTCGCGGCCGACGCTGCCATCGGCGGTTATCGTGATCCGTTCCACCTTGGCCTGGGCTTCACGAAGTTTGGCCTCGCAATGGCGACGCAGCGCCGTTCCCCTCTCGTAAGAGGAAATCGCCTCGTCAAGCTTGCCGCGCCCTTCTTCCAACTGGCGGACGATCCGCTCCAGTTCGGCGAGGGCATCTTCGAAGCCCAGCGCGGCAATGTCGGCGAAGCCGGGTTCGGGTTGCTCAGCCATCGTTGTGATACGCTTATTCCAGAGTGGGACGACGGGTGTGGCGTTGATATGAAAGCGAGGACACTAGGCGCGCCGGGGGTTTGCCGCAAGAGGAGCGAACACACGCCCGTAAATTTTGCCGCGACCGTGGTCACACGGCCGCGCCTGCGCGAGCGCCGGTCACGGCGCCGCCAGGGCGCGAACATGGGCAACACAGCATGACGCCAACGCGGCGACATCATAACCGCCTTCCAGTGTCGACACGATTCGTCCCCGGCAATACAGACGGGCCAATTCGACCAGCTTGCGGGTCACCCAGCGGAAATCATCCTCGACCAGATTGAGATCGGCCAGCGGGTCGCGCCAATGGGCATCAAAGCCGGCCGAGATCATGATCAGGTCGGGCGGAAAACGGGCAAGGGCCGGCGCCAGGCGCGCCGTGACCGCCCGGCGGAATTCCGGCGACCCCGACCCTGCCGCCAGGGGTATATTGATGACATTGGCGTGATCGCCGACCTGATCCGCGGCACCCGTGCCGGGATAAAGCGGAGATTGATGGGTCGACAGCAGCATCAGGGCGGGATCGGGGTCAACCACGACCTGGGTCCCGTTGCCGTGGTGCACATCGAAATCGATGATCGCAACCCGGCGCACATCCCCCCGGGACAGGGCATAACGCGCCCCGATCGCGACATTGTTGAACAGGCAGAAGCCCATCGCCCGGTTCGGCTCCGCGTGATGACCGGGTGGCCGCACCGCACAGAACGCCGTTTGGACCGCGCCATCCAGCACCGCCTCGACCGCACCACACACCGCGCCGACGGCGAGCAGGGCCGCGGCGACCGAGCCTGGCGAGATCATGGTCCCGTCACCGAGATCGAGCAGTCCCCGGCCCGGTGCCGCGGCCATGATCGCAGCGACATAATCGCGATCATGGACAAGGCTGATCTGGTCGCGCGTCGCCGGGATTGCCAACCGGTGGTCGAGCCGCTCGGCCTGCAGAGCGTCGAGCGCCGCCAGAACCGCCCGGAGCCGCTCCGGACTCTCGGGATGATCGTCGCCGGTCACATGCTCCAGGCACTGCGGGTGATAATAGAGCGCGGTCGTCATCGTTAAACCACCGACTGCAAGAGGAGCAGGGGTCTCATCGATCGTGACGCCATTGTTACAGATCAGGGATCGGAAGCCGAGCCGAATTCGAGGAAATCGCCCCGATCGCACGCCCGGAAAGCGGGAACCTCCTCGTGGACATCCCGTTGCGCCGCATCGTCAAAAAAACGCGGCGCACCATAGGCGTCGCCGCTTGGTTGATGATACAAATCGACGCGGAAGGACCAGCAGGAACATATCCCGCCCCCTGCCTGGGCGTAACACTGTCAACCATGAGCACAAGCTTTTGGAGTCGCTTTGCCCCTTCGCTCTCGCGGGAATAAATCTCGCCGTGTCGGCTCCGCATCGCCACGAAGACGGGCCTTGCGCGTCACAGGCTCAGTTTTGCTTTCCGATGGTAAAAACCAGGATATCACCCTCGCGGCGACTCTCGACCAGGCAATGGCCTGTCGCGGCACAGAACGCCGGAAAATCGGTGATCGCTCCCGGGTCGGTGGCCTCAACCACCAGAACGTCACCAACCGCCATCTGTTTCATCATTCGGCGGGCGCGCAAGACCGGCAACGGGCAACGCAACCCTTTGGCATCCAGACGTCGGCTCTCGGCCATCATTCCTCATTTGCCAGGTGCGACCCCCGTCACCACGACCGACCCTGCCATCGGTCGCGCGGAGGACCCGGCGGGCTCAACCCTACAAGCTGGCGCTCCCAGCCGCAACGCGGTCGCGCACCGGCGCCCCTGGCGGGAAGGCGGCGGGCGCCTCCCCTCTCAAGGCCAGACAGCAAAGGACCGCTGACTTCGAGTCATTCTAATTTCACGAGAAGCCTGGCGCAACCATCCGATGACCGAGGCATTTTAGTGCGGCACGTGGTCGCAAGGTTGCGGCCTCGCCTAATACCGCTAACATGCCGGAAAGTCAGACCACGCCATCCCACCGGCCGCCACGCCGAAGAACGACGCATAAACTAGAAAATGTTCATATAAAGATGCTGGATGCGAGAAATACTGGGCCTGTCGCGTCATTTTCGGAGACAGCGCAATGATTTTGAACCTTCGTGGTTTCTGGCCTCGATACTCACTGCGGAGTGTCACCGTCAGGATCAACATCATTGCGATCGCTCTGGTATTGGCCGGCCTGATTGGCCGCATCATCTTTCTGACGCCGGAACTGGAAAAGCAGGTCCTGACCCTGTCAGCGTCCCACGAGCTGTCGATCGGCCGCTATGTCGCGCGTGACCTCGGCACCAAGATGATGGCACGAACCGAACTGCTGGTGCATCTCGCGGCGCACCTGCCGCGACCTCTGTTGACCGATCCCGAGGGCCTGACCGCCTGGCTGGTCGAATGGGGTGATCTCAACCCGTTATTCTCACACGGCTTTGCGGTTCTGGCCTTGAAGGACCATGCCGTGATCACCGAATACCCGACCCTGCCCGGCAACAGCGAAATCGATCTTTCGCAACCGGACTGGCTGTTTGAGGCCGCCCGCTCCCGGCGCACCACGATTGCCAGACCGACTCGAGGCAAGGCGACCGGCGAACCGATCATCCTGATTGCAGCCCCCATCCTGGACCCCGACGGCAAACCCCTCGCCATTCTGGTCGGCATGACGGCGATCGCGGCCCCCGATTTTCTGGGCGTGCTGCAGGAGGCCAGGATCGGTGACACCGGAAGCTTCCTGGTGATCTCACCCAAAGACGGCGTGTTTGTCGCAGGCACCGATCCGGCGCGGATCCTGGCCCCCCTGCCGAAGCCGGGGGTCAATGCCCTCCATGACCGGGCGATGGCCGGCTTCCGCGGCACCGGCATGGCAATCAACAACCTGGGCGAGGAGGAGCTGTCGGCCGTCGTCTCGGTCCCGGCGACGGACTGGTTCCTGGTCGCCCGCCTCCCGGCCTCGGAGATTTTCCGGGGCGTGACCGAAATCCGCCATTTCATGATGCGCAACAGCGTGGTCATTGCAACGGTCGCGATCACGTTCCTGATGGTGGCCGTACCCCGCTTCCTCCGCCCGCTGACCCGCGCGTCACAGGCCATCCACCGCATGGCGACAGGCGAAACCCCGCTGGCGGCCCTGCCGACCGGAAATGCCGACGAGGTCGGCGAACTGGTCAGGGGCTTCAATTTTCTGGTTGCCCGATTACAGGAGAATGAGGCGCGCCTCGCCCATATCGCGCATCACGACACCCTGACCGGATTACCCAACCGAACCCTGTTCGACGCCCAGGTGGATCAGGCGATCACCCACGCCCAACAGTCCGGCACATCCTTCGCCTTGCTGTTCATTGATCTTGATGGTTTCAAGCCGATCAACGACAGCCACGGCCACGAAATCGGCGATAGCATTCTGTGTCAGATTGCCGACCGCCTGCGCCAGCATATCCGTCAATCCGACAGTATCGCGCGCTATGGTGGCGACGAATTCCTGGTCCTGTTGAACGACCTCGACGATCCGCAAGCCAACGCCCCCATCGCGGCGGCGGCGCTGCAGGATGTGATCAGCAAGCCGTTCGAAATCGGAACCTTGACGCTTCGCGTCGGGCTCTCCATCGGGATCGCGATATTCCCCGATCACGGCACCGATGCCCAAACCCTGTGCAGCCATGCCGATCAGGCGATGTATCGGGCCAAGAAAAGCGGGGCAAACCGCATCGTCATGTGACGGCAACGCCCTGTCACGGCATCACCGCCCGATGCGTCCGCTCAGATCGAAACGTCGACCTGCTGCCCCCGGCCGCGCCGACCTTGCCCCGACGTCGCATTGCTCCGGGCATTCAACACCGCCGCGGAGCGGTCACCGACGCGGGCACGGTCGCCATTCTGACCGCTGGTGGCACTTTTTTCGCTCTTGCCCGCCGGAATAGCGCCATAGGCCGAAAGGCCCTGCACCGGCGCAGCCGTGGCCGCGACCGCGGCGTAGGCGCCCGCCACGATCTGACCACCACCCGGATTGACAATCTGGCGCGCATCCGGGGGGATCTGCGCGACCACGACGGGCATTGGACCGATCTGCATAATAGAGCAGAATACGCCCGCGGCGACGCGATTGCCAGATTTCCGCGCCCCCGCTCAGCAGGCCGCGGGCGTCGCGCCACGCCGTCCCCGGCACCCCACGGTATCCCTCAGTCCATCTCGGAAAACAGCGCCAGCGACCGATTCAAGTCCGCAGCCGGCAGCGGGTAATCAACCCCCATCCGGGCATTCAGCACGTTCTTGGGCTCGATTTTCGCGACTCGCAACTGGAGCTGCAGGGCACAGCGCATGCTCAGCCCGGCCTTCCACGCCAAAGCGGTGACCGCCTTGGCGCTCCCCGAGCCGAGGATGCTGTTGACGGTATCCAGCGGCAATTGCGACAAGAGCACCAGGGCCACCTTGACGAACGTGACATCAGCCCAGGCCAAGGCATCGCTGATCGTCCGCTCATCAAGCATCCCGGCATTATACAGGCGCACCGCGTGCTGCTGCGGTCCTTCGCCCTGATCTTGGTGAATGTTGAAGTCGAGGCGACGACGCACCACCGATCTGATCTCCTGAACCGTCTCGGCGTCGAAATCGCGCCGGCGGCTGAGCAGGGTCAGCACCTGCTCATCAACGACTTCGGCGAGGCGCAACGCCACAGCCGGCGGCAGGTGCGCCCGCCGGGCCAGCGGTTCCTGCCACGCGCCCTTGCGCGCCGAATCGTCCGCCATGTCCCGCAGCGTATCGGGCGACAGCACCGCGCCAGGATTTTCAATCAGCGCCTTGGTCGCCGGATCGTGATGGGCATGATAAACGGCATCGACCACCGACGATCCGACCTGATCACGTTGCGCGATCGCCTCCAGTCGCCAGTCAGCCGGACTATCGGCGATGATCGCCAACAGATCATCATCGGTCAGACCGATCCAATAGCGCAGGATCGGTTCCCCGACCGCCTGAGCGATATCCTGCGCCAGATGCACACAGATCGAATGGGGCGCACAGGCGACATCCTTGAGGGCGGACGCGACCGCCTGGCGCACGCTGGAGGCCTCATCCCGCGCCAGCTGGTCGAGCAGGTCAACCGCCAGCTTCATCGTCGTCCCCGATCCGGACAGGACCGTGGCCAGCCGCTGCGCCAGGATGACGCGGACATCGGGATCCCGGTCCGCGGCCAGCAGGCGCCGCGCCTTCGCCGGCGTTGCCGCGTTTGCCGCCACGGTTCGCCGCACGGCCGCCGAGGGATCGCTGGCCAGCAGGAACAGGAACTCCGGCGCGATGTCGGGGCGGGCCGCCAGGGACTCGCGAACCGCCGGATCGGGATGAAGCGCCTGATGGCGTGCTTCGCGATGCGTCGGACCGACGGACGGTTCCATCGGCGAATTTTCGGCCGGCGGTTGGCCGGATTGCGGTGGCGTTCCCCGGAAGCGGCTCATCCCGCCCCGCGATGGAACCGGCCGGGCCATTGGCATCCTCGACAACGCATGCGACGGCTCACAACAAAAAAACAGCAGCGGCGATTCGCGCCAAAGACGGAACCGACACCTCACGGCTCCTCAATAGCACCGTTCGCGCCCTGGAACCAATCGCGATCATAACGGAAAGACTGCCCGGCCGAAGCCAGGCAACCCTTCACCAACAAACCGGCCCCGACGAACCGGCCCCGATGAACCGGCCCGGGGCATCAACGGCCGCGGGCCGCCTTCATGGCGACATGGACCTCGTCGGCGACCTGATCGGCAATCGGGCCGATCACAACCTGGACCGAATTGGCCCCGACCTTGACGACGCCCCGGGCACCCAGCGCCTTCAGAGCCGCCTGATCGACGCGACTGCTGTCCGCGACCTCGACCCGCAACCGGGTGGTGCAGGATTCACAGGTCCGAACATTGGCGATGCCGCCCATTGCCGCCAGATAGGACGAACCGCGATTCCCGGCAGCAGCCGTCGCCGGTTCCTCCAGCATCTCATCGTCCTGGCCCGCGTCACCTTCGCGCCCCATGGTCTTCAGATCGAAGCGGGCAATCACGACCCGGAACAGGACATAATAGACCACAAAATAGACCGCACCGACGGGCAGCAACAGCCAGGGGTTCGTGGCCTTCTTGAAGTTGATGACATAGTCGAACAGGCCCGCCGAGAAACCAAAGCCCAGCTTGACATTCAGTACATCCATGATGACCAGCGACAGGCCGGTCAACACGGCATGAACCGCATACAGCGCCGGGGCCAGGAACATGAAGGCGAATTCCACCGGCTCGGTCACACCGGTCAGGAACGCCGTCAGCGCCATCGACAGCAGGACACCGCCGACCCGGGCGCGATGGGCGCTGGGCGCCGCGTGATACATCGCCAGACAGGCGGCCGGCAGACCAAACATCATGACCGGGAAGAAACCCGCCATGAAGGCGCCGGCGGTCGGGTCACCGGCGAAGAACCGGTTCAGATCACCCGTCGTGCCGTTGTAGTTGCCCAGAATGAACCAGGCCAGGCTGTTGAGAATATGATGCAGGCCGGTGACGATCAGCAGACGGTTGAACACGCCGTAGAAGAACAGGCCCAGGTCACCCATCGCAAACACGGTGCGGGCCAGGCCATCAAGCCCGCTTTCGATCGAGGGCATGCCCCAGCCAAACGCCGCCGCCAGGAACAGACAGGCAAAGCCGGTGATGATCGGCACAAAGCGCCGGCCGCCGAAGAACGCCAGATAATCGGGAAGCTTGATATCTTTGAAATGATTGTACATCCAGCCGCCGATCAGGCCGCACAGGATGCCCACCGGAATGCTGATATGCTTGGCCATGCCAGCCTTGAACGCCGCAGCCTTGAGCGCATCAGCAACGATGTCGGGCGGAACCGTGACGATCGACTGGGCGCCAACGATCGTGATGAAATAACCCACGACACCGGCCAGTCCGGCGGCGCCATGATTCTCTTTGGCAAAACCAACCGCGACACCGATGGCAAACAGAATGCCGAGATTGGTAAAAATCGCATCGCCGGCGGCGGCGACAAACGGCAGGTTCAACAGATCCGGTTGACCGATGCGCAGCAGAAGACCGGCAATGGGCAACACAGCAATGGGGAGCATCAAAGCCCGCCCCAACTGCTGGACGCCGTTAAATTTAATCGCGCTCATTTGCTTATTCCCTCCAACGCTTAATCATGACACAGGAACGGCCGGGACCGACGCGACGGCTGCCACTCAACCCGGATCGATGACCGCAGCCCCAACGGTCAGCCCGGCCGCGGCCAGGGCGTGGCGCAGATTTCCCCCGGCGCGGGCCAGAAGGCCGGGAATGTCCTCCGCCGGGGCTCCGGCCAGGCCAAGAACCGCATTCTTGACCGCGCCGTGGCGGGCCAGAGCCGCGGAAGCCCGGGCCTCATCGACGCCGGCGATCTGGGCTACGATCGCCGCACAGCGACGCCGCAACTTGGCATTGCGCGGGCGGACATTGACCATCAAATTGTCATAGACGCGGCCCAGACCGATCATCACGGCCGTCGAAAACAGATTCAGGACGATCTTCTGAGCGGTGCCGGCCCCCATCCGCGTCGATCCGGCGATGACCTCGGCACCCGTCGCGACCACGATCGGGTGCAGGACCGCCCCGGTCAAGGGGGAGCCGGCAATACTGGTCACGCCGATTGTCGAGGCGCCACGCCGCCGTGCCGCCTCGACAATCGCCACCGTGAAGGCACTGCGGCCGCTGGCCGAAACCCCGATGACAACATCATCGGGCCCCACGGCAAGATCACCCAGCCGCGCCCGTCCGGAACCGGCATCATCCTCGATCTCCGCGGCCAATCCGCGGGCCAGGTCAAGCCCACCCGCCAGCAGGATCGAAAGCCGGTCATCGGGCCAATCAAAGGTGTCACCCAGATCAAGGGCATCCAGAACCGCGACCAGGCCGGCCGACCCCGCCCCGGCATAGATCAGGCGACCGGCGGTCCCGGTCAATCGCCGGGTCGCATCCTCAACCGCCGCGGTGAGCACCGGCAGAACGGCCAGGCATGCCGCCGCGGCCGTCATCTGACCGGCCCACAGTGCCGTCACGGTGTCGTGAACCGGCCAGCCATCCATGCCGCGATAGCGGGGGGCCGCGCTTTCCGTCGGGTCCATTCCGTCACTCCGTCGCATCCGGGGCCATCACTTTGGCAGTGGCATTACATTGGACTTATTCGGAGCTTAGCAGACTGACTCGAAGCTGCAACAAAAATTGAGGAGAACGCGCCGCTGCGACATTTAACCCGCAGCAATCGACCCCACGACCGCCCGTCATTCGCGCAATCATTTCAAAACGACCCCCATCATCGTCGCACCGCGGCGAAACATGGTGAGAATCGAGCCAGCTCGGGTGCAGTGCCGCAAAATTGATCAAAGCGGCGCCATCGTGAGCGAAGGCCATCAGCCTTGCTTTATGGCATCACATTGGTATCATAGTGACCGATCACGATGCGGTGGAGCCTGTCTTGATGTTCAGCCAAGACACACATGTCGGTCCGTTCGATAAAAGCGCCCTGTCAAGCGACTCACCGTTGCCGCTATACCTGCAATTGGCGCGCCACCTTCGCCGACTGATGCAAGGCGGCCAACTCGATGCCGTCGGGGCTCTGCCCGGCGAACGGGATCTCGCCGAAAGTTTCGGGGTGTCGCGGGTCACGGTGCGCAAAGCCCTGCATGAGTTGACGAATGAGGGGTTGCTGAGCCAACGCCAGGGTGCGGGCACCTTCATCAATCCCGCGCCTCATGTCGAACAGCGACTGTCAACCCTGACCAGCTTCACCGACGACATGGTGTCGCGCGGGCTGACCGCCGGCTCGAGCTGGCTGGAACACACGATCTCCGCCGCGACCCCGGAAGAGGCCCTGGCCCTCGACCTGTCGCCCGGCGCCACGGTCAGCCGGTTGCGCCGCCAAAGGCTGGCCGACGGCATTCCCGTCGCGATCGAACTCGCGATCGTGCCGACCCGGTTCCTGCCCGACCCGACCGAGGTCCAGGGATCGCTTTACGAAAAACTCCGGGTGCTCGGCTATCCGCCGTTTCGCGCGCTGCAGCGTCTGCGTGCCGTCAAGATGCCCGCCGACGTCGCCCCGCTGCTCGATGCCAGGGAGGGCGATGCCGCACTCTATATCGAGCGGCGGACCTTGCTGGAAAATGGCTGCCCCATCGAATTCGTCCGCTCGCATTACCGCGGCGACATCTATGACTTCCTGGTTGAACTGAGCCTCGCCGGCTGGTCCCGGTAACGGCAGGAGAAACAATGATGACCGAATCCCCCGCGAACATCACCACCGACACGCGCGCCGTTCCCGCCCTGACCCGCGAAGCCGGGGAGACGCCGGAGGCCGCCCGCCGCCAGATCGCGCGCCATGCCGAGGCCTTCGCCGCCCTGGGCGCCCGGCTGCGCCGTGCCCCGCCGCGCTATGTCGTCACCTGCGCCCGCGGCAGTTCCGATCACGCCGCCACCTATGGCAAATTCCTGATCGAAACCACGCTGGGCATGCCGGTGACTTCCGTCGGACCCGGCATCGCCTCGGTCTATGACGCGCCGCTCGACCTGCGCGACGCGTTGTTCATCACCGTATCGCAGTCGGGCCGCAGCCCCGACCTGCTGAGCCTGACCGAAAAGGCCCGTGCCGGCGGGGCGCTGGTGCTCGGCTTCGTCAATGACGAAACCTCCCCCCTGGCGGCGCTGTGCGACATCAGCCTGCCGCTGACCGCCGGTCCCGAGGTCAGCGTCGCCGCGACCAAATCCCATATTCTCTCGGCGCTGGCCTTCCTCAGCCTGACCGCGCACTGGTCGCAATCGGCCCCGCTGAAGGCCGCGATCGACGCCCTGCCCGACGCCCTGACCGCGTCGCGCGCCCTGGACTGGAGCCCGGCGCTGCAATCCCTGCTGCTGGCCCCGGGCCTGTTTGTCGTCGGCCGCGGCCCCGGCCTGGGCATCGCCCAGGAAATCGCCCTGAAATTCAAGGAAACCTGCTGCCTGCATGGCGAGGCCTTCAGCATCGCCGAAGTCATCCACGGCCCCCTGACCATGATCGGCCCGCGCCTGCCGGTGCTGGCGCTGGGACAGGAGGATGCCTCCGCGGAATCGACCCGCCGCGCGGTGGCCCGGATCGCGGGCCAGGGCGGACTGGTCTGGTCGGTGCTCAATGCCCCCGGCGCCCGCCCGCTGCCGATCGTGCCCGGCCTGCCGCCGGAAATCGCCCCGCTGTGCCAGATCCAGAGCTTCTATATGGCGGTTGCCGGCCTGGCCCAGGCGCGCGGCTTCAACCCGGATGTCCCGAACCACTTGGCCAAAGTCACGGAAACCGTGTGATGACAACGCTTCTGACCGGGGCCCGGCTGTTCACCGGGACCCGCATCCTCGACGATCACGCCCTGCTGCTGGACCGGGCGCGGATCCTCGATCTGGTACCGGCCGATGCCCCCCGCCCCGACGCCACAACGGTCAAGCTGCCCCCGGGCAGCCTGCTGGTGCCAGGCTTCATCGACGCCCAGGTCAATGGCGCCGGCGGCGTGCTGTTCAACGATCGTCCGACAGCCGAGGCGGTGCGGCAGATCGCCGCCGCGGTCCGCCGCCTGGGCACCACCGGAATACTGCCGACCTTCATCACCGATGACCGTGACAAGATGCGGCAGGCGTGCCAGGCCGCCGTGGCCGCGGTGGCGCAGCCGGGATCCGGGGTTCTCGGCCTGCATCTGGAGGGGCCGTTCATCAGCCCGCAACGCAAGGGGATCCACGCGGCGCGCTTCATCCGGACGCCGGACGAAACCGATATCGCCGAACTGTCGCGGCTGTGCCCGCAACTGACGGCGAACCACGGCCGGCTGCTGCTGACCTTGGCCCCGGAGCAGATCGAGGATGCGACCATCGCCCGCCTGGCCGCGGCCGGGATCATCCTGGCCGCGGGTCACACCGCGGCCAGCGCGGCCCGGGTGCGCGCGGCGCTGACGCATGGCATCAGGGGCTTCACCCACCTGTCCAACGCGATGCCGCCGATCGTCAACCGCGACCCGGGCCCGGTGATCGCGGCGCTCGACGACGGCGACAGTTGGTGCGGCATTATCGTCGACGGCCACCATGTCGACCCGACGCTGCTGCGCGTCATGATCGCCGCCAAACGACCGGGCAAGCTGTTCCTGGTCACGGATGCGATGTCACCGGTCGGCACCGACGCCGAACGCTTCGTCCTGCTGGGCCAGACCGTGCTGCGCCGCGACGGTCGGCTGGTCAGCGAGGACGGCGTGCTGGCCGGGGCCGATATCGACATGGCACAGGCGGTGCGCAATTGCGTGTCGCTGCTGGGACTGCCGGTGACCGAGGCGCTGCGCATGGCCTCGCTGTATCCGGCGGAATTTCTCGGGCTCGACCACCGGCTGGGGCGATTGGCCCCCGGATTTCAGGCCGACCTGACGCTGCTGGATGGCGATCTGTCGGTGCTGGCGACCTGGGTCGGCGGCGACGGGCAATGGCTGGGGTGATCGGGCGGTCAACGGGGTTGCCCGGGTAAACCGGAAGAGGCCCCGGCATCGCCGTCATGCCCCGCGAACGCGGGGGTGACGGGAGCAAATTCAATGTAATTGGCCCTGGCTGCCTTGAGGATGGGTAACCGTCCCATCCACCGCGGAGCGGGGCGCTCCGAGATGTGTGCATGCCCAAGCGCGTGACCGGGGGCAACGGCGAAACAGGACGTTAAGTGAGCGCCGATGTGATCAGCCAGGGCGGCGCATCGTTCTTCACTTCGTTCCCGCCTATTGCCCGAATTTCAACCCGATCGAGCGATTATGAGGCGCGATGCGCAAGGCCATCACCCACAACCAATGCCACCAGACGCGCGAGGGTTTCTGCCAGGCCGTTCCCCGACTTCCTGTGTAACGATATCCCAGCCCCATGGAACGACTCTTCGCGATACTGTTATCGACAATTTTCGCGTTATAAATCCGACCGAATTTCGGGCCGTGGCGTAGACTGACTATAACTGGAACAAATTGCGAATATGCAGTCCTGGCTGTGGCCGAACACGACCGCCGCAAACTTGACTTTAGCTTGCATGATATATATCTTTAATCTATATCACCGTCTCAGGGGCTTGCCATGGAAACCGCGAAGATCTTCATGAACGGCCGATCCCAAGCCGTTCGTTTGCCGAAAGGGTTTCGGTTCGATGCGACCGAGGTTCGCATCCGCCGGCATGGGAATTCCGTCATCCTGGAGCCAATCCCCAACGATTGGGCGTGGCTCGACCACGTTGTCGGCGCCGTTGATGAGGACTTCGCGCGCGCGGTGACCGAGCAGCCACCGGCCCCGGATCTCCCCGAATTGGATTTTTTCGGTTGAGATACCTCCTCGACAGCGACGCCGTAATAGCCGTCCTGAAGGGTCATCCGGGGTTCATTGCCCGCCTGCGGCAACACCAACCGTTTGACTTCGGGGTCCCCGCGATCGTCGCACATGAGTTGTTTTACGGAGCCTGCAAGAGTCAGCATCGGACAGAAAATGTTGCACGGGTCGAGGCTTTGCAATTTGAAGTTCTCGACTTCGATCGCGAAGACGCCCGCCAGGCCGGGGAGATCCGGGCGACCCTGGCCGCCGCCGGCACGCCGATCGGCCTCTATGACGTCCTGATCGCCGGCCAGGCTGTGGCACGCTCGTTCATCCTGATCACGCATAACACCCGAGAATTTGAGCGGGTGGCAGGGCTTTGCGTGGAGGATTGGGAGCTGTGAGCGGTGCGGCTGATGCCCTTGGGGGCCTCGGGGGTTATCGTGATCTTTATATCGATGCGTAAGTGCGCATCATGATCACATGCGTGTTTTGAGCTGTTAATTGATATGGCGTAGCGACCGGCCGGACCCGCATGATCGACGTGCTGACCGCCGACGCCGTCAGCACCATCGCCCTGCTGGCCAGCATTGAAGCCATGGACCCGGCGATGCGGCTGAGCCATGTCTTCCTCGACACCGCCCGTTATCACCACGCCAAGAGGGTGCGGGAATGGCTTGATCAGCCAGGGCGGCGCATCGTTCTTCACTTCTTCCCCGCCTATTGCCCGCATTTCAACCCAATCGAGCGATTCTGGGGCGCGATGCACAAGGCCATCACCCACAACCAGTGCTACCCAACATACGAGGGCTTCTGTCAGGTCATCCTCGGCTTCCTGCACGACGACGTCCCCCCCCGATGGAACACTCTCCGCGATACTGTTAGCGATCATTTTCGCGTCAAAAATCCGAACGAATTTCGGGTCATGGCGTAGACTGTATGCCCAGAGAGAGCACGGCTACAGGCTTCATCGGATCGAGACCAGCGTCACCGGAATGCGATGGGATGCGGCGATCGACGCCGAATCGATTTCGCACTTTGAGGCGCAACTGGGCCGGTTCGGCGAGGAAATCACCCGGATCAACGCCGCCTTGATCTCGTGGAGTAGCAGACGCCGCCCCGGCGAGACTCACCCCCCTCTGTTCTGCGGAGCTATGCGGGAATTTGGGTGACGGCGGTTTCAGGCGGCGTGCTGTGATGTTGGCTCGATGACTTCGACACCGTCGACGAATTTGACGCCGCGGATGACCTTGGGCAACTGATTTTCGCCCTTCAGCCGCCGCCAGTTTTTCGCTGCGGCGGTGACGAGCTTGAAAACCATCAGCCTGGCGGTAGTGGGCGATAGTGCGCCTTTGGTGCGTACGGTGCGATGGCGGACAGTGGCGAAGACGCTTTCGATGGGGTTGGTGGTGCGCAGATGCACCCAATGCTCGGCAGGAAAGTCAAAGAAGGCCAGCAGAGCGTCGCGGTCCTTTTCCAGGCACTCGACTGCCTTGGGGTATTTGGCGCCATACTTCTCGGCGAAAACATCCATGGCCTTTCCCGCGTCCGCCCGGTCGGGTGACATCCATATCTCGGCGATATCCTTCTTCATGCTGGGCTGAACGGACTTGGCGGCCTTGTTCAAGATGTTGGCGGTCTTATGCAACCAGCAGCGCTGGTGCCTGGTGCCGGGGAACAACTCGTCCACGGCCTTCCAGAAACCAAGCGCGCCATCGCCGACGGCCAGTTCAGGCCCAACGCCCAGGCCACGCGCCTTCAGATCGACCAGCAACTCCCGCCAACTCTGGGCGCTTTCGCGCACCCCCACCTGAAAACCGATCAGTTCCTTGCGGCCTTCTGGCGTGGCGCCGATCAGCACCAGCATGCATTCGGCGTTGTCCTCCATGCGGGCCTGCAGATAGACGCCATCGGCCCACACATACACATAGCGCCGCGCCGACAGGTCGCGTTTTTGCCAACGCTCGTACTCGGCCGACCACTCGGCCGTCAGGCGGGAAATCACGGCGGGCGACAGGCAGGGGGCATCCTTGCCGAGCAGCGCCGACAAAGCCTCCTGAAAATCGCCGGTCGAGATGCCGCGCAGGTAAAGTGCGGGCAGAAGCGAATCCAGGCTCTTGGTCCGCCGCGCCCACAGCGGCACAATCGCCGATGTGAAGCGGATCCGGTCTTCCCCGGACGCCCCCCGATCCCGGATTTTCACCCGTGACACCGCCACCCGGCCGATGCCGGTCTGAATTTCCCGTTCCGGTCCATGACCGTGGCGCACCAGCCGGGCGCGCCCATCGCCGAGCGTCTTGTCCTTCATCTCGGCGAGAAAGGCTTCCGCCTCCTGCTCAACCGCCTGCGCCAGCAGACTCCGCGCACCTCGGCGCAAGATGTCGCTCAGCGGATCGTCAAGCTCCTCGGGCTGACGCAGCCGAACAACGGTGCTATCTTCCTTCATGGCGTATCGCTCCCTTCAGGAGGTTCTGACAGGCTGGTTACCCGTCTCGATACGCCGCCTGCTTCATCCCGTCATCACCCATTTCCCCGCATAGCTCGTGTTCTGCGTCGGCTCATTGTCCCGGGACCTTGGCAGGACGCTTCCGGTTGCGACATCAGCATCATTGTGACGCGCGCCGACGGCGCGCTTGGATGCCACATCCCAATAGACCCAGCGCCCCGATCAGGCTCGCGACCCAGCCGAAGCGAACGAAGGGCGGCCTGAAGTGAAAGTGGACTTGGCTGTGTCCCGACGGCAGAACCACACCCTCGAAGATCTCGCCATCCGGGCCGACAGCGGTCGCGGTATCATTGATGCTGGCCCGCCATCCCGGCATGAACAGTTCGCGGCGGCGGAGGCGCGCCGGTGCGGTGCAATCGGCGGTGACATCCTCGCGCAGCGGCGTTGACAAGGTGCAAGGGCCGCCGCCGACCACCTCATAGTACGGTGCCGGATCGTCCAGCTCCCAGATGTCCATAACAGCGTCGCCGAAGACCTTGTTAAAATGTGAACCCGCTGCACCAGCGTTGAAGTCCTCCAATGACCATGCGGTATCGGATCAACCAAGCGAAGGCCGCGCGCACAGCGGCCATGGGTTCTGGTCATCTTGCTGCTCGCGGCGGTCTCATCGAGAAAGATCAATTTCTCAGGATCGAGCGATGGTTGCCGGCGAATAAAATCGTGACGGGCCGCTGCTACAGCGAGACGTCCCTGCTCCGAGGCGTGCAAGCTCTTTTTTTAGCGTGATATTGTGGCGCGTGAAGAACCGACAGATTGTGCCCGAGCGGGCTTCCTCGACATAGTGATGGAGAACCCGCCACAGCTTGGTGTCGCGCTCGGCGACCAGACGACCGACGGTAGCCACCGGCATGGCGGTCATCATCGTCATCAGCAATGCCTCGAACAACAGGGTGAAACCACTGCCGTCGCGCGCTCACGGCACGCCCACCCGCTTAACACCGCAGGTGACCAATGGCACCGCGCATGGAGGTACGCCTCGTGCTGGAAGAAGTTGAGGCGCCGCCAGGTCATCTCGTCGGTGTCGTAGGTCGGGCCGTCGGCTCCGCCGCATTCTGGACAGGCAAAGCGGCTGCCTCTCGGGAAGTCCAGGTAGATGGCCAGACGTTTGGCGCCATCGTCGAAAGCACAGCGCGCCACCTGCCACGGCAGCGTCAGCCCCAACGCCATCTGAAGTAACTGTGTGTCGCACATCGCGGTCTCCCTCGTCCTGACTGCGGCAAGTGCGCAGCCGTGCTCGCGACGGTCAAGGGCAAGTCGCCGCGGACGCGGCGGTGGCCTGCGGCCAGCCTTGACCGCCACTGCGCTCGGCTGCCTACCGCAAGCCCAGGTCGGGACGTAGGGATGGCCGCAGGCGGACTCAATCGATGGTCACGCCGCTACCCACGCAGAATAGCGAGGAAGCGCGAAGTTTGTCGCAGAACCATCAACACAACTTCGGTCAATTCGCGGATAATTCCTAATATGGCAGTCGCCCCAAAAAGCAATAGAGCGGGATAGGCCGGTGACAGGTAGAGCGAGTTAACGCTTGGGATCGCCGTTACGTCGAGAAACGCCAACAACAAAATTCGGCAAACCGCAACAAGGGCAGCAATGCTTGCACACACAAACAACGGTTCGACGCGGCGACGGCGCAAGGAAGCAAACCCCATCCAGATGAAAGCCGCTGACGCGCCCCCCATGACCCAAGGCATCGCTAAACGGTAAATTGCGATAATGCCTTCCAGGCATCGGGCAACCATCTCTCTGCGACGCTGAAACGGCAATGGATTGTTCATCGTACTCCGCCGCTGCACCGCCTCCGTATCGGGCAACCACGGTGCATGAATAAACACAGACGATTGGACGAGGTCGAGAAACAGCGGCCATTGAGATTGCGTTGCATGACCACAGTCATCGACAATGCAGGACATCGGGCCTCGTGGGACACCCATTGCTTGCAGGGTAACCGCAAAGTGCAATACCTTCCCCGCAGTTTGCATAGTCGACCAGAGATAGTCCCAACGGAACGGTGGCACCATCGTCGCCCGCGGTGACAAACAGGAAAGCCTCCCGTCATCACAGGCAGCCGCGATTTCTTGGGTGAGGCGCCCATAGAACGCCCGTGCCTCGACGGCGGATTGATAGTGCCCCGCCTGGGCGACAGCATCGCGCAAAGCCCACATGAACCAACCTGCGCGAATTTCTTTGTCACAGGGTGCAATGTTATAGGTCGCACAGCCGACTTGCTCAAAGCCATTCGTGCCAGGGCCGTCAAAGTACGGCCGAAGTTCCGCGGCGGCAGGGCTGACGACATAGGCCCTTTCCAGAACCTCACGGGGAATCACAACGTAAGGAGTCCATGGTTGCTCGTGACGGATGCGCGACAATGAACCATATGCGGAAACAAACTCTCTTTGATTGAACTCGACAACATCTTTAACACCGTACCTCATCAAGTTCATCGCGCTAAAGCCACTAACGACGAGGAAGGCACTGCCAATTGCCACCATAATTAAGGCGACTTCTCGTACCAATGCCGGGCGTACAGTGGAAAACCGAGCAAAAAGCGGTCCAGACTCCTGATCCAAGCACCGTAAAAGAAGAATGACAAAGATGATCGCAAATGACGGCACAATCCACACGCCTTCTTCCCGCGTACACCAGTACAGCCCGACCACTACACCAAGACCGAGCGCCAAACCAGAGCGCCGCAACAGAGAGCAGGCATGCCAACGGAACCACCAAGCGAACAATGCAAAAATCAGTACCGTCATCGGCACATAGATGCCTTCGCGCATGACACGGAGTTGACCCATGCTATACGAAGCCGGATTGAACAGAAGAATCAAGAATACAGCGAACGCTGTTATTTCTGAAGGCAGCCACGGCTTCAAACCGCGGATGAGTATTAATACAGACAATGCATATACGATCGCCTGTGTTACCAATATCGGCAAGCCGGTGATCCAACTCAGCGCTATCCAAACGGAATAAAAAGGGCCTTTCGCTAGAGTTAGATTATCATACGGTCCAAGCCAATGCCCGCCTAACAAAAAACCAGCATGTCTAACAAAAAGTGCGTCATCATATCCAGCTTCCGGAATTGCAACCAATGTCACATTTGCCATTAACCATACATACAAAATAATGGATATTCCGTATAGTGCATTGAGATATGGCAGCAATTGATGTTTATCGTTATGTGGTAATTTCACAATACGAGACTCCACGACAATAATATTTGATGATAGCGGCAATTCAGGCAAGTCATCAACGATCATACGGGTTCCGCGTCGGCCGCCCCATGGATCCCTCCCCCCTAAATGCTTTTCGCACTGGCTTTCATCGCAAGCTGTCCGATCCGCAGGCACAAGGCGAGGGTCGCGATCCCGCCAATGGCCAAAAGACAGAAACTCCAGGGATTCTGCGATGATGTCAAGGAGGTGACGCCGGCTTGCGCCAACGTTCCGGCGAAGACATAAAGCCCGAGCGCCGGAAGTGAAGCACAGGTGCCGATCAGGTAATCCCGGAGGCGAATCGAAGACAGGCCCAGCGTATAGCTTGCGATCGCGAACGGCATGATCGGCGACAAGCGGATCAGGCAAACGAAACGCCAGCCATCCCTGGCGATCGCCCGGTCGAAATTGTGCCATCCCGCCCTTCGGAGCAGATAATGCGTGATCCGGGGACGAAAGATCGAACGGCTGAGCAGAAAGGCTGCGAGTGCCCCGGCGACCACGCCCGTCGCGGAAACCGCGAAGCCCACGGCCATCCCATAGGCCGCACCGGCCGCGATACCGAGGATTGATGCCGGGATGATCCCGCTTGTCGCGATCAGGAATTGCACGCAAACGGTTGCGACAAGTCCGCCCGTCCCCAGGCCGCGTAAATATTGAAGGGCGGTCTCAACGGCACCCGCAATCTCCTGGCTCCATTGATGCTGCGCCAGCAAACCGATGCCGATCAGGACCACAACGATCGCGATGAAAATACGCTGTTTGGTCATGAGTTCCCCAATCTCGTCTGCGATGATTGGCCGCCGAAGAATTGCCCACCGGGCAGCCCCAGCCGTGCGAGGCGAAATTGGCATGCCGTGGCGAGAACACCCAGACCGTAGGTCACGCGGCGTCGAAAATTAATCGACGAGGCTTCGGCGAAATATTTTGTCGGACATGAGATTTCGCCGATTCTGAAACCGTGTTGAACGGCAAGCAAAAGCATCTGATTATCGAACACGAAATCATCGGAACAGGTATCCAAGGGCAACGCTTCGATGACTTTCCGGCTCCAGGCGCGATAGCCTGAATGATATTCAGAGAGTTTCTGTCCGATCAGGATGTTTTCAATGAAGGTGAGGATGCGGTTGGCGACGTATTTGTAAAACGGCATGCCGCCCACAAGCGCGCCCTTGCCAAGAATACGGGAAGCGAGGACGACATCATATTGCTCCGACGCGATCATCGCCGCCATGGCCGCGACCAGTTTAGGCGTATATTGGTAATCGGGATGAAGCATGATGATGATGTCGGCGTCCCCTTCCAGGGCCGCGCCGTAGCAGGTTTTCTCGTTGCCCCCATAGCCGCGGTTGTGGGGGTGACGCAGCGTGTGGATGCCGAGTTCCTGAGACAGCGCGACCGTATTGTCGGCGCTGGCATCATCGGTCAGGATCACCTTATCGACGATGTCGAGAGGGATCTCGGCATAGGTCTGGCGGATCGTGGCCGCGGCATTATAAGCCGGAAGAATCACGGTTATTCGTTTTCCAAGAAGCATTTTTCAACTCGATTCGCAGAATGATGGTCTCGTTCGAGGAGTCGCCCGCGACAAGCGAGGGGTCGCCCGCGACAAGGCAAAATGTTTGTGGCCGGGAGCCGAGGTGTCCTGCAAGGGGCACCGGATATCAGGCCGGCGGCAGGGGCATTGGAATCAGCCACCCGCCTGGCCATATCAGCGGTGAATAGGCTGGGTCGCGATGCCATTTGGCGGCCTCTTCCCGCCAATTCGGCTCCGCCGAGAAAGACGAGCCGGGGTGGAGGTAGCAACCGACGCCGGTAACAATAAGCCAGACGACCAGCGCCGATCCGATCCAGTTGCGCAGCCCATGCCCTGACGTCGCAACCACAATCAACGCCCAGGCAAACAGAACCTGGGGCACGAAGGCGTAGCGACCACCGAGATGTGGCTCGACTTGGGCGGGTGAGGCGTTCAGTGCGCCATAATAAGATATCGCCGCAATCATTCCGAAGGCCAGACCAAGCCACCAGCTTGCGGCTTGCGCGCGGAACATCAACAGCAGCAACGTCAAAACAGTCAGAAGCACCACCACAGCGACCGCAATCGGCAGATATCCCTGGTCGAGCGCCGTGTGCAGCCACGAAATAATCGGCGCTGAGGCATCGAAGCCCAGGAACGGCAAGACGACGTTCTTGGCGAAGAACGTGCCAAGAATCAGTTTGAAATCGAAATGTTGTCGTCCTGGAAAGACCTGGTAGAACAACGACAATTGGATTGCCGAACCCGACGCCAGGATCAAGGCCTGGATCAAACGGGCGCGGGAACGATCAATCACCGCGCGCAGGATGAACAGCGGGAGCACGACAATCGCAACCATGCCATAGAGCGGCCCGAGGAACAGGAGAGCACGGCGAAAAATCTCCCGGATTCCCGGCTGAATATCAAGCGCGAGGATCAGCGCGGCGCAGAGTGCAAGTTGGAATTGGCTGTGCAGGCTGTTGAGCCAGACCTCTTCGGCCGACGGCGCCGCAACCAAAATCAACAGAGCGGCGGCGAGTGAAACTCTCGACCGCAGCCACGGCGCGTTGCTGGTGACAAGCAGTATGGCGGGGCAGATCTGCGCGAGCAGTGCGAAGACAAAAGTCACCCGCGGGGCATCGTCAAATGAGACAAAATGCCGAGCGGCAACGGCAGCCATGTTGGCGCCAAGGTTCATATAACCGGCATATGAAAAGAAGACGGCTTGCAGCCACGGTGTGGTTGCCGCATGAACATAAAATAATTTTCCCTCTTCGGCCCAAAAACGACCATCGATCGCGATCGCGGGCATACGCAAGATCGTAAACAATAAAAATAGACCCAATAATATCAAACGGTCATGAAATTGAACCGCGGAAAGAACGGGCTGAAGAAAACGCATCGGACGAGTCGCCGAGCCACGCATGGCTTGGCTCCATTGCTCTATCGGCCATAACCGCTATGCTCCATCATTGGAATTGTTCCCTTGGCAAGCCGGCACATTGAACGCGACCCGGACAGGTCATCCACAAATTTTTCCGGGGCGCCGCGTGTCGAAAACCGATCTCCCGGCTGCAACTCCCGTGCGGCGCTCATTCTCTGTTTAGGGCGGCATGGGACTCAACGTCAACGAAATTTGGCACCGATCAAATGCCTTCAGGGGCCTGCCGCCAACGCCGCCGAATGCGGCGCCTTCACGCCGAATTGCCCCTGCATCTCGCCTCGCATCACCGGCTGAGCCTTCATGACGCCGCCTGTCGGCAACTGCCGAAGACGGATTGCTTCCCGCGCGCATCCGGGCTTGACGACATCATTGTCACGCGGAAGTGCCCCCCAACGCGCAGCCGCCTGAACATCGGCCATCCCCCGCGAACCTCAAATACCGGCACCGTGGCGCACCGCTCGCGTTTCGCGTACAAATTTCCTGCTGCAAGTCGACCCAAGGATTTGGTGAGTATTGTCCGAATCCTTGTCGCTGATTTTCTATCATTTAAGGCTATGACACCGGGGACGGAATTTTCACCACCATCGCGGCAGGGCGGATTTTCCAATATTCATGGTGTGTTACGGCACGTGATCAGCGTTATCGGGTAACGTGGAAAGTTTCTGTCGTCGGAGATCATCCGTAAGGTTTTCGGCTATCGCCTGGGCGATCAACAGATGATCGAACGGGTCGCGGTGATCCTCAACAACGGGCAGGGACGCCAGTCGCGACAGGTGCGGCTGGGCGATTTCCAGGAATTGGAGACCACTCCGCCGGCAACCGTCAATGATTTTCACCAAGTCGGCATCGATCTTGCCGATACGCTGTTTGACGGTGATTTCCCAGAGTGATGCAAAGCTGACAAACACGTCGTTTGCCGGGTCCGTCACCAGGTCGGCGGCGGCGGCGCTTTCGAGGCGGAGGTTTTCGGTGAGCAGCCAAAGCAAGGCGTGGGTATCGAGCAACATTCTCATCCTTCGCCGCCTTCCAGGACGTCGATGATTTCGACCGGCGTCACGTCAAAGTCGTCGGCAACGTGGATTTGTCCTTTCAAGAGCCCAATCGGCCGTCGTACCGGTTCTGCCGGTGGGACTATTCGAGCGACGATCTCGCCGCGTGAGGTAATGACGAATTCCTCACCCCGCCGCGCCTGACGGAGGTATCCGGCGAGATTCTTCCGAAGTTCGCGGAAATTCACGGTGTTGCTGGTCGGCATGATGGCACCTCCGCCTGTGTACGCAGAAGAGTGTACATCAAATCGATCGGCATAACGCCAGCAATGTCGGGGACGACTCAACAGTCGTGTCACCAGGGGCCATTTTCCACCGAATCGATGCGCAAGCGTCGGGCGGCAACTTTCTGAAACGGATCCAAAGCCGAAGCAGAGGCGGTTTTAATAGTGGAAACGACACTGCGCTATTTCGAGGGCTTCAATGTCGACCTCCCCCGTGACGCGATACACCAACCGATGTTCCCCGGTGATCCGGCGCGACCACCACCCTTGGAAAGCACCCTTCAGCGGTTCCGGCTTTCCGAGGCCGCGAAAAGGATCGCGGCGCACGTCCTTGATCAGGGCATTGATTTTCCGTACCATTTCCGGCCTTTCCTCCTGCCAGGACAGGTAGTCGTCCCACGCCAGGTCGGACCAGACAAGTTTCATTCGATCAGATCGCGCTCCGTGCCTTTGCCAGCGTCCAGTTGAGATATCGCCCTGACCAAGCGGTCCGCGTTTATCGGGCTTTTGATCAGGTGAAGCGTTTCCAACAGGCTGTCATATTCTTCCTCGGAAATCACGACGACCGAGCGGCCCGTCTGGCGTGTCACCGTGAGCGGTGCCCGCTCATCGCACACGCGGTCCATATAGCCGGCCAAAGATCTTCGGAAATCCGTGTAGGTGGCATGTCCCACGGCCAATCTCCTCATGATGATATGTACTTATATCTGTACAACTACGAAATTGCAAACCCTTTGGGCCAAAGGCTTCTCCGGCATCGCGCCAGCCCTTGCTGGCTGACACGGTATGATGCCCCGTATGGCGGAGGGGCAAAGCGGCGCGGGCTGACCAGCCCCCCTCGCCGCTATTGATACATTATATCATTTGTGCTTTAGTCCCGGGGTCAACCCGTCGCAGCCGGTAGAGGTCGCTTCCGATGTTATGTTATAACATATCTTGCTCCAGCGCGGAGGGCAGGCCGTGATCTCCCCGTTCGGCATGAGGGCCGGCCAGCGCGTGGCCTTGGGACTCGGCGTCCTGGCCGTGCTCTGGGCGGCCATTCTGTGGGCGGTGAATTCGTGAGCCCGGTTCCCGCGATCCGCCTGGAAAACCTGACCGTCGCCTATGACCGCCACCCGGCGGTTCACCATGTCGACGGCCATTTCGCCCCGGGCAGCCTGACCGCGATCGTCGGTCCCAACGGCGCCGGCAAAAGCACCCTGCTGAAGACCATCGTCGGCCTGCTGACCCCGACCGAGGGCCGTGTTCAGTGTGACAGTGCCAATCTGCGGCGTCAGCTCGCCTACCTGCCGCAGCAGGCCGAGATCGATCGCAGCTTCCCGATCACCGTTGGCGACACCGTCGCCGCCGGGGCGTGGCGCGACATCGGCGCCCTGGGCGGTGTCAGTGCCGCGATCCGCCGCTCGATCACCGAGGCCCTGGCCGCGGTCGGTCTTGACGGCTTCGCACGCCGCTCGATCGGCAGCCTGTCGGCCGGCCAGTTCCAGCGCGTGCTGTTCGCGCGGCTGCTGCTGCAATCGGCGCCGGTCATCCTGCTCGACGAACCTTTCACCGCGATCGATGCCCGGACCACCGCGGATCTGCTGGCGCTGGTGCAACGCTGGCATGGCGAATCCAAAACCATCATCGCGGTGCTGCACGATTTCGATCAGGTCCGGCAGTATTTCCCGCAAACCCTGCTGCTGGCCCGCCAACTGATCGGCTGGGGACCCACCGCCCAGGTCCTGACCCCGGCCAATCTGCTGGTGATGCGCCGCATGTCCGAAGCCTGGGACGAAGAGGCCCCGTTCTGCCCCCCGCAGGGACGACGCGCATGACCGGCCTGTATTCCACCCTGATCGGTCCCTTTGCCGATTACACCTTCATGCGCCGCGCCCTGGTCGCCTGCCTCGCGCTGTCGATCGGCTCCGGACCGGTCGGTGTGCTGCTGCTGCTGCGGCGCATGAGCCTGGTTGGCGACGCCATGTCCCACGCCGTGTTGCCGGGCGCCGCGGTCGGTTTCCTGGTGGGCGGCCTGTCGCTGTGGGGCATGACCGCGGGCGGGTTCGTCGCCGGCCTGACCGTCGCCCTGCTGGCCGGCGCCGTCAGCCGCAACACCGCGCTGCGCGAGGACGCCAGCTTCGCCGGCTTCTACCTGGCCTCGCTGGCGCTCGGGGTCCTGCTGGTCTCGACCCATGGCAGCAATATCGATCTGTTGCACATTCTGTTTGGCACGATCCTCGCGGTCGATAATCCTGCGCTGTATCTGGTCGGGGGCATCACCTCCGTCAGCACGCTGACGCTGCTGCTGATCTATCGGCCGCTGATCCTGGAATGCTTCGATCCCGGGTTCCTGCGCGCCGTCGGGGGACGTGGCTCCCTGTATCATCTGATCTTCCAGGTCCTGGTCGTGCTCAATCTGGTGGCCGGGTTCCAGGCGCTGGGCACCCTGATGGCCGTCGGCCTGATGATGCTGCCGGCAACCGCATCGCGGTTCTGGGCCGATGAGGTGTGGAGCATGGCCCTGCTCGCGATCGGCTTCGGCTTTCTGTCGGGCTTCATCGGCCTGCTGGGGTCCTACCATTATGGCCTGCCCTCCGGGCCGGCGATCGTCCTGACCGCCAGCCTGTTCTATGTCGTCTCCATCCTGTTCGGACGCCGCGGCGGGGTGATCCGCCGGCTGTGGCCGCTGCGGCATCGTATCGCATAGAATTCAACTATTGGTTTCGTTTGTTGGTGCCGACGCCGGGCGATCGCCCGGCGTGCGCCCCGACTCGCGCCCGCGTTCTCCCTCCTGTGCTGTAAAGGAACCTGCCTGATGAGAAAATTGACAAGCACGCTGATCCTGCTGCCCGCGTTGCTCGGGATCGCCGCCGCTCCCGCCGCCGCCAAGGAGCTGGCGGTGGTCACCAGCTTCACCGTCCTGGCCGACATGGTCAAACAGGTGGGCGGCGATCACGTCCAGGTCCACACGCTGGTCGGCCCCAATGGCGACCCCCATGTCTATGAACCGACACCGCAGGACGCCGAAGCCCTGGCCAAAGCCGATCTGGTGTTCGTCAGCGGCCTGGGCCTCGAAGGCTGGATGACCCGGCTGGTCACGGCATCGGGCTACAAGGGCCCGATCATCATCGCCACCAAAGGCGTCAAGACCCGCCACATGGAAGAGGACGGCAAGGAGATCACCGACCCCCATGCCTGGAACAGCGCCGCCAACGCCGTGATCTTCGCGCGCAACATCACCGAGGCTCTGGTCAAGGCCGACCCGGATGACGCCGCGGCGTTCAGCGCCAGCGGGGCGCAATACCAGGCCCGGCTGGCGGCCCTTGATGCCTGGGCCCGTGCGCAGGTTGCCACGGTGCCTGCCGGCAAACGCAAGATCATCACCAGCCACGACGCCTTTGGATATCTCGGTGCCGCTTATGGCATCACCTTTCGCGCGCCGGCCGGCTTTTCCACCGAATCCGAGGCCTCGGCCGCCGATGTCGGCGCCCTGATCGACCAGATCAAGCGTGACAAGATCAAGGCGGTGTTCCTGGAAAATTCCAACGATCCCCGCCTGGTCGAACAGATCGCTTCGGCCACCGGCGCGACGCTCGGCGGGACCCTCTATGCCGAAGCCCTGTCAACGCCGGACGGCCCCGCGCCAACCTATGAAGCGATGTTCCACTACGATCTCGACCTGCTGGTCAAGGGCATGGCGGCAAACTGAGAGGACCAGAACCGGGCGGCTCCGCGCCAGGAGCCTCCTGTCTCCGACAAAAAAAAGGCCGCACCATGGGTGCGGCCAAGTTTTAAGGAGGAAACGCTTCAATAGAGGCGCATCACAATTTCTAGGCCGAAAACCTTAAACGTTGGTAAATGAGGGGGAAGACGATTCCGTTTGCTCAACATTTTTTCCGCCCTCAACCTATGCTTTGTCAAAGCTCGCTTCGCCATGACAATATCGCCGAAACATTACATCACCGTCACGGCAGCATTATCACCGCTTGGGTCGAACGACCGCGGGTGACGGGGCGGGATACAACCGGCGACATCGCGTCGCAACATGTTCCACCGAACGGGCGGGGTTACGCGCGCCCTACCCGCGGACTTTGCCCCCTATTTCAGCAGGATGGCGCTCATTCAGGCGGCCCGCGCCATCGGGCCGGCGTTGAAGACCGCGGCGCATCAATATTCGGCGCGATCTGCCTATGGCATAGGCTTTGCTCTGCGATATTGCCGTTTGTCGGTTTCGTTGAATCGGTTACGCTTCGCGCCACGGGGGTCGGGAGTTTGATCAGGACGCGCGGAACATGATTGCCATGACCGCATCGGAACGGACAAACTCCCGGGCACCGGGAAGCTTTGCCATTTCCCGCTTTCGTGCCCGATTCGGTTACAACGAAAAACAACCAGGAGATTGTCATGAAGAAATGGATTGTGGCTGCCGTTGCCGGTCTCGGCATGCTGACCGCCGCCAATGTTCAGGCCAAACCGGTCCGCATTGGCACCGAGGCGGCTTACGCGCCGTTTGAATTCAAGGATGCCAGCGGGGAGCTGAAAGGCCTGGAAATCGAACTTGGCAACGCGATGTGCAAGAGCGCCAAGATCGAGTGTGTCTGGGTCAATATGGACTTCGACAGCCTGATCGCCGCGCTCAACGCCAAAAAGATCGACGCGGTTTTCTCGCAGATGTCGATCACCGACGAACGCAAGCAGAGCGTCGCTTTCACCGACATGATCACCAAGGCCCCGGCGCAGTTGATCGCCAAGGTCGGCTCCGGCCTGACCGACGATCCGGCGACCCTCAAGGGCAAGACGATCGGCGTGCAGAGCGGCACGACGCATGAGCGTTATGCCAACGAAAAGCTGAAGAGCGTCGCGACCATCAAGGTGTATCAGAGCCAGGACGAAGCCTATCTGGAACTTCAATCGGGCCGGATCGATGCGACTTTGTGCGACCAGACCCTGGGCTTTGACTGGCTGTCGAAAGAAGGCAAGAAGGACGGCTTCGACTTCGCCGGCAAGGTGATTGACGATCCGGCGATCTTTGGCGAAGGCACGGGCATCGCGGTCCGCAAGGATGACGCCGCCCTGCGGGGGCAGTTCAACAAGGCCCTGGCCGCTGTGCTCAAGGACGGAACCTTCAAGAAGATCAACGACGCCTATTTCCCCTTCAGCCTGCGCTGAATGACCGCGCCATCGTGCCAGGCGTTCGGCGATCGCCGGACCCTGGCCGATGGCCGATCCGGGCACCGGGTTTCGCGGGGTGAGATCTCCGGCGAAATCCGCGAAGCCGGGTGATGATCGACGGAATGTCACGATGCTGAATTTGCACGGTTATGGCGCTCAGTTGGCGCAGGGAGCCGCGACCACGCTGATGGTCGCGTTCACGACGCTGGCGGTCGGCTTGGTCCTGGGCCTGCTGGGGGCCGCGGCCAAATTGTCGCCACGGTTCTGGCTGCGCGAGCCGGTGTCGCTGATCACCAACCTGCTGCGCGGCGTGCCCGAATTCGTGATCCTGCTGATCTGCTATTTCGGCCTGACGAATTTCCTCAGCGACGAACTGGACAGCGATATCGAAATCAGCCCTTTCGTCGGGGGCGTGATTGCGTTGTCGCTGGTGTTCGGCGCCTATGCGTCCGAGGCATTCCGCGGCGCCTTCCTGGCCGTTCCCAAGGGCCAGATCGAGGCCGCCCGCGCGTTCGGCATGCCCCGGGTGCGGATCTTTTTCCGGATCCACCTGCCGCAGGCCTGGCGGTTTGCGCTGCCCAGTCTCAACAATCAGTGGCAAACCCTGTTGAAGGATACGTGTCTGGTCTCGGTGATCGGCCTGGAGGAGATCATGCGCAAGGCCAATATCGCCGCGCAGGTCACCAAGGCCCCGTTCAATTTCTATCTCGCCGTCGCGCTGATTTATCTGGTGTTCCTGGGGGGCTCGGTGCCGGTGTTCCGGGCGCTGGAGCGCCGGGCCAACCGCGGCGTGCGGCCGGCATGACCATGATGACCTGGATCGACAGTCTCACCAACGCAATAGGAAGCTGGACCCCGCTGTTCCTGCAAGGAACCTGGGTCACGGCGAAGCTGCTGGCGCTGTCCTCGCTGGCCGGCACGATCCTGGCGGTGCCGCTGGCGCTGTGCCGCAACGCCCGCTCCCCAGCACTCCGCGCCTCGGCGCAGAGCTATTCCGTGTTCTTCCGCGGGA
This sequence comes from Azospirillaceae bacterium, assembly GCA_031291675.1. GTDB lineage: Bacteria > Pseudomonadota > Alphaproteobacteria > Azospirillales > Azospirillaceae > JARLIO01. The sequence goes on from JARLIO010000059.1 coordinate 29,848, forward strand.
CGCCGCTGCTGGTGCAGATCTTCCTGCTCTATTACGGGTTGGCGCAGTTCAGCTTCATCCGCGATTCGTTGTTATGGCCGCTGGTGCGCGACGCCTTTCCCTGCGCCCTGATCGCCCTGACGCTGAACATGGCCGCCTATGTCGGCGAGGTCATCAATGGCGGCATCCGGGCGGTCCCGCTCGGCGAACGCGAGGCGGCCATGGCGATGGGCATGAGCACCGCGCTGATGTATCGCCGCATCATCCTGCCCCGCGCCTTTCGCATCATGCTGCCGGCCTTGAGCAACGAGGTGGTGATCCAGCTCAAATCCACCGCCCTGGCCAGTACGGTGACGGTGATGGACTTGACCGGCATCGGCCGGCGCCTCGCGGACCGCACCTATTCAACGGAGCCCCTGCTGATTGCCGGCGCGATCTATGTCCTGTTCGCCTATGGCATCGCCCGGCTGTTCCGCGGCCTGGAATACCGCTACGTCCGCCGGTAGATCATGGTCCTTGGACCGCTGTGGCCCTGTGCTCCCGATAATGGGGCACGGTGCGGAGGTCCCCGGACGCGGGACGGCAAGGTCGGTGCTTGCCGTGATCGACAGCCGGGCAATCCGAAAAGCCAGAGCAAACCTGTCACGGTGCGGGGGGCGGTTCTGCTAACGCGATCTCGGAGCCCAAACCAAGACAGCGAGCCGAATCGTCCATTGAGCGAGGAGGTTTCACCCTATCCACACAAAGGAAACCCAGAGAAAACCGTATCTGCCAAGAGATAAATGTCTTGGAAATCATACCTATTACCAACATTCCAGTGACGCCCGTGGGCAATCCAATGCCTAAACCTAAATGCACTGCGTAGCTGGCTGATGATCACTCTCACCGATGGATCACTTTTCTCACACCACATGTTCCAAATATCCTCGTCTAATCGAGCTTTCTCTCCGCTATTCTTAAATAATTTTCTGAATTCTATCGATATATCGTCAGACATTTTCCGCATGCAGCGCTCTTTATAATCGATCCGGAACGCTGCCTCGATGCGGGCCATAACGACGAGCGCAGACCGTATATCTGTTTCACTGATTCTTTCGGCCAACTCCTCATTCACCTCAGACGGCAGATATGTCGCAAAGCGGGCGGCATAGTCAGGATTCGTCTGGGAGAAATACAGTCGTAGGGAGGCTTCCGCATCCCTATGGTAATCTGCAATATCGACAAGCGAAATCTGATTAGGCATCAGCAACCGACAAGACCATGTCGAAAAATGCATCTGGCGTCAGGTCAATAAACTGCATTTGTGGAGCGGGCGTGACTATTTTCCAGGCCCATTCGATATTCTCGATCTCTTTTCGGGATAGTGAGGTAGGTGTCGGGTCACCTGACCGCAATACCGTCACCCGAACAAGCTCACGGGCGGAAGTCACCTGCTTGTTGACTAGGCTAAGCCGCGCACTTCCGCGCGGTCCTTGAACATCGACACGCCCTTTTGTACCGATCACCATTGTGCCAATAGGCTTAAAAGTGATCGTGGAGAGACCAATTTTCAGGATCAGTTCCTGGACGGCGTACGGACCAATGAAATCTTCATTGATTATGACATCACGATACGTGATTGTTGCGGCTCCGTTCGTGATATACTTTTCCAGGTATCCGTTTATTTGCTTGTAGAGAGTATCAAGATACTCGAGCCACTTCTGAAGCTGCTTCTTGTGATCGAAAGCTGCTTCCTCCTGCTGTTTAGCCTGCTGACGCTCTACAAATTTGTCGAAGTCGGTTTTGGTCATATGTCAGCCCTGCACAGGGTATTCCGATGGGCAGTCTATCACGGCGTAGCGGGGTTTGGGATAGCCCGTCCGGTTTTGGCTCGCGGTGTCACAATCACAAATGATGGAAAATTCAGGGCCTAATTCCCGGCCGGTCGCCACGAAGTCTCCGGCGACCGCCCCGCAGATCGGCAGCGAGGACTGGCGGCAGCCAGTAAATCCGATCCGGCGGATCGTCGCCTGGTGCGGGTGAATACTATGGCGGCAACGGGCAGAGCATCAGGACCAGAGCCGAAACTGGAGGGCTGCGTGTAGAGCGGCCCCGACTCAGGGCGTGCCGGTCCGCGCCGGGAAACCTCAACAAAACAGCCCGGGATTACTCGGTTTCCAGCCGCGCCTTGAGATAGGACAGGATCGGATAAAGCGCGGCACAGAGCGCGATCGCAAAGCCATAGGGCCCCTCGCGATAGCCCCGGCCATAAATATAGCACTTGTAGAAGCGCGAGAAGATCCGCCGGATATTGGCGCTGTAGGAACCGATATCACCGGACGCCCGCAGATCGATCGCCCGCGCCGTGGTGTAGCGGTCGAGCCGCTGGATCATGTCCGACAGGTTCCGGTCGACATAGTGGTCGAGCCGGGCGGACAACATCGGTCCAGGCTTTCCCGACAGTTCCAGCTTGGGATGAACCCGTTGCGGGCCCCAGACCTTGGCTCCCTTGCGAAACAGGCCGATATAGGCCGCCTTGCCGAACGACGCCCCCCAGCCCCAGCGCACCAGCCGGCTGCCGATATAGTTGTCGACCGGGATCTTGTGCCAGTCATCGGTTGACGAGGCCGCAACGGCGCGGATCTCCGCGGCCAGGGCCGGGGGCACCCGCTCGTCGGCGTCGACCTCGAACACCCACGGCCCGCGGCATTGGGCGATGCCGAAATTGCGCCGGTCGCCTTCGACGTCCCAGGCGCCTTCATGCAGGTCCGCGGTGAAGCGCGCCGCAATGGCGCGCGAATCATCGGTGCAACGATCGAGCACGACAACAATCTGGTCGGCAAACCCCAAACGCTCAAGGCAGGCCGCTAGTTGGTCCGCCTCATTGTGAACCACCAGCAACGCCGAAACGGTCGCGGTCATGGCTGTTTTCCTTTCCTGATCCTGGTCCTGATCCGGGTCCTGATCCGGGCGCAACGCCCTAAATTCAGAGGACTCATCCCTGCGGCGCCGACAGGCAATGCAGCACGTCTCCGTCCGGCGCCAACCCGCGAATATGGCGGCGCCCCCACAGCGCCAGGAACAACAGCCGCCATTGCAGCTCGCGCTGTTTCCGGTCGCCCCCGGCAAACACCGCGCGAACCGTCTCCGGCCGGCACCATGCCGCAATTCCCGGGTCGGCGGCGACCAGATCGCCCAGGCGCGGATTCGCCTGCGCCAGCCACTCGCCGATCGGCACGGTAAAGCCCTTCTTGGGCGCGAACGGCTCGGCCGCCGGGAAATTCTGCTCCAACCAACGCCGCATCAGATATTTGCAGGACGATCCCTGGATCTTCAACCTGTCGGGGAGCCGGTAGGCAAAGGCCGCAACCACCGGGTCCAGAAACGGCGTGCGGCCCTCGACACCCCAGGCCATCAGGCACCGGTCCAGCTTGGTCAACAGCGCATGCGGCAACCAATCGACGAAATCCAGCGCCTGGGCTGCCTGCAACCGGCTGCGGCCCTCGCCGCGGCTGGCGATTTCGGCAGCGCCCAGGCCGTCGCGCCAGCCCGCGCTGCCGTGCCGCAGCAGGTCGAGCCCGTCACACGGTCCGCGGCGGCGGCGGGTTCGGCCCCCCAGCCACCAGGGCCGCATCTGACGGCGATAGCGGCCGTAACCGCCGAACATTTCGTCGCCGCCCTCGCCTGACAGCACGACCCGGACCTCGCGGCGCGCCTCGCGCGCCAGCATGAAGGTCGGGACGATGGCGGGATCGGCGACCGGGTCGTCGACGACGGCACAGATCTGCGGCAGCAGCGACCAGAAATCCTGGTCGCTGACCGGGACCTCGTGATACCGGGCGCCGACCGCCTGGGCCAGCCGTTCGGCGGCGCCGCGCTCGTCATGGACGCGCCGGCCGGGAAAGCCCGCGGTGAAGGTCAGCACCGGCCGGTCATTGGTCCGCGCCATGCACGCCAGGACGGCGGCGCTGTCGATGCCGCTGGACAGGAACAGGCCATAGGGCACGTCGGCGCGCTGGTGGATGGTGATCGTGTCGCTCAACAGCGCGGCCAGGGTGCCCAGGGCCTCGGTCTCGGTTTGCGGGCGGATCGCCGCCGGCGGCAAGGCGGCGCGACGCTGGCGCGCCACGATGACCCCGTCCTCGACGATGATCATCTCACCCGGCAGCACGCGGGTGATGCCGCCAAACACCGTCCGGGCCCCGGTGGTGAACTGCAATTGCAGCAGCTCGGTGATCGGCAGCGCCTGAGGATCCGGCGTCACCAGGCCGGCCGCGATCAGCGCCTGGGGTTCCGAGGCAAAAGCCAGACCCAGAGCGGTTTCGGCAATATAGAGGGGTTTGATGCCGAACGGATCGCGGGCCAGGATCAGACGGCCGGCGGCCGGATCATGCAGCGCCAGCGCATACATGCCACGGGTATCGTCCAGGAAATCCAGGCCGTGGCGATCATAGAGGTGCAGCAGCGGTTCGCAATCCGAACCGGTCTTGAAGGCCGCATCGGGCATCGCCGCCCGCAGCTCGATATAGTTGTAAATCTCGCCATTGACGACGATCGCCGTGTCGCCGGGCCCATAGAGCGGCTGGCCCCCTGTCGGCAAATCGATGATCGACAGGCGGGTATGGACCAGGGTGACGTTGCCGTTGCGGTAACAACCGTCACCATCGGGGCCGCGGTGCCGCAACGCCGCGATCAACGCCGCTGGCACCGTCTCGTCCAGCGTGACCCCGGGCCGGGTCATCAAGCCTGCCAAACCACACATATCGTTCGAATTCCAACCGGACCGGCGAGGATCGGCCCTCGCAATGCCATGGCCATTGCCATAGCCATGCGCCGATGGAATGTCCAGCCCGTCGCGTCCCCGCCGGCCGCGCTCAGGCGGCGCTGTCGGCGTTCAGCGCCGCCTGTTCCGCTTCGCTGAAGACCCGTGACCGGGTGTGAAAGGCCTGGCCCTCCGGCCCCTCCAGGGAAAAAGTGCCCCCGGTCCCCTTGATGACGTCGATGATCAGCTGCGTATGCTTCCAATATTCGTATTGGGATTTCCCGATATAGAAAGGGCAACCCCCGATATCGCCAAGATAGACGTCGCCGGCGCCGATGGTGATTTCGCCCGGCAGGAAACAGTTGGCGGCGCTGTTGTCGCAACAGCCACCCGACTGGTGAAACATCAGCGCGCCGTGCTTTTGTTTCAGCCGCTCGATCAGCGCCAGAGCCGCCGCGGTGGCGATCACTTTTTCGACCATTTCCGCCTCCGGAGAAAGAGAGGGCGGTCGCCCGCCCTCCCACGGACCTTCTGTCCGCAGCGAACCCGGGCTCAGAAGAAGCCGAGCTTCTGTTCGCTGTAGCTGACCAGCAGATTCTTGGTCTGCTGATAATGATCCAACATCACCTTGTGGGTTTCCCGCCCGATCCCGGATTCCTTGTAGCCGCCAAAACTGGCATGGGCCGGATAGGCATGGTAGCAATTGGTCCAGACCCGTCCGGCCTTGATGGCCCGCCCCATGCGATAGGCGACATTGCCATCGCGGCTCCAGACCCCGGCACCGAGGCCATAGAGCGTGTCATTGGCGATGGCCAGCGCCTCGGCCTCGTCCTTGAAAGTGGTGACGGCCAGCACCGGACCGAAAATCTCCTCCTGGAAGATCCGCATCTTGTTGTGGCCCTTGAACAGGGTCGGCTGGACATAATAGCCGTCATCAAGACCACCGCCGGGATAGGCCCGTTCGCCACCGATCAACAGCCGGGCCCCTTCCTGGCGGCCCAGGTCGAGATAGGACATGATCTTGGTGAGCTGCTCCTGCGACGCCTGTGCCCCCATCATGGTCTCGGTGTCGAGTGGATTGCCCTGCTTGATCGCAGCGACGCGTCCCAACACCCGCTCCATGAAATGATCATAGATCGATTCATGGATCAGCGCCCGCGACGGGCAGGTGCACACCTCGCCCTGATTGAAGGCGAACAACACCAGGCCTTCGACAGCCTTGTCGAAGAAGCTGTCATCGGCCCGGGCGACATCGGCGAAAAAGATGTTCGGCGATTTGCCGCCCAGTTCCAGGGTCGCCGGGATCAGGTTGTTGGCCGCCGCCTGGGCGATCACACGGCCGGTCGTGGTTGAGCCGGTGAAAGCAATCTTGGCGATACGGCGGCTGGTCGCCAGCGGCAGACCGGCTTCGCGGCCATAGCCGTTGACGATGTTGAGCACGCCGGGCGGGAGCAGATCGGCGATCAGCTCGGCCATGACCAGGATGCTGACCGGGGTCGACTCGGCGGGTTTGAGCACGACACAGTTCCCGGCACCGATCGCCGGCGCCAGTTTCCACGCCGCCATCAGGATCGGGAAGTTCCACGGAATGATCTGGCCGACAACGCCGAGCGGTTCGTGAATGTGATAGGCGACCGTGGTTTCATCGATTTCGCTGACCCCGCCTTCCTGGGCCCGCAGGCAGCCGGCGAAGTAGCGAAAATGGTCGATGGTTAGCGGGATGTCGGCGTTCAGGGTCTCGCGAATCGGCTTGCCGTTGTCGACGGTTTCGGCATAGGCGAGCAATTCGAGATTGGCCTCCAGCCGATCGGCGATGCGCAGGAGAAGATTGGCGCGATCCGCGGCCGCGGTGCGGCCCCATTTGTCCGCGGCAGCATGGGCGGCGTCGAGCGCGAGCTCAATATCCTCGGCGCTGGACCGGGCCGCCTTGGTGTAAGCATGGCCATTAATGGGCGTGATGACATCGAAATACTGTCCTTTCACCGGGGGCACCCAGGTCCCGCCGATGAAATTGTCATAGTGCTTCTTATAGTCGACAAGGGCACCCGCGCTGCCCGGAGCGGCGTAGATCATTTTGTTTCCTCCCTGTTTCTTGTGGACCGGTTTTTGTCGGCTTTTGGTTTCGACAACCGTCTGTACGGCTCATGCCTTCATCAAGAACCGTGCCAGGTCGGGGGATCGACCCATGCCGTTGATTTTGAAGAATTCCAGGAAAGCGATGACGCCGGGCGCCGGGGTGTCCGGCGTTCCAGATCGCAACACCCGTCACGAAATCATCCAGGGGCGCGTTTTCCGACGGTCGTTGCGTCACAACGCCGCTGCGCTATATTGAAGCAAATATGCCGGCTAACGCCGCAGGGAGGAAACAAAATGCGCCAACCGCAAGTTCCGGCGTTGCATCAGGCCCGGGCCTATTGGCTCGAGCACGGCCATTTCCCGCCCGGACTCGTCGATGAACGGCTCGACCGGTCGTGGCGCCGCAGCCTGGCCGCCGGCCTGATCCCCACGGGTAGCCGCGCCACGGGCGCCCATATCGCGGGCACCGACCTGGGCCGCATTCTGGAGCGCGATCACGATCTGCTGTCCCATGCGCAGCCGGTGATGGAATTCCTGTTCGAACAAATCCGCCGCAGCGGCAGCCTGATCGTCCTGGCCGATCATCATGGCATCCTGATGCAGACCCTGGGCGACAGCGACTTTCTCGACAAGGCCGAGCGGGTGGCCCTAACCGCGGGCGCGTCCTGGCACGAACAGCATCGCGGTACCAATGCCATTGGCACGGCGCTGGCGGAGGCCGGCGCGGTCGAAATCAACGGCCCGGAACATTTCCTCGAGCGCAATGCCTTCCTGACCTGCTCGGCGAGCCCGATCCTGTCGGCGACCGGTACGTTACTGGGCATTCTCGATATTTCCGGCGATCGGCGCGGCCGCCATCCCCACACCGGGGCGCTGGTCCGCGTCGCGGCACGCATGATCGAAAACCGCCTCATCGCCGCGGGGAGCCACCATCCGCTGCGGCTGCACCTGCATGCCCGCCCCGGGGGACTGGGTACCGTGGCCGAAGGGATCATCGCCCTGTCCGCCGATGGCTGGATCGTCGGCGCCAACCCGGCCGGCCTTGCGCTGCTTCAGCTCAGCCCCGCCGATCTCGGCACCACCAGCCTGGGCCAGATCCTCGACATCCGCCTCGACCAGCTCCGCGAACAGCTGATGCGCCCGGCCGACCGGCCCTTCACCACGCGGCGACACGACGGCCTGCCGCTGTTCGCCCGGATCCATGGCGCGCACGCCAGCCGGACGGTACCCGCCGGCGCGGTGTACCCGGCCGCGGCACGGCCCGATGATGCGCTGACGCGGCTCGATACCGGCGACCCGATCTGGCGCGCCGCGGCGGACAAGGCCCGGCGGGTCGCGGCCAAACAGATCGCCCTGCTGATCCAGGGCGAATCCGGCGTCGGCAAGGAGCTGTTTGCCAAGGCGACCCATGACAGCGGCCCCCGCCGTGGCAGCCGCTTCGTCGCCATCAACTGCGCCGCCCTGCCGGAAAGTCTGATTGAATCCGAGCTGTTCGGTTATGTTCCGGGGGCCTTCACCGGATCGCGTCGCGACGGCAACCCGGGGCGCCTGCGCGAGGCCCATCGCGGGACCCTGTTCCTCGACGAAATCGGCGACATGCCGCTGGCGACACAGACCCGCCTGCTGCGGGTGCTGCAGGAACGCCAGGTCACCCCGTTGGGCGGCAGCGAGGCCATCGATGTCGATTTCGCCCTGATCTGCGCGACCCACCGGAACCTGCGCCAGGACTCGGAACAGGGCCGGTTCCGCAGTGATTTGTATTACCGAATCAATGGCCTGACCCTGCATCTGCCGGCTTTGCGAGAACGCACCGATTTTGCGGCGCTGACCGAACGCCTGCTGGACAGCTTCAATCCGGGCCATCCGGTCCGCCTGGCACCGGGCTTGATCGAAAAGTTGAGCACCTATCCCTGGCCCGGCAATCTGCGCCAATACGCCAATGTCCTGCGTACCGCGAGCGCCATGCTGGAGACCGACGAAGACGTCATCGATTGGCATCATCTGTCCGACGATCTTGCCGACGAACTCAGCGCCGCACCCGGCACGGCGCCAAAGCTGGCGACGCCGCCAACGACCGGTGCAGCCGCACCCAATCTGCTGGAACTCACCCGCTCGGCGATCGATGCCGCCCTGCAGGCGACGGACGGCAACATTGCCGAGGCCGCGCGCCGGCTCGGCATCAGTCGCCAGACGCTCTACCGCAAGATCAAGCGCTGATATCCAGCGGTTCTCACTTTGGCGACGAAGCGTTGGGCTTTCGCCTAAACCCAACCGGGGCAATGGCCCAGACCCCTTTGTTCTTGTCAAAATAGAGGGGGATTCGGGGTTCACCCCGAGCGGGTGCGGGCGGCAACCCGCGGGCCGACGCCCAAATTGAGAACGGCTGGGCTTTATCGGCGTGCTTGTCTGGCATCGAGCAATCAGGACCAGAAGGGTGGAGCGGCGGAAGGCACCCTGTGCCTGTGTCATGACGGGCTTGGGGACGGCGTGCGACGGACGACAGCGTGTCGTCGCCGTGCGGTGAGTGGGCATCGTCCCCAAGCGGGATTCTGGTTCGGGATTCCGATTGTTCCATCGCAAGAGCATTCGGAAAGCCGATCGGCGCGTTCCTTCCGGGACAAAATTATCATTAATATCATTGGGTTATGGCATGTCCACCCGTGGCGGGGGGCGGCATGCGCGTTGCAGTCGCATGCGCGTTGCACTCAAAGCACGGCCCGGTCCGGTCGGCCCCATCGCAGAAGGGATCGCGCCCGGCCCGGGAAATAATAATGGAGGAAACATGCCCAACAATTCGATGTTTGCGCGCCTTGCGATCGCGTTCGCATTCATGGGCGCGCTGATCTGGAGCTGTGCGCCCAGCGAAGCCCGTGAACCCGGAACATTGCCCAATGTCATAATCGTCGCGACCGGCGGCACCATTGCCGGGACCGGAGTCAGCAGCACGACAACGGTTGGCTATACCGCGGCAAAAGTCGGTGTCGAAGCCCTGATCGCCGCCGTCCCGGAATTGAAGAACGTCGCCAACGTCAAAGGCGAGCAGATTTTCCAGGTCGCCAGCGAAAGCATGAACAATGACTACTGGCTGAAGCTGGCAAAAAGAGTCAATACTTTACTCGCACAAAGTGATGTCGATGGAATCGTGATTACCCACGGCACCGATACCCTCGAAGAAACCGCCTATTTCCTGGATCTCGTCGTCAAGAGCACCAAGCCGGTGGTCCTGGTTGGCGCCATGCGGCCGTCCACCGCGATCAGCGCCGACGGACCGATCAATATCTACAACGCGGTCATTTTGGCTGGCAGCGAAGAAGCGATCGGCAAAGGCGTTCTGGTCAGCATGAATGACCAGATCAGCGCGGCGCGCGACGTCACCAAGACCAGCACCGCGACCCTGGATACCTTCAAGTCCCCCGAATTGGGATTTGTCGGCTACATGCAGGACAGCAAGCCGTATTTCTATCGCCAATCGACCCGAAAGAACACGGCGGATTCCGAGTTCGACATCATGAAGCTCGACAGCCTGCCGCGGGTCGAAATCGTTTATGGCTACGCCAATATGGACCCGACCGCGCTGGATGCCTTCGTTGCCGCCGGTGCCAAAGGCATCATCCATGCCGGAGTCGGCGACGGCAGCCTGGCCGCTGCGGTCAAACCGGCCCTGATCGACGCGCGCAAAAAAGGTGTCGTGATCGTTCGCAGCTCGCGCGTCGGCAACGGCATCGTTGCCCGGAACGGCGAAGCCAATGACGATACGCTGGACTTCGTCGTGTCGGACAGTTTGAACCCGCAAAAAGCCCGGATTCTGCTCATGTTGGCCCTGACCAGGACCGATGACACCAAGGCGATTCAGAAGATGTTCTACACCTACTGAGCCCACCCGACCGGGTACGGTCTGTCGGCATCGGAACGCTGGTTACCCAAACCGTTCGGCCGGAGGGAGTCGCCACTCCCCCCGTGTCCCCCCGGGGACAATCCTGCGTCCGTCAGCCCGGCACCAACGACCAATCCGGCCCCCATTCGGCATTCCGATCATTGCGGATCGCGAACCGCCCGGAAAGCCGAATAGGATCCGCGCGAAAAGACAATCGAAGCCGACCTCAATGGCTGACAGCGCGGTTGCCGAATGTGCGGCGCTGGCGTGCGCATTGCCGACAGATGCCGCTTCGTCCATCGGTCCCGAATACCGGCCCGTCTTCAAGACCGGAATGAAATACACCCCAAGGAACAGGGAGCATGAAACGCTGATGAACGACTTTCGCACCGAACACGACCTGCTGGGTGACCGGCAGGTTCCCCGTGACGTCTATTTTGGCGTGCATACGATGCGCGCCCAGGAAAATTTCCCCGTCACCGGAACCACCATCGCAATCTATCCGGATCTGATCCGCGCTCTGGCCCAAATCAAGCAAGCCGCGGCGCGCGCCAACCAGGAGCTGGGACTTCTTGATTCCGTACGGGCGGACGCCATCGTCGCCGCCTGCAAGGAGATTCAGGCGGGCAAGCTGCACGACCAGTTCGTCGTCGACGTTATCCAGGGCGGCGCCGGAACCTCGACCAACATGAACGCCAATGAGGTCGTTGCCAATCGGGCCTTGGAAATCCTGGGCCATCAGCGCGGTGACTACGCCCAGCTGCATCCCAACCAGCACGTCAATATGGGCCAGTCGACCAACGACGTGTATCCGACGGCCCTCAAGCTTGCCACCTATGTCGGGATTTTCCGTCTGGTCGAAGCCATGTCCTATCTGCGGCGGGCATTCGAACACAAAGCCGATGAATTCCGGGATATTCTGAAGATGGGCCGTACCCAGCTTCAGGATGCGGTACCGATGACCCTGGGCCAGGAATTCTCGACCTATGCCGTCATGCTGGGCGAGGATGAGGAGCGGCTGAAAGAATCCGCGCTGCTGATCCGCGAGATCAATCTGGGTGCCACCGCCATCGGCACGGGAATCAACGCGCATCCAGACTATACCGCCTCGGTCTGTCGCCTGCTGGCCGAGGTCAGCGGCATACCGGTGATCACCTCGCCCAATCTAGTGGAAGCAACGCAGGATTGTGGCAGCTTTGTCCAGCTGTCGGGCGTTCTGAAGCGGGTCGCCGTGAAATTGTCGAAGACCTGCAACGATTTGCGGCTTCTTTCGAGCGGCCCGCGCACCGGGTTGGGCGAAATCAACCTGCCGCCCCAACAGGCGGGTTCGTCGATCATGCCGGGCAAGGTCAACCCCGTGATTCCCGAAGTGGTCAACCAGATTGCCTTCGAAGTGATCGGCAACGACCTTACCGTCACCTTCGCCGCCGAGGCCGGGCAGCTTCAACTGAACGCCTTCGAGCCGATCATCGCGCACAGCCTGTTCAAGAGTGTCAACCATCTGCGGCAGGGCTGCATGATCCTGGCCGATCGCTGCGTCAGCGGCATCACCGCCAACCGCGAGCGGTTACGGGCAACCGTCGAGAATTCCATTGGCATTGTCACGGCGCTCGTCCCCTATATCGGCTACGCGCCATCCACCGACGTCGCCATGGAAGCGCTGAGAAGCGGGCGAAGCGTCTACGACCTGGTCCTTGAAATGAAGCTGATGACCAAAGATGCCCTGGATGAGGTGTTGCAGCCGGACGTGCTCACCCGGCCCCACCCGATGCTCAAAAACCATCTTTAAGCCCCAAACGATGACTTTACCGTCGTCGAAAAAGTTCTGAACGGAGATCGCCCATGTCAAAACATGCAGCATTCTACAACAGCCTCATCTTCAAGATGATCATCGCCGTCGTCCTTGGGGCCATCGTCGGGTATGAATTCCCCAAATTCGGAGAATCATTAAATCCGTTAGCCGGCGGTTTCATTAAATTGATCAAGATGATTGTCGTGCTGTTGATTTTCACGACGGTCACTGTCGGCGTCGCCAAATTGGGCGACGTTAAAAAGGTTGGCCGTATCGGCATCAAATCATTGGTCTATTTCGAAATCGTCAGCACGATCGCCCTGGGATTCGGGCTGTTGATGGTCAATCTGTTCAAGCCCGGCGTGGGCATGAACATCAATCCGGCCCAGCTGGATGCCAATCTGGTTTCCGGCTATGCCACCAATGCCAAGGCGCTCAACGCGGTCGATTTTATCCTTAACATCATCCCGTCGAGCGCGGTGAATGCTTTTGCGCAAGGCAACATTCTCCAGGTCCTGCTGTTTGCCTTGTTTGTCGGCTTTGCGCTGCTGCATATGGGCAAACGGGCCGAACCGCTTCTCGATACCATCGAGCGCTGGTCGGAGGTCATCTTCGTTATTGTCGGTGCCATCATGAAGCTGGCTCCGTTGGCGGTCTTCGGCGCGGTCGGCTACACCATCGGCAAGTTCGGCGTTGCCTCGCTGATTTCACTCGGCAAACTCGTTGCGCTGTTCTACCTGACCAATGTCCTCTTCATCGTCGCGATCCTGGGCCTGATCGCCTACGCCTCTGGCTTCAATCTGTGGCGCTTCACCAAATATCTCAGCGAAGAACTGATCCTGGTCTTTTGCACGGCCTCGTCCGAAGCCGCGTTGCCCCGTCTGATCCGCAAGCTGGAGAATATCGGCTGTTCGGTGCCCGTGGTCGGCTTCGTCGTTCCCACGGGGTATTCATTCAATCTCGACGGTTCGTATATCTACCTGTCGATGGGGGCGATTTTCATCGCCCAGGCAACCAACGTCGATTTGTCGATGAGCCAGGAACTGGCGCTGCTGGGCATCTTCCTGCTGACATCGAAAGGCGTGGCCGGGGTCACCGCCGGTGGTTTCGTTGTTCTGGCCGGTACCCTGACGATTTTCCCCGATATCCCGCTGGTCGGTCTGGGCTTGTTGCTGGGGATTGAACGCTTCATGGATTCGATGCGGACGGCAACCAATCTGCTGGGCAATGGCGTCGCCACCATGGTCATCGCCAAATGGGAAGGACAGCGTGACGATCGCCGGATGACTCTGGTTCTTGACGGCAACACCCGTGAACCGATCCCCACCGGCACAGTGGTTAATCTCTGATACGCGTGGCTTTGGTCTTTTCCCCGTCAGGAAACCTTTTGCCTGCCGCGAGGGAAAGGCCGGAGCGGGCAAGGGGAAAGATCGGCAAAGCCCGGCTTCGTATGGCTTGTCCTTCTGTTATCATGGCTTCCGGTTCTCCCCTGTGACCAAACGATTCTCTGGAATCATGTCCCCGATCCGCCGAGTTCGCACCCTTGCCCCGCTGCTGATTGGCCTGTTCATTCTCGCGGCGGCGGCGGGCTCTGCGGGCTATCATCTGAGCCTGTCGATGGGATTGGCCGCATTGCAAGCGACCGGTCGCCATCGGCTGGATCTTTATACCACAAGCCTTGAACGTGAAATCGACAAATACGCTTATTTTCCGGCCACTCTGGGGCTGGAACGGGATGTCATCAAACTTCTGAGCGGACCCGGTACGGTTGCCATGGTCGAACCGGTCAACAGCTACCTGGAACAACTCAATCAACGCGCCGGGACCCTGGCGATCTATGTTCTGGATCGGCGCGGGGTGGTCCTGGCTTCCAGCAACTGGCGGCAATCCGACAGCTTCATGGGCGAAGATCTGTCCTATCGGCCCTATTTCAAGGACGCCGTCAACCGAGGTTCCGGACGATTCTTCGGCATCGGCACAACGCGGGGTGAGCCCGGCTATTATCTGTCCTCGGCCCTTATCAGCGGCAGTGATCTGGTGGGCGTCGCCGTCGTCAAGGTCAGTCTGGAGCAACTGGAAAAATCGTGGGATCTCGTCGAGGCGCCGGCGCTGGTTGCGGACGAAAACGGTGTGGTGATCCTGGCCTCGGTCCCGACGTGGAAATTTACCACAGTCCGGCGGCTCGACGACAAGACCCGCCGTCTTTTTGACCAGACTCAACAATATAACCGGCGCGCTTTGTTGCCACTGGAGGTCCAGCAAAACCGCCGTCTCAGCGATACCGCCAGTCTGGTGCATCTGTCAGGCAGCGGAGCCGACCCGGCATCCGTGTTTCCGGTCTCCGGCCAGTTTCTCGCCCAAACCCAGCCTCTGCCGGGAATGATGTGGAATCTGACCGTGTTTTCCCATCGGGAACAGATCGACAGCATGGCCTGGAGCCACGCCGCCCTGGCCGCGATCGGCAGCGCATTTCTGGCGATCCTGCTGGTCCTGGTGAACCAGCGAAATCGCCATCAGCGTGATCAGCTGGCCGCGCGCGAAGCCTTGCAACGGGCCCATGATGACCTGGAACGCAAGGTGGAAGAACGCACCGCCGACCTGTCAGCCACCAATGCCCGCCTTCAGGAAGAGGTGATCGAGCGAATTCGCGCGGAACGCACCTTGCGGGCCGCGCAGGACGAGCTGGTGCAAGCGGGCAAGCTGGCGGTGATCGGCCAGTTGTTGGCCGGCATCGCGCACGAGTTGAACCAGCCTTTGGCCGCGATGCGGACCTTATCCGGCAACACGGTGAAATTCCTTCAACGCGGCGACGTCGAAACGGCCCGCCTGAATCTGGGCCGGATCGACCAATTGGTCGATAGCATGGGAACCTTGACCGGCCAGCTCAAATCTTTCTCGCGAAAGTCGTCGGGCCGGCCGCGCCCGGTCCCGGTGCGTCGCGCTATTGACAATGCGCTGGCGTTGCTCAATCAAAGAATGCACCGTGCGAACATCAAAGCGCGTATCGAGATGCCCGATGCCGGGCTTTGGGCCTTGTGCGATCCCAATCGTCTGGAACAGGTGCTGGTCAATCTGATTGCCAACGCCCTTGACGCCATGGAGGGCTGTTCGGATCCGGCGCTGGAACTGCGCGGCGAACGCGATGGCGAACGGGTTCGCATCAAGGTGCGCGATCATGGTCCCGGTCTGGCCGATGATGTCAGAAGCCACCTGTTTGAACCCTTTTTCACCACCAAGGACGCCGGCGGCCTCGGGCTCGGACTTGTCATCTCGTCAGGGATCGTCCGCGATTTCGGCGGCACGCTCGCCGGCGACAACGATCCTCAGGGCGGCGCGGTGTTCACCCTGGACATTCCGCTCTCGCCGGATGGAGAAGACGAATGCCGGAAGAGATGAAGGTCCTGATCGTCGAGGACGATCCCAACGTTCTCTTTGGCTGCGAGCAGGCGCTTCAGTTGGAGGGGATCCTCACCAAAGGCGTCGACACGGCCGAAAAGGCCCGCCGTCTGGTGTCGGTGAATTTTCCCGGCATCGTCGTCAGTGACATTTGCCTGCCCGGCGTTGACGGCATGGTCCTGCTGGGTCAATTGCGGGCCATGGACCCCGATTTGCCGGTGGTCCTGATCACCGGGCATGGCGATATATCGCTGGCGGTCCAGGCGATGAAGAGCGGCGCTCATGACTTCATCGAAAAGCCGTTCGATCCCGACTATCTGGTCGAGGTGGTACGCCGCGCGCTCGACAAACGCAGACTGATTCTGGAAGTCCGCGATCTGCGTGAAAAGCTGCTCAACCGCCAGAGCATCGACGCGCGAATTCTCGGCAACTCCCCGGCGATCGAGCGGGTCCGCCGGCTGATCGTCGATCTGGGCAGTTCGGCCGTCGATGTCCTGATCCAGGGCGAGACCGGCGCCGGCAAAGAACTGGCGGCCCGCTGCCTGCACGACGCCAGCCCGCGGCGCAACGGAAACTTTGTGGCGATCAATTGCGGCGGCCTGCCCGAAACCTTGTTTGACAGCGAAATCTTCGGCCATGAGGCCGGGGCTTTCACCGGTGCCGGCAAACGCCGGATCGGCAAGTTCGAGCATGCCAGCGGCGGTACGCTGTTTCTCGATGAAATCGAATCCATGCCCCTGGCGATGCAGGTCAAGATGCTGCGGGTCCTGCAGGAAAGAACGCTGGAGCGGCTGGGCTCCAACACCCCGATTGCGGTGGATTGCCGGGTCGTTGCCGCCACCAAGGTCGATCTGCGCGAATTGATCGATCGCGGGCAATTCCGCGCCGATCTCTATTACCGGCTGAACGTCGTCACGCTTCCGTTGCCGCCGCTGCGCGACCGGCGGGAGGATACGCCGCTGCTGTTCGAGCATTTTTGCATGCTGGCCGCCGCCCGTCACCAGCGGGAAATCCCGAGTGCCGACGCCGGACGGATCCGGCAGTTGATGGCCTATGACTGGCCCGGCAATGTGCGGGAGCTGCGCAATGTCGCCGATCGCTGCGTCCTCGGCATCGAAAGTGGCTTTCCGCCCTTCGGCACACCGGCCCTGCCCGGACCGCGCCCATTTGCCGAGACCGTCGAAACCTTCGAGCGGTCACTGATCGCTGATGCCTTGCGGCGAAGCCGCGGCAACCTGACACGGACCAGCGAGGATCTGCAATTGGCGAAAACCACGCTCTACGACAAGATTCGTAAATACGATCTGTTGGCCGAGGTCGCCCGATAGCGGCCGGATCGAAAAGCTGAGTGCCTATCCCGGGTCCGGCAATCTGCGCCCGTACGCCAAGGCCCAGCGCACCGCCAGCGCCATCTGCAGGACCTCACCCGGCCGGTAATCAACGCCGCAGGGAAGCTGACCCGCGCCCCACGGCAAAAGCCCGCGACACGGCGCTGCAAATTCCGCTGGCCCTTCCGTTATGTTTGTCCGAATATAGCGATATTCGACAGCAATCGGGGGAAGGAGCCGCGCCGTGGCATTATCGGGATTGGTACGGGTCCAGCAACGATCCACCGACGAAGCGCCCTTCGTGCCATCCTTCGGTGCCGGCCCCAGCGCCGAGGAACTGACCGCTTTGCTCGAGGCCCCGGCGCGCCGGCGCACAAGGCTGTGCGATTTGTCCCCTAACCTGCACTGCTCGATCGTCGGCACCTGCCTGTCGACCGGGGAACTGCGTTCGATCGTGGCCAAGGCCATGGGCCGGGATGTCAAGACCCTGACCGACCACGAGATCCATGGCGAAGGCGTGCTGCTGGCCCAGCGGCGCGATCCGATGGGCAAGCTGTTGCACAAGGCGCTCGACAAGCGTCACCAGCTAGCCATCAACCAGTTTGCCCGGGCGACCACCGCCGACGCGGTCGCCGCACTCTGGGCCGCGGCCAAGCGCGCCGGCGAGATTCCCGGCGGCTATTGGGCCGTACTCAGCCACCCGGCGACGACCGAGGCGGTTGCGCAGGCGGCTTTCGCCGATGTGCACATGCTGTCGCATCTGGTCGGCGCCGCCAACCGCGCCGATATCCGCCGCCTCGCCGCGCTGGAACAGGAACGGGCGGCACTGGAACAAAGGCTCGAGGCGGCCCAAAGCGAGCTGCAAACCGCCCGGACCACGATCCGGGCGCTGGAGACCACGCTGGCCGAAGCCGCAGCGGGCCGCGCGACCAAGGCGACCCAAGCGACGCCGGACGCCGCCGAGACCGGTTTGCTGCGTCAACGGATCCTTGAGCTGGAGGATCGATTGCGCGTGGAAACGGCGCGCCGCTGCCGCGCCGAGGATCTGGCCGGGCCGATCCGCCAAAGCGAAGCCGCGGCGGAGGAAGCGCGCAAGGCCGCGGAGGATCGCGCCGCCGCCCTGGCCCAGGAACTGGCCGCGCTGGAGGCGCAATGGCACAGCGACGCCGACGCCCCCGGGGCACAGGTCGAGACCCGATGCCTGCCCGTCGGGGTGTCCACCCTGCTCTATGTCGGCGGCCGGCCCAATCAGGTCCATCGGCTGCGCGATTTCGCCGCGCGGGCCGGGATGACCCTGCTGCATCATGATGGCGGTTTCGAGGACCGCCCGGGATTGCTCGCCGGCCTGGTCAGCCGTGCCGATGTCGCCTGCTTTCCCGTCGACTGCGTCAGTCATGATGCCGTCGCCGCCGTCAAGCGCTTCTGTCGTCAGGCCGCCAAGCCCTATCTGCCGCTGCGCAGCGTCGGCCTGGGCTCGTTCATGGCCGGTTTGGCCCGGCTGGCGACGCGGCCGCCGGACGGGCCCGAAAGCTGATGACCGCGCTCCGGTCCCGGCCACTTGGCGACGCGCGGATACCACGGTCCGCGCCGGTGATCCCTCTTGACCGGCTGCGGACCCTGTGGGTCGACACCGGGACGGCGCCCGCCGATACCGATGACGCGGCCACCGACGCCGATGATGGCCTGGCCTATTTCCGACTGCGGGATCTCGAACCCTATCTCACGGAAATCGAACAGGAACAGCTCGGCACCGAGGAGGTGCGCTTTGTCGGCGGCGCCCCCTTCCGCAACCCCCAACTGCTGCCGATGCTGGCGGCCTGCATCGACCGCGACTTGCAGGTCACGGTCAGCCTGGACGATATCGGTACCCTCACCCGGCACGCCGGATCACTTCTCGAATTCGGCCTGTGGCACGCCGACGCCCTGACGATCACGCTCAGCCTGCCGCACTATTCGCAGGCGGGATACGAGGCCCGCCGGGGGCCCGGAAGCTGGCAACCCCTGCTGGACGCCCTGACCTGGCTGGCCTGTCACGGCTTTCGGCTGAGCATCACCGGTGATCGGTGGCAGGAGACACGGGAGGTCGCGCGGCGCGGCTTCGCCGCCTTGTTCCGGGCGCTCGACGTCCCGGTCGATGTCGAAGATCCGCAGCAGTTCCTGTGGGCACCGGATCGCCACAGCCGCGGCCCGGTTCCGACCTGCCGCTGTGGCCGCGCCGTCGCCCGGCGCTGGGACAGCGGCCAGCGCGTCGTCCGCGCCTGCCCGTTCCTGCCGACCGGCCAGGCGGTGGAATTCGGCGCCGGACTGCGCAGCGCCCAGGCACCGGTAAGGCTGGACCGGCCGGGCTGCGCCGGCTGTTTCCCGCCCTGACCGCCCGCGCCGGACCTCAGACCACCGCCGCCGGCTGGGTCCGCGGCAGGGTCAGGCTGAACAGCAGCGCCACGATCAGCATGGTCCCCGACCACCAAGTCTGCCAGATGCCGTAGCTGGTCCAGACCATGCCCAGGAACCCGGCGATCACCGCGACACCGCACTCCCGCTGTGGCGACGGCAGGCGGCCGACGCGATACCAGACCAGCAGACTGAACCCCAGGGCCAGGGCGGCGCCGACGGCACCGAGTTCGAGCCACACCTGCAAATAGGCATCGTGGGGATGGACCGGCATGACCTGCGCCTGTTCCCAGGGCAGCAGCGTCACGACCTCGTGAACCCCCGGCAATGTCCGCGAACCGTCGAGCCCCCAGCCCAGCCAGGGCCGTTCCAGGGCGCGATGCGCGGCAAAGCTCCAGATCTCGGCCCGATGACGCATCGACATCGTGATATCGGGATCGGTGCGCAGCCCCAGCGCCTGAAACGACAGCGCGATGGGCAGAGCGGCAACGAAGACGATGACGATCACCGCCCCCAGCCCACGCCAGGCCAGCCGCGGCCGCACCAGCATCGCCGCGCACGCCGCCAGCGCCAATGTCGAGCCCAGCTTGGCTGATTTGCTCTCGGCGCCGATCTGCACCAGCCACAGCGCCACCGGCAACACCGCCGCCAGCCAGCGCCAGCCCCGGTGCCACGCCAGCGCCACCGCAACCCACACCAGGGCCGAGAGCACGACCATGTTGCGGTCGATCAGCACCAGATTATCGAAATCATTGGCTTTGAGCCGGAGCGCGTAATGCACCAGCAGATGGTCGTAGACATTGAGCGCGGTCACCAGGGCCGCGACCCCGACCCCGGCCAGGAACGCGCTGCCGACCATCCGGCGCTGCCAATCGCTGGTGTCACGGGCCACCCCGAGAAACCACACCGCCGGGATGAAGGTGTAGCTGAGCTGCCAGGCCTGGGTCCAGGCGCCGCGCGGCGTCGCCGCCCACAAGGTCGAGGCCCAGCCCCAGCCCAGGAACACCAGCATCAGCCCCATCAGCACGGGATCGGGCCGGGACCAGTAGCCATCACGCCAGCGCGCCACCGCGATCCCCAGCACCGAGGCCACGATCAACAGCGGCGCCTCGCCCACCGGGGCCGTCGCGGCGATCACCGGGGCCAGAAAGGCGAAAGCCGCCAGCACATCATCGAGCAGCCGATCAGGCGTAACACGCATTACCAGGACCCTTCACCGACACCGCCACCATCAACCGCCGGCATCAATAGCCAATTCGCACCCCGGCAACCACTGAAACCGGCATCCGGGTGCCGGTCAAGCGCCGACGGTCCGGGGTTGCTGCTGGGTGATGCAATGGATCCCGCCACCGCCGCGGACGATGTCCAGGGCGTCGACCTGGACCACCCTTCGGTCGGGGAACACCCGGCTCAGCGTTTGAAAGGCGGCGTGGTCGGCGGGATCGCCGAAGGCCGGCATCACGATCCCCCCGTTCGCCGGATAAAAATTGGTGTAGGACAAGGTCAGACGGGTCCCGTTGAAATCCTGGCGCGCCGGCTGGCGCACCGGGATCACCTCGAAGGCGCGGCCCTGCGCGTCGCGCGCGGCCTCAAGCCGGTCGAGATTGTCCTGAAGGATCGCGAAATTGGCATCGCCCGGATCGTCACAGACCAGGGCCAGCACGACGCCGGGTCGCACGAAGCAGGCGATTTCGTCGATATGGCCGTCGGTCTCGTCGTCCTCATAGCCCTGGCCCAGCCACACGACGGACCGGATCCCCAGATGGTCGCGCAGCAACGCCTCGATCTCCGGCTTCGACAGTCCGGGATTGCGGTTGGGGTTCAGCAGGCATTGCTCGGTGGTCAGCAGCGTGCCCTCGCCATCGACATGGAAGGCCCCGCCTTCAAGCACGAACGGCGCCTCGTAGCAGGGCAGACCGAGATGATCGAGAATGCCGCGGCCAGCCCGCGCATCGGCGGCGTGGTCGGGATAATTGTTGCCCCAGGCATTGAAGCGCCAATGGACTCCGGCGATCCTTCCGTCCCCGGCGGTGACGAAGGTCGGGCCGTTATCGCGGATCCAGCTGTCGCTGATCGCCAGGGGCAGCACATCGATCCCGGCGCCACAGGCCAGCGACGCCGCGGCGACATCGCCGGGATTGCAGACCATCGTCAGCGGCTCGAACGCGGCAATGGCTTGCGCAACCTGGGCGTAGGCCGTGGTCGCGGCGGTCACGCTGCCCCCGAACGTGGCGGGCCGGCACGGCCACGCCATCCAGCAGCGCGTGTGCGGCATGGCTTCGGCCGGCATGGTGAAGCCAGCGGCGGCGGGTGTCGTCATCGGTCGGGTTCCCTGGCGGATCGGAGGACTTTGGCGGCAATGCTACCCGATCTTTCCGCTTTCGACCCCGAATTTTATGCGGCGGCGCCGGCGGGCCAATGCGTGCCCGGGCGCGTGGCTGTGTCCAGATAGACGTTGTCGCAAGGTTGCCTGCTATCGCTGGTGGCCGTATCCTATGCGGGTCATCACCGCGCGGCGAGGTCCCGATGTCCCGCAACCTCATTCCCTTGGCGACGCTGGCCGTTTCGGCGGCGCTGACGGCGACGGGCAATCCGCTCGCGGGAGCCGTCGCCGGCGGGCTCGCCGGGAATCTCGCGACCGATTTATTCAAGTTTCTGCATCGGCGAGTCGGCGAACGCTTCTTCGATGGCTGGTCGGGTGTCGACGAAAATCACCATGTCACCCGGGCTTTGCGCCTGGCCCAGATCAACGCGCTGCGCGCGGTCCTGACGGACTTCACCGCCGCAACCGCGGGCGACCCGGATATCGCGCGCCAGCACGAAGCGCGGCGCTTCACCGAGGTCCTCACGGATTTCCTCGATCGCGAGACCAAGGCGGCGCAGGCCGGCGCATTCACCGCGGATGAGGATCGCGCCCAGGCGATTCGCTATGAGGTGCTGCAGGCCTTGCCGGATGCCTTCGACCAGGGTCTCGCGGCACGACGGACGGCGCAGGATCGTCCGGCCATCCTCGATAGCCTGAAACAGGTTCAGACGGTGGTCGAGGCCGGCGTCCTGGCCGAGATCCGGCTCCAGACGCTGGGCCCGGATGGCGCGACGCACGATCGCTTTGCCGGGTTTCCGCCCATGTTCGGGGCGTGCTTTGCCGGCACGGATGACCGTGATGGCTGGTTCGGCCTGTTCGTCCGCGATGCCGCGGCCAAGATCAAGGACGATGGCGAATTCGAGCGCATCTGGAATGCCGAGCAGGTCGCACTGGTCAAGGCGATTGTCCAGGCCGACACGGAGGTGCTGCAAGAGATCGCGGCACGGGTTCAGCGGATCGAGACCATCCTGGGCGCGCCGCTGCGTTCGGGCGTGACCCCGGTCGCCCGGAACGCGGCCTCGATTCGCAATCGCCCCACCGATCTGCTGGTCGCGCGCTATCGGGTGATTCCCTACATCGATCGCGGCGGCGTGTTGCAAGAGGCGCTGGCCTGGGCGCGGTCTCCTGAAACGCCGTTGCCACAAGGCCGGCTCTATGTCGCGCCCGGCGGTTTCGGCAAAACGCGCTTTGCCATCGAGATGCTGCGGACGCTGGTCGACGAGCACTGGACCGGCACCTTTCTGTCACCGAACAATACCGCCAATCTTGGGCCGGGCGCGCTGGCCAGCGTAATGGCCGAGCCCGGGGTGACCGGCTGCCTGATCATTGTCGACTACGCCGAAAGCCAGATCGCGCTGTTGCAACAACTCGCCGCGGCCGCGGCGGCCGCGGAGACGGCAACGCCGATCCGCATCCTGGCGCTGGCGCGCTCGGCCGAAGGCTGGTGGCAGGGCCTCCAGACCCATGAGGGTATCGCCACGGTGTTTGTCGGTCCGGACCCGATCGCGTTGATTGACCGGCCCCTGGACGCGGCGGAACGGACCCTCTTCCTTGACACCGCGATTGCCGCCTTCCAGAACGCGTTCGCCGCGGTCGGGCTGACGACACCGCCGGCCGCGCCGCTGCCGATCATTGGCCGGGACGATGACCGGCCGCTGACCGTGGCGATGGCGGCTTTCCTGGCGGCCCGCGGCAACGCCCCAACCCCGGGCCTCAGCGTCTTCGAACGGATTTTCATCGAGGAACGCAACAATTGGAAGCGCGTGTTGCACGCGCAACGGGACAACGAGCCGGCGGTGGACTCACTGCATCGCGCCGCGGCCCAGATCACCCTGGTTCAGGGCGCAACCCGCGCCGGGGCCGCGGCCTTGATCGACGCGGACCCGCACCATCGTGGATACGATGCGGCGGCGCGGGATCAATCCCTGGCCAGCCTCGAAATCCTTTTTGGCGCCGACAACGGGGAAAGCCTGTTCCTGCGGCCGATCGAACCGGACCTGCTCGGCGAACATGTGGCCATGGCCGCGCTGGGGCCAAAGAACAACGGATTGATCGAGGCCACCCTGACCACGGCACTGTCCGAACCATCCCTGTTCCCTCAAGCCGTCGCGGCGATCTTCACCGTCCTGACGCGCGCCACCTATGACGGGCACGATGCCCGGACGGTTGCCACAGCAAAAGCGGCGATCGACCGGACCTGCCCGGTGATATCGGGTTTGGATGGCGCCCAAGTTCGGCGGGTCGAAGCGTCGCTGCCGCGGTTTGCCGTGCCGCTGACGCGCCTTGCACTTGCCGTGGCCCATCGGGTCGTTGACACCTGTGAGAATGAACCCGAACTGGCGCGCGCGCTCAGCAACCTTGCCGTTTGCTTGAGCGAGACCGGGGATCGCTCCGGGGCGTTGACGCCGGCCCGCCGCGCCGCCGAGATCTACCAGGCGCTGGCGCAGGACAACCCGGCGGCCTTTCTGCCCAGTCTGGCCGGCAGCCTCGGCAACCTCGCCTATTTCCTGAACGAGACAGGGGATCAATCAGGAGCCGCGGCGGTAGCCCAGCGCGCCGCGGAGATCAGAGAGAAGCTGGTGTAGAAACGCCCAATGGCGTCAAGGCCGTGCGAAGGGCGTGGTCAGTATCAGATCATCGAACGTCGCCAGGGACAGCGCTCTACAGAAGGGATCGAATACGCAGGATCAGCGACACAAGGAAGCTGGGATCGAAGTAAAGCATCCGCCGTGCCCGCCTCACATCCCCTCATCCCGCGCCTCGCGCAGCAGTTCTGTGCTCGGCCGGCTCAGACTTGGCATGGTGGCGCGGAATGCGGCCAGATCGTCCCATCGCAGCGAATGCTTCGGGCGCAGGGCGGAACGGATAGGAGCGACAGCACGACCGCGGCGGGTAATGATCACCTCTTCACCCGCCGCCACCTTGTCCAGCAACGCGCTCAGCTGTGCCTTCGCCTGGGTCCGACTGACCGTCACCATGGCAGCCGCAGCGATGGCCACGAAATTGGTCACAACATAGCGGAAAGCCATCGCCATGGCGATGAACCCGCGGACGCGCGCCACTGCCTACGCCTCGGGGGCGATCAGCTTGAGGGAGGGGAAATAGGTCCGATAACGTCGGACGTCGCGGGTCAGCAGCGGCATATCGGCAACGACCGCATGCGCACCGATGAAGAAGTCAGGAAGCACACCGTTGCGCGCGCCGCCGGCCGCGCGGTAACGCTGGAACACTTTGCCTGCCAGGAACAGGGCCGGGCGCGGCATCAGCGCCAGCGTGATCCCGGCCTCGTCGAGGGTGTCGTCGAGATCCTCGATGCGGTCGAAACGAACCGACAGCTCGGCATAGACGACGTCATTGATGATCAGCGGCCCCTGGAGCGACGCGGCATCCAATTGCCGGATCGACCACGCCACCCAGACCGGATCGTCGGTCACCAGATCCAGCAGCACGTTGGTATCGATCAGGGTCACATCACCCCTCGCCGCGGGTCAGCGCCATGATCTCGTCGGTGCTGAGCCCCTTGCCCGCGCGCCCGCGCAATGCCGCGAAGCGGTTCGTCGGACGGTCGCCATCAACCTTGACCAGAACGACGCGGCCATCCGCCGCCAGTTCGAATTCGACGGCGCTGCCCGTCTCGATCCCAAGCCGCTCGCGCACCGGCTTGGGAATGGTGACCTGACCCTTGCTGGTAACCGTGTTGGCCATTTCAGCCTCAGTAATACCGATTCATTTTCGGTAATACATAGCGCATCCAGCATGATTTTGCCAGGGCTTGCCCGCCACGCCCCCAACCAGCCGCGCCGCCCCAAAACAGCGGTCAGAACCCTTCGAGCACCAGCTTGCCGATCGACCGGCCGCTTTCCAGCAGCGCATGGGCACGGCGCAGATTGGCGGCGTTGATCGCCCCCGCCGTGTCGTGCAGCGTGGTGCGCAGGACGCCGGCATCGACCAGATCCGCGACCTCGGTGAGCAGCTTGTGCTGGGCGATCATGTCCGGGGTCTGGAACAGCGAGCGGGTGAACATCATCTCCCAGTGGACCGACAGGCTCTTGCGTTTGAAAGGCTCGATATCGAGCGATTTCGGGTCATCGATCAGGGCCAGTTTGCCCTGGGGCGCCAGGGCCGCGACGATCGCGCCCAGTTGCCGGTCCGTGCCGGTCAGGCCGGCGACATACTGGACCTCGGGAATGCCGATCGCCTTCAGGCCTTCGTCGAGCGGCTGGTGGTGATCGATGACATGATGGGCCCCCAGGCCCTCAACCCAGGCGATCGTTTCGGGACGCGATGCCGTCGCGATCACGGTGAGGCCGGTCAGGCGCCGGGCCAACTGGATCAGGATCGAACCGACGCCCCCCGCGCCATTGATGATCAGCAGCGCGCCACCCTGGGTCTTGACGCCATAGGGCACGCCCAGCCGCTCGAACAACAATTCCCAGGCGGTGATCGCGGTCAGCGGCAGCGCCGCGGCCTGCGCGAACGACAGCGAAGCCGGCTTGCGGCCGACAAGGCGCTCATCGACGGCGTGAAGCTCGCTGTTGGTGCCGGGACGGTCCAGGGCGCCGGCGTAGAACACCGTGTCACCGGGCTTGAACAGGCTCACCGCACTGCCCACCGCCTCGACGGTCCCGGCGGCATCCCAGCCCAGCACCCGGGCCTCACCGGCGGGCGGCACGGCGCCGGCACGGACCTTGGTGTCGACCGGATTGACCGAAACCGCGGCGACCTGAACCCGAAGATCATGGGGCCGCAACGACGGCGGCGGCAGGGTCAGATCGATCAGCGAGTCGTGATCGGTGATCGGCAATGGCGTATGATAACCGACGGCTTTCATGGTGTCGTTCTCCCTGATGGATCCAGATCCCCCGCCGGCGATCGCAACGCGTGGCCGGCAGGGCGGCGAACCTCAATCTGGGCGATCGCAATCCAAAAACAAAACGCATTATTCCACTGCTTATCATTAGCATTTCTTCTGAGCGGGGCCGCACCCCATGGGCTTCTATCGCATGCCTCGTACGTCTTGAGGATGCCACCGATAAATTCGGTGTCGAGAACACATCGACAAACGCGCCCAGATCAGGGAAAACGGATCTTCTCAACGAGTAGTCGCCAAACATGCAGTTTCGACAAATAGACGCGTTCCGCGCCGTCATGGTCTCCGGCACCGCAACACAGGCAGCCCACCTGCTTCGGACCTCGCAGCCCGCGATCAGCCGCCTGATCGCCGAGCTCGAGGCCTCGATCCGGATCACCCTGTTCCGTCGGGCCCACGGCCGGCTTCTGCCGACCGAGGAAGCCAAAATGTTGTTCATCGAGGTCGAAAAAACCTATCTCAGCCTCGATCACCTGCGCCGTTTTTCGACGTCATTGCGCCGTCACGACACGGCCTATCTGCAAATCGGCAGCATCATGTCGTTCGCGCTCGATTTCGTGCCCCGTGTCGTCATCGATTTCGCCCAGGCGGCACCGGACATCCATGTCTCCCTGGCCACCTCGGCGTCCGAGCCGATCCGCGACCGCGTCGCGTCGCATCAGTTCGACATCGGCCTGACCAGTGACATCGTCGATGTCACTGGCGTCGAGGCGCGATCCTTTTCCAAGGACGCCCTGATCGTGGTGCTGCCCGCGAGCCATCGCCTCGCGGCCAGGAAGATCCTTGCGCCCGCCGACCTGGTCGATGAGCGCCTGGTGTCGTTCGGGCCCGAGACCCTGATGCGCTGCGGAATTGCCGAAGCCTTCGAGATGGAGGGAGTCGACCTCCAAATCGCGGTCGATTCGCCCTACGCCGCTTTATTGTGCAATCTGGTCCGGCACGGCGGCGGTATCGGCATCGTCCATCCTTTCGCCGCGCTCGATTTTCTTGAGCGTGGTCTGGTGATGCGCCGGCTGACCGTCACCTGCGAGCAGCACACGCTGCTGCTGACGCCACCACGGACGCCCCAGCCGCCCCACATTGAAGCGTTCATCGACCTGTTGGACGAGATGCGGCGCGTCGATACCGAGCGAGTCGAGGCGGCCCTCGCGGGCTGACGCGCCGCTGGGGTGCGCCCGCTCAGGACAACTGTTCGAGGAACGAGAAATCATCGCGATAGACGCCGACCGACAGGCGCGCGTCCGCGGTCACGACGCCGCGATACATGCCATCGGTATTGAACGGCATCGAGAAATTGCCATCGGCATCGACCGCGACCAACCCGGCGCCACAGCCATGCGGCGTCAGATCCTCGAAGATCGCCGCGTTGGTGGCCGTCTCCAGCAACTGCCCGCGATACGCCATCCGCGCCACGATGTCATGAGCGGTGGCGTGGCGCATGAAGAACTCGCCTTGACCCGTGCATGAGACGGCACACCAGTCATTGCGCGCATAGGTGCCGGCGCCGATGCACGGCGTATCGCCAACGCGACCGACCCGCTTATTGGTATAGCCCCCGGTCGAGGTCGCGGCCGCAAGATTGCCGGCCGCGTCCAGGGCGACCGCGCCGACCGTGCCATGCTTTTCGGCCTCGCTGCGGGTCGGCGTCGCCAGACCCGACTCGATTGCCTTCGCCCGCTGCAGAAAATGCGCCCGCATCGGCGTCGAGAAATAGTCGGGCGCCACCGGTTCCAATCCGGCGTCGCGGGCGAAGGCGTCAGCCCCGGCCCCGACCAGCATCACGCAGTCCGAGCGATCCATCACCAGCCGGGCCGCATGGACCGGGTTGCGAATCGTCCGGGTCGCCGCGACCGCGCCCGCGGCCAGGGTTGCCCCATCCATGATCGCGGCATCAAGCTCGTGATCGCCGGCAGCATTGAACACCGCGCCCCGTCCGGCGTTGAAGCTGGGATCATCCTCCAGGGCCGCGACCGCGCATTCGACGGCATCGAGCGCAGAGCCACCCCGGGCCAGGATCGACCAGGCCGCGGCCAGGGCGTGGCGCAGACCGTGCCGCGCCGCCTGATAGCCCGCCTCGCCGATTTCGGCGCGGGGAATTGTCCCCGCCCCGCCATGGACTGCGATTACCGCCATCGCCCAACGCCCCTTTCGGCCCACGGCCTTCAGCCTGTTATCTGTCCCGGATCTATATCAACTTCACATGTTTCAATCCATCTCCCTATCGTGACGATAGGCAAAGGGATCCGGCCTCCTCTCTGATAACGGCAAATTCTGGTTCCCTCACCCGCAATGTTGCTGGCACTATCGGTCTTGATGACCAACGGCGCCGCCTGCCGTCCGGGCCTGCGGTCTGTTTGCCGGCTGTCCTGTCCGCCACCGATGAACAGCGAGGAGAGAACGTGCGCATCGCTGATATGAACTGGATGCAAGTCGAGGCCTATCTGAGAAACGACGATCGCTGCGTCGTCCCGCTTGGCTCGGTCGAGCAACATGGCTACCAGAGCCTCGCGGTCGACCTGCTTCATGCCGAACGGATTTCGGTCGAAGCGGCGGCGCCACTGGGCGTACCGGTATTCCCGGTGATCGGCTATGGCTTCACCCCGGCCTTCACCGCCTATCCCGGTACCGTGACGCTGCGCAGCGCGACCCTGGCCGCGGTCATCACGGACATCCTCGACAGTCTGGTCCGGACTGGATTCCGGCGAATCGTTATCGTCAATGGCCATGGCGGCAACACCCCAGCGGCGGCGGCGGCGCTGGAATGGATGGACCGTGATCGCCGGGCCACGGTGAAATTCCACAATTGGTGGAACGCGCCACGTACCTGGGAAAAGGTCCTGGAAATCGATCCGGTCGCCGGCCATGCGTCGTGGATGGAGAGCTTTGCCTGGACCCGGATCAACGACGCTCCGGTCCCCGAGACCCAAAAGCCGATAGCGGACGTCGCGAGGCTGCGAACCCTTAATCCGGCGCAGCTCCGCGACGCTTTGGGCGACGGCAATTTCGGCGGTGCCTATCAAAAACCCGATGAGATCATGATGGCACTCTGGGCGGTCGCCGTCGCCGAGACCCGTGATATCATCGCGACAAATTGGCCCACAGGCACCGCGTAAATCGGCCCCTGCCCGTTCGTCATACACCTCTGGTATTATAGCGCCTCAACTGCATCCTTTCCTTGTCGATGATAGTCCCGTGGATCAGGAGTTCCGTTGCCATGAAGCGAATCATTAAGGCATCGATACTGGCCGCCCTGTTCGCCAGCGCCAGCAGCACCGCAATGGCCGTCGAGCGGGGCGGCATCCTCCATTATGGGCGTTACGCCGACAGCATCTTCCTGGACCCGGTGTTCGCGGATTCCAATGTCGACATCTGGATCCTGACCAACCTCTACGACACGCTGTTGCTGCCCACCGACGACGGCAAGGGCGTCCGCCCGGGTCTGGCTTCGGCCTGGCAGCTTTCCCCCGACAGCAAGACCGTCACCCTGACGCTGCGCGACGGCCTGTTCTTTTCCGACGGCTCGCCGATCACCGCCGAAGACGTGAAATGGTCGCTCGATCGGGCCCGCAAGCCGGGCAACGGCCTCTGGGGCCCTGACGTCGAATCGATCGACACGATCACGATCGCCGACCCCAAGACCATCGTGCTGGCGCTGAAGCATCCCGACCCGGCGATCCTCGCCAGCTTGACGGTGTACAATACCGCTGTCGTGCCGGAAAAGATCCTGGAGGCGCTGCCCGGTGCCAATGACGAGGAAAAGGCCAAAGTCTTTTCCCGGCATCCGGTGGTATCCGGACCGTTCATGCTGGACTCCTGGAGCCGCGGCACCGTGATGAAGCTGGTCGCCAACCCCCATTATTGGCAGAAAGGCAGCGACGGCAAGCCCTTGCCCTATCTGGACGGCATCGATTTCGAGATCATTCCTGACGACGCGACCCGGATCCTGAAGCTGCAGGCCGGCGAACTTGACGGCGCCGAACTCATTCCCTTTCCGCGCGTTGCCGAGCTGCAGGCCGACCCGAAACTGGATCTCAAGCTGTTTCCATCGACCCGCACCTCATACATCACGGTCAGTGTGCGACCACAGCTGAGCGTCGGCAGTCCCAATCCGTTGTCCAACGACAAGGTGCGCCAGGCCCTCAATTTCGCCGTCGACAAGGACGCGCTCGTCCAGATCGTCACCCACGGCATCGGCACGCCGACCAGCTCGTTCCTGTCGTCAGCGACCGCGTTGCATGTCGGCAAGGGCGCGGTGTTCCCGTTCGACCTGGCCAAGGCCAAGACGTTGTTGACCGAGGCCGGTTACCCCAACGGTTTTGCCACCAGCATCTTCGTGCTGGCCGGCAGCCAGGACGAAAACACGATCGCCGCGGCCCTGCAGCAGATGTGGGCCGCGATCGGGGTCAAGCTCGATATCCAACAGGTCGATAACGCAACGCGGGTCGCTCACTACAACAAGGGCGATTTCAGCATGCGGGTCGGTTTCTGGACCGATGACACGCCCGATCCCAGTGAAGCGGCCTCCTATATGGCCTATTACCCGCACATCCAATCGCTGCACACCGGCTGGAAGAACGACGAGGTCGATCGCCTGTTCACCCAGTCACAGAGCGAAATCGACCCGGTGGCCCGCGCCGCGGAATATGCGCAGATCCAAAAGATCTATAACGCGACCGCGCCGCTTATTTTTCTCTATGAAACCCCCTATGCCGTCGCCTTGCGCAAACCGGTCAAGGGTTTCAATCAGATCCCGCTCGGCATCAACATCTTCGTCGGCGTTTCGCTTGAGAAATAGCCGGAACCGGGCGGAAGGCCAGCCTTCCGCCCGGTTGCCCGCGTCACCCCGGCCTCCTGCCAACCGCCCTAGAGATTTTCGTTGCTGAGCCTGCGCGACCTCCTCAATCGGATGCTGCAGATCATCCCGACATTGATCATGATCATGGCGGCGGTGTTCATCATTGTCCGCCTGCTTCCCGGCGATCCGGCCAGCGCGATCCTGGGGGACCGCGGTTCGGCCGAGGACGTCGCGCGGATCAACACCCAGCTCGGGCTCGACCAGCCGATCCCGGTGCAGTTCCTCTATTTCGTCGACCGCGTCCTCCATGGCGATCTCGGCACCTCGATCACCTTGGGGGTTCCGGTCGCCCAGTTGATCCTGGAGCGCCTGCCGGTGACGCTGCTGCTGACCGCGATGGCGGCATTGCTCGCGGTCGTCGCGGCGATTCCCCTAGCCTTTCTGGCGGCGATCCGGCGCGGCCGCGGCGTCGATCTGACGATCGGCGCCTTCTTCCAGGTCGGTCTGTCGATGCCGGTGTTCTATACCGGCATCGTCTTCCTGACGATTTTCGGCGCCGGGCTGCGCTGGTTCCCGATCGGCGGCTATGGCGATGGTCTGGGCGAACATCTGTACCATCTGTTCCTGCCCGCCCTGACCCTGGCCTTCAGCCTGTCCGCGGTGCTGATGCGCAATCTCCGCGCCTCGATCATTGATGTCCTCAACGCCGACTATGTCGACTTCGCCCGATCCAAGGGGCTGGCGCCGCGGCTGGTGCTGCTGCGTCACGTGCTGCGCAACGCCCTGGTCTCGACGGTCACGCTGTTTGGCCTGTCGGTCGGAACCCTGGTCGGTGGCGCCGTGATCACCGAAACCGTCTTCGCGGTTCCCGGCGTCGGCCGGCTGATGATCGAGAGCATTTATGGCCGCGATTATCCGGTGGTCCAGGGTCTGGCGATGACGCTCGCCGTCGTGGTTTCGCTGGTCTTCCTGCTGGTCGATATCGTCCAGGCGATGCTGGACCCCAGAGTGTCGCGATGACCGCCGTGCCCACCTCCGGCGCGGCCGCGGACCCGCGTCGGCGCCGCCCGGCGATCGGCCTGATCGCCGGGCTGGTGATCCTGGGCCTCAGCCTGCTGACCGCTTTCCTGCCCGGCCTCGTCGCCCCTCATGACCCGCTGAGCTTCGATTACAAGGCGATCCTGCACGGCCCCAGCCTGGTCCACCCGTTCGGCACCGATAATTTCGGCCGCGATATGCTGTCCCGGGTGATCTGGGCCTATCGCATCGACATGCAGATCGCGGTGTTCACCACGCTGTTTCCCATCCTGTTCGGCACCATGGTCGGCGCCCTGGTCGGGTTCTATGACGGCATCGCCGCGCAGATCTTCGGCCGGATCGTCGACGCGGTGATCACCTTCCCCTTCATCGTGCTGGTGATCGCGATCGTGGCCGTGCTCGGTCCCGGGCTGGGCAACATGTATATCGCGGTCGGCATGGTCGGATGGGTGTTCTATGCCCGCCTGATCGCCGCCGAAATGCGGGTGCAGATGCGGCTCGATTACGCCGCCGCCGGCCGCGTCCTGGGCTATGGCGATGTGCGAATTATTGTGCGTCACCTGCTGCCCAACGCCATCGGCCCGGTGCTGGTCTATTGGATGACCGACATGGCGCTGTCGATCCTGCTGGGCTCGGCGCTCGGCTATCTCGGGCTCGGCGCCCGCCCGCCCGCGGCCGAATGGGGTGTCCTGATCGCCGACGGCAAGAATTTCATGACGACGGCCTGGTGGATGACGATCTTCCCCGGCGTGGCGATCGTGCTGACCGGGCTGGGCTTCAGCCTGCTGGGCGACGCCGTCGCCGAGCTGTTGCGCCCCCGGCGATGAGCGCCGTGCCCGGCATGACACCGCCGCTGCTGTCGGTCCGCGACCTGGTCACCGAGGTCGCAACTGCGCGGGGCCCGATGCGCGCCGTCGACCAGGTCAGCTTCGATCTGGCGGATGGCGAGATCCTGGGCCTGGTCGGCGAATCCGGATCGGGCAAAACCGTCACGCTGCGCTCGATCCTGCGCCTGGTGGCGCCGCCGGCACGCGTCGCGGGAACGATCCTGTGGCGCGGCCGGAACCTGGTCGCACTGCCGGAACGCGAACTGCGCGCCATCCGCGGCCGCGAAATCGCCGCGGTGTTCCAGGAACCGATGACGGCGCTCAATCCGGTGCTGACGATCGGCCTGCAGATCGAAGAGAATCTTCAGGCCCATACCATGCTGACGGCCCGGGAGCGGCGCCGCCGCGCCATCGAGCTGCTCGACATCGTCGGGATCCCGGCCGCAGCCAGCCGCCTCGACGGCTATCCGCACCAGTTCTCCGGCGGCATGCGCCAACGCGCCATGATCGCGATCGCGATCGCCAGCAATCCCCGGCTGCTGCTGGCCGACGAACCGACCACGGCCCTCGACGTCACGATCCAGGACCAGATCCTCAAGCTGATCCTGACCCTGCGCCAGCAGCTCGGCATGAGCGTGATCTTCGTGACCCACGATCTGGGCGTCGTCGCCGAAACCTGCGACCGGGTTGCGGTGATGTATGCCGGCCGGATCATCGAGACCGGATCGGTGGCGACGGTGTTCGCCGGCCCGCGCCATCCCTATACCGCGGGGCTGCTGGCCTCGGTGCCGCGCACCGGTGGCGAACGCCGCCCGCTGCAATCGATCCCGGGAACGCCGCCGCCGCTGTCGCAACGGTCGGGCGACTGCGCCTTCGCCCCGCGCTGCGCATTCGCGACCGACCACTGCCGCCAGCGACAGCCGACCCTGTCCGCGGTGGCGCCCGATCATGCCGCGGCCTGCTGGCACCCCGAGGCGCTGACCACCGCGCCCCCGCGCACCGCCGCGATCGCGCCGCCGCCCCGCGCGCCGTCACGGCCGACGGCGACCACCCCCTTGTTCGAGGTCGCGGGCCTGGTCAAGGGCTTCCCGGTGCGACGCTCGGCGCTGGCGCGCCTGCTGGGCAAACCGCAGCGGGTGGTCCATGCGCTCAACGGTCCTCATTTCGTGCTGGGGCGCGGCGAAACGCTGGGGATCGTCGGCGAATCCGGCTGCGGCAAATCCACCCTGGCGCAATGCCTGGTGCGCCTGATCGAGGCCGATGCCGGCACGATCCGCTATGACGGGATCGACATCCGTACGCTGCGCGGCGCGGCGCGGCGCGGCTTCAACCGGCGGGTCCAGATGATCTTCCAGGATCCCTACGGCTCGCTCAACCCGCGCATGACGGTGCGGCAGATCCTGGGCGAAGCCCTGCACGTCCATCACATGCGCCCGGCCGCGGCGATCCCCGATCGTATTACCGCCTTGCTCGACCTGGTCCGGCTGCCGGCCGACGCCGCCGATCGTTACCCCCACGCCTTTTCCGGCGGTCAGCGCCAGCGCATCGGCATCGCCCGGGCGCTGGCGGTCGAGCCGGAATGCCTGATCGCCGACGAGCTGGTCTCGGCGCTCGACGTCTCGGTCCAGGCCCAGGTCGTCAATCTGCTGCTCGACTTGCAGAACCAGTTGGGATTGTCGGTGCTGTTCGTCGCCCATGATCTGCGCCTGGTGCGCCACATCTCGCATCGCGTCGCGGTGATGTATCTGGGCGAAATCGTCGAGATCGCGCCGACCGAGGCGCTGTTCGCCGCGCCGCGCCATCCCTACACCCAGGCGCTGCTGTCGGCGGTCCCGGATATCGACCACAGCCGGCGCACCCTGCGCATCGCGGTGCGCGGCGAATTGCCGAGCCCGCTCGCGCCGCCGCCGGGCTGCCCGTTCCATCCCCGCTGCGCCCAGGCCATCGACCGCTGTCGCCGCGAACGGCCGGCGCTGACCGCCCGGGGCGGCGACCGGCTGTTCGCCTGCCACCTCGCGCCGCCGCAGGACGGCGCCGCGGCAGCCCCGAGGCCCTGAGCGCCGCGTCGTCGCGGTTGTAGGGTCCTGGAAGAGCTTTCGGTCTCCGCCGGGACGTCAACAATCTTGGCCAATCCGGCATCGCAGCCACGGATCAGCCTGCGCCCAGCCTCGTTATCATACCAGCCCGCCGGCGCCTGAGGCTTCGCTTTGATCGGTCACGATCAAAAGCGGATTGGCATGAGTCGCAAACGAGAATCACTCCAATTTGGATCGAACACCAATTGCAAGGAAACCTTTAATACCATATCAGTTTCTTTAGTTTCCCTGACATCAGACCCGGCGGATGGGTCATCCCCCGAACCCGGTCCTTGAACAGCCGCCCCTCATGATCACCCGATCGGCAACGATCCCGGGAACAGGAGACAGCGCCATGGATTCCACCACGCCCCCGGCCGACGGCTCCCTCGCACGGCGGCCCACCACCGCGAACAGTTGGTATTCCCCGATTGGCCTCGCGATTTCATTTC
Source organism: Azospirillaceae bacterium (assembly GCA_031291675.1). Taxonomy (GTDB): domain Bacteria; phylum Pseudomonadota; class Alphaproteobacteria; order Azospirillales; family Azospirillaceae; genus JARLIO01. Next base: position 65,847 of record JARLIO010000059.1, read on the forward strand.
TGATCAGCGGTGACGAGACCCAGGGCCAGTTCAGCCAGCTCCAGATCACCGCGCGCCACGGTGCCGGCCCGGCGCGTCATGTTCACAGCCGGGAGGACGAAACCCTGACCGTTCTGGCCGGCGCGGTCGTCGTCCAGGTTGGCGATGCCACAACCACGCTGCACCCCGGCGACACCGTGTTCCTGCCACGCGGCGTCCCTCACACCTATCAGGTGATCACGCCGCAGGCGACGTTCCTGGGCACGATCGGTCCCGCGGGATTCGAGAATTTCTTCCGCACCATCGCCGAACCGGCGGTCGCCCCGGGCCTGCCCGACGGACCGTCGGTAGCGCCCGACCCGCAGCGGATCGCGGCCCTGCTTGGCGGTTTCGGCGTCACGGTGGTCGGCCCGCCGCTGCGCCTCGACGGAGTACGTTTCACCCCGGCAAAACCATTGACGTGATCGACATCAAAACCAAAGAGGGCAGAGATGACGAAGAATTCCTCACCCGCCATTCTGGTTGCCGGCGCGGGGCCAACCGGCCTGACCCTGGCGCTGACCTTGCGCCGTTACGGCGTCACCGTGCGGCTGATTGATCGGGCCCCGGCGCCGGCCACGGTATCAAAAGCCCTGGCCGTGTGGAGCGGCAGCCTGGAGGCCCTGGCCGGTCTCGGGGTGATCGACCGGTTCCTCGCCGCCGGCACGCGGCTCAATTCGCTGACGATCGGTTCCGGGGACCGCAAACGGGCGACCCTGGCGGTCGGCGAGGGTATCGACAGCCCCTACCCGTTCCCGCTGCTGCTGCCCCAATCGGAAACCGAGGCCATTCTCACGGCACGGCTCGCGGCATGCGGAACGACCATTGAGCGTGGCGTCGAACTGGTCGGTTTCGTCGCCGATGCCGAGGGCGTCACGGCAACGCTGCGCCATCCCGACGGGACCACCGAGGAGACAAAGGCGCTGTACCTGGTTGGCGCCGATGGCGCCCGCAGTCTGGTGCGCCAGTCACTCGACGTCGCTTTCGAAGGCTACACCGAGCCCGCAACCTATCTGCTGGGCGACGTCAAGATCACTGGCGGCGCCCTCGATCATCGCAATATCGTAGTCTGGTGGAAACAGGGCGGCACAGTGGCGCTGTTCCCCTTCGAGACCGAGACCTGGCGCCTCTTCGCGGTGCGCGACGCGGGCGCCGGCGAGAGCCCGCCGACGCTGAAAGAGCTTCAGGATCAGATCAATCGTCACGGCCCCCCGGGGGTGCGGCTCCATGATCCCAGTTGGCTGTCCAGTTTCCGGATCAACGAACGTCTCGCCGCCCGCTATCGCGTCGGTCGCGTCTTTCTTGCCGGTGATGCCGCCCATATCCACAGTCCGGCCGGCGGTCAGGGCATGAATACCGGGATCCAGGATGCCGCCAATCTCGGCTGGAAGCTCGCCGCTGTCCTGAACGGCCAGGGCAATGCCGCCGCGATGCTCGACAGTTACGAGGCGGAACGCCGGCCGATCGCGCGCGATGTTGTGGCCGGGGCCGCGCAAAAGCTGCATATCGCGTTCGCGGGCGGTGCGACGGCCCGGTTGTTCCGGGACATCGCGGTCGCCGTGATCGGCAATCTTCCGGCGGCCCAACGCCGCTTGCAGATCGAGCTGTCGGAGACCGAAGTCACCTATCGTGACGGCCCCCTGGTCGCGCTGGGCACGCCACCGCGGCGCCCCCGGCGTACCGACGTCGGCACCCGGGCCCGCGATGCCCCTTACCGCGCCGTGCCGCACAACCGGGATGGCACGCTGTGGCCGCTGCTCAGCGGTCCGCATCACAGCCTGCTGGTGTTCGAGGATGGCGCCACGCCCCTGCCGCTCGGCGATATCGCCGGCCGGGTTGGCAACGATCTCACACTGGTGCGGATCGCGCCGGATCGGCAGGCGCAGCGACGCTACCACATCCGGGCACCGGGCTGGGTGCTGGTCCGGCCCGACCAGGTGGTGGCGGCTCGCGGTGGCGCCAGCGACCTCGCGACGCTCGCCAAATACCTCGATCATGTGCTAGGGGCGAGCACCAACCGGTGAGGGTGGGACGCCGCGGGCGGCTCCCTGGTGCCGGGTGGGGCGCGGTGCGCAGCCCGCGCCGTGCCAAGGAGAGCGCCCGATCGTCACCGACCCGTCACCCCTGCCGCCCATCGACCTTGATGACACACCGGCGGGCCGCATTCTCGCCACGGCCCGGGCAATCCTGGTCCGGGAACGCTATAGCGGCCTGACCATGGACGCGCTCGCCTTCGCGCTCGGCATGAGCAAAAAGACGATCTATGTCCATTTCCCGTCCAAGGAGGCGATCGTGTCGGCGATCATCGCGGCGACCGGGGCCACAATCCGGCGGCGGATCACGGCGGTGATGGACGGCCCCGGGGGCTTTCCTGACAAGTTCGAGGCGGTGCTGGGCATCATCGCCGGCTATTTCGGCGCCATGCGCCCCGACTATCTCCAGGATCTGCAGCGCCATGCGCCGCAGCTGTATCGCGAGATCGATGCGCTCAAGGAGCACAATATCCCCCTGGTGTTCCGGCGCGTGCTGGCGTTCGGCGTTGCCCAGGGCCATGTCAGGGCCGACATCGACGTGACCTTTCTGATCGAATATTGGCTGCAGGTGATCAAGGGCGTCCATGACCCCGTGGTGCTGAACCGGACCGGCCTGACCCCGCGCGCCGCGTTCGAAAAGGCCCTGGACCTGTTCATCCGCGGTGTATTGACCGACGCTGGCCGGGCCCAAAGCCGATGGGGCGAGTCGGCGGCGGAACCCGACCCGCAATCACCTTGATTAGTCAGAACCTCCGTGGCGCGGGCGCGAAGACCCACCGCAACACCGGGGAAATACCCTCAACGCCCCCCGGCAACATCAAGGATCGCCCCGGTGGCATAGGACGCGGCATCGCTGAGGAACCATAGGATCGCCTCGGCGATCTCGTCGGCGCGGCCGGGACGCGCCATCGGGGTGGTTCCCCCCAGGCGATGGGCACGATCGGGCTGCCCGCCGCTGGCGTGGATCTCGGTATCGATCAGGCCCGGCCGCACCGCATTGACCCGAACGCCCTGGGCCGCCAGTTCCTTGGCGAGGCCGATGGTCAGCGTATCCACCGCGGCCTTTGACCCGGCATAGTCGACATATTCGAATGGCGAGCCGAGCCGGGCGGCAACCGACGACACCAGCACCACCGAGCCACCGCGGCCACCGCGATCGCGCGCCAGACGACGGGCGCTTTCGCGAGCACACAGATAGGCGCCAAAGACATTGACCGCGAACATCCGCTGCAGCCGTGCTGCGTCGATCTCGGCCAAGGGCAGCGACGGCGCGACAATGCCGGCATTGATCACAACCCCATCGAGCGGCCCGAAATGCTCCATGGCGGCATCAAACATGGCAATGACATCGGCCTCGACCGCGACGTCGCCCTGAACCAGCGCCGCCTGGCCGCCGGCAGCGCGAACCGCCTCGGCCGTGGCCTCGGCCGCCCGCTGATTGCCGACATAATTGATCGCCACCGACCAGCCCCGGGCACCACACAGGCACGCCGTGGCCCGGCCGATGCCGCGACTGCCGCCCGTCACCAGAATAGTCTTCATGTGTCATCGCCTTTCGTGGATCACGGCATCGCCCCGGCGGGCGGCCCGATAGGCCTTGATCGCCGGCAGGATCGCCTGCCACCGCTCCAGGCTCGCCGCCGGCCAAAAGGCATTGCGCTCATAATAGGCCGGGACCGCGGGAACCGTCGGCGGAATGAGAACCCAGGGCTGTCGTGACTCGGTGAAGATGTGAATGTCGGGCGGCAGATGCCCGGGCTCGTCCAGGGTCCCGACGCGGACGAAACTGAGCAGCGGGCCGGCCCCGGCATAATGGCTCCACAGCGCAAGGTGGCAGCGCGGGCAGCGCGCGATCTGCTGCCCCAGGCCGCTTTCCGACGGGGTGTCGACCCTGTCGACGGTGCCCGACAGCAAAGACACCCGATCGGCCTCGATCATGGCGTTGACGGCAAAGGACGCGCCGCTTTCGCGCTGACACCAGTGACAGTGGCAACAATGGACAATCAGCGGCGCGGTCAGCATCCGATAGCGGATCTGACGGCAATCGCAACCGCCTTCGAGGGGAAACGCGGACATCGCGGACATGACATCATCCCGGGCACATCACACCGGCCAGACTCCAACCCGCGCCCGACCCCGCCGAGGATATCGGATCGGGTTGCGGCACGCAAATCCGCGAGCGGTTCGGGCGACGGGTCTTGGGATCGCGCCCCAGGGCGCGCGGTCGCCGGCGCGACCGGAACCCGTCCGCCATGAGTCAAGATCATGGCGGACGGGTATCATAACGCGCGGCCCTAAAGAACCAGCTTGTCCTGTGGCGTCGGGGCCTCCGCCGCCAGCAGGCCCTGCGCCTTGAGCTGCGCCCACAACGCCGTGGGAATCGTCTCGTGAAACCACGCCATGTTCTGGCGCACGCTGGGCAGCCGGCTCATGCCGACAACGACGGTGCGGACCGCGGGATGGCCGAAGGGAAACTGGACCGCGGCGGCGGCCATCGACACCCCGTGCGCGGCACACGCCGTGGCAATTCCCTGGACCCGGGCGACGATGTCGGGCGGCGCCTCACCATAGTCGTAATGGCCGCCGGAACCCGGCCCCTTGGCCAGGATCCCGGAATTGAACACCCCGGCAACGACGACATCGACGTGGCGCTGGGTGGCAAGCGGCAGGAACGTCGTCAGCGCGCCTTGCTCGAGCAACGTGTAGCGGCCGGCGAGCATCACGACATCGAGATCGCAGTCCCGAATCAGGTCCGTGGCGACATCGGCCTCGTTGAGGCCGACGCCGATCGCCTTGATGTCGCCACTGCGGCGCAGCCCGTCGAGCGCGCGATAGGCGCCATCAAGCGCCTGGGCGTAGCAGCGATCGAACGCGGCACCGAGATTGCGCCGGTCGAGATCGTGGATATAGACGATGTCGATCGACCCGATCCCCAGCCGGTTGACCGACTGTTCCAGGGCCCGCATCGTGGCGTCATAGCTGTAGTCGAGCACCGGCTTGAGCCCGAGCGGCGCGACCCATTGGCCCGGATCGAGGGTCTCGCCCGGCCGGGGCGCGACCAGGTAGCGGCCGACCTTGGTCGACAACAGGTAGCGATCGCGCGGCAGCGTGCGCAGGAATCGCCCGAGGCGCAACTCGCTGAGCCCATGCCCATAAAGCGGCGAGGTATCGAAATAGCGGTAGCCGGCGGCATAGGCCTCCTGCAGGATCGCATGGGCGGTGTCGTCGGGAATGTTCCAGGTCAGGGTGCCAAGACCGCTGGCGCCGAAACCAACGCGCGCCGAAAGTGGCTTCGCGCTGAGCGGGGCAACGGACTCAAGGGTTTCGGCGGTCATGCCGGGATCTCCGTGATATCGAGATGGTAAAGGTCGAGCGCCGTGCCGCCGAGAATACGGGCCTGGTCGGCGGCATCGAGACCGGCGAGCCCCTGGCGCAGCGCCGCCAGAACCCGGGCGTAACCGCCAGCGACCTGGCACACCGGCCAGTCGGAGCCAAAGAGACAGCGTGCCGGACCGAAGACCCGCAGCACGGTGTCGATGAAGGGCTTCAGGTCGGCGGGCTGCCAGTGCGCCCAGTCGGCCTCGGTCACCATGCCGGACAGCTTGCACCAGACATGGGCGCGATGATCGGCGAAGGGCGCGATCCGCGCCGCCCAGACCCGATCCTCGCCGCTGCGGATGTCGGGTTTGGCGATGTGATCGATGACGAAACGCAGTCCGGGCAGCGCGGCAACGGTCGCCAGGGCCGCCGGCAGCTCCCGCGGCCGGACCAGCAAATCATAGACCAGCCCGTGGCCGGCGACCGCGGCGAGCCCCCGCCGGACATCGGGACGGTTCAGCCAGTCGGGGTCCGGTTCGTCATGGACCTGATGACGGATGCCGACGAGATGGCGGCCCCCCGGCACGGATTTGAGCAGGGTAAGGGTGCGGTCAATATCGGCTGCGGTCAGATCGACCCAGCCGACGACGCCGGCGACGAAATCGACCGTTTCGGCGAGGGCCAGGAACGCCTGGGTCTCCGCCAGGCTCGACCAGGTCTGCACCAGCACGGTGGCGCGGACCCCGGCTTGGGTCAGTTCCGGACGCAGATCCGCGGGGCCGAACACGCGCCGGATCGGCGTGAACGGACCGCTCAGCCAGGCGTAGTCGCCCTGGTCGGGATCCCAGAAATGCTGGTGCGCATCGATGATCAGCGGGGTCATGATCGGGGTTCCGGACTATGGTGTCACCGGCGGACCATCACGGCACATCCGGCGTCTGTGCCACCGCGATGGCGAAGCGATGCCAGGCCGCATCGGGCACCGCAGCGCCCGGTGCGATATCGGTGACGGCGAAGGAATGGCGGACCAGGGCGCGGGCATCATCAAGGGTCGCGATCGCGCCCAGCGCCATCATTTGCAGGCAGGCATTGCCCAGCGCCGAGGTCTCGACCGGACCGGCACTGACCGGGATCTGGCAGGCATCGGCACAGAGCTGATTGAGCAGGCCATTCTGGCTGCCGCCACCGATGATGCGGATCCGCGTCACCGGCCGGCCACGCAGGATCTCCAGCTCCTCCTTCACCCGCCGGTAATCGAGGGCGAGACTGTCGAAGACACAGCGGGCCAGGGCGCCGGGGTCGCGGGGGATCGGCTCACCGCCCGCCGCCGCCACCGCCTGGATCGTCGCGATCATCGAATCCGGGTTGAGAAACCGGGGATCATCGGGATTGATCAGGGTTCGCCAGGGCGACGCGGCGCCGGCCGCCGCGACCAGATCGGCGAAGGGCGGTGCGCCCAGCTCGTTGCGGACGCGCTGGAACAACCACAGCCCCATCATGTTCTTAAGCACGCGATAGCGGCCGCCGACACCGCCCTCATTGCCGAAATTGAGGCGCCGGGCAGTCGCATCGGCGAAAGCTGTCGGGCTTTCCACCCCCATCAGCGACCAGGTTCCCGAGCTGAGGAAGGCTTCATCGGGTCCGGCGAGGGGGGCCGCCGCGACCGCGGACGCGGTATCGTGGCCGCCCGGCGCGACGACCTGGATCGCCGGTCCATCCGGGGTCAGGCGCATCGTCCCGAGCACGGACCCCGGGGCCACCGGCCGGGTCATCAGGTCCGGCGTGACTCCGGCCAAGGCCAACAGGTCGGGATCCCAATCACGGGTTTCCAGATTCAGCAACTGTGACGTCGTCGCGATGGTGTATTCGTTGCTGATCACCCCCGAGAAGCAGAAATGCAGGTAATCGGGCATCATCAACAGATGCCGGGCCCGGCGCAGCCATTCGGGGTGGTGCCGCGCCGTCGCCGCCAACTGGTACAGCGTGTTGTAGGGCTGAAAATGGATGCCGCTGCGCCGATAGATCTCCGACGGCGGCATCCGGGCGAACACCGCCTCCATCATGCCCGCGGTGCGATGATCCCGATAGGTGACCGCGGCACCGACCCGACGGCGCCCGGCATCAAGCAGCACGAAATCGACCCCCCAGGTGTCGCAGCCGACGCTCGTGAACGGGGCAATCCGGTCGGCCTTTTCGAGACCCAGGCGGACATTGGCCGTGATCGCCTCGATATCCCAGCATTGGTACCCGCTCTCCGGGTCCTCGGCCTGCGGGGTTTCGAAGCGATGCGCCTCGGTCAACGACAGGCGGCCGTCGTTGAGTTCGGCCAGGATGACGCGGCCACTGCCGGCGCCCAGGTCGACCGCTGCCGACCGCGCCCGGGGGATTGATGATGCCATGGGTCCCTGTCCGCTATAAGGGCGACGGTCCGAGGCGCCGGCCGTCGCGTTGCCCGATAGCGCGCGATCACGAAACCGGGATCACGCCCTTCTTGATAATGATGTTGCCGTATTTCGCGGTCTCGCCGGTCACAACCACGGCAAAGGCCCGGCGCGTGCGGTCATAGAAATCAAAACGCGAAATGAAGGTCGTCGCCGCGGCATCGGGATCATGGCGTTCGATCGCGGCCCGAAAGCGCAGCGCGACCTGGGGATCGGCGATGTCGCCCTCGGCCGGGGCCATCATCACCAGCGGGTCGCTGACATAGCTATCGAGCGCCCATAGCGGCATGATCGCATCCAGCAGATCATGGACGCGCAGGCCATCGGCGCGCAGCACGCGCGTATTGCAGCTCTCGGCCGGGAAATGGGCATCGGTCAGGACGAGCTCGTCACCATGGCCCATGCGGCTCAGCAAGGCCAACAAGTCGGGCGACAGCAAGGGCGAGATTCCACGCAACATGGCAGGTCTTCCTTCCGCTGGTTTTTTCGGCCGCTGGTTTTTCGGCCGCTGGTTTTTCGGCCGGCGACAGCCCGCCGGTGCCGCCGTTTCGGGGCAACACCGGCGGGACGCGTTCTCAGTACAGAACGTTCTTGGCTTCCGGCTTGTCGAGATTGTCCTTGGTCACGAAGACGACGCCGGTATCGACGTTCTTGGGAACCTTCTGGTTCGCGATGATTTTCGCAACGGTCTGAATGCCGAGCTGGCCCATCTGGAACGAACCCTGGACGGCAATACCCTGGAGTGTCCCGTTGCGGACGAAGTCCTGAAGGCCCTGGTTGCCATCAAAGCCAATTGCGGTGATCTGACCGACCTTGCCGCTCTGGACGATGGCGCGGCCCATGCCCTCGGCGGTCGGCTCGTTGGCGCCAAAGATGCCTTTGAGATCGGGATTGGCGGCCAGGGTGTCGATGGTCTGGTTCAGCGCGGTGGCCATCTGCGACTGTGAATAGAACGGCCCGATCAGGTCGATCTTCGAATGTTCCTTGATATAGGCCGTGAAGCCGCCGACCCGGCCAATCTCCGAGCCGACGCCCGCAACATAAGACATGATCGCGACCTTGCCGGTCGTGCCCATGCGTTTGATCAGTTCTTCGGCGCACAGACGGCCGGCCTTGTCATTGTCGGTCGACAGGAACGCCTGATAATATTTCTCGCCCGTCGGGGACATCAGAGAATCAATCAACACCAGCGGGATCCCGTTCTCCCAGGCCTTCCTGGCCGACGGGATCAGCGCGTCGGGGTCGGACGGTGCCAGAACGATCCCGGCAACCTTCCGGTTGACCGCGTTCTCGACCATGTTGACTTCATCGGCGACATTCGATTCCGCGGCCGGCCCCTGGAATGTCAGGGTGTAGCCCGCCTCATCCTTGATCGCGGCTTCGGCGCCCTTGCGGACATTCTGCCAGAAATTGGAATTGGCGCTCTTGACGATGACCGCGATCTCCTTGCTTTGCGCAAAGGCCGACGGTGTGGTTGCGGCCATCAAAGCGGCCGCCAGGGCACCCAGTACGATTTTCTTCATTGCACGTTCCTCCATGGTTCCAGGTCTGCGTGGGAATAACCGCTTGTTGTTTTTCGTCATCCCCGCGAAACCGGGGGCCCGATCCGCCGATCGGGTCCCCGTCTTCGCGGGGATGACGCGTTGCCTGGGTCTGTGGCCCGGCGGCGAAACGCCGCCGGGGCCCTATTTCCGGTTCCGCATCTGATCGATCCACACGGTCACGATGATGACGAGCCCGATGGTGATCATCTGGATGAAGCTCGACACGCCGTTCATGTTGAGGCCGTTGCGCAAAATGCCGATGATGAAGGCGCCAATCACCGTGCCCGAGATCGTGCCGACACCCCCGACCAGCGACGTGCCGCCGATCACGGCACTGGCGATCGCATCCAGCTCGTAGGCCACGCCCTCGTTCGGTTGCGCCGTGACCAGCCGGGACATCAGGACGCAGCCGCACAAGCCGGCCAGCAGGCCGGCCAGCACATAGGCGCCGATCTTGGTCCGCGCCACGTTGACGCCCGACAGCCGCGCCGCCTCCTCGTTCGAGCCGATCGCGTAGAGATGACGGCCGAAGGTGGTCTTGAGCAGGAGGATGGCGATCACGATCGCCAGCACCACCATCACGATCACCGGGTAGGGAATGCCGGGGAACACCACCTTGGGAAAGCCGTTGGCGCCCTCTTCGACGACACGCAGCAGCGACCCGTTGCCGAGAACGCCGAAGCTCTCCCCCAATCCGGACACCGGCCGGGCCCCGGTGATCTGCAGCGCGACGCCGCGCGCCACCATCATCATGCCCAATGTCGCGATGAAGGGCGGCAGGCGCATCCGGGTGATGATCAATCCGTTGATCAGGCCACAGACGCCCCCGGCGATGACCCCCACAGCCATGGCGATGGGCACCGGAATGCCCTCTTTGGCGACCATGCCGGCGACAACACCGGCCAGGGCGAGCACCGAGCCGACGCTGAGGTCGATGCCACCGGTAATGATGACGCAGGTCGCGCCAAAGCCCAGGAAGGCGATCGATGTGGTCTGCAGCGCGATGGTGACGCCGTTGCTCATTGTCAGAAAGGCAGTGCTCGTCAGCGCGAATGCAATCACCAGCAGGACGAGGCCCGCGAGCGCGGCGAATTTCTGAATCAGATCCTTGCGGTCCAGGTTCATCTTGCGGTCCTGAACACCGATTTCGGTAATAGCCATGATGCGCCTCTGGAATATTCGATTGTTCCGGCCGGTCGTTGCAGCCGGCCCCGGCGGCTGGTATCAGCAGGACATGTGCTTGACGCCCGAAGCGTACTGCATGATTTCCTCCTGGGACGTCTGGCGGGTCTCGAGAATCCCGGTGACCTCGCCCTCGTGGAACACGACGACGCGATCGGTCATGCCGAGGATTTCGGGAAGTTCGGACGTGATCAGGATGACGCCGACACCGTCCCGCGCCAGCTTGTCCAACAATTGGTAAATCGCGAATTTGGCCCCGACATCGATGCCCCGGGTCGGCTCATCAAAGAACAGCACCCGGGAGTCGCGGAACAGCCATTTGCCGATGACGACCTTTTGCTGATTGCCGCCGGAGAGATTCCGCACGATCTGGGTCAGCGACGGCGTCTTGATGTTCAACAAGCCGACATAGCGCTGTGCCGCCTTGCGTTCCGCCGCATCATTGATGAAGCCAAAGCGATCGGTGACCGCCGCCATGTTGGCCATCGTGATATTGTCCTTGACCGACATGCGGACCGCGAGCCCGTTCAGCTTGCGGTCCTCGGACAGATAGGCGATGCCGGCATTGATCGCGTCGATCGGCGAGCGGATATCGAGGGCGCGTCCGGCCAGGGTCACGGTGCCCCTGGTCTTGGGATCGGCCCCGAAGATCGCGCGCGCCACCTCGGTCCGCCCCGCCCCCATCAGCCCGGCGAAGCCCAGGATCTCACCCCGCCTCAGGGTGAAACCGATATTCTCGAAGACTTTGTCGCGGCTCAGGCCGTGAACCGCAAAAATCTCCTCGGCGGTTGGGGTTGAGGTCCGTTCCGGGAATTTGTCTTCCAGGGCCCGCCCGACCATCGCGGCGACAATGTCATCGACCGTGATCGCCGCGAGATCGCGGGTCGAGACGTAGCGCCCGTCACGCATCACCGTGACCCGGTCGACGATCCGCCGCAGCTCGTCCAGGCGATGCGAGATATAGATGATGCCGACGCCCTGGGCCTTCAGCTCCTGGATGATCTCAAACAGCCGGTCGATCTCGGATTCCGTCAGCGAGGAGGTCGGCTCGTCCATGATCAGGACCTCCGCATTGAGCGACAGGGCCTTGGCGATCTCGACCATCTGCTGGCGGGCCACGGTCAGGGACAGGACCGGATCGGACGCCTTGATATTGACCTTGAGCCGATCGAGATAGACCTGGGCGTCGGCCTCCATCTTTCTGTTGTTGATGAACAGACCCTTGCGTGGCTCGCGCGCCAGATAGATGTTCTCGGCGACGGTGAGGTGTGGCACCAGATTGAGTTCCTGGTGGATCATGGTGATCCCGACGGCCTGGGCTTCCTGGATCGACTGGAAGTGCCGTTTTTCGCCCTTGAACACCACCTCGCCCTCGTCGGTCTGATAGAGACCGGTGATGATCTTCATCAGGGTCGATTTGCCGGCGCCGTTTTCGCCGCACAGCGCGTGCACTTCGCCGCGCCGCAGCTCCAGATGAACATTGTCGAGGGCCAGAACGCCGGGAAAACGCTTGGTGATCCCGGTCGCGGTCAGGATCGGCCTGTCGTCGGCGGCCCTGGTCATCACGGTGGCGCCGGTGTCAGGAACCGGTCGGACCTGGTTTGTCAGCATGATCTGTCGCCCCTTGCCTGAAGGCGGGAGGGAACGGCCACCGTGCACAACGACGGCGTCCGTGGCGGGAACCGGAGACCGGCAGCGGTGGGGGACCCCACCGCCGCCGCGAAACTCAGCCGTAAAGCGGACCGAAATTCGCGCAGGCGCGATAGTCGGCGCCCTCCGGATCCATGCCGAACATTCCCCAGGCGCTGGGGCGAAACAGGCCGTGCCGATCGACATTGTGCATCGCCACCGGGATGCGCAGCATCGACGCCAGCGTGATCAGATCAGCCCCGATGTGACCGTAGGAGATGGCACCATGATTGGCGCCCCACGCGGCCATCACCTGATAGACCGAGGTGAACGCCCCGCTGCCGGTCAGTCGCGGCGCGAACCAGGTGGTCGGCCAGGTCGGGTCGGTGCGCTGATCCAGGAGGTCGTGCACCCGATCGGGCAGCGCCGCGGTCTCACCCTCCGCGATCTGCAGCACCGGGCCCAGACCGTCGACCAGATTGAGCCGGGTCATGGTCACCGGCATGCCACCGCGTGTGGTGAAATCGGTCGAAAACCCACCGCCCCGGAAATAACCGAGATTGGCGGCGCAGAATTGCGTCGCCGCCAAGCAGCGCTGCTGATCCTCCGGCGTGACCTCCCAGAACGGCTTGATCGCGGGACGGCCATCGACCGTCATTTCGCCGGACCCGTCGAGACAGGTCGCGCCGGAATTGATCAGATGGATCAGCCCGCCCGCGGCCGGCCCTTCGGGTTGCCAATCGGCGACGCGGCGAATGGCATCGGCGCTCCAATAGCTGCGCACGTCGGAGAAGATCTGGGACCGCCCGGTCAGAAGCTGGCCAAACAGCATGCCGACGCCGTTGAGGCAGTCATTCTCGGTCGCCATCACCAGCGGCTGACGCGGGCCGTTCCAATCGAACGAGCTGTTCAGCATCGTTTCCATGAAATCGCCGTTGGGCATGAAATCGGTCCATTGGCGCTGCCCCTGGAACCCGGCGGCAATGGCGTGATGGCCTTCGGCCTCCTCAACCCAGCCGCCGTCGGCAAGCCGCGGATTGCCGACCATCAGATCGCGACCGATCAAGGTCATCTTGACACTGGTTTCCCAGTCGCGGCGTTTGCGCGCCGCGTCGGCCCGGTGTTCCGGCGGATTGGGATCCCGGCCCTCGCGGCAATGGCTGGTGACCCAGGCCAGCGCCCGCTCATATTCCGCGGGATCATAGATCCCGAGCTGCAGGCGGCGCTGGAACTCGCTCATATCGACGCTCTCGTTGCGCATCCCCAGATATTTCTGGAAGAAGGCCGGATCGACGATGGAACCGGCGATGCCCATCGAAACGCTGCCCATCGCCAGATAGGCCTTGCCGCGCATCGTCGCGACCGCGAGGCCGGCCCGGACGAAACGCAGGATCTTGTCCTGGACGTCCTCGGGGATGGCGCGGTCGTCGCGATCGCGCACTTCGCTGCCATAGATGCCGAAGGCCGGCAGGCCCTTCTGGGTGTGAGCGGCCAGGACCGCGGCCAGATAGACCGCGCCGGGGCGTTCGGTGCCGTTGAAGCCCCACACCGCCTTGGGCAGGGACGGATCCATGTCCATGGTCTCCGCGCCATAGCACCAACACGGTGTCACGGTCAGCGAGACCCCGACATTCTCGCGACGGAATTTTTCGGCGCAGGCGGCGGCCTCGGTGACGCCGCCGATCGTGGTGTCGGCGATCACGCATTCGACGGCTTCGCCATTGGCGTGGCGCAGCGTCGCCGTGATCAAGGCGGCGACAGCGGTCGCCATGCCCATGGTTTGTTCTTCAAGGCTCTCGCGGACCCCGTTACGACGGCCGTCGATGGTCGGCCGGATGCCGATCCGGGGCAGATTCCTGGCGAACACACTGTTCATCTTGGGCTTCCTCTCCATTCCTGAATTCGATCAACCGTCTTGTGCGGCCGTTTCAGCGGGGGCAGGCACCACCATAGGCGGGGGGTTCGACCCGTTCGGTGATGCTGGGATCGATTTCATCCTTTTGCTTGCCGTAGGTCTTGAAGCGTTGCAGCACCACGTCCATCTCCGGCGCGGTCAACAGCACGCCGCCGCCGAGCATCCGGGTGCCGATATAGATCCGGGCCAGGTTTTCCGTTTCGGCCAGCACGCCGAAGGCGCTGTTGAGTGTCTTGCCCAGCGTGATGACGCCGTGATTGCCCAACAGGCAGGCCATGCGCGGCCCCAGCGCCTCCAGCGCCGCGACCGACAGGGCCTGGGTACCAAACGGCGCGTAGTCCGAGCATTTGATCACCGAACCGCCGCTGACCGCGACCATGTAGTGGATCGGCGGGATGTCGAGCCGGCAACAGGCCAGGATCGCACAATGGGTGGCGTGGCTGTGCAGCACGACATCGACATCCGGGCGCGCCTTGAGAATGTCATAGTGAAAGCGCCATTCCGACGACGGGATGAAATCGCCGTAATATCGGCCTTCCATATCCATCGCGACGATCTGCTCGGGCCGCATTGTTTCATAGGCAATGCCGGACGGCGTGATCAGAAAGCCGCCCCTGACCCGAACACTGATGTTCCCGGCCGACCCGACATTGAGGTTCGCGTCGTTCATGCGCAGACAGGTGGCGATAATCTCCGAACGGATCGCGGTATCGCTGCTCATCCTGGTGTCCCTTCGCATCTTGTGGCTTTGGCGGTGGCCGCAAAAGGGCCAACCCCGGAAAACATTTTGGCGGTGGCGGAGCCAACCCGGGAGCGCCGGGACGCCATGCGGGCAAACGGTCCGGTTTGAAGAACGACGGCGCTGCGGCTCAGACGGGCGGGTGCCCGGTCAGCGCCACGGCTTGTATCCCAACTGCACATCCAGCCCATCCTTCGCTCCGTATCGGGAGTCGTTGTTGGTCTTGCGGTCAGGGCTGCTGACCGTGTCCGGCACCGGGGCGAGCGCCGCGGCCGCCCCCTTGGCGCCGGTTTCCGCCACCAGAACGGTGACACCGGCATCGACGAGCATCTTGTGCGCCTTGTCAGAAATGCCGTCGTCGGTGACGAACACATCGACCTCCGGCAGTGGACAAACCACGAGGCTCCGGCTTTCGAGAAATTTCGAACTGTCGGCCAGCACCACCAGCCGTTCCGCCTGCTTGAGCAGCGCGCGGACCCCGCGCAGCGGCAGCGCGTCATCCTCCATGATCCCGGCCTGGGTCACCGCGTGGCAGCCGATGAAAAACGTGCTGGCGGCGATGTGATAGATCGGCCCGTCATCGAAGGGGCTCAGGACAATGCCCTGCTGGGCCAACACCTCGCCCCCGGTCATGAACACGCGGTTTTCGGTGTTGAGCGACAGATGACTGGTCACGGGCAGCGAGTCGGTCAGAATCGTCAGCCCCGACGCCGGCAGATATTCGGCAAGCCGCGTCACCGTCGTGCCCCCGAACAGGATCAGCGTATCGGGCACCGTGATCAGGCTGAGCGCCCGGCGCGCGATCGCGTCCTTGGCGGGCATGTTGCGCAACTGATGCTCGCGGAAGAAATAGGACTGCAGCGGTTTGACGATGGTCCGAACCATCGGGGCGATGCCGCCGCGGATCTTGCGAATCTGCCCGGTCTCGCACAGCTGGTCGACGTCACGACGCAGCGTCGCGCTTGAGGCATCGATGACCGAAAGCAGTTCCTCGTAGGAAACCGCCTCGCGCCCGGCGACGCACTTCAGAATGAGGTTGCAGCGTTCTTCTTTGAGCATGGCGCGATGCTAGGTCCGGGCGTCGCCTCCGTCAATCGCAGCCCGAGGCTTCTTATCAAAACGCATCATATTTTTCTCATTATCTCTCACAAATGGCCGCATCTTCGACCGCCTTTTCAAGCACTTCGCGGCGCATTGCGGCAGATTGTCGCGCCAAAATGATACATTTTGCAACATTATGATAGTCCGTCCGACAGCAACCGGCCCGCTGGCCCCACGCCAGGGGCCCCGATAAATGTTTTTGTTCATGTATAATATCAATAAAAAACACTTTGACAAGATCCCGGGCCGATTGTCTTAATATCGATAATAGACTGAACCGGGGCCGCGCCAAATCCGGCGCGCGATCGCCGGGCCGACGGGCGCAGGAGCGCCGGACAATCAGAGGAACCGAACCATGAAGGCCTTGATGATCGAGGCTGTCGGGCGTTGCGCCCTGCAGAATATTGCTGAACCGGTCCCCGGCCCCGGGGAGGTGTTGGTCGCGGTGCGCCATGTCGGGCTGTGCGGCAGCGATCTCGCCACCTTCACCGGGCTCAACCCGCTGGTCAGCCTGCCGCGCATCCCCGGCCATGAGATCGGCGCCGAAATCGTCGCGGTCGGTGCCGACGTCCCCGCCGCCTATGCCGCGGGCCGACGCGTTGTCGTCGTGCCCTACACCGCGTGTGGCCAGTGCCCTTCGTGCCGCCAGGGACGGGTCAATGCCTGCCGCAGCAACCGGACACTCGGGGTGCAGCAAAATGGCGGCGTCGCCGAAAGACTGGTGCTGCCCTATCAGAAACTGATCCTCAACGAGACGCTGGCACCGCGTCACCTGGCCCTGGTTGAACCGATGTCGGTCGGCTTTCACGCCGCGGCGCGCGGCCGCATTGCCGCGACCGACCGGGTCGTGGTGCTGGGATGCGGCATGATCGGCCTGGGCGCGGTCGCCGGCGCTGCCGCCCGCGGCGCCACGGTGATTGCCGTCGATCTCGGCGCCACCAAGACGGCGATGGCCGCCCGTTACGGCGCCCGGCATACGATCAATGCCGAAACCGAGGATGTCGCGGCCCGCGTCGCCGCCTTGACGGACGGCGACGGCGCCGATGTCGTCGTCGAAGCCGTCGGCCTGCCGCAGACCTTCACCCAGGCGGTTGATCTTGCCGCCTTTTGCGGTCGTGTTGTCTATATCGGCTATTCCAAGGCGCCGGTGACCTACGACACCAAATTCTTCAATCTCAAGGAATTGGACATCCTCGGGTCCCGCAACGCTTTGGCGGCGGATTTCCACGCGGTGATCGCCACCCTGGAGCGGCTCGGTTCGGCACCCGAAGAATTGATTTCGAAGATCTTCCCCTTTGGCGAGGCCGACGCGGCCCTGCCCTATTGGGTCCGGGAACGCGCGTCCACGATCAAGATTGTTATTGAGACCTGATCACAGTTTCGGCCGTCCCGTCAGGCCGGATCAACACCCTGGCGGCGCCGCGGATGGCGTTTCTCAGCATCCGGACGCCGTCGAAGACCGGCCCCGCGCCGGTCATTTGCATGTGCAAGGACAGGACATGAAACCCATCGACGCGTCGCGTCTCGGCGGTCGGCCGCGGCCAACCCCCCGCATCCTCCAGTTCGGCGAAGGCAATTTTCTGCGCGCCTTCGTCGACTGGAAAATCGACAAGATGAATGAGGAAGCCGGCACCGACTGGGGGGTCGTCGTCGTTCGCCCGATCGCCGGCGGCAATCCGCACACCCTCAACGAGCAGGACGGCCTCTATACCGTGCTGAGCCGCGGCGTGGACGAGAAGGGCCAGAAGGTCTCGCAGGCCCGCATCGTCGCCAGCGTACGCCGTGAAGTCGCGGCGCATGGCGAATGGGACGAGGTCCTGAAGCTCGCCCGTGATCCGCTGATCACCGTGGTCGTCTCCAACACCACCGATGCCGGCATCGCCTATGTCCCGACGGTCGCCTATGCCGATGCCCCGCCGGTCTCATTTCCCGGCAAGATGACCCGGCTGCTCCATGAGCGCTGGAAGGCCTTCGACGGCCGGGCCGACGCCGGCTGGCAGATGATCGCCTGCGAACTGATCGACCACAATGGTGATGAGCTGCGCCGCATCGTGCTGCAGCATGCCCATGAATGGGGCCTGGAACCGGCCTTCATCCACTGGGTCGAAACCGCCAACAGCTTCTACAACACGCTGGTCGACCGCATCGTCCCGGGCTATCCGCGCGCCGAGGCTGAGACGCTGAAGCAGGAACTCGGCTATGACGACCTGTTCATGACCGCGACCGAGCTGTTCAATTTCTTCGTGATCGAGCGCAAGCCCGGGACTCCGGCCCTGCGCCTGCCCCTGGCCGATCATGACCCCGGCACCATCGTCACCGAGGACGTCACCCCGTACAAGGCACGCAAGGTCGCGATCCTCAACGGTGCCCACACCGCGCTGTGCCCGCTGGCACTGCTGGCCGGCGTCGCCACCGTGGGCGAGGCCGTGACCTCGGCCGTCGGCGCCCGCTTCCTCGAACGCCTGCTCAACGAGGAGGTGATTCCCTTCCTGACCCTGCCCCGGGATGAGCTGAATTCCTTCGCGGAGGCAGTGCTCCGTCGCTTCGCCAACCCCTATATCCATCATCTGTGGTACGACATCAGCCTCAACGGGCTGGTCAAGTACCAGACCCGCAATCTGGATCGGCTCAGCGCCTATCTCGATCGCAACGGGCGGCCGGCGCCGCTGATGACGCTGTCGCTGGCGGCATGGCTCGCCTTCTATCTCGGCCGGTTCCCCAAGGCCGCCGAATGGACGCCGCGCGACAGTGCGGACATCATCGCGCGGGCCAAGGCGATCGGCAGTCTCGACGATGGCACGACCCGCGGCCGTGAAGCGATGATCGCGGCCTATCTGGGCGAAAGCACCTTCTGGGGTCGCTCGATCGATGAGCCCCGGCTGCGCGCCGCCACGCTGGTCGCCTTCGCCGATCTGACCGAAGCGCCGTTCTCGTTCGACCGGCTGGCCACCCTGATCGCGACCCCGTGATTTCGGCCCGGCCCCACCCGAGGCTTTGAGCATCGGGCACCCCACCTTATGTGAATGATCCGGCCTCGGCCCCGCGACGAAGAACGCACGTTTCGGGATCGATGCCGGACCAGGCCCCCGGCGGCTCGCTTCCCCTCCTGACGCCGGGGGCGCCTATCTTTCGTGAACACGCACCGATCCCCTGGTGAGGCCATGAGCAAGACCCTGAAGATCCACCCCAATGACACCGTCGCCGTCGCCCTGGAACCTCTTGCCAAGGGAACGGTGATCGAAGCCTTTGCGCTGACGCTGGGCGACGAGATCCCCCAAGGCCACAAATTCGCGATCAAGGACATCGCCGAAGGCGAGACGGTCATCAAATACGGCGCCGTCATCGGCATCGCCAAGGAGCCGATCGCGGCCGGACGTCACGTCCACACCCACAATCTCAAGACCGCGCTGGGCGGCATCGTCGACTACAATTTCGCCGGCGACAGCGCGGTCGCGGCGAACGACGCGACCCCGGCCCCGACCATCCTGGCCTATGAACGGGTCGACGGCCAGATCGGTATCCGCAACGATCTGTGGATCATCCCCCTGGTCGGCTGCATCAACGGTCTGGCCCAGAACATCGCCCGGCAGATCGAGCGGGAAGGCTTCCTGCCCGAAGACGCCCGGGTCCAGGTCCTGTCCCACCCCTATGGCTGCTCGCAGCTCGGCGACGATCTCGCCAATACCCGTGCCATTCTGCAGAATTACGCGCTTCACCCCAATGCCGGCGGCGTGCTGATCCTCGGGCTCGGCTGCGAAAACAATACCCGGGCCGCGTTTCAGGAAACGCTCCATCCGGCCGACCCGCGTCGGGTCCGCTTCCTGACCAGCCAGGAAGCCAATGACGAGCAGGCTGAAGCCGTCGCCGCATGCCGGGAACTGGCCGCGGTGATGAAAGAAGACCAACGCACCCCGGTCAGCGCCAGCCGCCTGCGCATCGGTCTGAAATGCGGTGGCTCCGACGGGTTCTCGGGCATCACCGCCAACCCGCTGCTCGGTGCCTTCTCCGACTGGCTGTGCGGCGTCGGCGGCACCACGGTTCTGACCGAAGTGCCGGAGATGTTCGGCGCCGAACAACTGTTGATGGCGCGGGCCGAGAACCACGACGTCTTCGACAAGACGGTCGCGCTGATCAATGAGTTCAAGCAATACTATATTGCCAACAATCAACCGATCTATGAGAACCCGTCGCCGGGCAACAAGGCCGGCGGGATCTCGACGCTTGAGGAAAAATCCCTGGGCTGCACCCAGAAGGCCGGTCAGTCGACGGTGCGCGACGTGCTGAAATACACCGACCGGCTGCACACGCCGGGGCTCAACCTGCTGTCCGCACCCGGCAATGACGGTGTCGCGGTGACCGCGCTGGCCGCCACCGGCTGCCACATCGTGCTGTTCACCACGGGCCGCGGCACCCCCCTCGGCGGCGTGGTTCCCACGATCAAGGTTGCGACCAACACCACACTGGCAACCCATAAGCCGCATTGGATCGACTTCAACGCCGGCCCGATCGCGACCGGTGAGAGCTCGGTCGCCGGCTTGCGGGATTCCTTCATCCGGACCGTGCTCGATGTCGCCAGCGGCAAGCCGGCGCGCAACGAAGTCAATGGCATCGGTGAAATCGTCCTGTTCAAGACGGGCGTGACGCTCTGAACCGCCTGGGCACATCGTAAAGCCGGCTCGGCCCCGACCGTCATCCATTTCGGTGTGATGGCGGTCCTTGGCGCCGCCGCCGCATGAAAGCGGATTACCGCAACTGGGACGCCGTGTCGGGCAGGGACTGGCGGATCAGGTCATGAATACAGCTCTGCAGGATCAGGTAGTCCTGGTCGCCGTGGGCGCGGGCGCGCTGATCACACTCGCGCTGGATATAGTCCGGCACCGTCCGCCACACCCGCCTGATCGCATCGACGGCGTCGTTCCGGCGCTGGACGCATTGCTGCTGGAGCTCGACCGAAAAGCCGTCCAGCGTCGCGGCGAGACGATTGCAGAGACCGTCGACGTCATAACGTGGCGGCCGGTCGTCGGCGTATCCCGGCGTTACGATCGTCATCGCGACGGCGCAGGCGACGCCACTGATAGCGGCCCGGAAACGGGCCGGGGCCAGCAGCATCCTCATTTGTCCTCATTCCCGATGGCATGGTGTTGCGGAGGGGGTGTTGCGGGCATGGTGCTGGGCCGCATCCACCCGGGCCGGAGCCAGCGGGCGAGATCGCGGAGCGGCGCGATGCCAAGCGAGCGATGCGCCGCCCAGGCCGCGCCGCCGCCATTGACCAGGATTGCCAGAACCGTCGCCGTGGCCGCCCCCGCGCTGCCCCACGCGGGAGCCAGCAGCAATGTCGCGGCGAGCAGCACCAGCGCTGACGCCATATTGATCCGGCGCAGGATCGCGGTATGGCCGGTCATCCCCAGCAGCTCGGGCATGGCCGTGAAACAGGCGGCGATCAGTTGCCCCAGCGCCAGGATTCGCAGCGTGGCCGCCCCCGTCGCGTAGCCGTGGCCGAACAGCCCGAGCAGCGGCACCGGCAGCGCCAGCATGGCCAGCACCGGCACCAGCCCCAGTCCAACACCCAGACCAACCGCATGAGTGGCGGCACGGGCGAGGTCGTGCCGGTCGCCCCGGGCATCGCACGCGGCGAACTTCGGCACCGCCATGCCGGTCACGGCGCTGACCACGACATTGGTCACCAGGGCGATACGCCAGGCCAGCGCGAACCGGCCGACCGCGTCGCTCGCGGCCACCATGCCCAGGATGAGCGTCGGCGCCGCCGCGATCAGCAGTTGGAGCAGCTCGAGGGTGAACAGCGACAACCCCAGCCTCAGCAGCGGCGCGGCCGGTGGCCGCGGCGATGCGCCCGCACCGCCGACCTGGCGCAGCGCCCACCACAACAAGATCAGGCCGACCAGCGCGGTCACGGTGAAACAGGCGGCGATCAGGATCAGGGCCGCCGTCAGCGCCGTGCCGAAGCACAAAGCCACGCCGCAGAACAACGCCGGCCACAACCATGAATAGATCATCTGGCTGAGACCGACCCGGTTCAAACCGGCCAGCGCGCCGGCGGCCACCGCGCCAAGATTTTGCGGAATGATCGCCAGGGCGCCCAGCACCAGCAGACCGGCGAGATCGGATTTGCCGGTCAGGAGCACAGCGCCACTGGCCAGCAGCGCCGCCATGGCCAGGGAGGCGACGGCAACGGCGCCGAAGGCGCGCATGATGGTCGGTCGGATCACCTCGTCGACACCGGTCGCGAGCGCGGCGGCCACCTGCCGGGTCAGGGCCCGGTCGATACCAAGACGCCCGAATCCGGCCAACGCCACCATGGTGCTGAAGACGACATAGAACCGTCCCGCCTGATCGACGCCCAGCGCCGCGGCGACCAGCAGGTGAAAGCCGTACCGGCTGGGAAGATCCAGCATCCGGACGCCGACAGTGACCAGGGCACCACGGACCATGCCGCGACCGAAGCGCGACGACGCGACCCTGGCCGCCGGGACCGCCGCGGTCATCGCGCGACCCCGTGGAGCACGAACAATGTCACGCTCTGTGCCGGCAGCGCCGCGCCAAGGACCCCATCGCTGTAGGTTCCCGGCGCCAGCCGGTCGATCTGCCCCTCGGCGAGCTGGTAGGCCTGCTGCGACCCGTGATCGGCAAAATGACCGAGCGTCATCCTGACCTCGGCGGGCGTGGCAAGCTGCTTGTTGATGACCATGATCGTCATCGCGCCGTCGGCCGCGCGCAGCGCGGCAAACGCGGACACGGCGTCCGGGTCGGGGACACGGGCCGCGATGCTGGTATCGCCAAAACCGCCATCCTGACCATCGTAATTGCGGTAGAGCTTCATCGCCAGGAAAGTGGGCGAACCCGACGCGGGTGCCGCCCAGCGATTCGCGATATCCAGACCTTCACGCCCGAAGATGCCCAGAATGTCGGCCTCAGTCGTGGCACCGTTCATCGACGCCTCGCCGCCCCAATTGTATTCCGTGATGGCGATAGGCGTGTGTGGATCATAATCAGTGTCGACCCAATGCCGCAGTCGCGGAATCAGCATGACCGTGTCATTGATCCAGGTCGTGTTCCGGTAGTGGGGATCCCAGAGATCCCGGGTCGACCGGTTGCGCAGCAGCTGCATTTCCGGTGAGACATCATCGTGATTGTCGCCGTATTCACCGCCCTGGGGATAGTAATGGACGCTGACGACATCGACGGGATGCCCGGCCGCTTTCCACTGTGTCAGCAGCCATGGCAAATAGTCCATGCCGTCGGTTTGCTCGCGACGGTCGGGGGCGGCGTCAAAGCCGTGATGGACCGCATATTGCTGGTCATAGCCGCTGTAGCGGTAGCCGCCCCAGCCCCATTCCTCCGGAGCGACCACCTTGCCCTGCGGGTCGACCGATTTCACCATCGCGGCATAGGCTTCGACCTTCACCGCGATGTCGCGGGCACGGGCGCCCACCGGCTGCACGTCGCGATGGATCCGATGCCAAGCGCTGGGCTCGTTGTCCAGGATGTAATACGGCACGCCGCCGGACGCTGCGCCGCCCCATCGGGCGACGAGATGACGGAGCCATTGCTTCTCGTCATCGGCCGTGTCGGGGATGGCGGCATCGTTGGGGTCGTTGTCGGTAATCTCCGCGCCATCGATCGCGATACCGTTACCGGCATCGGCAAAGCCGGACAGATCGCTCGCCTGCTGCAGGCCATAATTGCCGATCGCGAAGCTGGCCAGCGGCCGGCCCGCGGGATCGAGCTTCGCGACCCAGCCGATCATCGGAATGGTGAGCATGGGCCGGGCGCCGCCGGCCCGGGTCTGGGCAACGAAACCGTCACCATATTGATCGAAGATGTCGTCGGTGCAGCGCAAACTCTCGAAATACCAGTCCTTGCCGGCATTGCGGGCGTCCAGGCGCCAATTGAACAGCGAGGCACTGTCGCCGCCGGAGCGGTTGAGCGGGGCATTGAGCTCCTTCAGCAGCGCCGTGGTGCCAAAATTGACCCCGTAGATCAACGGACTGATGGGGTGACGATCGGCCCCGGCGTCGATGACAACATCGACCGGCACGCCCCCGGCAACCGGCACGGCGGCGGCCAGGGTCGGGCCCGGGACAACAACAAAGCCGCCGAACAGGAGGCAGGCCAGCGTCGGAAACAGCCGGTACATTGTCCAATCATCCTTGCTCATGCCGGACCATCGGTCTGCAGACGCTGATAGGTGTAGGCGAAGATCGCCAGGATCACCGCAATCTCGCCCGGGGTCAGCGTCGGCGGATACAGACCAGAGATCAGCAATGTATAGAGAATATAATCACGGAGACTGGCCAGGAAATCGCTGTCGACAAGATACTCAAGACGTCGATAGAAAAACAGCCCCCGGATTTGGTACAGCAAGATCAGGATGGTGCCAATGATACCAAATTCGAACAAAATGCCGAGCCAGGTGATATCGGCGAGAAAGAACATGTGATCGAAATACGCGAAAAGATTATCGGAGTTGATCGGGCTGATGGTGCCGACCCCGAAAAGCCAGCGGATCCAGTCGGTCCCGAGAAAATCCAGGGCCTTGGTCACCGTCGTCCAGCGCACGTCGAAGCCGCTCGTGGCATCGGTCTGGAACAGCGTGCTGAGATAGCCGAACGAAAACAGCCCGGCGAGGCCGATCGGCGCCAGGACCAGCAGCACGAGACGCTGCACGGCGCTGGCCGAGCCCCAGGTGGTGATGACCAGCATCCCGGCGACGCCAACCATCATCGCGCGTGTTTTGACCACAAACAGGGTCAGCACGAAGCCCAGCGCCGCCGCCAGCAACCAGACGACCTGACGTGACCGAAGAAAGCGGCGGTAGCCATAAAATAGCGTGATCATGCCGAAATACATCGGCATGCGGATCCGGTTGCCACGATTGTCGAAGGAGAACAGGGGCGACGAACCGAAGGCGTAGTTGCCGCTGTACCAGCTCTGCGGGACGAGCGCCCACAAGATGATCAACGCCCCGTAGGTCAGAAGGCCGCACACGATGTATCCGGTCGCCAGTTCGCGAAGCGTCGGCCGGAGATAGAGCAGAAGTGCCAGAAACGAAAAGAAATACAACATCGGCAACAGCTTCACCTGGGCCGCGACGCCGGTGAAGAAATCCTGGTCGAAATAGACCGTGGCGACAAAACTGGGCGCCAGCACCAGCCAGGCGAAGGTGATCACGACCTGGCGCGTGATCGGCGCCCGGTTCCAGACAAGCAGGGTAAAGGCCAGCGGCAGTGACAGGATCGGAAACGCCTTCGACAGCGCCCACAGCGACGGCAGATCCTTCATATAGTGAAAGATCTGCCCGAACAACGGCAGGCTCAGCAGCAGCACCGCAAGCGGCAGGCCCCGCGGTGGCACCGCGGTGTCGAGAAAATCGGGCCGGTCATTCCGGGTGCCGTCGTCAGCCGCCGCCACCGCGGCATCGCCGTCCAGGGTAACCGGATCCGCACGCATCTTGTCTCCTCTCGCCCTCTTTCGGCCCCCGGACGGTTCCGGCGCCGCTGCCGTTACCGTCCCGCCTGTGCTCCGGCCCGTGCTACGGGTTTGTCGGCGCCGCCGTGCTATTGCTGATCGTGTAATCGAGGTTGCGGTTGAACGGCAGCGCCTTGGTGATGTACTGCTCAACCCACTTGTCGACTTCCGCGATGGTTGACTTCGGTACAAAGACGGTATCCAGCGGCTGCAGAGCCACGGCCTGATCGGGGTCGCCGGTTTTGACATAGGCATCGAGGTCAACCGTACGCAGGATCGGCCGGCCGTCCGGTCCCTGACGGATGATCACGATCGCACTGGGACGCGCCGTGTCCAGCACGCCGCCCGCCGCCGCGATCGCCTGAAGGGGGGTCATCTTGTTCTGCAGTGGCACGGCACCCGGCTGCTTGACCTCGCCGTCGATATAGACCACGGGGGCATAATGCCGGATGCTGAGCGACGGACGGGCATTCGCGGCGATGTGGTTGTCGACCAGGGCCTTGTCGAGCAGGGCCTCGAATTCCGGAACCGTCCGGCCCTGGGCCAGCAGCGAGCCGACCACCGGCATGGTGAAGCGGCCGTCGGGCCCGACCGGCCCCTCATAATTCAACTCCGGATTGAACGGTAGAATGACCGACAGGTCGTCACCGGGACCGACGCGATATTCGGCCGGAATCTTGGGCAGCAGCGGGAACGCCGTCGGTTGCTGCCTTTCCGGTGGCACCGTGTCGGCGCACGCCGACAACCCGATCACGGCCAGGAGAAACAGGGGTCGGAACCGCGTCGGCGCGCCGCCACCCTGCAGAAAACGGGAGCTCTGGGATTGCACGATCTGCCTCATAAAGCGTTGCACAACGCGCCACCATCCCCGGACCGTCCGCTTCGGCACCCGGGTCATGGCAGGCTCCGCTGGTCGTCGGCCGCCACCGTCGCGGCACCGGCCGGCGACGGCCGTGGCGCCAGGTCCCCCGGGTCAGACGAGGCCAGTATGTCGCGGCCCACCGCAAGCAGAAAGCCGGCAGCCGACCGCACATAACGCAAACCGAGCCGATGGGGTTCGAGGCAGAGACGCCAGAACCATTCGAGATTCAGGGCGACCAGCAGCGCGGGTGGCGTCGGGTTCAGCCCCAGGGCAATCTTCACGCCCTGGCCGATGCACAGCGCCCAGCACGGCGGCAGGATGCTCCTTTGCTCATGCACGAAGGTCTCGCTTCGCGGGGCCCCCACCCCCATGATCAGAATCGTCGTCCGATGCTGCCGGATGGTCCGGGCGAGATCCTGGCACAGGGTGTGGTCGCGTTCGAAGCCGAACGGCGGAATTGCGGTTGCGACCCGATCGCCGAGACCGCGTTGCCCGGCCCAATCGCGGACCGCCTGGGCCGTCCGCTCATGATCGACGACAAAGAACAACCGCACAGGTGCGGGGAACGCCGCGCGCCGCAACAGGATCGCGACCGCGTCGCGCCCGGTCACCCGCCCTGGCAAAACGCATCGGCGCAACCGCGCATAGTAATGAACCGGAAAGCCATCGCAGGTGGTAATCGCGGCACTGGCGCAGGCGGCACGCAAGGCCGCATTCGAACGCAGCAGGGCGATGTGTTGAATATTGGCGGTCACCACGAGGCCGACACCATCGGCTGCGGATCGTTGTGTCCCGACGACCCTGTCGACGATTGCGCCAACGGTGAGCGACGTGACGCGCAACCCGAAAATCCGCTGTTGGCTCGCCTCGTCTGAAAAATGCACGGCCATGCTGGCAAATCCTGGCAGTCAGAAAAAATCGCGGGCAAGCGCCGGCCTCGCGGCCGCGGCGCGGTGATCGGAACGGCGGCCCGACAGGCGCGCGCCGTCCCGGCTTCAGGACGGCGCGGCATTCACGGCGCACATTGCCTTCAGCGACGTGCAGATGCTGGGGACGCCATTGCGGCCGCAGATGCTGTCGGCCTTGATGTCAGACACGTTGAGCCGGCCATAATGGCGACCCTCGATATCGACGATGATCGGGGCCTCGGCCGCGAACGGATCGCAGGCCGAATACCGGCCGTGCGCCGCCCGATAGGCGGCGAAATGGCTGAGGTTGGAATAACCGTTCCCCCAGCCAAGCGGCGACTGGTTGTTCCACACCGAATTGCCATCGTAGGAGTCGCAATTCAGGCAACCCAGATACTCGCGATCGAGCGGTCCGGCGTAGATCAGCAGCCGGGGCTGCGCGACCGTGCTCTGGGCGTGCGTCCGGCCCGCCGTCACAACCCCGGCAAGACATAGCGCGACCGCCAGGGGTCGGGCGATCCGGTGCAGGGCCACGGCCACAGCAGGGCGGTGATGACGCATCAGCGCTGCCACGCCCGGTGCAACAGCCCCAGACCGCGGCGCACCACGGCGGAGTAGAACTCCGCCCATTTCAGCCGGGTGCTCTCATAGCGATGATAGGGCTGTCGCGTGATCGGGAAGAAAGGCTCCAGCTTGGCGATCACGCGCTCCGGGGGTATCCGGGTATTGCTCTGCACCACGGCAAACAGGCCGTCGCCGTCGGGGGCAAAATGATCGGCCGCCGACCAGTCGTCGAGATTCCGCCCGCCGCGGCCGGCGTACCAGACGCTCTGCGCCGCATGGATCGAATGCGGCCCGGCCGCCGGCGGGGCATGGAACGCCTCCAACAGGCCCTCGCGTTCGGCGTTGAGCCAATAGAGCGTGTATTCGGTCCAGTCGATCATGCTGTGGCGCAGAAGCACGCGAATCCAGTCTTCCTGGTAAAGTTCACGCAATCTTTGCTGCAGATGACCGCACAGGGTGCTGGAGAGGATCGCCGGGGTCCACCAGATGCCGTCCCGGTCGAGATGCGGGTCCTGGCGCAGCAGCCCGGCCGACGCCTTCCAGAAACGCGGTTCGCGGGTCCTCGGCTGGCGATAAGTGTTCGCCCGGCCGTCGACGATCAGCGAGTCGACCGAGAAATGACGGGTCGCCAGCACGTCGGGATCGAAAATCATGAAATATTCGGTGTCGATCAGCGCCGGCGTGAACAGCTTGATGATCTGCTGACGGTGCCAGGGCCGGATCTGGTGGCGCCGATTGAATTCCGCGAACGCCGGCAAATGGACGGATTCATCGACGATCTCGATGGGAAAATCCCGCCATGCCGCCCCGTAACGCTGTGCGTCGGCGAGTTCGTCATGCGGGACCACGATCACGAATTTCTCGAAGATGTCCGGTTTCGCGAAATGCCGCAATGAAGAAAACAGTATATCGCACCGCGCGATATTGTCGACATAGTGCCGGCCGCGCGTCTTCAAGGGAAGAATGGCGCTGATCTTTGTCATTCCAGGGACTCACGGGCTTGTGCCAAAGGTCTTCACCGGCTTGTGGGGCTGTTTCACAGAAAGCGGTAGATGAATGACGGGATGTAGCGCCGCCGGTTGGTCATGGCGACGCCAACGATATTGCCACCGGCATCCGTGACCTGGTTCTTCATCGACAGTGCGACCGGCTTGCGGGTCGCCTCGGCGCGAATCGCCAGCACCGTGGCATCGGCGCGCAATGCCGCCTCCACCCCGACGAAGGACCGGCTCGCCGGGGGCACCGCGATGATCACGTAGTCGTGGGCCGCACGCAGCCGCTCGAACAGTTCGGCACCTTGCGGGCCCACCGGCAGGGTCATCCCGGGATGCAGCCGGCCGATCACGATGTGCCGCCGCTCCACCGCATGGAAGGTGAACACCGACTGCGCCGCGGCGCTGAATCCCGGCCGTGCCGCCACCCCGACCCAGGACGGCGCCGGGCCGTCGTCGCCACCGGGCCAATGCAACAGCCCATCGGCGTCGGGCTCGCCGTAACGGCCAGGTTCCGCTGTCAGGTCCAGCACCAGGAGCGGGCACAGCGACCGGCGCTCCAGTTCCTCGGTCAGGCCCTGGATCACGGTCTGGATGCCGTCGTCGTCACGGAACGCCAGCAACAGCACAACCTTGCTGGCGTTGCCGGCGCTGTTATCGATCGCCGAGATCATGCGGCCATATTCGATGTGCGACCGCCGCGCGCGGGGGGATGGCATCGCTGCCGCCACGGCCGGGAGCCGATACCGGTCCACCGCTGCGGGTCCGGTCCACCGCGACAACCGGCCGATCAGCGGCAACGGCTTTTCGAATCGCAGGGGGGCGCTGAGCACCGGCAGTCCCAGCGACCGTTCGATCTCCTCGGGGCTGAGGAACGTTTCGCGCAGCGTGGACATCACCAGGATCGAAACACCGGCGATCAGGACCGCGGCCACGGCGCTGGCCGCGATGAACAGCAGGGGCGGATTGCTGCGGTGGGTTGGTGGTATTGGCGTCTGAATGATGCGGACATTGGTGCTGGTGGCGGTGTCGACCTCGTTCTGCTCGATCCGCGCCCGCTCGAGCTGACGCGAGAAATCCTTGAAGGAATCGGCCAGCAAATCGCGATCGATCTCGGTGCGGCGAAGCTGATTGGCGACGGCAATCAGGGTCTGCAGGCGATCGTCGGAGTCCTTGTATTGATGCTCCAGCGACTGCTTGCGGGCAACCTCGCCGGCGACGTCGGAGGTCAGGCGCATAATCCGGTCACGGATCGTGTCATAATAGGTGTTATGTCCGGTGCGCACGGTGCTGGTGAGGTGAGGTTTCTGCCCGGCGATCGCCTTCCTGACATCCGCGATCTGTTGATCGATTTGCGCGATGAACGGTGCGCCTTCGAGATAGCGCGACGCCAGGTCGGCCCGGCGCGCCTCAAGCTGAAGCAGGGTCAACTGCATCGTGTCGGCGGCATGCGCGGCTTCGGTATTGTCCGAAAACAGCTCGATCGTCGGTTGGACGCCCTTGGCGTCCTTGAGCAGGGACTGGAGGGTGTCGCGATCCTGACTCAGCGAATTGTCGTTTTCGAGCGTGCGCTGGAGCAGCAACCCGTTCAGGGCGACCGCACCCGCAATCTGGGCGTCGATATTGACGACACCATGGGCACGCTGAAACGCGATCAGCTGGGCGTTTGCATTGTCGAGCTGCGTCTTGGCCTTGTCGCGTTGCGCCACCAGAAAGTCGACACGGCCGCTGGTGAAAACCCCGGCGCGCTGACGAAAATATCGCGCGATCAGCGTCTCGAGGATATGGGCGGCGCGGACCGGATCGGAATCGGTGAAGCTGAGCGCGATGACATTGGCGGCCTCGAACTTCTCGATATGAAACCGGTCCTCGAATCGACGCAGCCGCTGGTCGAATTCCGCGGCTGTCCCGCCGCTGCCAAATTCATCGGTCACGACCAGGTGGTGCAGTTCCGGGCTGGCCAGAATCTGCGCCTCGACATTGACCACTTCGCCGGCCTCGATCGCCGGCAACGACCTCGTCGCGGAGCGATCCGACTGCATGTCATAGTAGCCGGCAAACAGCGTCAGCAATCGCGCTTCGGCACGATAGGTTGGCGGCATCAGAACCGCGACCACGCTGCCCAGCGCGATGACCACCAAGACAATGGCGGCAGCCTTCCATCGATAATAGAAAGCAATATTAAGAAAATCTCTGGTGGAAACCTGCGGTACCGCCAGCGGGCGACGTGCCCTGTTGATGTCGTTGTTCCGCACCGTCATGATCGATACAAACCAAATGGATTTTCAAGAATTTCGAGGCGGGGTGGATTACAGATGGTCAATAGGCATGCCTACGGTCGAACAGAACGATCCAGACACTCCTGATCAGGATCTTGAAGTCCAGCCATAGCGACCAGTTTTCGATATAGTTAAGATCATACTCGACCCGGCGCTGTGCCGCAACCGTGTCGGCCACCTCACCCCGCAATCCATTGACCTGGGCCAATCCGGTCAATCCCGGCCGGACGCGGTGGCGCGCGAAATATTCCTCGACCGTCTCGTCATACGGTCTGCCGCCGACCCGCATCGCGACGGCGTGCGCCCGCGGCCCGACCAGGGACATGTCACCCCGCAGGACATTGAACAGCTGAGGCAACTCATCGATGCTGAAGGCCCGCAACACGGCGCCGACGCGGGTGACGCGCGGATCCTGCCGCACGGTGCGCTGGGCTCCGGACGCGTCGCCCAGCGCCACATGCATCGTCCGGAATTTCAGCACGGTAAAAACCCGGTTGTTGAAGCCGTACCGGTCCTGCCGGAACAGCACCGGCCCCGGGCTGTCGAGCTGGACCAGCGCCGCGAACAGAAGGAGCAGGGGCGCGAACACGACGAGCGCGACGCCCGAAAGGATCTTGTCCTCCAGGAATTTGGCCACGATGTCCCAGCCCTTCAGCGGCCGCTCGAAGATCTCGAGCACCGGGATGTCACCGAGATAGGACACCGCCCGAACCGGCCGACCCGGTGCGATCATCTCGCAAGTCAGGCGGAGATCAACGGGCAACACCATCAGCGCCTTCATCACGTCGCTCAGCCGGGGCGAGGTGGTGATCGGCAGTGTCACGATGATTTCATCGGGAAGTTCGGTGCGCGCAAACCGCACCAGGTCCCGGATCATCCCCAGCACCTCGATGCCATGGAGTTCAGGCGGGACCCGGTCACGTCGGTCGTCGAATATGCCCAGGACCTGGTAGTCGTGCGGGCGACTGTTCAAAAAGCCGATCAGACGCGCACTGGTATCGTTTGCGCCGACAACGGCAATGCGGCGCCGCAGCGCGCCGGTCCGCCACCAATGCCAATAGATGCCCGTCAGAACGAGTCGGACCGTATAAAGAGCGCTCAGGGCGATGGTACCCGCGATCGTCACAAATTGGATCGAGGAACCATCATCGTCATCACCAACAAAAATCGCGGCCAGCAACACAATTTCCGCAACCAGGCACAGTACGGTCATCCGGGTGAACTGAAACCAGATGTTTGCCGCATTTCCCGGCGAATAACCGTTCGCGCATTGGAACAGGAGTACATATCCCACCGCAGGAACCGCGATCAGAGCGAAATAACCAACGTGCGGGAGCAAGATGCTGCCATGGAGCCTCTCCAAGAGATGATACGCCGCCGTCGCGCCGGCAAGAATTGACAACCCGTCAAAAAGCCGAAACATTCCACAAAAAATGACAACCGTCGTCGACGGTATTTTCTTGTGATCACTGTGTTTCAGAGCATTCACTGCACGAAGCGTATGCACGATACCGTTCTTATCTACTGAAATGACAGATCAATGACGGGCAGCCCCGACCATTGCAGCTCGACGCCCACCGCGGCAATACCGCCCACACGCCCGGCGAAGCATCCCGCAGACAAAGAAACTTGGCATCATCGCGGCGCACCCAGCTACCCGCCTGCCGGCCCAGGAAAATTCTCCTCACCCGCGATCGAACATTATGCACGGCTATAGCCTCCACGATGCAACTGATGTATATCAGTTATACGCAGTACGGGCACATAGACCTGCGCTTTTTTCACCCCTGAGCTGCGTATTTTTTTACCAGAACCCACGCAATCTTCGGCCCACACCCGCGACGGTCGCCGTCGCTAATGATCGGGCCGGAATAGTTGACTATATCGGTAAACGCCACAATCTCAGACACCGTATTCCGACCGACGTCGGCGACGAAAGCATCGCCCTTGGCATTGATCGCAATAGCGCTGAGGTTGGAACACCCACTGCAGATCGTCGACACTCCGGTGTCGGCGTTCGAATGAATAAAATACAGCCGAGCATACGAATGATTATCATCATTATGAGACGGTATGATGACATTCAATCCCAAAACTGCGTAATTTTATTCGTACTGCCCTTTTTCATCCGCACCAGAAGTCACTTCTTCTGATTGTTTTCTTCACGTTACAGACCCCATCCCCATCTGATGAACAGGACACGCGCCCGAATCCCAGACAGCACGGCGTCCCTGACCCTGACCCGGAAATGCGCAATATTTCGATGCTTCTTTAATATTTTGATAATTTTTTCTTGAGATCACCCTTCCACCCCACCGCGACATCGTGAAGGTACGGACACTATCCAAATGTGGCGGTGCAAGTCACCCCGCATCCCCTGACCGATGCTGACCGAACCTGCGTGAAGGATCCGGCTAACCCGGTGCAAACAAAGGAAGGGGAGACGCGCGGTTTGGCGATGCTGACGCCACCTTGCCAAGACCCCCCCACCGAGGGTCTGTCCGGAGGCATTGCAAGGCGCCTCACTCCATTATCGGCGACGAAAATCGCGTGGACGCCGCGACTCTCGTGTGATTTCCGGGCGGGCAGGCACCGACTCATGAGGTGGCGCATGAGGACGCCGGAAAACCACCCCCCCTCTACAACTGTGACAAGCAACGCTATCCGGGCGACCTGACGGACGCTGAGTGATGGCATATCGAGCCGCTGATACCACCCGTCAATCGCGGTGGGGGCAAACGGAGCGTTGCCATGCGCAAGGTGATTACATCCGCCGATGTCCAGGATCGCGACGGCGGGCTGCTGGTCCCGGCCACGACGCTCGAACGGTGCCCATTCCTCAGGACGCTGTTTGCCGACAGCGCCGATGCCGGGCCGCAGTTCCGGGACGGTCTGGCGAGCATCATGCCGGGCCTCGCCACCGAGATCGTCCGTCGCTCCAATCGGGCCAAAGAGTTCGTCGTTCTGCCAGAACGATGGATCACCGAAACAACCCGGTGTCGCTTCCCGCGATCCGGGGCGCCGCCACCCCACCACCGCCACCCCACCGGCACCAACGCAGACAATGCATTCCGATGACACGCCACTGTGATTCGTTGCGCATGGCCTCCCGGCCGCGCCGTTAACGCGTTCTTGCAGCGACGGTCGCCAAGCCACGATGATTCCTATTGTTTTTCGTGCTGAGCTACGGTAATAGGGTTGGCTGACAGTGACGCACGCTCTGGCGCTTTCCCGGATCAGAGTCGGTGGTCGCGCATTGTCTGCATCTTGTGCATTCGAGAATTCATAAGGCCATTTCGGGCCTTTTTGAGTAGAGCTGTCGGTCTTCCCCGAGATTCTCACTCTGAGGACGGTTCGCCGATTCCGGTGAAGGGTTTTATTGTGCCGTTTCAGTGACGGCAACCGCGATCTTCGTCGTCCCGGTTGTTTTCAGTGGATCACGGACGGGCAGATCGAGGGCAGGACGCCCACGCACGGTCATGACGTGATGGCTGGGGCCGTACCAAAAGCGGATCAATCGATATGATCGATTCTATGCAGATCGCTATCAGGCTGTGTCCCGCACGGGGTCGATTCCGGCAAATGGGCGGAAAGGCCGCCTGTCTCCTGCTGCTCTTGGTCGCAGCCTGTGCCACCAGTCCCGGCGGCCGGGTCTCAACCGCCCAGAATACCGCGGGTTCGGCCGGTGACGACGACCAGGGACGCCCCCTCGATCCGCGCGACCCCTGGGGCGGTTACATCCATGAAGCATCGGAACGTTTTGATGTTCCCGAGGTCTGGATCCGGACCGTCATCCGAATCGAAAGCGGCGGCCATACCCGGATCAATGGCAAGCTGATCACCAGCCCCAAGGGCGCGATGGGCTTGATGCAGCTCGTCCCGGGGACCTACGATGAAATGCGCGCCAAATATGGTCTCGGCCCGGACCCCTATAATCCCCGCGACAACATCATGGCTGGAACCGCTTATATCCGGGAGATGTACGAGGTTTTCGGCTCCCCCGGCTTCCTCGGCGCCTATAATTGCGGCCCGGCCTGTTATGGCGATTTCGTCGCCGGCGCGCGCCATCTGCCCGCAGAGACGCGCAATTATATCAAAATGGGCCAGGTCCGCGTCGCCTCGGCCGAACCGAAGAACCGCGGCGTGATCGAGGCCGACCCGAGCCATCCCGGCGTGATGACGGCGATGCGCGAGCAGGTTCAGATTGCCTCGGCCACGCCTGATCTGACGGTTCCGGAACCGGCGGCCGTCACCCCGCCGGCGCCGCCCGCGCCGATCATGGTCGCCTCGGCCAGTCCGGCCCCGGCCACCGTGATCCCTGCAGTCGCGAGGCCGGAGCCGCCGCCGCTGCGGCCCAGCCCGATCGCACGGCCCGCCACCAAGCCGGCATCGATCATCCTGGCCTCGGCGATCGTGCCACCGCTGCGGCGGC
The DNA here is from genome assembly GCA_031291675.1 of Azospirillaceae bacterium. Lineage (GTDB taxonomy): Bacteria > Pseudomonadota > Alphaproteobacteria > Azospirillales > Azospirillaceae > JARLIO01. The sequence continues at coordinate 101,290 of JARLIO010000059.1, forward strand.
CATTTCAAGGCAACGAGCCCGTGGTTCCGGTGCCTCCGCCTTCCGTTACCCCGATCGCGCTGCGCGTTTCGACCGACAGCATGGGCAGCCACAACCTGGTCGCCGAACTGGCCGCCAAGCGTCCCAACGAATCCTGGGGCGTCCAGGTCGGCGCCTTTACCTCCAAGGTCGAAGTCGACCACGTCGTCGCCCATGCCCGCGGTCTGGTCCCCGACATCCTCGGCAAGACCCATCTGGAGATTGCCGAGATCCAGACCTCGGGCAAGACCCTGTTCCGCACCCAGTTGCTCGGCCTGTCAGAAGGCGAGGCGACCACAGCGTGCCAGCGCTTGATGGACAAGGGTTCGTCCTGCGTCCGCGTCCGACTGGCCTGAGCCGGAGCGGAGCCTGGCCCGTCGATCCGGCGCGGTGGCGCCGTGATGAACCGGCACCACCGGGCCGCTGCTTCGGCGGCATGGCCGGGAATGATGGACCGCCCCGGGCGAATTGATTAGTCTGTCGTCCCTTGCCGGGGTCGTGCCGGATGTTCGGCGGAGATCGGCGGCGAGGTCAATGGCCTGTGGGATTTGACGCGTGCCTCTCGATCTTTACAATACCCTGAGCCGCCGCAAGGAGCGTTTCGAACCGCTGGACCCGAATCGCGTCGGGCTTTATGTCTGCGGGCCAACCGTCTACGATTTTGCCCATATCGGCAACGCCCGCCCGGTCATCGTATTCGATGTGCTCGCTCGACTTTTGCGGCGCAGCTATCCGACCGTGGTCTATGTCCGCAACATTACCGATATCGACGACAAGATCATCGAGGCGGCGCACCGTCGCAACGAGACGATCGCGACGGTGACGGCCCGCACCGCCGACCAGTTCCATGTCGACATGGCGGCGTTGAATGCCTTGCCGCCGGATATCGAACCGCGCGCCACGGCACATATTGCGCAAATGATCGCGATGATCGCGACCCTGGTCGCCAAGGGTCACGCCTATGCGGCGGAAGGCCATGTCCTGTTCGCCGTGACGACGATGGCGGATTATGGCGCCCTGTCACGGCGCGACCAGGACGAGTTGATCGCCGGCGCCCGCGTCGAGGTCGCGCCCTACAAACGCCACCCCGCGGATTTCGTGTTATGGAAGCCCAGTGACGCCGACCAGCCGGGCTGGGACAGCCCCTGGGGACGTGGCCGGCCGGGCTGGCACATTGAATGCTCCGCGATGTCGGCCGAGCATCTGGGCATCACCTTCGACATCCATGGCGGCGGCCTGGACCTGATCTTTCCTCACCATGAGAACGAGATCGCCCAGAGCCGGTGCGCCCATGATGGCGCGCCTCTGGCGCGCTATTGGGTGCATAACGGCTTTCTGACCGTCAACGGAGAGAAGATGTCCAAGAGCCTGGGCAATTTCTTTACCGTCCACGATCTGCTGGATCAATTTCCCGGCGAAGCGATCCGGATGTCGCTGCTGTCGACACATTACCGCCAACCCGCGGATTTCAGCGCCGACGCCGTGCGCCACGCCAAGGCTCAGCTCGATCGCGGCTACGAGGCTCTGCGCCTGGCCGCCGCCACGCCCACTGACCCGGCGCCACCGGCACCACCGGCGTTGTTGGCCGCGCTGGAGGACGATCTCAACACGCCCCTGGCCCTCAGCCATCTTCATGGTCTGGTCGGCGCGCTCAACCGCGCCGAAACCGACGAACGCCGCACCGCGACCAAATCGGCGTTGCTGGCCGCGGGTGCGTTGCTGGGGATCCTGCACCAGGATCCCGAAGCCTGGTTCCGCTGGCAACCGAAGGATGCCGGCAGCCTTGACGAAGCCGCGATCGTCAGCGCCATCGCGGCGCGACAGGCGGCACGCAAGACGCGGAACTTTGCCGAAGCCGACCGGATCCGTGCGGAACTCGCCGCCGCCCGGGTGGTCCTGGAAGACGGTCCCGGTGGCACGACCTGGAAACGCGGGGGATAAGCGATGACCGTCGGCGAGCGGATCTTTCTCTATGACACAACCCTGCGCGATGGCGCCCAGACCCAGGGGGTCGACTTTTCGGTCACCGACAAGCTGGCGGTCGCCGAAGAGCTGGACCGGCTGGGCATTGACTATGTCGAGGGCGGCTGGCCCGGCGCCAACCCCACCGATACGGCATTCTTCGCCGAGCCCCCGCTCCTGCGCCATGCCCGGCTCACCGCGTTCGGCATGACCCGCCGCCCCGGCCGCAGTGCCGCCAACGACCCGGGTCTGGCTGCATTGCTGGACAGCGGCAGCGCGGCCGTCTGTATCGTCGGCAAGAGCTGGGATTTTCAGGTTGATGTCGCTCTGGGCATCGGCCGGGACGAAAATATCGACCTGATCGGCGACAGCATCGCCCAGATCCGGCACCGCGATCGCGAAGCGCTGTTCGATGCCGAGCATTTCTTCGACGGCTATAAGGCCAACCCGGCCTACGCCCTGCGCTGCATCACCGCTGCGTTTGAGGCCGGGGCCCGATGGATTGTGCTGTGCGACACCAATGGCGGCACCCTGCCGCACGAGATCGACGCCATCGTTGCCGCGGTCACCCAGACCATTCCAGGCGATCGGCTCGGCATCCATTGCCACAACGACACCCAGAACGCCGTCGCCAATTCCCTGGCCGCGGTGCGCAGCGGGGTGCGGATGATCCAGGGCACGCTGAACGGTCTCGGCGAACGGTGCGGCAACGCCAATCTGGTGGCGTTGATCCCCACGCTGATGATCAAGATGGGCTATACCACCGGCATCAGCGAGGCCGGCCTGACCCGCCTGACCGCTGTCAGCCGGGCCCTTGATGAACGGCTGAACCGGGCCCCGGACAATCACGCCGCCTATGTCGGCGCCTCGGCCTTTGCCCACAAAGGCGGACTGCACGCCTCGGCGGTTGAAAAGAACCCGGCCTGCTATGAACATATCGACCCGTCGCGGGTCGGCAACAGCCGGGTCATCCTGGTGTCCGACCAGGCCGGCCGCTCCAACATCCTGACCCGGCTGCGCGAGCTGGGGATCACCGTCGATGCGGATCACCCGGGGATCAACCGGCTGGTCACCATCGTCAAGGACAAGGAATTTCAGGGTTATGCCTTCGACGGCGCCGAAGCCAGCTTCGAGCTTCTGGCCCGCCGGGCGTTGGACGAGGTTCCCTCCTTTTTCCGCCTGATGTCGTTCCGGGTCCTTGATGAGCGGCGCTTCAACGCCAACAACCGCTTGGTCACGCTGTCCGAGGCCACGGTCAAGGTCGAGATCGCGGGCGAACTCATCATGACGGTGGCCGAAGGCAATGGCCCGGTCAACGCTCTCGACACCGCGCTGCGCCAAGCCTTGATCCCGGCTTTTCCGGTTCTCGCCGGCGTCCAACTCGTGGATTACAAGGTCCGGATCCTGACCCCGGGCGAAGGCACCAAGGCCGTGACCCGGGTCATGATCGAATCCTCGGACGGCCGCGGCCATCGTTGGACCACCGTCGGTGTTTCAGCCAATGTCATTGATGCCTCTTACGAAGCTCTCAATGACAGCATCAGCTATCGGCTGTTCCAGGCGATGTCATGACGGCAGGAACCGACTCGACACGGGCGACGGATTGTGCAGAGACAGCCGGGGGACCGGCGGTGATCCTGGTCGAACCACAGATGGGCGAGAATATCGGCGCCGCGGCGCGGGCCATGTTGAATTGCGGCCTGACCGAAATGCGTCTGGTGCGGCCGCGCGACGGCTGGCCCAATCCCCGCGCTGAAGCCGCGGCATCCGGCGCGACCCTGGTGCTGGACCGGGCGCAGGTGTTTGCCACCACCGCCGACGCGATCGCCGACCTGCACAAGGTCTATGCCACCACGGCGCGGACCCGCGACATGATCCAGCGCGTCCTCACCCCGGCCCGCGCCGCCCGCGAATTGCGGACGCAGTGGTCGGCCGGGTGGCGGGTCGGATTGATGTTCGGCCCGGAGCGCACCGGCCTGCACAATGACGATCTGACGCTGGCGGACACGCTGATCAGTGTTCCGCTGAATCCCGCCTTCAGCTCGCTCAACCTGGCGCAGGCCGTGCTGCTGCTGGGCTATGAGTGGTACCAGAGTGAGGCGGCGAGCGAACCGGAAACCCTTCATCTCGGCGCCACCCGACCGGCGACCAAAGCTGAAGTGCAGAATTTGTTCGACCATCTGGAGGCCGAACTCGACGCCTGCGGGTTCTTCTCAACCCCCGAAAAGCGCCCGAGCATGGTGCGCAATATCCGTAACGCCATTCAACGCATGGCGATGACCGAGCAGGAGGTTCGCACCTGGCACGGCATCATCACCGGACTAACCGCCGGCAGCCGCAACGCCAATCCCTGATCGCAGCGCCGATCACGCCATCGGGGCCGGCCGCCGCGTCACGGCCACCGGCCCCGATCCCTGGCGTCCGACTCCGGGAGCCGCGACCGCGCGTCCCGGGGCGCGGAGCCAAGCGCCCGGATGGGCGCGCCGGCGCATGAGGCTTCGCTTTGATCGGTCACGAGCAAAGCCGATTGGTATTACTTGCCAATAATGACGTCAGACGCCTTGATCACGGCAACGACAGAATCGCCCACGACGAGGCCAAGATCATCGACGGTCTCCGACGTCACCGTCGAGGTAATGACGTTGCCGCCACCAAGATCAATCTTGACCTTCGATGAGACGGGACCCTTTTCGACGGAAGTAATCGTTCCCTTGAGCTGATTTCGAGCACTGAGCTTCATGACGAGGCCTTTCCTTCATGGGAGGTAATCCGGCAGACCTCTCCGCTATACGGCGTCAACCGGGTGGCGTCAAATCAATCCGAGGTCAATCCGTGGGCAAGCTGAGGCCGGGACGACCACCAGAACGGCATGGTCGCGATAGCGATCGCCCGCGGCGCTGACACGGGTGCTTCACAATACCGCGAGCCTTGACTGCGCAATCGACCCCGGTGGCGGGTCCATGATGATATTACTGTAACGAAAGGCTGCCCGAAAGAAGCCGCATCAAGCGCCAACCCGGGACGGTCTGATCCAGGAGAGGAGGATCACCATCATGACATTCCGTCTGTGTTTTCCCAAAATCAATATCAGCGGCGCCGGTTGCCTCACCGAGGTCCCCGGGGAAATCGCGAAACGAGGCCTGAAACGGCCGCTGATCGTAACCGAGGACCGGTTGATTCGCCTGGGATTGATCCAGCCGCTCCTGGAGGGGCTGCGCGCCCGCGAAATCGACGTCCGGGTCTTCGACGGCGTCGTGCCCAATCCCACCGTCGTCGAGGTCGACGCGGCGTTCACAGCCTTCCGGAGCGGCGATTGCGACTCGCTGATCGGCGTCGGCGGCGGCAGTGCGATCGACACCGCCAAGGCGGTCCGCATTCTGTCCGCCAACCCGGGACCGATCACGGCCTATGAAGGTGTCGGCAAGGTCGAACACGAGGGCCCGTTCCTGATCGCGGTCAACACCACGGCCGGTACCGCCGCCGAAGTCACCGCCAACGCCGTGATCACCGACCCGGTCGCGCAGGTCAAGATGGTCATCATCGATACCAACATCATCCCCGACATCTCGGTCAATGATCCCGAGATGATGATGGCGATCCCCGCCGCGACCACCGCGGCAACCGGTATGGACGCCCTGACCCACGCGATCGAGGCGTTCCTGGCCAAGGGTGCCCATGTCCTGACCGACCACGCCGCCCTGGAAGCCATCCGCATCATCACCCGCTATCTGCCCCGCGCCGTCGCCGAAGGCAATAATCGCGAGGCCCGTGAGATGATGGCCTATGGCGAGTTCATCGCCGGCCTGGCCTTCAACAGCGCGGGCCTGGGCTATGTCCATGCCATGGCGCATCAGCCGGGGGCAACGAAAAACCTGCCCCATGGGGTCTGCAACGCCATCCTGCTGCCGGTCGTGGCCGCCTTCAATCGACCGCACGCAATCAAGCGTTTTGCCCGGATCGCCGAGGCCATGGGCGTTGACATCCGCCACATTGACCGGGAAGCGGCGTCCTGGGCCGCGATCGAGGCGATCCGCGCGCTGTCGCGAACCGTCGGAATTCCCCGGGGTTTTGCCGAACTGGGCGTGACCGCGGATGATCTGCCGTCATGGGTACAGAAGGCCCAAAAAGATCCCTGCGCCGCCGGCAGTTCGATTCCCATGACCGACGCCCAGGTTCTGGCCTTGTATCACGAGGCGCTCTAATGCCACACTCGCGATGAGCTTGTCTCAGCGCGGGTGGGGGATCGCTAACAACCGCCGCTGCGGCGGGTTTTTCCCGCCGCGAGCACGGGTCCGTGGCGCCAAACCCGATCGCGCGCGGTCATGCGATGAGGGGCGCCTAACCGGCCCTGGAATTAATCATTTTCTAACTTCTGCGGAATCATTGTTGACCAATGATTGCCAGCGAAGGGAAGAGGCACATGGCCGACCTCGGGAAATCGACATGACCGCTTGCGCTGTTAGCGCGTATTCCATCCCTTGCGATGGCGTGCCATTCTCTCGTCCCGACATTTTGACTATTTCCCTGCCTTTGGCTCAGTCCGGGCGCCCCCTCTCCGATTTGTGGCAAATAGACCCCGATGGACAAAGATGACAGCACGGCCATCGGTCGTGACCGGGTCGTGGTTGATCTGGCGGCATCCGCGGCCGACCTGCTCGCCGTCGCCCTATCGATCACGGATGCCGCCGTCACCGCGGAACAGGCCTTGATCGAGGTTGGCAACGATCTGGGCGATGCGATTACCACAGTGTCGGGGCTGACGACGAATTTCGACGTGTTGTCGGGTCGACTGGCGGGCCCGGACGTCGACGTGGCCGTGGGCCACCTGGCGGAGGTTGGCGCGGCGCTGGCCGCGATCGCCGACGCCCTGGCCGGTGAATGCGCGGCGCTGGACAGTCTGGCCGACCTGGCACGCACCATCGCCGGCCGCGGTGCCCATCTGCAAAACACGATCGCCACGATCTCGGTCCTGGCGATCAACGCCCGAATCGCCGCGGCGCAGATCACCGAAGACAACGAGGATTTTTCAGTCTTCACGATGGAAATCGGTCATCTGGCCGCCGTGGCAACCGAAACCGTCGGCCGTTTTGCCAGTGAGCTGCAAAGCCTGTTCGCCCTGTTGACCGTGGCCCGCGATGGCCAGGTCCACTTCGAACGAACCCACGCCGCCAGCCTGCGGACCGTAGCCCGGCAGTTGAACGACAGCCAGCACGCCGTCAACCAGCACCGGAGCCGAACCGCGACGGCGGCCGCGGGAATCGGCAACAGCACCAAGCGCATCGCCGCCGCCATCGGCGAAGCGGTGATGGCCCTGCAAATCGGTGACATTACCAAGCAGCGCATCGAACATATCAGCCACGCCTTGACTCTGCTGTCGCGGGCCCTGGCAGCGCCCAACCCCGGTGAGGTCGCCGCCGATTGGACCCGGGACCTGACTCCGGATCAACGCCAGGCCGTGATCGCCACGGTATGCCGGCTGCAGATCGCTCAGATCAACCAGACGACGCAGGATTTCAACCGTGAGATCAAGCGGGTTAGCGAAGCCCTGAAGGGCATCGCCAGCGAAGCCAACGACATGGTCCACCGCGGCGCCGATCTCTATGGTGCCGAAGGCCACCGGGATCAGTCATTCCTGGTGGTACTGGCCAATGACTTGAGGCAATCCGATACCCTGATCCGCAGTTCCCAGCTCGAACGTCGCCATGTCGATCAGGTCGTCGAGCGGGCAAAACAGACATTGCTGGGCCTGGTGACCCAAATCAAAGCGGTCCGGCGCGTCGAAGTGGATATGCGCCTGGTCGGCCTCAACACCACGTTCAAATGCGGTCGCCTCGGGGCCAAGGGGCGGACCCTCAGCGCGATCGCCGAGGAACTGCGGGCCTCGGCCGCCGAAATCGTCATCGATGCCCAGGACATCATGACCGGACTCGACGCCTTTGTCGCCCAGGCCAACGCCCTGGAACAGCAGAAAACCGGACAGGGCGCCAACCGGATCGCCCTTCTGGAAGGAACGACCGAAGCGGCGCTCGCCAGTCTCGACAAGGCCGGCGACAGCCTGACCGCCGCCCTGGCCACGCTGCAAACCGGCGGCGCCACGGTCATCGATTGCCTGGCCCATGCCGCAACACCACTCGCGAACGAGGAAGCCCTGACCCGGGCGCTGTCCGCGGGCCGTGGCCGGCTCAACGGCATCGCCGACGCCACCGGAATCACCGACGAAGAGATCGAGCGCACCAAGGATCAGGTCCTGGGTCTGGTCCGCTCGCGCTACACAATGGCCAGTGAGCGCGAGGTCGACGAGTTGTTCGGCCTTGTCGAAACCGACCCGGCCCTGACAACCGCGCACGCCACGTCACGACGGATCGTCCCGACCGGAGCACCGGCTCAACGCCCTGCCGACGGCGGCGGAGAGGTCGATCTTGACAACATTCTGTTCTGACCCCGTCAACGAGGAGGCGACGCGTCAGGCGCTGGACCGCCGCATCGCCGCCGAACCCGACGCCATTGCGCCGCGGTTCGAACGCGCCCTGCTGTGGACCCGACGCGGCAATGCCGACGCAGCCCGGCAGGATTACCTGGACATCCTGGCCCGCGATCCCGGACATTTCGCCGCGCTCAACAATCTCGGGACCCTGCTCTACGACACCGGCTATCGCACCGCCGCGCGTACGGTCTATGGCGAGGCCGTGAAGCGGCACCCGGATCGCGCCACCGGCCATGTCAATCTGGGCAATCTGCTGCTTGGTGACGGGGCCCTGGACGAGGCGCGGCAGTCTTTCGAGACGGCGCTCCGGCTGGATCCGGGGCTGGCCGTGGCCCATCAGGGGCTCGCTCACACCCTTCAAGACAAGGGCGAGACCGCCGCCGCGGCCTATCACCGGCGGCTCGGGTTCACGGGCCACAGCCGCCAGACCTGGCCCTGCCGCGGCGACGAAACAGCCCGGCGGGTCCTGGTGCTGGCTGCCGCGACCGGCGGCAACATCCCCCTGCAGTCATTGATCGATGACCGTCGGTTCCGGACCAGCGTGGTCTTCGCCGATTTCGACGATCCGGTTCAGCCGCTGCCGCCTCACGAGCTGGTGTTCAACGCGATCGGCGATGCCGACCAGAGCCCGGCGGCGTTGCATGCCGCGGGGCTGTTGATCGCGGGGACACGCGCGCCGGTGATCAACGACCCCGCCGCGGTCCTGGCAACCGGACGCGGCGTCAACGCCGGGCGTCTGGCCGCGATCCCTGGCGTGATCATGCCGATCACCGCGCGGCTCCCCCGCACCGTGCCAAGCGGTGGCGACGCGGCTGCCGCGCTGGCGCGTCATGGGCTGGATTTCCCGGTCTTGCTGCGGACGCCCGGCTTCCACACCGGTCGCCATTTCGAGTGCGTCAGCGACAGCGGCGCATGGGACGCGGCTTGGGCCACCCTGCCCGGCACCGAACTGCTGGCGATCCAATATCTCGACGCCCGCGGCGCCGACGGCTATGCCCGGAAATACCGGGTCATGATGATCGACGGCCGGCTCTATCCGCTGCATCTGGCGGTCGCCGCCCACTGGAAGGTCCATTATTTCGCGGCCGACATGGCCGATCACGCGGAATTCCGCGCCGAAGAGGCCGCGTTTCTCCGCGACATGACGGGCGTCATCGGGTCACGTGGCATGCAAGCCCTGGAACGGATCCGCGATCAGTTGGGCCTGGATTATGCCGGGATCGATTTCGCCCTCGACCGCGACGGTTCGATTCTGGTGTTCGAGGTCAACGCGACCATGACAGTGGTCCCGCCGCCGGACGACCGCAAATGGGACTACCGGCGGCCCGCCTGCGCACGGGTCCTGAGCGCGATCCGAGACATGATGCTGACACGGATTCCCGCGGCCAGGCCCTGATTTCCGCGCCCCGGATCAATCCCCAATGACGACCATAGCGGGGTGCGTCAACGAGTTTGCGACCGTCGCCCTCGCAAACGCGGCCGCAAGCTCCGAACGATGGCGCCTGGGACCCTGGATGCCCGCGTTCGCGAGCATGACGGTGGCGACCACCGGGGACGTCGGTCCGCCGGTTTCCGGCCTGGTGGACCAGCGCTCAGGAGCGCGTTTCAGACTGATACCAGCCCGCCATGATCTTGCCTCATGGCGGGCTGGTATATCGGTCGCGACGCCGACCGCGCACCCCCATGGCGCGGAGCCAAGCGCTCGGATGGGCGCGCCAGCGCCTGAGGCTTCGCTTTGATCGGTCACGATCAAAGCGGATCGGTATGACACCAACGGTCATCGGAGATGACCGTTGTGTTCAGACGCTACGCATCACCCGGTCCTTGCGGTCCGGGATCAGGCAACCTTGAGGGTGCCATCGACATAGCGCCAATCCAAAGCGTCCAACGCCAGCGGAAGGCGCGATTCAAAGCAGCCCTCATCGCCATTCGGCGCCGAAACATCGCCGATCGCATCTTCCGCAAGCACCCGCTCCGGCCGCTTGCCACAGCAGAAAATCAAACCCTCATCATCGGAATGACGCTCGAGATGTTGGCAATTCATGCAAATTTCGTCAGACATCGCTTAGGTCCTCTCACTCACGCCACCGAAATCCTGAATTCCACCACCCCCAGGATCAGAGGGTCCCACGGCCATAGCGGGCGAACCGATTTCGCCCTTCGGTTGCGCCATGGCGGCAGACAATGAACTGCGCCTTGGCGGCTTCATTGTCCATGCTTATTCGATTGGCGCGGCAAAAAGCCCCAGTCTTGGCAATGATTACACCGGGAATAAGAAATTGATAGAAGAATTCCGTTTCATTACTGCTTCTATTCATTCACTAGGCGTTTTGGTTGGCCGCGGCCGGCGCCCGGCCCCCGCCTGTTGGGTCACGAAGCTCTTGCCCGGGCGGTCGCGGCCGGCACGGGATGCCGCGGCCGCGGTGCGAGCCGCCCCGACCGGTTGGCCGGCGGGCACCAGATGCTGAGGGCCCGAACCGATCAGGTCGCGACGCCCCATCCGCGTCAACGCCTCGCGCAACAGCGGCCAGTTCTCCGGATCATGGTAGCGCAGGAACGCCTTGTGCAGGCGACGCTGACGCAGGCCCTTGGCGGTTGCCACCAATTCGCCACCCTGGCGCCGGATCGGACGCAACGGGTTACGCCCGCCATGATACATCGCCGTGGCCAATGACATGGGCGACGGCAGGAAGGTCTGCACCTGGTCGGCCCGAAAGCCGTTTTTCTTCAGCCACAAGGCCAGGTTCACCATGTCCTCGTCGCTGGTGCCCGGATGCGCCGCGATGAAATAGGGGATCAGATAGAGCTTTTTGCCCGCCCGCCGGGCATACATGTCAAACATCTGCTTGAACTGGTCATAGGCCCCGATCCCCGGCTTCATCATCATCGCCAGCGGGCCGGGTTCGGTGTGTTCGGGGGCAATCTTGAGATAACCGCCGACATGGTGGGTCACCAACTCCTCGACATAGGCCGGGCTGCGCACCGCGAGGTCATAGCGCAATCCCGAAGCGATATGGACCTTCTTGACCCCAGGCACCGCCCGCACCTTGCGGTATAGCTGGATCAGGGGATCATGGTCGGTGTTCAGGTTCTTGCAGATGTCCGGAAAAACACAGGAGGGCCGACGGCACACCGCCTCGATTGCCGGATCCTTGCAGGCCAGGCGATACATGTTGGCGGTCGGCCCGCCCAGGTCGGAAATGATCCCGGTAAAGCCTTTGACCTTGTCGCGGATCGCCTCGATCTCGCGGATGATCGAACCCTCGGAACGGCTCTGAATCACCCGCCCCTCGTGCTCGGTGATCGAACAGAACGAACAGCCGCCAAAACAGCCCCGCATGATGTTGACTGAAAAGCGGATCATTTCCCACGCCGGGATGCGCGCGTCGCCATAGGCGGGATGCGGCGCCCGCGCATAAGGCAGGGCATAGACCGAGTCCATTTCGGGCGTCGTCAACGGGATCGGTGGCGGGTTCAACCAGACATCCTTGTCGCCGTGGCGCTGAACCAGAGCGCGGGCATTGCCCGGGTTGCTCTCCAGATGCAGGATTCGCGAGGTATGGGCATAGAGCACCGGGTCATCCTTGACCTGCTCATAAGCCGGCAGACGCAATACCGTCGGTTCCGCGGCGGCCTTGTGCGCCGGGGGGCCGGGCGGCGCCGCGATCGACTCATCGATCGTCGCCGTCGCGTCGAGCACGATCCAATCGGCGGGGACACCATTGCGCACCATGGCCGTGCCGCGAATATCGGTCATCTCCCGCGGCTTCTCACCCGCGGCGACCCGGTGGGCGATGTCGATGATCGCACGCTCGCCATTGCCATAGACCAGCAGGTCGGCCTTGCTGTCCATCAGCACCGAGCGTCGAACCTTGTCCGACCAGTAGTCATACTGCGCAATGCGCCGCAGCGACGCCTCGATGCCGCCCAGGACGATCGGAACGTCGCGATAGGCCTCGCGGCACCGTTGTGAATAAACGATGACCGCGCGATCCGGACGCTTGCCCCCTTCGTCGTTGGGGGTATAACTGTCATTGTGGCGCAGCCGGTGATCCGAGGTATAGCGGTTGACCATCGAATCCATGTTGCCCGCGGTCACACCGAAGAACAGGTTCGGTTTGCCGAGACATCGGAAGGGTTCGGCACTGTTCCAATCCGGTTGGGCGATGATGCCGACGCGAAAGCCCTGGGCCTCCAGCAGTCGGCCAATGATCGCCATGCCGAAGCTCGGATGATCGACATAGGCATCGCCGGTGACGACGATGACATCGCAGCTGTCCCAACCAAGCTGCTCCATCTCCGGCCGCGACATCGGCAGAAAGGGCGCGGCACGCCCAGCCTCGCGGCCCCGATACGCCTGGCCGGCGGTGATATCCTGAACCTGATGCATGAAGACTTCCGTTCGCAGCGCCCGTGGCGCGACGCGGAACTCTACAAGGCCGTCTCACGCGACGCCAGAGCCGTTTCCGATCACGTTGGATCGAAAACGGCTCCGGCCCTTATGTTTTGACGCATTTTCTACGCCCAACCGGTATCCACTTGGTCGGAAAATGCTCTGGCCATCCTTCTGGCCACGGGCCACCGGGGACACCGGTACGGCCCCCGGCCGACGTCATGGCACCGGGGAACCGCCGCGCCTCATATCCTGGATCTGTCGAACCGCAAGCGCCAGACGCTGCTCGACATCGCCCACCGTTGCCGCCGGAGGCCGCACCGCCACTGCCGACCTCGACGCCGCGGCCCGCGGCGCGGGCGACACGCCGATCATCCGGCGGATCCGCGCGATCGCAGCTTGGAATGGTGGCATCGTCCCCCTCCCCGGTCCGGTCACGGTTCGTGGAACGCGGTATCAACCGACCGGGTCAAAGGGCGGAACAGATAGCCCGCCAATGTCCGGGTCCCGGCAACAATCTCGGCATCAACCACCATGCCGGGCAGCAGGGGGCCCGGCGGCGCGGACTGCTGTCCCGGCACCTCGGGGGCCGTCGCATCGAACGCGATCAAACCCTTGTAGTAAGGCTGCCCCTGGCCATCGATCAGCGTCGTCGGCGAAACCTGAACCAGATGACCGGCCAGGGTGGCGTAGCGCGCGGAATCGGAACTCCTCACCTTGATCCGGACCGGCTGATCGGGCCAGAGCCGCGTGACATCGCGGGGCGCGATCCGGACGTCGAGCTGGAGGCGGGCATCCGCCGGCACGACGGACATCAGCGTCTCCCCCGGCGACACCACCGCGCCGGGGCTATGAATCCGCAGATCCTGGACGATGCCATCGACCGGGGACCGAACATCAAGACCGGCGATGCGCGCCTGAAGCCGGGGAATGGTCGCCTTGATCGCCTCCATCTCGGTCGCCACCGTTCCCGTCTCGGTCAACGCCGCTTCGCGCTGCGCCATGTCCTGGTTGACGCGCTGGCGTTGCGTCTCGATGATCGACTGCGACGCCACCAGAACCAGGTCGCGCAGGCGATTGACCTCGCCCTGCGCCGTCACCAGGGCGCTCTGGGCATCAAGCTGAATCTCCTGAGCATTGACCGCGTCCGGCGCCACGCGCTGGCGGAGCGCCAGACGCCGGCTGGCGATATCCAGCTGGCGTTGCGACAGGGTCAACGCATCGCGCAGCTGGTTGGCCTCCTTGCGATGCTGATCGATCTGGCTGTCGATCACGGCCAGGGCCGCCCGATGACTGTCACGCTGCCCCGCCCAGATCCGGCGCTGGTCCGCCGCCAGGTCCGGCCAGTCGGCTTGCAGCACCACGAAATTGGGTTCCCGACCCTCCGCCAGCGCCCGCAGACGCTCGATCCGCATCTGCAACGCCGCCGATTGCGCCTGCGCCTGATGCAGTTCCTCCCGGGCCTGGACCGGGTCGATTCGCACCAGCAACTGGCCCTCCTTGACGCGATCGCCGTCCTGAACCGCGATTTCACTGACCACGCCGGCCTCGAGATGCTGAATCGTCTTGATCTGACCGACGGGAACCACCTGTCCCGGTGCCGACACCAGCTCTTCAATGGGTGTGATCGCGGACCACCAGATGAAACCGACCAACACGATGCCCGCGGTGAACACCAGACTCCGCACCAGATCGGAAATCGGCCGTTCTTCGAACCCCGCCGGCTCGACCAACACCCTCTTCCGGCGTAACCCAATCTGGACCGCGCCGGCGCCGCCGACGCGCGCGGATGTCAAGCGGATCATGATGCCTGGCTCCCTGGGATCAAGTTGCTGAGCTCGCCATAGCGCCCGGTTTGCCGGATATAGCCATCCTCCAGATAGATGACGTCATCGGCGAGCCGCAAATGGTCGGGATTACTGGACACGATCAGAATCGTTGCCCGCTGGCGCAGCAGACCGACCGCCCGCTGGAAGGCCTGATCGGTCGCGGCGTCGAGGCCGAAGCCGGGATCGTCGAACAGGATCAGCGACGCCGAACCGAGATAGAGCCGCGCCAGCGACAGCCGTTCGCAAAAGCCGCGCGGCAGGCCTCCGCCCCAGCCGTCGCCAATCACCGTGGCGAAATCATCGGGCAGGGCAAAAATATCGGTCGTCAATCCGGCGAGATCGGTCGCCCGCCGCAGATCCTCGTCACCCGCCGTCGGATTGGCGAGGCGGAGATTGTCGGCGACCGTGCCGTTGAAAATACTGTGACGTTGCTGGGCAAAGCCGACCACCGTGCGCAGATCCCAGGGATCGATCCGGCTGATATCGGTTCCATCGATCCGAATGGTTCCGGCCTGGGGCTGGTACAGGCCGGCGATCAGCTTCAGCAAGGTCGATTTGCCACCGCCGGTCGGTCCGGTGATGCCGATCACCTGGCCGGCCGAGACCTGGAAACTGATCCCCAGCAAAGCGGGATCGGCATCGTCGTCATAGCGGAAGGACACGCGCGCAAAACTGAGATCGCCGCGAACTGGCGGCGGCACATGGCGTGCGCGGGTGATGTCACGTTCGACGCCCAACGCCATCAGCGCATCCGTGCGCCGGACACTGTCTCGCGCCCGCAGCAACGTTGCTACCGACGACAAGCCGAGCTGCCACGACTGGATCAGGCGATCGGTCACCAGCAACGCGGCGATGATCACCCCGGCGGCAACCGGTCCGGCTGTGGGCTCCAGCACCTGCAACGAACTCGCCGCCAGCGCCGTCACCATCATCAGGGCGCCGCAGACCCGTGCCCCGCCGGCGATCCAACGGGAACAGGACTGCGCCGCGAGATCCGCGTCCATCGCCCGGGCCGACAGAGCGCGGAAGCGCTCGAACCACAGGCGCTCCAGACCGACCTGCTTGATCGCCCGCATCTTGCTGAGGCATTCGGTCAGAAACTCGCTTCGGCGTTCGCCCGCACGCGACGATCGCGCAATCTCCGCCCCCAACGCGCCCGACCTCGACCAGCCGAGCACAGCAAAAATCCCACCGATCGCGATCAGGGCCACGGGCAGCCAGATCTTGATGAAACCCAAAATGATCAAATAAACGACGTTCAACGGCAGTTCGTAAAACAGCAGTCCTGTCGCGCCAACGAACAGTTCGCGCAGGAATTCGAAATCTTCGAGCCGGGCCAACGTGCTGCCCAGGCTGCCGCGCTCGACGACCGATACCGGCAGGCCCAGGATCCGCCGACAGATCCCCGTCGCCAGGATGAATTCGAGCCGCGCGCCAATATGGGCGATGATCCGGCCACGCCGAAGCCGCAGCGCGCCCTCCACAACCAGGGCCAGAGCGGCCCCGACCGGCAACCACACGGTCAGAGCGACATCGCCCGCCGGGATCGCCCGGTCGAAAACCGCAATCAGCAACCCGGGGACGGCCAACGCCAGCACCGCGATGGCCATCGATACCACCAGGTTGACGGTAACCAGGCGGCGAAAACGCGTCATCACCCGCCAAAACCCATCAGGGTCCGCCGCCGCCGCGGTCCAGGCCGGTTCCTGCTCATCAAACCAGTAGACCGTGCCGCGGGTCGGGCTGCGCGGCACGACGGTGTTCTCCACAGCACCACCGTCGAACACCACAACACCATCTTCGGTTTCGTGCAGCAGGATTTGCGCCGCACCATCATCAGGGATGAACAGGCAGGGCATTCCCATCGCCGTCACGTGATCGAGACGGGCCCGCGCCGACCGGGGCACATAATCGAGATGGCTCATCACCTGGAGCAGCCCGGTCAGGTCGAGGGCGTCCGAACGCTGTGGCAAGGCCTCCGCCAGTTGCCGCGGACTGCCACGCCAGTCCAGGGCGGTCAACAGCGCCACGAGACAGGTCGAGAGATCGGTCGGGATGCGAAACCGCGACACCAGCAACCGCGACAGCGGCTCGGGCTCCGCCAGCACCACCGCGCCCGGATCGCGCCGCGCCGGCGGCCGCAGCACCGCCGCCGCAGAGACCACCGTGGCCAAACCGGCTGCGGGAGCGCGGTCGACGCGGCTCAGCCGGCCCTCGGCCAGGGTGTAGACCTGATCGGCCAGGGACAGGAACGGCACGCGGTCGGTCACCAGAACAAGGGTGCAGCGGCCCTTGAGCGCGGTCAGGAGCCGCCGCAACGCGGTCTCACCCGCCGCGTCGAGGCCGATACTCGCCTCGTCGAACAAAATGACCTTCGGCTGACGCGCCAACGCCCGGACAATCGCGATCCGCTGACGAAAGCCCGCCGGCAGGGTTTCCGCAATACTGTCCCCGACCCAGGTGTCGTAGCCGCGTGGCAGCAGACCGACAATCCGATCCAGCCCGAGATCCCGGGCCAATTCAAGCGCCGGGCCGACCCGATCGGGATCATACAGCGTGATGTTGTCCAGGATCGTTCCCTCGAACAGGACGCCCTCCTGTGGCAGAAACGCGATCTGATCGGAAAGCCGGGACGGCACATAGTCGGCCAAATCATATCCGTCGACCAGCACCCGTCCCCGGGTCGGTTTGACGAGGCCCGCCATCATCGCCAGCAACGAGGATTTCCCCTGGCCGCTGTCGCCGACAATCGCGACGCAACCGCCGGGCGGTACGTCGATCGACAAGCCGGAGAACAGCGCCATCGGCGACGGCAGATAGCGCAGCAGCACATTGTCAAGACGCACCGCACCGGCGATCGGCGGCAGTGCCGGCTGCTTGTCGTCGTCAACATGATCCGTCATGGCGGCCGCAGCGCCACCCCCGACTTCCAGCAGACGCATCAGCCGGTCGCGGGCGGCGCGCGCCCCCTGGACCCGCGGCCAGGCCGCCAGACCACCGCCAAGCATTGCCAGGGTGCGACCACACAGGACCACGACGGCCGCCAGGCCGCCCAACGTCAACTGGTTGTCAACGACCATCCGCGCACCGAACCCGGCGATCAGGACCATGCCCAGCGAGGCGCACACACTCGCCGCCGCGATCGTCCGCTGTGACCAGGCGCCATGCCGGTAGCGCAGCGCCACATTGGCCTCTTGCAGCGCTTCGTAGCGCCGTAACAACAACGCTTCGGCGGTCAGCGTCTTGAGCGCTCGCAGCCCCTGTAGCAGTTGGGACAGGAAGCCAAGGCGGCGTTCCTCGGCAGCAGCGGCTTCGACAGCCCCCTGCCGGACCGCCCCGTGGGTCGCCGCGCCGAGAACCACCAGCAAGCCGCCCAGAACCAGCGGCACCACGACCAACCCACCGGCAATCGCCCCGATCACGCCCAGAAAGATCACGACAAACGGAAGATCGATCAGCGCCAGCAAAGTCTGGCCGGCATAAGGGCTGCCGAAACACTGACGCAGGATTGCCGCCGCTTTGAACCCCTCGAGGCGCGCACTGACGTCGACCTGGTCAAAATCGACGATATTCGCCGCCATGACATGGCGCAGCGCCTTGCAACTGATCCGGTGGTCGAAGTGGGCCCCGACCCAGGCAACAATATATTCGCGGGCACCAGCGGCCAGCGCTTCCAAAATCAGCGCCACGCCAACCCCAAGGATCAAGGCCCAAAGCGTCGAGATCGAATGATGAGGAACCACGCGATCGTAAATCTGTAACAATCCAAGAGGCAGAGCAAGCGCCAATGCATTGACAATAATCGATGCAACCGTCAGCTCAGGCAGCACGCGAAAAAATTCCTGCCAGCCGACGATCGGCAAACGGCGCCGTTGAGACGAACCGGCCGGATCCGACGTTTCAGAGGGTTCAGCCGGCACCGATGCTGTCACCGTCATGACGCCACTTCATCGTACAATTTGATGATCGTCTTCGCGTCGTTAAGAATCATCAGTACCCTTGTCGACTTCTGAAGATTTTCCAACTTTACGCCATATCGTAAATTACCCTTCGCTCCTATCAAAGCCAACGAATGGCGTCTCCTCTTGAATAGAGACGGAGGACCCGAAAGCGCGACGAATGCGACACTCTTGCCACAGGTTTGATCGATCCGGGCCTGACGGGACATGCTTTTTCAACCGGTATTGAAATCAGGACCGCGACGTCCCGTCGCAACTGCACCCCGGCCAATGGATCGGGCCAACGGATTGAATAGAATCAGCGGAACGCGTTTCCGCAAAAACCGGGGCCCGGCAACCCCGGTGCCGCGTTATCACCGCGTCAAAATGACCGAACCGACCCGGCAGCAGCGGTCGACTCGATGGTCCGCGAGAATCGCGGGTCTTGCCGGGGCGGCCGCCCGTGATGATCGCTGTTGCCGCTCCGAGCCGATCGGGTTAATACCGGCTCGCCACGCGTTGACCCCTTGCGGGCGACCGTCGGGCGGATCTCCGGGCCCGCCCGTCGCCAAGCCGCAATCAGGGCCGAGGCCATCGTCGTGGATGACCGCGTGCCGAGGGGCGCGGCGCGCTTGACAGTGGCGGCCCGCGCCCCGGGGCCGTCGGAGAAACCTTCCTGGCCATGCCGACCGACGATCCCGCCGCCCCGCCGCCGCCGTCAAACCGCCGTGCCGTTATCGCCACGATCTTCAATCAGAAGGGTGGCGTCGGCAAGACCACGACCAGCGTCAACCTGGCGACCTGCCTGGCCGCGGGCGGCGTGCGCGTCCTGGTGATCGACTTCGACCCCCAGGGCAGCGCCACCGCCAATCTCGGCCTGATCGGTCGCCCGGTCCCGGGCAGCTATGAACTGCTGATGACGGGCACACTCTCGGCCACGCTGATGCAAACCACGGCATTTCCCGGCGTCATGCTCTGTCCCGCTGGCGACGCGCTCGCCGGGGCCGACCTGGAACTGGCGATCTGCACCGACGCCCAGAATCTGCTGCGCCAGGCGCTGCACAATGCCCGGGTGCCGATTGACGTCATCATCATCGATTGCCCGCCGACCCTCAGCATGCTGGCGTTGAACGCCCTGGTCGCCAGTGATGCCGTCGTGATGCCAGTGACACCCGACCCGATGGCCCGCGACGTTCTGCATCGCGCCTGGCGTCATATCCAGCGGATCCGGAGCACGCTCAATCCAAACCTCGCGATCGCGGGCGTCGTCCTCACCATGGTCCACGACAACCCGGTGCATCGGGAATTCGAACAGACCATCCGGGGGGAGCTGGGCAACCGGGTCTTGCCGGTCGCCATCCCCTTCGATACCGCAATCCTGGGCTCGTCGCGGCATGACCTGCCGGTGTGCGTCTTCGCCCCGCAGAGCGCCGCCGCACAGGCCTATCTGGCGCTGGCGGCGGTAATCCAGGACCGGATGTCGGCGCTGTCCCGCCCGGTCGCGCAACCCGCGGCGTTCTGCGACGACACCGACGGTGCCGAACCCGCTTGCGTCATGACACCCGTGCCCGGCTTCAGTCATGATACCGCGGCTGCCGCGTTGCGGTTCTGGTCCAGCAAAGCCGGGCACACGGAACCGCCGGCCCCGGTGACAAAAGCCGCCACGGTCGCGGCCCCGACCGCGGGCCGCGCGCCGGCCTCCGGGTGGCACAGCCCCGATCGGATCACCGGCTTCGCCGCCGGTTGTGTCCTCGGCATCGTGCTGACCCTGCTGGCCCGCGCCATCGGGCTTTAGCCCGGCCCCGGATGTGCCCCCTCGTGGTCGGGGGCATCCCCAGCCGATCAGGGACGCAACCGGCCGGTCAGCGTGAAGAAGTTCTGTGACAATGCCGAAAGCCGCGTGTCGGTGCCGCCCGGCACCGGGCTGGCGGGATCCGGCTGACGAGCCGTCGACGGCTTTTCCCCGACCTCGGCGCCCGGGGCGACCGGAGCGACCGGCACCGGTGCGGGTTCCGGCTGCGGCGCGACAAACACCGGCGGGACCTCGACGAACACGGGTTCGGCGACCACCGGCGGGGCCACCTCTGCCTCGGCAACCGGCGGGGCGGCCGCCACCTTAACGACGGGGGCCTCAACGACGGGCGCCTCAACGACCGGCGCTTCAACGACCGGCGCTTCAACGAAAGGCGGCTCAGCGGTCTGGACGGCCGGCGCTGCCGCGATCCGCGTCACCGACTGCTGGCTCAGCTCCTGGACCTGACGGCGCAGATCTTCGATCGCCGCAGCGAACTGGGCCTCTCGCGCCTTCGCCTGATCGCGCTCGGCCTCGGCACCGGCCAGACGGCTGGTGAGGGCCGCCACCCGCTCGTTGGCCTCGGCCAGCGCCCGCTCCGACTCGGCGGCATTGCCATCATGGTCCGAGCCCGGTCCGGTCGACAGCGCGGCGACCCGCCGCTTGTGAAAATCGAGATCGGTGCGCAACCGCGAAATCTCCGCCATCAGGCGGCGCTGATCGAGTTCGCCGGCCGCCTTCTGGCTGCGCAGCCGCGCCTCGTTGACGTTATCGCTGTCGCGCAACCGGCGCTCCAGATCCTCGTTCCGCGCCAGGGCCGTGGCCAGTGCGCTTTCGGCCTGGGCCACCGCCTTGGCGGCATCGGCGCGGACGGCATCGGTCATCACCTTGGCCGCGGCCTTCTCCTCCTCGAGCAGACGGGCATAGGCCGCCCGCTCCTCGGACAAAAGCACCGCCGATTCGGCGCGCTCGCGCTCGACCTGCTGGCGCAAATCCTCGACTTCGGCGCTGTGGAAACTGACCAGCCGCTGGGCCTGTTCCAGCTCGATCGTCAGGTTGGTGATGTCCTCGGTCAGCCGCGTGACCTCGCCGTGATGACGCTTGCGGTCCCCCTGAAGCTGATTGTCGATCTCGACGAAGGCCTGTCGAACCTGTTCACGGCCCTGGTCCAGCTGGCTTTCCAGCTCGGCCTGGCGTCCCCGCGATTCGTCCAGCGCGAGTTGGGCATCGGCCAGTCGCGCCAGGGCATTGCGGCGCTCAACCGACAACACCTCCTCGGACTGGGTCCGCGTCGCCTCCAGTCGGCTTTGGGTTTCCGCGAGGCGCTCGCGCAGCTGGACCGCCTCGCCTTGGAACTGGGCGACCTGGTTTTGCAGCAACTGGAGCTGAATGCGGTACACCGTGTCGCATTTGGCCAGTTCGCGGGCCGCCTGGTCGCGCTGCGAGCGCACTACCGCGGCCTCCTGCTGCGTCAACAGCAACTGGCCTTCCAGATGGGCGACCTGGGTCTGAACCTCGCCCAGGCTGACAGTCGGTTGGAGGGAGAGGCTCGTCGCCACAGCCGAGCGCGACGGTTGCAGCGAATCATTTTCCGGGTTTGACGTCACGCGTTCTATTCCCCTTGAGAGAGTGTTGTCACCGGACACGGCATCGCCGGCATCGTCCCCCGCCTCAACCTCCGCGACGGGAGCAGCCCCGGCCGTGTCGGCGAGCGGCGACGCTGTCCGCGGCTCGTCGCTATCCCCGGAGACAGTAGCCCAGGACAATGTCAACGCCGCCTGGCGCTGATCCGGCGCCGTGGCGACCTGCCAGATCAGGCTGACACCGTGCGCCGCAAAACCGTCCCGCGCATCCTGCAGGATACAGCGTTCAAAGTCGGACCAGGTCTCATAGACACCCGACGGGACGTCCAAAGCCGCCCGAAACTGATCAAAGGGCAGCGTCCAGGTTCCGTCGTCTGCCCCTTTATGCCGGGACTCGATAAGGCGTGCCATCGCCAACGCCCATTTTCCGTCTGGCGACAAGACGTCACTGCCCGCGTTGAGCCGATCGACCAACGAAGGGCTCGCGGTATTCGAGGGACTGGGATCCATAGCCTGCCTCATCTGGATAGCCGCTGAAACCGGCGGCGAATGCCGCAGAGACGGTATCTCTTATCGCAAATCTCGTTATCGCAAATCTCGAGCCGCTTTTATCAGAACAACGTGTGGGCGTCGAGGCGCTGCCGTCGACCGGAAGCAAAGACATCAACCCCATGACCTTTTGACCACGCCGCGTCAATAGCCGATCAGATACGCGCAATCGGATCGGAACGCTTGCGTCTGCGTCACAGACCATCAGCACCGGAACCGTCGACACGCGATCCATTACCACCGAACCGCGCTATCCTCTGACGGGCGCGCGGCAAAATGACGCGAAACTGCGCTTCGCCGCGACCCCGGCATCGCCTTGCCGCTTGTGGCGTGCGCGACACCGGGGCAACCGATCAAGCCAACCCAACGCTGCCGGCGATATTGACGCCACTGGCGGAACGGGGCGTAGATAGTCCGCGGCGCGCCATCGCGATCGACACAGACCGGCCGATTCAGGCTCTGCGACGACGCGACGAACCGGCCCATCGGGGGCCGGACAGTGCGCAACGGAGAAACAGTCATGGCATCGATCACCTTGCAGGCAGCCCAGACGCTGGCGGCTGCGGCCATCGACAAGGCCGCGGCGGATTACCAACGTCCGATCTGCGTCAGTGTCTGCGACCCCGCCGGTTTTCTGCTGGCCTTCGCCCGGGTTGACGGCAGTCCCCTTCGCTGCATCGCGATTTCGCAAGGCAAGGCCTATACCGCGGTGCGCATGGGCGTGACGACCGAGGCCTTCCTGGAACGCCTGCACCGCGAGAATATCCCGGCCGGCTATTTCTGTGACGACCGCCTGACGGCATTGCCCGGCGGCGCGGTCCTGAAGGACAGCGCCGGCGCCATCGTGGGCGGGGTTGGCATCAGCGGTCTGGCCTCCGGCGAAGACCAGGCGATCGCCAACGCTCTTGCGGCCCTCGCCGCGACCGGATCGGTGTGATCCCCGATCCCTATCTTTTGCATCATGAAACCAAGGTTCTATCCCTGATGAAAAAGTCTCTGCTCACCGCGGCACGGGCCCTTGTCCTGGGCGGCGCGCTGGTCGTTTCCGCCTGCGCGTCGAACGATGCCAGTGTGGTTCACATGTCCAATGTGTGGTCGACCAGCTGTGCCAATGGCGGCCAGAGTGTCGTGATCAGCGCCGCGACACTGGCGCAGTTCCACCAGGCCGTTGAGGCCGCGCCGGAATGCGCGCGCGGCTATACGGCGACGGCGCCCGCCAACTGATCCCCAACCGGCGATGAGCTTTTGTCATCGCCGGTTGGGGATCAGCGGCGACGGCCGCCGCGGCCCGACCGACCAGCGCCCCGAACGGTACGCTGGTCGACCGCGGTGTATCAATTGTGCAGCAACTGGTCCAGGAACTGGCGGGCGCGCGGCGTCGCCGGGCGGCTGAAGAAAGCGTCGGGGGTATCCTCCTCGACGATTTCGCCGCGGTCCATGAAGATCACCCGGTCGGCGACGCTTCTGGCGAAGCCCATTTCGTGGGTGACGCAGAGCATCGTCATGCCATCACTGGCGAGGCTGGTCATGACGTCCAACACCTCCTTGACCATTTCGGGGTCGAGGGCCGAGGTTGGCTCGTCAAACAGCATCACCCGCGGGTTCATGCACAGCGAACGCGCGATCGCCACCCGCTGCTGCTGTCCGCCCGACAATTGACCGGGATATTTCTTGGCCTGCTCGGCGATGCGAACCCGCTCCAGATAGCGCATCGCCGTCGCCTCGGCCTTGGCCTGCGTTTCCTTGCGCACCCAGATCGGCGCCAGCGTGCAATTCTCCAGCACCGTCAGATGGGGAAACAAATTGAAGTGCTGGAACACCATGCCAACCTCGCGGCGCACGGCCTCGATATTTTTGAGGTTGTTGGTCAGCTCGATACCATCGACGACGATGGTGCCGGCCTGGTGTTCCTCCAGATGATTGATGCAGCGAATCAAGGTTGATTTACCCGACCCGGACGGACCGCACACCACGATGCGTTCGCCGCGGCGAACCGACAGGTTGATATTGCGCAGAACCTGGAACTCACCATACCACTTGTTGACACTGGTCAACTGGACGATGACGTCCGCACTCGCATTATGGGAAACCGCCGCGGCGGCAGGGGAAGCCGAGCTCATGGGACAGCGCTCCGGTTAATGGCGTCGGTTGCGGTTGAGATCATGTTCCAGCCTCTGGCTGAAGCGTGACATGAAAAAACAGATCACCCAATAGATCACGGCGGCGACCAGATAGGCCTCGGTAAAAAAGCCGCGCCACGCCGCATCGCTCAGGGACGCCTTTGTCGAACTCATCAGGTCAAACAACCCGATGATGACGACAAGGGAGGTATCCTTGAAGAAGTCAATGAAGGTATTGACCAGCGGCGGGATCACCAGAACCAGCGCCTGAGGCAGGACGATCTTGAGGTGTTTCTGCCAATAACTCAGACCGAGTGCATCTGCGGCTTCGTACTGACCCCGCGGAATCGTCTGCAAGCCGGCCCGCACAATTTCCGCCATGTAGGCGGCGGCAAACATGATGAACGCAACCTGCGCTCGCAACAGCTTGTCGACCGTGACGCCCTGGGGCAGGAACAGGGGAAACATCACCGACGCCATGAACAGCAGACTGATCAGCGGGACGCCGCGGATCAACTCGATATAGATCACCGACAGCGAGCGCAGCACCGGAAGATTGGATCGCCGCCCCAGCGCCAGCAGGATCGCGATCGGAAAGGCCACAGCCAGCCCGACAATCGACAGGATGATCGTCAGGGGCAAACCACCAAAGAAGCGGTTTTCGACAAAGGGCATGCCCAGGATGCCGCCCCACATCAGGATGCCGACCACAACCAGGCCGGCAAGCCAGATCAGCAGCAGGCGCGGCGTCCAGAACCGGCGAAAGCAACTGAGGGTGCAGAGCCCGGCAAACAGGGCCAGCACCGCAGCCGGCCGCCATTGTTGATCATAGGGATAGAGACCAAACAGGATCAGCCGGTATTTTTCCTGAATGAATGCCCAGCACGCGCCCTGGGCCTGACGGCAGACATCGGCGGTTGCCGGGGCGACGACGCTGTTGACGGTCAACCAGCGCAGAAACGGATCGGCGACGATCACGATCGCCCAGGCAATCAGCACGGTGATCAGGCTGTTGTACCAGGTGCTGAACAGATTGGTACGCAGCCAGGCGACGACACGAATACCAAACCCCGGCGTCGGGGTGGTCCGGCTACTGGTCACAGTTGAAGTTGAGGTCATGGCTCAGCGCTCCACCAACGCAATGTGCGCGTTGTACCAGTTCATGAACGCCGCAATGGCCAAACTGATGGTCAGATAGACCGACATGAACAGCACGACATTTTCAACAGCCTGGCCGGTCTGGTTCATGGTGGTGTTCAGCACCGACACCAGATCGGGATAGCCGATCGCGACCGCCAGCGAGCTGTTCTTGGCAAGGTTGAGATACTGGCTGGTCACGGGCGGGATGATCAGGCGCAGGGCCTGCGGCAAGGTGATCAGGCGCAGGATCTGCCCCCGCGTCAATCCCAGCGCGGTCGCGGCCTCGGTCTGGCCGTGGCTCACCGCCAGGATCCCGGAGCGTACGATTTCGGCGATGAAAGCCGCGGTGTAGACCACCAGACCGGCGAGAATCGCGGTGAATTCCGGGGTGCAGACGACACCACCCACCAGGTTGAAGCCCTGCATCTGCGGCATGTTGATCCCGGTCGGTGCGCCGCCGATCAGCCAGGCGAGCGCCGGCAGCCCGACCAGAATGCCCAGGCAAGGCAGCAGAATCCCGACCGGCCTTCCGGTTTGCGCCAGGCGCCGCCGCGCCCAGGCCCGGACGCCGAAACACCCGACAAAGGCCAGCAGCAATCCGGCCGCCGCGAGGGACCAGGCCGGATCGGCATTGGGCACCGGAAAGGCGAGCCCCCGATTGCTGAGAAACACCCCGGGCAATGGCCGGAACGCCTGACGCGGGCCCGGCAGGGTCTCGGTGATCACCGTGTACCAGAACAGCAATTGCAGCAGCAGCGGGATATTGCGGATCAACTCGACATAGGCTTCGGCCACATGGCTCAGCAGCCAGTTCGATGACAATCGGGCAATGCCGACCAGGGTCCCCAGGAGCGTGGCCAGGACGATGCCGACAACCGAAACCTTCAGCGTATTAAGCAGACCGACCAGGATCGCGCGGCCGTAACTGTCGTTCGGCGCGTAATCGATCAGGGTCTCGGAGATGCCAAATGAGGCCTCGCGGCCCAGATAGGCATATCCCGACGCGACATTGGCCCGGGCCAGATTGGCGATGGTGTTGCTGATCAGGTACCAGGCGACGAAGACGATCACGGCGACGGCGATCGCCTGAAGCGCCAACGCGCGATAACGCGGATCGCCGGCCCAGCCGCCGCGCGGGGGTGCGGTTCGGCTTACCGCTGTGAAAGGGTCGACGGTCAATGGACGCTCCTTGATAACAATTCCCCATGAAAAATGGCGCCGACCGCGTCCGTCGCGCGCGCCGGGGGACGGGCCCGGCCGCATCGCGACCGGGCCCGTCGACGATCAACGCAGCGGCGGCGCGTAGATCAAGCCACCCTTGTTCCACTGGGCGTTCAAACCACGCTCCAGCTTCAGCGGGGTATTCACGCCGACATTGCGCTCAAAGATTTCGCCATAATTGCCGACCTGCTTGATGATGTTATAGGCCCATTTCTCGTCGACCCCCAACGCGGCACCCAGGCCCGGCGAAACGCCGAGGATGCGTTGGATGTCCGGATCCTTGCTGTTCTTGACGAAGTCATCGACATTGGCCGAGCTGATGCCCTTTTCCTCGGCATCGAAGGTCGCGAACACGGCCCATTTGACAATGGCGAACCACTTGTCATCGCCCTGACGCACCGCCGGCGCCAGGGGTTCCTTGGAAATGATCTCCGGCAGGATGAGATAATCATCCGGCTTCTTGGCCGCCGAGGCGCGCTCGGACGCCAGCGCCGAACTGTCGTCGGTCACAACATCGCAGCGCCCGCTGAAGAAGGTATCAAAGGTCTGATCGACCTGTTCGATGACGACCGGCTTGAACGTCATCCCGTTGGCGCGGAAATAATCGGCGAGATTGAGCTCGGTGGTCGTCCCCTGCTGAACGCACACCGTGGCCCCGTTCAAATCCTTGGCGCTCTTGACGCCCAGCGACTTGGCAACCATGAAGCCCTGACCATCATAGAAGGTGGTCGGCGCAAAGTTGAACCCGGTCGAGGTGTCGCGGCTCAGCGTCCAGGTGGTGTTGCGCGACAGCAGGTCGACTTCGCCCGACTGCAGCGCCTGGAAACGCTGCTGCGCGCTCAAAGGAATATAGGACACTTTCTTCGCATCGCCGAGAACGGCGGCGGCAACGGCACGGCAATAATCGACATCAAGCCCTGACCATTTGCCGGTGCTGTCGGGCGCGCTGAACCCGGGCAGGCCGACATTGACGCCGCATTGGACGCTGCCGCGGGCCTTGACGGCTTCCAGCGTCGTGGCCGCCATTGCGGAACCGGCAACCGTGGTCAAAGCCACGGAAAACGCGATCGAACACAGGGAAATCGACTTCATTGGACCTCTCTTGTTGATATTCTTCGTCATGGGTTGCGGTCTTCGGAGGGATGGCGCGCCGCCGAACCCGCGATCGTCTCGTCCGACGGTCGATGTTACCGCGACAACCATGACCGGCAACGCCTCGGAAACCGGCACCATCATCAAAGGCGACAACATGGCGCCGCACACCCGGGAATTGCCGGACTGACATCAGACCCCGCCGCGAAACTGCCCGGATTATCGGCGACCTCTGCGCAAAATTGCTACTTTGTTATGCATTACCGAGAACGCATCGGTCTATTCGACCATCAGCGACTCGACAGTGAGTGTTTTCATCAAAAGCACCCCAACTCAGAGCTTCAGTTCTTTTGCGATCAGTCCGGATCCCGGACCGACGGAGTCGCAGCCTTTCCCGGACGGTTCACGGCATTGATGGTTCCCTGGCCACACCCCGGCCCTGGCGGACCCATGACCTTGGCTTGATGGATGCCGCCGAACCTTGCGGCCCGACGGCGGATGGCGGACACCGGTTCCGGCATTCCACGAATGCCGGCGACGTCACGCTGCCGAGCAATGCAAGACCCGCGCCGAATGAGGCGCGCCGCGCCCGCCATGGCGCAGGCACCACCCCGGTCACGCCTTTGCACCGGCTGCGGGCTGAACTATGCTCAAAAAGCGGGCGATATTTTATCGGTGCGGGAGTGCCCGAAGGCGACGGCCGCGGCTGCGCGCCCGCCAATCCGGCCGCTTTGCCGGGTGCTCGGCCGGAACACCCACCGCCGGGTCCGCGAGCATCAGCCGGTAGCGCCCCAGCAGCCGCTCGAACGTCGACACCAGCGCCGTCTCGATCTCCGGCCGGTCTTCGAGATGGCGCAGCAGCAACGCCGCCGCTTCCAGTGTCGACAGACTGTCACCGCGCGGTTCATAGCGCAGCTTGCCATAGCGCGACGGACGCTGCGGCCCCAGAATGACCCGCTGGCACTTCAGCACCCAGGGATTGCGCCACCACAAAGTCTTGGCCTGGCTCCAGGTGCCATCGAGCACGATGATTCCCTCGATCGCCCGGAACGCCGCCGCCTGGTCTGGCACCGGGGCACCCTTGCCATTGATCGCCACCACCTCACGATCGGGCAACAAAGTCGCCGCCTTGGCCGAGCCCAGATAGAGCACGGCCCAGCGCTGGGGATCGGCCGGGCGCCCGAGGGCGTTGGCAAGACTGGGCCAGGACAGGCCGACCCTCAAGGTCGCGTCGCCGAGCTGGCGCACCGCGAGTCGGGCGGTTCCCAGGGTCTTGTCCTGCTCCTGGGGATGCTGCAGGATCAACAGGGCGATCCGGTTGGCAACCGGCACAATCTCGGCGCAGACGCAAAGCGTTCGCGGTTTGAGACAAAAGGGGCAGGGTTCGTCCGTTTCCGGCGCAGAATCGTTGGGCATTATGGTCTTATACGCGGCGCCTCACGGCCACGCAAGGCCAGCCCGGGCGACCGCGTTCAGATCCATCCTTCCGAAATACCGACCAGAACGGCCCGGACCCGGTCACGCACCCCCAGCTTCGACAGAATGCTCGAAACCTGGTTCTTGACCGTGCCCTCGCTGGTCCCGAAACTGTCGGCGATCTCGCGGTTGCTGAGGCCGCCGGCCATCAGACGCAGCACCTCAATTTCGCGCGGGCTCAAACGATCGGGCCAATCCAGCCGATCGAACGTTGGCCGCAATTTCTGCATTTCGTGCGACAGGCGTTCGGTCACCGCGGGACGCAGCAGCATGCCACCGGCGGCGACATCGCGAATCGCTGCGGCCAGGAACTCCAGCGAGATGTCCTTGAGCAGGAAGCCCCGGGCGCCATGGCGGATCCCATCACACAGGGCCTCGCGGTCATCGAATGTGGTCAGGAGGATCGTCGGAACCTGGCAGTCGGCCGCCTGCAGGCCCTTCAGGACGTCGATGCCGCTGCCGCCCGGCATCCGGACATCAAGCAGCACCACATCGGGTTTGAGCGCAATCACCAGGGCGGCGCCATCCCGGGCATTGCCGGCGTCGCCAACGACCGCGAAATCGGCGACAAAAGACAAGAGTTCGACGAGGCCGCTACGCACCAGTGCCTGATCGTCGATGACGACGATCCGGATCATGGCGCACGCCCCGGCAGCGGCAACCACGCTTCAAGCACAAACCCGCCGATCCGGTCACCCGTCCATTGCAGGGTACCGCCAACAGTCTGCAGCCGCTCGCGCAGACCGGTCAGCCCGTTGCCGGGTTGAACCGCAACCGCGCCACGGCCATCGTCCCGCACCGAAACAATCACGGCGTCGCCCTGCCCGGCGATCCGGATCTCGACGCGCCGCGCCGCAGCGTGACGCACCACATTGCTGAGCGCTTCCTGCACGATGCGAAACAGGATCAGGGCGGGTTCGACATCGGGCAAAACCAGGGCGTCGTCATAATCAAGGATGATGCGGGGCTCCGGCACACCGGCGCACAGCGTGGTCAACGCCCGCCGCAGATCGATTGGCGGCGCGCGGCGCGCCAGCCCGACGACACTGCGAACCTCGCCCAGCAACCGCCGCGCGACATCCCGGGCAGTCTGCACCGCCGCGAGCCCACGCCCATCAATGCTGCGACAGGCAACATCGAGATGCAGGCCAAGGGCGGTCAGGTCGTGGCCGATCGCATCATGCAGGTCGCGGGCGATGCGCAACCGTTCCGAGGATCGCGCACTTTCCTGCAGCAATTGCTGCGTTGCCAGCAATTCCGCGTTGGCAGCGGCCAGCGCGGCGCGGCGTGCCGATTCACAGACCGAAAGATGGCCTCCCGCGAAGGCAAAGAGATGCCAGCCGACGATGGTGACACTGTCGAGAATCCGCACCAGAGCCATCCCGAATTCCGAAAAATGCGTCAGTTGGGCCTGTGTCTCGACCGTGAAGCCCGAGTCCTGGCCGAGAACCGTAAAGATCGAGGCGACCAGAAACACCAGTTCCTGCCCGATCAACGCGACGACCGCGCGGCGCGGCGCGAAGACGAACGGCAGTTCGATCGAGGTCAGGATCAGGAAATCCGAATTGAGCAGGATGCCAAGAGCGGTCTGACCGCAAAAGGCCGCGACGGCCAACCGCGCCGGCTGGGGGCGGGGCCGGGTCGTCGCGTGAAAAACCCACGCAAACAGCACGGTCCCGGCGGCGCAGAGGGCCAGCCACAGATACAACACGGACTGCAGCGCCGCCGCCGGCAGCGGTCCCACGATGCTGACCAGCATACGGGTGGGCAACAGGGCGTCCGGCGCCGTGCCAACGACAACCTGCCAACGGAGGGCGAGCCCAGCCACACCGCTGATCACACAGACACAAAGTCCGGCGACATGAACAAATGCCGGGACCACGGTGTGATTGCTGATGTGCGAAGTGCTCGACATCGCGCCACGATAGCGCAACCGGCGCCGCCCCGCATGTGCCCAAAGTCACAGCATCAACCGTGCCTTCAGGCACATGCGCGATCCCGGCCGATCGCCCAGGATGACATCAGGGCGCAACACCCCGCGACCTGAGCGGGTGGTGTTGCACCAATCCCGGAGACAAGGAACAACGCCATGAAACGACTTCTTCTTTTGACGCTCGTCGGCAGCGCGCTGACCGGCTGCGCCGCGCCGGTTCTGATGAAGGATCCGGCCACCGGTCAGATCGCCCAGTGCTATGCCCAGACCAACCTGATCCGTCGCTATTATGAACGCGACAAATGTGTCGAGAGCTACGAGAAACTTGGCTGGACCAAGGTCGACGACAGTCCCTGAGTCGGGTGCCGACGGTCGTAACACGCTTGAAACGCCGATGCCGGTTTGCGATGCCGACAAGTCGCGCACAACATTCCCGGTGACGGCTCCAAAAACCGTCAACCCGGCATCGGAAGCTATCGACTGAAAAGGACTTTGTGGAATCCGGCAAGTCGCCTATCTTGTACTGACTCAATGCACCCTGCCACGAAATGGCATCTTCATCGGTGAACCAAAATGGGAATCGCGAGAGCAAATCTTGAGAATTTACTTTATTTGAAAACCCACAACCCGGAGATTGTTCGCGGGGACATCCTTCAGCTCGGGCGCCAGGATATCTATTTCGATTACGATTTTCTTGAAGAGCTTGCTGGCGTCTGGAGCGTAAAGCTGGAGGCCACACCCATCAAGCACGTCATCAACCCATGGACCAAAGCCAAGGTCATCGATGACTACACATTGTTTGGTGCGCTCGGCTTCAGCGGGATACACTCCCTTGATTTCACCGATAAAGAAAAACCGACGATCGTTCATAACTTGAACGAACAAATCCCGCCCGAATTGAATTTTCGCTGGGACGTCGTTTTCGATGGTGGCACCCTGGAACAGGTATTTGACGTCGCCTCCGCCTTTCGTAACATCCATTCGATGCTCAAGCCCGGTGGAAGTGTCATCCATGAAAGCCCAACGAACAATTACGTTGACCATGGATTCTGGCAATTGTGCCCAACACTTTTCGCCGATACCTATTCGACGAACGGCTACGCGATCATCAAGGAGCTTGTTATCATCTTCGAGGATGTTTCAAAACTACACACGGGTTCCCCAAGCCGTTTTGATTACGATCAGGAAGCATCTTTCCTACAGAATATCGGTGTATTTCCACAAGGCATATGCTCGACATTTTTTGTCGGCAGAAAGCCCCCAAGCCATATGCCCTTCAAGGCCCCGATTCAGGCATTCTACAGTCGAAGTCAATCGCAGTCATAGATTTCACATGGCAAGGTCGCAGGGAAGAACATGCCCCCATCATCGGGGGCACCAGCACGGGCGGGAGACCTGACACCCCTGACGGCCGGCGGTGATCGGATCATTGCATCGTGACAGCACGATCATAAACCGCGCCACCAAACCGGATCCGATAGTCGATCACGGCGGCGGTCCCGGGCGGGCCAGCCAGGGGGCCTGAAAACTGCCGGACCACAGACCCCAGTGCATCGACTGCGCCTTGGCTTCCAATATGTCATACACCAACGTCAGCGAATGATAGGACATGGCATAGCCATGTTCGATCATCGCCGCCCCCAGGTCGATGCCCTGGACCTGACAACGGCCGACCTGCTGGCCGATCGAATTGGTAAACGCGGTCTGGCAGGTCACCGTGTCGGCCCCGATCATCCGGGTCAGCACATCCTTGGCCGCGACGAAACAGTCGAACTTCTGGCGGAAGCGATCGTAGCAGCTCTGGTCCTTGACCGGGGCCGCGATCCCGGCGAGATAGACGGCGGCGCCCTTGACCAGCACGACGTCGCCGGTTTGCGCCTGACCGGGCCCGGTCACCGTCTTTGTCGCCCCGGGCAGGGGCGGAACGATGGTCGGCCGTTCCGCCACAGCCTCAGCCGTGATGATCAGCGACCCGGCCCAAACCGCCAGCACGAGCGCCAGTCCCCGCAACCCGTTCGGAACCCGCCGGCGTGTCACAGCAAGGATCCCTGCTGCGGCGCCGCGGCAAGACAGGCGATCCCCTCATGAGCGGTGGCATTGACAAAGGATGACACCGCCATCGCGGTCAATAAGCCTGAGGCCGGCGTGAGATCGGCCTGAAGCAACGATACCGCGGTGCCGGGATCGAGCCAGCGGTCCACCGCGTCCCGGCCCAGGATTGCCGGCATGCGATCATGCGTCGGGGCACGCCAACCGCGCCCGGCCTCACCCGGCGGCGGCAGGACAGTCCCGGCCGGGACCGTGATGATCGTGACGCTCTGCAACGGCGCGTCCGAACCGGTGCCGCCAGGACCGCGCCAGTACTGCCACAGCGCGGCGAATGCCAGGGTTCCGCCATCACGGTGCACGAAGCGGTAGGGCTGGCGCGCCGGCCCCTCCCATTCGTAATAGCCATCGGCCAGCACGAGGCAACGGCGTTTCAGGAACGGTTCGCAAAACGCCGCTTTCGTGAGCAAGGTTTCGGCGCGGGCATTGATCATCCGGCTGCCAATCTTCGGGTCGGCGGCCCCGGCGGGAACCAGGCCCCAGCGCAGCATCACCAGACAGCGCCGGCCGCCCTCAACCCGAACCGCGGCGACGTCCTGAGTCGGCGTGATATTGTAGCGCGGCGGCAGGGCCGGTCGATTCGCGAAGCCGTATTCGGCGCCCAATATCTCCACCGGCGTCGCCAGACTGAAGCGCCCGCACATGATCCCCCCCTTCCAGCCATCCCGGATCCTGATCTGGTGGAGGACCGGCCTGTCGCCAAGCCCTGGCCGCAGCGGATGCCGGTCCCCTCGCCGGTGTCACCAATGCAGGGCGGCGGTATGAACCGGAGCGTCCCACAGCCGGAGCAGACGATCATCGACCATCGAAACCGTCAGGGAACACCCTGCCATATCCAGCGACGTAACATAGTTGCCGACCAGGCCACGGGCAATCGTGATGCCGTGACGCGCCAATTCCGCCCGCGCCATTTCCGCCATCAGATAGAGTTCAAGCAAGGGCGTGGCGCCGAACCCGTTGACCAGCAGGATCGCCGGGCCCTGGCCCTTCTCCGCCAGCTTGAGATCGGCAACGATTGTCGAGATCATCTCTTCGGCAATCGACCGGGCCGTGCCCAGGGGGACGCGCCGACGTCCCGGTTCGCCATGGATGCCGACGCCCATCTCCATCTCGGTATCATCGATATCGAAGGTCGGGCGGCCCGCGGCGGGAACCGTGCAACTCGTCAGCGCCACCCCCATCGAGCGGGTCCGGGCATTGACCTCGACGCCGAGCAGACGGCAGTCTTCCAGCGACGCCCGGGTCTCCGCCAGTGCCCCGACCATCTTCTCGACAATCATGGTGCCGGCGACGCCGCGCCGCCCGGTGGTGTAGGTCGAGTTCTCGACGGCAACATCGTCATCGGTCACCACGGTCGCGATCTTGCCCTCGGCCATCTCCACGGCCATCTCGAAATTCATCCGATCGCCGGCATAGTTCTTGACGATCAGCAGGACCCCCGGGTCACCCGCCACGGCATTGATCGCCGCCAGCATCTGGTCGGGGGTGGGCGAGGTGAAGACATGGCCTGGACAGGCCGCGTCGAGCATGCCCGTGCCGATGAAGCCGGCATGCAGGGGCTCATGGCCACTACCGCCACCGGAAATCACGGCAACCTTGCTCTTGTCCGGCATCGCGCGGCGGACAAACAAGTTGCCCTCGCCCAGCGCCACGATATCACCATGTATGGCGGCAAAGCCTGACAGGCTTTCGGCCAGCATATCATCGACATTATTGACGAACTTCTTCATGCGTTTTCTCCTCTGGGATTTTTTTGATGCGGCAATCGAGTCTCTCGGCTGGTGAACGGACCGGCATGGCGCCGGTCCCGTCACCTCCCGTCCGGATTTGCCGTCGCCGGACGAAGGGTGAACCCTTCCATTCGAAAGGCGGTCACGGCCCGGCCGTGGCGGCGGCCGCCGCCGCCGCCGGTTCCAGGCGGCCCCGGTCACCGTCGAGCGTCACCAAAGCTCCGGCCTTGATGTTGATCGCGCCCAGCCGGGTGACCATCGGCACCCCGCGGGACCGCGCCAGCATCGCGACATGGCTGGCGGGCGAACCGGCCGCCAGCGCGACGGCGGCGGCGTGGTTCCAGTCGATCGCCAGAAAACGCGACGGCGGCAGATCCTCGGCGAAGATGATCGCCCCTTCGGGAACGACATCGTCGGCGACGCGGCCGCCGGTCAAGGCGACGAGAACGCGATCGCGCAGGTCGGCAAGATCGGAAGCCCGGGCGGCGAACACCTCGTCATCAGCCGCGGCAAACTCGGCAATGAGTCCGCCGATGGCCTGCGACCAGGCGATCGGCGCGGCCATGCCCTGCCCAATCGCGGCGAACACCGGGGCGATCAACTCGTCGTCGGACAACAGGCCGATCTGAAAGGCCAGGATTGCGGCCCCCTCCCCGCCCGGCTCGGCCAATGCCGACAGGGCCGCGGTCGCGACGTCGGCCGCGCTCAGAAATTTCTGCCGTTCCCCGGGCCGCAGCGCCACGGCGATCGGCGCGACGGCCGGATCCGCGACGCCGACGTCGATGCCGGCGGGGCGTTCGAGACGAACCAACGGGCCCGTGGCGATCCCCGGCGCCGTGGCCCGACCGCTGTAAACCCCGATTTCACGGGAGGAATGCTCAGGCGACAATTCCGTCATCACGCATCATCCTTTGGCCCGCAACTCAGGCCGGTTGATCGGGAAAATCCCGGGTCACAAGGTCAACCATCGCCGCGACCGCCGCTTCGGCATCGGTTCCCTCGCCACGGAAATACAGCGCGGCACCGGCGCGCACCTTGAGGCCCATGACCTTGACCAGGCTGGCGGCGTTGACCCAGGGTCCCTCGGAGCCCGCCGCGATCGAAACGGCGGCATCAAAACGCTTGGCCAGCTTGGTCATCTTGATCGCCGGGCGGGCATGCAACCCCACCGGATCACGGATGACGGCATCGCCAAAAACCGGGTTACTCATCGACAATGATCCTTCATCTTCGGGGCGGGACCGGTTAGCGGCGCTCAGGGGGCCCGGAGCGCTTCGGCCTCGGCGCGGACCGCGGCAAGGTCGGCACCGCCCGCGGCCTCGGTCGCCGCAAAGATCGCGCCTTCGACAATCGGGGCCTCACAGACCACGACCAGCCCCTGACGGTCCTCCGCCAGCATCTCGATCGCCATTTCAGCGTTGGTCTGGGCGCCGCCGAGATCAACCAGGATCGCAACGCCGCGCGGGGTCCAGGCCTTGTCGATCGCCTCCAGGATCGCCGGGACATGGGTACCAAGCCCGCCGTCGACATTGCCGCCGCACCAGGCGACCTTGACCTCGATCCCCACCATCTGGGCCACCATGTCGGCGACGCCACGGGCAACGTCAGGGGAGTGGGACACGATGACGATGCCGACATTATCGTTGCTGTCGCTCATGGCGCGGGATCCTTGCTGAGGGCGTCGCACAGGGCTTCAATCAGGAGCTGGCTCGATCGGGCACCGGGATCCATGTGGCCGATGCTGCGTTCGCCCAGGAATGAGGCGCGGCCCTTGCTCGCACGCAGCGGGACCGTGGCCGCGGCGCCGGCGGCAGCCGCCGCCTTCACCCGGTCGCCGAGGTCGGCGCCCCCGGCCCGCACGACGGCAAGCACCGGGACCAGCGTGTCGAGCATGGTCTTCTCGCCGGCCTGGGACCGGCCCCGGCTCATCACCGACTGGATCCCGGCGTCGAGCAGATCGGCCGCGCACGCCAGCGTCAGCGGCTGATCACCGAGCGCCTTGCCCATCGCCAGGGCCAGGCTGCCATAAAGCGGCCCCGAGGCGCCGCCGACGGTCATCACCAGCGTCGTTCCGATGCTCTTCAACAAGGCGGGCGGCGCGTCGGCCGAACCATCCAGCTTGGCCAAAATCGCCTCAAAGCCCCGTTTCATATTGAGCCCGTGATCGCCATCGCCGATAGCCTGATCGAGCCGCGACAATTCCTCGGTGTGATCAATGATGGCGACGGCCATTGCCCGAACCGCCGCCTTGAGGGCGTCGGTGGAAAGGGGCGTGCTTGCCGTGTCCGTCATGACAGGCCTCCTTCAGCTTGTTGTTGTTGGTGGTGGCAGCTTGTTGTCGGTTGACACGAACGGTCCGGCGATGCGGACAGATCCGTTGGTTTGCCGCCGCCTTTCCGGATAAGGAACCAGGGCCGGGACAATCGCGTCATGACGCGGCGGTCACAAACCGCGGCGCAACGCCGGGGTACAGACCGGTGCGTCCCAGAAGCGCGTAATTTCGCGATCCAGCAGACAGACCGTGACCGAGGCGCCGGCCATTTCCAGCGCGGTTGCAAAGGTCCCGACCAGCGAACGGGTCACCTTCAGGCCCGCCTGGTCCAGACATCGGGCCGCGCTGTCGAACAGGAGATATTGCTCGATCAGCGGCGTGGCGCCGAACCCGTTGATGAAGAGGAGCACCTCGGTGCCGGGTCGCGGTGCGAGGTCACTGAGGATGGCGTCGATCAGGTCGGCGACGATGGCGTCGGCCGGCTGCAACGGCTCCCGGCTGCGCCCCGGCTCACCATGCAGGCCGACGCCCACCTCGATTTCGTTATCCGCGATCTCAAAGCTCGGCCGCCCGCCGGCCGGAACGACGCACGAGGTCAGCGCCACCCCCATCGAGGCACTGACTTTGTTGACCCGCTCCGCCAATGCCTTGCAGGCATGGAGGTCCCAGCCCTCCTCCGCCGCGGCGCCGACCACTTTTTCGACCAGGACCGTGCCGGCAACGCCGCGACGGCCGGTCATGTGCGGGGCATGGAGCGCCGTGACATCGTCGTCGACCATGGCGATCACATTGTCGATCTCCAGCATCTCGCTGGCCATATGGAAGTCCCGGCTGTCGCCAGGGTAGTTCTTGACGATAAAGAGGATGCCGCGCCCGCCATTGACCGCGTGCGCCGCGGCAATCATCTGGTCGGGACGCGGTGACGTGAACACCTGCCCCGGGCAGGCGGCGTCCAGCATGCCGGCGCCGACGAAACCGACATGCAGCGGCTCGTGCCCCGAACCGCCGCCGGAAATGACCGCAACCTTTGGTCGGGGCCGCCCCTTGCGCTTGACGAATGTCGGATTGAAGTGGACCTCGACCAGATCGGCCTGCGCACGGCCGAATCCGGACAGGCTTTCCTCGATCAGACGGTCAACGCTGTTGATAAACTTCTTCATGGACAATCCCCCCCGAGGATCGCGCCGCTGGCGCTTTTTCCGGATGCTCGATCCGCAAATCGGCCCGGTTTTTCGTTGTCCGCTCGGGCTCTCTGCGAAGCCCTTCCTGGTTTGCCGGTGACGGCCCCCGATTCAACAATCCAAACATCGCGCCAACCGAAAGCCGAAATCCCGGTTGGCGATTGTCAGCCTGACATCCTCATGACAGGTTTTCCACGGTGATAATTTCCAGCTTTGGTGGTGCTGCGATGAGCGGGCCGCGCAGATTCTCCTTGAGTGCCAGCATCGCCTTCGCCGCGTAGAGCGTGCAGGTGGCGATATCCTGGCCCAGAATAAAGCTCAGCGCCCCGGCGGCCAGCAGCCTCTTGTTGCCTTCGGTCAGATCATGCGCCACCGCGGTGAAGCAAGGCCCGACCCCCGCGTCATGGCAGGCGCGGATCACGCCCGCGGTCGCGCCACCAACATGATAGAGCCCGGCAAAAGTCGCGGCACCGCCCGAGCGCACCAGCACCGCGGCAACGGCGGCGCGGGCCGCCTCATCCGTGTCCGGCAGATCGAGCAGGCGCACAATCTCGATATCGGGAGCGCGCTCCTCCATGATCTGCAGGAAGCCGACGCGCCGATCGATCTCGGCCGAATAACGCGTCGCCTCCGAGACCAGCAAAACCTTGGCCGGGCGCGCGGCGCCGATGATACGGCTGATCAGCAGCCCGGCCGTCCGCCCCGCGGCGCGGTTGTCGACACCGATATGCATCGCCCGCAACGAACCGCCGATGTCGGACAACAAGGTGACCACATGAACGCCGGTGCGGACCAGTTCGTTGATCGCCAGCTTGATCGGCGGCAGGTCCGGCGCCAACAGCACGACGCCGTCGAAATCCGCCAGCTTCAGCAAGGCATCGGCGAAGGCCGACGAATTGCCGGTGTCGATCCGGAACGCCACCTCGGTGATATACTGATGACGGAACTCGCCGGCCAACTGGGCGATCTGCCGGTCAATCGCGTCGTACAAGGGGGACCGGGTCGCCGGCAGGGCGAATGCCAGGCGAAATCCCAGCGCCTTCAGCGGACGCCCGCGGGCCAGGGTTGCAATACCGAGCGCCGACATTGCCCCCAGCACCCGCTGCGCGGTCTCGGGCGCAACACCGGAGCGACCGTTCAACACCCGATCAACGGTTGCGGTGCCAACCCCGGCGCGCTTTGCGATGTCTGTGATGGTTCTGGCGTTGCTCATCGGCCCCATCCGTCTCGGCAATAACACTCTCATGCTCGCAGAAAAAATCAATCAAATTCCATCAAGCACCGGGGCTCATGACGCGCCACGGCCGATGCCACGACACATTTTTCGCGGACACCGTCATTTCAGCCCAAGCCTTGTCGGAATTGTGATCGAGCTTTGGCCGCAATCGCGCGTATGATGTCTTTGATGTGATTAATCTTGACCGTGATCAGGCACCCGGGCGCCAACGGCCTGCCGGACCCGATTTGGGACGCGAACAACGAAAACCATCGCCACCGCAAAGCTATCAAACGGAAACGAGGCTCGAACTCCCGTGCACGCTGCGCGACAATAGAAACATCATCCCGATTGACGGGGCGCAATGATCGGCATAAAAACGACACGAGACTTTTATTGTCACCATCTCACGACAATTAGCACTTCGTCGCGATTGCCAATCGCAATCCTGATTGCCGCGCAGGTCTCATCTTTATTGCTGCTCTTTAAGGAGAAGATCAACATGAAGTCATTGGAGGGGGCGGCGCTCGGCGCCGCACTGTGGTTGTCGGTCGTTCAGCCCTCGTTCGCCTTGCCGCCCGATCCGCCCACCGATCAGGTGCAGACGCCCTATTTCACCCAGGTCGCGTCTGATGGCACGGTCACCTTCCGACTGTTCGCGCCGCAGGCCAAGGCGGTTTCGTTGGTCTATGGCCGGCTCGACCCTTCGGTTGCCAAGCCGGTGCCGATGACCCGGGCCGACAACGGCGTGTGGAGCTTCGCCGTGCAACTCAAGCCGGATCTCTACGAATATTATTTCGACGTCGACGGCTTCCGCAGCATCGACACCGGCACCCCCTGGACCAAGCCGCAGCGGCAGGTCAATTCCAGCCTGATCCTGGTTCCCGGCAGCATCCTCGACATCCGCAAGGTGCCGCATGGCGAGCTGCGCGCGGTCACGATCAGCGCCCAGGCGCTGGCGTCGGAACGGCAAATGTATGTCTACACGCCGCCCGGCTACACCGACGCCTCGACGCCGCTGCCCGTGCTCTACCTTTATCACGGTTACGGCGACACGGCCGGCTCGTGGGTGCAACAGGGGCGCGTGGTGCAAATCCTCGACAATCTGCTGGCCGAGGGCAAGATCGTGCCGATGATCGTCGTCATTCCCGATACCGAGACCGATACCGCCGAGGCGGTGCCGGAGGCCTACGTCCCGGCTGAGCGGCGCAAGCTGTTCTATCCGACCAATGCGGCGGCAGCCGACCGCGAATTGATCGGCGATATCATCCCCTATGTCGAAAGCCACTACCGCGCCCGCACCGATGCCGCCGGCCGGGCGATCGCCGGGCTGTCGCAAGGCGGCTACCAGGCGCTGGTCTCCGGGCTTGGCCATCTCGGGACCTTCGCCTACGTGTCGACCTATAGCGGTGTCACCACCGAGACCGTGCCCAATGCCGGCGTCGCCGAGGCGCTCGCCAAGCCCGAGGCGATCAACGCCGCGCTGAAGAATTTCACGGTCACGGTCGGCACCCGGGACACCGTCACGGGCAAGGATATTGCCGGACTGGTCAACGTCCTGAAGGACCGCGGCATCAGGTTCGACTACACGGCCTATGAGGGGATGATCCACGAAATGGATGCCTGGCGTCCCTCGTTGATCGCCAATCTTCCGAAACTGTTCCACTGAACAGCGGCTTGCGGAACGAGGCCGCAGCGCCGGCGCAAGGCCGGCGCTGCCGGTCAACCCGGCGAAAAATCCCCAGCCCCAAAAAATGCGCCCGATGCGCCACCCCTGGATACGGGATCACGCCCTCGGCGACGACCAAGGTGTGGTAAGCTATCGCCGTTCGTCGTGAAAGGATTCGCCATGTCTGCACTCGACCTCGCCCGGCTGGTGCCGGAAGTTCGCGCCATCGCCCGCGAGGCCGGAGAGGTCATCCTGCGCTACTATAAGGATCCGATCAGCTTCGAGGTCAAGGCCGATGGCAGCCCGGTCACCGATGCTGACCTGGCCGCGGAAGCCGTGATCCTGCCGGCGCTGCATCATCTGACGCCCGGGATCCCGGTCGTTGCCGAAGAGAGCTTCGACGCCGGGGCGCGCCCGGTTCACGGCGACACCTTCTGGCTGGTCGATGCCCTCGACGGCACCCGCGCCTTCATCGAGCATAGCGACGAGTTCACCGTCAATATCGGGCTGGTGGTCAACGGGCACCCCGAACTCGGGGTCATCTATATCCCGGCAGAGGAACAACTCTATTGGGCGGCGGGTCCCGGAACCGCGGCATGGTCGACCCGGCACCGCAGCGAACATCCAATCGCCACACGCCAGCCCGCCGTGGAAGGACTGGTGGTCCTGACCAGCCGCCGCCATAGCGATGATCGGGCGCTCGCCGATTACCTGGCACACCAGCCCGTGCTGCGTCGCGACCTGTTCAGCAGTTCGCTGAAATTCTGCCTGATCGCCCGGGGCATGGCCGATCTCTACCCCCGTTTCGGCGCAACCTGCGAATGGGACACCGCGGCCGGGCACGCGATCCTGGCGGCGGCCGGCGGTCGTGTCGAAACGCTCGACGGCGCCCCGCTGCTTTACGGTAAACCCGGTTTCGACAATCCGTCATTCATCGCCTATGGCCGCTGAGCGGGCATGG
This sequence comes from Azospirillaceae bacterium, assembly GCA_031291675.1. Taxonomy (GTDB): domain Bacteria; phylum Pseudomonadota; class Alphaproteobacteria; order Azospirillales; family Azospirillaceae; genus JARLIO01. Next base: position 143,955 of record JARLIO010000059.1, read on the forward strand.
ACGGGGACAGAACCGATACGGTCGGCGCCGCCGCGGTCGCGGTCCTGAGCACAGCGGCACCGGCGCGCAAGGTTGCGCTGACCGCGATCGCCGCTGCGGCCTGGCAGGCCGGAACCCTGGCCGCCGATGGCGCCGTGTCACCCCCGGATCGCCCGGCGCGCCCGGAACGGCCGGTGCTGCTGGCACCCCGGGAAATGCCCAAACGCCGCAAGGCCGGCGGACCGGCCAGCCGCGTCGCGATGATCCACGCCCTGGCCCATATCGAGCTCAACGCCATCGACCTGGCCTGGGACATCGTCGCCCGTTTCGGCGCCGCGATGCCACGGGCGTTTACCACCGACTGGATCGGTGTTGCCGCCGACGAGGCGCGCCATTTCGATCTGCTCAGCCGTCACCTCGCGGCCCTGGGCGCGGATTACGGCGCGCTGCCCGCGCATGACGGCTTGTGGCAGGCGGCGCAGGAGACCGCGCATGATGTCCTGGCGCGGCTGGCGGTGGTGCCGATGATCCTTGAGGCGCGCGGCCTCGACGTCACGCCGGCGATCATCGCCGCCCTCGAACAGGCGGGAGACCGCGAAGGTGCGGCGGCGCTGCGGCTGATCGGCGAGGAGGAAGTCGGGCACGTCGCCATCGGATGCCGCTGGTTCGAACAGGTCTGCGACCACCGCGGTCTCGACCCGGCGCCAACCTGGCAGGTTTTGGTACAGCGCCATTTCCGGGGCCATCTGCGGCGCCCCTTCAATCTGACGGCGCGACTCCGTGCCGGCTTCCTGCCCCACTATTACGAACCGATCGCGAGCGACTGAACCCAGGCGCACGGGCCCCGGCGGCAACGGTCATTGCATCCGCGTTTCGCTCAAGACGCCATTGTCGAACCGGCAGTGATAGTCGACATGGCGGTTCTCGTTGGTGTTGCTGTAGGGCAGATAGGCGGCCTTGATCGAGATTTCCGACCGACCGCCGTTGCGGGTCAGTTCGGGAACCAGCTCGGTCAAATCGCCGCCGACCAGACTTCGTTGCAGGATGTCCTGGCACTGCGCAATCATCTGGACCCCATCCAGCGCCGCCGGCGTCGCAGCGGGGCTCACGGAAACGATGGACCCGGCGGGATCCCCGGGCGACGCTGCCGAATCCAGGGCGGCATCCGAAGCGGAATTTGGTGTGTTCACCCCTGGCTTGCGCGCGCCCAACCCCGCGGCACAAGCGACAAGGGCCAGCAGGGCCGTGGCCAACGCCATCTTGAAAGCAAGCCTTATCGCCATGGAATCGTCTCCGAAAGGCCCACCGCGCCGGAGCGCCCGGTTCCGAGGTCTGGGCCGACCCGCTATGCTGTTGCACAAAAGACGGCGGCGTGCACGCCCCGAAAGATCAGACCCGGCCGCGACGGGGCCGGAACCACAAAGCGCGTCACAAGCTGAGGCGTTCCGGGCCCGACGAACCGCTATGGCGCGTCGGGCCCGACATGGCTTCAGGAATTGGGCTTCAGGAGTTGGCTTCCTCTTTCTGGCCCTTGATGCGCTGGGCCAGAGCCGCCTCCAGGAAGCGATCGATATCACCATCAAGGACCGCGCCGGAATTGCCGGACTCAACCGCGGTCCGCAAATCCTTGACCAGCTGGTAAGGCTGCAGCACGTAAGAGCGAATCTGGTAACCCCAGCCAATCTCGCTCTTTGTCGCCTCGATCACCGCGGCGGCATCCTCACGCAATTTCAGCTCGCGCTCATACATGCGGGCCCGCAACATGTCGAAAGCCTTGGCGCGGTTCTTGTGCTGGCTGCGTTCCTGCTGACACTGGACCACGATCCCGGTCGGCAAGTGGGTGATGCGCACGGCGCTGTCGGTCTTGTTGATGTGCTGACCACCGGCACCCGACGCACGATAGGTATCGATCCGCAGATCCTTGTCGAGAACTTCGATTTCGATCTTGTCATCAATCACCGGGCTGACCGACACCGACGCGAAACTCGTGTGGCGACGGGCCTGGCTGTCGAACGGACTGATGCGAACCAGACGGTGGACGCCGGCCTCGGTCTTCAACCAGCCATAGGCGTTGGGCCCCTTGATCTGCACCGTCGCCGATTTCAGGCCGGCCTCTTCACCCCCGGTCTCTTCCAGCCATTCGGTCTTGTAGCCATGCTGTTCGGCCCAGCGCAGATACATGCGCAGCAGCATCTCCGCCCAGTCCTGGGCCTCGGTGCCCCCGGCGCCGGAATTGACCTCAAGGAAGCAGTCGTTGGCATCAGCCTCACCGGACAGCAGGCTCTCGATCTGCAGCCGTCGCGCATGGTCCCGCAGGCCGTACAGCGACTTTTCCGTGTCGGCAACGATCACGGCATCGCCCTCGGCGTCGCCCATTTCGATCAGTTCCAGGCTCTCGCTGAGGTTCCGCTCCAGGGCGCGATAGCCGTTGATGGCGGTTTCCAGCCGGGTGCGTTCGCGCATTACCTCCTGGGCCCGGTCGGGCTTGTCCCACAGATTGGGATTTTCGGTGATCGCCGTCAGTTCATCGAGACGACGCAACGCGTTATCCCAGTCAAAGATGCCTCCGCAGCAACGTCAACGAGTCTCTGATCTCGCTGGCCGCCGCTTCGATCTCGGCGCGCATGGCGGCCTCCTCGTCGCAAATGGAAAAATCGGGCTCTCTTCATAACCGCCGCCCCGGCAGAAATAAAGCCCATCATGCGATCACCGCGTCGCCGCGGCATCCGTCACACCCTAAATCCTTTTGACTTTGACGTCGAACAGATAGCCAGAGCCGCGCTCCGTCTTGATCAGCAACGGCTCGCTCGGGTTTTCCTCGATCTTGCGCCGCAGCCGCAAGATCAGGACATCGATGCTGCGATCATAGCCGTCGCCGCTGTCGCTGCGCGTGGAATCGAGCAGTTGATCGCGGCTCAGCACCCGTTGCGGAAAGCGGACAAAGGTCGCCAGCAGACCAATCTCCGACTTGGTCAGTTCAACCTCGCGGCCGTCCGGCGCGGTCAACCTTTGCCCGGCCAGGTCGAATTCCCATCCCGCGAACTGAACGACCGCCCGCAACTCATCACGGCCCCCGGCGTTCCGGTCCCGCACCTCGGTGCGCCGCAGCACCGCCTTGATCCGCGCCAATAATTCGCGGGGGCTGAAGGGTTTGGTCAGATAGTCGTCGGCGCCCAACTCCAGGCCCACGACGCGATCAATCTCATCGACCTTCGCGGTCACGATGATCACCGGAATATCGGACTGGGTGCGCAATTCACGCACCAGCGCCAAACCATCGCCATCCGGCAATTGGAGATCGAGCAGCACAAGATCGACCCCACCACGCGCCAACGCCTCGGTCATTGCCTTGCCGTCGCCCGCCGTGGTGACGTTCAGCCCCTCATGACTGAGATAATCCGCAACGAGTGTCCGTGTCTTCTCGTCGTCCTCTACCAGCAGAATATGCATTCAACGCAACCCCGAGATCGTGCCAGAGCCCCCTATCAATCGCCTGCGCAGCAAGCGTGCCACATCGTCAAGCCCCCTGATAGAACACCGACAAACATATGAGCAATATGTTACAGCCACGCAACCTTCCAAAGAAAGCCTGTCGGCGTTCCGCCCCCCGCGATCCGGAGAGGGGGAGCGGAGGGCGGAACCATGAGCAAACCCGAGCAGACAGCATTTTATTCATATTGTCTGAATGAGCTTCGGTCTAACAATGCAATTTTGCAACCGTCATGATTGATTCATATTTCACTCAGGGCGACGCAAGACCGCAGCGATAACACCCGGCACCAAGCCAAGGCGGGCCGCGATCGATGGTGACACGATCGCCCTGGCGCCTGGCCGCGATCAAGCGTTGCTGTTTTCGGCGGCATTGACCTGGGCGTCGACCACCGCCAGCGCGCTCATATTGACAATTCCCCGCACGGTGATCGAGGGCGTGACGATGTGGGCCGGCTGATTGACCCCGAGCAGCATCGGCCCGACCGACTGGCCGTCGCCCAGGACCTTCAACAGGTTGAGGGCGATGTTGGCGGCATCAAGGGACGGCATCACCAGCAGATTGGCGACCCCCTTCAACCGGCTATTGGGCAGCAGCCGCGCCCGGATTTCCTCGTCGAGGGCCGCATCGGCATGCATTTCGCCGTCGACCTCGAGATCGGGGGCGATCCGCTGCAATTCCGCCAAGGCCGCGCGCATCTTCAGGGCCGAAGGGCTGTCCGCCGTGCCGAAGTTCGAGTGCGACAGCAGCGCGATTTTCGGCTGAATGCCGAACCGCCGCACCTCTTCCGCCGCCAGCGAGACGGTTTCCGCGATTTCCGTGGGACTGGGGTCGGAGGAGACATAGGTGTCGGTGAGAAACACCGTGCCCTTCGACATGATCAGCGCCGACAAGGCGGCCGGACACCGGACCCCGGGTTTCAACCCGATAACATTGACAACCTCGCGCAGATGCCGGCCATAGGGCGGCAGCGTGCCACAGAGCATCGCATCGGCCTCGCCGCGGCGCAGCATCAGGGCCGCGATCACCGTGGTATCGGTCCGGACAATCGTGCGCGCCGAATCGGGCGACACGCCCCGGCGCGCCATCAGTTGGTGATAAAGCTGAATATATTCGCGATAGCGGGGATCGTCGCCCGGATCGCAGATCTCGAAATGCTGTCCGATACGCAGGCGCAGACCCAATCGCTCCAGCCGGCGGGCCACGACGTCGCGGCGTCCAATCAGGATTGGCCGGGCCAAACCTTCGTCGCACACCACCTGGACCGCGCGCAGCACCCGTTCATCCTCGCCCTCGGCATACACAACCCGTTTGGGATCCTTCTTGGCGCGCAGGAACACCGGCCGCATCACCAGGCCGGAGCGGAACACGAACTGGTTCAGACGATCGCGATAGGCCTCGAAGTCGAGGATCGGCCGGGTCGCGACCCCGGAGTCCATCGCCGCCCGGGCCACGGCCGGTGCGACCTCGACGATCAGGCGCGGATCAAAGGGCTTGGGAATCAGATACTCTGGTCCGAAGGACGGCGGTTGATCGCCATAGGCCTTGGCGACGACGTCACTGGCCTCGGCCATCGCGAGATCGGCGATCGCCCGGACTGCGGCGATCTTCATCGCCTCGTTGATCGTCGTCGCCCCGACATCCAGGGCACCGCGGAAGATGAAGGGAAAGCACAGAACATTGTTGACTTGATTGGGATAGTCCGACCGCCCCGTCGCCATCACCGCATCCGGCCTGACCGCCTTGACCTCCTCGGGCATGATTTCCGGCGTCGGATTGGCCAGGGCCAGAATCATCGGCCGCGGTCCCATCTTTTCCACCATGGCCGGGGTCAGCACGCGCGGCGCCGACAGGCCGAGAAAGATGTCGGCACCCGCGATCACCTCGGCGAGGGTCCGCGCATTGGTGGGCTGGGCATAGCGGGCCTTGCGCGGATCCATTAATTCGCTGCGACCGCGATAGACCACGCCGACGATATCGGTCACCGTGATGTTGGCGACCGGCAGTCCCATATCGACCAGCAGATCAAGACAGGCCAGTGCCGCCGCACCGGCGCCCGAAGCGACCAGATGGACGTCGGTAATGGCCTTGCCGACCACCCGCAGGCCGTTGATGATCGCAGCGGCAACGATGATCGCGGTGCCATGCTGATCGTCGTGGAACACCGGGATCCGCATCCGCTCGCGCAGCCGGGCCTCGATATAGAAGCATTCCGGCGCCTTGATATCCTCGAGATTGATGCCGCCGAAGGTCGGCTCCAGCGCCGCGATGATATCGACCAGCTTGTCGGGATCGGTTTCATTGACCTCGATATCAAAAACATCGATGCCGGCAAATTTCTTGAAAAGGACGCCCTTGCCTTCCATCACCGGTTTCGCCGCCAGGGGCCCGATCGCGCCCAGGCCGAGAACCGCCGTGCCGTTGGTGATGACGCCAACCAGATTGCCCCGCGCGGTCAACTCGCTGGCCTGGCCGGGATCGGCCACGATCGCTTCGCAAACCGCCGCGACACCCGGCGTATAGGCCAGCGAGAGGTCGCGTTGTGTCGCCAGCGTTTTGGTCGCGACGACCTCGATCTTGCCCGGAACCGGACGACGATGATATTCGAGCGCGGCTTCGCGCAGGGTATCGGACATGGAAGTTCCCGGAGATAGGGACAGAGAGAATCTCTCTTACCTCCCGATCACCACGATGGCAATGGCACCAAATCCGGAACCACGCGATCTTGTCCGGGCCAATACCAAAGACCAGGATGATCCGGCAAACTTTTTGAAAAGGGAAAGCCCGCTTTTGAAAAGTGAGAACCCGCGCGATCCAGGGTCGCCGTTGCGACCGGGACCGTATAAATTTTGGGATGGTGCGGTCGAGAAGACTCGAACTTCCACGACATTTCTGCCACAGCGACCTCAACGCTGCGCGTCTACCAATTCCGCCACGACCGCATCCCCATGTTGGCAAGTCTGGGACTTGCCAAGCGCGGTCTGGGGGAGATAGCAAATCCCGATCGCCGGATCAAGCCTGACGGTCGGCTTTTTTCGGTTCCGACCCTTTTTGTTTTGCGATGGGACAATCGAGATGACGGTCTTGGAATGGCGGATCAGCGAATACCCGGTCCCCTACCCCGACGCGGTGGCGGCCATGGAGCGGCGGGTCGAGGCGATTCGCGCCGGCACCGAAGCGGAACTGGTGTGGCTGCTGGAACATCCGCCGCTCTACACCGCTGGCACCAGCGCCCGCCGCCAGGATCTGCTGCAGCCTGACCGCTTCCCGGTATTTGCGACCGGCCGGGGCGGCCAATACACCTATCACGGCCCGGGCCAACGGGTCGCCTATGTCATGCTCGACCTCAAACGCCGGGACAGCGACATTCGCGCCTATATCCGCGACCTTGAAGAATGGCTGATCCGCACCCTCGCGCAGTTCAACATCCGGGGCGGGCGGCGCGAGGGCCGGGTTGGAATCTGGGTCGACCGCGGCACCACCGGCGCCGTGCCGGACCAGGAGGACAAGATCGCGGCGATCGGGGTCCGGGTCCGCCACTGGGTCAGCTTTCACGGCGTGGCGCTCAATGTCGAGCCCAACCTCGACCATTTCAGCGGCATCGTGCCCTGCGGCATCCAGGGTCACGGCGTGACCTCGTTCCACGACCTGGGCCATCTCGTGACCATGCCCGAAGTCGACCTGGCGTTGAAGGCCGCCTGGCAGACGGTGTTCGATACATCCCCGGTGGCCCCCCGGGTGGATCCGGGTCCGTCGGTCACAGCGTCGGCAGGTGGCTGAAGCCCCGGACCGGCGTCGGCGCGGCTGCGGTGATCCGCAGATCGCGGACCGTGGCATGGGGCGGACCGCGGTAGCAGGCGGCGATCATCGCGTCGACGGCAGGCGCAGGCCCGATGAACAGGGCCTCGACCGTGCCGTCGTAGCGATTGCGAACCCAGCCGTCCAGGCCCAGCGCCGTGGCCAACTGGACCGTCCAGAACCGGAAACCGACGCCCTGGACCTCCCCCTCGATGACCACCGTCACCGCCGTTCGCGTTCCGGTCATGGGCATGCCTCCCCCACCATCAGGATGCGGGATCCGGCCCTCCGGGCCGCCGGACACGAACCATCGCCGCAGCCACGCCGCGATCCGGCCAGACCACGGTTCGGGCCCGGCCATGGCTCAACGCTCCAGCAGATCGAGATAGTGACGGGTCGCGATGATATCGGCACGAACCGCGGCACGCCGTGCCGCCGCCTCGGCATCCTCACCCCATTGCTCGACCTGGTACAACTCGTCGACATGGGCGGCGTGATAGGCCTGTTCGGCGTCGAGGCGCCGTTCCAGCAGGGCCAACGCCACCACCAGGGAGCCACAACTGGCTGTCGCATTCTGCAGGCCGCTCAGCGTCAGATCATCCAGACCGGCGACACAGCGCTGTAACGTCGCGAGCGCCGACGGCGGCTGGGGTCGCGGCATCAGACCGACATGGACCGACAGCACGACATCATAGCGCGCCGCCAGCCAGTCCAGCAGAGGCTGCCAGGTCGCCGCCTGCCGTTCCACCAACGCGGGCGGCCGATCCGCACGATAACAGACGAGATCGGTTTCGGCATAGCCGGCAACCGCCGCGACCATCGCCGATCGCAGCGGCCCGACCCGGTCGATCGCGGTGCTGGCCAGTTGTGTCAGCGGCATCGACGCCGGCTTGATATCCACCCCCTGGGCCGACCATTCCGCGGCAATGCCCTCGGCCAGCGCCCGCGGCACAATCAACGGCAACCGCACCGGTGTCCGGAGCGGCTTGGCATCGAGATGGACCTGCCACCCCCCCGCAACCGCGGCCACACTGACCCGGCTATAGACCCGCTTCATGATTCGGTTCCAGTCCGCGGCAGCAATCCCAGAACCGTTGCCGGCACCGCGGCAAAATCATCGACGATGTGATCGGCACCGGCCGCGGTCAGTTCCGCGACATCATGATAGCCCCAGGCAACGCCGACGGCGCCGACGCCCGCGGCCACCGCCATCAGCATGTCGAAACTGGTATCGCCAATCATCACGACCCGATCGGCATCAACCCCGGTCACCGCCTGCGCGCGGTGGATCATGTCGGGATGCGGCTTGCCGGGCCCGTCATCCGCGGTCTGCAAGGTGACGAAGCGATCGGTCAGGGCATGGTGTTCCAGCAGCGGCATCAGCCCGCGCCGTCCCTTGCCCGTGGCCACGCCCAGCCAGACCCCGGCGGCGGCCAGGGCATCAAGCGCCGCAACCGCACCCGGATACAGGGGTTCCTCCTGCGTCCCCAGGCGCCGTTGATCGCGGAACGCCTCTTTGTAGAGCTCCGCCAGTCGCTCATGATCCCGGGGCATGCCCTGTGGCAGCAACGCCGCCACCGCGGCCAGCAGCGACAGGCCGACGATCCGGCGCACCGCCGCCGGATCGGGATCGGCCAGCCCGTGACACCGCCACGCCGCGGTCATGGCCGCCACGATGGCATGCTGGCTGTCGACCAGGGTGCCGTCGCAATCGAACAGCGCCAAACTTGGAGTCGTCGTGATCATCCCATCATCCATCCGCACCTGATGGCCCGTTATGCGACGCGCAATCGCGCTTTCGCAAGCCTCCCCGGAGGCGTCCGAACAAAGGCCCTCGAAATGAAAAATAGTTTGTCGCCCGGGGAACAAATCATTGCCGGGTTTGCCACCCCCGATCGCGTTGACGTCATCGAGCCCGACATATGGGCAGCCCGGGAGATCACCCGGGACGACACAATATTTTCTGCCGGATCGTTTAAGGCCTTGGTTGGCCGGTCGCTCTTGACATCCCTCCCCCTATTATACATATTTCACATATAGTCTGCATTGACGTGATCGAGTGAGGTTCACCATGAAAGCCGCTGAGTGTGTCGTAACCAGCGCCGGAGACCTCGTGCGCCAGTTCTCGCATTACAGCGATATCGCGCTTGGTCAACCGGTCGTCATCACCAGGAACGGACGGCCGCGCAATGTCCTCATCTCCGTCGAAGAGTATGAGCGGCTAAAGAAGCGGGATCAGCAGGCATTTCTCGCGGTGGATACCCCAGAGCATTTCATCGAGGATATCGTGGCCCTCGCCGGCAGTGAGGACAATTGACTGGAACCACGCCCGAGCGTGGGTCGGTCATTCGATATTCCTATTCTATGGGTGGATGAAAATGCCCGAGGGCAGGAAGAAGGCCGAAAGGATCGCCCCGTCCTTGTGCTCGCGAAGGCGCGCCGAGGCGGCGCTCGGCGGCCGGCTTGCCAAGGTTGTGCTCTTCGGCTCGCGTGCCCGCGGTGATTCTGAAGCCGATTCGGATTGGGATCTGGCGGTGTTTCTGACGGGGCCTTTGGCAGAAAACGACCGTTTCGTGCTGTCGGACGCGGCCTATGACATCCTTCTGGAAACGGGCCAGTTTATTCAGACGATCGTCTTCCCGGTGCAGCGCGAGTCGGAGGATGCCCTGCTCATGCGTAACATTCGATCACAAGGTCGGTCGGTTTGAGCGACGAGGTCCAGAGACGGTTCGCAAAGGCCCGCGACCTTGTCGCCCAGGTCGCGACCTTGGATCCCGAAAGGGCGGCCGAGACGATCATCCACAACTGCTATTACGCCCTGTATCATGGGGCAATGGCCGTGCTATTTGCCCGGTTTGGCACGGCGCCGGCGTTTTGACTCTGCGGGCTGCTCGCTCAGGCACGAGCCCTATCGTCTCGCGCCCTTTCAGGCGATAATTTTGACGAGGGGCGAATACGCGACAAGCTGTGCGTCGGCCGTCAGCAGGCACATGGGTTCGGCGACAGCCTGCGCGACCAGCATGCGGTCGAAAGGATCACGATGCACAAGCGGCAAGCCAGCCAGGGCTTCGACATGCAGTCCGAGAACGGGCAATTCCTGGAACCCACTGTCCCGCGCCGCCAGCCGCAGGGCGGCAACGTCGGCATCCAGTTTGCCAATTGCGGCCTTGATCGAGATTTCCCACCAAGACGCGATGCTGGCGAAGACCTGCGTGTCGGCCGATAGGATCATGTCGCGGGCAGAGGCAATTCGGGCAGAGCCAGCCAGAGTCCAGAGGAGCACATGGGTGTCAAGAAGCAGCCTCATTCCTCGAACCCGGCGAGGACATCAGCCGGCAACGGCGCGTCGAAATCCTCGGGCACGGTCAACTTTCCGGCCAGAATCCCGATGATTTTCACCGGGCGGACGGCGGCCGGCGGAACCAGGGCCGCTTCTGCCTGGCCGTAGGCACCGATCAGAATCGTCTCGCCGGCGGCCGCCCGCTTGACCAACTGGGACAGCGACCCCTTCGCCTGATGCATCGAAACAACTTCCACGATATGCCTCCGCCTTCTCCGAAGGAGGTTAGCTTAGTCCGGGTCGGGTCCGATTTCAATTTGATTTCGATCGCCGCGAAATCCGCCCCTGGAATCCCATTTCGTTCGGGCCCTTCGCGCCCATCTACGTCGTTTATGAGGCCCTATGGATTTCCCGATAGCGCTCATTCGAGCGATCGCGCAACCAGCGCCATGATGATAAGAGGCCGGAACGCGGGTCGATAGCCAGTTCTCCTGCATGAATTCCCCAGCCAAATCTGGCCATAAGCTGCACGGGCCGATGCAAATCGCCACTATCAGCTACCTCGTCGTCGATGTAGAGGATGCACTCGTGCTCGCCTAGTCGTCCGCCTTTATCGAGAGCCATGACCGTCACAATCCAGTTGCTCGATACGCGATACCCAAGAATGGAAATGGGGACACCGCACTCGGAGGCTGTTCAGCCCAATGCGTTCGGCGACTGTAGGACCTGCGCTTGCTTTGCGCGCTTCATATTCCGGAATCTCTGCAATGATACGTTTCGACGGGGCTGTGTCTGGATCCGAATTGATCATTTCCGGGTTTTCGAAGGAGCCCGCCATGGCAGTGATCCTCCTGATCTGCGCGTCGTGCTCCAGGAACTCCCAGTCGAGGTGTTGCGGATCTGCCAAGATCAGGGCCTCGAATTCGTGTAGCTGCAGGTATGGAACAAGTCGCCGCACGCCCGCCATTTCTGCGTCGAGCCTAAAGGCCTCCTCAAGGCGAAGGACGCGGGCAAGGGGCTCTTCCGGTGACACCACGTTCTCAAACCCAGGGCAATCAGACGGCAGCGCATACAAATCGAGCATCGTTGTGAACCACGCCTGCTCTGCGCCATCCATGCGATTCCATTGCATGAGATGCTTCTTGAGTGCCGAGTAAGCGTTCCAGCCCCCTTTGAAACGTCGACTATGACGTGTGAGTCTGCTGGTGAGCAACTGGGCATCGGCGAAGACGTTGAAATGCGCGAGGTGAGGCACAAGGACGCGATTTGCGAATGCCTCCTCCGTTTGCCCCTCCACAATCATATGAAGGCGGATCACCCGCCCACCTCTTTAGGTCGTCCTCCGAGTATATTCCGATTCCAAAGCTCACTGAGTGCATAGTCGTCGAGCCAAGCGTCGAGTTGTTCGGGATTCAGTCGTCGAAAGTGACTCCCCCATTGATCCCTTTCCGCCACAATGATGTCCGAAGCCAAGAAGCCATCGAGAAGGGCGGGGGCCTGCGTGGCCAAAAGAACTTGTCGTGAAACCGCCGCGCTTCGGATTAATCCAGAAATGATGTTCAAAGCGTAAGGGTGTAGGCCGAGTTCAGGTTCATCCAGAATGATGAGCGACGGAAGCTTCGTTGGGGGCTGCAGCAAAGCGGTGATCAGCGCGATCGCTCGAAGAGTGCCGTCCGAAGCTTGGTCAACAGAAAAATTTACGTCGGAACCCCGCTCCGACCAACGCAGGAGCACAGCATCATACTCCACTTCCAAGACAAAATCGTTAAAAAATGGGGCAACTTGACGAACAGTTTCAACGATGCGGCGATAATAAACTGGAAACTCTTCCCGAAGCGACAGAAGAAATGGAGCAATATTGGCTGCATCATATTTCAGATGCGTGCTGTCGTCAATAGGCCATCGTGTCTTTATTCTAGCTTCTCGTGACGTATCCTGAAAATGATAGACCACAAGGCCACGCAACAATGCCGTAATAGTCGAGCGGGTTGTTTTTGCGACCACACTCTTACGGTCCAATAGCTGTGCCTCGCGATGACCAGAGCCTAACTCGGTCCACCGTCCATCAGGGGTTCCCGACGGAAGAAATCGGCAAGCCTCGTCTGCAAAAATCAGTGTGTCGGGCGCTGCGTAGAACAACCTGAAGCGGTAGCTATTAATTCCGCGCTCCGACTTTAGCTCGACACCAGCTTCGATCTCATGCGTTCGTTTGGCACCATTGAACAGTATGGCGTTAGCGCCGCCGTTCTCGGCTACATAGCGTTGGAGGGACCCAGAAGGGTTCGCGAGAAGGAAGCTTAGAAACCGGAAAAACGCGATCAGGTTGGATTTGCCCGAGCCGTTCGCGCCAATCAAGACGTTCGCACGATCAAGATCGAGCCGCGTCTCTTGGATAGATCGGAAACCGCGGATGGTGAATGAAATGAGTTCAGTCATAGCGTTCTCATAGCAGACGGCCTCCGGACATTCCACGAGATGTGACTCGTTTTGCGTAGACTAAGGCAGGACGAGAGATACCCAGGCTCAAACTGTCCAAACGCCCTCTTTTGGGAGAGCGTCCAAGGCCTGCCCGCCGTAATTAGGCATCTGGCGAGACCTATCCGGGCGCGAACGGGCAAGACCGACCCAAAGGTCATCTGCTTGAAGCCGGGTGAACGACGGTTCTCCTCAATCCGAAAATCCGAAGCTGCCAGTCCGAAAACGGCCCACACTTGCCGTTGAGCGGTCCCCAGCGCAACCCGCTATGGAGCGGGTGTCGGTCTTGACCGGATCGGCACGGAGCCGTTCCAAACAGGATGAACCCGTAATGTACCGCGGGTTCGCGAACGCCTGTGCGCCGGCCGTGCCGACCCGCGCCTCAGGCGCGATACGACGCGAACGGATCGCCATCCTCACGGCGATCAAAGCCGAAGTAATCCCAGGTCGCCTCCATATGCTGCGGCAACGGCGCCGCAACATCGATCACGCCGCTGCGCGGATGGGGCAGGATCAGGCGCCGTGCATGCAGATGCAGCACTTTCGGCAGGTCGGCGCCGGGCAGGAACGCTTCGCTACCGCCATATTTGCCATCGCCCAGGATCGGCGTGCCAATCGCCGCCATATGAACGCGAAGCTGGTGCGTCCGCCCGGTCAGGGGCCACAACGCGACCCAGGCCGCACGATTGTGGGCATGGGCCACGACCTGGTACAGGGTCGAGGCCGAACGGCCCTCTTCATCATCGACCGCGACCCGCTCGCCCCGGCTGTCGGTTTCCTTGGCCAGGGCGGCATCGACCCGGCCCTGATAGGGCTGCGGCACCCCGGCCGTGACCGCCCAATAGTATTTACGGGCCGATTTGTCGCGGAATGCCGTGGCCAAACGGGCCGCCACCGCGGCGCTGCGCGCCAGCACCAGAACACCGCTGGTATCCTTGTCGAGTCGGTGTACCAGCCGCGGCCGGTCATCGGCATCGAAGCGCAAGGCGTCCAACAGCCCGTCAAGGTGACGCGGCGTCCCGGTCCCGCCCTGGACCGCCAACCCGGCCGGTTTGTCGATCACGATGACATCATCGTCGCGGTAGAGCACGCAGGAGCGGATGAAGGTCTCATCGCGCTTCGAGATCGCCGGCCCCGCCGGTGCGACGTCGTCGCGCGGGATCAACTCGCCGGAGATATCAAGGGGCGGCACGCGGACGCCCTGCCCGGCTTCGAGTCGGGCATTGGCCTTGACGCGCTTGCCCTCGACGCGCACCTGGCCGGTGCGCAGCAGCTTTTCGAGATAGCCGTGACTGAGCTGCGGATAATAGCGCTTGAACCAGCGATCCAGCCGCATATCGGCTTCGTCTTCGGCGACGATCCGGGTTTCAACCCCACTCATGACCGGGCACCACGCCAGGCAGAGAGACGCAAGACAGCGGGACTCGGGGCGACGGGCCCCTCAGGTGAAAAAAATTGAGACATCGCAACCACGGCAACGAAAACGGACGATACTGTAGCATCTGTGGCGGATCATACCAGGGGGCACGGGGCCCCGGCAGGGCCGCGTTCTGAAGTAGGTCCCATCGGGCAGATCTGCTAGTCTGTTTTTACAACAAGATTGTGGGGAAGATGATGACAGCCCCAAACACCGCGGGCCCAAGCGCCACGGGCCCAAGCGCCACGGGCCCGAACGCCGCAGGCTTCCATTCCGAAGGTCCTCTGTTCCAGAACCGCCAGCGTGTCTATCCCAAGGCCGTCACCGGCCGGTTCCGCCGCCTCAAATGGCTGGCCCTGAGTGTGCTGCTGGCCATCTATTACATCACCCCCTGGCTGCGCTGGGACCGCGGCCCGGGCGCCGCCGACCAGGCCGTGCTGGCCGATATGTATGGTCGCCGGCTGTATTTCTTCTGGCTCGAGATCTGGCCGCAGGAGATCTATTTCCTGACCGGGGTCCTGGTTCTGGCGGCGATCGGCCTGTTCATGGTCACGGCGCTTGCCGGTCGGGTCTGGTGCGGTTTCGCCTGTCCCCAGACGGTGTGGACCGACCTGTTCATGCTGGTTGAGCGCTGGATCGAGGGCGATCGTGCCGCCCGGATGCAACGCGACCGTCATCCCTGGACCCGGACCTGGATCACGCGCAAACTCGCCAAACATGCGTTGTGGCTGCTGATCGCCTTGGCCACCGGGGGCGCCTGGATCTTCTATTTCTACGACGCGCCGACCCTGGTGCATGATCTGACCCATGGCGCGGCGCCGGTCAAAACGGTGTTCTTTCTCGGCCTGTTCACGGCAACGACCTATCTGTTGGCCGGATGGGCCCGCGAGCAGGTCTGCACCTATATGTGCCCCTGGCCGCGCTTCCAGTCGGCGATGCTCGATGAGCACAGCATGATCGTGACCTATGAAAAATGGCGCGGCCACCAGCCGATGCCGTTGCGCAAGGGTCAGAGCTGGGATCAGCGGCAAGCCGCCGGCGGCGGCGACTGCATCGACTGCCACCAATGTATCCAGGTCTGCCCCACCGGGATCGACATCCGCGACGGCCAGCAAATGGAGTGCATCGGCTGCGGCCTGTGCATCGACGCCTGCAATCACATCATGGCCACGATCGGCCGCCCCGGCGATTTGATCACGCTGGACAGCGAATTCAACAGCATGGCCCGCGCCACGGTCCAGCCGACCCGCAGTCGCCTGCTGCGTCCCCGAACCGTCATCTACGCCCTGATTCTGGTGATCATTGCCAGCGCGATGACGGTGGCCCTGGCGCTGCGCTCCAGCGCCGAACTGACGATCCTGCGGGACCGCGCCCCGCTGTTCGTCACCCAGGCTGATGGCCTGATCCGGGACAGCTATACCGTCAAGCTGATCAACAAGACGGCACGGGATCAGGTTTTCCGGCTGAGCCTCGACGGCCTGCCCGGGGCCCGGCTGATCCTGGTCGGTCCCGACGAATCGGAACAGACGGCCCTGTCACTGGCCGCAACGGCCGATCAGGTCACCACCTGGCACATCCGGGTTCGGGCACCGGCGACCGGACAGCCGGAAACACCGATCACCTTCGAGGCCAGCGCCGGGCCCATCCGGCTTGAGACCCGTGACATGTTCGCCGGCCCCGGGCACCGATGATCCAACGCGGATGCGCGCGGCAGCCGGGCCCTTGGGGTCACGACTGCCGCCGGGCCCGCAGCTTCTCGAAATAGCGCAGCCGCACGGCCAGTTCGCGCTCAAAGCCGCGTTCGACCGGCCGGTAGAAGGAGCGTCGCCCCATCGCCTCGGGGAAATAATCCTGTCCGGAGAAACCATCCTCGGCATCGTGGTCATAGACATAGCCCTGACCGTAGCCCAGTTCGCGCATCAGGCGGGTCGGGGCGTTGACGATGTGCAGCGGCGGCATCAGCGATCCCGTCTCCTTGGCCGCCCGGACCGCCTCCTTGTACGCTACGTAACCGGCATTGGATTTGGGCGCCGTCGCCAGGAACACGACGCATTGCGCCAGGGCCAATTCCCCCTCCGGCGAACCCAACCGTTCATAGGTCTCGACCGCGGCCAGGGCCTGCACCACGGCCTGGGGTTCGGCGAGGCCGACATCCTCGATCGCCATCCGCACCAGCCGCCGGCCGATGAAACGGGGATCCTCGCCGCCGCCGAGCATCCGCGCCAACCAGTAGAGCGCGGCATCGGCATCGGAGCCGCGCACCGACTTGTGCAGGGCACTGATCAGATTGTAATGCCCCTCCTGCCCCTTGTCGTAGACCGGGGCGCGACGTTGCACCAGGGTCCCCAGGGCGACGGTATCGAGCGGCGTGTCGCGGGCAAGCAGCGCCAGCTCTTCGCACAGATTGAGCAGGAACCGGCCGTCACCATCAGCCATCGCCTTCAAGGCCTGGCGTGCCGCGGGATCCAGCGGCAGGGCATGGCCGATCTCGCGTTCGACCCGGCCCAACAATTGTTCAAGCGCCCCGTCATCCAGTCGACGGAGCACAAACACCTGCGCCCGCGACAACAGGGCGGCATTGAGCTCGAAACTCGGATTCTCGGTGGTGGCCCCGATCAGCGTCACCGTGCCATTTTCGACATAGGGCAGGAACCCATCCTGCTGGGCCCGGTTGAAGCGATGGATCTCATCGATGAACAGCAGCGTCCCGGTCCCGGCGCCGCGCCGTTTCGTGGCGGCGTCGAACACCCGGCGCAGATCGGCGACCCCGCTGAACACCGCGGAGAGCGGCTCGAAATAGAGATCGGTGCAAGCGGCGAGCAGCCGGGCGATCGTGGTCTTGCCGCAGCCCGGCGGTCCCCACAGGATCATCGAGGCCAGGCGCCGGGCCGCGACCATCCGCCCGACCGGCGCCTCGGGGGCCAACAAATGGTCTTGCCCGACCACGTCGGCCAGATTTTGCGGCCGCAGCCGGTCGGCCAGTGGCCGCGGCGCCTGGGTTTCGAACAGGGTCACCCGGTTCCTTCCAGGACCCGATCGCCACGCCGGATCGAAAAATGCCATTGCCGGGGCCGCGCGCCCAATTCCGCCACCAGCTCATCGACGCTGCCGATCCCGCGACCATTGACGCTGACCACGATATCGCCCACGGCCAGACCGACCTGCTGGGCCACGCTGTTATCGTCGACCGCGGTGATCAGGACGCCTTTGGGCGCAGCCTCCAGCCCCGTCTCCTCAATGACCGCCGGCGACAGATTGACCACCGTGGCGCCGGTGAAGGGCGAGTTCCCCCGGATCCGGGTTTGCTGACGCGGCGGCGTCTCGGGCGGCGCCATCACGGCGAACGAAACCTCGCGCGCCTGACCGCCATGCACCACCGTCAGCGTCGCCGGACTGCCGATCGGCAGTGTCGCGATACGGAAGCGCAAGGCGTCGGGATCCTCGACCACGCGGCCATTGACCGCGGTGATCACATCGCCGACATGAACGTCGCCCCGCCCCACCGGGCTGTCCGGATCGACCCGTTTGACCAGCACGCCCGATGGTGTCGCCAGGCCGATTGAGCTGGCGATATCGGGGGTCACCGGCTGCCCGGATACGCCGAGCCAGGGCCGGACCAGACGGCCCCCGCGACCAGCCGCGTCGACGATCGAGCGCACCAGGCTGGCCGGGATCGCAAAGCCGATACCCTGGCTGCCGCCGCTGCGGGAATAGATCGCCGAGTTGATCCCGACCAGCCGGCCATCCATGCCAATCAGAGCCCCCCCGGAATTGCCCGGATTGATCGCAGCGTCGGTCTGAATGAAATAGTTGTAATCCGACGCGCCGATCGCGGTGCGGGCCAGGGCCGAGATGATGCCGTTGGTGACCGTCTGTCCGACGCCGAACGGGTTGCCGATCGCAAGCACCAGATCACCGACCTCGAGGTCATCCGTTTCATGCAGCTCCAGGAACGGCAGACGTTCGCCACCGGCAAGATGAATGCGCAGCGCGGCGAGATCGGCATGCTGATCATCGGCAACAACGCTGGCCTCGAATTCGCGGCGATCGCTCAGCACCACCATGATCTGGTCCGCGCCAGTGATGACGTGATGGTTGGTCACGATCAGGCCGTCAGCCTGGACAATGACGCCAGAGCCCAATGAATTCTCGACCCGTTGCTGGGGCGCCCCGAACGGATTGCCACCGCCGAAGAACTGGCGAAACAGCGGGTCATCGAACAGCGGCGACATCGGCCGGCTGCTGACAACCTTCCGGGTGTAGATATTGACAACCGCCGGTGCCGTCCGTTTGACCAGGGGGGCAAAGGATAGCGCCACCTGGGCGCGGTTCTCAGGGACCAGGCGCTCCTGCGCCACGGCTGGCATCGCGAACGCCAAGGCCAGCACTACGGTCAGGGATTTCAACAGAGTCTTCGTCATCCGCTCAATTTAGCGGTCCCACCGCGCCAACTCAACCCGTCGCCGCCACATCCTGCCAAAGAGGTGACGCCGGGGGCCCGATTGCGACGGGCTGCGACAAAGACCGGCGCCCGCGTTCACACCGACGACACGGTCACGGGCAAGGCGATGCTCGCGGACAAACCGCCATCCGCCCGGTTGGCGAGCGTGATCTCGCCGCCATGGCTGCGGACGATGGCCTGGGCAGCGGTCAGGCCCAGGCCGACGCCACCCGTCGCGCGATTGCGTGATTTATCGAGCCGATAAAACGGATTGAACACGTTGCCAAGCGCATCCGACGGGATCCCCGGCCCGTGATCACGGATGGTCACCACCAAAAGATCGTCGCGGCTGCAGAGTTCGATCGCGGGGGGTGTCGCGTACTTGATCGCATTCTCGACCACATTGGTGAAGGCGCGCTTCAGGGCGAACGGCCGGCCGCGGTACACCGCGTGTGCCGGTCCCGTGTAGCCGATGTCGATTCCCTGATCGGCATAATCGTTGACGATCGTGCGCAAAACGCCGGGCAGGTCGAACGCCGTCGTCGCCTCTTCCGCGACATCATCGCGAAAGAAGACCAGGGCCCCATCGACCATCGTCTGCATTTCATCGACATCGCGGAACAACCGCGCCTGCTGCTCCGGGTCATCGATGAACTCGCCGCGCAGGCGCATGCGGGTCAGGGGCGTTCGCAGGTCATGCGAGATCGCGGCAAGCATCATGGTGCGATAGGCGACGAATTTTTGAATTTGCGCCTGCATCGCATTGAATGTCCGGGCCACCTGTCGCAACTCCTCGGGCCCGGTTTCGGCGAGCGGCGGGGCCTGGGGATTGATGCCGAAGCGTCGCACGGCATCGGCAAGCTGCGCCACAGGCCGTGACAGGCGACGGGACGCAATTGCGGAAACGATGACGATCGACACGGTGAAGAAACCCAGCCAGACCACCCGTCGTGCGCTGGGCGGAAGTCCCCAGATTCTTTGCAACGCCGTGAAGACGAGCCAACTGTGATCCCTGCATTTTATGGCCAGCAAATAGGGGAAAGGCGGGCCGACCCGGGCATCGGCGAACAGCGCGGATTTCAACAGGGGATCGCTGGTCTTGACGACGATAATGGTGCCAAAGGCATCGCCGAGCAGTTCACCAACGAACCGATGCGCGTCCGCGACATCATGGTCGCGATCCAAAGCTTCTGAAAGGGCTGACCCCCGGTCGTACCAGTCCACCCGAAAAATCTCGGTCGCGACCGACGCGGCCAGAGCCTGGCGCATCGGCGGTGGTGCGGCATCGATCACCCGGGTAATCCCGGCCACCACACCCGGCAGCCCCAAATCAACAATACTGGGCTGCGCCCAAACACCGCCAAAGGCAAAAAACAGACCGATGAACCCCAGCGTCGCCACCGCGGCCAGGACGATCGTCTCGGCGAAGCGCCGGGCGATGGTATCGCGCGGCCAAACCAGGAACCTCACCCGCGCCTCACTTCCGGCGTGAAGATATAGCCGCCGTTACGCACCGTGCGGATCACCGCGGGATTTTTCGCGTCTTCCTCCAGCTTGTGGCGCAGGCGGCTCACCTGCACGTCGATGCTGCGGTCAAAGGCGGAATAGGACAGGCCCCGCGCGAAATCGAGCAGTTGATCGCGCGTCAGTACCCGTTGCGGGTGCTCTGCGAAAGCGAGCAACAGGTCGAATTCGCCGCCCGACAGAAGGACCAGGGCATTGTCCGCCGAGCGTAACTCCCGCCGCGCAACATCAAGCCGCCAACCCGCAAAACAGAGCGTCGGACGGGTCTCGGTGGCGGCCGGGGTCGCTGCCAACTCGGCCGTACGGCGCAGCACCGCCTTGACTCGCGCCAACAGCTCGCGCTGGTCGAACGGCTTCGTCAGATAATCGTCAGCCCCGATTTCGAGGCCAACGACGCGGTCGGTATGATCGGCCAACGCAGTCAGCATGATGATGGGCACACGCGAAGCGGCCCGCAGCCGTCGGCACAGGCTGAACCCATCCTCGCCCCCCAGCATCACGTCAAGAATCACCAAATCGAAGACTTGCCGTTCGATCGCCGCGAACATCGCGCCCCCGTTCGCCGCAACCGTGACCGCGTGACCGTGCTTCCGGAAAAACGCCGTCAACAGCGACCGGATATCCTCGTCATCGTCAACAAGCAAGAGATCGGGCATGGCATTCATCTTCCAACAATAAGACCGGTTTTCAACACCGTGATGTCCATATCGGGCGGTTTTATTTCCAAGTGGACACAATATGCCGCCGTGGCAACAAACGGCACATCAAGCGAATGCACGCGATCGCTATGGTCACCGCCACGTCGTTGGGCGCGATGTCCTTGATCCAGCCCGTTGGTCATCCTCGCCGTCCCCCAAGGCACAGCAACCGTCGCGCACGGTGCCCGAGTGCGCCGGCCCTGGCAACGGCCCGCTTTTACCGAATCATGCATTGCGTAAAGAGGATCAGATGCCCGAACACGTTCTTCCGCCCCTGCCCCTGGCCGCCGCCCCGATCGTAGCGTCACCGGTACGCCCGGCCCGCCGCGGTGTGCCTCTTGCCTGTTTCACGTTGGCCCTTCTGTTTCACGCGCCCGTGATGGCACAGGAGGCCCCGGCACCGTCGAGCGTAACACCGGCTACCGAGCCCAGGGCGTCGACCTTTCTCGGTGACGGCACAACGCTGACGCTCGGCGTCGGCACCAGCGTCGGGCCCGCCTACGCGGGGGCCAAGACATACCGCGTCCGTCCCGTTCCGCTCGTCGATGCGACGTTCTTCGACGACCGGGTGTTCCTCTCGACGGCCAACGGGCTTGGCGCGAACATCATCAATCTCGGTCCGTTCCAGTCCGGACTCGCGATCACCTACGGCGGCGGCCGGTCCCGGAGCGACAGTGAGCGGTTGCGCGGTCTCTCCGACGTCGCCGGTGGCGCCGCTGTGGTCGGGTTCTTGAAATACCGGCTGCGGCCCTTTTCCTTTGAACTCAAAGCGACGAACAATTTTGGGCCGAATCCGGGAGCAAAACTGTCCTTTGCGTCGCACTACAGCTTTACGCCGCTGTCGCGCCTTCTGGTATCGGTCGGCCCCGAGGTCACCTGGGCCGATCACCGCTATAACCAGGCTTATTTCGGGGTGACATCGGCGGAGGCGACACAGGCAAGCGCTCAGGGAAACCCGCTGCGCGCCTATTCGCCCGGTTCCGGGATCAACGATGTCAGCCTGTCATTAAGCGGGGTCTACGCGGTGACCGATCATTGGCAATGGATGACGAATGTCCGCCTGTCCGAACTGGTCGGGAACGCGGCGAAGAACAGCCCCCTGACACAGCGCCAGTTCCAACCCGGCATCATGACGGGCGTCGCCTATAAATTCTGACGATTGCGGCGCAGGCTGGGCAGAGAGACCCCTGTCCGATCCGGTTGCTCCGCAAGACAAGCCCCAGAACAAAAAAAAGGCAGCGCGTGCGCGCTGCCTTTTTTCATGATCGGCCATCCCCCGTGGTGACGCCGCATCGGCCAGCATCCGGCGGGAATTCGCCTGGTTACGCCGCCTCGGCAGCGTCGCCTTCGGTCTGGACCGGACCGCTGTCCAGGCCCTTGGCTTCCAGATCGCGCTCGACCAGCTCGATCACCGCCATCGGCGCGGCGTCGCCATAACGAAAACCGGCCTTGAGGACCCGGGTATAACCGCCGGCGCGCTGAGTGTAGCGTTCCGCCAGCGGGCCAAACAGCTTGCTGACGATCGCGTCATCGCGCAACTGCGCATAGGCCAGGCGCCGGTTGTGCAGACCGCCCTTCTTGCCCAGCGTGATCAGCTTTTCGACGATCGGCCGCAGATCCTTGGCCTTCGGCAAGGTTGTCTTGATCTGCTCGTGCTTCAGCAGAGCATTGGCCATATTGGCGAACATCGCCTTGCGATGGCTGCTGGTCTTGTTGAATTTCCGTCCGCTCATGCCATGACGCATAGCGCTGCTCCTTCTGTGGCCTGGCCTCGCGCACGAGACCGATTGAACCGCGCGTCGCCCTGGGTTCCGGATCCGCAACCGGTACGCCGCGCCCGAACCCTTCCGGATTCGCCTGATTGTCCCGCGTCCCTGAAGACGCCGGGCTCCGCCCGACCGGTGATCACCGCCTCCCAGCAGCGCGCCATCATCGGTCCAGCGCAGCCCAGGGGCTCGTTCGCCCCCGGGTCCGTCGAAAAACCTAGTAGGGTTCTTCGAGACGCTTGGCCAGCTCTTCGATATTCTCGGGTGGCCAGTTGGGGATCTCCATGCCGAGATGGAGACCCATCTGGGCCAGGACTTCCTTGATCTCGTTGAGCGACTTGCGGCCGAAATTTGGCGTCCGCAGCATCTCGGCTTCGGTCTTTTGAACCAGATCGCCGATATAGACGATGTTGTCGTTCTTGAGGCAGTTCGCCGAGCGAACCGACAGTTCCAACTCGTCGACCTTGCGCAGCAGGTTCTTGTTGAACGGCGGCTCTTCGCCGCGTTCCTCGATCACCGGATGCGACGGCTCTTCAAAATTGATGAAGAGCTGCAATTGGTCCTGCATGATGCGCGCGGCCAGGGCGACAGCATCTTCAGGTGTGACCGCGCCGTTGGTCTCGATCTGCATCGACAGCCGGTCATAGTCGGTGACCTGGCCGACGCGGGTATTGTCGACCTTGTAGGACACCCGACGGATCGGGCTGAACAGCGCGTCGACCGGAATCAAACCGATCGGCGCATCTTCGGGCCGGTTCTGGCTGGCGGGAACATAGCCCTTGCCAAACTCGACAGTCAGTTCCATCACCAGCCGCGCGTCGTTGTCGAGCGTGCAGATGACCAGGTCCGGATCCATGATGTCGATGTCGGCGCCGGTCTCGATCATGCTGGCGCGAACCTCGCACGGACCGTCGGCGCGCAGCCGCATCCGCTTGGGCCCCTCACCATGCATCCGCAATCCCAACGTCTTGATGTTGAGAACGACGTCGGTGACATCCTCGCGGACGCCGGGGATCGACGAAAATTCGTGCTGCACGCCCTCGACCTGGATCGCCGTGACCGCCGCACCCTGCAGCGATGACAACAGAATCCGCCGCAGGGCATTGCCCAACGTCAGGCCGAAACCGCGTTCCAGCGGTTCAGCGACCACGGTCGCAACACGGTGCGGATCATCGCCGGGCTGAATATCGAGCTTGCTCGGCTTGATCAATTCCTGCCAGTTTTTCTGTATCACGAAGCAGCCTCATGCCATCAGGTAAACGCCAAAGGGCCGAGCATCCAATCCCCCTGCCTGACCGACTGCGATGGCGTAGCAGCCGACTGTCCCGGGATTGAGGCTCGACCTGACGATGAAATCGCTCCCTGCGGAGCGGGCCGGGACCGAAACGGTCAAACGCGGCGCTTTTTCGGCGGACGCACACCATTGTGCGGGATCGCCGTCACGTCGCGAATCGACGTGATGGAAAAGCCCACCGTCTGAAGCGCGCGCAACGCCGATTCCCGCCCCGACCCAGGTCCCTTGACTTCGACGTCGAGGGTCTTCATGCCATGTTCCATCGCCTTGCGTCCGGCGTCCTCGGCCGCAATCTGCGCGGCATAGGGCGTCGACTTCCGGGATCCCTTGAAACCCTGGCTGCCCGACGACGACCAGGCAATGGTATTGCCCTGGGCATCCGTGATCGTAATCATGGTGTTGTTAAAGCTGGCGTTGACGTGAGCAACCCCAGAGGTGATGTTCTTGCGCTCGCGGCGCCGCAGGCGCTGGGCTGCCGCATTGGGCTTGGCCATGTCAGGTAATCCGTCCGTTCAGACCACAGGGAGATTATTTCTTCTTGCCGGCGATCGGCTTCGCCGGTCCCTTGCGGGTCCGGGCGTTGGTATGGGTCCGCTGGCCGTGAACCGGCAGCCCCTTGCGATGGCGCAGGCCGCGGTAGCAGGCCAGATCCATCAAGCGTTTGATGTTCATTGCGACTTCGCGGCGAAGATCACCTTCGACCCGATAGTCGCTATCGATCACTTCACGGATCCGCAGCACTTCCTCATCGGAGAGCTCGTTGACCCGCCGTTCTTCCGGGATCCCAATCTTGCCGACAATTTCCCGGGCTTTGGCCGGGCCGATGCCGTGGATATAGGTCAGCGCGATCAAGACGCGCTTCTGCGCCGGAATGTTGACGCCAGCAATACGCGCCACGCCTTATCTCCTCGTTCTCATCAGCCCCCCGCTCAACGAGGGCGCTACGATCAACACCAAACCCACGCCGAGACCCGGATTTGGCAACCGGATGGCGGGGGGATGAACTTGTACCCAGGCGCTCGCTGTCACCGGAGGAGGTCTTCGGACCCGGAAACTGGCCCAAACACACCTCCGAAGGCTCGGGGAGCGCGGATTATAGGCGACCTTCGGCGACTGTCAACCCGAAGATCACGAAAGCGACATTTTCCCCGATCAAACCCCGAGGATAGCCTCGATCTGACCGGTCACCACGTCGATCGCCGCCATGCCATCGACCGGTTTCAGCACGTTCCGCGCCTGGTAATAGGGCAGAATCGGCGCTGTCTGGCGATGATACGCTTCCAGCCGTGTTTTCACGGTTTCCGCATTGTCGTCGGCGCGACGCTTGAACGCCGTGCCGCCGCAAACATCACAAATGCCGGCAATGTGCGGCTTTTGAAACTGATCATGATAGCCCGCGCCACACGCCGCGCAGCTGTAGCGCCCGGTAATGCGCTCGACCAGAGCCGCATCGTCCACTTTCATCTCGATGACCGTGTCGAGCACAAGCCCCTTCTCCGCCAACATCCCGTCAAGCGCCTCGGCCTGGGGGACGGTGCGCGGAAAACCGTCGAGGATGAAACCCTTGGCGCAATCCGGCTGATCGATTCGCTCCGAGATCATTCGGATCATCAGATCGTCGGGCAGCAGGCGCCCGGCATCCATGATCGTCTTGGCCTCCAGCCCCAGCGGCCCACCCTCGGCCACCAGCGCCCGCAACATGTCACCGGTCGACAACTGAACCAGACCATACCGGTCTTCCAGGCGCTTGGCCTGGGTTCCCTTGCCTGCCCCGGGCGGCCCCAACAGAATCAGGTTCATCCCCGCCTTCCCCGCAATTTGGCCTTCTTGATCAGCCCCTCATATTGATGGGCCAACAGGTGCGAGTGGATCTGCGCCACCGTGTCCATCGTGACCGTGACGACGATCAGCAGGCTGGTTCCGCCAAAATAGAACGGAACCGCATGCTCCGTAATCAGGAATTCCGGCAACAGGCAAACCACCGTCAGATAGGCGGCGCCGATCACCGTCAGCCGGCTCAGCACATAATCGAGATGGTCGGCCGTGCTCTTGCCCGGACGGATGCCCGGGATGAACCCGCCATATTTCTTCAGATTGTCGGCCGTCTCCTGCGGATTGAAGACGATCGCGGTATAGAAGAACGAGAAGAAGATGATCAGCGCCGCGTACAGCACCATATAGAGCGGCTGGCCATGGGCCAGGCTCGCGGTGATCGGCGTCAGCCAGCTCGGCCCCTGCCCGCCGGCGAAGCCGACCAGTGTCAGCGGCAGCAACAGCAGGGAACTGGCGAAGATCGGTGGGATGACGCCCGACGTGTTGAGCTTCAGCGGCAGGTGCGAAGCCTCGCCGCCAAACACCCGGTTGCCCATCTGACGTTTCGGATATTGAACGATCAGCCGGCGCTGCGCGCGCTCCATGAACACGATGAAGGTGATCACCAGGACCGCCATCACCAGCAGGATCAGCACGAAGAAGGTCGACAGCGCCCCGGTGCGCCCGAGTTCCAGCGTCGTCGCCAGGCCACTGGGAATGCCGGCAACGATGCCGCCCATAATGATCACGGAAATACCGTTGCCGACGCCACGCTGGGTCATCTGCTCGCCCAGCCACATCAGGAAGATCGTACCGCCGACCAGGGTGATCACCGTCGAGACCACGAAGAACGGGCCCGGATGCAACACCACCGGTCCGGCAGACCCGGTCATGCCCTGGAGGCCGATCGCCATGCCGTAGGCCTGGACCGCGGCCAGGACCACGGTGACATAGCGCGTGTATTGGTTCATCCGCTTGCGGCCGCTCTCACCCTCTTTCTTGAGGGCTTCCAGCGACGGCACCACCGCGGTCATCAACTGAATGATGATCGAGGCCGAGATGTACGGCATGATGTTGAGCGCCAGGATCGTCATGCGCTGCAAGGCGCCGCCCGAGAACATGTTAAACATGCCCAGGATGCCGCCGGCATTGCGCTGAAACACTTCCTGGAACACCACGAGATCGATGCCCGGCAGGGGAATGTACGTTCCCACGCGATACACGATCAAAGCGCCCAAGGTAAACCAAAGACGCTGCTTCAATTCCGTCGCCTTGGCGAAGGCCCCGAAATTGATATTCGCAGCGAGCTGTTCGGCGGCTGAAGCCATGTTCTTTCGTCCTCGACGCTTCAGGCGAAGCGTGTCTCGACCATGATCCGGTGCGGAATGCAGAAGACCGGCGGCGGCCAGACAGACACGCTCCGCCGGTCGGCGTCAAGGGGAACCATCGGCGAACGACGCCACGGCTCACCACACCAAGCACGGCGACAACCCCGCAGCCGGGATTTATCGCCACCGATGGGACGAGCCTATACCCCCGTTCGCCGTCACGGCAGGCCAAACCGAAGTCCGCCCTGCCGCGCAGGCTGCGACAAGCTGCCGCAGTTTATGCTTCGGTAACCGGCTCCACGCCCGGAACCGCCTCGGATTCGGCAGCCTTGGCCGCACCCTCGGTCACAGTCACGGTACCGCCCGCCTGCTCCACCATCGCGACCGCGGGCCGGGACGCCCCGGCCACGGTGAAGTTCGCCTTCGCCGTGAAAGCGCCCTCGCCCAGCAGCCGCACGCCGTCCTTGGCGTTGCTGAGAACGCCGCAAGCCAGCAGGGCCGCCGCATCGATCACCTGGGCAACATCCAGCTTGCCGGCATCAATCGCCGTCTGGACCACGCCGAGATTGACCACGGCAAAGTCCTTGCGGAAAATATTCGCAAAACCGCGCTTCGGCAGGCGGCGATGCAACGGCATCTGACCACCTTCGAAGCCCTTGATCGCGACGCCGGACCGCGAGGTCTGACCCTTCACACCCCGGCCTGCCGTTTTGCCCTTACCCGAGCCGATGCCACGGCCGACGCGCATGCGCGCCTTCCGGGCCCCGGGATTGTCACGGATTTCGTCGAGTTTCATGCGTGTTATCCCTCTCGCGCCGGTTAATCCGCAGATTCGACGCGAATCAGGTGCCGGACCTTATCGATCATGCCCCGAACCGACGGTGTATCCTTCAGTTCGCGGGTACGGTTCATCTTGTTCAGACCCAACCCGATCAACGTTTCGCGCTGATCATGGGGGCGGCCGATCGGGCTGCCGGTCTGGGTCACAATAATCGTCGGCTCGTCGGCCATCGGCTTCACTCCTTCACCGCGGTGGCGGCATCACTGCCGTCGCGCCGGCCCAGAATGTCGCTGACGCGACGGCCGCGGCGTGCCGCCACCGACCGCGGGCTGACGACCTGGCCCAGCGCCTCGAAGGTCGCTTTGATCATGTTGTGCGGGTTCGATGTGCCGACCGACTTGGTCACGACGTCCTGGACGCCGAGAGCCTCGAGGATCGCGCGCATCGGGCCGCCGGCGATGATTCCGGTACCGCCGGGCGCCGCACGCAACACGACGCGCCCGGCCCCGAAATGGCCGTGAACATCGTGATGCAGGGTCCGGCCTTCGCGCAACGGCACCCGGATCATGGTCCGCTTGGCCTGATCGGTTGCCTTGCGGATCGCCTCCGGCACTTCACGGGCCTTGCCCGACCCGACACCGACCCGGCCCTTGCCGTCACCGACAACGACCAGGGCGGCGAAGCCGAAGCGACGCCCACCCTTGACCACCTTCGCCACCCGGTTGATACCGACCAGCTTTTCGATCAGTTCACTCTCTTCCCGATCCCGGGGAGACCTATCCCGATCGCCGCGCTCGCGGCTTTCATTGCGTGCCATATCAGGCCCCCCTTAGAACGACAAGCCGGCTTCACGGGCAGCGTCAGCCAACGCCTTGACCCGGCCATGGAACATATAACCACCGCGGTCGAACACCACCTCGGTGATGCCCGCCGCGACGGCGCGCTCGGCAATCAGCTTGCCGACCGCCTTTGCCGCCTCGATATCCGCACCCGTCTTGACATCGACCCGCAGGCCTTTGTCGAGGGTCGACGCCGTGGCCAGGGTCCGGCCCTGGGCATCGTCGATGATCTGGGCGTAGATGTGTTTCGACGACCGGAATACCGACAGGCGCAGACGGCCACCGCCGCGCTTGCGGATCTGGACGCGGACGCGGAGCTTGCGCCGCGCAGTGAGCTCTTTCGGCTTCAGCATGGGTCCACGCCTTACTTCTTCTTGCCTTCCTTGCGGATCAGGACTTCGGTGTCATACTTCACGCCCTTGCCCTTGTAGGGCTCGGGCTTACGGAAACCACGGATCTCGGCAGCAACCTGGCCAACCTTCTGGCGGTCGAAACCGGAAACCGCGATCGTCGTCGGTTTCTCTGTCTTGATCGTGATGCCTTCAGGGATCGGATATTTGATCTCATGGCTGTAGCCCAGCTGCAGCACCAGCTCGTTGGCTGATGCCGCGGCGCGATAGCCGACGCCATTGATCTCCAGGTTGATCTTGAAGCCTTTATCGACGCCGGTGACCATGTTGTTGATCAGCGTCCGGGCCGTCGCCCACATCATGCGGGCGCGCCGGCTCTCGTGACGCGGCTTGACCACGACCTTGCCGTCCTCAAGCGAGGCGGCAACATCGTCGATCAGGGTGAGGCTGAGCTGGCCCAGCTTGCCCTTCGCCGAAACAATCTGGCCATTCACCTGCACATCGACGCCGGTGGGAACCGACACGGGGTGTTTACCAATTCGCGACATGGCAGGTTCCTCAGAACACGCGGCAGAGGACTTCGCCGCCAACATTGGCGGCGCGAGCCTCGATATCCGACATCACGCCCCGCGGCGTCGACAGGATCGAGATCCCGAGGCCGTTGTAGATCCGCGGCAGATCCTTGATCTTCGAATAGACGCGGCGGCCGGGCTTCGACACGCGGGCGATTTCCTTAATAACAGGCTCGCCCTCGTGATATTTCAGCTCGATGCGCAGCTCGGCGAAACCGACATCGGCGTCGGTCCGGCTGAAGCCGCGGATATAGCCTTCCTTCTTCAACACCTCGAGCACGTTCGCACGCAGCTTGGAGGCCGGGCTGGAAACGCTGGTCATCCGCGCCCGCTGTCCATTGCGGATGCGCGTCAGCATATCGCCCAAAGGATCGCTCAATGCCATCTCAGGGCCTCCCTTACCAGCTCGACTTGACCATGCCCGGGATCTGGCCAGTGCTGGCCAGGTCGCGCAGGGCAATACGGGATAGCTTGAACTTGCGATAGAACGCCCGCGGACGGCCGCTCAGTTCGCACCGGTTGCGAATCCGCACCGGGCTCGAATTGCGAGGCAATTCGGACAGTTTCAAGCGCGCGTGGAACTGTTCTTCCGGCGTCTTGGATTCATCGCACGCCACCGCCTTCAGCCGGGCCCGCCGGCCGGCATACTGCTTGACGAGCTTCTCACGATGCTTGTTCTTTTGAATGGAACTGGTTTTGGCCATGACTGATCCCCGCCGCTCAGCTCACGAACGGCAATTGGAAGCCCTTGAGAAGCTCTTTGGCTTCCTTGTCGGTCTTCGCCGTGGTGACGATGATGATGTCCATGCCCCGGATGGTATCGATCCTGTCGTAATCGATTTCCGGGAAGATGATCTGCTCTTTGACACCCATGGCATAGTTGCCCCGGCCATCGAAGCTGGTCCCCGGCAGGCCGCGGAAATCGCGGACACGCGGCAGGGCCACCGTGATCAGACGGTCGAGGAACTCGTACATGCGGTCGCGACGCAGCGTCACCTTGCAGCCAATCGCCATGTTCTCGCGGAGCTTGAACTGGGCGATCGACTTGCGGGCATGGGTCACCACCGGCTTCTGACCGGAAATCGCGGTCAGGTCGCCGACAGCAGCCTGGATCTTTTTGCTGTCGGTGGTTGCCTCACCGACACCCATGTTGATCACGATCTTTTCGATCCGCGGCACTTCCATGTCGTTCGCATAGCCGAACTCTTCTTTGAGCTTGGCCCGAACGACGGACTCGTAATGTTGCTTCAGCCTTGCTGGCATGGCCGCCTCACAAATCGATCGCTTCGCCGGACCGCTTGGCGAATCGCACTTTGCGGCCGTCGGGAAGAATCTTGTAGCCGACACGCGTCGGCTGGTTGGTCTTGGGATCGAGGTGAGCAACGTTCGACACGTCGATGAACGCCTCGATCTGCGTGATGCCACCCTGGCTGGTCTGGCTCGGCCGGACATGTTTGGTGACCAGGTTGACGCCGCGTACCTTGACGCGTCGTTCCTTGGGCAACACTTCGATGACCTCGCCGGTCTTGCCTTTGTCGCGGCCCGTGATGACGACGACCTTGTCCTTGGTCTTAATCCGCAGCTTGATCGGCATCACAGCACCTCCGGCGCCAGCGAGATGATCTTCATGAACTTCTTGGCGCGCAGTTCACGGGTCACCGGCCCGAAGATACGGGTGCCGATGGGTTCCCCCTGCTTGTTGATCAGCACGGCCGCGTTGCGGTCGAAGCGGATCGAACTGCCGTCGGTGCGCCGGATCTCTTTCGAGGTCCGGACGATCACCGCACGGTGAACGTCGCCTTTCTTGACGCGGCCCCGCGGAATGGCATCCTTGACGGAAACGACGATCACGTCTCCCACCGAGGCCACCTTGCGCATCGACCCGCCCAGCACCTTGATGCACTGCACCCGGCGCGCGCCGCTGTTATCGGCGACCTCCAGGTTGGTTTGCATCTGGATCATGGTATCAGACCCCCAAAACCAAAACTAAAGTTTCATTGTACCGCGTCGCCGACGGCGACGGGTATAACGACGGTCCAACGCTTACGCTTCGAAATCGGACGGCATTCCTCGATCGAGATGACGTCGCCGGTCTTGAAACGGTTGTCTTCATCGTGGGCAGCGTATTTCTTCGACTGCCGGATGAACTTCTTATACACGGGGTGCATAACGCGGCGCTCGACCATCACGATAACGGTCTTGTCGCCTTTGTCGCTCACCACCGTGCCCTGCAAAACACGCCGGGGCATGGTTGCTTCTCCTCTCAGGCCGGAACGGCGGCGCGTTGCCGCTCGCCCAGGATGGTCTTGATACGCGCAATGTCGCGACGAACCTGCCGGACCCGAGCGGTGTTTTCCAGCTGCCCCGAGGCGCGCTGAAAGCGCAGATTGAACTGCTCTTTTTTCAGCGCCAGCAACTGGTCGCCCAACTCGTCGCCATTGCGGCTGCGCAATTCTTCCGATTTCATTCCACAACCTCCTCACCGCCCAGACGGGTCACAAAACGCGTCTTGATCGGCAGCTTGGCGGCCGCGAGCTCGAACGCCATCTTTGCCAAATCGTGCGGCACACCATCCAACTCAAACATGATGCGACCGGGATGGACCCGGGCCGCCCAGAACTCGGGCGCACCCTTGCCGGAACCCATCCGCACTTCGGCCGGCTTGCTCGACACCGGAACATCGGGGAACACCCGGATCCACACCCGGCCCTGACGGCGGATATGGCGGCTGATCGCACGACGCGCCGCTTCGATCTGCCGGGCCGTCACCCGGGCCGGTTCCATCGCCTTCAGGCCGAACGCACCGAAGTTGAGCTGGGTACCACCTTTGGCGTTCCCATGGATACGGCCCTTATGGGCCTTGCGAAATTTTGTCCGCTTCGGAGACAGCATGATCAGGCCTTCTCGGTTTCACGGTCACGATCGGCGCGATCACGATCACGATCCCGATCACGGTCACGGCCGCGGCGGTCGTCACGTTCCCGCCGATCCTCGCGCGGACCCGCAGCCTGTTCCGACATCCGCTTGTCCTGCGCCATCGGGTCATGGGCCATGATCTCGCCCTTGAACACCCACACTTTGACACCGCAGGTGCCATAGGTGGTTTTCGCGGTGGCAACACCATAGTCGACGTCGGCGCGCAGGGTGTGCAACGGCACCCGGCCTTCACGATACCATTCCATCCGGGCGATTTCGGCACCACCCAGACGGCCGCCGCAGGCAATCCGGATGCCCTGGGCGCCCAGCCGCATCGCCGACTGCACCGCGCGCTTCATGGCGCGACGGAAAGCGACCCGGCGCTCCAACTGGTTGGAGATGTTCTCGGCGATCAACTTCGCATCGATTTCCGGCTTGCGGATTTCGACGATGTTGAGGTTGACCTCGCCGCCGGTCATCTTGGCCAGTTCGCTGCGCAGCTTCTCGATATCGGCGCCCTTCTTGCCGATCACGACACCGGGACGCGCGCTATAGATCGTCACCCGGGCCTTCTTGGCCGGGCGTTCGATGATGATGCGGCTGACACCGGCCTGCATCAAGCGAGACTGCAGAAAGTTCCGCAGCTTCAGGTCTTCATGCAGCAGCTTGGCATAGTCGCGGTCGGCGAACCAACGGCTATCCCAGGTCCGATTGATACCGACCCGCAGGCCGATCGGATTGACTTTCTGACCCATGTTATTCGGCCTCCTCGGCAGTCGCCTCGGCACGTTCCCGCACGATGACGGTCAAGTTGCTGAACGGCTTTTCGATTCGGGCACCACGACCACGGGCCCGGGCATGGAAGCGCTTCATCACCAACGCGCGTCCCACGGTGGCCACGGAGACGTACAGCCGATCGACGTCGAGCTGATGATTGTTCTCGGCGTTGGCGATCGCCGACTTCAGGACCTTCTTGACCTCCTCGGCGACCCGCCGCTTGGAGAAGGTCAACTCGGCCAACGCGGCCTGCGCGGTCTTGCCCCGGATCGATGCCGCAACGAGATTCAGCTTGCGCGCGCTCGAGCGGATCATCTTGGCGAAGGCCATGGCCTCGATTTCCGCGACACGACGCGGAGCGTTAGGCTTGCTCATGGCTTATTTCCTCTTCGCCTTTTTGTCCGCCGCGTGACCGTAATAGGTCCGCGTCGGCGCAAATTCGCCGAACTTGTGCCCGATCATGTTTTCGTTCACCAGAACCGGCAGGAACTTATGACCGTTGTAGACACCGAAGGTCAAACCGACGAACTGCGGCAGGATGGTCGAACGACGCGACCAGATCTTGATGATCTCGTTGCGCCCCGACGACCGCGCCTTGTCGGCCTTTTTCAACAGGTAGCCGTCGATGAACGGCCCCTTCCAAACTGAGCGGGCCAAGGCCGGCCTCCTTATTTCTGATGACGACGGCGCAGGATCAGGCTGTCCGTCTTCTTGTTGTTCCGCGTCTTCTTTCCTTTGGTCGGCTTGCCCCACGGCGTCACCGGGTGACGACCGCCCGAGGTCCGGCCTTCACCACCGCCGTGCGGATGGTCGATCGGGTTCATCGCCACACCACGGACCGACGGACGCTTGTTCAGCCACCGTGAGCGACCGGCCTTGCCCAGGTTGATGTTCGACTGATCCGGATTGGACACCGCGCCGATGGTCGCCAGGCATTCGCCCCGCACCATCCGCAGCTCGCCCGAGGCCAGCTTGATCTGGGCATAACCGGCATCACGGCCGACCAGCTGGGCATAGGTGCCCGCCGACCGGGCCAACTGCCCGCCCTTGCCCGCCCGCAACTCAACATTGTGGACGATCGTGCCGACCGGAATGCTGCGCAACGGCATCGCATTGCCCGGCTTGACGTCGACGCGGTCGCCCGCGACCACGGTGTCACCGGCCTTCAGCCGCTGCGGCGCCAGGATATAGGACAGCTCCTCATCCGCATAGCGGATCAGCGCCACGAACGCGGTCCGGTTCGGATCATATTCCAGCTGGACCACCGTCGCCGCAACGTCGAACTTGCGACGCTTGAAGTCCACCAGACGGTAGCGGCGCTTGTGGCCACCACCCATCCGCCGCGCGGTGATCCGCCCGGTATTGTTACGGCCGCCGGACTTGGTCAGGCCTTCGGTCAGCGACTTGACCGGCTTGCCCTTGAAAAGTTCCGACCGGTCAACCTGCACCAACTGGCGCAGCGACGGCGTAATCGGGTTATATTGTCTCAATGCCATCGGTTCGCTCCCGCGCTTAGAGACCGGTCGTCACGTCAATCTTGCTTCCTTCAGCAAGCGTGACGATGGCCTTCTTGTAGTCCGACCGCTGTCCGATCTTGCCACGGAAGCGCTTGACCTTGCCCTTCTGGACGATGGTATTGACCGCCGTCACCGAAACCTTGAACAGCCCTTCGACGGCCGCCCGGATTTCCAGCTTGGTGGCATCCAGGGGCACGCGGAAAGTGACCTGGTTGTGTTCGGAACCCATCGTCGACTTCTCGGTGATGACCGGAGCCTGGATGACATCGTACATCCGCTCCGGGTTCACCGATGGTTTCGAAGTGCTGCTCATTTCAGACGAGCCTCCAATTGCTCGACCGCATTCTTGGTCAATACCAGCGTGTCGCGGCGCAGGATGTCATAGACATTGGCCCCCTGCTCCGGAAGCACGTCGATGAAGGGGATATTGGCGGCCGCCCGGGCGAAATTCTCGTTGAGGTTGGCACCATCGATGATCAGCGCCGAACCAAGGCCCAGGCGGGACAACTGCCCCACCAGCACCCGGGTCTTGTGCGTCTCGGCAATGGCCTGGTCGAGCACGACGAGCTTGCCCTCGGCATGCTTGGACGCCAACGCGGTCTTCAGCGCCAGCTTGCGGACCTTCTTTTGCAGGTCGAACGCATGGCTGCGCACCACCGGACCGAAGATCACCGCGCCACCGCGAAACTGCGGCGAGCGCGTCGAACCCTGACGGGCGCGACCCGTGCCCTTCTGGCGGAACGGCTTCTTGGTCGTACCGCTGATCTCGCTGATGATCTTGGCCTTGTGATTGCCGCTGCGCCGTTTGGCCAGCTGCCAGGCGATCATCCGCGCCAACAGGTCTTTGCGCACCGGAACCCCGAACACGGAGTCGGCGAGTTCGATCTCGCCCACCGTTTCGGCGTTGAGGTTGAGGACTGTGGTTTTCATCAGGCCTTACTCCGTCGGCTCGGCTGCAGCGGGCTCGGCATCGGGCACCGCCGGGCGCAAAGCGGCCGGGAACGGAACGCCCGCCGGCTGCTTGTGCTTGACCGCATCGCGAACCAGAACATAGCCGCCATCGGCGCCCGGAACCGACCCCTTGACCAGGATCAGACCCTGCTCGCCATCAACGCTCACCACTTTCAGGTTCTGCGTCGTGACGCGCTCGACACCAAGATGGCCGCCCATCTTCTTGTTCTTGAACGTCTTGCCGGGATCCTGACGGTTACCGGTGGAACCCAGCGACCGGTGAGACACCGACACGCCGTGGGTTGCCCGCAAACCGCCAAAGTTCCAGCGCTTCATGCCACCGGCGAAGCCCTTGCCGATGCTGGTTCCGACCACGTCAACCAGTTGGCCCGCGATGAAATGTTCAACCGAAAGCTCGGCTCCCACTTCGATCAGGGCTTCCGGCGACACGCGGAACTCAGCCAGCTTCTGCTTGGGCTCGACCTTCGCCTTGGCGAAATGGCCGCGCTGCGCCTTGCTGACATTCTTGACCTTGGCTTTGCCGACGCCGAGTTGAACAGCCGTGTAGCCGTTCTTTTCCTCGGTGCGTACCGCAATCACCTGGCAAGTATCGACCTTCAACACAGTGACCGGAACATGCTCACCATCGTCCGAAAAGACGCGGGTCATGCCGACCTTCTGTGCGATCAGACCGGATCGCATATTTCCATCCCCCTCAGAGCTTGATCTCGACGTCGACGCCGGCGGCGAGGTCGAGCTTCATCAGCGCGTCGACCGTCTGCGGGGTCGGATCCACGATGTCAAGCAACCGCTTGTGCGTGCGGATCTCGAACTGCTCGCGGGACTTTTTGTCGACGTGCGGCGAACGGTTCACCGTGAATTTTTCGATCTGGGTCGGCAACGGGATTGGCCCCCGAACCCGAGCCCCCGTCCGCTTCGCGGTGTTGACGATCTCGCTGGTCGACTGGTCGAGCACGCGATGGTCGAACGCCTTGAGGCGGATGCGGATGTTTTGACTGTCCATCGTATTTTAACCCCGGTTTGTCGGCGCCGGTCTCGTCCCGGCACCGACCACCCTCATGAGCCTCGGCGAACGCTTACGCGATGATCCCGGCGACGACACCGGCGCCGACGGTACGGCCACCCTCACGGATGGCGAAGCGCAGACCTTCGTCCATCGCGATCGGCGCAATCAACTCGA
>JARLIO010000060.1 GCA_031291675.1 Azospirillaceae bacterium
CAGGACCATCGCACCCTGGCCACCAGCCTGGCCACGCTCTACGTCCAGGGCGTCGACATCGATTGGGCCGGCCGCGACCGGCCCTTCGATCTGCGCAAGGTCGCCATCCCCGGCTATCCGTTCCAGCGCAAAAGCTATTACCTGCCACCGATCGCCGATGCCGGCGGTGTCCCGTCGGGCCGCGGCCACGCCTGGCTGGGGCAGAAGATCGTGTCGCCGCTGCTGGCGCGCGATAGCGTGCTGTATCAGGCCTATTTCACCGCCGATCAGCCGGCGTTCCTGCGCGAGCACAAGATTTTCGGTCGGATCATCTCCCCCGCCGCGGCCCATCTGTCGATGGCGTTCTCGGCGGTCCGTGACCTGACCGGTGCGACGACGAGCCGGCTCGATGATGTCGCCTTCACCGCACCACTGGTGGTCGATGACGACGAGCCGCGCACCGTGCAGATGATCATCGAGGGCATTGGCGGCGCCGAGGGCGGGTTCCGTCTGGTCAGCCGTCCCGCCGAGGGCCCCGACGCGCCGTGGCAGACCCATTGCGCCGGCCGCATCGCCGCCGCGCCGATCCGGGCGCGGACGCCGGTCCCGGCTGACCTTTCCGCGCACGGCGCGCGTTGCCCCGGACGCATGGCCCATGATGCGTTCTATGCCCTGATCGAGACCGCGGGCTACAGCACCGGCCCGAATTTCCGCTGCCTGCGCGATATCCAGCAGGGCGCGGATGAATCCTGGTGCCGGCTGGAGGCGACCGGCCGCATTGATGACAGCGCGATCCATCCCGGGCTGATCGATTCGATCCTGCAAACCGTGTTGCCGGCGTGCGAGACCTCGGCGTCGGCGATGTTGACCGGCGACAGCGTGCTGATCCCGCTGCATATCGGCAGCATCCGCCTGCTGGGCTCGCTGGCGGGCTCGCTTTATTGCCACACCCGGATCATCGTCGCCACCGGGCTGGTCAAGGCCACGGTGGTCGCCTATGGCGCCGATGGCGTACCGGTTCTGGAGATCGATGACTTCCTGCTGAAGCAGACCGATCGCACCACCCTGTATCAGCAAATGCGCCGCGACGATCGCGGCCTGATCCACACCATCAACTGGCAGGAGATCCCGGCCCCGGCGGATCCGGCGACCGAGGCCCCGGGCTGGATCATCCTGACCGAACCCGTGGGTTGGGGGGCCGCCCTGGCCGCGACACTGCGCGTCCAGGAGGCGCGGTGCCTGGAACTGAATCCGGGCGATGGGTTCGAGAGGCTCGACAGCGACCATTATGCCCTGAACCTGGCCGCGGCGCCGTCCCCGACCTCGGACCTTGCGGGATTGCTGGCGGATTGGACCGCGGCCGCGCCGTTCGCGACGATCCGCATCGTGCTGGCCGCGACCGGGCCGGAGGATGCCACCGCAGCAGCCGAAACGGCCGACGGTCTTGAGGCCGATCACGAAAAATGGTGCGGCACGCTGTTGGCATTGGTGCAGACGCTGAGCCGCTACCCGGTGCGGCCGGCAGTCCGGTTGTGGATCATGACCCGGCAGGCGCACAGCGTGGTCCGCGAAGACCGCTCGATCGCCGCGACGACGCGGACCGGCGGTGCCTTGTGGGCGTTGGGCCGGACGCTGTCGCACGAATACCCCGAGCTGTGGGGCGGCCTGGTCGATGTCGAGGACAAAGCCAGCGACAGCGGCGTCGCCGCCCTGGCAACGCGGATCGGCGGGGCTGGCGAGACCGGTGGCGAAGACCATCTGGCGCTGCGCCGCGGCACCCAGTGGTTTGGCGCGCGCCTCGGCGTGGCGGCAAACCCGGTCGCGGCCGCGGGTCCGGTGCCGGTGATCGGCGATAGCGAGGCCTATTTCCTTGATGTCGGCCCGCGGCACACGCTGGACGATCTGATCTTCAAAACCCGGGCACGCCGCGCCCCCGCGGATCATGAGGTCGAGGTGACGGTTCTGGCCGCGGGCCTCAATTTCCGCGATGTGCTGAACGCCCTGGGGCAATATCCCGGGGATGCCGGCCTGCTCGGCTTCGAGGCGGTCGGCACCATCGCGCGCCGCGGCGCCGCGGTCACCGACCTGGCCGAGGGCGATGCCGTCATCGTCCTGGCGTCACCGGGATGCATCGGCAGTCATGTCACCGTCGACCGGATCCTGGTCATTCCGAAACCGCAACGAATGAGCTTCAATGAGGCTGTAACCTTACCCGCAACGTTCCTGACCGCCCATTATGCGCTCAATGTGCTGGGCAAAATGCGCCGTGGCGATCGGATCCTGATCCATGCCGCGGCCGGTGGCGTCGGGCTGGCGGCGGTGCAGTTGGCCCAACGGGCCGGCGCCGAGATCTTCGCAACCGTGGGCTCGGCGGAGAAACGCGCCCATCTGCGCGCGCTGGGCGTCACCCATCTGCTGAACTCACGCAGCACCGATTTCGCGGCGGAGATCAGGGCGCTGACCGGCGGCGCGGGCGTCGATATCGTGCTGAATTCGCTGAGTGGTGATTTTATCACCGCCAGCTTCTCGGTGCTGGCGCGGGGCGGGCGGTTCCTGGAGATGGGCAAGATCGGGATCTGGGATGCCGATCGGGTCGCGGCCCTTGACCCGACAATCTTCTATCGTCCATTCGACCTGGCCGCGGTGTTGCGCGAGGACCCGGCGCTGATCGCGGCGATGGTCAACGAACTGCTGCCCTTGTTCGAGAGCGGCGCGCTGCGCCCGTTGCCCGTCTCGGTGTTTCCGCTGCATCAGGCGGAACACGGGTTCCGCTATATGGCCCAGGCCCGCCATATCGGCAAGATCGTGCTGGCGCGCGAGGACGAGGAGCGCAAGGCGCTGATGCGCCGTCGCGGTCCGGTCACGGCCGACGCCAGCTACCTGATCACCGGCGGCCTGGGTGCCCTGGGGTTGCGGCTGGCGCAATGGCTCCACGAAGAGGGCGCCCGGCACCTGATCCTGGTCGGACGCCGGGCCCCGGCGGCCGATGCGAGC
Organism: Azospirillaceae bacterium; assembly: GCA_031291675.1. Taxonomy (GTDB): domain Bacteria; phylum Pseudomonadota; class Alphaproteobacteria; order Azospirillales; family Azospirillaceae; genus JARLIO01. The sequence goes on from JARLIO010000060.1 coordinate 2,974, forward strand.
GCGATCATTGCGGCGCTGCGCCAGGATGGTGTCGAAGTCGAAACGATCGAGGCCGACATCGCGGTGGCCGCCGACGTCGCGCGGGTGTTTGCGCGGATCGACGCCACAACGCTACCGCTGAAGGGTGTGATCCATGCCGCCGGCCTGCTGGATGACGGCATGATCGCCGATCTGACCTGGGCGCGGTTCCGCAGCGTGATGGCACCCAAGCTGCGCGGGGCGTGGCATCTGCACCAGGCGACGCGGAACCGCAACCTGGATTTCTTCGTGCTGTTCTCGTCGGTTGCGGCGGTGATCGGCAATCTGGGTCAGGGCAATTACGCGGCGGCCAATGGCTTCATGGACGGGCTGGCGGCGGAGCGTCGCCGGCTGTCGCTGCCGGCGACCAGCGTCAACTGGGGCCCCTGGGCGGAGTCCGGCATGGCGGCGTCGATGTCCGGCGACCGGTTCGCCACGATGGGGATCCGCAGCCTCAACCCCGATCAGGCGCTGCGGGTCTTGAAACAGGTGCTCAAGGAGGACCTGGTTCAGCCGGTGATCGTCGATGCCGACTGGCGGGCCTTCACCACGAGCCAGGGGCTGGAGATCAGGGGCGGCCTGTACGCGACGGTCGCGGTCACGGGCGGCGCGGCAGCGGAGACCCGGTCGGCGATGAGCAACGACCGGAACATCATCGCGGAGCTGCGTGAGGTGCTGGCGATCGAGCGGCCCGGACTGCTGCGCCGCTATCTTCAGGAACTGGCCCGGCACACGCTGGGCTATGGCGAGGGCGAGCCGATCGCGCTGGACCAGCCTCTGGTGGCGCAGGGCTTCGACTCGCTGATGTCCGTGGATATGCGCAACCGGCTCAACCGCAGCCTGGGGCGCACCCTGCCGGCATCGCTGCTGTTTGACTATCCGACGCTGGACAAGATCGCGACCTTTCTGCTGGACGACGTCATCGCGCTTGACGGCGAAACGGCGGTGGAGGCCGTGCCAAACGCGGCGGCGCCCTCGGCCACGGAGTCGGCGCAGTCGCTGCTGCGCGAGATCGCGGAACTGGTCAGTCCGTGACCGACCACGGCGCCATCGGGCGGGTTTTTGACAGGCTCACGGTGTTCACCAGGGAAAGACGTCGTGATGCGACGCGCCGGACCGGCGCGGCTGATACCCGCCCGCCGTGATCTTTGCTCATGGCGGGCGGGGTCCCGGTCGCGACGGCGACCGCGCCCCCCGGGGGCGCGGAGCCAAGCGCCCGGATGGGCGCGCCGGCGCATGAGGCTTCGCTTTGATCGGTCACGATCAAAGCGGACCGGCATTAGGCGGAACGGATCTCCGTGAGGAAGTGTGTCACTTCATCGCGCAGCTTTTCAGAGTCGGACGCCAGTGTGTCGGCCGAGGCCAGCACCTTGCCCGCCCCATTCTCGGTGTTTTTCGAATTCATGCTGATGCCGCCAATACTATTGGAAACCTGCTGGGTTCCTTCGGCAGCGTGTTCGACATTGCGGGCGATCTCCTGCGTGGCGGCGCCTTGCTCCTCGACTGCCGAGGCAATTCCGGACGAAATCTGGCGAACCTGCCCGATGATCGCGGCTATTTCCTTGATCGCCTCGACGGTCTTGCGTGTTTCCTCCTGGACGGCGGAAATCTGCTGGGCGATTTCATCGGTGGCGCGGCCGGTCTGGTTTGCCAGGGCCTTGACCTCACCGGCGACCACGGCAAAACCCTTGCCGGCGTCGCCGGCCCGGGCCGCCTCGATGGTGGCGTTCAGGGCCAGAAGATTGGTCTGGCTGGCGATGTCGTTGATCAGCTTGACCACCTCGCCGATCTTATTCGCCGCGGCGGTAAGCCCTTGGACCATGCTGTTGGTGCTCTCGGCTTTTTCCGACGCGGCCGTCGAGATGCGGGCGGATTCCGCGACCTGGCGCGAGATCTCTGAGACGGATGACGACAATTCCTCGGCGGCCGCGGCCACGGTCTGTACATTCGCTGTCGCCTGTTCGGCGGCGGCGGCCACGGTCTCCGCCTGAGCGGCAGAGTCGGCGGCACCAGAGGTTAGCGATTGCGCGGTGCCTTGCAGTCCGGTGGAGGATGACGACACGGATTTGACCAAATCCATGACCCGGGTTTCGAAGGTGTCGGCAAGGCGTTGCATATCATCGCGGCGTCGGGCCTCGGCCAACCGCTCTGCGTTGATATCGATGAGCGATCCGCACATCCGGATGGCCTTGCCGGAGCCATCGCGACTAACACCACCCACAGCGCGGAACCAGCGATAGGTCCCGTCCTTTATCTTGAGCCGGTAGGCAATGTCGTAATGGTCCGTCGCGCCGGACGCGCCGGAAAGACAATTCTTGAACGCCGCCATGGCCTCGGGCACGTCATCGGGGTGAAGGCGGTCGGACCAGGCGCTCGACACATTGGGAAATTCGGCAGCACTGGTGAAGCCGATCACGCGGCGGAACTCGCTCGACCAGCGCCAGACACTTTTCGGATGAAGCGGGTCGCCATCGTGCAATCTCACATCCCAAAGCCCGACGCCGGCACGGGCGTCGAGCAGGGCGAGGATTTCAGCGTCGTTCTTTTGCTGCGCTGACGCCCGGTTAAAAATCGCTGACGCGATAAACTTCAACATGATCAATCCCTTTTTTATTGTCAGACCTGCGGGTGTCTGGAAGATAAACGTAAACAGTTCGTTTTGTGATCGTGATTTTTCCTGTTTCCCAAGGCTTCTCCCGATGTCTGCTGTTTCGCCCCGCGGTACCACCCGGGTGTTGGCGTCCGTTGGGATTCTTGAGGACGGAGAGCTTTGGCGCCGCGGCCCCGAGACGATGGCAGGATATTGCACGTAGGATTAACGAAGTATTATTATGGTCATCAAAGGCGCGCCCGGGCGAGATAACGCCATGGATACGGTCTGATGAAAGTAGCGTCTTGAGAGAAGTGATGCGTGTAATTGTCAAATACAATGGAGATCGGAGCGATCGCTGCACCTTGACCAACGCCAAGACCAACCAAACCCGTGAACGAACCGCATCGCGTTGCCGGCGAGCGGGGGGCAGCAAGGTTGGAGCCGGTCCGATTCAACGGGACGGGCCCTGGGCATTCCTGCTCCTAAAATAGAGCGAGAATAACTAAAAGCATGTCGTTGCTTTGCGAGCCGCTCCGGGTAATGATACACGCTCATCCTCCACCGAGGTCGTCCGCCGTGCCCTACAAGGTCAATGCCGAAAAGCGTCGAGGTGCCCCGCGTGTGACGTCGCCGGTGACCAACGGGCGCAGGCCTGACCCGGTGCTGCGCCAGCGGGGCAGCCCGACGGTGTGGTTCGCAGAGGAGGCGACGGCGGGCCTGGCGGGCTGCGCCGCGGACCACGGCCGGGGGCAACCATACCAAACGTTGACGCGATAAGAACAAATTCTACCTCAGCAATATAAGAGCAGTACGTTTAAATCGTGTCAAAGATAACAAACACCAGACAAAATAATAGATCGAGATATTTCGCGATATGTTTGAGCCGCGCCGCAGTACCATTGGATATATTGCCGGCCTCGACGGGATACGGGCAATTGCCGTTCTTTTGGTTACGATCTGCCATCTTCCTATCCGGCTAAGGCAGGTGCGGCTACCATTGCGGGAATACGCGGATTTCGGATAGCACCACTGTCCATAGCCCCGGCGACAATCTGATCGTAGGTGATTGTGGCGCATTCAACGGCGCGGCGAATGAGATA
>JARLIO010000061.1 GCA_031291675.1 Azospirillaceae bacterium
TCAGGGTGCTGTTACGACGTTGGACCTTGCCCACGAGAGACCGGCAGATAGATTCGGCCACTTCGGCCAAAACAACGACCCTCAGTTGTCCGACATTGTTCAGAAGGCAAATTTGCTCGATGTTCGTACCGGATGTCGCGTCGACCAACTGGGTATGGCCGACTCTCGCGGGTGTGCCGAAATTTCGGGACGCAAAGACGACGTCGGTTACGGAACGAGCAAACTTGCAACGTGTGAAGACATTGAAGTAAATCGCCCTATGCTCGGCGGTCGAAATGGACGTTTCGTCGAATTCGCAATCGATGAATTTGCACAATGCTATGGTCGTATGAACGAAGGTGCATTCGATAAATCGGCATTTGCAAAATGTCGCCTCTCGCCACTCGCCCTTATCGAAGACACACTTCGAGAACGTGACGCCGTCGAACCGGCAATCGACGAAATCGGAGCCGGACAGATCCGTCTCGTCGAAATGGCACCTTTCCACGCGGGCTTCGCAGAACTCCGTATTGTTCAGTCGTACACCGGTAAATGCGCAATTCGAGAGGTTGACGCCATTGAAAAAGCTCTTTTCAAGATTTCCTTTGGCGAGAAAACGATCGGAGATCGACAGTGAAGAATAATCGCTGTCGCCCTCTCTAATTTCAAAAGGGGTTCTTCCGGAACGCAGGACATCGGAATCGATCATAATTCTTAGTTATCTACGCTAGTTGTTTCATCAATGGAGGATACCACCTAACTCGTAGGAGTGGAAGATATTGTCGCATACCCCGCACGAAAACAGTCGGCGGCATTTCATACGAATAATGAAAAGAAAAATAGTCTGAAAGTGCCAATATGGGATGAAATTTGCCGAAAATAACAACCAATGCGGAATTTAATTGGTGCTTTGCAGCGACACGAATCCGCGCCTTTTGGTAGGCTTGTCGTCATCGCGATGGGCGATGCGGCTATGGTTGAGGTGGCGATTGCTGATCGCCCTGGCAATGTTGAAAACCCCAGGCGCCGTAGGCCCGTTGCTGGGGCATGCCGCCAGGGAACGCGTAGGTTATGGAAAGAGCGGGGAGCCTTGCGCACATTTCGCAAACCCATCCGCTGTTTTGGGTGCCGCAGGTCTTGAGTGTGCGCGGATTGCTGTCGCGCGAGAATTCCGCGGCACGGAGCGCACAAAGTGCGCAGGGAAGGCTTTTATCGGGGCGGGTTTGATATGGAAACGGGGTAGGACGGTGGTCGAGGCGGCGCGCCGATTGCCGCGGACGCAGCCAAGAACCGTGGTTGCGCTGGAGGGGCAGACGGCGCCCCTGGCGCAGAAATTCGCTCCCGATCCAGAACGTCGCCGACGGCGCAGCCCCCAGGAGAGGCACATCTCAAACCACTGAGCTATCGAGAACATTCAGCGAAGTTGGTTGGGGGACTAGGATTCGAACCTAGGCTGGCGGAGTCAGAGTCCGCTGTCCTACCACTAGACGATCCCCCACCAGAGCGGGGCGTGTAACGCCGCTCGTTCGTGAGGCCGGGCTTGTAGCATGGGGTTTGGTGCTTGGCTAGCCGAAATTTTCATCGCGATCGATGAAATCATCAAACAGGTGTTTCGTTCCCGCCGGGGCCACGTCGCCGCACCCGGATCGTTCGGTGTCGAGCGAAACACCGGATTCGGGGCATCGGAACCCTTCCACCAGGGCGCAGGAATGAGTTACGATCAAAAAAGTCAATCGTCACCGGGGCTGACTGTTGGCGGCGTGTGAGGTTTGCCGTGAGTATGCAACTGGTCATTGAGCGCAGCGAAAGCGCCAGGGGGCGTCGTCCGGACCCGCCGCCGGTGTTTGCCGCCATTGACCTCGGGACTAACAATTGTCGTTTGTTGGTCGCTCGCCCGTCCGCCGGCTCCTTTCGCGTGATTGATGCGTTTTCACGAATTGTTCGCCTCGGGCAAGGGTTGAGCCGCAGTCGGACCCTCGAACCCGCGGCGATGGACCGGGCGCTGGGGGCCTTGCGCTTGTGCAGCGCCAAGATGGCGCGCCGGGGGGTGACCCATGGCCGCGCGGTTGCGACCGAAGCCTGCCGCCGCGCCACCAACGGTGCCGAGTTTGTCGACCGGGCGCGCAACGAGGCCGGGATCGAAATCGAAACCATCAGTTCCGAGGAAGAGGCCCGGCTGGCCCTCGCGGGGTGTGCCCCGCTGCTCGATCCCGGGGTCGATCGCGCCCTGGTGTTCGATATCGGCGGTGGCTCGACCGAGATCATGTGGCTGGCGCTCGAAAATGGCCTTCGGCCGCGCATCCTCGATCAGATTTCCCTGCCGCTCGGGGTCGTCGGTCTGACCGAAACCTATGGCGGTGACCGTATCAGCCTGTCCGATTTCGATACGATGATCGCCGACATCTCGGACGCGCTTGCGGTGTTCGAGTACCGCAATCAAATTCGCGTCCAGGTGGCCCGGGGGCGGGTGCAAATGCTCGGCACCTCGGGGACCGTGACCACTCTGGCCGGGATCCATCTTGGCTTGCCACGCTATGAGCGCGCCCGAATCGATGGCGCCTATCTGATGGTTGATCATGCCCGCGCGGTGACCCGGCGTTTGTTGGCGCTGGACTTCGAGGGCCGGGCCGCCTATGCCTGCATCGGCCGGGATCGGGCGGACCTGGTCGTCGCCGGCTGTGCCGTGCTGGAGGCGATTTGTGACACCTGGCCGGTGGAGCGGTTGCGGATCGCCGATCGGGGCCTGCGGGAAGGGATTCTGCTCGACCTGATCAACGCCGGTCCGGGCGCGTGACCGGGCCTATTTCTTCTCTCATGCGACGATAAGCGGGATATGCCGCCACATAAACCTTCGGGAACCCGGCCCTCGGGCCGTAATATCGGTGTGCGTGTCAAGACTTCGGCAAAAAGGTCGGTGTCCTCGACCCGCTGGCTGGAACGTCAGCTCAACGACCCCTATGTCGCCGAGGCCCATAAGCTGGGATTGCGGTCGCGGGCCGCCTTCAAGCTGATGCAACTGGATGAACGTTTCCATCTGCTGGCACGGGGGCGGCGGGTCGTCGATCTGGGCGCCGCGCCGGGCGGCTGGACCGAGGTCGTCGTGAAAAAAGTCGGCGACGGCGGCAAGGTCGTGGCGCTGGATATTCTGGAGATGGCACCGGTGGCTGGCGCCAGCGTCATGCAGGCCGATTTCCTGGACGAGACCGTGCCCGAGCGGTTGCGCGCGCTGCTCGACGGTCCGGCGGATATCGTGCTGAGCGACATGGCGGCACCGACGACCGGGCACCAGGCGACGGACCATTTGCGGATCATGGCGTTGGCCGAAGCCGCCTATGTCTTCGCGGCCGAGGTTCTGGCCCCCGGCGGCGCCTTCATCTGCAAGCTGTTCCAGGGCGGGGCGGAGCGGGATCTGCTCGAACAGCTGAAGCGCGATTTCGTTCAGGTTCGTCACGCCAAGCCACCCGCCAGCCGTGCCGACAGTGCCGAGACCTATATCGTCGCAACCGGGTTTCGCCGGTCTTGATGGCCCCCATCACCGCCGGACCCGGTCGGTCACCAACGCGGCCTGGGCGGCAATGCCATCCAATGGGTCGGAACGACGTCGGCCATGCCGCTGGCGGCCGCGGTCAACCAGCCGCCATCGCGCCAGCGGGCAATGATGATGCCGATACTCGGATCATAGACCAGGATCGATCGCCCATCGGTGGGCGCGCTGTCGATGGGGTGCCAGGTTGGCGCCGACATAGGGCCTATCTCCTCGTGAACCATGTGCCATGACGGATTTCTGTCGATCGGTGGCGCCATTGACGGACCGAACCCCATCGACGATATCAGACTATCCATAGCGGTCTTCACAGGGAACCGATCCTGTGTATAGTTCGCCGAGTTTACCAAGCTTGCTTGGCTTCAAAATTGTCCGCGAGCCGTGAGAGGCTCGCCCGAGGAGATGGCCTATGGCCAACCTGCCGCCGTTCCGTGAGGCACTGACGTTTGACGACGTGTTGCTGGTCCCGCAAGAATCGTCGGTCATGCCCGCCCAGACCGATACCAGGACCCGCCTGACCCGCTCAATCGAGTTGGGTATTCCCTTGGTGTCCGCCGCGATGGATACCGTCACCGAAAGCGCCCTCGCCATCGCCATGGCCCAGGTCGGGGGACTCGGTGTCATCCACCGCAACCTGGAAATCCCGCGCCAAGCCGAAGAGGTTCGCCGCGTCAAACGGTTCGAATCCGGGATGGTCGTCAACCCGATCACGATCGGACCGAACGCCACCCTGGCCGATGCGTTGGCGGTGATGACTTCGCATGGCATTTCCGGCATTCCGATCACCGAGCCCAGCGATGACGGCTGTCCGGGGCGGCTGGTCGGCATCCTGACCAATCGCGATGTCCGCTTCGCCACCGACCCGACGCAGCCGGTGCGCGAATTGATGACGAAAGAGGGCCTGGTGACCGCGCCGCTGGGCGTCGGCAGCGAAGAGGCGAAAAGGCTGCTGCACCACCACCGGATCGAAAAGCTGCTGGTGGTTGATGAGGCGTTTCGCTGTATCGGTCTGATCACGGTCAAGGATATCGAAAAGGCCAAGACCTTCCCCAAGGCCTCCAAGGATAGCCGGGGCCGCCTGCGGGTTGCTGCCGCGACGGGCACCGGATCTGACGGCCTGGCCCGTGCCGAGGCGCTGTTCGATGCCGAGGTCGATGTGCTGGTGGTCGACACCGCGCATGGTCATTCCGCCCGGGTCCTGGATCAAATCCGCACCGTGCGGCGGATGTCCAACTATACCCAGGTGATCGCGGGCAATGTCGCGACCGCGGCCGGGGCGCTGGCGTTGATCGATGCCGGGGCCGACGGGGTCAAGGTTGGCATCGGTCCGGGGTCGATCTGCACCACCCGGATTGTCTCCGGTGTTGGCGTGCCGCAATTGACCGCGGTGATGGATGTGGTCGAGGCCTGCCGGTCGCGCGATATTCCGGTGATCGCCGATGGCGGCATCAAATATTCCGGCGATCTCGCCAAGGCCATCGCTGCGGGCGCCGATTGCGCGATGCTGGGCAGCCTGTTTGCCGGGACCGATGAAAGCCCGGGAGAGGTCATCCTGTATCAGGGCCGGTCCTACAAGAGCTATCGCGGCATGGGTTCGGTGGGTGCCATGGCCCGCGGTTCGGCCGATCGCTACTTCCAGCAGGAGGTGCGCGATACCCTGAAGCTGGTGCCCGAGGGCGTCGAGGGCCGGGTGCCGTACAAGGGACCGGTCAGTGCCGTGGTTCACCAACTGGTCGGGGGGTTGCGCGCCGCGATGGGCTACACCGGCAATGCCACCATCCACGATATGCAGCACAATTGCGAATTCGTCCGCATCACCAATGCGGGCCTTCAGGAAAGTCACGTCCACGATATCTCGATCACCAACGAATCGCCCAACTATCGGCGCGAGCTCTGAGCGGCGGCCGGCAATGACACCGGCTGCGCGCATCGCCGCGGTTATCGAGGCTCTGGATCAGGTCGAAGTGGCGCCACGACCGGCCGATGCCGTGATTTCCGCCTATTTTCGTGACCGGCGCTATATCGGCTCCAAGGACCGATCGGCGATTGCCGAGGCGCTGTACACCCTGCTGCGCCACCGGGCGCGGCTGCGTTGGTGGCTGGAGCGGTCCGGCTGGACCGGGCCGGTGACCGCGCGGGCCACCGTCATCGCGGAGCGTTTGCTGCTGCGCGACGGTCATGCGGCGGCGCTCGCCACGGTGTTTTCCGGGGGGCGCTTTGCCCCCGCCGCGTGGGATGACGCGGAAACCCGGCTGGCGCGGGCCCTGGACCGCCATACGCTGGATCATCCGGCGATGCCGGAACAGATTCAGCTGGAATGCCCCGACTGGGCGGAGCCCGCCCTGCGCGCGGCCCTGGGGGAACGGTTTGCCGCGGAGATGGCCGCCCTTCTGGAACCGGCAGCGATGGATTTGCGGGTCAACCCGGTCAAGACGACCCGTGAGGCCGCGCTGACCGCGTTGCGGGGCGAGGGGATCATCGCCGAGCCGACACGGTGGTCGCCGCTGGGCATCCGGGTTCAGGGCCGGCCGGCCCTGGCCGCGACCGAGACCTTCCGCAACGGTTTGGTCGAGATCCAGGACGAGGGCTCACAGCTGGTGGCCCTGATCGCCGACGCGCAGCCCGGGCAGCAGGTCGTCGATTTCTGTGCCGGTGCCGGGGGCAAGGCGCTGGCGATGGCGGCCGCGATGGCCAACAAGGGCCGGGTGGTTGCCTGTGACGTGCTGGGCGGGCGGCTGAAACGGGCCGCGGAGCGGCTGCGCCGTGCCGGACTGTTCAATGTCGAGACCCGTGAATTGTCGAGCGAGCGGGATCCCTGGGTCAAGCACCACAAAGGAATGTTCGATCGGGTCCTGGTCGATGCGCCCTGCAGCGGAACCGGGACCTGGCGGCGCAATCCGGACCAACGCTGGCGTCGCCAGGGCCCGGACCTGGGGGAATTGCGGCGTTTGCAGGCGGAGATCCTGGACAGTGCGGCGCGCCTCGCCAAGCCCGGGGGGCGGGTGATCTATGCCACCTGCTCCTTGTTGCTTGAGGAGAACGAGGTGCAGATCGAGTCGTTTCTCGGGACCCATCCCGATTTCGTGGTGCGGCCGATCACCGAGCTCTGGGGCGATGTCATCGGCGGCCGGGCCCCCGTCGAGGAGCCGATGCTGCGCCTGTCGCCGGGCCGGCATGGCACCGACGGCTTCTTTGCCGCCGTCCTGGAGCGCGTTGTGCCATGACTCCGGGGCGGATCCGGCTGGCGTCCGTCGATGACGCGCTGCGAATCGCCCGCATTCATGTCCAGGGGTGGCGGGAGACCTATCCCGGGATCGTTCCCGATCGCTCGCTGCGCGCGATGTCGGTTGACGAGCGCTATCGGTTCTGGTTGGAAATTCTGTCCGATCCGGGATGCGGCCAAAGCGTGTTCGTCGCCGAGATCGGTCCGGCGATTGTCGGTTTCGGGGTCTGCGGGCCCGAACAGGTCGGCCTCAGCGAGTTCGATGGCGAGATCCACGCCCTGTATCTGCTGCGTACCGTCCAGGGTCGAGGTCTGGGGTCAAGTCTGATGTCGGTGATGGCAGCCGATCTTACCGACCGGGCCTGGACCCGAATCTCGGTGTGGGTTCTACGCGACAATTGGCCGGCGCGGCGATTTTATGAGAGACTGGGGGCACGACGGGTGGCCCATCGGCCGCTCTACTTCGACGGGACCGAAGTCATGGAAATGGGGTACGGCTGGAATGACATCCGTAAGCTCGTTCGCGGTTGTGCCGAGGTGTCTGCCGTTCGGGAGGGGCGCCGATGACAGGGGTTCGCCAGGCTGAGCTTCGCGACGCCGCGGGCATCGCCAAAGTCCATGTTGCCAGTTGGCGGACCACCTATCCGGGGTTGATCCCGGATGCCTATTTGTTGTCGCTCGAACCACGTGCCTATGAGGAGCGGTGGCGGCGGATGCTGTCACAGCCCCGGATCGCGCGCGGATCGTTTGTCGCGCTTGATCCGGATCAGGATGTCGTGGGTTTTGCGACCTGTGGCCCGGTGCGGCAAACCGGTCTGACGACCCTGGCCGATTATGCCGGGGAATTCTATGCCATCTATCTGTTCGACTATGTCCAGAGCCAGGGTTTTGGTCGCCAGCTGATGGCCGCGATGGCGGCGGCGTTGTGTCAGACCGGCAGCGGTTCGGCGGTGGTGTGGGTTCTGGCCGACAATCCGGCGCGTTGGTTTTACGAGCGTCTTGGGGGCGTTCGCATTGCCGAACGGCCCATTGTCTTCGCCGGCTCGAGCCTGATCGAATTCGCCTATGGCTGGCGCGATCTGATGCCCTTGGCCCGCCTGTCGGCAGACCCGAAGGTGCGCTGATCGGCGATCCGCAACGGGTCGTCCGCGGGACGGGGGTGCAACTGTCTGATGCCCCCCCTGGTGGCTCGCCTGAGCCGATGACATGCCGGCATCGCGATTTGATGTGGTGGGCGCGCTTGTTTGTGGCCCCCGGGGTGCGGTAGAAACTCTGTTTTACGCAATGGCCGGGTGTTCCCATGACTGTCGCTGCCAGTGATCGCGTCCTGATTCTCGATTTCGGTTCCCAGGTCACCCAGCTGATCGCGCGGCGGCTGCGGGAGATGGGTGTCTATTGCGAGATCCACCCGTTTTCGATCAGCGATGACAAGGTCCGGGCGTTTGGCGCCCAGGCGATCATCCTGTCGGGCGGACCGGCGTCGGTCCTGGACGCGGGCTCGCCGCGGGCGCCGGCCCTGGTGTTCGACCTGGGCGTGCCGGTGCTGGGCATCTGCTATGGCCAGCAGGCGATGTGCGTTCAGTTGGGCGGTGTTGTCGAGCCGGGGCATTCCCGCGAATTTGGTCGCGCCTTCGTCGATCTTCGCGAGCCTTGTGCCTTGTTCGACGGCCCCTGGCAGGCCGGCGGGCGCGAAGAAGTCTGGATGAGCCATGGCGATCGCGTCACCATGCTGCCCCCAGGGTTCCGGACGGTCGGAGTGTCGGAGGGCGCGCCGTTCGCGGTGATCGCCGATGACGCCCGCCGCTTCTACGGGGTGATGTTCCACCCCGAAGTTGTGCACACGCCTCACGGCCACCAATTGCTGGAAACATTCGTCAGCCGCGTTGCTGGCTGTGGCACGAGTTGGACGATGGCGGCCTTCAAGGACCAGCAGATCGCCCGGATCCGCGCCCAGGTCGGGCAGGGGCGGGTGATCTGCGGCCTGTCCGGCGGTGTCGACAGCGCCGTTGCCGCGGTGCTGATCCACGAGGCGATCGGCGAGCAACTGACCTGCATCTTCGTCGACACCGGATTGATGCGAACCGGTGAGGCGGAGGAAGTCGTGGGCCTGTTCCGGGATCACTACAATATTCCGCTGGTGCATCGCGACGCGTCGGCGCTGTTCCTGGGCAAACTGGCCGATATCAGCGACCCCGAGCAGAAGCGCAAGATCATCGGTGCGACCTTCATCGACGTGTTCGATGAAGAGGCGAACAAGATCGGCGGCGCCCAGTTCCTGGCCCAGGGAACGTTATATCCGGACGTGATCGAAAGCGTGTCGTTCAGCGGCGGCCCCAGTGTCACGATCAAGAGCCATCACAATGTGGGCGGTCTGCCGGATCGGATGAAACTGTCGCTGGTCGAGCCGCTGCGCGAGCTGTTCAAGGACGAGGTGCGCCGCCTGGGCCGTGAGCTTGGCCTGCCCGAGGCGTTTGTCGGTCGTCATCCCTTCCCCGGGCCTGGTCTGGCGATCCGGATTCCCGGTGCGATCACCGTGGAGAAGCTGGCGATCCTGCGCCAGGCCGACAGCATCTATCTCGACGAGATCCGCCGTGCCGGGCTGTACAATGAAATCTGGCAGGCCTTTGCGGTGCTGCTCCCGGTTCGCTCGGTGGGGGTGATGGGGGACGGCCGGTCCTATGATTTCGTTCTGGCTCTGCGCGCCGTAACCTCGGTCGATGGCATGACCGCCGACTACTACCCGTTCGAGCACGCCTTTCTGGGCAAGGTTGCGACCCGGATCATCAACGAGGTCCGTGGGATCAATCGCGTGACCTATGATATTACGAGCAAGCCGCCGGGGACCATCGAGTGGGAATGA